>NZ_CP014334.2:312500-2237453 GCF_000767275.3 Fervidobacterium islandicum | reverse complement strand
AAACATCCATAAACACACCTCGAATTGCGCAGTGAAAAGGAAAATGAACTTAATGAAATTAAGGGGGGTGGGGTAAAGTGCTGTGCACTGAGTATTATCTCACATGTCTATGTTAAAAATCAAGACAAACTTTATGTTAACACATGAATGATGTTTTACTCACAAGGAATGGTCTATGAAGTTTTGTTAAGAAATTGTTTATTTGAATAAATCATTCAGAGATTTCGAAATAATCACTCAAGGTATACTATGAAAATTGCCACTATTTTTTGGAAGTTCATACTTGCTCTTTAATTCTGTTCAATTCTCGTGTATGCTTTTGTATGCTTCTGTATGCTCTTTTTTGCCTGACTTCATATAGTGACTACTTTGTTTTATAATACTCACAGGGGTGGATGACATGGCTACAACAAGAAAGAAAATATTTATATCTTTCGACTACGAAGGTCTTGCCGGTATTACAAATTGGAATGATGTGGATAAAAAAAGTAGTGATTACAAAAAGGAAGAAATGTTAAGACAGTTGAGGGCATTCTTGAGAGGGTTAGATGGAAATGAGATAACTCTAGTCGATTCCCATGCAGCTGGTGACAACATACCCTGGGAGCTCACCGAGGAATTTCCCAACGTCACGTTAGTAAGTGGTGGAATCAGGCAGTATTATATGATGTACGGTATAGATGAGTCTTATGATTTTACCGTATTTTTCGGCTACCACGCAGGGATAGGAACGTTGCATGCAAATATGGACCACACATATTCGAGTTCATCGATACACAACATTTGGATAAATGGTATGGAGATGAACGAGGCACTTATCAACGCAGCCTTTGCCGGATTGTTTGGAGTTCCTCTTGGATGCTTAGTTGGGGACGATAAGGTGGTTATTCAAACTTCGAAAGTCCTGCCAAAGGCACTTTACCTAGAAACTAAGAAATCCATTGGAAGACATAGTGCTATCATGAAACCTGTGGCGAGTTTACTGAACGAACTGGAGGAATGCGCACAGCTTTTATCAACAAAGTCCAGGGAAGATTTTGAGATTTTTCGATTCTCATCTCCAATTGAAATGATCGTAGAGTTCAGCGATACCCTCAGGGCTGACCTTGTTTCTTCAATGCCCCTCGTCGAACGTTTAGATGGTAGAAAAGTCAGAATTGTACACGACGATTATAAGTTGATTTTCGAAGCATTATTAGCCATGACCTATATATGCGCAGCAGCTAAGATTTTAGTGTAATTGAAAAGTCTGCCGGAGGTGTGAAGAGATGATAAGGACACTTTCTGAAATTATTGAGATGGCAAAGGGTAAAGGAAAAGTTATCGCAATCGCAGGTGCAGAGGACAAAGAAGCTGTGAAGGCCGTTATCGAAGCAAAGGAATTGGGCGTTTCCGCTATCCTCTTTGGAAAGAGAGAAGTAATTGAAGAGAATTTAAGAGAACTTGGTGCGGATTTTCCAATCATTGATTGTCGAACAGAAGAGGAAGCATCGAAAGCAGCTGTGAAATCTGTCGTTGAAGGCAGAGCACATATCGTAATGAAAGGGCTCGTGAAAACTTCAACTTTGCTCAAAGCTGTCTTGGATAAAGAACAAGGGCTTAGAACAGAAAGGTTGCTCTCTCACGTTGCTGTTGTAGAAGTCCCCGGTGTGAACCGCTTGATTTTCGTTACCGACGGTGGTATGGTAATTAAACCTACGTTAGAGCAGAAGGTCCAGATCATAGAGAACGTGGTTGCAGTTGCAAGAAAGTTAGGCTATGAAATGCCAAGGGTTGCACTTATCGCAGCGGTTGAAACGGTTAACCCCGACATGCCAGAAACACTTGAAGCTGCCATCATCGCGAAAATGAACGAAAGAGGACAAATTAAGAATTGTAAAATAGATGGACCTTTAGGAATAGACAACGCCTTGAGCGTTTATGCAGCAGAAGTAAAAGGCGTGAAAGGAGATGTCGCAGGACATGCGGATATATTGGTTGTTCCCGACATCCACAGTGGGAACTTTCTCGGGAAGTCCGCTGTCTACTTTGCAAACGGGAAGATAGCTGGTATCATAGCTGGAGCGAAAGCACCGGTCATCGTCATATCACGAGCTGATACAAGCGAATCGAAATTTGCATCCATCGCGCTGGCGATAGCCCTATCTTAAATTTAATATACAAATTCCGTGTTTGGAGGTGTACGCATGAAAAAACTGGCAGTTGTAGCAATCGGAGGTAACGCAGTCAACAGACCTGGCGAAGAAGCAACGGCAGAAAACATGATGAAGAACCTTGCAGAAACAGCACATTTCTTAGTTTCTATGCTTGACGAGTACGATATTGTCATAACTCATGGAAATGGACCACAAGTTGGAAACCTTCTGGTTCAGCAAGAATTAGCAAAGCACGTGATTCCACCATTTCCACTTGATGTTAATGATGCACAAACACAAGGCAGTCTTGGTTACATGATAGCATTGACCCTTGGTAATGAGCTTAGAAAAAGGAGTATGGAAAGAGAAATAACTGCTGTCGTTACACAAATTATCGTTGACAAGAACGACCCCGGTTTCCAAAAACCTTCCAAACCAGTTGGCCCATTTTATTCAAAAGAAGAGGCAGAAAAGTTGCAACAAGAAAAGGGATGGATCATGAAAGAAGATGCCGGACGTGGCTGGAGGCGTGTCGTTCCATCACCAATTCCGTTGGATATTGTTGAAAAGAATGTAATAAGAACATTGGTTGAAAAAGACGTTATCGTCATAGCAGCTGGTGGTGGTGGAATTCCTGTGATCCAAGAAAACGGAACACTAAGAGGTGTTGAAGCCGTTATAGATAAGGATAGAGCAAGTGCGTTGTTGGCTAAGGAAATTGATGCAGATATACTTATAATCTTAACCGGTGTTGAAAAGGTGTACATTAACTACAACAAGCCTGACCAGAAAGCGCTTGATCACCTTACAGTGGAAGAAGCGAAGAAATACCTTGCAGAAGGACAGTTCCCATCTGGCAGTATGGGACCAAAAATCGAAGCAGCTATAGACTTTGTAACTTCGACTGGCAGAGAATGTCTGATCACTGATATGGCGGTTCTTGATAAAGCCCTGAAAGGATTGACAGGAACTAGGATAACACTATAGAGAATTGTTGAACCTTGAGAGAAATAAGACAGGAGGGCATAGAAGTTCCAACCCTCCTGTTTTTCATTTTAAAGAAATGTTAAATTTTACTATACTTAAGTATATTTCTTCGAATGTTCTATAATTGGCTTGAATACACGTTTTGACAACAGTGCATTTTTTCCGAAAAAATTGCAAAATTCACATGTTTTGTTCTACAATGTAAGTAGTCTTTTTCTAAACTAGCGGAGCGGAGTGAAGCATGAATAGGATTTACAGTGAACGACACATCCCGGTATTGCTGAAGGAAGTTGTGGACAACTTGGTATGGAAGCCGGACGGGGTGTATGTGGATTGTACGGTAGGGGAAGGTGGACACACTCGAGCGATAGCGGAGCGGATATTGGAGACAGGTGGTAGAGTCATAGGAATAGATGTTGACAGTGAAGTATTACAGATAGCGGAGCGAAATTTGGAAACCTACCCCAATGTTCAGCTCTTCAAATTCTCCTACGTGGATTTACCCGTCTTGCTTAACCTACTACAAGTCCATAGTGTTGATGGACTTCTTGTTGATTTAGGAGTTTCTACCTACCAACTCAAAGGTGAAGGTAGAGGTTTTTCATTTAATCAAGACGAGCCTCTCGATATGAGGATGAACCTCGAAAATGAGTTAACCGCCCACCACGTTGTTAATACCTACCCTGAGGATAGATTAGCCGATATTATTTACAATTATGGCGAAGAACGTTTCGCCAGAAGAATAGCCCGTTCTATCGTTAATAGCAGGCCTATAAATACGACAAGAGAATTGGTAGAAGCCATTAGAAGGGCTCTACCATACAAGGAAATTCATAGTCGGAAGCGTCATTTCGCAACTAAGACCTTCCAAGCAATTCGTATAGAAGTAAACAAAGAACTTGAGAATCTAGCGAAGTTCCTTTCGTTTGCACCTGATCTGTTAACACCAGGTGGCAGACTTGCTATTATATCGTTCCATTCTTTGGAAGACAGGTTGGTAAAACACACCTTCAAAAATGATCCAAGATTAGAACCAATTGGGGATTTTGTTGCACCGAGTATGGAAGAACTAGCGGAGAATCCAAGGTCAAGAAGTGCAAAGCTAAGGGTAGCTAAAAGAGTTTGATTTGGTAATCTGTATCCTTAACAAGAGCGGGAAACGTAAAGCGGTCAACTAGCTTAGAGCGAAGTGGGGTATCGTTTTTTCTTCCGGTATTGGAGGTATTTATTTTGCTTTTCTATTTCTCTAATATTCACTCAGCGAAGCGGGAATGAGCCAAATTACGTAGGCTTATTTTCTCGTTTCTGTTAGCGGGTCCTTAATTTCACGTTGTCTTATAACTTAGCGGAGCGGAGGGGGATAGAGTATGACGCTTGTAAGAAGTAAGCGAAGAGAAGCGGAACTTGAGGGTTTGCAAGAACAACAGAAGGCTGTTTCTCGAGTTCTGAAGTATGTTTTTGCTGGGTTTTTATTTGCTGGGTTGATTCTTAGTGCGTACCAATTTAACCTAAGGACAGCGGAGATGTCAAGGCAAATTGAGATGTACCAAGAGAGTTTATCGAATTTAAGGCAGCACAGTGAAGTCTTGGATATGCAGATCGCAAAAATTGTATTAGGGCGTGATGTAATAAATTGAGCAGAAGTAGTCATCGTTACAGACTGGTGTTAATAACAATTTCACTGTTCGTAGCTATTTTACTTATAAAGGTCTATACAAATATATATACAAATCAGTACGCTGTCAGGAGTCATATCCCAGCGCTACGTGGAAATATCTACGATTCCCGCGGGCGTTTGCTCGCTACTAGCGAGGTTGTTTACGGAGTCTATTTGGATTTAAACTACCTCAGAAGTTTTTCTGGTAACGCGTTCAAGAAATCGCCAGATTTTTTGAGATTGCTCAACGCTTTTGGCGTGACGGAACAACTCGGTGAAATCGATAAGAGAAGCATTTTACGACTTGGCGTAGTCGGTAGCAGACAAGAAGCATTAAAAAAAATTCCCACACAGTTTCTGAGGTTCGTTGCAATTGTTCCTGAGGAAAGACGTATTTCCTTGTCGGATTTTGGACTTTCCGCTATCATTGGTAAGACAGACCAGAGGCACGGAATAAGTGGTGTTGAAGCGTACTTTGATAAAATCTTGCGACCCGTAAGAGATGGTATCATTTCAATCACTTATTCGGGGGTCTTTGGGAAACCTCTAAGTTCTGTGAAAATCGACCCTGAAAACGGAAAGAATGTCCGTATTACTATAGATAGTGAACTTCAAAGACAACTTTACACTTTGGCTCAAGAATACAAAGAGAAGAAGCAAGCAACAGAAGTCGGTGTCCTGGTAATGGAAAGCAACACAGGAAAGGTAAGAGCGGCTTTAACCACACAAAGTTGGCCTACCTATTACATGGGATATATAGAACCTGGTTCCACTATCAAGCCTATCCTATTTTCAGCCGCAATTGAATTAGGACTTGTGAAACCTAACACTCAATATTACTGCCCCGGGTATGTAAAGCCTATCGAAGGTTTAAACCTAACAATCAAAGACTTAGAGGTTCACAAGGATATAAATCTGTACGATGGATTGGTCCATTCATGCAACGTAGTTTCCGTGCTTACCACGAAAAGCATTGTTGACTCCCTAGGAACAGAAAAACTTTACGAGGTTTTTCAATCTTTTGGATTTGGAAAGGAAACGGGAATAGAATTGCAAGGTGAAATTCCAGGAAAGCTTAATACTCCTGACAAGTGGTACAGAGCTGATTGGGCGTTTATGGCTATAGGTCAATCCATAGGTGTAACCCCCGTTCAGCTGCTCGCTGCCTTCAATACGATAGTGAACGACGGAATCTATGTTTCACCTACGCTTGATGAAGGAAAAGAGGTTACCAAGAAGCGAGTGATATCCAAATCAACTGCAGATGTTGTTAAACAGATGCTCAGAGATGTTGTTGAAAGAGGAACAGGAATAAACGCAAAGATAGATGGAATAGAGATATACGGAAAGACCGGTACCGCACAGAAAAACCAGAAAAAAGATGTTACTGCAGTCTTTGTTGGGCAAGCTGTCCTGGATATACCTTACACAATAATGGTATGGGTCGATTCACCTCAAACGGAAAAACTGAGTAGCGTTGTCGCAGCACCGTTCTTCAAAGAAGTGGTTCTAACTTTGAAAGATTACCAGAATCACTTATCAAATTCTGGAAAGCAAATTTATACAACATTTCCGGATATCACAGGCTGGAACATTTCTCAACTCAAGGAACTTGCCGAATCGACAAATATTGCTTTAAGGATAAACAGTACAGGGCTTTATGTAGAAAAATACTCTACATCAACAACTATGGATGAAACAAATACAATTGTTGTCGATGTCTGGTTGTCAGACACACCGATGCCTTTGAAACGCATCATTCGATAGTTGTATTCTTTTACACAGATGTAACTCATTGTTCACCACAGATGAGAAAAGTCTGGTAGAATAAGCGTAGTCCTTAAATTGAAACTGCCGTAGATTGCAGGTCAAATAAAGCCCTCACAAAAGGGCGCCTGCAGGAGGCACGGAAGGGATAAGACACCGGTTCAGCGCATTAGCGCTCTTTTTAGTGGTGTGCTCCCCTCCGTTATGCCTCGAAAAGAGGCATTTTTTATTTGATATGGGAGGTGACGACGTGCTTAAAAGACCTGAGAAGGAACAACTTGTAAGTGAGTTGACCGAAGAGTTTAAGAATTCTTCCTTGGTGCTTTTCGCCGACTTTACTGGGCTAAGCGTCGCTCAGATGACAAAGCTCAGAAGAGCATTGAGAGAGAAGTTGGGTAACGATGCAAGGTTTACAGTCGTTAAGAACACACTTTTGAAGATGGCTCTTAAGAACGCAGAGTATGACATCGAAGGTCACGACGGCTCCTTCTTTGGACCAACAGCAGTTCTCTACGTGAACAGAGAAGCAGATCCTGTTGAAGCCATCAAGATATTCTACAACTTTGTGAAAGAAAACAAAGGAGTACCTACCTGCAAAGGTCTGTACCTTGAAAGAAAGTTCTTCGCGGGCGACCAGCTCGAAAACCTTTCCAAACTTCCATCGAGAGAACAACTTCTCGCAATGGTTGTTGGTGGCATCCAAGCACCTATTCGCGGACTTGTCAACTCTCTCGCAGGTGTGCTTAGAAGTGTACTTTACGCTCTTAACGCTATCAAAGAGCAAAAAGAAAAGCAGTAATTCCAAAGTTTGTTATGAGTCAATAACACTATGAACATTTGTTAAACTTACTAGGAGGTGGATATTATGACATTGGAAGAACTCGTAAAAGCTATTGAGTCATTGACAGTTGCAGAACTCGCAGAACTTGTTAAGATGCTTGAAGAAAGATTCGGCGTTAGCGCAGCAGCTCCAGTTATGGCAGCAATGCCAGTAGCAGCAGCGGCAGCAGCTCCAGCAGCGGCGGCAGAAGAAAAGGACACATTTGACGTTCTCCTCAAGAGCTTCGGCCAGAAGAAAGTTGAAGTTATCAAAGTTGTTAGGGAAATCACAGGACTTGGCCTTAAAGAAGCAAAAGACCTTGTTGAAAAAGCTGGTGCACCAGACGCATTCATTAAACAGGGCGTTAAGAAGGAAGAAGCAGAAGAAATTAAGAAGAAAATCGCAGAAGTCGGCGGAGAAGTTGAAATTAAGTAACATATTTTTCAAAACTAAGAATATTGTGTATCAAACCCCGCACAGTACTACACAGTGCGGGGTTTTTATGGTTTAATATATAATTGCGGTATTATTGTCTGCCATAAGATAGATATGGAATGAGTGAGCAAGCCACAACAAACCCAAAATCTTCAAAAGACACAGTATCGAACAGGTTCTGTAGAACCCTGCGTTTTTTATTTATACACCCAGTTCTTTCGACCCCTCACTGTTTGTAATATCCAACCATTCTGTATTGACACTTTAGGAAGAGGTGATCAGATTGAAAACTTATCACGTGGGCAAGAGGATAAGGTACTCCTTCGGAAGAGTTGACGAAGTCATCGATGTCCCTAACCTCGTAGAAATCCAGCATAAATCCTTCAAGGAGTTATTGGACCATGGAATTTTGCGCATCCTCAAGAAGTTCAGCCCAATAACCTCAGTAAAGACGGAGGGCAGAAGAGACAAGGGCTTCAGCCTCGAGTTCGTTGGTTTCCGCGTAGGCGACCCTATCCACTCCGTTGAGGAGTGTAAACAACGCCTTCTCACTTACGTCGCTCCATTCTTCGCAACAGTTAGAGTTACGGACCTTTCGACTGGAGAAATGCGCGAGGAAGAAGTTAGCCTCGGAAATTACCCAATCATGACAGAAAATCAGACGTTCGTCATAAACGGCGTCGAAAGAGTCGTTGTCAGTCAGCTTGTCAGGAGTCCTGGCGTTTATTTTGTCGAGGAGCCGACCAAGAACATCGGCGCAAAACCGATATACGTAGCTCACTTTTTGCCAGTGAGAGGTGTGTGGCTCGAGGTATTGCTTAACCTTAACGATGAGACTTTGTACGCACGAATCGATAGAAGGAAAAAGCTGAATCTTTTCTTGGTATTAAAGACTCTTGGTTATCAAAACGATATAGATATCCTCTCTCTCTTCCCAAGTTACATAGATGTTGAAGATGACTACGCTCTGAAACATTCAGAGGGAGTAATAATTATCGAAAACGTTGTTTCAAAATCTGGGGAAATGCTTGCTGAGAAAGGTTCAGTACTGACACCAACACTTGTTGAAATATTCCGAGAACACGGAATCGATAAGATAAAGGTTGCGAACAAGTACATACATAAAACATATTTAAAGCTTAAAGAACGTCTGAAAATGCCAATTGAGGAAAATATTAGCGAACTCAGGGCGTACATGGAAATATACAAAGAATTGCGCCCCGGTGAAGTTTTCAGATACAACGCGGCAAAGTCTTTCTGGAATAACCTCTACTTCAATCCCGAACGATTTGAACTTACCGAAGTCGGTAGGTACAAAATGAACAAGAAATTGACAAATACGTACAGAAGATACCTTATTGAAATAGAAGGAAGAGACCCAAAGAGCGTAGAGAACGTTGAATATTCCGAATCTTCGGATGCACTTACACCGATGGATATAATCTTGGTTGTCAGGATGCTCCTTGAAGTTGAAAAGCATCCAGAGACACTTGATACGAAAGACCACCTATCAAATAAGCGAGTCAAAACTGTCGGTGAACTTATCGGTTCAGAATTTGAAAGGGCTTTCTCGAAATCTGTCCATCAGATTCAAGAAAAGCTCGCTACCTACACGAGTCTCGACAAGATATCAATTCCAAGCTTGATTAACTTGAGAAATGTTGTTGCATCTCTTAACAGTTTCTTTGCAACTAACCCTCTTTCGCAGTTCATGGACCAGGTCAACCCAATCGCCGAATTGACACACAAACGAAGGTTAACGGCAGTTGGTCCTGGTGGATTGAAAAGGGAAAGGGCAAGGTTTGAGGTTCGTGACGTTCACCACTCACACTACGGTAGAATGTGTCCTATCGAAACACCAGAAGGTGGTAACATAGGTCTTATCACCTCTCTTGCCGTTTACGCAACAATTGATAAGTTTGGTTTCCTCGTGACACCTTACAGAAAGGTCGTCAACGGTAGAATTACAGATGAGGTTGTCTACCTTGCAGCAGATGAAGAAGAAAATTACAGAATCGCTTCAGCGACAATTCCAAGGGACGAAAATGGAAATATACTGCAAGAAAAAGTCCCCGTTAGATACCTTGAAAAAATTGTATATGTGCACAGAAATGAAGTTGACTTTGTAGATGTATCGCCAAAGCAGATAGTTAGTGTTACAACGTCACTAATACCGTTCTTGGAACACGACGACGCTAACCGCGCATTAATGGGTTCCAACATGCAAAGGCAAGCTGTTCCGGTGATCAAATCGGAAGCTCCTTTTGTCGGAACAGGTATGGAATACCCAGCAGCAATCTATTCCGGTCACGTTGTCTTGGCAAGACATGACGGAATCGTTAAGAAAGTCGATGCCAGAAAGATCGTCATCCACAGAACAGATGAAAATGGTAATCCACTTTACGACAAGAAGGGAGAACCGGTATTAGACGAGTACTCATTATTGAAATACGTAAGGTCAAACCAAGATACATGCATTAACCAGAAGCCCATCGTTAACGCTGGAGATTTTGTGAAGAAGGGGTCTCCAATAGCGGACGGACCAGCAACCGATAACGGCGAACTCGCACTCGGTAAAAACGTACTTGTTGCGTTCTTGCCATGGGAAGGTTACAATTTCGAAGATGCTATATTGGTGAGTGAAGAACTGCTTGAGGAAGAAACATTTACATCCGTGCATATCGAAGTTTACGAAACAACAGCCAGAGAAACAAGGGTCGGTCCAGAAGAAATCACCGCAGAAATACCGAATGTATCGAAGGAAAATCTGAGGAACCTCGATGAAAACGGAATTATAAGAATTGGGGCATACGTTGGTAAGCAGAAATACTTTACATCACAGGATATCCTCGTTGGTAAGGTTACACCAAATGGCGAAAGCGATGCGACACCGGAAGAAAAGATCATGAGGTCCGTGTTTGGAGAAAAAGGTAAAGACGTCAAAGACTCGTCACTCAGAGTCCCACACGGTGTCGAAGGTAGAGTCATCGGAGTCCACATCTTCCATAAAGAAGAAGTTGGTGACCTTGGTCCTGGCGTGAATACACTCGTTCGCGTTTACTTGGCAACGAGGAAACCACTCGAAGTTGGAGATAAGCTTGCAGGTAGGCACGGTAACAAAGGTGTCGTTTCGATGATTCTTCCAAAAGAAGACATGCCGTTCTTGCCGGATGGAACACCCGTTCAAGTAGTCCTGAGCCCATTGGGCGTTCCATCACGTATGAACATCGGTCAGGTACTTGAAACTTCTCTTGGATGGTTAGCAAAATTGACAAACAGGCACTTTGCTACACCTGTTTTCGACGGTGCTAAAGAAGATGAAATACTGCCAGAACTTTACAAAGTCCGTGAAAGTCTCAATCTACACCACGGTGATGATCCGGAAAATCCATCAGGTAAGGTCATCCTTAGGGATGGAAGAACAGGTAAAGAGTTCGATTCACCAGTGCTCGTCGGTTATATGTACATCATGAAACTCATCCACATCGCAAGGGACAAGATCCACGCAAGGGCAACAGGACCGTACTCACTGATACACCAGCAACCACTCGGTGGTAAAGCTCAATTCGGTGGTCAAAGGTTTGGTGAAATGGAAGTTTGGGCACTTGAAGCGTATGGAGCATCTTACACGTTGAACGAAATGCTAACGGTCAAGAGTGACGATATCAAGGGTAGAACGGAAGTTTACAAAGCGATAATGAAAGGTAAGAACTTACCAGAACCCGGTCTACCAGAGAGCTTCAAGGTCCTTGTGAGAGAACTGAAAGGTCTTGCACTTGACGTGCGTGTTTATGACGAGCACGGTAATGAGATAGATATCGAGAAAATGTAAAGCAGCGTACCGATTTTTTTGGTTCTATTAAGTTTGCGTGGTTTCTCACCCGACGTTAAGAGGAGGGAAAATGAATGAGTTCTTCTTTCAAGAGGAAAATTGCAAAAGTTAAAGTGGCGGTGGCATCTCCAGAGGTTGTTAGAAGCTGGTCAAGTGGAGAAGTCAAAAAGGCTGAAACAATCAATTACCGTACCTTCAAACCGGAAAGGGACGGTCTTTTCTGTGAAAGGATCTTCGGACCTGTGAAGGATTACGAATGTGCTTGCGGAAAGTACAGTGGAAAGAAATACGAAGGTACGGTTTGTGAAAAGTGTGGAGTTAGAGTTGAATCAAGGGATGCAAGAAGGCGCCGATTCGGACATATCGAATTGGCTGCACCTGTTACGCACGTTTGGTATCTCAAGAACACACCTAGCGTCATCGCCACGTTACTTGATATGACCGTGAAAGACATAGAAAACATCGTTTACTTTGGTAGCAGAAGAGTCAATGAAAGAGTTTTGATAGTCACAGACCCAAAGAATACACCGTTTGTTAAAGGTTCAATACTGAACCAAACAGAGTATGAAATATATGAGAAAAAATGGGATTTTGAAGTGTCGCCCGCTTACATCGTCAAGGAACCAAGAGCTCCACTCGTAGCCGACATAGATGGAGAAGTTCAGATAAAGCACGAAAGAACACACACAGACAGAGATATCTACTGGATCACAATAAAGAACGTTATAAGAACCGAATTGCGTGTTTACAGTGGCATGGAACTCAAGGTTAAGGATGGTGATTTTGTCAACCAAGGAGACGAAATAGTTCCAGAAAAAAGGGTTGACGCCATTTTCGCACCATTTGATGGAACTGTAGAAGTCGACGAAGTTTCGGAAACAATCACGTTGAACCCACTTCCAACAAGCAAGAATACGCCTATCACATTCACATTACCGTACGGTGTACGAGCTTTGGTAAAGAACGGCGATAAAGTCAAGAAAGGGCAACAGCTGAGCACAGAAACAGTGCTGCCACGCTTAATTGCGCCAATTTCTGGAACTGTTAAATTCAGCAGAAATCTCAACCTTAGGCCTATTGATAATGGAACATACGAAGTAATTACAACAGGTACGATATATATCGAAAATGTCCAATCCTCGAAGACGTACCCAGTTTTCGAAGGTGCAACGATATACGTACAAGACGGAGAAATGGTAAAAGCAGGCGATGTCATCGCTGACAGGTTCTTGTTTGAAGATGAAAAGCTTTCTATTGAAGAATACAAAATTTTCAGCCAACACTACCACGGCATGTTCGTTGTTGAAGAGCAAGTGGAAAACGATAAACCAATAATGGTTGTAACGTACATCGATCCAGAGATATCGCAGGAAACAGGAATTACAAGAGGCCAGATCATTACCCAGCAAGATTACGAAGCTTACAGCATGATATACCCAGGAAAAATCGAAGCAGAAACTGGTGCTGCAGCTATAAAGAAATTACTGCAGCAACTTGACCTCGAAGTTATGAAAACCGACCTCGAGAACGAGCTCAATAAAGTTCCAAAGAGCAGTGTAAGAGCTAAGAAATTGTTGAAGAAATTGAGAATCGTCAAAGACCTTATGGAAAGTGGAACAAAACCAGAATGGATGGTGCTGGACGTTCTGCCAGTTGTTCCACCAGAAATCAGGCCTATGATCCAGATAGACGGCGGCCGATTCGCAACAACGGACCTCAACGACCTTTACCGAAGGGTCATAATGAGAAACAACCGACTTAAGAGATTGTACGAAATGAACGCGCCTGAAGTCATCATCAGGAACGAGAAGCGTATGCTTCAGGAAGCCGTCGATAACCTTATCTTCAACGGGAAGATAGGAAAAGCGTACACAGACAGGAACGGAAGACCGCTGAAATCACTCACTGATCTCATCAGAGGAAAGAAAGGTCGTTTCAGAAGGAACTTACTCGGTAAACGTGTAGACTACTCCGGTCGTGCGGTCATCGTTGTTGGTCCTCATTTGAAGATACACGAATGTGGTTTACCAAAGAAGATGGCGCTTGAGCTCTTCGAACCGTTTGTTATCGCCGAGCTCTCGAAAGAAGAAAACGCCGAAACAACACAGACAAAAGTCAAGAAATACAGAAAGGAACTCCAAAGAGAAGATCCAAAAGCTTGGGAAAAACTCGAAAAGGTGATTCAAGGAAGGGTTGTCCTACTCAACAGGGCACCAACACTACACAGGATGTCGATTCAAGCGTTCGAACCAAAATTAATAGAAGGTAACGCAATCCAGTTGCATCCATTGGTATGTCCGCCGTTCAACGCTGACTTCGACGGTGACCAAATGGCTGTTCACCTACCGCTCTCGCCAGCGGCACAAGCTGAAGCAAGGTTACTCATGCTTTCAAGGTACAACATCATCTCGCCAGCGCACGGAAAACCAATATCGATGCCTGGAAAAGATATCGTCGCTGGTGTTTATTACTTGACTATGGTTGATAAGAACTACGACAAAGTCCAGCCAGAAGATATCAAATGGAAGTTTGCATCTCCTGAAGAGGCAGAGATCGCGTACGAGTTTGGCCACATAAGACTACACGAGCCGATACTTGTGAAAATCAACGATAAAGTCATCAAAACAACGTTCGGTAGGGTGATATTCAACTCGATTCTTCCGGACGAACTCAAAGATTACAACAAGACATTCGGTAAGAACGGGATTAAGGACGTTGTCTACAAGACATTCAAAAAACACGGTATTGACAGAACTGCAGATCTGCTTGATGATATAAAGACGCTCGGATTCCACTACGCAACGATTTCAGGATTGACGGTCAGTTTGAAAGACTTCCTCATCTCACCGAAGAAGAATGAAATCATCGCCGAAGCAATGAAGAAGATAGAAGAAATTGAAAGACTCTACGAAGAAGGTTTGCTGAGCGATGAAGAAAAGTACAAGGAAACGATAAAGATTTGGACGAAAGCAACAGATATAGTGCAAGAAGAAACTTATAAGTACCTTGGCCAGAATCCATTTAACCCAGTGTTTATTATGGTCGATTCTGGAGCAAGGGGTAACAAAGACCAGCTTAAGCAACTTTCCGGTATGCGCGGTCTTATGGCTGACCCGTCCGGTAAGACCATCGAAATTCCGATTCTTTCTAACTTCAGAGAAGGTCTGTCGGTGCTTGAATTCTTCATCAGTACGCACGGTGCAAGGAAAGGTTCCGCTGACACCGCTTTAAGAACAAGCTCTGCAGGATACCTAACAAGAAGGCTCGTTGACGTTGTCCAAAGCGTTGTGATAACTCAACCAGACTGTGGAACACACGAAGGTGTAAGGGCAGCTATATTGAAGAGCTCTGACAATTTCGTTGTTGAAAAGATAGAAGATTTCATCTTCGGAAGACTTTTGGCAAAAGATGTTTACGAACCAGGAACAGGTAATATACTCGTCAATCCAGAAACTGGAAGGGTCTATCAGAGAGATGCCGTAATCCTTGACGAAGATGCGAAGTTCTTGTCTAATTACAAAAAGAGAGTACCTGTTGTTGAAGAAAAAATCTTTGATCTGTCCAATATGAACATCCCTGAAGTCTACGCAGAACTTGCAGAAGATGTTGACCTCGGAGGAGAGGTACTACCAGCGGAAAGTGAACTCAACTGGGAAGTTATCAAAAAGCTAAGAGATGCACGAATCAAAACGGTAAAGGTAAAGCTCTACCCGGTTGTTGGAAACGTTGTTGCAGAAGAAGTCGTATGGGACAAAGAAAGGAAGAGACAACTTGCCGTTGAAGAAGAACAAATAGACGTAACCGTTGCAAAGATGCTTGAGGAGAACAATATAGATAGTATCATTGTTCGACCAGAAATTTACGTAAGGTCACCGCTCACATGTGAATCAGAGCACGGTGTCTGTGCTAAATGTTACGGTCTTGACCTTTCGAACCATAAAGTTGTGAGTGTCGGTGAATCTGTAGGTATTGTAGCAGCTCAGTCCATCGGTGAGCCAGGTACCCAGCTTACAATGAGAACGTTCCACACCGGTGGTATCGCGACAACGGCGGACATTACACAAGGTTTGCCAAGGGTCGAAGAACTCTTCGAGGCAAGGAAAAAGACGAAAGACCCAGAAGGTATATTCTCTAAAGTCAAGGGCATTGTAGTCGACATTTCACAAGATGAACCAAAGAAGATCTACATACAAGACGAGCTTGGCTCAATACACGAATACGTTGTTCCGTCGAGGGTAAGAATCAACGTAAACATTGGGCAGAAAGTCCTACCGGGTCAGTCCCTTACAACTGGTTCTCTGAAAGTTAGAAAGGTGCTTGAAGAACTCGGAGTGGAAGACACGGCAATGTACTTGCTTAGAGAAATCAAGAAGGTCTATGTCCAGCAAGGTGTCGATATCCACGACAAACACTTCGAATTGATAATCAGGCAGATGCTCAATAAGGCAGAAGTCATTGAACCAGGTGATACAGACTTCTTACCAGGTGACCTTGTACCAATTACACTTCTTAACAAAGTCAACAAAGAGATAATGGAAGGTAACGCAAGGATAGAGCTCAACAGGAAGCGCATTATTGGTAAGACACTTGCAAGGCACATCCTTATAAAGAACGAAGAAGGTCAAATCGTAGAACTTGCAAAAGAAGGAGACGAAATAACAGAACAATTATTAGAACAGCTGATCAAATACAATGTAAAAGATGTACTAATCATCAACCACGACAAAGAAAGAGAAGTTTACCAGATAATGCCAAAGGAAACGGTTAAGTACAGAAGGAAACTACTGAGAATCACACAGGCATCACTTGAATACGAAGGTTGGCTCAGTGCGGCAAGCTTCCAGCAAACACAACAAGTACTGACAGATGCAGCCATCAAAGGTGCGATTGATACACTCAAAGGTCTCAAGGAAAACGTCATCGTAGGTCAGCTTATCCCCGCTGGAACTGGATTTGAAATATTTGCAAACATACAATACGAAGAAACGCCAAGACACGCTGCTGAAGAAAAGGAAAAATTGGCATAATCACTCCGAAATGACGCAAAAATGGCACCCTCGAAGGGTGCCATTTTTTCTATTCTTTCCTATACACTACCCAAGATGTCGGTGTCTCCCACAGTCTTACTTCGGTAAGCTTGTACCTCTCCGTTGTGAGGTGCTTTTCTAACCTGTCCCATATCCATTCCGCTATGTTCTCAGCACTCGGTTGCGGTATTATTTCGTTTATGTAGGCATGGTCTAAATAGTTCAGTACTTCCTTTTTCACTATCTCTTTGAGCTCAACGAAATCAATGACCATCCCTTCCTCATCTTTCTCCCCACAAACGATGATCTGTAGTTTATAAGTATGTCCATGCAACTTTTCACATTTACCGTGATACTGTACCAAGTTGTGTGCAGCATCGAACGTGAATTCTTTAACCACGCACAACATATTGGTCTCTCCATCCTTTCATTTGAGTTGAATCGAACTCGAATGGAAATTTGACAGGTTTGTTCTCCATGGCAGATTTATAAATCGCAAGCACTATCTCAACGGCTTTCCTTCCTTCTTCTCCGGGAATCTTAGGCTCTCTATTGTACACAATAGCTTCGTAGAAATCTCTGTAAAGTGGCACGTGACCAAAACCGTAGACAGTATCAGGGTCAGGTAAGTCCATAAACGGATGACCTTCTTCTTCAGGGAATTTCCAAACTTGAATTTTGTTAACTGCAAGCCCGCCTATCACAACCGAACCTTTTTCACCGAATATAGAAAGTGTCTCTTCTAAATTCTTTGGGTAAATCGTCGATGTACCTTCGATGATTCCCACCTTACCATCTTTGAATTTAACAATTGCACCACCGAAGTCTTCCGCCTCGATGTACGGATGCTGGAAATTGCGGATCACTCCGTACACTTCGTCAATCTCCCCGCCGAGCATCCACTGGAGCAAGTCGATGTTGTGCGTGCACTGATTCATCAGGGAACCGCCATCAAGGTGCCACGTTCCTCTCCACGGAGCTTGCTCATAGTAATTCTTGTCCCTATTCCATCTGATGGCTGCAACTCCGTAATTGATTCTACCAAAAGCACCACTTTCTATTTTCTTTCTTAGCTCCACAATAGGAGGATTAAACCTATTTTGGAAACATACTCCAAGTTTTAAATGCTTTTCTCTTGCTGTACGAATCATTTCATCCATATGCTTTGTTGAAAGTGCCATTGGTTTTTCAACTAACACGTTTATACCGCTTTTCAGAAAATCCATCGAAATCTGGTAATGATAACCGCTCTCTGTTGCAATTGCAACAAAATCTATCTCTTCGTTATTTATTATATCTTCGTATTTCTTGTACACTCTCGGTTTGTACCCAGCCTTCTCCTCTATACTTTGGGCACATTTCTCAGCTTTTTCCAAAACAACATCGCAAACTGCAGTGGCTTCTATAGTATCAGAATTCTTTACTATCGCTTCCACATGCTTGGAACTGCCTATTCTTCCACACCCAACAAGTGCCATCTTCAACTTCTTGCCGTTCATTAAACACTCCTCTCCTTCCTTCGCAGCCTTTTGAATAGATTTTTCATTCATTGAATGAATATTCTCAAAAGTAATTATACCACAAAAAATCCCCGAGGCAATAGAAGTATACCTCGGGGATTTTGGTTTGACGTTTGTTTTTTTATCTGATCGGTCTTTTTTCAGGAATTCCCGTTTTTCTAGGATATCTTTCCGGTGTTGGAGCGAATTTTTCGAAGACAAGAAAGAATCTGTCTTTGCCTAAAATAGTGTATTTTCTCGTCTCGACCAATTTTACACCAAGTTCTTTCATGGCATTTACAGACTGACCCAACTCTTCTGTATAACCTGGCCCTTTGTAGAGTAGAACCTTTCCTCCAACTTTGACATAAGGTGCGGTGAGTTCTAAAACCGTTGCTATCTTTGAGACCGCTCTTGACACTGCGCTGTCAAAATGTTCTCTAAAATTCCCAGCTTTTTTCAGTTCTTCCGCTCTGATGCACATTAATTCAACATTCTTGATTTCCAGTTGTTCGCACAATTTTTTCACATAGTCTATTTTTTTGCATACACTGTCTATCAGAAGTCCTTTAGCGCCGAATTCTATAGCAAGAAATACACCAGGGACACCGCCGCCAGTGCCCACATCCAAAAATTCAGCACCCAAATCTTCTGGTTTTACGGCAATTACAGAATCCATGTAAAGATTATGGAAGGCTTCATTGAAGTCTTTGAAACCAACAAGGTTCACAGGGGAGTCAATAAGTTCTTTAACGTACCTTTTTACAAGTTCCATTTTTTCCATCAAGAACCACCTTGAAAAAGAATTTTGCAACATCAACCGGAACGCGAGCTCGTGCGATTGGTTCGTTCAACCATCTGTAGAACCACTCAAGACGTAGTTTCTGGAATAGTTGCGGTGCACGTTTTTTAACGCCCGCGATAACATCAAAACTGCCACCAACACCCATAGCAAGTTTGAACGGAAGGTGTTTGTGCTGGTGTATCCAGAGTTCTTGTCTGGGAGTCCCCATTCCAACAAACAAAAGGTCAGGTCTTAATCTTTCAATCTCCTCAGCCGGCGTTTGGTCTTCAAAGTAGCCGTGGTGGTAACCCACAACGTTTACACCCTGCTTTTTCAAATTCTCGGCGGTCTTTGGTATAACATCAGGTCTTGCGCCTAACAGGTAGACCGTCCACTTTCTAGCCACCGCTTCTTTGCAAAGATAAACCATTGTGTCAATGCCAGGTATCCTGTCTGTATCGACACCACAATGCCTCTTTATCGCCCAAACAACTCCCGCTCCATCTGGAAGATGAAAAGAAGCATGCTCCAACGCCTCTCTATAGTCAGGGATCTGCTCTGCTTTTAGGAAAATCTGGCTATTTAGCGTTACGACAAAGAGCTTTTCGCCCCTTTCTATGAGTTCAACAAGATGTCCCCTGACTTCTCCAGCCTTTCCACAAAGGACATTGTAGTCGTAAAACCTTACGTTCGTCAAAATACCACCCGCCAAAAGTGCATAATTAAAAAATTTGGGTCGGTTTCTTCCGACCCTTGCTGAACTAATATCTGGTGCCGAGGGCGGGATTTGAACCCGCACGGGTGACCCCACATGATCCTGAGTCATGCGCGTCTGCCAATTCCGCCACCTCGGCAAACTTATTCTCATGTATCAGCAAGGTTTATTATATCACATCGATGAAAGTTTTCAAGTATTATAAACATAGAAAATGTCTTAAAAATACGGTTCCAACAAACCTATAACTATTTTGAAGTTGCCTTTGTAATATAGTGCTTCCACGTAAAGCTTGTCCTTCATCCTCATGCCTGGTGGGTCTGGGATATAGAACCTTAAGCTTGCAAACACGGCATCGGATATGTCTGCAATACTTCTAAAATCGCTTAGATACCCGATTTGGATGGATAGTTGTTTGTTCGTAAGTCCAACAACGGGACCGTATACAACAGAAAAGGCGTTCTCAGAATCACTGTAATCGTATGTTGCGTAAATAGTTGGTCCCACGATAAGACCTAAATCGCTCCCAAAATATACACCACCGTAAATGTTCCAAAGCTTGTTTACCGTCCAGTCAGCATTCAGTGTGAATCCGCTCTCCTCGTATCCGAGGCGTAAGACCCAGTTCGGCGAATTTCCATAATTGTATCCGACTCCAAAGTTAAAGTACGCAAACCCAAACACTATTAGTGTGAGTAAGTAAAAAACGAGAGCTCTTCGTAAGAATGCTCTAAGCATCTCCGTTCCCCCTCTTCTGAAATCTTAGGACAGGTGAAACTATCCTATTATGAATTTCTTGAACTCCAAAACCACCTTTTCGTCAGTTCTTTCGTACAATATCTCTATCTTCTTTGGAAGGTCGCGCTCTGTGTAAAGCCTGACTGTTATCGGTTGAACTCCGAATCTCGCAAGAATTGCTGCGTTCTTTGGTTTGAACTCAACATAATTCGACTGGTGCACCACATCAAAAAGAGGTGTTGAGAGGAAATCGGTTATCGATGTAAGTACATCACCCACTTGTGAAACGTTTGAGGATATGTTTTCCGTTGATTTAAAATTCTTGTATTTGTATTCAACTCTCCTCGAGATTAAGTCATACTGGATTACTATGTCTTTAATTACTTCGGGAGCTTTCAAATAAAAAACGAAGTTCTCAAGGTTTTCAACAACCATATCAAAGGAAAATGTTATCTTTTTATGTGACTGACCATCCATAATATCAAATGTCAGCGACGCACTTACGTCGTAGTTGCGGCTTCCGGCAAGTTTTTCAATGAAATTGTAAACACTGATACCATTTTCAACTGACTTCGTTAGGACCGATTGAGAGTTAGTTTGTGAATATCCAAGGCTAATATATATCACAAGCACCAGGCTTAGAAAGGTAAAGAAGATTCTCTTACTTTTTAGCAAACCTCTCACCTCTGCAATAGATTCTTAAATTTGCAAGTCGCTTTTTAGCACTATTATGAAGTCTATGGGGAAGACAACTTTCTTACCACTCTTGGTTAACTCACCTATGATAGAAAGGTACTTAGATACGTAATCGATTCTATCTTCGACGTAAACAACTTCGAACTTGGTTTGTGGAAAGACATCCTCGATTAGTTTGTCGATGTACTTTTTAAGTCCTTCGTTTTTTCGAAGTATCAACACCGTATTTTTCTCGATGTTTACATCTACACCTTCGTAAAATATATTGTTGGGTTTGTACCCTTTTGAAGAAAAAAGATTCTCAATTTTGCCTCCGAATTTTATCGTTCTGTCTTTTGTATTGTTTATAACGTAGAACCTGTACTTTTCTTCTAATTTTTTCTCACCTGTTGTGAAGCTTGCACGATACTGTTCTATCTTAGATTCGTCGATGTACAAGTTACCATCTTCACCTATGTAAAACGGAAATGGAACACTTTCAATTTGGAAGCCATTCTTTACTTTCGAAAGGATGTAAACGACTTCACCTATTTCTATGTTGAACTCCGTCCGCTTTTTTACCTCTTTATACAATTCAGTTAGTGCGAAGACGTTTTTTTGCAGAGCTTTTTGGGCTAACTTTTCTATTATGACCCTCTGTTTGTCCAACCTTCCTATGTCACCTTCTGCAGTTTTTCGAAAACGTAAGTACGCAAGCAGTTCTTTTCCTTTCATTTTGTAATAACCAGGTGAGAAGTCGATTTCCAAATTCTGAGCAACATCCTTGTAATGCATTGGTCTGTCGACAAAAATCTCGATTGGTCCGAGTTCGTCACCAAGGAATTTGAAGATATCATAATCTACTATGAAGTACCTATTTATACTCATACCTGTAAGCTGTTCGATCCTTTTCTTAAATTTCTCAAGCCCTTCTGACTGGTAATAGGCATTGATTTTTTTACCATCTATCATCAAATCCCTCGGGATACTGGAGAGCAGCATTTTCTTTTTTTCAAGATCTATGCTTGCGACAAGTATAACATCGGTACGCCTTGTCCCACCAATGTCTTTATCTAATCCCAAAACGAGAATATTGACGGGGTCCTCCGTCGGTATGAAAAATATCCTCAGGAACATCTCTATCCAGATCGTTGATACGAAAAGTGCAGCAGCTATTCCTATGAATATTACGAACACGTAGAGTACATTTTTCATGTCACTTAATATCTCCCTTTACCCATCCTATGTACGGTAGATTCCTGTATTTTTCGTTGTAATCAAGCCCGTAACCTATTACGAATTTATCTTCTATCTCAAAACCCATGAAGTCGGGATTAACTTGAGGAGTTCTGCCAAGCTTTTTCAGCAACGTTACAACTTTTAGGTCCGCTGGTCGATACCTCTTCAGGTATTCAAGTATATACGAAAGTGTCAGTCCTGTGTCGAGAATATCCTCAACTACAATAACGTACCTTCCTTCTATTGGCTCATCTATCCAGCTTTTCACCCTAATACGTCCCGTTGAGGAAACACCAGAGTAGCTGGAGACCTGAATAAACGAGTATTCTACGTTCATCTCTATATTCTGCACAAGCTCGCTAAAAAAATGGATTGAACCTTTCAAAACACACACAGCATGGAGTGTGTCGGTTTTGTCTTTGTAATATTCTGTAATTTCCTTTCCGAGTTCTTTTACGCGTTGCCTGATTTGTTCGTTGGATATCATAACTTCTATCAAGGAAATCCCCTCCCACATTAGCTTGATTATTTGTTATTTCAGCCATGTTTTCATGCTGGCAGAGTGTGTTCATCTCCGTTACTGAATTACTCCCGAGCAAACCACCTTTGGACCATCGTAGAAGACTGCGATCTGGCCAGGTGTTACTGCGAAAGTTGGTTCATCGAACGTTACAAAGAGCCTTCCACCTTTTTCCTTTTCGTACCTGACTGTGCAACCCACCTCTTTAAACTTTTTTCGTATCTTCACAGTAGCTCGGAACTCATTTGGCAATTCGTCGTATATGTTTAAATCAGAAACGACCATGTGCTTGTCGTAAAGCTCGTCAACTGGAGCAACTAAAATAAAATTGCCTTCAACGTTTTTGGCCCTCACGTAAAATTTACTTCCAGCGGCTATACCGAGTTTCCTTTGACCTATCGTGTAAAATGGTAATCCTTCATGCTTTCCGATAATTCTCCCGTCGGTTGTAATGATATTTCCCTGTTTGACTTCAATTCCGGCATCTTTGAAAAACGCCTTCAAGTCGTTGTCAGGTAAGAAGCATAAATCTTGGGAGTCTACCTTTTGAGCAACATGTATGCCCTGCTGTTGAGCGATTTTTCTTATCTCATCTTTCGTGTAATTCCCGTTTGGTAGAATTATTCTTTCTAATTTCTCCTTCCTGATTGAAGCTAAAAAATACGACTGATCCTTACTTTCGTCAACTGCTTTGTACAAATGACCATCTATTATCCTTGCATAGTGTCCGGATGCCACATACTCCATTCCATCTCTTAATGCAATATCCATGACAACACCGAACTTTATGTATTCATTACAGAAAAAGCAGGGATTCGGGGTCCGTCCAAGAAGGTTCTCGTTTATGAAGTAATCTATTATCTTTTCTTTGAACACATCTTCGACATGAACTATCCTAAACGGAACACCGAATTTTTTCGCAATCATCTGGGCATCGAATGTATCAGATGGACTACAGCAGACTTTGTGTTTTATTTCTTTGGTTATATAAAGTTCATCCTTCACAGTCTTCATGTGATAAGCGGTTACGTCGTACCCTTCTTTCAAAAGCAAATACAGCGCAACCGCGCTATCAACACCACCGCTAAGTAAAACACCTACTTTGACTCCTTTTTTATTGAACCCAGTACTCAAATATTGCACCTCGCTTTGTAATCTTCAATCAAATTTTTGAGCTTAATGCTCTTAAGCGTGTCTTCCATTTTTTCCAAAACGACTTCCCAGATTTTGTTAACCGTGCAAGTCTCAGGACTCTCTTGAGTTGGGTCCACATCGACAAAGCATTTAATGGCATCAGTTGGGTTATCCACAGCAGTAACGATATCGTAGACCGTTATCTCTTCGGTGCCTTTTGCGAGTTCATAACCACCGCCTCTTCCTCTGTAAGCTTTCAGTATGCCGTTTCTTGCAAGGTCTGCCAGAATTTTTTCCGCAAACTCAAGCGGCAACTTCGCTCGGCATCTCTTAACTATTTCACGTGCGTTTACACGCCTATTCTCTAAGCCTATTAATATCATTATCTTTATCGCGTACTCACTCTTCATTGTGATAGCCAATATATCACCCTTCCTTTTCACCGGTTCAGTTATTTATTTCTGGTCTGATTATATAAACAGGATGTGGTGTAATTCCGTTATTCAACGCGAGTCGTACATCGCTTACGTAGACGTCAATCCTGTTGCCCTTTATCGCACTACCAGTGTCCTCGGCGATAAAGACCACATTAGCTAATGTCGGTATATAAACAAGTGAACCAAGAGGGATAACCGTTGGATCAACGGCTATAGTCAGAAATTGTTGGGGAACCCTACCATTTCGTGCTATCCTAAACGTAGGGTGAATTGGAACTTTACCATCGTCCCATTCGGAGTAGAATGTTACAGTGAATATGCCTTTGTATTCTGTGAACAACCTAAGAGGGTCTCTTGGTTCACCATCTATGTAGAGTTCAAAGTGGAATACGTCGATGCACTGACCTATTGGTTTATCAACGCTGACAAAATTGCCCGGTTTGAGCGAAGTGTTTATCCCACCGTATATCGCCATTATCATATTACCATGATCGATAGTCACTGTAGTATTATCAACGTTTAGCACCTTACCCGGTAGAATGGGATATATATCCTTTCCTTTTGCGTAGATGTCCATACCGATGGTTTTTACACCATTTCTTTCCTGACCGTGGTAAGAAAGTATATCTGTGGGCTGTATCTTCACAGGAACGCGCACGTAATTTTTTGGGTCATCGACTGGGATTTTGATCAGTTGACCAACACTTATTTTCGACGCATCCTTTATATCGTTAATACTGATCAACGAGTTTAAACTAACCTTATAAGCCGATGCTATCGATGAGAGATTATCACCCGACTTCACTATATAGTAGATATAACCTGTGTTTAGTTTTAGTAAAGTTGCTGGATCCGTACTTTGAAGTGCGCTTTTTAACTCAATTATCTGTTGCTGCAACTGTTTGAGAAATTCAATATCGCTTTGGCTTATTTTTTGAGGCATGTTCTGTTGGATATTTCTAACTTGTGCGCTGAGGGAATCTATACCTTTTTGAAGATTATCAATCTGCTTAATTTGGTTTTCCAAAGAAGCCACTCTACTTTGTACCGTAGTCACATTTTTCTCAACAGTAGCAAGTTTCTTCGTTAAGTCGCTTATCGCATTGTTATTACTGCCATTAACACTTTCGACCTTTTCGACTCTTTTTGATAGCTGTTCCAAAGACGCCTGAACTTTATCAATAGTCGCAACTTTCTGTTGTAACTGACCGACAGAGTTTTCGAGTTTGGAAACGGAATCTGTAATCTGCACAAGTTGGTTCTGCATTTTTTGAATCTGCTGTGATTGAACAGTATTAACGTTCTGAGAAGTACTCAATTTCTCAATTTTTTCGACACGCTCTTCAATATTTTGCAATTGCATGGAAAGCTCCAGGTAATTTCCTATCGGCATGCAGGAGTAAATCAATAGCAAAAGGGATAAAAATAGCAACACAGAAGATAGCTTTAAGATGCTTATTTTAGTTCTTCCTTTATACTTTGCCATCTGTCTCTCCCTGCCTTAACATAAAAGGAATTTATATTCTTATATCTGGTTACGAGCTCGGAAAACCATTTTTTTGCTTCACTGACTTTTCCAAGCTTGTAAGATATCTCCCCAAGGTAGAATAACACCACCGGCTCTTTTTCAGTGTCTAAGTTTGTTTTCGTATAGCACTCTTCAAAATACACCAAAGCTCTCGCAAGTGCTTTAAGTTCGTTTTCTTCGTCTGATAATTCTCTGTAAAGCCATGCCATCCTCAGATACATCTCAGCAACTTTGCATGGTTGTCTCTTTGCGTTGTAGAATAGCGTTGCAAGTGCATAAGTAATTATGGCTGTCCTATGGTCTCGTTCCTGTGAAAATGAAACATTTTCAGGTATTCTTATTTCGTTCTGAACTTTCCTTAGTTCTTCCATGTAAATTGGAGACACCGGCTGTTCAAAATCTTGCTCCAAGGCGGCATAATGGCAGTGTGGGCATACAATGACAGAATACAACAGTGGATTGACTCCTTCGTAATTTGGTTTCATGTCTTCGTCGTATCTTTTAATTCTAATTTTGTCTGTGAAAACTTTCTTCGAAACAGCCTCGTTTGAACATATTGGGCATCTATATCTCTTGTCATACAGCAGTGGCGGTTGACTCATTAACTTCATCTCCTGCCAATAAGGCTTCCACGAAGTCTTTGGCATCGAACGGTTTCAAATCTTCTATTCCTTCTCCCACGCCTATGAATTTAATTGGTATGCCAAGCTCTTTTGCAATGGCAATTGCAATTCCACCTTTCGCAGTTCCATCAAGTTTTGTAAGCACTATGCCTGTTACATTAACAACTTCCTTGAAAATTTTCGCTTGCTGCAAACCATTCTGACCCGTCACAGCGTCCATGACCAAAAGCACTTCGTGAGGTGCAGATGGTATGAGTTTTTGGACGACCCTGTGCACTTTCTGGAGTTCGTCCATAAGGTGTTTTTTGTTGTGTAGTCTGCCAGCTGTATCCAGAATAACAACGTCTTTCCCCTTGGAAATGGCATGGTTCACAGCATCAAAGGCTACAGCTCCAGCATCCGCTCCCTCCATATGTGCGATAAACGTAGCCCCACTTCTCTCTGACCAAATTTTCAGTTGGTCTATTGCGGCCGCTCTGAATGTATCGCATGCGCCAAGAACTACTTGCTTTCCCTCGCTCTTAAACATGTACGCCAGCTTCCCGCACGTTGTTGTCTTTCCAGAACCGTTCACCCCAACCATGCTGATTACAAAAGGCTTCTCATTCGGAATGTTCAGTCTATTATCCTTCGAAAGAATCTCAATTAAAATCTCTTTCAAGGCTCCAAACGCATCTTCTGGTTTCATCTCTTCGAGTCTGTCAAGGATATATTCGGTAGCTTCAACTCCAACATCGGCAGAAATTAGTAGCTCTTCGATCTCGTCCCGAGTCTCTTTGTCAAATTTCTTAGTTTTTAGTATCTGACCGATTTTGTTAAAAAATGCGTCTCTACTTTTTTTGAGTCCTTCCTTTAGTTTATCAAAGAATCCCATACTCGCTTGCAACCTCCCTTGTATGTCTCAAACATTAATCGACTACCTATCTAAATCCACACATGCGTAGATAAGCCCGCTTCTTTTACTGGTAATTACTCTATCAAACTTTACAGAAAGCCTTTCCAAAAGGCTATCTTTTATGAGCGTCTTGATGACTACCCTTTTTCTTGCAATTCTTATCATCTCTTCAACAATTTCTGTATCTATCGTATCATAACTTGCAAGAGGTCTTAGGGGATTAAGGGCCGAACTTTCATAAACTGGGTTTTCAAACATCGGGTCGCAGTAAACTATATCAAAAGATTTGTCAGGCTGCCTTTTTATAAAATCTTTCATATCATCGTTGAACAGAACTATCTTCTTTACAGCTTCGTTTATCCATTCCTCCTTTGATTTATAGTTACTCAACCCATAGGAGACAACGCGGTATATGTGAACCGATACTTCCGTTCCAATAACTTGCTTGACAAAATGTGCCATAAACACCGCATCCATACCTAAACCAAAGGTTGCATCGTAGATGATATCTTCATAAGAAGGCCTCAACGCTTCTAAAAGTAAGTCCCTGCCATCTCTCTTATAGTTTTCCATCCGTATCTTGGCCATTCCAGGATGGAAGAACAATCTTCCAGCTGGAGCAATTACGGAAAGCTGTAGGTTGTTGTCAACAACGTAGTAAATCTTTATCTCTCCGGTTTTCACCCTTTCAGATAGGTGGCGGCGATTGTAATAAGGAACTTTGAAATTTTGAGAGAGCTTCTTCGCCAGCTCAACAGCTTCTTTGGACGGATTGTGGGAAGTGGTGACGACAACACCTATCTCTTTTTGGCTCGTACTTCTGATTTCATTGACCATTTGTTATTCCACTTGCCTCCTTAGTGTTCGCGGTATCATTTTCTTCCGCCAAACGTTTCAATTTCTGAAGTGTTGATTCTTTATCCAAAATCTGTTGCTTCTCCGTTTCATAAGCCTGTTTTAATTCTTTGAGCTCTTTGGAGAGCATGATGTACCGCAGAAAACTAGTTAGGAAATACGCTAAGAAGACGATGAAGATTACAATAAGAAGTACAAGAAGAATATTATCTTCCTTCCGCTTTTTTCTTTCTACCTTCAAACGCAGACACCTCTTAAGTAGACGGATGAAAAACTTGAGAAACTAAGTTCAGCCTGTGAAATCAACAATCTCTCCATCTTTCTCTGGAAAACTATAAACATCTTTTTGCTGTACAGATTCGACAGCTTTGATAGTGTAGTACTTATTTTTCTCAGCAATAAAAAATGCCTTGTACACTCCTGAGACACTTTCGGTGAACAGTCTGTAAGTCTTTCTTGCATATACATCGTACACTTCCACAAACTCACGGGATTTAGTACGGATCTCAAATATATATCCCTCTGACTTTTTGATGAATTTAACATCCGAACCGTCCGAAGTGAAATCATAAACAACGTAGAATTCATCAGCACCTTGTACGTTGTAGGTTTTGCTTGGAAAGACTATCGCAACGGTAGTGGCAGGCAACGTTGTATCGGTTGAGTAACTTAGCACTAGGTTTGATGAGAAAGTTAAGCTATCTTTGCGTGTTGACGCTATTTCATATTTGTCAATCATAACACCAAAGATGTTTGTAGACGTCCTCAACATTCCAAAAGGGCTATCGATTGTTACAGTTGCTTCATGAGTAAACGAGACAATACCAATACTGGCAGCCCTATTCACATCTTCAAGGACTCGCATGACTTCATCTGGGAGCCCATTCATGTAGAAATAAAAAGTATAGATTGTTTTACCTGTTCCTGAGAGAACATTACTAAGCAAGAATGCACAGCTGGATAAAAGCAAAGTCAGTGCTACCATAACCAAGGTGATTACAACCTTTTTCAAATGCCTTCGCCTCTCTTACAGCGGATTTCTATTTTACTTGAAATTGACGTTCGTCACAATTACGATATAACCATTCTGCTCATGATAGTCCACCTTCACCTTTTCCGGTGGTATGTTGAACTTTCTTGAAATGGTCTCAATAACAGCATACTTAATCTCTTCTGAATTTGCCTCGAACTCTTCCACGGGTATCATTTTGACTATTTCTCGTCTTCTGGTAAGCATTGTTTCCAGCCTCTCAGCAGCTTCCTCTTTCGGTGATTTTGTATTCTTGTGTTTTTTCTTTCTGAATATGTCGATAATCCACATCACAATCACCTCTTCTTAAACACGGAGAGTAAAGAAGATAATAACCCTTTGGAGGTACCCTTGAGGTCTTCTTCTATAGGTACCTCTTCCCCCTTGATTCTTTTTACAATATTTTCAAAACTTTTCCCGATAACGACACCATCTTCAAGCACAGCTGGAATACCTTTGTTTGTGGCTATTATAACCTCTTCCGAATCGGGGATAACTCCTATTATTCTCATCGCCAACGCCTTTTCAACATCTGTCTTATCAAGCATATCGCCACGTTTCGCCATGTGGGGCTTGAATTTGTTCAACACAATGTACATCTTGTCTTCGCTAAAACCGTAGTTTTCGAGTAAACCGATAACTCTGTCCGCATCGGAAATCGCCGGTAGTTCCGGTGTCGTGACAATAAACGCAGCTTCTGCTGGCGCAACGGAATTCCTGAAACCACGTTCGATGCCTGCAGGAGAGTCGATTAGTATGAAATCAAAATCATCGTATAGTTCTTGAACTATTCGTTTCATATCTTCCGGTGACATCATCTCTTTTGTAGCAACCTGCGAGGCGGCCAGCAAGTAAAGATTTTTCAGCTGTTTGTGTTTAACAAGGGCCTCTTTTGCTGAAACTGTACCATTTACAACGTCGAAAGACGTGTAAATGATTCTGTTCTCCAACCCCAGGACCACGTCCAAATTTTTCAAGCCTATGTCAGCATCGATCAAGCACACGCGTTCCCCCATCTTGGCCAAAGTGCAGCCAAGATTAGCGGTGAAGGTTGTCTTACCCACACCGCCCTTTCCAGACGTCACGACAAACACCTTTGGTCTGTTCACATACCCCACCCCTTTAGTCTTGTTAAAAGCAAAAACACCGCACTATTCGTTCAAACCTAATTTTGCGTAGTAAACAAGCTCAGCTTCTATGAACATATCTATGTCCCCATCCATCACCGCTTCTATGTTTCCCGTTTCAACTTCTGTTCTGTGGTCTTTCACCATCGTGTAAGGCTGGAAGACATAGGACCTAATCTGGTTGCCCCAGCTGATGTCTTTCAACTCGCCTTGGATCTGTTCTATCTGCTTTCTTCTCTTTTCCAACTCAAGCTGGTATAATCTTGCCTTCAACATCTTCATAGCCGTTTCCCTGTTTTGAAGCTGTGACCTTTCCGTCTGACACGTTACAACGATACCTGTTGGCAAGTGGGTAATTCTTATAGCAGACTCCGTTTTATTAACGTACTGACCACCAGCACCACTAGCCCTGTAGGTGTCTATCCTCAAATCCTCCGGTCTAATTTCAATATCTATGTCGTCCTCTATTTCCGGGAGCACGTTAACGGAAGCAAAGGATGTGTGCCTTCTTTTATTCGCATCAAACGGAGATATTCTTACAAGTCTGTGCACTCCTCTTTCGTACTTTAAGTATCCATAAGCAAAGTCACCTTTGATGTATAACGTCGCACTTTTTATTCCCGCCTCTTCACCTTCTTGGTAATCAACTATCTCGACATCGAATCCTTTTCTTTCCGCCCAACGCATGTACATACGCAAAAGCATCGAAGCCCAGTCCTGCGATTCCGTTCCACCAGCACCTGGATGGATAGAAAGGTACGCGTTCGATGAGTCGAACTTACCGTTGAGTATTAGCTCAAGTTCGAATTCCCTAATCTTTTTTGCGACTTCCTCGATGATCTCCTCAAGATGCTCTTGCATCGATGGGTCTTCCTCAGCAAGTTCGATACCAACTTCTATGTCTTCGAACAGTGATTTGATACGCTCCATATCCTCAATGATCTTCCTTGTCCTTTGTATTTCCCTGTTCACTTGCTGAGCCCTTTTCTGATCGCTCCAAAAGTCAGGTTTCAAACTTTCTTCCTCGAGTTCTCTTAGCCTTACCTTCTTGTCCTCGGGATGGAACACTTCGATGATATCATCAAACTTCTTCTTAAGTTCTTCGATTCGTTGTTTCTGTTCGTACGTTATCACTCTTAGACACCTCTCTGTCTCTATTTATTCTAATTTAAATTATTTACCAGTCAAAGCCAGATAAGTTATGAGGCCTGTAAAAAGAAGAATAAACGCTATTGTGATTTCTTTTGCGTACGTGTAAACGGAAGTGTCTAAAACCGTCTTCGCTTCTTTTTGAATAGTTGTCAAACCATCCGATAACAAAACTCTGACGGTGTAAACACCGTCCGGATAACCTTTTCCATCCCATTTGAGTTGTGTTGTCCCGGCATCGATTTTCAAAGGCTTTTCATAGACAATTATACCAGAAGAATTGATAATTTGAATACTTCCACTTGCCGGTCTTGATGAGTATATCTTAATAACGCACTCGTCCTCGTTCCAATCACCATTCGGTGAAAACTTCTCCGACACAACAAGTTCTAAGTTGAACGGAAGAGGACTGAACTTCAACCAAACGGGTACTTCTTTACCGTACTGGATATTGAGATTTTGCCTTATGTCCTCAAACCCTGGAGAAGAAAAGACTAACTCTTGAAGACCAACTGGTGCCAAGACCTTTTCGCCGTCTTTTTTCACAACACCGTAGAGCACGCCTTTGGAAGAGTAAACATAGACAGGGTAGACGTTGGAGAAAACCGTAACTTCTCCCAAGCGGGTAGATGGGATATAAACTATCTTTGGCTGTTTTTCTACATAGAATACGATTCTGTCATACATTGCGTATTTATTCGATGTGAGTATCCAAACCGAATGGTAACCCTCCGCGTCAAATCTTACCACTATTCTACCGAAACTGTCGGTATTCCCAGCATATTTTCCATCGATGTAGACAGCAGCGAATGGTTCGTCCGTGTAGAGTAATACCGAGTAATCGGGCAAATCATTTATGGAGATATTGGGCACATTACCGATGCCGATGATTATTTGGAATGAGAACTCAGCAAATGCCGAGATTGTCGTCACTGTCGTCAGAATGACAAATAATACCAATCCGAATATCGGTGCACGAGATAGGTACTTAAAAATTTTGCTCATAGAAATCCACCTCCTACATAAAAATATGGTATAAATAATTTAGCTTAAAAAAATTGAGGGCAGGACAACTTATGTCACCTTGGCTTTTAAGCCATTTAAGGAGTCTGTTGCCTGCCTTTAACCATGATTAGTTGGTTGGGCTTTCAGCCCTCGTCAGCATGGAGGATTGGTTCAGCAGGCTCCCTGCCCTCATCATTCGAAAGGAGGATTTTTCATGGATAACTTCCCTGTTTTCGTCGGCATCGATGTTTCCAAGGATAAGTTCAACGTCTGCGCTATCTCTAATCCCAGTTCCATCATCTTCGAATCTTCTTTCGATATGTCCCAGCAAGGCTTTTCCTCCTTCGCAAACAAACTCTCTGCCTTCCCAAAACAATCCATCATCATCGCTATGGAATCTACTGGCTGTTATCATCTCAACCTTCTGGCTTTCCTTTCTTCCAACGACTTTGCTTGCGCTGTTTTTAATCCTCTAACTGTTAAAAACTTTGCTTCTCTTCGAAAGACCAAAACCGACAAAATCGATGCTCGCATTATCGCTACTGCTTTGTTTTACCTACAACATCAAATTCCTTCTTCTGCTTTTGTCAACTCTGAGCTTCGTGATATTGTCAGAGCACGCGAAAACATTATCCACCGCATCGCAAAAGTTAAAGACAATATCGAAAAACTGCTCAACGTTCTTTTCCCTGAACTCGAAAGAGTTACCAATATCTACAGTGACACTATCCTCAATCTTCTTTCTCATTTCCCTTCTGCCAAGGCTATTCAAAAGGCTCGTAATCTGGATGTGTTCTTTTCCAAAGACCGTGGCAGAAGTACAAAACTTAATGCTCAAAAACTTAAAGAACTCGCTAATAACTCGATTGCTCAATATTGGCCGATGAAAGAAAAGATTCTTGTGCAAAATATCAAAGAACTACAATTTTTACAGCAACAGCTTGAAGAATACGACAAGATGATGAAAGAATATTGCGAATGTAGTGCGATAAACCTTGATATCGAGATACTCACGTCAATACCAGGTATTGGTGAAAACAGCGCGATGCATTTCTTGGCAGAAGTTGGAGATATCTCAAGATTTAGTACATACAAAAAACTCATTGCGTATTGTGGACTCGATCCAAGCATTGCCCAATCAGGCAAAAGCAAAGTAGAAGGACACATATCGAAAAGGGGCAATGCCCACCTAAGACGAATACTATGGCTAATGGCAGTGAGTGTAGTGATTCACAACGAATATTTCCGAACATACTATGAACGAAAAAGGCAGCAAGGTATACCGTACAAAAAAGCGATAATGTCAGTAGTACACAAGTTATTGCGAACGTTGTACGCAATGTTGAGAAAGAAAGAGAAGTTCAATATTGATTATGCTATCTCACACTCAAAACAAAAATTTAATTTTGCATAGTTGACTCCTTAAATTTAATTACTTGTTAAGCCCGAGCTGAATGAACGCAAGTACTTCTGCAACGGCAACGTAGAGTTTTGATGGTATTGGCTCCAGCACATCGAGTTTGAAAAGTTCTCTCACCAGCTCTTCAGACTTCACTATCGGGACATTGCTTTCTTGTGCTCTCTTGACTATCATCTCAGCCAAATGACACTTGCCTTTTGCCACTACAAAAGGTACGTAATCTTCGCCCGGCTTGTATCTCAGAGCTACAGCCAATTTCGTTGTGCAATCTGTATCGTACCTATCACTTTCATACGTACGTTCCATCACGCATCGCCTCGAGCTTTATCGATACAACGTTAAAATTATCCTTCAGACGTTTCTCCAACTCAAGTATGTTCTCTGGAACCTTTTCAAAAAATAACGTTACGCTCGAACTTAAGGTACTTTCCTGAATAATTCCGTAAATACGGTTATTCTTGAGAAAGACCTCGAAAGTTCCACCTTCCCTGTCAAGAAAAACAACTCCTTCATCAACAATTAGACCATACTTCCCGGATAAAACGTTCAAGTAATTTAAAAAGCCTGCCAGGTCTTGCTGTTTCTCATTTTCTTTTGTCTTATCGTCTGATGATTCCACATTCAGAGAGCGTGTTTTTTTCAAAGCCATCTTAAGTTTTTGAAGCATAGACTTGTCCATTTCCCTTCGTTTAGAAACCTCCTCTAAGAACAGCGCAATTGCAACAATGAGTCGTTCTTTAGCTGAGAATTCCAAATCGTTGACGAGTTCTTCTGCGAGTTGAACAAACCTAACACTTGGCAAATCTCGAAAGTTGTAAGGCTTTTTCGCCAAGACCTTTGCTAAGTAATCACCCACCCCGAAATCTTTCAGCTCAATCTTAGTACCCTCTTTCGGTGCCTTCTTTTCGCTCTTTATTATATATTCACCGTCCGATGTCTTTACCTTCACGTACTTTCCATACGACTCCACGACAAAACCAAAAATCTTCACGCTTCAGACAACCACCTTTGATTGTTCTATAAGTTCATCCAAGTTAACGAAAAAGATGTAGACATCTTCTTTCTCGTTGTATATATAACTTGGAGATATTTCTTCAAACTTTCCACTTTTGAATTTGACAACCAGGCCGACATCCGATATCGTAGCTTTTGCAACGTTTCTTTTCCATAGTATTATACGCAATAGTGCATATTTCAGCAGATTTTCTACACTTTCTGGCATCTTACCAAACCTGTCGACAAGTTCTTCGTGAATGTCGAGTATTTCTTGTTCACTGATCGCTGACGCTATCCTTCTGTAGAATCTCATGCGCTCGAACGGGTCGTATATGTAAAACTCCGGTATCACGATGCTTCCTGGAATACCTTCAAGTTCCGTATCGATTTTGCTCTGCACTTGTCCTGTGTATTCCATGACCGCTTCATTAAGTAAGTCAAGGTAATACTTGAGCCCGAGGTCGTTGACATACCCGTGCTGCTCGACACCGAAAATAGCGCCCACGCCCCTGATTTCCATATCCTTCATTGCGATTTTCATACCACTTCCAGGACCCTGGTAAGATTTTATCGCATAAAGTCTTTCCAACACTTTATCGTTCACATTTCTTCCATGGAAGAAATAGGCAAAAGCTATCTTGTCGCTTCTGCCGACCCGGCCACGTAGCTGGTACAACTGTGCAAGTCCATATCTATGGGCATCGTCGACGATAAGCGTATTTGCGTCAGGTACGTCTACACCATTTTCAACTATCGTAGTACAAAGAAGTACATCCGCGTGCTTGTGGTAAAACGCATCTATCGCTCTCTTCATTTCGCTCTTTGGTTGCTGTCCATGAGCGATTACAATATTCGCTTCCGGAACCAACTCTTTTAACCTTTCGTAAACCCCATATATAGAGTTCACGCGGTTGTGAACGTATATGACCTGCCCACCTCGACCTATCTCCCTCAATATCGCAAGCCTTATAATCCTTTCATCAAATGGACCTATGTGCACTTGAATTTCCTTTCTTCCTAACGGAGGCGTTTTAATTTCAGATAGGTCCTTCAAACTCGAAAGTGCCATGTTCAATGTTCTCGGAATAGGTGTGGCACTCATGGAAAGAACATTCACATTTACCCTCAGTTTCTTGAATTTTTCTTTCTGCTCTACTCCAAATTTCTGCTCTTCATCGATAACAACCAGTCCCAAATCTGCGAATTTCACATCGCGCAGTACGCTGTGTGTTCCGACAAGCAAGTCTATTTTTCCTGATTCTACACCTTCTAAAATTTCTTCGCGTTCTTTTTTCGTTGAGAACCTATTCAGCAGTGCAACGTTTATTCCAAATGGTTTAAACCTTGCCACGAGATTATCGTAGTGTTGCTTTGCCAAGATCGTCGTTGGAGCAAGGAGTACCGCTTGCTTACCGGAGACGATTGTTCTGAATATCGCTCTTATGGCCACTTCCGTTTTCCCATAACCTGCATCTCCAACAAGCAGTCGGTCCATCGGCTTTTCGCTCGCCAAGTCTTCAAGTACTTCGCTGATTGCGTTCAGCTGGTCGGGTGTTTCAACAAACGGAAAGGTCTTGGCAAACTCTTCCTCAAGGTCGGCATCTCCTGGCAATGACAAGCCTCTAACACTACTCCGCGCGTGGTATATCAAGACAAGATCTCGAACAAGCTCTTCTATATTTTTCTTCGCCTTCTCAACCTTTCGCGACCAAGTACCTTTCTTAAGTGAGTCAAGCTTTACATTTACCTCATCGCCAACGTACTTTTCTACCAAGTCTATCCTTTCGATAGGTACGTACAGAACAGAATCGGCAAAGTTCAACACCAAAAACTCACGTTGTACACCGTTCACATCGACTTTTTTAATTTCGTTGAACCTCGCAATACCGTATTTCTTGTGGACAACAATATCGCCTACCTGCAGTTCATCCTCTGAGATTACAGGTTCTGATGGTATGTATTCCTCTTCCTGAGGCTTTCTTACAACAAACTGAGCCTTTTCAATAGGTAGTTCTTTCGCCTTCGATAAAACTAGGTCGTAGTCTATTATCCCAAAGCGTTTGTAATCCCTTAGCTTGTCATCTTGCCCCATCTCTTCCATCGACTTACGTAGTTCACGCTCAAATCGAGTAAAGTGCTCGATGACGCTCTTTCTGTCTTTTACGTACAATTCAACATCGTAATCTAAAAACGTTCCACTCACAAACTTGCCAGTGAGCTGGTTTTCTATTGGCTCCAAAATTATCTCGCCAGCCGATTTGAAATACTCGCCGTTAAGTACAAATTCCCGTGCTGGCAATAAAATGGCACTTTCTAAACTTTCTTCACTTCGCTGTGTCTTTAGGTTGAACTTTCGAATGTCTTCGATGACGTTACCAAAAAGCTCCAGCCTGACAGGTAAGCCGTCTGGTCCGAAATAGTCTATTATCTCTCCCCTTACCGAAAACGTTCCGCCTTCACGGACATTGAAAACCCTCTCATACCCGAGCTTTGCAAAGAGTTTCTCAGGTTCGGAAAGTCTGTCCCCAACTTTAAGTAGATGTGTATTTTCTTTCAAAACATTTGGTGGCATCACAAAGTGTAAAAGGGAACGTAGTGTGCAGACGCCTTTTAACTTTCCTTGAATTGCAAGGTGAAGTGCAAATATACGCCGAGACCTAACATACCATGAAGGGCTCAGGTTTTCGTAAGGGAGCACATCGTAATCTGGTATATAATAATACCCTTCTATTTCACAATCTTTTTCGGTTGGAACTATAACAATTTCATTCATCGCTTTATTAATCAAACACCTCCGTACTTGACGTATTGTAATCGAGTCGGGCTTCACTATAACATAACAGGTTGCTGTTCAAAATCCATACCAGCTGAGCGAACCGACTTGTTTGGATAAAGAAAACTGTATATATCACTTGCCAAGACATCTTTTTCAAACTGCCAGATGTATAAATCACCATCTACCTGCCATTCGCGTTTCCCTTCGGCTTGCTGCTTTTCGACATCTTCAAGAACTTGTTTGTAAAGCGACGCTGTTGCAATCAGAGGAACGGATGATTTCTTCTTTATCTCTCTAAGCAGTTCTCTTCCCTTAGTGTTGAATCCCAAAATTCTCAAATACTGAGGTCCCAAAGTGTTGGACTTTTCCATTTTTTCTTTTTCCAAATCGAATAGCACATGCAAAATCGCACGTCTAATCCTCGAATAGGTGAACCTCTTGGCTTTTACTAACTCAACGAACTGCTGTAGATCCCCTGTCTGTCTGGCAGCTTCCCAAAACCTCAAGTCAAGCCCTTCGTTGAAACTGTAAATTTTTTCAAACTCTTCCCTCTTCATCTTTCTGAACACCGCTATAACAAACTCCAAATATTCCCAAAATACAGGTCCTCTTCCTTTCTCAAACTCTTCCCTCAGTACCTCGTAAGTTGCAGGAGGAACAGCTTCTCTTATCGTTTCAAATTGCCCTGCCTTAACAACTTTCCTGATCGCCGTTGCAGAGGATAACCTTCCCTTGAATTCCGGGTCGTTATAATCCGCTCCGACCCTTTTGATTACGTGTGGCTCTATCTCGCTTTTGTATTGCATCAGTGCTTTTATGTACTCAATTCCCAGAATATCGTTTGATTTTGAAAGCTTAGCTACATCATCGCTTAATGTGCCCATAAGTGCATATTTTCTGGCATTAGGATACGAAAATCCCATCTTCAACTGCTTTTTGAATTCAGCTTGAAATTCCGGCGTTTGGTTGACGAGTGTGTGCGCAACCCTCTTTAAAAAATCAATATCCCCGCTTTCACTACCAAAAACGATATCTGTAACAACCCCGGTCTTGTGCAGCACACCAATGGATCCTACAGCGAATCCACCGGCATCTTGAATAGCGTAAACCGTTGGGAGTTCCAAAACAAGGTCCACTCCGTTGAGCAGCGCTATCTTCGTACGTGCATATTTGTTTACGATAGCAGGTTCACCGCGTTGGCAAAAATTCCCACTCATCACTGCAACAACGTAGTCAGGCTTAACAAGCCTTATAGACTCTCTCAAATGGTGCAAATGCCCGTAATGAAATGGGTTGTACTCAACTACTATCCCAAGCACCCTCATAACTTATTCTTCGAACTCCTTTTTCATTATTGTGTATATCAAGACGAACAATATCAAATTGTACACAAAGTACACCGCACCCAAGTACATCATCTCGACAGTATTACCATGTTCACCAAGTAGATCCAGCCCAATCCAGGTAGGTCCGTTGAACGCTAATTTGTAAACCTGAACTCCCAGTGCTATACCTGATGCAATAAACGAAAGGATTATAAACAAAGAAGAATTTCCATCAAGAGCCTTTGAATAAGGATAAACCGCCAGCAAGAAACCGCTTAACGTCAGCATCGCCAAAGTGAAAAACAAAAACCTTGACTCCAAAAAAGTAAAGCCCGTGAGATTTGAAACGATAGGAGAGATGTACATCACGGCAAAATAAACGGCTGTGGAGATAAATCCAAATACAAAGGTTATAAACCCAACCAAGATGACAAAATAAAACTCCCACTTTGGTAATTTTGATTCCCTTTTACCGAAAATTCGAGAACTTTGAGCTGAATGTCTTGAATGATGTTCCCTTTGGATATTTGTACCATAATTTTCCTGACCCATCCTCCTGACCTCCTTTTAGGATACACTCTTTTCCTTTAAATTATACCAGATTTTCACAGTGTGGTCTATCATAACCAATATAGCTGATGCGCTACTTTTCTCTTGTTTGCTTTACGATATACGACTTTATACTTTTCACAAAGGTGCTATAATTATTTTTGAAAACAGCATTAAAAAAGAGGTGATCAAATTGGCACAGCTTAATATGTTCACAGATACCACTTTCCGTGACGGACACCAATCGTTAATCGCCACAAGAATGAGAACAAGGGATATACTTGGGATAATAGAAGAAGTAGACAGTATGGGGTTCCAAGCTCTTGAAGTCTGGGGTGGGGCAACGTTTGATGTATGCGTGAGATATTTGGACGAAGACCCATGGGAACGACTGAGGCAGATTAGGTCAAAACTGAAAAACGCCAAAGTCCAGATGCTTTTGCGTGGACAAAACCTCGTTGGTTACAGACACTACGCGGACGATGTTGTGGAACTGTTTGTTAAAAAGACAGTTGAAAACGGAGTACAGGTAATCAGGATATTCGATGCGCTGAACGATATAAGAAATTTGGAAAAGAGCATAGAGGTTGCCTTGAAGTGCGGTGCGCATGTTCAAGGTGCAATATCGTATACCGTCAGTCCAGTTCATACCATCGAGTACTACATGAACTACGCCAAGCAGCTTGTCGAACGCGGTGTTCATTCTTTGTGTATAAAAGACATGGCAGGTCTGCTCACACCAAAGGTTGCCGCAGAACTGGTCAAGAACTTGAAATCAAAGTTCGATTTGCCCGTCGAAGTACATTCACACGCTACAGCAGGACTTGGTGAACTTGCGTACTTGGCCGCTATTGAAGCCGGTGTGGATATTCTTGATACTGCATTTTCACCGTTTGCAATGACAACGAGCCAACCCGCATTCGAACCGATTTATTACTCATGGAATGAATACAAATCGTTACCAGAGATAGACTGGAAAAAGGTTGACAGGATCGTGAAGTATCTTGCCGAGGTAAGAAAGGGATACGAAGAGTACGATGTTAAGATGTACAGTATAGACCACAGGATAATTACCTCGCAAGTTCCGGGTGGAATGTATTCTAACCTTGTTAAACAACTTGCCGAACAAAAGATGCTCAACAAACTCGACGCTGTTCTTGAAGAGATCCCGCGCGTGAGAAAAGACCTTGGCTATCCTCCGTTGGTTACACCAACAAGCCAGATCGTCGGTGTGCAAGCAGTACTCAACGTGTTAACGGGTGAACGGTATGCAAAAGTCACAAGGGAAGTCAAAGACTACGTAAAAGGCCTTTATGGAAGACCACCTGCACCAATTGATGAAGAGTTGGTTAAAAAAATTCTGGGTGACGAAAAACCGATAGAGGGTAGACCTGCAGATTACATCGAACCAGAACTCGAAAAGAGAAAAAAAGAAATAGGTCTTTTAGCTTCAACTGATGAAGATTTGCTCATTTACGCAATCTTGGGTGAGGTCGGAAAGCAGTACCTAAAAAAGCGCTACGATGAGAAGATCTGCGTTGACTGGTCTATCGTTAACGAGTACGAAGGAGGCTACCCGATTTGATAATAGGTCTGGGCAACGACATCGTCGATATCTCCAGAGTCGATGAAAAACTCCAAAGACGGATACTTACCGAAGAAGAAAGAAAAAATAAAGGTGGGAAGATAACTAAAGAATACGTCGCAGGCAGGTTCGCACTAAAAGAAAGTTACTTCAAAGCACTCTTGAGAGGTTTATCGGGAAACTCGTTTCAGGATATTTCTTTCTTAAACAGAATTGACGGTAGTCTTTACGCAATGCATCACCGCTATAAGCCATCAAGAAACGGTCTTTACAACTACATTCATGCCTCACTATCGCACGATTCGTTCGCATTCGCAACTGTTGTACTTGAGAAATTGCACGGTAAAGTGTTCTTAGGTATTGGAACAAACTTGGGAAATCGTGAAGAAAACATACAAAAGACTATCGAAAAACTAAGCGAAATATCAAAAGTACTTTCCGTATCGAGTATTATCGAAACAGAAGCTTACGGAAAAACAGATCAACCTTCTTTCTTGAATTGTGTCGTGGAAATAGAAAGCAACTTTGCACCAGACGAGCTTTTAAATGAACTACTCAGAATAGAAAGAGAAATGGGAAGAGTGCGCATCGAAAAATGGGGGCCAAGGATCATCGATTTGGATATTTTGTTCTACGGGAATTTGGTTATCAAGAGTGATGTACTAACCGTTCCGCATTACGATTTTGAGAATAGAATATTCTTTGTGAAACCGATGTATGAATTAGCACCGAATTTTGTGCATCCTGTTTCTCTGAAAACTGTAAGAGAAATCCTCGATGAATTAGAAAACAAAGCGTCAAAGTCTAAAAGCTAGCAAGTTTGGAGTGATTGACCATGGAAAATCAAATTGAGCGTGATATATTAACTATTGAGAAGGAAATCGATGAAGCCATAGAGAATGAAGACTACGAAAAACTCAATCAATTACTTGAAGAACGCGAAAAACTGCTTACAAAACTCACCGAAAGCGAGCTAAAGGAAATTTACGAGCGCGACCAACAACGCATGAAAGTACTTGAAGAGAAGATGAAAGAATTCAAAGAGACTGCACTGAAAACTGAAACAGGCAAAAAGATGGTGCAGTCGTATATTCAAACGGAAAGCAAAGGACAAGAGATTGACAGGCAAGGATGAAGGATTAAATAATGCGCAAGACTGAGTTATTTTGGAGCGAAGGGGGAGAAGACAGATGGATGAAAGATTCCAGAAGGCGAAAGCGAAATACGAAGAAGTTGTTGCGAAGTCGATAGCCAAAGTTCCGGAAAGGAAATCTCCGTTCATGTCCACATCTGGCTATGAAATCAAACGTGTTTACACACCAGAAGATATCGAGCATCTAGATTACGTTGACGACTTAGGCTTCCCTGGAGACTACCCATTCACGCGTGGAGTACAACCCACAATGTACCGTGCAAGATTTTGGACAATGCGTCAATACGCAGGATTTGGAACAGCTGAAGAATCAAACAAAAGGTACAAATACCTCTTGCAACAAGGTCAAACAGGGCTCTCCGTTGCTTTCGACCTCCCAACACAAATCGGTTATGATTCAGATGACCCAATGGCGGAAGGTGAAGTTGGAAGGGTTGGAGTTGCCATAGATTCACTCGAAGATATGGAAATCTTATTTGATGGCATACCACTTGACCAAGTCAGCACATCCATGACCATCAACAGCACCGCGATGATCCTTCTTGCTATGTACATCGCCGTTGCAGAAAAGCAAGGCGTTTCACAAGACAAACTCAGCGGAACAATTCAAAACGACATATTGAAAGAATACATTGCACGCGGAACCTACATTTATCCACCCGAACCTTCCATGCGACTCATCACGGACATATTCGAGTACTGTTCGAAGTACATGCCGAAATGGAACCCAATAAGTATCAGCGGATACCACATCAGAGAAGCCGGTTCAACGGCAGTTCAAGAAGTTGCATTCACACTTGCCGATGGAATTGCGTACGTTGAAGCTGCGATAAAGAAAGGACTCGATCCAAACGTCTTTGGTAAAAGACTTTCGTTCTTCTTCGCAGCGCACAACAACTTCTTAGAAGAGATCGCAAAGTTCCGTGCGGCAAGACGACTCTGGGCAAAGATAATGAAGAACAGATTCGGCGTAACAGATCCAGAAGCGTTGAAACTCAGGTTCCACACACAGACCGGTGGTTCCACATTGACAGCTCAACAGCCACTCAACAACATCATCCGCGTTACAATTCAAGCACTCGCCGCCGTACTTGGTGGCACACAATCGCTCCATACTAACAGCTACGACGAAGCACTTGGCTTGCCAACGGAAGAATCGGCAAGAATCGCACTGAGAACGCAGCAGATAATAGCCTACGAATCCGGTGTTGCCGATACGATAGATCCATTCGGTGGTTCGTACGTGGTAGAAGCCATGACAAACGAAATCGAAAAACGCGCGATGGAGTACATTGAAAAGATCGATCAGATGGGCGGTATGATAAAGGCCATAGAATCTGGTTATATCCAAAAAGAAATTCACGAAAGCGCTTACAAACACCAGCTCGCTGTTGAAAAAGGCGAAGAGATAATCGTCGGTGTTAACAAATTCCAAGTAGAAGAGGATGTAAAACAAACTCAGATTCTCAAAGTTGACCCAGAACTCGAAAAGAAACAGAAAGAAAGGTTGAAAAAGCTCAAAGAAAGAAGAGACAACGAAAAAGTAAACAAGCTACTCAACAAAATCAAAGAAGTTGCGGCAACAGATGAAAACCTCTTCCCGTACGTACTCGAAGCAGTTAAAGCTTACGCAACAGTTGGAGAAATCAGCAACGCACTGAGGGAAGTATTTGGTGAATACACCGAGACGGTTATAATCTGACACTCTTGAAAATGTAAAAGTACTGTAGTTAAATATACTTGACACAGAGAGCAGTGGAGAATATTGAAGGGAGGATGGTATATATGGAAAAAGGTACATGGGAAATTAAGAAGGGCTTTGCCGAAATGTTCAAAGGTGGCGTTATCATGGACGTCACAACGGCTGAACAAGCCAAGATAGCAGAAGAAGCCGGTGCTGTAGCAGTTATGGCACTTGAAAGAGTTCCAGCGGATATAAGAAAAGCTGGTGGAGTCGCAAGGATGGCAAGTATTGCGAAGATAAAAGAGATAATGGAAGCAGTATCGATTCCGGTGATGGCGAAAGTCAGAATCGGACACATTGCAGAAGCTCGCATTCTTGAAGCACTTGGCGTAGACTTCATCGATGAATCGGAAGTTCTCACACCAGCTGATGACAAGTATCACATAAACAAGCACGAATTCAAAGTTCCTTTTGTCTGCGGTGCGAGGAACCTCGGTGAAGCTCTCAGAAGGATTGCAGAAGGTGCCGCGATGATAAGGACAAAAGGTGAAGCAGGCACAGGAAATGTGGTTGAAGCTGTAAAACACATGAGAACCGTTATGTCTGAAATCAGAAAAGTCCAGAACATGCCATACGAAGAGATAGTCACCTACGCGAAAGAGATAGGTGCTCCTGTGGAACTCGTTCAACAAGTCAAGGAACTCGGCAGACTCCCAGTTGTTAACTTTGCGGCTGGCGGAATCGCAACACCAGCTGATGCTGCACTGATGATGATGCTTGGAGCAGATGGTGTCTTCGTAGGTAGTGGTATCTTCAAATCAAAAGACCCGATGAAGATGGCAAAGGCCATCGTAATGGCAGTCACGTACTGGAACGACCCAGAGATGCTCTTGAAAATCTCCGAAGACATCGGTGAACCGATGGAAGGTTTGGAAATTGAGACGCTCGAAGTGCGACTGCAAGAGAGAGGTTGGTGAAAAATGGTAATTGGCGTTTCGGGAATACAAGGTGATTTCAGAGAACACAAGTGGATGATAGAAAAACTCGGAATACAGACCTACGTAGTAAGAACTCCTGAAGACTTGGAAAAAGTCGATGGACTGATTATCCCCGGTGGAGAATCCACAACGATGATACGCATTATGAAACGAATAGGACTCTTTGATGCGTTGAAAGAGAAAATACTCAACGGATTTCCTGTGTACGGAACTTGTGCAGGGCTTATTGTCCTTGCAAAAGAAATCGAGAATTACCCGCAAGAGTCGTTGGGGGTTATTGACATTAAGGTGCGAAGGAACGCTTACGGAAGACAAGTTGATAGTTTTGACGAGTTCATCGAAATCAAAGGCTTCGACAAACCATTCAAAGCCATATTCATCCGCGCACCACGTGTTGAAGCTTGGGGTGAAGGGGTAGAAACACTCGCGTTCTTAGACAACCATCCGGTCATGCTCAGACAAAATAACGTACTCGTCACATCATTCCATCCTGAATTGACAGATGACACAAGGATACACGAATATTTTGTGGAGATGGTGAAAGAATATAAGAAATAAACCAAACCAGACGCCGCTCAAAACGGCGTCTGGCTTTTTATCCATGTAAGGTTCAACATCTGTTTTATTTAAACTCTAACATATATCAAATTCCGGTATTCTGTCGTAGCGTTTTATAGGTCTAAGCTATTCATTGCTCAGTTAAGCATACTTGCGCTTGGTGACAATACTAAATACAAAACATAAGCACGGGCTGAAATGATCGAAGAGAAATTTATCGCTAATTTTAGAAGTTATTAAATCCCCGTGCACGGTCAAAGCACTGCTGAGCTTCTTCATGCCTTCCTAATAGCTGTAATACACTGCCTTTATTATACCAAGCCCGGATGTAACTTGGGTTAAGTCTCAACAATTCATCATAACATTTGAGGGCTTCCTCGTACCTACCTAACTGTTGCAAAACGACGCCCTTGTTATTCCAGGCATCTAGATAACTTGGATTGTTTTTCAAAGCTTGGTCATAACATCTTAGAGCTTCTTCATACCTACCTATCTGCAACATCGCGTTACCTTTGTTATACCATGCTCTTGAGTGATTGGGATCAATTCGCAGTGCTTCATCGTAGCAACGGATAGCTTCTTCGTACCTACCTAACTGTTTCAACGCATTGCCTTTATTGATGAAAGCATCAATGAAATATGGGTCTATTCTCAACACCTCGCCGTAACATTGGATAGCTCCTTGATACCAGCCTAACTGTTTCAGTAAATGGCCTTTATTGTACCACGCTGCAGCAAAGTAAGGGGCAATTCTCAAAGCTTGCTCATAACACTGGAGCGCTTCTTCGTACCTGCCTTCTTCGTAGAAAAGATTTCCCATGTTTAGAAAATATCCTGCGCTGTTTCCAAAAATATCCACCGAAAATCCCCCTTTCTTTTACTTCCCCAGCATTTTCAAAATCGCATTCTTAAATTCTAATTCGAGCAACATAAAGTGTAAGATGACAATGAAGTGTTTGAATTTCAATCAACAAACGAGCGAAAATCATTTTATACTCCGACATTAAAATACGTTGTTTTTCTTAATATAAATTTATCTCTGAATATAAATGTTTTAGCACCCCAACTCTCAAAATATTCTGTTTTTGCTTGCATCGACCATAGTGTCGGTGATATAATCGTATTTGAATAACGTTACAATCTTTTCGAAGGGGGAGGACTGAGCACCCTAGCTTTTGTTCGAAAGCTTGGTGCTACGGGGATATGGATGAGAAAAGAATTGAAACGGATATTTCATCACAAGAAAATAGAAGTCAAAAAGCAGCTAATCTTGACAAGGACGAAATCATCAAAAAGTTGAAACGGGGGAACGAAAAGCTTTTGGAATACGTCGAGCGTTTGGTAGGGGAAAAGCGTAAGAAAGAAATTTTGATAAATCAGCTTCTTAAGGAAAAAGAAAATCAAAACGAAACTCTAAGTAAATACGAACAGAAGATAAGCACTTTAGAAAAGCAGCTTGCCGACATTGAAGCACGCAATAAATCTTTAGAGAGAGAACTCAAGCACACTAAACTAAAATTCGAAACGGTCAGAAAGCTTTTGGACTGGGACGCTTCCGAAAGCAATGTTATTATTGATTTTGAGAGAGCTTTTGATAAGTTCATAGATTTTGCTAATAGAGAGTCATCTCTTACAGAAGAAGCTTTTGCCATAGCAGTGATGCAAGGGATTTACGATGAGCTGAGAAACATAGCGAAGTTCCCAGTGCTTTTTAAGAGAAACATAATTTCTGTCGGTGGTAGTTTCAGCAGCGGGAAGTCAGAATTCATCAATAGCTTTATTGAAAATAAGAAAATACGCCTTCCTGTTGGTATCAACCCAGTAACAGCAATACCTACGTACGTGGTATCGAGCTATGAAGAAAGCATCGATGCATTTTCCACAAGAGGTGGAGCTCTTAGTTTGGACGAAGAGTTACTAAATATGCTGACACACGACTATCTAAAGACTTTTGGATTTAACATGAAGAATATCTTGTCGTTCATAACAATAAAGACACGACTGAGAGGTGGTTTCGATTCGATTTGCTTTGTCGATACACCGGGTTACAATCCTGCTTACATCGGTGCTTCAACCATCACCGACCGAGACGTTGCTATCGAGTACCTCGTACAATCCAGCTGCCTCATCTGGATGGTTGGATTGGACTCGTCAGGAACTTTAACGAATTCCGATGTGGAATTCTTACACCAACTAAATTTGGAAGACAAGAATATTTTCGTAATCGCCAATAAAGCGGATTTGCGATCACAAAGGGATTTAGAATCGATACTGGATGAAATCAAAAGCGTTTTGGATTCCGAAGGCTTTGACTACGCAGGTATCAGTGCTTACAGTTCGATTCAAGGTCACGAATATTCCTTCGTGAATGTCTCATTATTTGAATTCCTTGAAGAGATGAACAAAGTTTCTTTTGACAAAAGAAACGACATCATTAACAGATTAAAGGACGTGACCTCTATGTATCGAAATGCGCTCAAAAACGACCTCAAAGAGAGTGAGAAACAGAAAGAAGACTTGTCGTCTCTAATTTCAAAGTGCTCGATAAATCCTAAAAGTCAAGTCAAATTGAGTAACATGATAAAGGAAATAACCAAGAAAGAACAATCTCTCAAAAAACTCCTCGATGAATTGGATGAGTTAGAAAGAAAGCTCATAAGAGCAGCAGATAAAGTATTTGAAAGCATCTTAGCACAATAGAACTCTCTTTACCGGCATGGCTTTTGGAATAACACCAAGCACAAAAAAATCGCCTAAAAAGAAAAGGCGAAAATAGTTTGCACAAAAAGTCATCTTTTTACTTCATCCATTTAACTTAAAACTCATTTCTCTCGACGTCTTTTATATAAGTTCTCAGTTCATCATCTTCTGATCTCATTTCTAATGCTTTTATCAACAACTCCTTCCCCTTACCTATCGCTCCCAATCCTATCATCACCTTCCCCCTCAACACCAAAACCTCGTATTCCTCAATCTCTCCTATCTCATTTAAACTCTCTAACGCCTCTACATATGCTTCTCTCTCTATGTATATCCTTGCCTTCTCCTTCAAACATTCCTTATCCTTTGGTATTCTTTTCAAATACGCATCTATCACTCTCATTCCTTCCTCTGTCCTCCCCAATTTTAGCAACATTAAACCTCTTCCCTTTTCCGCTTCTTGATCTCCTGGTTCCATCTTCAATATCTTCTCATAGCATTTCAAGGCTTCTTCATATCTTCCCGCTTTCCTTAACAATTTCGCTTTACCTTTCCAACAACCTAAGTCTTTCTCATTTATCTCTATCCCCTCTTCGTAGTACATTAGCCCTTCTTCTATTCTACCTAACTCTTTCATTAACTCTCCCAGCTCGCGATATGCCAATACCTTCTGCTTTCCTTCTAAAAGTACCATCCCTTCTTTTAAAAGCTTCTCTGCTTCTTCATATTCACCTATCTCCCTCATTATCCTTGCTTTCTTGTACTCTGTTTCCCAATTTCTCTCTTCTTCCTTTTCTTTTATTCTCTCCATCAGTTGCTTTGCTTCATCCTTTTTTCCTTCTTTTATCAACAATTCAGCATATGTAAGTATGTCTTGCACTTTCGGTGTTCTACCGTTTACTAACCTCTCGTATACCTTTCGCCCTTCTTCTATCCTCTTCATCTTCATTAAAATCGAAGCTTTCCCTCTCAACACTTCTTCATTCTCCACTCCGTAACTAAGTACTCTATCGTATCCTTCCAGTGCTTTCTCATACTCACCTAACTGTTCTTGCACTTTACACTTGCCTACCAGCGCTTCCCAATTTCTTGAATCTACCTTCAACACCTTCTCGTATTCCTCCATCGCTCTTTCGTACTCACCTTTCTTGTGCAAAACCTTCGCTTTCCCTATCAATCCCCTTACATCATTTGCGTCATACTTCAACAACTCTTCAAAATATACCTTTGCCTCTTCTATCTTCCCTAAGTCTAATTTCTGATTGCCAAGAGTGTACAGCACCTTCTTTTTCCCTTCCTTGGCTTTCTCATTTAACGAGTCCATCCTTAGTGCTTTCTCAAAACATTCAAGTGCTGATTGGTGTTCTTTTTGCCTTACCAAAATTTCCCCTTTGTTGACCAACGCTTCTACGTTGCTTGGATTCAAACTCAAAACTACGTTGTAGAACTCCATCGCTTCCTTCTCTTTCCCGATTGCTTGCAGAATGTTCCCATTCAGCAAGATAACTTCCTCTATCTCTGGAGATATCTCTAAGAATACTAACGAGTATTTCCGTGCCTCATCGTATCTTGTTGTATTGTACAATGACTTGCATCTGATCAGCAAAATGTCCTTATACTCAGCATTTTTAGCCGGGAGCTTATCGCACATCTCAACTGCTTTATCGTACATTTGCAGGTAGTAAAAACTCTTGCACATATTTCTCAAAATGGTATCGTCTTGTCTGAGTTGTAATGATTTGTTGTAATACCTTAATGCTTCCTCATATCTTCCTAATGAAAAGAGTGCATTTGCTTTACCTACCAAAGAATCGAACCTTTCCTCGGAGTTTAAGACTCTATCGAAATACACAATAGCTTCGTTGTACTTCCCAAAGTCATTCAAGAATAATCCTTTGGCTTCCAGTGCGTCGAGACTCTCAGGCTCGAGTTCGAGGGCTTGTTCGAAACAGTTAAGTGCTTCATCGTATTTTCTTAACTTACCAAGCACTCTACCTTTGCCGATGAGAGCATCTGCATTTTTTGGTTCGATTTTCAAAGCTTTGTTGTATGATTCAAGGGATTCGTTGAATTTGCCTAGCTTGTAAAATACCTTACCTTTGCCATTCCAAGCGGAAGTAACCTTTGGGTTGATTTTTAATGCTTGATTGAAGCATTCCAAAGCTTTTTCATAGTTTTCTAATTCAATTAATGCATAACCTTCCCCACACCATGAATTTACATCACAAAGATCGGATTCCAAAACTTTGTTGAAGCATTCTGTCGCGCCTTCATATCTGGCTAATTCGTAAAGTTTTTCACCCTGGCTTACCAAAGTACCCAAGACATTCTTTTTCCCATTCAATCCCGGTACATAATTCGGATCTATTATTAGAGCCTGGTCATAACATTTCACAGCGTCTTGGTATCTACCTAATTTGTACAGCGTATCCCCCTTGTTACTCCACACGACTGCATCTTTTGGATTTATCTCCAATGCTTTATCGTAACACTTCAATGCCTCTTGGTATCTGCCTAATTTGTACAGTGTATTTCCCTTGTTGCTCCATACGACCGCATCTTTTGGATCAATCTCTAATACTTTGTCATAGCATCCCAGTGCCTCCTCATACCTGCCTAAAGCATACAGTACATCGCCCTTTCCCTTCCACGCATAATTATGGTTTGGATTATGTTTTAATGCTTGGTTGTAGCAATCCAGAGCTTCACGATACCTACCCAACTGGTATAACGTATACCCTTTATCACTCCAACGAAAAGCAGGTTTTGAATCAATCCTTATTGCTTGCTCGTGACATTTCAGCGCTTCTTCATACCGGCCCAAAGCGCTTAATACGTTACCTTTTTTGTTCCATGCGTAATCACATTTAGGATCAATTTCTAATGCTTGGTCATAACACTCCAATGCACGCTTATAGTCTCCTTGGTTATAAAATTTATCACCTTCTTCGACCCATTGTAAAACTCTTTTTCCAAAAGTCCCCATTTGGAAACCCCCCTTGTGAACTTTGATGCTGTTAACCAAAAGTATTGAAAATTTCCAAAATCCGCATTATTCTTTAAGAAGGGGACACCCCCCTCAATAATCTTCAAAAGGAGGTATCCCATCATGCAAAACCAAAAACCTTCCTGCCCCAAATGTGGTTCAACAAACACCTACAAAAACGGTCATGATAAGTTCCACAATCAACAGTATTTCTGCAAACGCTCCTTCAAACTTACTCACTGCCAAAAGCATAAGCTCTTCCCTTTCCCTTATCCTAAATGCCCTAAGTGCGGCAAAACCATGGAAATCTACAAAATTCGTCACGCCTTCGTCGTCTTCCGTTGTAAACCTTGCCATACCAAAGATAGAATCCTTACCAACTTACCTCAGCCTGTTCTTCTTCCACTCGATTCCTTCAAATTCTTCCGTTTCCCTATTTTCATCGTTCTCAAGGCTTTCGTTTTGTACTTCAAAGCCAATTTGTCCTTGCGTTCTCTCAGAGACTCACTCAATATCAATGTATCTCATGCCGCTATTTTGGATCCTTAAGTTATCTTCTTTCTTTTCCATCCTCGCTGCTGAGAACGTCTTCAAAGTTCATGGTGAAAATTGTTTTGTTTAAATCCAAAAAGTACTACGTTTGGTTCTTAGTTGAGCACGATTCAAATCTTATTGTTGCTTGGCATGTGTCTAAGTATGTTTGGGTCAAGTTAAGATATTGTTAGAGAAGTTCTTTGGCAACAACGAAAGAACAATCGAACTAATTACTGATGGACTTGGTGTAGTGCAGTGAAGATACTATAAATATCAATCATACTGTTGTGAGACTTGGGCAAAACAATCAATGTGAATCGAAGTTTTCGTTATTCCAAGACTTTGTACGAGCCAAGCGTGGATTTAAGAATATTGACAATCTTCCAATGTACGTAAACAGTTTTTGTGTAGTGAGAAATCTCTTGAAACTGAACGGGAATGATATTGCACGTGTTATCTGTGTTCTATTGTCTTCCATCACTACAAGTTAACAGCATCTGAACTTTTTGCTACTACCCCTACTTTCACGCGAATAAAAGTTGAGTTTACTAAGGTATGATAAACTTTGTCTTCTCATTAGATTAACTGTTAACTGAACATCACAGTCTTTCAAGAAGATTTGCTATATTACAACAGACTCATAGATTCAAGTTCTTTAAGGATTTTTTGGTACCTTTCAAGTTGTCGCTTTTTGTTTTCTATTGAGCTTTTCAACTCATCTAAATAGGAATTGTAGTTGCTGAATATCATATCGGCAATTTTTAATGTAGTAAGTTTTTCTCTTAAGTTTTCTAAGTAGCTCTCTATATCTTCTGAAATTTTTTGCTTTAGATCACTAAGGAATACCTTAACCTCGTTTAAGTATTCTATAGCTTCTTTGTCCTCCAAGATACCATATTTTTTTATGTTGGTATCAACATACGAAGAATGCCTTAGCTTAGGATAGTCAATAGTGTTGACAACAGTCTCGATAGATTTAAATATTAATGATTGTTCCAAATACTTTTTTTCATGAATGTCCAGAAGTTGTTTTTCCAAGAAATCTTTCATTTTGTCTCTTAGCTTAATTCGCAATTCCTCAGCAGCTTGCTTAACTTCTCTTTCGACAGAGGAAGCAAAATCCTTCAGAATTGTATACACAGTTCCAGCCATTACAACAGTTTTTTCGACCTTCTTTTTTTCATAACCAGCTTCCGAGCCAAAAAAGCGCGCTATGGCATAGATAAATCCTCGCTTTTTTACTTGTACGAATTCATATTTTCTTTCCTCACTCTCGTTGATCTTTTCACCTGTTCCTTGATATTGTTTTTCGAGGGTATTCAACAATTCATCTTTCATGGAACTTATTTGCTTTTCTATAAAGCCTTCGTATTCAAACTGAATCTCCGCTCTCTTATTTTCATAAAAAGTGCTAAGGTCCGTCAAAACATTTAGCTTTTCCAAAGTCGCGTTTTTTATAATTTCAATTTCTTCGTTAACCTTTGAGATAAGATGTTGATTGAAATCTTTTATTACCCTGATTTTAACATTGACAAAATCTTCTCTTCTACGTCTTATGATTTCCGCTTTTTCACGTCTGACAACATCAATCATCTCACGAATTCTTGGTATGTTAGCAAGTAGCTCTAAATTTCGAATAGTCTTGTCTTTATCATCATCAGAGAAATAGTCCGGATAATGTAGAGTTAAGTTCTCCCATACTTTTTTCATCCCATCATCCCAAGAATTTCTATCGTTCCATCTTTGAATTATTGACCAACATATTGAAGAAGAATAAAGAATACCTTCTTTTGCCGAGTCAATTAGTTCGTCTAATGTGTCCTGGGTTAAAATAACAGAATCTTTTAGTGAGCTTAGTGCATTCACGGCATGCTCTGATAGTTGTCTTGCAATCAGCTCAACGCCAGCTTGTAGGTCTCCACCAGTTTCATATTTAATGCTCCCGAAAAGTTGAGTATCCAGTTGGCTGGCTAAAATGTATACTTTCCTTATTCCTTCGGAAAATGTAACCCTATCTAAGAGTTTTTGGTCTTCTCGACTTAAGAATTGGCCGGCAGGACTTAAAATAAATACGACATCACAATTTTTCAGGAATTGTCTAGTCTTTTCTTCTCTTGAAATCACGGGATCATTTAAGCCCGGAGTATCCACCACTTTCAGGCCGCGGAGAGTTTCTAATGGAACTGTCAGCTCAACACTTTTAACAAATGGCATGTACTTACCGCCCGTACCCACATAATCTGAAAGCATTCTTCCTAACTCTTCAAGCGATGATGCTTTTATCTTTTTTAATTTCTCTAATTGCGATATATCCACCGACGCATTTTTGATCGTTTCGTACTGCTCGTACGCTGCCTGAAGTTCGGCATATTCTTGCATTTTTCTTTTGGCAAAATTTCTTGATAGTTCTTTGAATCTTTCTTCATCAACGTTTTTCAATTCATCTGTCCGGCTTTTTTTGTGCAAATCCTTTACCTTTTCAAAAGGTTTAGTAAGTACATCTATCTTTCGTTTTTTTTCTGACCTTAGTTCTTCCAATCGTTTGTTGTATATCTCGTTGAATTTCTTTTCATAAAGTTCATAACTTTCTCTAAGCCCGTGAATGTCTTCTTTTGTAAAAAACTCCACAACAGCAGAGTACTCCTCGCCGTATGTTATAATTGTCAATGCTGCTGTCATCGGTGTTGCAGCTTTTGGTAATACAGTTATTCCGTCAAACAACAACGAATTTAAGAGTGACGATTTCCCTGCTTTGACACGCCCAACAATACCGACGTTAATAGTCTTGTCTTCATTTTGAAACTCTTCAAACTGCTTTTTTAGTTCTTCAACAGAGTCCAATGGATGCTCAGATTTAAGAGAAATAACTAAATCCTTGAGTAAATCTTGGTTAGCGTCAAGCACATGCTGTAATCTTTCTCTTAAACTGGTAAGTTTTTCCTCACTAACTTGCGCCATTTTCATTCCTCCCGGAATAGGACCTCATTCGCCAGTTCTTGTATATTCTTGAGTGCTTGTTCGTAAGCACTTATTAATTTTTCAATCTCGTTAATCTTTTCTCTCTTCTCCCTTTCGACAGTTTTCAAATCCCTCTTCTTCTGTTCTAATTGTTTTTCGTACTCACAGCTTATCTCATCAACCATTTCTTCTATAGTCTCATTTAGATACAACCGGACTTGCTCTTTTAGCTTAGCTTCAACGGAAGGAATAAAGTCTTCAACGAGTTTGTCTCGTATCCGTGATTTCTGAATCTTTTCAAAAGCTTTGGATATTATCATTGGTAGAAAAAAGATTGCTGCTTCGATAATGGAGGGGATTATGTTTGTCAGTATAGCCATCAAACCAAAGGCAGTGCTCGCTCCTTTAGCTACTTTTCTTGCGTTTTCCGTTCTATTTGAAATAGCCTTTGTAAATCTTTTAAAAGTGGTCCTGATCCTATCGCTCACTTTTTCTATCCATGTATAGCCTAAATATATTTCGGGGATCTTTCTTTCAATTCTCTTCAGCTCAAAATTAATATCTCGTATTATATCCCCACTGATATCCTCCAGTAGGTCCCCGAGATGATTTAGAAGATTGAACCTTATAATATCTGCCACTTCAGCCATGAAAGCCTTTTCACCACTGTAGATAATGATATCAACCAGCTCATCAGCCGAGTTTTCCAACTCCATTTTAATAGTTCGAACGATATCATCAACTTTTACGTTTGAGTACCTTATTTTTATGTCCGATATTACCTGCGATTTTCTCTCTTCTATTTTCTTTATGGATTCATCCATATTTTCTATCGCACTCTTAATCTCATCTTCGCTATGCTTTAAGGCTGATATCATCATGTTTAACGATTCCACTGTTTCGAAGTAATTGATTTTAAGCCTTTCTAAAAACACGCTCTTGAATAGTTCTTCAGGATTTACGCTATTCAAAACTCTTTCAAAAACTTGAGGCTCCAGAATTGAAGTCACAACCACATCTTTGTCCTCGTCAAATTCAGTTCTTAGCTCATCTTTGATTCTGTCCTTTATCTCCGTTACTTCCGACTCCGACCTTAAATCAGCTTTGTTAAGGACCATGGTGAAATCTTTGCCAACCATTTTGATTTCATAAAGTCTCCTTAGCAATGATTTTGTTATCTCCCCTTCTTCAACGCTTACGACAACGATGTAGTGGACACCTTTTGCAAGATAATTAAGTATGGCTTGGTTGTGTAAATCTAAAGGAGAATCAAAACCAGGCATGTCAACTATTACCAACGGTTCAATCGCTTTTAATTTCTCGTTGTTCAAAAAGACCCTGATGTATCTATATTCGCTTGCGTTGTCTTTTATTTTGTGTATTTCTTCTATATTATGCGTGACAACACTGCCATCCTTTTTAATTCCTTCTATACGCTCACCTATTCCGTACCTAAGTTCGGTAGCGAGTGATGTTTCAGGAGTAATGCCAACAGGTAGGTAATTTCTTCCAAGAAACCTGTTTATCAACGTACTTTTTCCTGCGCTGAACAAACCAACGACAGGAATAACTAACTCCGCTTGAAGCATCTCCTCTTTCAACGCTGCTGCACCTTTGTCATGTGTACCACTGTTGTTCAACTCTCTGAGAACCGAATCAAGGTAACTGACGTACATCTTGGTCGTTCTCAACATCCCTATCCCCCCTTGGATACGAGGTTTTCAAGAAAATTTTAGCACAAAATATTGTAAAAAGTGAATTTAGGAGATAAATTTTTGACCAATTCATATTATAGCTACCCTTTCAAAAGCCTTCGATGTTCTTACTAACTATGATTCATACTGTTCTATACTACCAAACGGCGTTCTTTGAGGAATTTTCGCCCTCTGATCATTTTGTTTTTAAAAACAAATTTGGTATAATACGCTTGGGGATTTGACTAATCTTCAAAGCACATTCTACGACAACAAAAACTCGTAATCAGCAAATATTTCCCTTATTTCAGACATTTTTTGTCCTATTTTCGTATTTGACACTTTTTAAGTGTGTTGTTAAAATATGCCAGAAAAGTAGAGTGTTGTTGTCTATTTTCATTTCACAAGCAAAGTCAAAATTAGTATTAAAAATTGCTACTTCTTCTTTTTTAAGGACTTTGTGAAAAATATCTTAATCCTGAGTGGGAGGGATTTTTGTGAGTTTTTCTGTTTTTATTGTGACTTTTTTCACTTGGTTGGTTCTCACCTGGACGATTGACCCTCAGGAAATTATTGTAGGTCTCATCGTCTCGGCTGTTATTTCCGTGATTTTCAAGAGGTACTACAACATCAAGCTCAGCGCGAAGTTCATCCCCGGACTGTTCAAGTTTGTCTTCGTGTACATTCCCGTGTTTATTTGGGAGATGTTGAAGGCGAACCTTGATGTAGCTTCAAGGGTGGTTGAACCAAAGGTAAAGGTGAAGCCCGGTTTTGTTCGTATCAAAACTGATTTGAAAGGTGACGTTGCAAAGCTTACACTTGCGAACTCAGTAACACTCACACCAGGAACGATTACAGTTGATATCAAAGATGATGAGCTTTACATCCACTGGATCGAAGTTAAAGGAACCGACGAAGAGTCTAAGAAGAGTTTCTACGGTGTATTTGAGCGTATATTGAAGGGGGTGTACGAATGAGCGGGAGCCTTTTAATCGACCTCATCGTCTTTGGTCTCACCGGTTTAGGGATATTCTTTTCTCTTTTGCGCTTTCTTTTGGGACCTTCCAGTTTCGAAAGGCTTATGGCAGTCGATATGATGAACATAATGGTTATAGGTCTTATCTCGCTGCTGGCGTACATGTTTAAAAACAACATGTACATGGATATCGCTATACTCTACGGGTTGCTTTCGTTTATCGAGACCATAGTCTTTGCAAGGTATTTGGAAAATCAGGCTGTTAACAATGCTGAGTCAAAATCCGTGGACGGTGATGTGAAATGACAGGATTAATCCAGCAGATAGTTGGATACACCTTGACGGCACTCGGTGCACTTTTCTATTTCTACGCAGGGCTCGGCCTTTTGAGGATGCCTGATTTTTACACAAAACTTCAGGCTTCGACAAAGGCAACGACACTTGGAACGTTCTCAGTGGCGCTCGGTGTTGGGATACTTAACCCTGCGTTCCTCGGAAAAGCGTTGTTGTTAATAGCCTTTATTGCACTAACAAACCCGGTTGCCTCTTCTGTTATGATTAGGGCTGCATACAAAAATAAAGTGCCAGCTTGTAAGGAAACGGTTGTTGACGAAATTGCTTCAGTTTACACAACGCAAGAAAACGGTGGTGAGAATCATGAGTAATATTATCGAATTTTTCCAAAATCTTGAGCTTCTCGATTGGATTTTCTACCTCATCGGAGGTCTTATGATAATCTACTCACTATTCGCCGTTGAAGCGAAGAAAGTTTTCGATTCTATACTTGCTCTCTCTGCAGTTAGTTTGCTCTCCGTTCTGCTTTTCATCGTCCTGAAAGCTCCAGATGTGGCTATCACCGAAGCAGCCGTTGGCTCTGGTCTTGCGAGCGCAGTGATGATTTTTGCGCTCTTTAGGATGAAGGCAGGTGAGAAGAAATGAGAAGGATCTGGGCAGTTCTCATCAGTGCTGTTTTTCTGTACTTTTTAATTGCTTCTTATTACCCGACGCTCCCAATGTTTGGGAATATCGATATGTACAGAAGAGTTTCCTTCGACTATATAAGTAAGTCAACAACGAAGGAATACCAGCCTGTAGAATTCAAGAAATCTAAAGACTTGGAAGACGGCAGTGCAAACGTCGTAACATCGATCGTTGTGAACTACCGTTCGTTTGACACACTTGGAGAGGTCACCGTTCTGTTTGCAGCAGCACTCGGTGTTGGGATTCTTGCTAATATCAGAAAGCGAAGAATTGAATTTGAAGAACATAAGGTGTTGGCTACAGCTACTGGTATAGTCTTCCCACTTATACTACTCTTTGGAGCTTATGTGTTTATCCATGGTCACCTCACTCCCGGTGGAGGTTTTCCCGGCGGAACGATCATCGCACTCGGTGTTTTGTTGTTGATGCTTGCGAAGAACGAATTTAAAGTGACCGAAATTGCAAAGCACACAGAACAGATCGCTGGTTCTGGATACGTGTTGGTTGGACTCATCGGCATGGCTATTGTAGGTGTCTTTCTTGCAAACTTCCTCCCAACTGGCGTTGTTGGAAATTTATTCAGTGCAGGCGTAGTACCTATCGTGTATACACTCATCGGCTTCAAAGTTGGAGCCGAGTTGTCAAGCCTTGTATCTGAAATGAGGGAGGGGGATAAGGCATGATATACTACATCGTCTTTATTTTGATAGGAATTGGACTGTACGGCATAGTCTCCCAGAAGAATCTGTTCAAACAGCTCGTTTCGTTAACGATAATAGACACCGCGGTAAATATCTTCATAGTATCTCTCGGTTATCTGCAAGGTGGAGAAGCACCTATTTATTCTGCAGTTACACCACTTGCTAATTTCGTCGACCCACTTCCACAAGCCCTTGTTCTTACAGCAATCGTTATAGGTGTCGGGACATTGGCAGTTGCTTCCATGCTTTTGGTGCACATCCATGAAGAATACTCCTCAGTCGATGCCGAAGAAATTCGCGCAGCAAAGGAAGTGATAGAATGATCGCATTGCTTGTTGCCGCTCCTCTTGCGTTCGCATTTGCAACAATAGCATTTCCGAAACTGAGTAAATACATTCTGCCACTTGTTGTTCTTTTCAACCTTGCACTTTTGATAGGCTTTGTCCATCCAGTCCAGGTCGTAGAAATTGGAAAATGGCCTGCAGCTTACGGTATTGTTTTGCTGCTTGATAATGTGAACTATCCGTTCCTTTTGTTAGTCAATTTGGTTTTGCTCGCACTTTCGATTTCAGCAACGTACGAAGACAAAATTGGTGTGCTCTTGCTCGTGCTCACAGCTGCACTGAACGGACTACTCTTAACAGGTGATTTCTTCAATTCCTTTGTATTCCTTGAAATCATTGCTGCAGTTGCTTACGTGTTGGCAGCGCAGAATAGGAATTCTTACGCAGCTTTCAAATACCTCATTTTCGGCTCAGTCGCAGGTGTTTTATACCTTATAGGCGTTGTTTCGATGTATGTCTATGCTGGAACTCTCAACATGGGATACGCTGGTTTCATAGCCACACCGGAGTACGTTCAAATCGCAGGCGTTATGATTCTCATCGCTCTTCTTGTTGAGCTCAAGATACTTCCACTCGGTCTTTGGGCGCCGGATGTGTATTCAAATGGTTCGACGGTTACACCCCTAGCTCTTGGTAGCACAGTAACAGTCGCTATCTTCTACCTTTTCTCAAGAATCTTTTTCAACGTTTTGGAACCTGTTAAACCAATGCCGGTCTACATACTTTCTTTGATATCGATTGTAGTATCACAGCTTGCCGCAATGAAGCAAAAAACTTTGGGAAGAGCGCTCGCATACGCATCCATTGCAGGAGCAAGCACGGTCATGGCAGCGCTCTCTTCAGGTTCCCTCGGTAGCGAAGCAATTGTCTCGGCCGCATATTTATACCTTTTCAATGAGGCAATTTCCATGTTCATACTATTCACAATCTACGGTTATCTCAACCAGAAAGGCTTTAAAAGCAACTCTGCAGCTGGAATAGCCTTCTCGCTTGCAACGATATCACTCATCGGTTTCCCACTGACAGCAGGGTTCTGGGCAAAGATCACCCTACTCACAGCGCTTTTCAAAGCGGGAGACTTCATACTTCCAGCGGTACTGCTTGCTGCTACAGTTATAGAAGCAGGGTACTTAATCAAATGGAATGTTGACCTTTGGTATCCAAAAGAAGAGAACGAGGAGGAAGAAGAACTCTACCTCCCATTCGGTGCACAAGTTGTTATCCTACTCTTTGCACTTTCTTTAGTTGTGATAGGCTTTATGCCTGATTTAGTAATGTCTTACACAGACAAAGCAGCAAGTTACGTCTTTGATTTCAGAACGTACTTCGATACGTTGTTGAAAGGGGGTATGTGATAATGCAGAGTTTGATAATATACCTTGCCATAGGCGCACTTGTAGGATACCTTCTCTCAAAGATAAACAAACATCTCGGTCCTATTGTATTGTTTGCTTTGTCCGTCTACGGATTGTACATGCTTTGGGGTATGCCCACAGGGATATCAGAATCGTTATTCGGTTTTGAAAACGTGCTGAGATTTACCGCTTTGTCCAAATATCTTTCGATAATCACTCTGTTAGTCTTTGCATGCTACGGATTTTTCAACATTGCATGGATTACAAAAGCAAAGCGACCATCAGCATTCAACGTACTTTCGATATTAACGTTGCTTGGCACATTGGGTGTATTTTTCTCAGCAAACTTGATAGTTCTTTACATCTTCTGGGAAATCGCAGTGCTTGCGTCACTTTTCATAGTGCCGATGGGAAAAGAAGAAGCAAAGAAGGCTACGATCTGGTATATAGTCATAAGCTCGATCGGTACTTATCTTTTCCTCTACGGGGTCTTCATGCTGTATGAAAGATACAACACATTCGATATATTCGAAATTGGGCAGTATATTCAAAGCGCATCTTCCGGATTCAAATGGGCAGTTGTCTTGCTACTGCTTGCAGCTGGCATAGCCAAGAGCGGTGTTTTCCCGCTACACGTGTGGCTTAGGAACGTCCACGGTAACGCACCAGACACATTCAGTGCCGTTCTTTCCGGTCAGCTTGTGAAGATGGGATCTTACTTAATCGCACTTATTCTGAGCGTCTTTCCAATCGCAAATATGTTTGCAGAGTTCTATAACGGAGTGAACATACTTTCGTATATTCTCATCTGGCTCGGTAACATCTCGATCCTCGTTGGAACATTAATGGCAATTAAGCAGAACGATATGAAGATGCTGATTGCATATTCAACAGTAGCAAACAGTGGTTACATACTCATCGGTCTGGCAACGCTCCACCAAGTTGGTTATGCAGGTGGGTTGTTCCACATAATCAACCACGCACTTGCAGCAACGATGATATTCCTCTCGTTTGCCGCAGTAGTTTACAGAACTGGAACCACGAAAATCGATGAAATGGGTGGGTTAATCCACAGAATGCCAGTAACGTTTGTAACCTACCTTGTAGGTATCATCTCATTGGCAGGAATTCCACCGACAAGCGGCTTTATCTCGAAGTGGATGATCTTCCAATCGCTTGTATCAAAAGGTATGTTCGTCACTGAGATGTTCGTTTTTGTTGGTAGCATCGGTTCATTCCTTTACGTCTTCAGACCACTTGCAGGTGTATTCCTTGGTCAGTTGAAGAGCAAACACAAAGATGTCAAAGAAGCACCCATAATCATGCAGATTCCAATGATAATCCTCGTTGCACTTACAGTACTCTGGGGCGTCTTCCCACAGCAGGTGCTCGTTTGGATCACAGATGTGCAGAAAGAATTCGGAATGACACCATTTGAATTCGAAGGTACGCTCTTGAAAACCAGTATGGGCTACTGGGATACATGGATGGTCTTTGTGATGTTTGCAGTTGGATTCATCATCGCTGCTATCATCTACGCCCTTATGCCCAAAGGAAAGAAAATACCGCTGGAAGACCAATACACCTCAGGAGAATTCTTACACAATTACGACCTGTACCATTACGCATCAAAGTTCTACGCGTTCTTAGAAAGAGAATACGAAGGTCACCCATCTTTCGAGGATTGGTACCTTTCGATTGTTAACGCACTTAAAGCGTTTGGGAAGTTTGTCGATTATCTGGCTCGAAGGACAGCTTCTGCGTATCTGTTCTGGGTCGCTGTGGTACTTGCGTTAATCATGTGGGTGAGGTGGTAAGCGATGACAGGATTAGCGACAGCTGGAAGAGTAGCAGGCGTATTATTTACCGCGTTCTTTTTTGGTTTGACATTCGAAGGTATAGGTAGAAAGATAACCGCGCGTATCCAGAAAAGGTACGGTCCACCTTGGTATCAGAATTTTATAGATGTCTTCAAAACCTTAACTAAGCATGGTTGGACGCACGGCTGGATATTCGATTTTGGCGTGCTTATGGCCCTTGGCGGTGTTATTGCGACACTTTCGTTCGTTCCACTCGGAAATTTAGTAGCGTTCCCAGGGCTTGATAATTTCTTTGTAATAGCGTATCTGTTCACAGTTGGAGCATTAGGTATGGCAATGGGTATGGTAGGCACAGGAAACCCGTGGGCATCCATCGGTGTTGCAAGGGCCCTCACACTTATGCTCGGTTATGAAGTTCCATATCTCATCGTTATCACTACACTGCTTTTCTACTACAAAACGGGAAATATCTCATCAATTATCGAAGCACAGGCACAAGCAGGGGAATGGAACATCGTAAAGTTTCCAATAGGTGCCTTAGTTGCGCTTATTTCCCTCCAGGGCATGCTTGGTAAAGAACCGTTTGAAGCACCAATAGCACCAGCGGAAATCGCATCTGGTCCCATGGTTGAACTCTCGGCAAAATACATGGGCTTGCTGATGTTGATGAACACTTTTATGGAATTCATTGAAATAAGTCTTTTCGTTGACTTCTTCCTTGGCGGCGGAACGTTCTTTGTGTTTTTGCTCAAATACTTCATCGTTTGGACTTTTGCAGTTATGGTCTCGGCTGTACTACCAAGATTCAGAATCGAGCAAGCAGTGGCGTTTTATTGGACAGTTCCAATACTTCTTGCATTTTTGCAGGCTTTCTTTGTTGTAAACGGCTGGGTATTTTAAGCTGAATGGATAATGCGGAGGTGAAATGGATGGCTAAGATAGATGAAAGAAGTGTATGGGAAAAGATAGCAGACCAATTGAGAAGTAGATCAATGTGGATGCTCCATTACTGTACCGGTTGCGGTGCTGTCGAATTGCCACCATCGATGACTTCTCGGTTCGATATGGAGCGTCTTGGGATGGGACCGATGGCAACTCCAAGACAAGCCGACATACTCTTGATAACTGGATACCTGAGTGCCAAAACTCTCAGAAGGGTCATTTACACATACGAAAAGATGGCCGATCCAAAGTACGTCATTGGATTCGGCTCATGTACGATAAACGGTGGCATATATTTCGACTCTTATTCCACAATCAACAGACTTGACTATTACTTACCTGTCGACCTTTACATTGCAGGTTGTATGCCAAGACCGGAGGCGATACTCAACGCTTTTAATACGCTGATGGAGATGATAAGGAAAGGCGAAGCGAACGGCTGGAAGAGGTACAAGGAAAATTACGAATGGTACAAGCAGAATCAGTTGAGGAGTCTCGGAGAGGTGATTGTCCATGACGAATTCCATGAATAATAACGTTGCCGAAATACTTGAAAAAGCTAAGAAGCTCTTCTATGTCAGGGTCGAAGATATTGCAGAAAGACAGCATAAACTCATTGCAGAAAACGATAAGACAATACCGTTGCTCGCTTTCCTGAAAGAATCAGGCTATTCGCATCTCTCCATTTTGACTTGTATCGACTGGATCGAAGAGAAGAGATTCGAACTTGTTTACATACTCTTCAACTGGTCAAATGGTGTCACGTTCCTTGTCTCTACATTTATTGACAGAGATAAACCTGTCTTCTACACCGTCAAAGATATGTGGCCAACTGCGGAGTACTACGAGCGTGATGTCCACGAATTCTTCGGTGTGGAATTCGAAGGAAACGAGAGATGCAGATTGCCACTCTTCCTCGAGCTCTGGAACGATTTACCACCACTCAGAAAAGATTTTGACCCATTGAAGTTCTCAAAAGAACACTTCCCAGACAGGAAATACGAAAAGGATGCGATCCATGAAGCAAAGATAATAAGAGCAGATTTAGAAGACACAAGGGGTGATATAAATGGGTGAAGTGAAGCTGTTCTTTGGTCCGAATCACCCTGGAATGCACGGTAATTTCAGCGTCCACATGTACGTGGAAGGCGACATTGTCGTCAAGGCAAGACCACTACCGGGCTTTTTGCACCGTGGATTCGAAAAGCTCATGGAAAGAAGACTTTGGTATCAGAACCTTGCGCTGATACCACGTATTTGTGTGCCTGAGCCGGATATAAACGAAGCTTGTTATGCAATGGCAATTGAAAAGATAGCAAAAGTCGAAGTCCCAGAAAGGGCGCAGTGGATAAGGATGATTGTGCTCGAACTTGCCCGCATTGCGAACCACCTTTGGTCATTTGGTGGTATCGGAGGACCTACCGGAATGTACACAAGTATGTTCTGGAGTGTTTCTGACAGAGACAGGGTTCTTGACATTTTCGAGGAGTTAACGGGGGCAAGGATTTACCATATGTACATCATCCCTGGTGGTGTTAGAAAGGACTTTCCACCTAAGCTTGAAGAAAAGATTTTGAAGTTAATGGATTACTTAGAACAAAGAATGCCAGAGTACGAAACATTCATCCTTAAGAACAGAATACTCCATACGAGGTTGAAAGGTATCGCAAAGATTGACACAGAAACTTGTTTAAAACTAGGTGTGACAGGCATCGGATTAAGGGCAACAGGTGTGCCATACGATATTAGAAAAGTTGACCCGTATCTGTTCTACGATAAGGTAGAATTCGAAATTCCAACAGCTACAGAAGGCGACGCACTTGCAAGGATGAGCCTGAAACCAAAGGAGATAAGACAGAGCATCAGGATAATCAGGCAGGCGTTGGAAAAGATGCCAGCTGGTCCTGTGAATACAAAAATTTCCGATGGTAACGGCTTGAGAATTAGGGTTCCAAAGGGAATGGCGTACGCACGCGTTGAATCTACACGTGGAGAGTACGGATACCTCGTCGTCTCAAACGGCGAGGAAACACCATACAGAGTAGCGGTCAGAGGCGCTTCCTATCCACAAGGACTCTACGGTGTGGAACACCTACTACCTGGAACGAGGATAGATGATGTACCTATCTGGCTCGATACAATGGGCGTGTGTGCCCCGGAAATCGATAGGTAATGGGAGGTGCCGATGATGGAAATAAAAGAAAATAGAACAGAAACGCCAAAGAAGAGTTTTTTCGCCCCGCTCATAGCTTGGAAAAATCTTTTTGAAAAGCCGGTAACTATACGCGTTCCAAAAGAAACCAGGGAAGCTGCTCCAAGGTACAGAGGTTTCCATGTGAACGATTGGGAAAAGTGTATCGGCTGTGGAACTTGTGCAAAGATATGTCCAACTGATGCGATAACGATGGTAGAAGTGCCTGATATGAAGCAAGAATACGGCATGAAACCACAAAGACCTACGATAGATTACGGCCGATGTAGTTTTTGTGCTATGTGTGTCGACATCTGTACAACAGGCTCTTTGAAAATGACAAGGGAATACATATTCATTTCTCCAAATCCTGAAGACTTCTACTTCGCGCCAACTGAGAAAGGCATACTTAACAAGACCCCAGAAGAAATCAAGATCGGTTGGACGAGGGATGAAGATAGCGACTTACTCGACCTTGATAGAGTTATGCCTGAAACACTCCCAGCTGAAGAACGTGTGGATTCTTTTGTTGAATTTGTCAAAGCTTACAGTAAAGAGCAGGCTATATCTGAAGCGGCAAGGTGTGTTGAGTGTGCTATCTGTGTTGACAGGTGTCCAGAGCACATGCAGATACCACAGTATATAAAGGCAATTTGGAAAGATGACTTACAGGACGCTCTCAAGTGGCTTCTCAAAGGTGTCGAAGATCAAAACAACTTCGGTGCAAATCCACTCTCAAGTGTTTGTGGAAGAGTCTGTACACATCGCTGTGAGGAAGTCTGTGCGATTAGTCACAGGGGAGAAGCAATCGCTATCAGATGGTTGAAGAGGTACATAACGGATAGCGTTCCAGCTGAAAAATGGCATGAAATTGTGACATTCGATGTGACAAAACAACCCAAGAAAGTTGCTATCGTTGGTAGTGGTCCTGCAGGATTGTCCGCTGCTTACTTCTTGGCAACGATGGGATACGAGGTAGATATTTACGAAGCACTCAACCGCCCTGGTGGTGTCATGAGGTACGGTATCCCGAGGTACAGGCTGCCAGACGAAGCACTTGATAAGGATATCGCATTCATCGAATCACTCGGTGTAAGGATCTTCACCGGTGTCGCTGTTGGGAAAGATATTACATTCGAAGAGTTGAAAAATAAGTACGATGCGATATTCTTGGCAACTGGTTTGACACTCGGTAGGTCTACAAAAATCCCAGGTTCTGACCATCCAGATGTTGTCCAAGCATTGCCACTGTTGAGGGCTATAAGAGATTACCTGCGCGGCGAAGCTCCGGAACCGAAGATACCCAAACGAGTCGTAGTTATCGGTGGCGGAAACGTCGCAATGGATATCGCAAGGAGTATGGCAAGGCTTCAAAAGATGAAATACGGTGAGGTAAATGTCACGGTCACATGTCTTGAAAGAACACACGACGAAATGCCCGCTGACATGGAAGAAATCGAAGAGGCCATTGAAGAAGGTGTAAAGATATGTCCGGGCTGGGGTCCTAGAAGAGTGATTTTCGATGATAGAGACAACATAAAAGGAATCGAATGTGTAAAATGTACCGAGGTCTTCGATGAAAACAGAAGGTTCAATCCTAAGTTCGACGAATCAACCGTTCAGTACTACGACGGTGATATGATAATCGAAGCCATCGGTCAAGCACCCGATTACTCTTATCTCCCAGAGGAATGGAAATCGAAGCTCCAGTTCGTCGGACCAAGGATACTTACAAACAATCTCAGGCAAACACAGATTCCTTGGCTTTTTGCTGGTGGAGATATCGTCAATGGGCCGGACATAATACATGGTGTCGCAGATGGTTACTGGGCAGCAAGAGGTATTGACCAATACTTGAGAGAGCAGAAATGATAAGGAGGGAGAGCATGTACGACGTACTTAAGTTAGCGGAACAGTTTGAAATAGAAGGATTCAAGTTCTACAGAACCAAAAGGGACGAAGTGAAGAACAAGTCGGTAGCTGACATATTCGACTACTTAGCCCAGATGGAAAAAGAACACACTGAATTCATCAGAAGATTAAGAAAATCTCTTGAAGAAGGCTCGGAAATTGAATCGCTACCGCAGCAAAGTACTACGTATTACAAATCCAGATACGAAGGGCAAAAAATTTCCGAAACCTCTCAGGAAGACGATATAGCTGACCTTTCCGTTTTGAGGATGGCTTACTTAATCGAAAAAGACTTTATGGAATTTTACGAAAAAGCGGCTCAGAAAGAGATAGATGAAAGAGTGAAGAAATTACTATTGGTACTAAGAGATTGGGAAGAAGGACACAAAAAGATAATAGAAGAAGAAATAAAGGCGATAATCGAAAGGAACAACCTGGAGTTGGGGTTTTATCCATTTTAAAAATAATCCACACGAAAACTTAAAAGTTAAAAGCACTAAACACGAAGCGAGGCAGAAAGGCCTCGCTTCTTTGTTTACATCATTCGCAATATTATGATTGATAAAATTACCAAATCGCAAGAAAATGCAAATATTCACTAATAATTTCAAAAAAACAAACCTACATAATTAATTATCAACATTTAAAATTTTGAATGTTTTATTATATAATGTAACAAAATACCGCAGAATATTTCCTGCAACAATTTGCAACACTCAGCAAATTGTCTTTATCAATTTTTTAGGCATTTCAACTCTTTGAAGGGAGGGGTAGTTGTGAGGAAAGTTCTTCTGGCTCTTCTTGTGCTTGTACTGGCTGTTTCCACATTTGCGGCTATCAGGATAGGTGTATTCGAACCGCTCACGGGAGCTTTTGCTGCCGGTGGTCAGCTCACGCTCAAGGGCATCAGACTTGCTAACGAAATGTACCCAACGGTCCTTAACCAAAAGGTTGAGTTGATTGTTCTTGACAACAAAACCGACAAAGTTGAAGCAGCAAACGCAGTCACAAGGTTGATCCAAGTCTACAACGTAAGTGCGATCATCGGAAGTTATGGTAGTTCGTTAGCTATTCCTGGCAGCGAAGTCGCAAACAAGATGAAAGTCCCGATGGTAGGATGCTCACCAACGAACCCGTTAGTAACAAAGGACAAGGAATATGTTTTCAGAGTTTGTTTCATTGACCCATTCCAAGGAAGAGTTATGGCAAAGTTCGCGGTTGAGACACTTAAAGCAAAAACAGCGTATATCATCCAGGATATCTCTTCAGACTACTCAGTTGGGTTGGCACACTATTTCAGGAACGCTTTCATTGAATTTACAGGCAATAGCAAATCTGTCCTTGGAGTGGCTTCCTACCAAGGTGGAGACCAAGACTTCACATCCCAACTAACGTTGGCTAAGTCAAAGAACCCAGATGTCCTTTTCATCCCAGCTGGTTCCTATGGAGACGCTGCTTTGATTATGAAGCAAGCAAGGGAAATGGGAATTAAGTCAATATTCTTGGGCGGTGACACTTGGGAAGTTCCGGAAATAGTCCAAGTTGGAGGAGACGCAGTTGAAGGAGCTTACTTCAGCACTCACTTCGACGAGAAAGCTATGACAACTGAAATGACGAAAAAATTCGTTGAGGCCTACAGGAAGAAGTACAACGAAGAACCGAGTGCATTCGCAGCACTTGGTTTCGATGCCTACCTTGTCATCCTCGACGCGATTACAAGGGCAAAATCTGCAAAACCAGAGGACATCAAGAATGCGTTAGCTCAAACTAAGAACTTCCAAGGTGCAACTGGTTCTATAACATTCGATGAGAACGGAGACGCAATAAAAGATGCGATTGTAAAGAAGATAGAAAATGGCAAATTTAAGCTGATAACTATTGTAAAACCATAGGGTTTTACATAAGAGTTTAGGAGGGGATTACTATGAGAAAACTCATTATTTTCATTGCCTTGTTGCTGAGTTTATCAATCACTTTTGCAGCAAATGAAATCGTGATAGGAGTTACTCAACCACTAACAGGAAACTATGCAATGGGTGGCCAGCTTGGTTTGAGAGGTATTGAAATGGCGTACGAAGAAGTACCATCCGTACTTGGAAGACCTATAAAGCTTGTCATTCTTGATAACAAGAGCGATAAGATCGAAGCTGCTAACGTTGTGACAAGGCTTATTGAACAGTTCAAAGTTTCCGCAATTATTGGCACTTACTCGAGTGCACTCGGAATACCAGGAGCCGAAATAGCGAACAAGAATAAAGTTGTTTACATCGCTCCTTCAAATACAAATCCACTCGTTACAAAGGACAAACCATTTGTATTTAGAGTTTGCTTCATCGACCCATTCCAAGGCACGGTAATGGCAAAATTTGCTGTCCAACACTTGAAAGCCAAAACAGCTGCTGTCATATATGATGTTTCGAACGACTACTCGGTTGGTCTTGCGTATTATTTCAGGGATGCATTTGTAAAATTGACCGGAGATCCCAAGTCAGTAAAAGTCTACATTGCATATCAAGGCGGAGACCAAGATTTCACAAGTCAGCTTACCGCTGTTAAGAAAGCTAATCCTGACGTCATATTTGTACCAGCAGGAATAGTCGGCGATGCAGCCCTTATTGCTAAACAAGCACGCGAACTCGGGTTAAAACAGCCACTTCTCGGTGGTGACACTTGGGACCTACCACAGCTTATAGAAATCGGTGGTAGTGCAGTTGAAGGAGCTTACTATAGCACGATGTTTGATGTTAAAGCTGAACTATCAGATAAGACAAAACCATTTGTTGAAAAGTACAGAAAGAAATACAACGAAGATCCTGGTTATCTGCCTGCACTTGCTTACGATGCTTATATGGTACTAATCGATGCGATAAAGAGAGCAGGTAGCGATAACCCTGAAATGATAAGAAGGGCATTGCTTACAACAGATTTCATAGGTGTTTCCGGAAGAATAAGATTTGACCAGAACAGAGATGCAATAAAAGATGCGGTTATTAAAACGATAAAGAATGGCAAATTTGAGTTCGTAACTGTGATTAAGGGTGAATAGTTGACTACTACTTGTCGACAGGAGTGGCTTTCGCCATTCCTGTCTTTTAGTTTATCTATTTTTTCTCTTCTTGATTTTTCAATGATTTGGAGGTGTTGGGATGGACTGGAGCTTATTCTTGCAACATATGGTAAACGCTATTTCACTTGGTTTTGTTTTTGGATTGGTCGCGGTTGGTTATGCTCTCGTCTACGGTGTTGTAAAACTTGTTAACTTTGCACACGGTGACGTGTTTATGATGGCTGCGTATTTCATGTTTTACACATCTTTGATATTCGGTGCTCCTTGGCTAAGTGCCGTAATCTTGGGTATCGTTCTTACCTCTCTTCTTGGCGTAGGTATCGAAAAAGTTGCGTATAAACCGCTTAGGAAGTACCCCAGGATAAATTCTCTCGTGTCTTCAATAGGTATGTCGTTCTTACTTCAGAATTTTGCGGTTGTGGTCTTTGGTGGTATCCAGAGATCGTTCCCAGTTCCGGAACCGATGAAAAAAACCATAGTACTCGGTGAGGTTAGAATACAAGCGGTGTCTATTTACACGATTATATTCTCAATAATAGTTGTTCTAATGCTCACGTTTATACTACAGAAAACAAAAATAGGACTTGCAATGCGTATCCTCTCTCGAGATTTCGACACAGCAAGGCTCATGGGAATAAATGTTAACAGAACAATTTCATTCACTTTTGCTCTTGGTTCAGGACTCGCCGCTGTTAGTGCCGTTTTTTGGGCACTCAGATATCCACAGATATTTCCATTCATGGGGCAGTATCCTGGTAGTAGGGCTTTCATAGCCGCAGTTGTTGGTGGTATCGGGAGTCTTAAAGGTGCGCTTATAGGTGGATTTGTTCTTGGTTTGTTAACCGTGCTAATTCCTGCTATGTTCCCAGAATACTCTGGTTATCGTGAAGCTTTTATCTTCTTGCTCTTAGTTCTCGTTCTCATTTTCAAACCAAATGGCCTCTTTGGTCAGGAGGTAGGTGAAAAAGCATGAAGCGCTCAACAAGAATTGTGCTTAGTATAATGTTGATCATTATCGTTTATATTTTCGTATTTTTTGCTGAAAAGTATATGGATCCTTTCATAAAGAGGATTTTAAATACCGGATTCATTTACGTTATTCTTGCCGTCAGTTTGAACCTAATAAATGGATTTACGGGTCAATTTTCTCTCGGGCACGCTGGTTTTATGGCAATAGGCGCGTACACTTCTGCACTGTTGTACATGTCACCTGAGAGCAAGTTGTCGAATTTCTTCATGGAACCACTGATTTCACCGCTTGATAAGATACACATACCGTTCTTCTGGGCATTGCTGATAGGTGGATTAATGTCTGCACTTATGGGTTTTATCGTCGGTGCTCCGAGTCTTAGAGTGCGCGGTGACTACCTTGCAATCGTTACATACGGTTTTTCAGAAATCATTCGGTCTCTTTTTAACAACTTGCAGAACATAACAAACGGGCCGTTAGGCTTAAAGGGGTTGCCAACTTACACGAACCTGTGGTGGACAGTTAGTTGGGCAATAGTAACTATTATAGTCATCAGAAGGATTGTTGATAGTTCTTACGGAAGGGCACTGAAAGCTATAAGAGACGATGAGGTGGCTGCGGAAAACTTGGGTATAAATCTTTTCAAACATAAAGTTCTCGCATTTGTTGTTGGAGCATTTTTCGCAGGCATCGCAGGGGGACTTTTGGGTAGCTTGCTCATGACTATTGACCCAAACTCCTTTAGCATATTGTTTACTTATCAGATAATAACCATAATACTACTCGGAGGGCTTGGAAATATTACCGGTAGTGTTATCGTTGCAATCGGCTTTGCTTTCCTGATGGAAGCTCTAAGATTTGTCGAAATGCCAATGAAAATATTTGGAATAACGATTCCGGGTATTCTTGGTATGCGTATGCTCATCTTCTCGATTCTGCTGATGATTACCATCCTCTTCTTCAGGCAAGGTCTATTTGGACAACGTGAGTTCACTTGGGAAGGCTTCTTCAGGCTGTTCACAAAAAGGAAGGTGAGCCAATGATGACGTTGCAGGCAACCGCCCCTTCAAAAGAAGTGAAAACAACTGTTTTGAAGATGGAACATGTAACTAAAAAGTTTGGCGGTCTTGTCGCAGTATCTGATTTTAACTTAGAACTGAAAGATGGTGAGCTATTAGGATTGATAGGTCCAAACGGAGCAGGAAAAACAACGATATTTAACTTAATAACACACGTCTTCCCAGTAACAGAGGGAAGGATAGAGTTTCTCGGAAGAGATATAACGAATCTTAAAACTGACAAAATTATAAGGCTTGGGGTCGCGAGAACATTTCAGAATATAAGACTTTTTGGCAATATGACAGTTAAGGAAAACATAATGACAGCATTCCACGCACATCTTAAGTCTGATTTGTTCTCAGCTATCGCGTTTTTACCAAATTATCAAAAAGAAGAAGAATACATTCAAACGATGACCTGGGAACTGATGAAAGAGCTGGGCATAGACCACCTTGCAGATTATAAGTCCACATCTTTGCCCTATGGTCTTCAAAGAAAGCTCGAGATAGCTAGAGCGTTGGCAACAAGGCCTAAACTGTTGCTTTTGGATGAACCTGCGGCTGGTATGAACCCTGACGAAACACTTGAATTAAACCAGCTAATTCTGAGGATCAGAGAGAAGTTTAAACTTACGGTCATAGTTATAGAACACGATATGAAAGTTATCATGAATATCTGTGAGAGAATTATCGTTCTCGATCATGGAGTCACGATTGCAGAAGGCACTCCAGAAGAGATTCAAAAGAATCCAGTTGTGATAAAAGCTTACTTAGGTGCAGGTGATGAAGATGCTTGAGATTATGGATTTGCACGTACACTACGGCGGTATTCACGCACTGAAAGGGATATCTATGAAAGTCGAGGATGGTCAAATAATATCACTTATAGGTGCAAATGGTGCAGGTAAGTCAACAACTCTTAGGACCATTTGCGGCTTGAAAGAGGCATCGAGAGGAAGCATAAAATACAACGGCAGAGAACTGACGAAACTTGACACAAGCGAAATAGTAAGAATGGGGATCACGATGGTTCCAGAAGGTCGTAGAGTCTTTTCAAACTTGACAGTTTACGAAAATCTCCTTGCAGGTGCATATTTGAGGAAAGATAAAGAACAGATCAAGAAGGATATAGAGTACGTCTTCGATCTCTTCCCCAGATTACGAGAGAGAACTAATCAAAGGGCCGGTACGTTGTCAGGTGGAGAGCAACAGATGCTTGCCATCGGAAGAGCTTTAATGTCAAGGCCAAAGCTGTTACTTTTCGATGAACCATCACTCGGTCTTGCACCCGTCATTGTTAAGGAAGTATTTCAGATGATCAAGAAAATTCACAGTGAGGGAGTTACGATATTCCTCGTTGAACAAAACGCATATGAAGCCCTCAAGTTGGCTGATTATGCGTACGTTCTTGAAACCGGAAGAATAGTACTTGAAGGTACTGGAAAAGAACTTCTCGAAGATGAAAGAGTTAGGAAAGCGTATCTCGGCGGATGATTACAAATGATAGTAGGCTTTAGAAAATCGCGGAGGTTATTCAAACCTCCGCTTTTTTGTGCTAAACTCTGTTTGGAGAATTAGAAAATTACTCAAAAACACTTTGGTTTGCACTTCAGGGGAGGGAGCTTGGCTTTGCAATTTAACGAGCTATACGATCAGCTGAAATCTATCCACGGAGAATTGGGCAAATGGTGGCCAGGCACAACCGAAGAAATCATCGTTTCCGCTGTTTTAACACAAAACACAAATTGGAAAAATGTCCAAAAGGCTTTGGAAAATATCAGGAACAACTGTGAAGAAGACATACTCACCTGTCTGACAAAGAAAAGTGTACAAGAGCTCTCCGCACTTATTAAGCCTGTCGGTTTCTTCAATATTAAAGCCGAGAGGTTAAAGAATCTCTTGAAATGGATCGAAAAGTATGATTTGGACATACAAGCAATTAAGCAACTAGGCACTGAACGAGTTCGTGAGGAATTGCTGAGTATCAAAGGTATCGGCAAAGAAACTGCGGATTCAATTATTCTTTATGCATTGGAACTACCTATTTTCGTAGTAGATGCTTACACGAAACGCATCCTAGAGAGGATCTTAAACATTAAATTTAAGGAGTACGATGAATACAGACTGCTATTTGAAAGCTTCTATCCCAAAAATGTACCATTATATCAGGAATTTCACGGACTGATAGTTGAACATGCGAAGGCATTTTGTAAAACGAAACCTAGGTGTGAAATGTGCCCTATAGAACAATGCGGCTACAAAACAAGAAGAGAAACCAAATGAAAAGCCAGGGGAACTACCCCTGGCTTCAATTTTTAGCGCTTAAACTATTAGAGTTACTGCTGCTTGTAGAGTTCAAAGTAGTCGTTACCCGGTCTCATCGGGTTCGGATACCAACCCTTGACCCATGCTCTCTGAGCTCTGACTCCCACTGGTTGGTAAACTGGGATACTAATGTAGTTGTCGATTGCGAATTTCTGAATCTGTACATATAGTTTAGCTCGTTCTTCAGGGTCTGAAGAATTCCTCGCCATTTCTATCAATTCATCTAAGCTCTTGCCACCGAGTTCTTTTCTTGGTGTGCTAACGAATTTTTTGAAATTATCTCCCTGTCTTGGTGCGTAAGTTCCTGCCGAATGATAGAAAGTGAATATGAAATTGTCTGGGTCAGGAAAGTCGGCAAGCCAGTTGAATATCGGCATCGGAAGTTCTGACTTTCTCATAGCATCAAGATAGCTTGGCCAGTTAAGTGCCGCTATGTCTACTTTGATCTTGCCAGGCGCTATCATTTCGAGGTAGGTTTTTATCATCTCAGCAATTCTTTGTCGCATCATGTTTCCTGTGTTGTAGGCTACTGTGAACTTTATTCCAACCTTTAAGGCCTTACCATCCCAAGCCTTTTCAAGTGCTTTTCTTGCTTCAGTAACGTTGAATTTATAGAGTGGAAGTGACGGGTCAAATCCAAGTAATCCGTTTGGAAGAGCAGCTGGTATCCTTGTACCGTAACCTTTTAGAACATCTCTGATCACAGCATCGTAGTTGATAACATAAGATATCGCTTTTCTTGCGTTGATATCACTAAAGAAGTCTGGTGGTAATCCGTTTCCATCCCACTTTCTGCTACCAATATATTTGCTGTTCGGTGAAACTGACCAAGAGAAACCGACAACTGTGACCGACATAGACGGGATGTTATCAATAATTTGTATGTCCTTGTTTCCTCTTATTTGGTCGAGATATTCAAGAACAATAGCTATATCGTCAGCGTCGCCTTTTTCAAGCATCAGTTTCCTTGTTCCCCATTCACTTACGGTGAGTAGTATGACCTTCTTAAGCTTTGGTTCTCCGCGCCAGTAATCTTTATTTGCTTCGAGCACTACTTTTCTGTTGGTTCTATCCCATTCAACAAGTTTGAAAGGACCTGTCCCGATCGCTGTTGCGTAAAGTGGTGATTTTTCCTTAGCGATATTTCTATACTTCCACCAAGTATCTGGCTTGCCATCCCAAAGCCCCATTTTTACGGATGTTTCTTTATCAAGTACAGCTGACCATCCAACCGTGTGTGCCATTATTGTGAGGAATGGACCGTATGGTCTGACAAGTTTGAAGACAACGTTGTCACCCTCGACTTCGATAGCGGGGTCAATAACTTCCTTGTACATCTGGACAAGCTTATCCTTGAACTCTGGTAACGGTTCTCCGTCTTTGAATATCTCTGTAACGGGTTTTCCGACGTACTTTTGTATCATTTCATTAAGCGAGTTGACACCAAAGATGGCATTCCACAGCATCCACATGGGGCCGCCAGTTGGGTCGTACAACAGCCCTCTTTCAAAGGAGTACTCCACATCCTCAGGTGTTAATGCGCTACCATTGTGGAACTTGACTCCTTTTCTGATAGGGAATACGTACGTCTTCCCACCGTCTTTGATAAGACCGTTCTTCAAACTTGGAACTTGTGTCGCCAGTCTTGGTTCAAACTCTGTCAAACTGCTCCCCTTGTAGGCAATAAGGCTTTCGTATACGTTGTAGATAATCTCACCGCTGACCGTATCGTAGGCCTGGTGGATATCCAAGGTATCCGGTTCACCAACGCCAGCTGACACGTAAATAGTCGGATCGAACGCAAAAGCAACGACCGCCAAAGCCAAAATACTTACCAGTAGGTACTTCACGTACTTCATGCCAATCCCCCCTTTCAAGGTACAGTTCCGTCTCTCACTTTTACTTCAAATAGTATACCATATACATTAACGAAATGTTCCGTTTTTTAACCATATGGTTTGTAATATGAAAATTAGATGCTCGATACTAGACTTTCACAACTCGTGACTTCGTTTGTATGCTTCATATATTGCAGACATTATTGCACCCTTGACTCCATTCTTTTCAAGTTCGTACAAGCCTCGTATAGTAACTCCTCCGGGTGAAGAAACTAGGTACTTCAACCTCGAAGGTTCGATGTTCATATGTTCCAGCAACTTTATGGAACCTTCAAAGGTTCTGAGTACAATATCTCGCGCGTAATCCGGATTGACACCGATATTTATCGCTCCTTCTATAAAACTTTCCAACACGAAAGCAACAAAAGCTGGGCCACTGCTGTTAAGCACAGTAAACGCATCGAATTTATCTTCCTCCAATTCCATTATCTCACCGAATGGAGAGATTAATTCTGAAAATTCTTTCCGTTTTTCCATAGGTACGTGTTTACTGTAGCAGACAGCGGTAATACCTATGGAAATCTTCGAAGTTATCGTGGGCATTATTCTGATTATCTTGTTCTTACGAGTGGCAGACGAAATCTCTTCTATCCTTTTGCCAGCAGCAGTACTTACTATAATTCCGTTTTCTTGTGATACTCCAGCAAGTGCCTCGTATACTTGCGGGGCTTGTTGAGGTTTTACGCAGAGGAACGTGTAATCAGATTCCTGATAGACTTCCTGGATGTTCGCACAGATCTTAATATTCTCAAACGCTTCATACTTTCGAACTTTTTCGGGTGACCTATTGTATATAAAGAACTCGTGTTCACTTTTGCTGTTTAAAACCTCTAAAATCATGCTACCGATGTTTCCAACACCTACTATCCCTACTTTCATACATATCACCAACCGTCTTAGCAAATTCCTTTTTTCTTTATAATGTTTTTATCTCAAGAATCACGTTATCTGCGTGTACTACTTCATCGTATGTGTAAATCTCTTCAGGGATTTCCGAAGTTCTTAACCCTTTTATTCGTTGAATTTCATCGGCTGAATAGTTTGTGATACCTCTTCCCAAAATTTCCTCGCCATGAGCTAAAAGAACGACATCACCTTTTTCGAACTTACCTTCAACATCAACTACCCCAACAGGTAACAGACTCTTTCTATTTAACAAGGCAGTTCTCGCACCTTCGTTTATGTAAACCGTTCCTTTTGGCTTGCTGATGTACTTCACCCATGATTCTCTTTTGGATAGTCTTCTTTGCTTCGAAGTAACAAACCTGGTTCCACATTTCGCTCTTCTAAGTATCTTTTTTACACATTCCAAATTCCTGCCATTAATCACATACGAATCCACGTCGCTTTCAACTGCAATCTTTGCAGCCACAATTTTCGAAAATATACCGCCAGAACCAAAAGAAGTTTTTCCAAGTTCGGCTATTTTTACGTTTTGGATGTCAATTGGATAGTTCTCTATAACCGTTCCGTCTTCTCCTATTACACCATCAACTGAAGTCATAAGGAACAGATAGTCAGCACCCCAGCATATCGAAAACATGGCAGAAAGCACGTCATTATCACCGAACTTTATTTCATCAACCGAAATCGTGTCATTTTCGTTCACAATAGGTACGATACCAAGTTCACTTAGACCAATTAGTGTGTTTCTGAGATTTAGAAACCGCTGCCGGTTATTAAAGTCGTCCCTCGTCAACAATATCTGTGCAACTTGCCGATTGTAAAAACTAAACGCCTGCTGATATATTTCCATTAACTTAGGTTGGCCGATGGCACAAAGCGCTTGCTTGGATAGAAGGCTTTTAGAATGTCCTTTGAATGCTAACAATGCTCTTCCAGAAGCTGCAGCACCAGATGAGACAATTGCCACTTGATGGCCTGAACCCATTAGCTCGTCGACAAGCGAGACCAGCTTCATAACATACGTCTTATCTATTGCATCTTCCTTGACAAGCAAATTACTGCCAACCTTCAGTACAATCTTAGCCATAATGTCAATCACTCCTATGGTTATTTTCTGACATGATAATCACCGAAGACGATAAATTTAGTTGTTGTTAGTTCTTTGAGTCCTACAGGGCCTCTCGCGTGAAACTTTTGAGTGCTTATGCCAATCTCAGCTCCCATTCCAAATTGTCCACCGTCTGTGAACCTTGTTGAAGCATTAACATAAACTGTTGATGAATCTACTGCATTTAAGAATTTCATAGCGTTTGAATAGTTCTCAGTAAGAATTGCTTCGGAATGTTTTGTAGAATATTTCTTGATATGCTCAATTGCCTCATCTAACGAAGAGACAACCTTCACGGATATAATCAGGTCCAAATATTCAGTTGACCAATCTTCCTCAGTGGCCGGGGCACATTCTATGACCTTTCTGGTCTCCACACAGCCACGAATTTCAACCTTCTTATCATCAAATAACTTTTTCAACTTTGGTAAGAATTCGGAGGCTATTTTTCTGTGGACTAATAAAGTTTCCACAGCGTTACAGGTTCCAGGTCTTTGGGTTTTCGCGTTATCTATTACTGCAATTGACTTGTCAATGTCCGCACTCTCATCAACGAATATATGACAGACACCAGCCCCCGTTTCCAAAACAGGCATCTTTGCATTACTTACAACATAGTCAATTAAAGATTTGCCTCCTCTCGGAATGATTAAGTCGATCAACCCGCGTTGTTTTAATATGTAATCAACAACACTTCTATCAGTATGTTCGACTAATTCAACCGAATTTCTTGGTAAACCAGCGTCATCTAATGCTTGTTTTATAAGTTTGACAAGAGCCTTGTTTGAATTTAGCGCATCAGAACCACCTTTAAGTAATATCGTGTTTCCCGACTTTAGTGCCAAAATGGAAGTTTCGATCGTCACATTTGGACGTGATTCGTAAATAATAGCAAGAACACCTATCGGAACACGGACTTTGTAAATTGTCAAACCGTCTTCTCTGACGAACGAGTCGACAACTTCACCGATGGGATCTCTCAAGCTTTCGACAATCTGACAACTTTCAATCATTTCGTCTATCCTTTTATCGTTAAGTACCAGCCTATCTATCAGAGATTCTTTGACCTTCAATTCACGAGCTCTTTCTACATCTTTGCTGTTTTCAGCTTTCAGATACTCTCGGTTTTCATCTATTTTCTCAGCAAGCCTTTTCAGAAATTTGTTCTTTTTCTCAGACTTTTCTCGACTTAACACCTCGAAAGCTTCTCTCAAATTCTTAAGAGAGAGTTCCACATCTTCGTACACAATAATCCCCCCTACTTTACGTTCCAGAATTTTTGAATATTATAACACAAGCAACACCAAAGTTGTCCACTTCCCACTTACTTGATTTTTTATTGAGCATATGCTAAAATAATTCCGTATCAACACAAGAGTCGGGGTGTAGCGCAGGTGGCTAGCGCGCTTGCATGGGGCGCAAGAGGTCGCTGGTTCAAGTCCAGTCACCCCGACCAAAAGTAAAAGCAGAAAGAGGGCATCAAAAATGGTGCCCTCTTTTTTGTTTTCTTAGACTGTTCTGAAATAAACTCGGCAATTTTGAGAATTGAATAATTTGCGATAGACTTAGAGTAAAAAGTTGGCCATGAGAACTGTAATACCAAACAAGTGGGAGCCTTATGCAACTGTTTTTCGTCTTTGGGCCTGTAGTCGCACTTATGTTGGTTGCTTACAACTTCTATTCATTCCTCAAGAAACCAGAAGGAACTGAACGGATGAGAGAAATTTCTATATGCATTCGCAAAGGAGCAGACGCATTCATTACCACGAATACAGAACAGTTGCAATTTATACCATCGTTATCGCGGTCGTCCTCAGTCTCTTAACAGCATGGTACGTAGGTATTGCTTTTCTTTTCGGTGCATTTATGAGTTCTTTAGCAGGTTGCTTCGGCATGAAAGCCGCCACTAGGGCGAATGTAAGAGTCTTGGAAGCTGCAAGGTAAACGAAAAGAATTGGACCTGCTTTAAAGATTGCATTCCAAGGCGGTTCTGTTATGGGACTTTCAGTCGGTGCACTGGCGCTCTTGGGAATTAACATAGTGCTAACCCTATTCAAAAACCAGCTGAACTTTGAAAACATGCGGATCTTTAGTAATCACATAGGTGTTAATTTCATCCCATTCGCCATGACCTTATCAGGTTACTCACTTGGTTGTTCGATAGTCGCTATGTTCGACAGGGTTGGTGGAGGGGTTTACACTAAAGCAGCCGACATGGCAGCTGATTTTGTTGGAAAAACAGAGTTAAAACTTCCCGAAGATGATCCCAGAAACCCTGCAACGATTGCTGATAACGTCGGTGACAACGTTGGAGACGTCGCCGGTCTTGGTGCGGATTTACTTGAAAGCTTTGTGGGTGCGATGCTGTCTGCTATTGTACTTGCTTCTTACAACTACGTACTTTCTGGCAAATTCTATGAAACGGCAGTAAAACTAATTCTCTACCCGATAGCCTTTACTACGGTCGGCTTGATTGCATGTTCGATAGGTATAATGTTTGTGGTTTTCAGAAAACTATCAGATAAACCACACCAAGAGCTCAACACAGCGCTTATCATATCCGCTCTCTTAACCGGTGTTGGAAATTTTGCACTTACAGGGATATTGTTAAAAAGCGAATCAAACGAAGCACTTGTGAATTACGGATTCCGATATGGTCCTTACTCAGCTTTCTTTTCAGTGGGATACTCATAGAAGCGGTCGTTAAGTCTGCTTCGAAGATGGTTGATGAAATCAGAAGACAAGTTAAAGAAATGCCTGGTATACTTGATGGTACCCAGACTCCCGATTATGAAAGATGCATCACGATCAGTGCGGACGGCGCTCTCAAACAGATGGTCCTTCCGGCGATGATAGCTATCGTGACACCTTTGATATCTGGTTTCACCTTCGGTGTTGATTTTGTAGGTGGTCTACTTGTGGGAACAACGCTTAGTGGAATAATGCTCGCAATATTTACAGCAAATGCCGGTGGTGCGTGGGATAATGCAAAGAAACATTTGGAGCAGGGCAAAATCCCAGGTTTGGCAAAAGGATCGGCGGAGCACGCCGCTTTGGTTGTAGGCGACACTGTTGGTGATCCATTGAAGGATACGGTCGGTCCTAGCCTCGATATACTGATAAAAATCATGGCGGTGATTTCACTTATCTTCGCAACGCTCTTTCAAAAGTTCAGTATTTTTTAAGATGCACGAAAAAAGGCGCTCGTTTGAGCGCCCTTTTATTAGCTTTCTGGTATAATCTTTGCTATTTCTGGTATTACTTCGATGAACACTTCCCTGCCTTCAGTGAGATTTTTATCGAACGGAGGTAACACCTTGACCATCACCTCTCCGTAATCCGTTTGAATGTAGTATTCTGAGAAGTTTCCAAGATAGACTATCGTCGTTATTATTCCCTTCACCGGTCCTTCCTTTGATAGTTTCAAGCCTTCCGGCCTGCAACCGAGAACGTACTTCTCACTTCTCTTAGTAGGAACTGAAGGAATTTCGTAAACTGCATTCTTCAGTTTGACAACCGTTTTGTCCGGCTGAAATTCCACAACATCTATTGGGAAAAAGTTGATTTTACCCATAAACTCAGCCGCGAATTTACTCACTGGTTTTTCGTAAATCTCTTCCGGTGTACCTATTTGTTCTATTTTTCCACCTTTCATGAGAACAATTTTATCTGAAAGTGTTAGTGCCTCTGTTCGATCGTGCGTGACATATATTGCCGTTATACCTACTTCTTTTTGAATTCTCTTGATTTCAACCCTCATCTGCTCTCTCAACAATACGTCAAGATTTGACAACGGTTCGTCAAAAAGAAGAACCGAAGGTTCAACAACAAGCGCTCTTGCAAGAGCCACCCTCTGTTGTTGTCCACCCGAGAGACTGGAAGGCGGCCTTTCTTCAAACCCTTCAAGTCCAACAACCTTTAAAATGGCTTTGACCCTCTTCTCTATCTCTTCCTTCGGTACTTTTCGCATCTTCAATCCATAGGCAATATTTTCAGCAACGTTCATGTGGGGGAACAGTCCGTAACTCTGAAAGACCATAGCTGTGTCTCGTTTCCATGGTGGAATTTCTACCACGTTTACATCGTTAATTAGTATCATTCCACTGGTTGGCTTCTCGAAGCCAGCAATCATTCTTAAAGTTGTCGTTTTACCACATCCAGAGGGCCCCAGCAAAGTAACGAATTCCCCTGGGTTAACTTCGAAGCTGATATCATCAACCGCTCTTACTTCTCTTCCCTTGAAATCCTTAAATACTTTAGACACGTTCTTTATTTTCAATGAGACCTGCTTCATCGTATGTATCCCTCTCTTTTCATTGTTGGACAATCGTTTTTTCTAAATATTCACTCTTACGAACGAGAAGCCTCAATAATCCGAAGACAACAAGGATTATGATTATAAGTACCGAAGATAGTACGCTCGCAAGACCGAATCTTAGATTCTCTGAGAAATTGTATATCTGCATAGTAATATGATACCACTTCGCCGAAATCAAGAACACCACTGCACTAACTGCGGTCATAGATCTAACAAAAGTGTAAGAAAGGCTTGAAATAAACGCTGGTCTTATGAGCGGAAGAATTATAGTCGAGAACACCGTCTGTGGGTTAGCTCCCAGATTTTGAGCTGCTTCTTCTATCGATGGATCTATCTGTTTCAGAGTAGCAACTCCGCCTTCTACCCCTACGGGCAATTCTCTGATCACGTAATTTATCACAATAATCGCAGCCGTTCCAACCAATATTAGTGGTGGCTTATTGAACGCTATCACATAACTTATACCCACAAGCGTACCTGGTATTGAAAATGGTAATAGTACAAGACCTTGCAACAGTTTTTTGCCTGGGAACTTTTTACGAACAAAGAGAAACGCAACAATCATTGAAAATACACCTGCAATTGGCATCGCAACAGTCGCAAGCAAAGTTGTATCCGTTAACGCTTTTTTACCGCGCTGGAGTGCCTCGACGATGTTTGCAGTTGTAAAGGTATAATCTATTCCCCAGTTCTTGACGAAACAACCCATAAAGATTGTTGAATACAAACCTACCAGGAATATTATAATTACATACGCTATCACACTGAGAACCCTTCTTGCACCAGGGCTTACAATCTCAACTATCCTACCGCTGGGTTTACCTGTGACCGTAACGTACGATTTCCTGTTAACGACATACCTTTGCAAGTAGAATGCGGTGAGCGTAGGAAGTAACAGCAATAACGACAGAGCAGCACCTCTGTCTAAGCGATTCATACCAGTTACTTCGAGGTAGGCAGTGACTGAAAGCACGTTGAATTTTCCACCAAGCATTAGAGGATTCGCAAAGTCGGCCACCGAATTCGTAAAAACAAGCAGCCACGAGCTTAGCAGCCCTGGAAGTGATAGTGGTAGCGTTACTGTTGTAAAGACCTTCCACCTACTTGCACCGAGGTTCATTGAGGCTTCTTCAAGCGTGCTGTCTATAGCTTCTAAAACACCGACCATCGTAAGATACGCAATTGGGAACATTCCCATCGTTTGCGCAATTACCAAACCATCTAAACCGTATATATCCCAATTCAATTTCAGAAATTGCTTGGTTATAAGTCCATTTGAACCAAACAAGAGTATTATGGACAAGGTTAAAGAAAACGGCGGTGAAATGACCGGCAGCGTTGCTAATGTGGAGATAAATTTCTTTCCCTTGATTGCTGTTCTCGTAACTAAAAATGCAAAAAGGAAACCTACGATCGTGGAAACAGTCGCTGTTATGGAACCGAGTAACACGCTGTTAGCAAACGCTTTCAAATATCCTTTTTCAGTAAGTACTGTCTTCCATACACTGGTAGTAAACGTGCCGGTTCTCATGAAGGTCAGCCTAACCGCTTCATAAAGCGGGTAGACGATGAATACCAAAACGACTGCAAAAGTGACAATTATTGCGTACGTTGTCACCGGATCTATCGAGAACGTAGCAATCGCAAAAGCAATTGCGAAAAGTCCATAGAATATCAGGAACATAACATCTACTGTTCTGAGTAGTTTCAAAGAGTCACTTGCTGGATGGAGCTGGATAAGAATCCCGGCTACTTCAAAGTCTTTAACAATAGGTGTAAAGACTACAAAATAGTCTTTGTTGTCAACTCTTAGGATATTAGAGGAAAGATATACTTCTTCATAAAAAGCATGTTCTTCTCCGTAGCTGTAGTCAGGGAGCGTTTTAACAAGTCCCTTCAAACCCTTTCTTGTCTCGTATTCTTCACCTTCAAATGTTGACTTGTAGACAAGGATGTCGGGGAATCTCTCACTTATAGAGTCAACTTCCATAGTCGATATTGAGTTTGCCAACCTGAATAAGTTCTCCCGCAAGGAGCGGGAGAACTCGTTTCTTATCGTTGTACGTATCCAAAAGAGCACAAAAAACAAAATGCTGAGGACAATAACATATTTAATTATTTTCCAATTTCTTTGTTCCATCTGTCCACTAACCTCTCTCTGTTTTGAGCTTCCCAAAGAAGATCTTGCTGGACTAACTTCACATCTGATAGTTTGTAAACCATCTTATTTTTCGGTGCCTTAGGTGATAGAGGAATCACGTACCAGCTTGCGATTATTTCCTGTGCTTTGTCGCCAAGTATCCAGTTGTAGAGTTTTTTTGCTTCGAGAGGTTCTTTTCCACCCTTTATAAGTGACATTGCTGCTATTTCATATCCGGAGCCTTCTGAAGGCAGTGTGATGATGATAGGCGCTCCCTCTTTTTGAAGTTTCACAAGGTCGTGGAGATAGCCAATCGCTATGGTCGTCTCACCAATTGCACAATCTTTTCCTGGTGCTGAACCTGACTTGGTATACATGTTTACGTTTGCGTCAAGCTTCTTTAAGTAGTCAAAAACCTTGTTTTCATCTCTGTTGTAAAGGTTAATCAAGGTTGTAATAACGTTATACGCAGTACCTGAAGTGTTCGGATTTGCCATTCTTATTAGCCCTTTGTACTGTGGCTTTATCAAATCTGCCCAGCTTGTTGGTGGTGTGATACCAAGTTCTTTGGCTTTGTTCTTGTTTGTCGCAAACGCGAGAGGTCCAACGTAGAGACCTATCCAATAGCCGTCAGGGTCTTTGAATTTCTCGTCTATGAACTGACTGTATGGAGCTTTGTATGGAGTTGTAAGACCTTTCAACTTCGCTTCAACATGGAAGACACCAACACCACCGACCCATATCGAGGCTTGTGGATTGTTCTTTTCTGCTTCAAGCCTTGCAAGTACTTCACCAGTCGATAATCTTACCCAGTTGACCTTTATACCCGTTTCCTTTTCGAATTCTTGGAAAAGAGCCTTTGCAAGTGGCTCTTCAAGAGTGGTATAAGCATTAACGTAGTTGCCTGCGTACGCGATAACTACTGATAATACGAAAACCAAGAACAAGAGCTTTTTCATACCTTTCACCTCCCTATGTTGGTTAAGAATAGTATAGCATGAAAAGGCTTATCCATTTCAGTAGAAATTTGCAGAAATTCCAGGTTATGTTAATAACTGCCAACCGGATTGGTATCAAACAAAGTAGTATGGAACATCAACTTTGTATTTCCCTCTAAATTCTGGTTCTTTAAGCATCAGCGGACTATCCAAATCGTGGAAATCGAACGCACCTGTTCCGAGTGCAAAGTGAACGCTTTGATTAACACCAAGGCTCGATTCTGCCATACAACCAATCATCAACCTTAAATTTGCGGCTTTCACCATCTCAACAATCGCAAGTGCATCACTTATACCTGATTTCATAAGCTTGATGTTTACATAATCCACCGCTTCTTCTCTTATCAACCTCATCACATCGTATTTGGTCCTTGCACTTTCATCTGCAGCAACTGGGAACGGTGAATTCCATCTCACGTACTTGAGACCTTCGATATCGTGCATAGCCACAGGCTGTTCAAATACATGTATATCGATACCCGCCCGGTATAGCTCTGTCACAAACTTAACCGCCTGTTTCGGTGTGTAACCGGTGTTCGCATCGACGATGTATTTGCATCCTTTTGAAACTTCGTAAATCGCCATCATCGCTTGAATGTCTTCTTCTAAGTTTTCCCCAACTTTGACCTTGATTACGTTATGCCCGCGTTCAACTATCTGTTTTGCTTCTTCCACACGTTCTTCAATAGAACCAATGCTTATCGTGTAGTCTGTTTCTATCTTCGTTTTCGCACCGCCGAGTATCTGATAGACTGGAACACCTGTCTCCTCACTGAAAGCGTCAAGAACTGCGTACTGAACAGCAGCCTTTATACTTGGTGTACTGAACAACTTGTCTGTCACATCGAATATCTGTCGATACTGCCTTACGTCCATCCCTACTATCATATCATTTACAACACTCTCTAATCCCATCAAAGCAGCTACCTTTTCACCGTTGACTCTAAACGATGGTGAAGCTTCGCCATATCCGACAACACCATTGTCCAATTCGACGGCAACTTCAATATTTTCTGTGTCGTACGAAATGTTGTTCGTTATGTGGAACGGTTTGACGTATTCAAAGCGATTCAGCTTGAATTTCACAGATTTGATTTTACCCATCTTCAGTCCCCTCCATCTCAACAAGTTTAACGAATCTCTTCGAATTTCAGTACTTCGATCTCGCTTTTTAAATCTACTACGTACCCGTCTTCCTCTTTGCTGATAATTTCCATCTCTCCCGTCTGGTTATCGTAGGGATCCAATCGCCAAGCCTTTTTTTCAGGATAAAAATCCCCTTGAAATTCTGTGTTTGCAAACATCCTGAACCCATCGAGGTTAGTGAAGTAGAATATGCGCATGGGCTCTTGTTCTCTTCTTCCTCCACCAAACGAAAGGTCAACAGGAACCCAGCCGTATTTTTCAAGATAGATAAGTGCCCAATCGTGCGACGAAGCACCCAGTGGCGTTATACTCCAGCCCGATTGCCATTTTGCCGGTATACCAATCATTCGACATAGCGTGATGAAAAGTAGCGCTTGGAATCCGCAGTCTCCTTTGAACGTTGTCGCTACGTATTCGGGGATATTATCGTACAGTGCGTACGGAAGAACGTACGAATAGTTCACGTTTAGCGTAACGAAATCGTATATCCTCCTTGCACGAGTGAGGTCATCGAAAGTTGTGTAGTCTTCTCCGTGAAATATCGTATGGATGAGCTCTTTTAAGAAAGGTGAGAAGACGATGTGAGGGGGTAACTCGCTGAGGTCTTCTTTTGTGGGCTTTTCAGTGAAGAGTGACTGCTGTCCAATCCATTCGTGAATCGTGTATTCGAATTCTACATAGAACTTCTCCGTATCTTTCCCTTCCATGTAAACCGTCCTTTGACCAACCGAGTTGTCTGCAATCTCACATTCATGGCTCGAACTTATCAACTGCACATCACTTTGCTGAAATCCCTCTTTTGGGAAGGGCAACCACACGCGAACCTTTTCCTCTTTCGGATTTTCCTTTCCAACGGTTATTCTTGCACGCACGCGGTAGCTTTTCGGCTTTCCACTCTTAAGCAACCTTTCAACCGCCTTGTTTATTGTCTCCCGTCTTCGAATTGTTTGCTTGTCGACTCTTTGTCTCGATTTATATTCTTTCTCGTTGAAAGCCAAGTTTTTATCGAACCTGCTTTCGAAAAACCTCTGCGTTTCGATGTATATCCAGTCGATTTTGCCCTCTTTCCAAAGCTGCTCAAATTCAGACTTGGTTGCGTTCTTATAGGACTTTTTGAAAATCCTAAGTGCTTCGTCGTGGGGATATTTGTAGGTTCGTTTGAGAAGTTCCATTCTAAACAGTTCAAATTTCAGCCGCTCTCTCATCTGTGGTGGCAGTCTGTGTTCTAATATCTTGTCGATTTGCTTGTGCGCTTTTTTGAAAAAACCTTGATATATGTATTTTTTCAAAACATCTGGAAGTGGATAGGTAAGAAAATCCATCTTTGGCACGTTGCTCCCCCCTAAGATAATCAATGGATGGTATTTACAATTCTATTTTACATCTTTTTCCGTCTAAAACAAAACCTAAAAAACAACAAAAAGCCCCTGCACGTTAAACGCGCAGGGGAGAATAATCATTTAGAAAAGCATAAGCGATGTTTTACATAGGATTTGCTTAATTAGTATCCACTACCTGTTTCCTTGATGACAGGGAATGTGATTGATGAAATTCTCGTTAATGTCATAAGTATTTTTGGAACGTCGGTATTGTCCATGAAGCCTGTGAAGTAATGTGCACCAGGACCAAATGCGTACACTGGAACTGGGGCTGCCGTGTGGTCGAATGTTGTCCAACCAAAGCCTAATTTTTCGCCCACAAATCTTGCAAGTTGTCTTCTCAAATCACTTGCTGGAATCTTTTTGAGGTTTTCGTATTCAGCATCCGTAACGGAAATTCCGTACCATTCCTTGAGCCCTGCCATGAATTTATCCTTTTCGCTTATGTTATACTGTGCAAGGAACATCTGTGTTGTGCCTTTTGCTTTCCTTGCCTGTTCCACGTTTATTGTGTACCCACCTTTAGAAAGTGACAATCCACCTGTTTCATGGTCTCCAAGAACAACAACAAGCGTGTTCCCATCTTTGGCTGCAAACTCAAGAGCTACCTTTACGGCGTTGTCAAACTCAACAACTTCCTTCCACACACCGTAAAAATCGTTAGCATGTGATTCCCAGTCTATCTGAGAACCTTCAACCATGAGCATGAACGGTTTTCCATCTTTGGAGAGAAGTTCGATTGCTTTCTTTGTCATGGCATCGAGTGTTGGTTGATTTGCTGGTCTGCTTGATACTGGATCCAAGTGCCCTTTTGTGAACAAACCAAGAACTTTTGAGGAACTGACTTTGTTGAGTTGTTCTGGTGTGGTGATGTACTCGTATCCGTTCTTGGTCATCATTTCTATAAGGTTTAGTCCATCTGTTCTCCTACCACCTTGCGCAGTTGGAACGAACATGTCCCAACCGCCACCGAAGATGACATCAACAACACCTGATTCAGCAAGCTGCTTTGCAAGGGTAACTTCATCATCCCTGCTGGCAACATGACCGTAGACAGCAGCTGGTGTTGCATGCGTGACTCTGCAGGTTACAGCAATACCGATGTTGTATCCGGATTTCTTCGCAAGTTCGTACATTGAAGGTACCAAAGTACCGTCTGGAGGAACACCGATCGCCCTATTCAAAGTCTTGTAACCAGAGAAAAGAGCTGTACCTGCCGGTGCAGAATCGGTAACCCAAGAATCTGCAGAATAAGTAGTGGTTATGCCGGTGTAAGGAAGCGTCATCGTTGTCAGTACTCTTCCTTCCAAAATGCTTGCTAAAAGAAGCTGGTTAAAACTCATACCATCCCCAACCAAGAATATCACGTTGAGAGAAAATGCTAAAGCTGTGATAAAAACAAGTGCTAAAACCAATACGCTTCTCAACTTCATACCCTACACCTCCTCTTAGTGTGTACAAAATGATGCGCTTCGACTATATTATAAAAGGAAGTCTGAAAAGGGATTGTGTACTATCATTAAGAAATATAAATCAGCTGGCGGTCGCCAGCTGATTTGATAAAATCCCAATTAAAACTTCTTTATATCCTCTGGTCTTCTTGGCAGAATTTCGTACATGCCTTGATAAAGGTACATTATACCGGTAACTTCTACCTTGTCCCCTACCTTCAGAGTATCGACTTTGAATGGTACCTCTTTCCTGATGTAGACCAGTATTTCGAACTTATCAGTCTTCACTCTGAACTGGAACTTTTCAACAGAACTCACGGTTCCAACAACCACAACAAGATTCGATAGATATTTCTCGAATTTATCATCCTTGAGCTCAACTGCAGTCGGTGTAGCCGTCCCAAGGATTTCTACTTTGTCAGGGATGATCTCCAAGATTCCGTAGTACACTTTCGTTTTCCCAGCCACCTTAATAACGTCGCCCACTTTTAAGTCTGCTGGAAGCACCTTACCGTAGAGCATAATACCAGCTGTTTCATCTTGCATGTATGTTGTCAGTGTTCCAAGTACGCCTACTGGTGCCAAAACTATACCTGTTGCTTCAACAGTTGTCCCTTCCTTTGTCTTGTAAATATCTGCGATCTTAAGAAGACTATTTGCAAAGAAAAGCGTGCTGAGAATAACCAAGAAAACGATAAGCAACCTTTTCATCATCCCAACCTCCCTTTCTAGCTAACGATTCTAATTTCAAATGGTGCGCGCAGCATTATCATGTATTTCTTCTCATAGTTATCGTACCACAATTCACCATAGAACCTAACTTTTCTGCCTTTTAAACCATACAAATTGTACCCGTTGAATAGGTATTTGTATTCTTCATATCTCACTTTGACAAGAGCGAAATCAGATTCTATATAGTACGTATAATTAGAGTATCTCACGTTGGAAACATCCATTTCAAGCCATACAATTTTTCCTATGTATGAACTTGAAAGATTTGACTTCGTAATAATTGGTGCTTCATCATATTTTGAGAATATGCCTTTCCTATTTTGATAAGCTCTGTTATATGCAGCGACTATCTGATTTGTGTACATCGGTACAGCTGTGCTCTCGTAAATAAGAGGTCTTGCGTAACCTTGCTCGGTAACCGAAGCTTCGTATAAGTATTTGTTCTTTCCATCAATTCCAAAAAGGTAAACCAGTTTTCTTCCGTAGTTATCTGTACCTTTTTGTTCATAAGTTAGCTCAAAATTGTTTGCGAACCATATAAGGTAGTTCTTGGCATCGATTCCGTACTCACCAGCAGGTTTATCACCAGAATGGATTTCTGGTGCGTCAATACCTATTAGTCTGTATGACTGACCATAGACTTTGACTGTGTCACCATCGATTACTTCAACGTTCTTTAGTATCTCTTGCTGAGTTGCACAAGATGATAGATAAAGTGTTACGACAAGAGCTATGATTATCCAAAAGTTTTTATAAAACTTTCTCACTTGCAAACCACCTTTCTATAAAGTAACCTCATAAATGCTGCATCAGTTACATTGCTTCTATGTCGGACTGCTGAATCGGTTGAATTTCGTACTCGCCTTTAAAGAGCGTCAAAATACCAGTTACCTTTACCTTTGTTCCCTCTGATATGTTAGCTAAACTAATGCCCGTAGCAGCTTTTATATAAACTTTCACTTTAAAGTTGCCTGTGTTGACAATAAAATTGTCTTTTGCCACATTTTCAACAGTTCCGATCACATAGACTAAGTTGGACATGTATTTGTCTGAAAGTTCTCTCAGTTCTACGGGTTCGACTTTGGCATTTCCAACCACGGTTACACTGTCCACAACTATTTCAAGTATACCGTTGTAGACCTTTGTCGAACCAGTTACCGATACCACATCTCCAACCTTGAGTGTTGTAGGAATGGACCTTCCGTACAACATTATCGCACCTGTTTTATCCTGTATGTATGTTGTTGAACCACTCAAGAGTCCAACTGGTGCAAGTACAGTACCAGTGACTTTAACCTTCGAACCTTCAGGCATCTTGTACAGATCAGCAACTGTTATCGTTTGTTCCCTTTGAGCGGATGTTGAAACTACTTTTGGCGCGAACTGAGATAAGACACCTTGCACACCAGCAAGTAAATCTATACTCGCTTGATAGTTATAAGTCACTTTTAGAAGCACTGACTGAGTTCCGGGCATTGAGGAAGAAACGTACAAATCACCGTTAGCAAACGATAGTGAAAAGTCCCCAGACGTTATCTTAACACCGTAAAGTGGTAGCCAACCATTTTCTGCCCAGATGCTGTTGTACTTTGCAAACAATCCCACATAGAAGTTAGGCAGGTTGTAACCTATCTCGCCCATGACATTCCATGATCTTGGTTGGTTGGGGTTGGAAGGCTCACCTGTTGCAAAACTCACATCGTATTTGTTTCCACCAATCCAAGCGAATTGACCTGCCAAGAAAATAGGACCAGAATTTAATGTTGCACCTGCGAGAAAACTTGGTTCATTTATCGTATTCGTCGCTGACCCAACACCAGCCCAGTACTTCAAAGTACCGAAAGGCAAGTTCTGCGTGTTTTGATAATTGAGCGAAAGTTGATAGTACCTTGTTTCATAATACGCCCCAAATTGTCCGAAATCTGTCTTAAGCGTACCGTAAAGGGCATAATTATTTAATTCAATGCTGTAAGCTCCGCCAACCTCGTAAGAGTAGTTCCCAACCTTTCCCGATACGTAACCAACAACACCACCGATACCCAATTCCGTTGCTGAAGTTTTGTAGGTGTCGTATTTTAACCCCCCGATTTGAACACCGTCGTAATTATTTGTAAGGCTACGCGATAACCTCATTCGACCTATCGCTATATACAACGTATTTATGTAGCTGTTGTCAAGTCTAAACCTTGAATCAACAAAGTAATATCTTGGAACTATAAAATTCATTCCAAACAAATTAAACGTTTGATGTGAATAGGTCATGTAATCAGTTAGCTTTATAGCGAAAGAGTCAAGCGGGCTTGGTAAAGAGATTGTCCAGTACGCTATAGGAAAATTATCTATAGCGCCGGAGTTAAGATCATAAGTCAGATAACCTCGTACTTGAAAATCAAGTTTGAAGGAAAAACTAATAGTAGCAAACACTAAAATCAAGATAAAAACAAACTTTCTCACGCTAATCCCTCCCAAAAATTATCATGCTGGATTTTCGTTAAACACCCCGGGCAAGGAACTGCCCGGGGCATTTTTGATACTTCGCCCAAAATTGATTATCAGTATTCCCATCTCAGCCTTGGATAATCTTGTCCTTCGTTAATTCTCCAAATATTTGTAAAGTCCCAACCCACAAACGTGCTTTGCTGTTTCATTTCAGTTGTGGTTTTGGCTGCCTGCAATGAACTGTTTGCTGAACCAGAATTTTCTCCAGCTACATCTTTATCAAAGTAGTTGTTACCACTACCTGAACTTGCCGGAACACTGCTACCACCTATGAATCCTTTCCAATTGTTATTCCCACTCGAGCCTGGTCGAACCGCTGCATAACATCTGCGAATTGTAACTTCACCAAGTGGTGAACCACTTGTGTTCCTTGAAACAAGACCAATTAGACCACCTATGTTAGAACTACTTGTCGATTTGAAGTTGACTTGTCCTGTAGCATAACAGTCTTCGACAACGCTGTTTGTTGTCTGATTTGCATAGAACCTTCCGAAAAGTCCTCCAGCTCTTGCGTTATCATTGTTCGGTGCACTTACAGTAACGTTGTCAGCGAAACACTGGCGCACTATCATAGGGTTCGTAGAACCTGTGTCTGCGTTAACATCGCCTATTAATCCACCAACGTACGGATAGTTCCCCGAGTTGGTTGCGGTAACAGAAGAATTTCTAACTCCAACCTTTTCAACAGTCGAATTCTTAGCCCCTCCAGAAAGTACACCTACGTAAGCTTGAGCTGTTATGTTCGCATTTTCGAGTATCAAGTTCTTCACTGTTGCATTGTAAATGTACCCAAACAAACCAACATTCGTTTTCGACGAGTCGTTGTAAGTTAAGTTCCTTACCTTTTTCCCATTTCCATCGAAGACACCGACAAATGCCGACTGAGCTAAGTTGAAGCTGTACGTTCCTATTGGTTCCCAGTTGGCACCCTGCAGATCGATATCGGCAACGAGTTTGAAATACTTGCCTGTCGTTCTATAAGCATCCTTATTCAAAAGCTTAAGCTGATTCACGGTACCAATGAGATACGGATTACTCTCCGAGCCATCTCCACCTGCAAATGTGTATCCGATATTCTCTTTTTTCACTTCTTCACTTGGTCCTTCTTGGCCGTCAACAACGGGTGTAACAGCGATAGCTTCAAGTGTGTTGTAATCTCCCTGTGCTAAGTCAAAAGAATAGCTCTTGTCACTTGTCGTTCCCTTAAGCACGTACTCGCCTGCAACCTTTGTGTAGACTTTGAACTGAGCTTCACCATCGTAAGACCAGCTAACGTACATCTTACCGTTATAGTCATCGTATGAAGCAAGCAAACCTGTTACTGGATTTATTATCACAACTTCGATTTCTTCTTTGGAAATTGTCAGAATTTTGCTCTTTGAAGTTCCTTTCACAATTTCAATGCCAACTGACTTTGGCGCTTCGTTAACTGGTATTATAACTTCCTTCGATGTTGTTGTTGTAGCAAGTGTCGTTTCAGATTCATCCGAGATGTAAATATTGAATGCTGCATCTGTCACATCTGACTCCCAACTCAGTGTTAAGAGTTTTGAATTCGGATTGTATTTGGCGCGGGCATTTGTTACCATAGGAAGCTCTATGATTATTTTATCAGGGAATACGACAAACTCCCACACATCGTTGTAGTATTTTGTATAACCTACAAGTGTCGCTGGTGTAGTTGTCGTTGGTTTGTATATAGCATCGACATCGGCTACCTTGTAAACACTTATCGAAAGTTTCTCATCACCCACAGGATATTTGAACTCGTAAGTATTTGGAAGTTCGCCAGCATTACCCGTAAATTCACCGTAAACATATGCATATCTTATATCCCAAAGTGCTCTTGTTTCTTTTGTTTTATCGAGAGCTGTGTTCAAGAGAGCCGGCTCAATAACACTTGTATCCTCGCTAAGTTCCTTAGTCCCACTGCTAAGGTCTATTTCTAAGGACTTGCTGTACGTCTTCCCAACAGCATTTTTTATTGTGAGTTTCTTACCAATGTCGCTATTCGTTAAGTTTGCTTTGTAAACAAAAATGGCCGTTGTTGCATCTGAAATTATCGCGTTAGTCGATGATACGTAAATCACTTTTCCAGAGATTTCCGGTATCGTTATCCCCGTATCCGGGTTTGCTGAGTTCAGAATTTCAAGTTTCCAACCGTAGATGTCCTTCACTGTTGTTCCGCCTCCGCCACCACCGTTACCTCCGCTACCTTGATTCTGAGGAACACAAGAGAAAATCAGCAGCAAAGTTACTACCACCGCTGTCAAAAGTAAGACCCTACTTTTACCCATAACCATACACCCCCTGTAAGTAGTGGTTTTGCAAAGTGAGAGCGTTGAAAATTTCCAAAAAACCACAAAAAATTCTTTTACTTATAAACCACAACTTTTTTATCCAAAACTTTCCACAACTAAAGTATGTGTTGAAAAAAACTTAGAACCTACAAATCCTGCGAATGGTTTTCATATAACAAAAATCCCTTTAACTAGTGCTAAGCCTATACCAGAACATCTTGCTCCTGTTTCAAACTCTTTCAGCGAAGTCTCTCAATTACTAAAGATAGAGAAAAAGAAACGTGCCCTATTACCGTAGCTAATTATTATATCACAATTTTAAGAACTGATTAATACACATTAAAAAAGAATAGCAATGAATCGCGAGAAAAAACTTCTCATTTCAGCAAATTTCTCCGAAATTTGCACTTTTCTGCTTCCAGTAACCAAACATCGATGTGGTTCGGTTTGTTTAGTAAGGAGACTCCTGATTTATTTAACCATGCACAATTAAAATCCTGAAATATCGAATTTATGTCGCTCATATCGAACAACACCAAAACTAAAAAAACGGCCCTCTTCAGGCCGATTTTTTTCAACATGATTAGTTTTCAAATCTTCTCACTTATCGCCTTTGCTTGCAAGAATAAACCAAGGTAATCTCTTCCACCTGCTTTGCTGTCGGTACCTGACATGTTGAATCCACCAAATGGATGGACTCCCACAAGTGCACCTGTTGATTTTCGGTTGAAGTACAGATTTCCAACGTGGAACTCTTCTTTTGCTCGCTCTATACGGCTTCTGTCACGCGAGTACAGAGAACCAGTTAATCCGTATTCTGTAGCATTCGCTATTCTCAATGCATCGTCGAAGTCTTCTGCCTTAATTATCGCGAGCACTGGACCGAATATTTCTTCCTGTGCTATTCTTGCATCCCATGGTACGTCTTTGAATATCGTCGGCTCAATGAAGTATCCACCAAGGTCTTCACGTGCATTACCACCGAATATGAGCTGCCCTTCTTTTTTGCCTATTTCTATGTACGCCATTATCTTTTCCATCGAGCTTTTGTTTACAACCGGACCGAGCCAATTTTCTTTGTACCTTACGTCACCAATCGTTATCTTCTTCGCCCTTTCTATAACTTTCTCAATCAACACATCGTAGACATCTTTAACAATAACTGCTCTGCTTCCCGCACTGCACTTTTGCCCTTGGAATCCGAATGCACTGACGATTATTCCTTCCGCTGCTGCATCAAGATCCGCTGTTTCATCAACAACAACGGCGTCTTTTCCACCCATTTCGAGCACAGTTCTCTTAATCCAAATCTGTCCGGGCTGTGGTTTTGCGGCAAGTTCGTGTATGCGCAAACCGACATCTTTTGAGCCGGTGAAGCTTATGAACCTTGTTTTCGGATGCTTCACTAAAAATTCACCAGCGAGTGCACCACTGCCCGGCAAGAAGTTGACAACTCCATCAGGAAGTCCGATTTCTTGCAATACTTCGAAGAATTTAGCTGCAATTACCGGGCTATCGCTCGCTGGTTTTAACACAACGGTGTTACCTGTGACTATAGCAGCGCTTGTCATTCCAATGAGTATGGCGAGTGGGAAGTTCCATGGTGGAATGATGATGCCAACACCGAGTGGTATGTACCTTAGCTCGTTGTACTCTCCAGGAATTCTGACAACTGGTTGTTCTGATGCATACCTTAGCATTTCGCGTGCGTAAAATTCTAAGAAGTCTATAGCTTCAGATGTATCTGCATCAGCTTCAACCCAATTCTTACCAACTTCGTAGACCATTACTGCATCAAATTCGAATTTCCTTTCTCTGATTTTTTTCGCAGCCTTTAGTAAGTACTCTGCCCTTACATGCGCAGGTGTTTTACTCCACGTTTTGAAAGCTTCCCACGCTGCTTCGAGCGCCTTTTCCGCCAGTTCTTCGTTTGCACTGCTCACAACACCAACAACTTCGTCTGGTTTGCTCGGGTTGATGGACCTAATCTTTTTCTCCGTTTTGTACGTTTTTCCTCCGATGACAATATCGTACTCTTTCCCGAATTCTTTGTAGACTTTTTCAAGAGCCTCTTTCATCTTATGCTCGTTTTCTGGTTTTGAGAAGTCGGCTACAGGCTCATTTTTGAAAGGTGGTATGATCGTCCAATCCGTTACTTCGTACATCCCAATCCCCCCTGGAATAGATTTGGCTTTTGTCTTTAAATTCTTAATTTCCTTCCTTTTCTTTGAGCTTTTTTACAATGAATGAGGCAACGTGTATACCCTTTGTTCCTCTACCGAATCCTGCATCGACACCGTTTTCTACGGCCATGTCGTTGTTTATCTGTGTTCCACCAACGATTATCAATACCTTGTCCCTTATACCTTTTTCAATTGCAAGTTCGTTGAGTCTTCTCATGTTCTTAATGTGCACATCGTTATGTGTGATGATCATGGAAGCAAGTATCGCATCCGCACCCGTTTCGATTGCTGCGTCGATGAGTTTTTCTGGTGGAACGCTTGTACCAAGGTAGACGTATTTGATTCCGTATTTTTCGATACCACCGTGTTTGATGTCAAGAATTTCACGCAGGCCGACCGAATGTTCGTCTTCTCCTACGGTTGCTGCCACCACTTTTATTGGACGTTTGGCTACATACTCGAATATTTCTTCTTCCGGAAGTGTTTCTGGTTTTTTGGGAAGTTTCAATTCATCTATCTTAATTTCGAATGGAACTTTTGCTTTTACTTCAACGTACGTTCCCTCAGCTGGATGTAGCACGGTTTTTGCAATTACCGTAGGATCCTCAAGCCCAAGCTTTTCACATACTGCAAGAGCCGCTGCTTCTGCGTACTCTTCTGGAAGTGCGAACGTCATATCAATCTGGATCCAGCCATCAGAATACCATTCAACTTCCGGTTTGATGACGTTTCTTGCTTTCATGTCTTTAATGCGTTGCAGTCTAAGATTGACATTATCCGTTTCGTCAAGCTCGTCTATGAACTGTATCTTTTCAGGTTTGTGGAACGTACAACCACCGATGAGATCACACGGTTTTTCGAGCCCATCCGGCAAGTTGTTGTATCCAAAGTGTTCGCAAACTGGTGCCATGTAGTCTGGTTCCCTTGGAACAACCGTTCCTGCAGCGATTTCTCCGTCTTTCTTCCTTGCGATACCATCGCCAAGTCGTTCAGGATAATACCCATTGTCAACAAACATACCTGCTTCGAGTGCCTCGAAGTAGCCTCCCATTTCGAGGATCTCTTCGAGCATCAAAATGGCCCTCATCTTCAGTTCTCTGACTTTTTCTCGAATCGCTTCTTGGTCGATTTTGACGTACTTTTTGATTCCGTCCATCGCAAGAAGTGTGTGTTTTGCCGTTTCTACTCCCCTTATCGAGTTGATGTGCCATGGCACGTTTCTTCCCTCATCGGGAGTTATCGTTGATTGTAAATCCGCGCTTGTTAATCTTGAGAGTACGGCATTCAAAACGTGCACCCTTGTTGCATCGAAAAGGTCTGATTCGATGTACCTTGTGTTCATCTGCGCTCTGAATTTGAATCCTTTGAATAGTTCTCTAAGTGCGACGGCATATGGTAAGTCTATTCTCATCTCTGGTAGCGGTGCAATCACCGGAGGAACTGTTGATAGTGCGATGTTTTCCTTCGGCATTCCGACTTTGACGGAGAACATACAGTTGATACCGTGCTGGACGAGTAGTTCTGGCATTACGGTCCACGCCAGTTTTGCGGATGCGTTTGCGTTGTGTGCACCATCTATTTGGAGCATGTTCGCCCATGCCATTATCTTTTTTGCAACGGCTGCGTCGACAAACGATCTAACAGGATTGACACCTCTGTAAAGAATGTTGTACTGCGGGTCTTGGTGAGCACCGTTGACGCCTTCTTCTGCAAAGAGAACAGCTATCTCAGGACCTGCAACACCAGAAACGTAGCTGTGGAAGTTTATAGGTCTTCCAACTTCGTCTTCTATCAAATCAAGCGCTTTTCTGGTTGCCCTAACTTGCTTTCTCGTGATTGGTATCCCTCCGACGCCTTCTGGGGTTCCTTCGATGAGCCCGTCGAAGTGCGATTGCCCAAGTGTCCGTATGACCATTATATGATCCGCACCGTGCCATGCTGCCATGCGCATTCTCCTGATGTCATCTTCGAACCTTCCGGAAGCGATTTCACTTGTGATTACGACATCTGGCTGCGGGTCGATGTTGTTGAAATAATGCGCAGCTGGTAGTGGGATGCTGTTTTTCAATGGCTCGCTGATTTGGTAGTATTCGTACCTATCAACTTTTGTGCCTTCTGGAAGTTTCTTTCGCCAAGTCCAGCCCCTTCTTCTTGGACGGTATTTATCTAAGTCTTTCAGTATCTCTTCAACATCGATTGGAACTTTTGGGTCGAGTTTATCCATTCTTCTTCACCTCCGACTTAGAGACACGCGACTTCAGGCGTGTGAGACTTGTAATAGTTTGCTTTCCTCTTGCTATATTGCCAGCCGTCAGATATTTGAATCAGCTTGCAGTACTTATATCTTATTCCCTGACTAATCCTTTTGCCATTCGTATCCTTAATGTCGAAAAATCCGCTCCCTCTCACTCACTTCCAGGGTCAGAGACTGGAGAAGCATCCCGGAGTGGGTCTTGAGCCTACTACCAACGTAGCACCTTCATCCCCTTGTCCTTCGGGTCCAGTGCTCAGGCTGGTCAACCAGGGCTATTACAAGCTCTCGACTTCAGTCAGGGGTGGTTGACCCCTTTGAAAATCCTGTCCACATCATCCCAATATTCGCCGTTTATCATCCTTCTACCTGCCTCTATGTAATCTATGTTGTGTTCCTTGGCAATCCTCAAGACGATGTGACCAGCACCTTTCCCAAGAAGGCCTCGTTCAAAGATCATGTCTACAAGTTTCTTCGCTTCCAGACTGTTGAACCCCATCCTCAGTAGAACGGACCTTTCGATAGATGGGCTTGTGTGCGTCTTTGCAAGTTCAACAAGAGGATCGACAACTTTTTCAACAAGTTGCCAAAAATAGGCGTTGAGTTCTTCATCGGTCATGTTCTGAAGGTGTTTCGACCTTTCTGCAAAATCATCTGGTCTTGGCTTCATCCCTTTCCCTCCTCAATCTCTTCTCTCTACAAGATTTTCTTAACTTCTTCTATCCAGCGTGTTATTTCATTCCTTGTTGCTCTCAGGTCTTCTTCCAAGAATTTCATTTCAGTCTCTGTGAATTCACTTCTGCCCTCGCGTTTGATAAGTTCTTTGAGGTAACTTTTTTTCATCTCTTCGACTGGGTATTCGATTACTCCTATTTGTGAAGGATGTTCAGGGATTGCAATGACTTTCCCGGGGACGTCCTCTTTTATCGGATCCCCCCGTTTTACAATCATGCCCATCTTCTTTGCAAATGTGAGCTGAGCTGAGGGCAGTTTCCCAGCACCCGTGTACTCTGTTTCGTTCACCACTATCGTCTGGTCTTCGTCCATTTCAAGCGCAAGTGCGATTGCTGCCGTTAGTGATGTGTTCCCAGCTGGTCCCCTTTGCAAGCCTTCAAGTTGTGCAAGCATTTCAGTAACGTAGAAAACTTCTCCTTGCGTTACGAGTACATATCTATCCATGTATCTCAAAGGTCTTGCCGCGTTTTTCGGTACATCTGATCTATCTGGAAACACGGCAAATGGTATCCCAAACCCTGTGTGACCTGTTGTGAAGTATTTCCTGTTGAAGTCCGTATCACTAGCCATATGTAGCCCTCTCAAATCTACGCTTGCACCGATTATTTTAGTTTCCGTCGCGCCGGCTTTTTTCAAGCCACGTGCAGTACCTGTAAGTAAACCACCACCTGCATGCGTAACGATAACGGCATCCGGAAATCTTCCGGTTAGTGCTTTCATCTGCTCTGCAATTTCATATCCAAGAGTTTCTATCCCAGCAATTGCGTACGGAGAATACAGTGATGCGTTGAAATATCCGGTTTCTTCAAGCAGTACCAACGTGTAATAGAAAAGTTCCGGTCCTACTGTTAGCTGGACAACTTCTGCACCGTACGCTTCACAAGAGCGACCCTTTTCAAGAATTTCAGGTTGGCCACGCCATTGGCTGTCGTAACATTCTTGGACGATGATGCATTTTAGACCTCTTTTGGCTGCTTGAGATGCAACCGCAGCGCCGTAGTTACCGCTTGTGGCTGCTATCACGCCTTTGTACCCAAGTTTTTGAGCATGGTAAACGCTTATTGCTGCCCTTCTATCTTTGAAGCTACCTGATGGGTTTGTAGCTTCATCTTTTAGGAAAATCCACGCACCTTTGCCTTTCGGGGCGAGCTTTTTGATGAGTTTGTTGATGTTCTTGAGTTCGACCAGTGGAGTGTTGCCAACACATGTTTCTGCTTGAATCTTTCGTACTTCTTCAAGCGAATACCCAACTTCTTTCATCATCTTTTCGTAATCAAAAGCGATACCTTCAATTATGAACTTTTCGTAGTCTATTCCAACAGCTTTGCGCATAATTTCAGCACGTCTTGCCATTACTGCAGTGTATGATTTATCTTTGCTCATTTCTCATCACCATCCGATGATTCCAATATTTCCCGTAGTTCCATACCTATCGTGATGAGCTCTGGTACGGGTTCACCGAAGTCGTGTTCGTATTTTGGATTAACCGAAACGAGTTTCCCGGTTACCAATCTGCCAGTCATTGTTTTTATTGTCACCATTGCACCTATTTCGGCAGCTTCGTCTTGTAAAAAACCTTTTACTCTCATTTCAAGGGGAACTTTTTTGGTATCTTCAGGTACTTGCGGTGCACGTTCGTGCGGCTGGAGTATCGTCACCTGAACCTGCACCCAATCGCCTTTCTTGGCAAGATTAGCGAGCATTAAGCTCACCTCCACGATTTTTTAAAGAGCTAAAAAATCATTTTGTAAAAGAAAGTATTGACCTCGGTACTGGCAAGTCGGCCATGCATTTCAAACCAGGCTGTGCCCCTATGACTATCGGTATCATATTTGTTGCTATAGCGATCGTTGCCTTACCACCTGGGATTTCAGGCTTTATCGACAGATTTATGTTTATGTCGCCGTATATTTCTATGTAATCTCCAGTTTCGACACCCTCAAGGTGCGGGTGAATTTGCTGTGGGTGGTACAGTTCAATCACGCATTTATCACCGACATATGCTCTTGCTGAATGATTGCATCCTGCAACCATACCGGGTTCAACTTTAACAACTGGTGTTTCTCTATGGACGTTCGAAATTATCGGTTTTCTTTCCTCTTCTATCTTTGTGATGTTCCATCCCAAAGCCCGCGCTATCATCGCAATGCTCTGCGGAAATCCTATGTGTCCAACTATCGTGCCTTTTTTCAGTCCCTCTTCGAACTGCTCTGGTGTTGTTCCAACACCTTGTGTTTCCATGACGGTTTTTCCAAATGGTGACAGGTCGTTGATTCTCTTCGCAACGATTCTCTCAACTCTTGTACACACTCCCGTGAGTGCAATTATCAACGTATCAAGGACAAATCCCGGGTTGACACCTGTTCCAAGGATCGTCACCCCGTATCTTTTGGCCAAACTGTCCATGTAAAGTGATTCTTCTGGATGGGAATCAAACGGAAAAGCCATTTCCTCGGCAATGGTGATGACATTTGCGTGGTTCTTGACTGCGTACTCGATCTGTGGCAGGACATCCTTCACAAACGAGCTTGTAGCAATAACAACAAGGTCAGGATTTGTCTCTTCGATTACATCGATAGAATCCCTAACGCGAACACCGTACGTTCCAACACCAAGCAGTTCACCAACATCTTTCCCAATAAACTCAGGGTTCTTATCGATAACACCAACCAATTTCATGAACTTGCTTTCGATGATGTTTCTTGCAATACCACGTCCCATAGCACCAAAACCCCATGTTACTATCCTCACTCTAATCCCCTCCCACTGGTAGATTTTGTCTGTTAATTTCATGGCTAAAGTGTGCTCTGTTATTTATTTTACATAATTTCACCACCGTAATTCAAACGTTCCTAAGTGTGTGATAGTAGCTAAAACCGAAGAGATGAAATTATAGCCCCTTTATACTCATTTTCTCTTTCTTTTGCTCGTTTATGCGCTGGTATGCAACAACACATAAAACAAGAAGAAAGCATAGTTTTATGAATGCGTAAACTACTACAAATATAATCACGATGCAGTATAACAAGTTGCTTAATGTGGATTTAACATACTTTTTTCACTAATTGCTCATTGAAAGTTACATACAGAATGGTATAATAACCGTGAAAGTTAGGAAAGCTTTTTCATAACTTATCAAAAGGAGGTTGGAGCTATGGCATCCAAGAAAGGTTTGACAGTAACACTTATTGTCATCGCCATCATCGTAGTCGCTATCATCTGGGCAGTAGCAGCAAACAAGAGCAAGGCAGCAGCAACAACAGAAGAAGCAACAACAACTGAAGAAGTAACAACGGAAGAAACAACAACAGAAGAAGCACCAGCAATGGAAGAAACAACAACGGAAGAGGTAACAACTGAAGAAACAACAACAGAAGAAGCAACAGCAACGGAAGGAACAGAAACTGAAGCAACAACAACGGAAGGAACAACTGAAGAGGCAACCGAACAAGCGTTTTAATGGACATTTTAAGTTAATTAAAAGCGGGCTTTTCAGCCCGCTTTTTATATTGTTATTTACTTTTGGAATCTTTCGTATATTTGTTCGACGTTTCTAAGGTAGTAATCCGGTCTGAACAGTTCTTCAAACTTCTCGTCGCTGATGAGCTGATTGATCCTTGTATCTGAACGCAATTTTTCTTTGAACGATTCCCCAGTTTCCCAACATTGCAAAGCGTACTTTTGGACAAGGATGTAAGCTTCCTCCCTGCTCATGCCTGCTTCTACAAGTGCAAGGAGAACCCTTTGGGAATAAACCAAACCGTGTGTCAGGTCTATGTTTTTCTTAACCCTCTCTTCAAAGACTTTCAAATTCTCAATCAAATATCTTGTTTTCTCAAGCATGTAATACATCGTCATCGTCGAATCTGGCAGTACGTACCGCTCGGCAGATGAATGCGATATGTCCCTTTCATGCCACAGCGCCATGTTTTCGAATGCAACCTGAGCGTAGCTTCTCATGAGTCTTGCCATACCGGTTAGTCGCTCGCAGAGAATGGGATTTTTCTTGTGCGGCATTGCAGAGGAACCTCTTTGTCCTTCCTTAAAAGGTTCCATTGCTTCAAGTACCTCTGTGCGTTGTAGGTGCCTTATCTCTATTGCTATTCGTTCTATCAAACCTGCAATCAAAGCAAATATAGAAATCAGGTGTGCTATGTAATCTCTCGATATGACTTGTGTTGCAACAGGTGTTGGTTTTAGTCCGAGTTTTTGAAGTGCTATTTTTTCAACTTCTGGTGAAATATTTGCGTAATTACCAACCGCACCGCTCAGTTTACCGACGGCTATTTCCTCACGCACGGCTTTGAGTCTCTCAATATTCCTTAGAAGTTCTGCATACCAAGAAAGAAATTTCAATCCAAATGACGTAGGTTCGGCATGTATCCCGTGCGTTCTGCCAATCGTTGGAAGTGATTTGTATCGAAGAGCTTTTTCGTACAAAACATCACTTAGCCTGAGCATCGATTCTATAATGACATCCGTTGCACGCACAAGGGCAAGTGAATTGGCTGTATCCACCACATCAGAAGAGGTCAAACCGTAATGAAAGTATCTTGCCTCATCACCCATATTTTTTGTTACAGACTTTATGAAAGCGATAACATCATGATCAACTATCTGTTCAATAGCTAAGATATCGTCAACATCTATGACGGCTTTATCTTTTATCTTCTCAGCTGTCCCTCTTGGTGCGATCCCGACCTCTTCGTAAGCCTCAACTACAGCAAGTTCTACTTCCAACCATCTTTCGTACTGTGCTTTGAGTGTCCAAAGGCTTTTCAATGGTTCAAGTGCGTACCTTTCTACCATCTTTTCTACACCCCCCACTGCGGTGGATCAACTACCAACTGCTGCCCACCATTTTTCTTTCCTCTAACAACCACCAATTTCGCCTCTTTTTCTGGTGTGCCGTGTAAAAAGCACATTCTTTGTACAGTAAGATTGGAACTGTCCAAGTACTCCAAGACGGTAAGTAATATACTCGGTGAGAAAACGAATACAAATGTCCCACGGTTTCTCAACAAGTACGAAGCGCCTTGAATGAAAGAGTTTATGGTTTCTAAATCCGCTGCCCTACTCAAGCGACGCACTTGATATGGACTTTCTTTCCCTCTGCCTGCAACGTGAAACGGGAAGTTTGACACAATCATATCGAAGGTTTCTGGTTTATAATAGTCTCTAACGTCTTTAACGTCCAAGTTTTTGAAACTCACTTTGTCTTCAAGCCCGTTTAACTTTGCCCCCTGCTGAGCAAGTTCAACAAGTTCACTCTGGATTTCAATCCCTTCAACACTAAGATTATACAATTTAGCTAATGCAAATGCAACTACACCGGTCCCACTACCAAGTTCAGCAACGGTTCTTATATCACTCGTTGGTTTTGAATACCAAACTAAAAAAGCCGACGCGTGCGTCGGCTTATGATATGGTGTATCGATTGTTTTTATTACTCTCAAAATGTCAGGTGAAAACCTTTCAAGATGCATTTCACCACTTACCTCTCGTGCGAACAGCGAATATCATCCACCGACAAAATCGACAAGTGATTTTTGTATGGCCATGGCTGCCGATTTTAATGAAGCTTCAAGAACCGCCTGCTGCATGCTCAAATCAGTTAAAATTTTCGTTAAATCTGCATCCTGCTCTTTTGAAAGGTATTCTGTGTTGAAGAGTTTCAAATCTTCAATCCTTGAGGCAACCATCTCTGCCATGCGAGAGGTTGCACCAACAGATGCGAAGTGCTCCATCACGGAACGTTCCAAAATCCCGATCTCTTTTAACGATATTTCAGAGAGCTTCTTTTCATTTCCTTCGTACAGTGCATTTATCGCATCATCAATTGTTGAAAATACCGTTTTACCATTTTCCAATGTGAAAACGTCATAGACGGTAACACCGTAAGTGATGGTGTAACCTAATGCGTTGATTTTCCTTCTCACGTTAGCTTCCATTGGTGTCTGTATGTTGCCGTTTTCATCCACAGGTCTTAATTCTGATCTCGCACCTCCGAAAATATATTCATCTCCGACCTTAGTATTTGCAATTTCAATAAGGTGCTCCTTTAATGCCTTAAGTTCAGCAGCTATTGAATTCCTCTCATCAACGGTATTTGTTCCATTTGCACCACGGACCATCAATTCTCGAACTCGGTGGTACAAATCCGAGAGCTCCTGGAGCGTGGTATCGTACGATTGAACGAAGTTATTGACATGGTCAACGTTCCTTTTGAATTGCTCGAGTTCTCTCAACCTACTTGATATGTTAGAAGACCTCGTAGCGATGACAGCGTCATCACTTGGATACTGAACTTCTTTTCCAGAAGAGAGTTTGTCGTGCATTCTAGCAATTCTGTACAAACTCTGCTGTATGTTGAAAAGGGTTCTTTCGTTTATCATGTTGTTCGTAATTCTCATCACAAATCACCCCTTAGATTATTCAAACTCCTAATTAGACTATCTTCCCACCATACCCAATCTGTCTATAACTCTTGAGATCATGTCATCTACAGCGGTCATTACTCTTGCGGCTGCATTGAAAGCTTGCTGGTATTTTATCATATTCGCCATCTCCTCGTCCAAAGAGACACCTTTCACTCTTTCTCGTTCTCCATCGATCTCTTTTTTCATCAAGTCCGTGTTACTTTTTATCTTCATCGCCGTTTCACTCTCAACACCGAGTTCGGCCACAACACTACCAAGATATTCATTGAATGATTCAAGTCCATCGTTAAGGACTTTTTTATTTCTCAAAGCCGAAAGTAGCTCTACTATGCCTGTATTCGCACGACCGGATGGTTTGAAGACCTTTGCATCCCAGTTCGGGTTCTCCTCAGTGTATCCAATATCCACAGCCAACGTTTCTGGATTGCTTCTTATCGTCGAGTTGACTGCGAATTTCTCAACAAATCGATATGGGTCTTTCGGAATTCCCTTGTCTATGAATAATGCATCAGCTTTAATGTACCTCATCCTCTGGTCTTTCGGTGGCTCGAAAGGATTGAGGAACACAAATCCTTCATCCCAATCGTTCAAAGGGTTACCGTCTGGGTCTATAAATCCAAGAGCAGTCCACAGAGCTTCTGGACCTTGGATTACTTTCTTAAGCTCGAAATCAAGCGACCTTGAACCACGCAAAACAAACTTGCCGTGCGGTGTGACTTCAGCTATGATACCAGTATTGGCATCATTTATCATCTTGGCTAAATCTCTCAAAGTTGTCTTCGTGGGATCAATTCTTATCTCCGTGGCACCGATTCTAATAGAGAATGCCTGACTTCTACCGAGTATGTTTTCAAGCGTTTCGCGACCTGTATCGAGTGCCTTATACGTTTCAACACGGATGTTCGCCTGTGTGAATAATCCACCAGAATCCGATAGTTTTATGTTCTTCAAGTTGAATTCGTTCACCTTCGTGGGAATTACGAGTAATTTATCATCGTGAACAAAGGCCTTTATATCTGTTCCAAAGTGAGTGTTAAGCTGGGTTGCCAAGTCCTCGAGTGTTGTTGTTTCGGTGACATTCAAAATCTCTTCCTTCCCATTGATAGCGATCTTATAACTTCCTGCTTTGACTTTGAAATCCTTTCTATCAACAACAAAGACATCCACGTTTTTCGTCGCAAATCCCATTGTATTGAACATATTACCGTTGAAGTCAAGCGCAAGTGTATTTCTAAGATTTTGCGAAGATTCAAAGTAAAGCCTATAACCCCCATCACCGTGGGCACCAACTTTCAAATCAAACCACCTATCGGTAATTGTCGAGAGTGTATTTTGAAAGTCTTCGACCTTGTCGTATGGGTTAACTCGCGCGGCAAAGATTTTCTCTGTTCCGTCAAAAAACACTATCGCACCCTTTTCTATGAACGGTTTTGTCGTAATATCGGCGAAATCTTTTCTATCGTTCATGCCAGAGATGAAATTGATAGGTCCATTCTCAACACGTTTGGCACCAGCCAACCGGTAAAGTTTGGAGTCCTCTATCCTTTCTGCAGAAATATCGTTGAAGAATTTTAAGCCAGTTACACTCCCGTCACTGTTGAAGCCATCTTGATGTATCAGGTTGAATTCATCCGTAAGTGACAACACGAATTCGTCAAGCCTGTTCATGTATTTTACAAGTATTTCATCACGCAGATCGAAAAGGCTCTTCAGCTTTCCGTCGTTAAACACCAATTTTGAATTTCCGGCGAATACCTCCTTGAAACCTTTTCCGTACGGTCTTTCGAGTGCACGCAATTCAACTACATCTTGACCAGTCAAAACTATCTGGTTACCAATTCTGAGAGTAATCTGACCTGCGTTATCCTCGTAGTAATAAATATCGGAAAGGTTAGACAACTCATCTAAGATTCTATCTCGCTCATCGAGTAGATCGTTAGGTGTGTACCTCAAGCTTACAGCTGTTCTCACCTTTGCGTTTATATCAGCGAGCCTTTTAACCATTGCGTTTATCTGCTGAGTGCGTTGTGCTATTTCGTTGTCCAAATCAACGCGCAGTTGTTCTAAACGCATGTAGAGGTCTTGCACGTGCTGGACTAATTGCTCTGCCCTGCTCACAAGTCCGCGCTTTGCTGCTGTGTTTGTTGGATCAGTGATAACTTCTTCGATTCCTGACCAAAGTGAATCATACAGATACCTAATACCGGCTTCGGAAGGTTCTGCTAAGAGTTGTTCAACGAAGTGGAGGTTTGAAGTTACTGTGTCCCAGTAGTTGTATTTGTTGTTCGTTTGACGAAACTGTATATCAAGAAAAGCATCTCTTACTCGCTTTATATCACGAACGTAAACGCCCGTTCCGATTTGAAGGGGTATTGATGGTTGCGTTAGCGAACTCGCCGGTATAGGTGGCATAGTGAGAAGTTCCGGCCTTTGCCTTGAAAAGCCGGGCGTATTTGCGTTGGCTATATTGTGTGCAACCACGTTCATTGCCAATTTACTCGCATAAATACCAAGCAATCCGGTGTTCAGTGTCCCAAATAGGCTGATGTCTGGCAAGTCTCATCACTCCCTCTATTGGCTGAGGAAACAGTTACTTCAAACTATCGTACCTGGGAGCGTTGTAGTTTGAACTGTAAGAAGAAACCCCATGTCTGTTTTGGTTAAACGAATAATTTGGGGAAGGGTTAATACCTCTGACAAGATTGTTGAGAAACTCGAAGTAGTGATTCTCAAATTCGAATATTTGCCTTATGCTTTCGATAACAATTGTTAGTTCGTTGAGTTTCTCAACAATCTCAGCAGCAAGGTAGGCTACCTGTGGAGTGTTTTCATCTGTCGACCTATTGATGTAATCTTTTATATTGTGGTACCCCATTTCTTTCAAAATAATATCCCTTTCGTCTTCTAATCTCGAAACTTCCAAGGAAAGTTCCTCAATTGCAACTGCATATTTTGAGAGCATATCTGTCTGCCTGTTTAAAACAGCACTTTCAAGCCCTCTAAAGGCTTGAATCATACTTTCAAAAACCCGGACTTCGCTTTTCAAGTTTTCCATTAGCAACATCTTACCCCTCCAATATCTTCTTAGCTATCTTTTCCGGATCAACCTTAAAGGTCCCGTTTTCAATGGCCTGCTTGATACTATTAACGAGTTCTACTCTGATCTCAGGATAGCTCTTCGCCATCTCGATATACTCGGCCACTTTCCTTCCTTCCTCAACTACGATCGAATCACTTGCACCTTTTCTTACTTCCTTCCCCTTAGATTTTTCTACACCCTTTTCGGTTTTTCCTTTGACCTCCGGAACGTTCTGTGCACTCTGCATTCCCGCTTTGTTGATTTTGTCGATCATACACGTCACCGCCTTTTCAAAACGTTATTAATCTTCCCGAGATAATTATCGGATACATTTGAAGCTTTCTTAAGCACAGTCCTCAGTAATGGTACTTCTCGTTCCTCAAAATTTTAAAACCTCTGAATATCTGCTCTAACAAAAGAATTAAACACATCTCATGTGTAAACGTCATCTTCGAAAATGAAATCTTCTCATTGGCTTTTTTCCTTAGACTTTCATCAATCCCAAGAGGTCCACCTATGACAAAGACTAATTCAGAATCTTTGAGAAAACTTTTGTCCAAATATTGTGCAAACTCTTCACTACTCATCTGTTTTCCCCAAAGGTCGATGAGTGTGTATTTGCGCTCTCTTAGTTTTCTTGAAATGTACTCTGCCTCTTTTGAGAGTATGACCTTTGGGTCTGTGGTGTTAATATCCCCACCGAGTGGAACAAAGCTTATGTCTAATTTTGTAAAACGCGAGATCTTTTCTTCGTAGAACTCTTGAGCTGGTAAAAGATGCTTGGAGATTTTACCTGGAATAATTATCTCTATCTTCATATCGGAGAGTAGAAATAGACACCTCCCACTTCTATTACTTCCCCTGTTTGCTGCAGGTAATCCATAGTCTTTGTGAATAATGTTTCGTCATTTGAGAATATTAGCTCTCTTATGTAGTGCAACTCATCTTCAAAGACGAAAGTCTGTGCCAACACACGCTTGACAAAGTAGGCGAATGTGGATATTTTGAATGTTTCAATATCGCATACAATCTTCGCAGGTGTGGAGTACGATATGTAGTCACTATCATCAAGTCCTTTCAAACACCCGCTCCTTTTTATAGCTTCAACGTAGCTTTTAAACTCGCTTGATGGGACTTTAAATTCACTTGGCAGGAGCTGATTTAAAGCCTTGACACGCCCGTTAACGAACGCTTTGTAAGTCTTTTCTACAAATTCCGAAAGGTGTTCGGGAACCACCGGATATTTTTCAAGCAACGTAGCAAAGAACGCCTTTTTTCTGTTTATTTCATATGTACCTTCTGAAAATTTCAAAACGTTGTCGTTTACCAAAATTTCAACCGCTGCTTTAAGATCGCTTATTGGAATCTTATTCTCTTCTGCGAACTTTGGTAGTGTCTTTTCACTCAACGATTCGTACAGTACCGCATTCAAAATCATCAATTTAACGTTCTTTAATCTTTCGGGTTTCTGAACCTTCCTTTCGTAGACTTCATCAACAAGTTCGTGCATGGTTTGGAAACCGTATTTTGAAGGATTGATGTTAAAAGATGTTAAGAAGCGAGAAAGGTTGTCACGCGTAAATTCTTTGCCGGAACGTTTCAGGAATATCTCCATTTCTTCAGCCAGTCTATCAACGGGATCGGTGAGATTTTCGCTCTTCACAAGGTCCTCGTAAGGTATGAACTTATCGACAGCGGAGACTAACTCGTAACTTGTTGATTTGGTTCTGGCAAGTGCTATGACACGTTTACCATACGATTTAAGTTTATACACCAGTGCGGTAAAATCTGCATCTCCTGTAACAAGGAAGAACGTATCTACAACCTCATTTCTGAGTGCCTGTTCTATACAGTCCACCGAAAGCCTTATATCGTTCCCCTTTTTATTTGGCAAGAACTCTGCCTCCGGCACTTCGACAAGTTCGATGCCGTAGTTATACAAAGCGAATGCAGCCATTTTGTTTTTCGACCACGAACCGTATGCTTTTCCACCTACGATTCTTCCATATTTCTGAGCCTCTTTGTAGACAAGCTGGACATCAACGGGCTGATTTTGGAAATCAAAAAGCAGGAAGATATTAGAAGAGCTTAGAAAACTTGAACCCTCCATATCCTTGCCCCCCTTCATCCCTGAAAAGACGAAGCTCAAAGTTCAAAAGTCTTGCAAAAACAATCCGCACACTCTTTTTCTACAATGAGATTATACACCATTTCCCCAATTGGATTATCGATTCCAGCAAGATAATCCGCAAGATGCAGATGCAGACATTTTATCGTCTTCCAATCCCTGATTCCACCAGTACCAACAGAAGTGAGCACCGATGACCAGTCTGAATCTTCGGGTTTTAAAAGAGCCTGTCGTTTGGATATAACCTGCTTGTGGGCATTTTGAAGTTTTCCGAATAGCTCTGTGTTGTTGCTAAGCAACTCTTCGAATTTTTTGATCCAACCTTTTTCCTCCAACTTAGCAACTTCTTTTCTTAGGTGAGGGCATGTAAGGTAGTGAATTGTGGGGAACGGTTTACCGTCTCTGATGGGGTAGCTGAGGATGACCTGAGGGAAACCACAAGAGCAGCGTTTTTCAACTCCTAAAACGTTGTCAACGCTTCTTTCAAGCTGAGCGTGTATAACTCTTAGATCTTTATCACTAATGCGTTCCACTCGTCCATCACCATTTTTTCAAGAATATTGTATCCTTCAAAAAGATTTGCTTTCTGAACAATGATGCCTGATAGTATAAGCAATCCGTGATCTTTAAGATAGTGCTTTGCATTTTTCAGCATTTCGACGAGAATCTCTGCAATGATGTTTGAAACAATTATATCAAACTTTCCATCAACATTCGAGAATAGATCCGACCACCTTATTTCGATATCTACGTCATTTCTCATCGCATTTTCCTGAGCTACCTCAACGGCAAGTGGGTCGTTGTCGACAGCCAAGACTCTCCCAGCACCAAGCTTTTTTGCAAGTATGCCGAGTATACCACTCCCACAACCAAGGTCAAGAACATCAAAACCTGGTTTCAAATACTTTTTCAGGTACATAGCCGACATCTTGGTTGTCTGATGCAGACCTGTTCCAAAAGCCAACCCCTGTGGTATTTTCAAAACAACAATTCCATTCTTTTCTTCTAAATGGTGCTCATCAGGGTCAACCCAAACACCTTCTATCATTTCAAAAGGCTCCGTTATTATGTTCTTAAACCAGTCTTCTGGTCTCGTCTCTCGGTAACCCACAAACGTTAGGCCAGCGTCCATTAAAGTCTTCTTGACTTCCTCCAATTTTTCCCCATATGGCGAAACAACAGCGAGGAATTTTCCCTCGCTGCTTTCTATCTCGTAATAATCGTATTCACCGTAAAGTATTTCATCGACAACATCTTGCTTCAATTCATCAAAAACAAAGACAACCTCTTTAAATACCTTACTATCTTTGTTCAAATTACTCAGAGAGCACCCTCCTCATAACATAAGTGTTCGTTCTTGGTAGATAGGCTACAGGATCGTTCGCTTCTGAGCCTATTCTAACTTCGAAATGTACATGCGGGCCTGTGGACGTACCTGTGCTTCCGACTCTTCCGATCAAATCGCCCTTTTCTACTCTTAAACCAACAAAAACATTAATTTTCGATAAATGTGCGTAGTAGGTTTCTATTCCACTGCCGTGGTCAATGATTATCAAATTTCCGTATCCAGACTTCCATCCAGCGAATTTAACTACCCCCGACCTTGATGCAAAAACAGGATTTCCCGTATCTGCAGTTATGTCAATCCCCGTGTGGAACATTGTTTTATTGTATATGGGATGGATCCTCCATCCAAACTCCGAAGAAATGCGCCCATAAGCAGGCCAGATGTAATCTGCAAGCTGTGTAAAAGAAGTGTTCACTTTACCAAGCGGTACAAACACTTCTTTACCTGCTGTAACTTTACTACCAATTGAAGGATTGATCGCTAAAATCTCTTCGGGATCAATAAAAAATATCTTCGCCAAATCAGAAAGGGTTAACGTTTTAACAGGCTTATACATCACTCCAGGTACAAATGGTATCTTCAACTTTTGACCAACTTTTAAACTTGATGGTGACACCTCTGGATTCCAGTCAAGAATAACGGGAATAGGAATTCCAAACCCCTTCGATATACTGTAAAGAGTGTCCCCCGACTGAACCTGGTAGTTTATATAAAATGCAAATGTCAATCCAACAATTGATAATATCAAAAACACCAATATTTTTCGCACTTCTACCACCCCTTATTCTGATTGTAACAAAAAAATCCTGTTATATTTTACCATAAAAATTCGTTTTGTCAAAATTGGGTGGCGCTTAATTGTTTTTACCGATTAAGTTCCAAAAATTCTCATTTTTTCCTAATATACGTCAACAATGCCATAATGTCTGCAGGAGTCACACCTGGGATTCGCATAGCTTGTCCAATTGAGAATGGCTTGATTTTTTCTAATTTTTCGCGCGCTTCTGTCGACAAGTTTGGTACTTCTGTAAATTTTATGTTTCCAATTTGTAAATTTTCGTACTCATCAAACACTCTGACCTGCTCCAGCATTGATTTAATGTAACCTTCGTATTTAAGCTGTATCTCTACTTGTGTCAGGACCTCTTTATCGGTAATCGGTTCTGGATCCAACATATGAATATCTTCGTATTTAACCTCAGGTCTTCTGAGCAGCTTTGCAAGTCTTGTACCTTCCGTTAAAGGTGTAGAACCAACTCTTACTAACAAGTCATTGACCTGTCCTGAAGGTGGTACTTTCACATTTTCGAGTCTTTCCAATTGCCTTTGCACTTCTTGCTCAATTTCCAAAACTCTTTCGTAGAAACTCTTTGGAATTAACCCGACTTTGTAACCGTATTTTGCCAATCTGATATGTGCGTTATCGTGCCTGAGAAGTAATCTGTACTCCGCTCTTGATGACAACAATCTGTAGGGCTCATCTGCGCCCTTTGTAACAAGGTCATCGATCATGACACCTATGTAACTTTCCGACCTTCTCAAAATCAGCTGCTCTTCCTCGCGCAGCTTCAATGCTGCGTTGATTCCCGCTATTATCCCCTGACCCGCCGCTTCTTCATAACCACTCGTTCCGTTGATCTGTCCGGCGAAGTAAAGATTCTCAACAAGTTTCGATTCTAATGTGGGATAAAGCTGTGTTGGGTCGATGTAGTCGTATTCAACCGCATAGGCCGGTCTAACGATGACCACATTTTCAAGTCCGGGAATTGTTCTAAGCATTTTGATTTGAGCAGCGTACGGCAGGCTGGTCGATAAGCCATTAAGATAGTACTCTTCCGTATCCTTTCCTTCCGGCTCAACGAACACTTGATGACTTTCACGCTCGAATTTTACCACTTTGTCTTCTATCGAAGGGCAGTACCTTGGCCCTTTCGATTGGATGAGTTTCACTTCACCGTAAAGAGGTGAGAAGATAAGGTAATCTCTTATGATTTTGTGAGTCTCTGGAACGGTATGAGTTAACCAGCACGGATAATCTTTCGGCAGTACTTTTGGTTCGTTAAAGTGCGAGAACGCCCAAGGCACGTCGTCGGTGTCTTGTCTTACCATTTTCGAAAAGTCTATGCTCCTTTTCAAAACACGAGCGGGAGTTCCAGTTTTAAACCTTCCCACCTTGAATCCCAATTTTATCAGTGAGTCCGTCAAGCCATGCGCTGAAAAATCGCCCATTCGACCAGCTTCCATCGTCTCTCTGCCGATAAATATACGTCCCCTTAAAAACGTTCCTGTAGTAACAATAACCGCACGTGCGCGATAATCTATTCCGAATGAGTCCACAACCCCTGAAACTTTACCGTTCTCGACGATGATTTCCCTTACAATTCCATAGCGCAGCAGCAGATTTTCTTGACTTTCCAATTTTCTCTTCATCGTTCTTGAATAACCGTACTTGTCTATCTGTGCCCTCAAAGCTTGAACTGCAGGTCCCTTACTTGTATTGAGCATTCTCACATTTATCATCGTTTCATCGGTGGTTTTCGCCATCTCCCCACCAAGTGCATCTATTTCACGCACAACAATCCCTTTGGCAGATCCACCGATAGCGGGATTACACGATGCCCATCCCACGTTGTCTGGGTTGCCAGTTATGAGCATCGTTTTAAACCCAAGCCTTGCACTTGCCAAAGCAGCCTCGATTCCTGCATGTCCTCCACCTATGACTATGATATCGAACGAATAATCGTCCTCTGGCCTTTCAAAATAACTACCGTAGTCTATCTTCATCTGCTCATTACCTCCTTACCGTTAACAAAGACGGCAACTGGATCTCTTTCCAACGGGTTACCATCGTATAAAGCAAAATCTGCATGGTATCCTATTTCTATTTTTCCACATTTGTATCCACCAATCTTAGAACCTGCTTCTGTATAGTAATAGATCGCATCCTCCCTTGTAAATCCCATCTTCAACGCATGTTCAAGCACGTACTTTGGATCGACAGGTGAAACGGGGGAATCAGTGGAAAATGCCATCAAACATCCAGCCTCGTGCATTTTGACAAACGGATAAGCAAGCTCAAAAGATACGTTGTCTAGTAAGGGAATGTCTTCGAAAAAGAAGTGTGGCTGAACCGATAGGTAGTACCTTTTTAGTTTTGGAAAATCTCTTTCTGAAACAAATTGCAGATGTATCAACCTGTGTCTCAACTTCGTTCTATTTTTTTCAAGCCTTTCTAGAACTTCCGAAAGCGCCCTATCTCCAATCACATGGATGTTCAACTGTATGCCTTTGGCTTCGGCAAACTTCACTATTTCGTCAAAATTGTCGGGTAAGGTATTCATTCCGTAATTTCCAGTATCTTTGTACGGATTGTGCATCCACGCAGTCCTCCCACCAAGCGAACCATCGGCGAACAACTTAATACCACCGATTTTGGAATTGCCATACACTCCAAATTCGTAATTCCAAGGCTCGTAAGTGTAAAGCTTTTCAAACACTCTAAGCTCGCTATTCTGTAACAATTCTTTTAGCACATCAAAACTGACTCCATGAAAGTCATCGGAATGCACCTGCGTGACACCGTGTTTTAAGAATACCCGCTGACCTATTTCAAAAGCCCTTTTAAAGAACTCATCGCCTAAAGAATGCCAAATCTCTTCTATTTCATTCTCATAGATTAAGTTCTCATTATTTGCACTATTTCCCGTCTTTCCAATCTTTTCTTTCATGTAATTGTTTATCCACGCAACATGTCCACACTTTCTTATCAGCACCACAGGTCTTTTTAGTGCGTTTGCCTTATCAAGCAAAGCTTTTTCAGGTAACGTCTCCCAGCCACGAGCAATTACAAAGTTTTCAGAAGAATTACTTGCGCTTGTCAACACATCTGCCAAATTTTCTTTTGCCAGGTCGTGCGTTAGAATCTTCACTCCAGTTCCGATGATGTGAGCATGCGAATCTACCCATCCGGGCATTACAAATAGACCTGTGGCGTCAACCACAGGTCCGTTGTCTGAGTGGGGCACAAATCCACCATTCTCAATGTAAAGGTCCTTCTTCTCAAAAATCCTTCCGTTCCAAACGTAACCATTTTTTACAACCAAATTAACACCTTCTATCGACTCACTTTTTTCAAAATTACGAAAGCATACCAGCCAACTTGACCAATTCCATATCTAATCTCTTCTTTTCTTTCAAAACCTCATCAAGCTTGACGGTTACAATCTTTCCTCCCTGGAGTGCGGTCATGACTCCACTTTCGCCGCGCAGCAAGGCATCAACAGCTGCCACACCCATTCTCGAAGCAAGTAGTCTATCAAACGCAGTCGGTGAACCTCCGCGTTGGATGTGACCAAGTATAGTGATTCTCGTTTCGTATCCAATTCTGTGCTCTAAGTGTCTTGCAACTGTGTACGCACTTGCGGCACCTTCTGCAACAACCACTATACAATTTATCTTTCCTCTTTCCCTCTCTTCGAGCAATTTATTTGCCAACTCTTCGTAATTGACGGGCACCTCTGGGATAATAACCGCCTCTGCGCCTGTTACAAGCCCGCTTACAGTGGCGATATAACCTGAAGACCTACCCATAACCTCGACTATGAATGCCCTTTCATGTGAGCTTGCCGTATCCTTTAACTTTTGTATCGCATCGACAACTGTATTAAGACACGTGTCCACACCGATACTCATGTCTGTCATGGCGATATCGTTGTCTATCGTACCGGGCAGCCCCACAACAGGGACTTTTTGTTCTTCTTCCAAAAACATCGCACCGTGCAGGCTTCCTTCTCCACCAATAACTACAAGTCCTTCAATTCCGTGCTTTTTGAGGATTTTCGCGGCCTCTGCTCTTGTCTCTTTTCTAACGAACTCCGGACATCTGCTCGTTCTCAGGATTGTACCACCTTTTTCCATGATACCACCAACGGAAGCGAAAGTCATAGGCTCTATGTCTTCATCGAGAAGTCCTGCATAACCTCTCTTGATACCGTAAACTTCCAGTCCTGACTTGATACCGTATCGAACAACAGCCCTTATAGCGGCATTCATTCCAGGAGAGTCTCCTCCACTAGTCATCACTGCTATCCTCTTCAACTTAATCGCCTCCCTAAAAAAGTCTTACATTGTCGTTTCAAGACAAGCTGAATTATACCACAAACTTTTGGAATAGTCTACTTATTGCTTTATCAGCGTTTCTTTTAAACTATTTTACATTTTTTCGCGCTTTTTCTTGGCCTTCTTCTCTTTACCTTTCCCTTCAGCTATATCATGCGACTGTTTAAGAGCCTGAACAACGTAGTAATTAACAGTCCCGCGTGGATATTCGTAATTCTTGTTCATGATTCCCGCTTTCATGTCAGTCATCAATTCTACGGCTTCATCTACATCATCCACAGTCCAAATGTGGAATAGGCCATTTCTAACAGCATCAAGCACCTCGTCAGAGAGTACGAGATTTCTCACGTTCGCCTTTGGTATGATAACTCCTTGATTACCTGTCAGACCTTTAATTTTGCAGATTCGATAAAAGCCTTCCACCTTTTCGGTAACACCGCCGACTGGTTGAACGTGTCCATGTTGGTTTATCGAACCCGTGACCGCTATATTTTGCTTAATTGGAATTTTCGAAATAGCGGAAATAATGGCGAGTACCTCGGCAAGAGAAGCACTATCACCTTCAACGTAACCGTAGACTTGCTCAAACGAAATCGAGACTCCTATTGAAAAAGGTACTTTTCTTGCGTACTTACTTCCAAGATAACCGGTTAAAATCATTACTGCTTTGCTATGTATCTGCCCACTCAAGTCCGCTTCCCTTTGGATATCGAGAATCCCGGAACTACCAAGGTACGTCTTTGCCGTTATTCTTACAGGCAGACCGAATTCGAAATCTCCGAAGTTTATAACAGTCAAACCGTTCACCTGTCCAACAACCTTGCCCGTTACATCAACCATCAAGTCTTCCCTTCTAAACATCTCATCGTACTTTTCCACAACAAGTTTCAGTCGTTCCTCCCGCTCTTTCAAAGCACGAGAGACATCTTCGTACTCAACGTATTTTGAATTTCTCTTTACAGCAAAAAAGTTTGCCTCTTCCAAAAGGTCTATTATTGACCCGAGTTTCATCGAAAGCTTAGTCCTATCACCTGACAATCTTGTTGAGTACCAAACAATCTTCTCTATAGCGCTTCTTTTAACAGGCAATATCTCCCTTTCACGCGTATAATCCGTGATAAACGCAACCAGGTCCGAAATGTTCTCAACAGTGGTATCAAGTTCCCAATCCATTTCTACCTTTACCTTGAAAAGTTTCTCAAAATCAGGATCGTATTCGTGCAGTAGTTCGTATATCTCGGGGGTACCTACGAGTATCACTTTTACCCTCAGTGGGATAGGTTCAGTTTTCAAAGTCGCTATCGTGGAATATCCGTAGGCTGTATCGACGTTCTCGACCTCAAGCTGCTTTGAAAAGAGTATCTTTTTAAGTCTATCCCACACAAATGGGTGGATAAGCAATTCCCGTGCGTCAACGATCAAATATCCACCATTTGCTTTATGCAAAGCGCCGGGTCGAATCATATTGAAATCTGTGTACAACATTCCCTCACGTTCAATATATTCGATCTTACCGAACAGGTTGTGATAAGTCGGCGTATCTTCAAAAACCACAGGCGCGCAGTTCAAATCCGAGTTATCAACTACAAGGTTTATACTGTAAGCTCTTCTGAAATAGTACTCAAGCTCTGCCAATTTCTTCGTTGAACTCACCTTTTCGATGATATCTTCTCTGATCTTGTGAATAAATTCCCTCACATCGCTGAACGGGTACTTTTCCTCAATCACTGAGAAGAACTCCTCGGTAGCAAATAGCAAAGCGTAACGGTTCAAATCTCTTACCCGCTCTTTGTACAAATTCTCCAATTTACGCACATTCTCGGTGGCTGCCTCTATTAATAACTGAACCTTCTTTTCATTTTCTTCGAATCTCTTCTTTTCTTCTTCGCTCAATGCGGCGAACTCCTCTTCTTTCAATGGTCTTCCATCCTTTAAAGGATAATAATTCACACCTGTTTGTGTGAATTTTATCAAAAAGCCCAGTGCTTGTGCTTTTCCAACTAGATCGTTCACAACCCGTTCCTGCTCACTTTCGAATTCCTCGTCTATCTCCTTTCTGCGCGCTTTGTAATCTTCTCCTTCAAACACTTTTGAAATCTTCTCCGTTAGGTTCTCCACGAGTTTCTCCATGTCCTTTTTGAACTCAACACCTTTCCCTGCAGGTAAGAAGAGAGTATTAGCCTTCTGCGGGTCGTCGAAATCCATCACGTACGCAACATCAGAAGGTACAGGTTTCTTTTGTGCGTACTCGCTAACAAAGTGTTTGACAAAAGTTTTCCTACCGGTGCCCGGTAGTCCTACAACAAAGATGTTGTATCCCTCTTTATCCATATCCAAACCAAAACGCAGAGCCTTTATAGCGCTCTGTCGACCGATAAACGATTGAGTTTTTCTAACATCTTCCGTAGATTCAATAGGCGGAATAATTCTTTTATCTACAACAAGCTCTTCCACCCTAATCTTCTTCAAAGGCATCGATCTCCACTCCCTTCTTAGTAAAGTGGTACTTGCCCTGCGGTGTCAAGACGAAATAAGCACTGCCTGAACCGGTGAGAGCTGCAGGATTTTCGCTTCTTAGCACCTCAATCCTATCGAGTAATTCATCAGGGATGACCTTCTCAAAAATGTTGTAGGTTCCTAACTTTATCTTCTCGAAATCTCTTGTACGGTAAGCTTCGTAAAGCTCAGCAGCTTTCGAAGGTGCTTTTCCAAACCATTCCGGTTTCAATTTTGCATACGCTTCTTTTGTTGATATCGAAAAACCTGGAAAGTACACATCGACGTCGTAACCTTCCAGAGGTTCAACCTCCTTGATAACCTCACCTTTGCCTGAAACAATCGCGGTGCCGCCGTATAAGAAAAACGGAACATCGCTACCCACCGCTTTTGCCAATTCAAAGGCTTCTTGCTCAGATATCAGTCCGAACAACTTTAAAGCAACTAAAAAACCTGCAGCATTACTACTTCCGCCACCAAGTCCTGCACCGATCGGTATATTCTTTTCGAGCAAGACGTGTACATCACGGTCCCGAACTCCTACTAAACTCCAAATCTTCTCAATAATGTTGTTCTCAATATCCACATTCGATTCTATTTTCAAATCTCCATTACCTTGCCTAACTTTGACAATCATTCTATCAAAGAGGGAAATCGTCTGGAAGAGCGAATCTATTTCGTGAAAACCATCTTCTCTTTTTCTTAAAACATCCAAGCAAAGATTCAGCTTTGCGAATGTTCTAAGTACAACGCTACCACCTTTGCCCATCCTTCCATCTCCCCAACGTAATCTTGTAGTCTTTTAGAACGTAGTTCAACGAAGTTTTCCTTTTCAACAACTCCATTGTACTTCACATCTGCAATGTAAAGAACTCCCACATGGACACGGCTCACGGGATTCTCAATTTCGTTTATCAAGCCGACGTATCTCAATGATTTCAGCTCAACATCAACCTCTTCTGCCAGTTCTCGCTTCAAACCATTCTCAAAGCATTCCACAGGATCTTGCGAATCTTCGATATTCAGGTGCCCTCCGACCCCAAGAGTAATGAGATTGTGGAGCCTTTTTTCCGTCTGGTTGGCCGTTCTTCTGAAGAATATGTATTCATCACCCTCTTTTAAAACAATGTACGGAATCACTTGTCGCATTGATTCATCGTATTCCGCCTTTTCGCGCTCAACGAAGAAACCATCTTTTAGCACACTAAAGAATTCCTCTTGTGGGACCTTAACTACACCTGTTTTCCCTTTGCACAGCCGTTCAATTTCCTCTGTCTTCACAACGAGTACTTTTTCCTTCATCGCATTATTTTCACTAATGCCCATGATGATTTCTCCCCCTGTATTTTTTAGTATGGTTCAACATCCATCTCGAGCAATTGCTTTGCCACATCCTTATCGATTTTACTTGCGATAAGCCCTATCGCAGCAAATATGTAATGCTTATCTCTAAACAACCTGACTTCTTCCGGTGGTAGCAGCTCCATCGGATGAAGTTTCGAAAGATGTCTCAAACTCTCTAAAACTTCCTTTGCGTGTTTTGATCTTGATAAAAATCCCCCTGTTCCGAAGATAACTCGAACGGCAGTCAAATCCTTACCTTCGGCTATTGTCTTCCTACCAGTTGGGGTGTAGAGGTGCTTTTTGCTTCCGGCATGTCTTCTTAACCCCTGCTGGGCGCAGAATGTTGCAAGTTTGCTTATGAAATATTCGTCTCGCTCAGTTGCAGGATACGGACTGATCCTTTTGACAAGTTCGTCGTAATCTTCGAATTGCTTTCTCAGATTCTCCTCACCGATCATTTCGATAACGTTATGAGCATTAACATACAGTCCCAAATCACCCTCTACTGTTCTTTTTGCGAAAGGCTCGGGAGAGATAAGCAATTCCTGGACTTCTGGAGAACCGTCGGTAACAGAATCAACATCGGTTGTCGCCCCGCCTATGTCTATTGTCAAGCAGTCACCAAAGTGCTCGTACGCCAGTTCTGTTGTTGTCATGACTGCAGCAGGTGTTGGAATAATTTCGTAGTTGACCATGCCTTTTATTTTGTCCATACCCGGAGCCTTTATTATGTGCTCAGCGAACACTTCCTTTATCACATTCCTTGTCGGCTCGACATTTAGATAATCGATCCTTGGATAAACGTTCTCTGTTACGTAGACCCTCTTTCCAGCGTTTGTGAGGATGAACTCTACATGCTCGGCTGCGGCTACGTTTCCTGCATATACGATAGGCACATCCAGTGGCAACTTGGCAAGCATCTTTGCGTTATGGATAACCGTTTCACTTTCACCGTAGTCCACACCACCGGCAAGAAGAATCAACTTTGGTTGTATAGATTCTATCTTCTTCAAATGGAACTCATCCATCTTACCAGCCGTTACGTACTTAATAACCGCGCCAGCGCCAAGTGCTGCTTCCTTGGCAGCCCGCACCGTCATGTCGTAGACAAGGCCATGGACCGTCATCTTTAAACCACCGGCTGCACTGCTTGTTGCTGCAAATTTCTCCCAAACTACCTTCTCACCAAGCTCTTCTTCCATCTTTTTCAAGGCCAGCTCTATTCCAATTGTCACATCACCCTCATTAACCGTTGTCCAGTGCTCCGTTTGAGCAATTACTCTTGGCTTAAAACCAAAATGAAATGCCGTTAAAACAGTAGTTGTAGAACCTATTTCCGCAAAGAGTAAGTCGGTTTTCACTGATATCCCCTCCTGAATGGGTTATAACTTGTTTGGAATAATTATACTACAAAAATTTCGAACACTCTATTACCATCGACTACATAAAAAACTATTTCTGCTCCCTTACGGCTGGAAATCCTAAGCGATGCGTTTAAATCCGCAAGACTCATGACGTTTTTGAAAACTTACATCGAAAATAGAAGAAAACTGAAGAAAGAAAGAGTAAGGAAAAGGATTTGAAAAAGATGGTTATTTTTTTCTTTCTGAAAGAAATATAAGGAAGACCTATTGAATTATGTTTTCAGAGGCAAATATGATATATTTCAAAACAAGGGTGGCAACACCCAAATCACGTAGCACAAAGGGAGGCGAAAGTATGAAACGGATTCTGCTTTTAGGGATTTTTTCAGTATTACTACTTGCAGCGGTGTTAAACTTTGCAGTTGACGTTGGTGTTGTTCTTCCAACAAACGCAGAACCACGATGGGTACAAGACGAAACGAGATTCAGAGAAGCACTGAAGAACACAAAGTATTCGGTTGAGATACTCTTTAGCCAAGGTCTTCCAGCAAAAGAAAGGGAAAACGTTGAAGCTCTTATTGCAAAAGGTATTAAGGTTCTCATCATATGCCCACACGATGCGGTTGCAGCAGCTGCAGCAGCAGAAATTGCAAAGAAAGCTGGAGTTTACGTAATCTCTTACGACAGGCTTATTATGGGAACGGACGCAGTTGATTACTACGTTACATTCGACAGTGTTGAAGTGGGTCGAGCTATGGGTAGATTCCTTGTCCAGAACGTCAAGGCGGGGACGAAGGGAAATCCACTTTATCTTTATGCAGGTGCTCTTTCTGACAACAACTCATTCCTCTTCTTCCAGGGTGCATGGGAAATTCTCCAACCCAAGATCGCGGATGGTACTTTCAGGATCATAAACTCCTCCGAAGCGGTTAAACTTCAGAACAAAAAGGACCTAACAAGAGACGAAATGGCTAGAATAATCGGCCAAATAACAACAAACTGGGATTTCAACGTAGCCAAGAGAAAAGCGGAAGATGACCTTACAAAAGCAAAGGCCTCCGACAAAGGAACTGTTTATATACTCGCTCCAAACGATGGAACCGCAAGAGCAATAGCAGACGCGTTCAGAGCTGATAAAGACGTCAAAGCTTACTTTATCACAGGTCAGGATGCAGAAAAACCATCTGTTCAGTATATAATCGACGGTAAACAGTCCATGACCGTTTTTAAAGACGTCAGGCTCTTGGTTAGGGATGCCATCAATGCGGCTCAACTCTTGTTGGAAGGTAAGAAACCCGTAACAACTGCAACGTACGACAACGGTAAGAAGAAAGTACCAGCTATTCAATCAGAGATTCAAGTTGTTACAAAGGAAAACGTTAAGAAGATACTCATTGAATCTGGTTACTACTCAGAAAAAGATTTTAAGTGGTAATTGTTACAAGGAAACTTTAGTAATAGTTTGATTATATAGTAAAGCAAAACTGGGTGGTGTGAAATATCACCGCCCAGTTTTTAGAAAAGCACGCGGCGAAAGAAAGTCGTTATCACGGAGGTGATTAAATGGCAAATGAGTACATCCTTGAAATGCACGGTATAACCAAAGAATTCCCCGGTGTACGTGCACTCGACAACGTTGATTTCAAAGTAAAGCGTGGCGAGATTCACTGTTTAGTGGGTGAAAATGGTTCAGGTAAGTCCACTTTGATGAAGATATTAAGTGGTTTCTACCCTTATGGGGAATATGAAGGAACTATTGTGTTTGAAGGAAAAGAACAGAGGTTTAAAAATGTCCATGATAGTCAGAACGTCGGCATAAGCACTATTTACCAAGAACTTGCCGTTGTTCCTGAACTGACAGTGTATGAAAATATCTTCCTTGGCCACGAAATAAAGAAGGGACGTTTTATAGACTGGAATGAAACTATAGTAAAGGCAAAGGAGATCCTTAAAACATTAAGACCGGACTTAGATCCTTCTGTCAAAGTTAAGGACCTCGGTGTTGGATTACAGCAAATTGTCGAGATCGCAAAAGCGTTGAGCAAAAACGTCAAACTTCTCATCTTGGATGAGCCAACTTCATCGTTGAACGAGGATGACAGCGAAAACTTATTGAGAATCATTAGAGAACTAAAACAACGCGGGATTACATCGATACTCATATCTCACAAGTTGAAGGAAGTTATAGAAGTTGCGGATACCATTAGTATTCTACGAGATGGAAAGATGGTTGCAAGGTTGGAAGACAGATCCCAATTTACTGAAGCAAACATTGTGAGATACATGGTTGGACGAGAAATAGAGGACATCTATCCAAAAAGAAAAAAGAGAGAATTTGGTGAGAAGATATTTGAAATCAAAAATTGGAAAGCATACGATATATCTCTCAACAGATACGTTGTAAAGAACGCAAGCATGTACGTGAGAAAAGGAGAGATTGTTGGAATCGCAGGTTTAATGGGGGCTGGTCGAACTGAACTTGCACTCAGTTTATTCGGAAATCCAAAAGGATATATAGTCGAAGGTGAGATGTTCTTCGATGGGAAGAAGGTACACTTTGAGTCCCCTACTCATGCAATTAAAGAGGGGTTTGCTTACCTTTCAGAAGACAGGAAAGGAACTGGATTGATATTAGATTTTGACGTAAAGACTAATATCACTCTTGCTGGATTAAAGCAACTGAAAAAGGGATTCTTTGTAAATGAAAACGAAGAGATAGTTATCGCTGAAAATTTCAAAAATTCACTCAGGATCAAGACACCATCGATCGAACAAAAGGTCATGAATTTAAGTGGTGGGAACCAGCAAAAAGTTGCTATTGCCAAGTGGTTATTTGTAAAACCAAAACTTCTTATCCTTGATGAACCAACGCGTGGTATAGATGTAGGTGCGAAGTACGAAATCTACACACTTATGAACAGACTTGTCGAAGAAGAAGGAATGAGTATTATCATGATCTCCTCAGAATTGCCTGAAGTACTTGGAATGAGTGACAGGGTGTATGTTATGGCTGGGGGAAAGATCGTTGGAGAATTAGACAGAGATGAAGCAACTCAAGAAAAAATCATGCATATGGCCGTTGATTATTAATTTTCTCAAGGTAAAGGAACTTTTTAAAATAATAAAAGTTAAAAAAGGAGGACAGAAAGCATGAGATTTACAGAGGAACTGGTCACGCTAATCAAGAAAAACATTCGCGAATACGGTATGTATATTGCCCTCGGTGCCATAATGATAATCTTCACGATACTCACTCGCGGTTTGTTCTTTTCATCGAGAAATATTAGCAACCTTTTCAACCAGATGGGATACATCGCAGTTCTTGCAGTTGGAATGACACTTGTGATTGTTATAAGGCACATAGACCTTTCAGTTGGATTCATGGCGGGTTTTCTTGGCGCTATCGCAGCAAGAATGCTCAGAGAAGGTATGCCAGTTTTGCCAACTATTTTGATAGTAATCGCACTTGGCACTGTATTTGGCCTTGTCAACGGTTTCTGGGTAGCTAAGGTTGGGTTGCCTGCTTTCGTCGCCACTCTCGCTGGTATGTTGATATTTAGGGGTTCTTTACTCCTTTTTACCCAAAGTACGGGAACAATCATCGTATCTAACGAAGCTTTCAACGCAATAGGAAATGGGTTTATTCCTGATATATTCAAGAACGAAAATATCCACATCCTTACTCTCTTAATAGGATTTGCAATAATTGGTTTTTACATATACGGAGAGATTAAGAACAGGAATAATAAGATCAAGTACAACTTCGAAGTACTTTCACTTCGTATGTTCATTATAAAACTGTTCTTCGTAAGTTCCATAATATTCTTTGTGTTCTGGACGCTTGCAAATTACAATGGACTTTCTTGGACGTTTGTAATAACATTGCTTATAACTTACGCATACCATGTCTTGACAACAAAAACAGTTCTTGGTAGACATATTTATGCAGTTGGTGGAAATCCCGAAGCTGCTAGGTTGAGTGGTATCGATGTAGAGAAAATCACACTCTTCGTTTTCGGTTCAATGGGATTCTTAACAGCAATATCAGGAATTCTGTACACATCACGACTCCAGTCGGCAACACCAGATGCCGGTACGTTGTTTGAGCTGGATGCGATTGCGGCAGCTTACGTTGGTGGTGTTTCGGCTGCAGGTGGTGTTGGTAAAGTCATGAATTCGCTTATTGGAGCACTTGTTATGGCTTCGCTAATAAATGGAATGAATCTGCTCGGTGTGGGTATCTCTTTGCAATACATTATCAGAGGTGGGGTTCTAATAGCTGCTGTAGTTTTTGATATTAAGACAAGGAGCAAAGTAAGATAAAGTACTTTCTGAGTTTTACAATTAGCAGCTTATATCCGTTGAGGAAACAAAAATTAAAGAACATCGGGGGCGACTAAACTGAAAAAAATACTCCATACAACGATGAAAGAAAATAACTATTCTCTGATACTGCGTACGATCCATCACTATGGAACAATTGAACGCGTAAAGCTTGTTGAGTTAACCGCACTCTCACCAAGCACTGTAACACGGTGCGTTAACGAACTTATAAACGAGAATTATGTGGTCGAAATTGGTACTTTGAAGCAAGGGAAAGAGAAAAAGGTTGGGAGAAGGGCCATCTCTTTAAAAATTAACCCAAAGTCTTTTCGTGTATTACTAGTCGATGTAGGTGCGTACGTCACAAATTATGCTTTCGGTTACGCAGATGGAACTATTGAAAAGCTCGAATCTTCGGCTACACCAGACGATTTTTATGAAATCATAGCTGAAGCGGAATCTTTAATCCATTCCTACAAAGGTACAAAAGACGTGGAAGTTGTAGCTTTTTCTATTCCAGGTATGGTTGATGTTGAGAATGATACCATTCTTTTTGTTCCAACACATGGTTGGAAAAATATAAAGATTGAAATCACAGGTAAGGTGGTTTACGCAGATAACGAGGCGAATCTTGCCATGATAGCCGAAGCTTTTAAGAGAGAAGAGGTTAGAAAGTCCAAATGTTCTGTATTTGTAACCGTTCGTGAAGGTTTTGGTACAGGTTTGTGGATTAACGGCGAGATATTTCGTGGGCCTTCATTTACAGCAGGTGAATTCGGTCATACTACGATTGATTTAGAAGGTGCCGAACATTGTAAGTGCGGTAAAGATGGGTGTATAGATCCTTACATTTCCGTATCCAAAAACTTCGGCGAGTATTCGCGAAATCTTCAAAAGTTTTTCACCTCAGAAGATTGGAAAAATTCCCCAAAGGTGCTTAAATACATCGATTTACTTTCAAAAGCTTTAGCAAATGTGGTCAATTCGCTTAATCCGGAGTATCTTATTGTTGGTGGCGAACTCGCAGGTCTGAGTCAAGAGTTCTACAAATTCTTGGAAGACAAAGTAAAGTCCTATTCTCTCGAACATGCGAGTAAAATTCTTAAGATTTTGCCACCAACCTTTTCAAAAGATACGTACCTCTATGGAGCACTTTACGCAGCAATTGAAGATTATTACATACCTAAAGTAATTTCCAAAATAAAGTAAAAAAGCCCGGCCATCCCGGGCTTTTTAATTCTTACTACTTGTTTAAAAGGTTCAAAATTTCACACTCGGTGGTTCTTCCGCTCCGGGCTTTGCCTCAAAATATTGCTTTTCTTTAAATCCATATGCATTTGCGATAAGTACGTTCGGGAATCTTTTTATGAATGCGTTGTACTCTCTAACAGCCTCGTTGTAATCTTTCCTTGCAACTGCTATTCTGTTTTCCGTACCGGCAAGTTCATCCATGAGCTGGCGGAAGTTGGCATCAGCCTTCAGCGTTGGATAATTTTCAACAATGACAAGCAATCTTGAAAGTACATTGCTCAGTTCCGCATCAGCTGTTGCTTGTTCTTGCGGAGTTTGAGCACCTGCCAGTTTTGCCCTCGCGTTCGCAAGTGCTTCAAAAATCTCTTTTTCATGCGCAGCATAACCTTTCACAGTTTCTACAAGGTTGGGTATTAAATCCGCCCTTCTTTGAAGCTGGTTTTGGATCTGACTGTAAGACTCTTGTACCCTTTGTTCTAAAGAGACCATCCTGTTGTATATACCTATTGCCCAGAAAACACTTATCAATACAACGACGAGCACAACTATTAGCACTATCACCGCAGGATGTAGCTTCAAGTTGTTCACCTCCTATAATTTTCGATTACTACACTATTCTACCACAATTTCGGTATTTGTACTAACAACGCCTATGATCTCACCTTGGACATGTTCCATGACTTTCTCTAGGTGCTCTTTTGAGACAACCAAAATCATTCCGTATCCCATATTGAACGTTTTCATAGCCTCTTCAATTTCAACGTAATTTAAAACCCAACGCATGTAATCTGGCAATTTGATACTTATATGCCATCCTTTGTCCTTCAAAATTCTTTTTAACGCTCTCAATATTCCCCCACCTGTAACATGCGCAATGCCTTTTACCAATTCAAATACATTAGTAACTTCGCTGTATATCTTGGTTCCTTTCAAAAGGTCGAAATCTAAATCTTCAATTCTTATTTTTTCTTCCTTCAGTATCTTCCTTATCAGCGACCATCCGTTAGAATGAAAACCACTGGCTGACAATCCTACGATAATATCCCCGTAAGATATCGTTTCAACAGGCATCCGTCTTTGGAGCACTCCTACGCAAAAACCTGCAACATCCCAATCTTTATCGCTGTAAATGGATGGTATTTCCGCAGTTTCACCAGCAACAAGTGCCATTTCGTATTCGGTAAGTTTTTTCACCAACGCCTCTATGAATTCGTAGTGCTGTTTATCGATGTGATTCACACCCAGATAATCAACAAATGCCTTCGGGACCCCTCCAACACAAACAATGTCGTTGTAATTCATAGCAATTAGGTCTTGGGCTGCATCATCCCAACGGTTGTGTTCGATGTGTAGTAGCAGCTTAGAACCAACTCCGTCCGCTGTCAACACTATCGGTGGATTTGTGAAATTCAAGATCGTCGCGTATCCGGTTGGTTCTTTAACAGCCCATTCCGGGACCTTCACAACGTTTTTGATGTAATCAGTGAATTCATCATTCCTCAGAACATCCACGCCAGAACCTGAGTACGTATATTTCTTTTCACCATTTATACCTTTCATACTTTCACCTCCTACATAAAAATATGGTATAAATAATTTAGCTTAAAAAAATTGAGGGCAGGACAACTTATGTCACCTTGGCTTTTAAGCCATTTAAGGAGTCTGTTGCCTGCCTTTAACCATGATAAGTTGGTTGGGCTTTCAGCCCTCGTCAGCATGGAGGATTGGTTCAGTAGGCTCCCTGCCCTCATCATTCGAAAGGAGGTTCTTGTATGAATAACTTCTCCATATTCGTCGGCATCGATGTTTCCAAGGATAAGTTCAACGTCTGCGCTATCTCTAATCCCAGTTCCATCATCTTCGAATCTTCTTTCGATATGTCCCAGCAAGGCTTTTCCTCCTTCGCAAACAAACTCTCTGCCTTCCCAAAACAATCCATCATCATCGCTATGGAATCTACTGGCTGTTATCATCTCAACCTTCTGGCTTTCCTTTCTTCCAACGACTTTGCTTGCGCTGTTTTTAATCCTCTAACTGTTAAAAACTTTGCTTCTCTTCGAAAGACCAAAACCGACAAAATCGATGCTCGCATTATCGCTACTGCTTTGTTTTACCTACAACATCAAATTCCTTCTTCTGCTTTTGTCAACTCTGAGCTTCGTGATATTGTCAGAGCACGCGAAAACATTATCCACCGCATCGCAAAAGTTAAAGACAATATCGAAAAACTGCTCAACGTTCTTTTCCCTGAACTCGAAAGAGTTACCAATATCTACAGTGACACTATCCTCAATCTTCTTTCTCATTTCCCTTCTGCCAAGGCTATTCAAAAGGCTCGTAATCTGGATGTGTTCTTTTCCAAAGACCGTGGCAGAAGTACAAAACTTAATGCTCAAAAACTTAAAGAACTCGCTAATAACTCGATTGCTCAATATTGGCCGATGAAAGAAAAGATTCTTGTGCAAAATATCAAAGAACTACAATTTTTACAGCAACAGCTTGAAGAATACGACAAGATGATGAAAGAATATTGCGAATGTAGTGCGATAAACCTTGATATCGAGATACTCACGTCAATACCAGGTATTGGTGAAAACAGCGCGATGCATTTCTTGGCAGAAGTTGGAGATATCTCAAGATTTAGTACATACAAAAAACTCATTGCGTATTGTGGACTCGATCCAAGCATTGCCCAATCAGGCAAAAGCAAAGTAGAAGGACACATATCGAAAAGGGGCAATGCCCACCTAAGACGAATACTATGGCTAATGGCAGTGAGTGTAGTGATTCACAACGAATATTTCCGAACATACTATGAACGAAAAAGGCAGCAAGGTATACCGTACAAAAAAGCGATAATGTCAGTAGTACACAAGTTATTGCGAACGTTGTACGCAATGTTGAGAAAGAAAGAGAAGTTCAATATTGATTATGCTATCTCACACTCAAAACAAAAATTTAATTTTGCATAGTTGACTCACAATGTAAATAGCAGTGCGTTACAAAGCTATATCCTCTCTGTAGAACATACCTTCGAAATGGATATTATTTATGTTACCATAAGCCTTTTCTCTTGCTTTTTTCAGTTCTACATCGGTTCCAACTGAGTGGATAACTCTACCGCCAGAAACAAATAACTCGCCGTTTACTTCTTTAACGCCTGCAAAGAATATTAAACTTCCTTCGCTTTCTATACTATCAGTCGTTCCAATCGTTATCTTTTGCCCCTTCCTTGGATTTTCTGGATAACCTTCAGATGCAACGACAACATCAACTGCGTACTTTGAAGGTACGTACTCTTCAAAGTCTTTCTTGCTAAATGCTTTTAAGACGTTTTCAACAAATCTCTCTGGTTCCATAGAGACTATGACCTCTGTTTCGGGATCACCGAGTCGGACATTGTATTCAAGAACGTACGGCTCGTTTTCTACAACCATCAGCCCTATGTAAAGGAATCCCTTGTAAAAAATCCCTTCCTTTTCCAGACCGTACAATGTTTTCTCAAATATCTCTTTTATCTTTTCTTTCAGCCGTTCATCTATCTCAACTGGACCGTACGCGCCCATTCCACCTGTGTTTGGACCCTTGTTACCTGTGAATGCACGTTTGTAATCTCGGGTGAATGGCAGCAAGGCAAATTTTCGCCCACTTACGATAGCTATGGCGGAAAGTTCCCAGCCATTTAAAAACTCATCGACGACAACTGGACCACTGACATTGGGAATCAAACTTCCGTCTATTAGTTTACAACCTTTTTCTAAGGCTGTTGAAAAGTCGTCCTCTATAATCACACCTTTGCCTTGCGCAAGGCCATCTGCCTTAATCACGTAAGGTGGGGAAAAGAATTTGAGAGCATTTGCAAGCTGAACTTTGTTCTTAGCAATTTGGAATTTGGCTGTTGGGATGTTGTATTTTTCCATAAAAAGCTTAGCAAAGCATTTTGAACCTTCAAGCCGTGCACCAGCTGAGTCAGGTCCGAAGACGTTCTCTTTCCCGTCGGCTACACCTTTCACCAAAAAATCTTCTGAGCCGGGGATAACCAAGTCAAAATCGTTCAGAACAGCAGTGTTGAAAATTTCCTGCTCACTGATATTTAAATTCTCACCGATCAACTTGGTCCCCGCGTTGCCAGGGAAAAAGTAGACTTCAAAGTGCGCATTTTTAAAAGCCCAGCCAATAGCGTGCTCTCTACCACCATTTCCAAGAATCAGCACTTTCCTGATTTTTTCCATAAAATCACTCCCCAGATACCGATATCTTCAGTGTCTAAAGAGTCTTATAGGTGATTTGTAGAACGTGACGCCTTTTTCACGAGCAAAGCTTAGGACTTCCTCGTCTCGTATGGAACCAAGTGGTGCAACAACGCATTTCACACCCGCATTTATGAGGATCTCCAAGCCATCGGTAAATGGGAAGAACGCATCCGATGCTGCTATTGCATCTTTCGCATTGTTTCCTGCCAATGTTGTTGCGATCCACGCAGACCTCTTCCTTGACGGCTGCCCGCCACCAATTCCAACGGTAACTCCGTCTTTTACGATCACAATCGCATTTGACTTTACCGCTTCGACAACGATGAGAGCGAATTTCACGTCTTTAATGTCGATAGGTGTGCCAAATAACAGCTCGGGCTCACCTTCGAATCTTCTTTCAGATAAAACCAAACTACCAAATGCAACTTTTCCTGCGTATGGTGTGTATTCTTTAGGCTTTATTAACCTGACTTTTTTCTTTGATAAGAACTCCACTGCCTGTGGCTCAAATTCGGGAGCAACGATAACCTCAAGGTATGTATTTAACGCTTTTGCCATCTCCAGTGTGAACGGAAAGCTCGTTGCAAGGATGCCACCGTAACTCGATTCGCTATCTGCTTGGATTGACAATTTGATTGCTTCTATCTTTCCGTCTTCACTTTCATTTTTCAAGTACGCTACTCCACATGGTGTTTGGTGCTTTATTACAGCTGCGCCACCACCGATGGTTGTCAAGTTCCTTGCGAGTACCCAAGCAGCCTCCGCATCGAGTATGTTGTTGTAAGAAAGTTGCTTTCCTTCGTGCAATACTTCAAACTGAGGCTTTCCAAAGATGTAAACTTGCTCGTGCGAGTTCTCACCATACCTCAGCTTGATGTCAAACTTTTTCAGTTCAAGTTTCTCCACGTTTTCCGCACTCAAAAACTCCATGAACTACACCCCCCACGTGACCTTTGATGCTGTTAACTAAAAGTATTGAAAATTTCCAAAAACCGTATTATCTTCTTATTAGTGGAACACCCCCCACCATCAATTCTCACAAAAAGGAGGTACTCCACTATGCAAAATTCTGTAGTCTCTTGCCCCAAATGCGGCTCTACCAACATCTACAAAAACGGTCATGATAAGTACGGTAACCAACAATACTTTTGCAAAGACTGTAAGCGCACTTTCAGACTTGTTCATTCAAAAAAACACAAGCTCTTCTCTTTCCCTTATCCTAAATGCCCTGTCTGTGGAAAAACTATGCAAATCCACAAAATCAAAAAAGCCTTCGTTAAGTTCCGTTGCCGTTCTTGCCATACCAGAGACGAAATCCCAACTAACTTACCTCAATTTGTCCCTCTTCCTTTCGACTCTTTCAAGTTCTTCCGTTTCCCTATCTTTATTGTCCTTAAAGCCTTCGTCCTTTATTTCAAAGCTGTGTCCTTGCGTTCCATCAGAGACTCACTTAATATCAAAGTCTCTCATGTCGCTATCTACAAGTGGATCCTTAAGTTGTCTTGTTTCTTTTCCATCCTCGTTCCTGTAGATGCTTTCAAAGTCCATGGTGATGAAACTGTCGTTTTGTTTAAATCCAAAAAGTACTACGTTTGGTTCTTAGTTGAGCACGATTCGAATCTTATTGTTGCTTGGCATGTATCCAAATATCGCGATATGGGTCAAGTGAAGATATTGTTAGAGAAGTTCTTTGGTAACAACGAAAGAACAATCGAACTAATTACAGATGGACTTGGTGCGTATGGTGCAGTGAAGATACTATACAAGAATATCAATCATATTGTTGTGAGACTTGGGCAAAACAATCAATGTGAATCGAAGTTTTCCTTATTCCAAGACTTTGTACGAGCCAAGCGTGGATTTAAGAATATTGAGAATCTTCCAATGTACGTAAATAGCTTTTGTGTAGTGAGAAATCTCTTGAAACTGAACGGGAATGATATTGCGCGTGTTATGAGTGTTCTATTGTCTTCCATCACTACAAGTTAACAGGATCTGACCTTTCTGCCTTCTATCTTGTATGCTTTATAGAGCAAATTGCTTACCACTTTCCAGTAGCTTTCATGCTCAAGTTCGTGGATTTTCGATTCTAAGGTCTCTAAGTCCCAACCTTCCTCTATTTCTATAGCCTTTTGAAAGATTATCGGACCTGTATCGACACCCGCATCGACAAAATGTATCGTGATTCCTGTTACCTTGACACCGTAATCAAATGCCTGCTTTATTGCGTCTTTTCCAGGAAACGCTGGTAGCAAAGATGGGTGGATGTTAACGATCCTTGGAAAGTACTTATTTACAATGCGCTCCGGTATGATTTTCATGAAACCTGCCAAGACGATCAAATCTGGTTTCAAAGTATCGAGAACTCTCTCGAGGTCTTCATGCCAGGGTTTAGAAAGCATTTCTACTTCTATTCCTAATTTCTTAGCCCGCTCAACTGCGCCGCACGGTCTATCAACAATAAGCGCTTTCAAATTAGCCCTCAATTCACCAGAAATCGATTTTTCCGCCAAGACTTGGAAATTGCTCCCGTTTCCGGAAGCAAGAACAACGATAGTTGGTAATTCTTTACTTACGCTGGATAGTTCAGATCGAAACAGCCCATGCATACACCATGCACCCCACATTTTTCGAAAACTTCTCGGTATGCTCCAACGGACAGATAAACCAACCTGTCTGCACCGATGTATTCTTGCAAACTTTTAATATCGTTTTCGGACGCTATGAGCTCGCTTCTTCTTGAAGTGTCTATCCCGTAGTTACAAGGACCAATAACAGGTGGAGAATGGATACCTACGTAGACTTTTTTCACGCCAGCTTCCTTAACCATCTCAACTATTAGCTTCATGGTCGTTCCACGAACAATCGAGTCGTCTATCAGTATCACTTCTTTCCCTTCCAGTACGGCAGAGAGAGCGGACAATTTTTTTCGGACGATATCTTGTCTGTTCTTTGGCATAATGAAGCTTCTGCCAACGTAATGGTTCCTTATCAGTCCGTACTCTATCGGTATTCCTGACGCCTGACTGTATCCGAGTGCACCAGAAAATCCACTATCCAGTACAGGGACAACCACATCAGCTCCAAGTTTGTGTTCTTCGTACAATTTCATACCGAGTGCTTTTCTCACTTCGTGGACGTTCACACCGTAGAAATTGCTATCCGGTCGCGCAAAATAAACGAATTCAAACGAGCAGAACCTGTCGTTTCGCTTTGCGAATCTAACAACTTCTGGGGGAGTCCTATCAGTGAAGAACACGATCGTTCCGGGCTCGATTTCTACTATGTCTTCGCAACCTATAACCCTCAACGCCACATCTTCCGATGCTACAATGTATCCACTTTGGAACTTACCGTAAAAAAGTGGTCGAATACCGAAAGAGTCTCTTGCGGCAGCAAGGAAGGTGTCGTGAAGCACCACAACGGAATAGGCTGCTTTTATACGTGAAAATGCCCACTGGAGAGATTCGCGAGGATTGGTATATGGTGCTATGGAAAAATAGTGGATGATTATCTCCGTGTCAAGTGTGGTAGCAAATATACCTCCACTCCCCATTATGAACTTTCTTTTCTCGTCCGCATCGATGATGTTACCGTTGTGGGCAACGGAAATCCTTCCTTTGAGTGTGTGAGCTGTTAGTGGCTGGATCTCATCGAGTGAGCCGTAAGTGGAATAACGTACGTGACCGATTCCTTTATTTCCAGGAAGGTAGCGTTCTGGGGTTAGGACGTTTTCAACCAAACCTTCACCTTTTACCGACTTAAAACCGTTCACAACCACACCAGCAGACTGCTGTCCTCTATGCTGGAGTGTGAGCAAAACATCGTGTATGACGTTATACGCCTCGTCAACGTTCCATACTCCGGCTATGCCACACATCTTTTTCCCCCCACGTGAGACTGACTCTTCACATTCTATATTTTCCCATTTTCTGTTATTCCATTCTATTTAAAATACGCAGAGGAACCAACCGGTTCCTCTGCGCACACTTATCCCTTATTTCACATCAGGTAAGAGTATTTTTAAGATATCTTCGTTCTTTATTCTTATGTACCCTTCCTGGAGTTCTTTAAAAGCGATGCTGACAGAATAGCCATCCGGGGTCGTGACAAACGGTTTGGCAAAATCGTTTATCGCCTCTGCCCTCTTTGCAATAACTATTGGTATTGCGTACTTGTAGGGGATTTTCTCAAGCAACTTGTCGTACTGTATAACAAGTCTGCTCACTTACTGCACCTCCTCTATTAACTGTCTCACCTTTGTGGTGTTTTTAACCCTTTCGAATTTCAGTCTCTCTGCGTAAATTATCGACATCAAGTTCCTTATCGATTCTTCTAAATCTTCATTGATTAACAAGTATTCAAATTCAGGAATGAATGTGAGTTCTCTTTTTGCAGTCTCTAATCTTCTTTGTATTTTATCTTCAGTTTCTGTACCTCTTTTTTTGAGTCTCTCTCTCAAAACGTCATAGCTTGGGGGTGCGATAAAGACAAACTTGGCACCGGGGAAATTCTTCTTAACCGTCAAAGCGCCTTGGACATCTATATCAAGTATAACATCAAGACCTTTTCTTATGTTATCGTAAACCATCTCTGCTGGTGTTCCGTAGTAATTGTCGTGGACTTTTGCCCATTCGATGAATTTGTTCTCTTTTATCATTCTTTCGAATTCTTCGTGCGTAATGAAAAAATAATCAATACCATGTATCTCCCCAGGTCTTTGCTTTCGAGTTGTGCAGGAGACAGAGAATACAACTCGTTCAACTCTTTCAAGAACAGACCTGATGATGCTTGTCTTACCAACACCACTCGGCCCACTTATTACAAATAGTATACCTTCAGCATGGTCATTTTTTAAATCCAAGTCTTTCTCCTTACTCTCCATTCCTATCTTAGCCCTTTCTTATCTTTTCGAGCTGTTTCTCAATTTCGACCATCGATTCTATGAACCTTTGCGCAATCGTTTCAGGCTGGATAGCACTAAGTATAATGTGGTTTGAGTCGGTTATGAGAATCGACCTGGTCTTTCTTCCATAAGTTGCATCTATGAGTTTCCCTTCGTTCTTTGCATCTTCTTTCAACCTCTTAAGTGGCGCGCTCTCAGGATTAACTATGGCGATAACCCTGTCACCAGCAATAACATTACCGAAACCGATGTTGATCAATCCAAACATAATCTACACCTCCCAGATTGGTAAAACCTCTGTTCAATTGCTCAAAGTAAAGTTACTCGATATTCATTACCTGCTCTTTGAATTGCGAAACAAGGTATTTCCCTTCGAGCGCCAAGTTCGTTATATCGGTAAACCTGCTCTTTGAGAGTATTGTGTTGAATTCTCTCAAGATTTCTTGCGATATGAAATTCAGCATATCTCCAACGGGCTCGTCTTTTGAAAGTAATTCTCGGGTCCTTTTCAAATGGCTATCCAGCCTGACAAGTTCTTCACGTATATCCGCCCTGTCGGCGATAAGTGCAACCGCACTCTCGAAAAGCTCTTTGTTCAGTTCAATATCATCCGGTAACAGATCTCGAGTGTTCGTCTTTATCCTTTGTGCAACAACTTTCGGAATATCTTCAGCTTTCTCATTAATTCTATCCACAACTGATTGCATCATTTCAACCATTTCTACCAAATCCTTCGTTAGCTTTTCACCTTCTATTTTTCTCTCCCTCACTACTTCTGCAAGTGCCTCTTCCAAGACTGCTTTAGCACACTGCCACGCATTTTCAATTTCTTCGTTGCCGATCTCAAACTGGAACGCATCTCTAAACGCAAGCAGGTGTTCCAAGCTAACGGGGATTGGGATGTTCAAGTTCTCTCTGATGTCGGATAAGGCGTCGTAATAGGTTTTAAGTAGGGAGTAATCCACGGAAACTTGTATGGGTTTCATGAACTTAACCCAGATCCTTGCACTGACCTTTCCCCTGGATATGTACTCCTTTATCTTCGCCATCGCATCGAGTTCTTTCGAGTTGAGAAAATAGTTCATCGAGACGTCGATTGTAAGCCCCTTTGAATTCAACGTCTTCACTTCACAGGTGATTTTGTAATCGTCGAGTATCTTTTGAACCTTTGCGTAACCTGTCATACTTCTTGGCATTTAAACCACTCCTACAGCTTGCTGGTATTATTATACATTAAATTTCCAAAAATTCCAAGTATTTCACCAAAAATTAAAAATAAGTGCGGGAAGCCCCCTTCCCGCACCATATTTCACGGTCTTACAACAAGGTTTTTAAACCCCTATCGAAGGTTTGACAGGATCGTTTCAGCAATCTTTTCACCGCTCAGTCCGTAGATTTCAAATAACAACTTTGCATCACCAGAAACTGGGAATTCACTCAGTCCAAGCTTGATAAATTGAGCTGGAATTATGCGCATTTCAAAGAGCTTTTGAGCTATGAGGCTCCCAAGACCATTCAAAACATTGTGGTCTTCGACGGTGACAACGAAATTCGAGTACTTTTTGAGCACTTCTTCATCCAAAGCGTACGGACAGCTGACGTTGATCACGGCGAAATTAAGACCTTTGCTTTTCAGTATCTCGTAAGCTTTAAGTGCGTACGGGACCGCGGAACCGATGGCATATATTGCACCATCTGTCCCATCTCGTAAGATATCCATTTTCCCGTATTCAAATTCGTAGTTTTCATCAAAGTACAAGCTTCCATCTTCTTTTCTTATTGGTTCCAATTTACTTCTCCCAACAGCTACAACGAAATTCCCGTACTCTTTGGCAATGTACCTAACCACCCTATCTGTTTGATTCGGATCCGCTGGAACGATAACCTTAAACCCGTACCAAGCAAGCGGTGCACCGATGTAATTGAGTGCGTGGTGTGTTTTTCCATCTTCACCAACATCGATTCCACAGTGTGTAACAACAACTTTAAGGTTAGTGTTGTTGATGGCATTTAATCTGTGCTGATTGAACGTCTCATCGACACCGAAGACTCCGAAATCTGCAAAGAACGTTACAATACCGTCTGCCGACATCGCACCAGCTAACGCCGCAGCGTTGTGTTCCTGAACACCCACTTCCACTATCCTGTCAGGTCTTTCTTTATCTAAGAAATCCAACTTCACGGAGCCTTTGAGGTCGCAATCGACAGCGACTACGTTGTCGTTTACCACAGCAAGGTCTGCTATGGCCCTACCGAGTGCGCTTCTATTGTCCGTTGGCTTGTCATATACTCTGACTTTGCCTGTATCCAGACGTACATCGTAGGTCAATTTTACCTTCTCATGCGCTTTGACGGGCAGTTTCTTGCGCATCTCAATGTATTTTTCAACGTCATTTTCCACACCAAGTTGAGCCAATGCTCTTTCTAGCTCTTCTTTGCTTAACGCTTTACCATGGTAATCGGGCTTGTCTTCCATGAAATCCACACCTTTGCCAATGACGGTGTGTGCAATTATCGCCGTTGGATACCCGTCGTCTCTTGCGATTTTAAGCGCTGCAAGTATCTGTTCAAAATCATGACCGTTGATCTCTATCGTCTTCCAACCGGCTGCTTCAAACTCCGATTTTATATCGACATACATGATTTCATGGGCGTGTCCACTGATTTGAATATCGTTGTAGTCCACCAACACTGTTAAGTTATCGAGTTTGTACTTTCTGGCAGTTCTTCTCGCCTCTTGAACCTGTCCCTTTGCACTCTCACCATCGCTCATGACGACGTATACGTGGTAATTCTTCTTTTTGTACTTTGCCGCAAGGGCAAAACCAACACCAGCCGACAGTCCTTGACCCAAGTTACCGGTTGTCCATTCGACACCGGGGATACCGCGGGTGATATGTCCCTCAAATATCGATGCAGGATGCCTGAAACCGGCAATCACTTCGTCTCTATTAACATAACCATACGCGGCCAGCGTCGAATACACACCAGGTGAAATATGACCGTGGCTTACTACAATCCTGTCTCTATCTTCATTCCAAGGATCTTTTGGATCAACGTTGGCAAATGAGTAGAGGGCCAAGAGCATATCGATAGAGGACATCGAACCACCCGGATGTCCTGAGTTTGCTACGTAAGTCATTTTCAGTATATCTCCACGACACTGGATACTCAGTTTTTTAAGCTCCTCAAGCGTCTTGCGCACTCTCAATACCTCCTGTCTCTGCTGTCTTTAAATCTTGAAAATGTTTTATTCAAAAGCAATCTCGTATATCTTCCTGATATCATCCACTTTCAGTTCCTTGACACTACCAAACGGTGCATGTTTATTCGCCAACTGCGTCAGTCTTTCAATATCTTCTTTGGTGAAGCCAACTTCTTTCAGCGTTACAGGCGCACCGATTTTCCTGTACCAATTTTTCAGCTGCTCGATAACATCCTCCGGTGAGAACTCACCAGACATGCCAAGGATGTTTTTGCCGAATTTGATGAGTTTGCCAGAGATTTTGTCCTTGACGTAGGTCATCCAAGCGGGGAAGACTATGGCAAGGCCTGCACCGTGGGCGATATCAGGATTAAGTGCGCTTACCGCATGTTCAAGCTCGTGCGAAGACCAATCCCCTCCCGATGTTCCCATGCCGGTCAATCCATTGAGTGCTAACGTAGTGGCAAGGCAGAAGTTCGCCCTTGCTTCGTAGTTTTCAGGCTCTTTGAGTATAACTTCTGTGGTTTCCATAAGTGTTCTGATTATCCCTTCGTCTATTCTATCGATTAAGTCGCTACCAGCCACGTCAAAGTAGTATTCCATCACGTGGCTTATAGCATCGATAGCACCGTAGACTACTTGGTTGGCAGGCAAGCTGTACTGAGTTGTCGGGTCGACTATCGAAACAACAGGGTACACGTGTTTTGAGCCAAAGTAGAATTTCTCTTGTGTCTTTTCGTTCGTCACCACGGCATTTCCGTTCATCTCTGTGCCAGTTGCAGACATCGTGAGGATTACGTACAAAGGAAGTGCTTTCTTCACATTGTACTTACCTATAAAGGCATCCCAAATATCACCATCGTAGTAAAAACCCGCTGCAACCGCTTTTGCACTATCGACAACGCTCCCGCCACCGACTGCGAGAATTGCCTCTACGTTGTTTTCGCGTGCAACGTGGATAGCCTCATGGACCTTCGAAAGAACAGGATTCGGCCTTACACCTGAGACTTCTACCTTATCAATACCATGTTCAAGGAGCGACCTAACAACTTTTTCGTAAACGCCGTTCTTTTTAATCGAGCCACCACCGTAGAGCATGAGGACCTTCTTTATACCATCCTTCTTGAGATATTCACCTATGTGTTCGACCGTTCCTTTCCCAAAGACCAGTTTTGTTGGATTGTGAAAAACGAAATTCTCCATCCTACCCACCTCCTTTGCCCAAGCCTGGCAGAGTCTTTCTCTCACACAATGTTAGCTGTTCAAATTATATCACAAATTGTACATTTCGAAAACAGAAAAAAGGCTGAGATATGTTAAAATAGCTTTGTCTACAATTCTTGAGGGGGATGATAACTGTGAAGGTATCCATTTCAATGGTATCGTCAAGATTAAGACCTCGGAGTTTATTATTATTTTTCACGATCGCCATTATTTTGGCGATAGCACAGACAAGTATTGCGACACTTTCCTTAAGTGAATACATATTAAACTCAGGAAAGCCGACCTACACTGTTTTAAGTTCTGCAAATACGATATTTGGTGGTAAGTTTTACTTATTGAATGTAAAGAGCCAGACGTGGCGTGGTATCGAATGGAACCACAAAGTGGGGATATACGTACCAAGAAGATTGGTCTACAAAAACCATGGCGTTTTGATGGTGACAGGTTCTGCGCCGAAAGACCCGGTGTCCAACATCAACAACTATGCTCTTGTCATCGAAAGTATCGGTGCACCTTTCATAATACTCTGGGATATACCTAACCAGCCAATATTCGGCCTAAGAGAAGACGCTCTGATAGCTTACACTTTGGCGAAATATCTTGAGACCGGCGAAGAAAATTGGCCCCTCTTGTTCCCCATGGTTAAGGGTGTGATTTCAACGATGGATTGTGTGCAAAACCTACTGGAAAAGGAACAGAACTTTCGGATTGAAAAGTTTCTGGTCACAGGAGCGTCAAAAAGAGGATGGACAACGTACCTTACAGCTGCCATTGACCCGAGGGTCTTCGCAATTGCGCCCATCGTGTACGACAACTTGAATATGCCACTCCAGATGAAAAAACAACTCGAATACTATGGAACATTCAGTGAGCAGATAAAAGACTACACAAAGTACGGTCTCACAAAGATGATAGCCGAAACCGACCCCAACAAAGTCCCAGAAATCGTTAAAGCCATCGATCCTTTCTACTACAAAGAAAGCTTAACAATGCCAAAGCTCATAGTGATAGGTACAAACGATCCTTACTGGGTTGTTGACTCCTCTCAACTGTACTTTTACGATTTACCAGCACCAGTGTACGCATACGTTATACCAAACGAAGTACATAACATTACTAACCAAGCCGAATTTTTCAATACACTTAGGGCATTTTTTGTGCTGGCTGTAGCAAATAGCCTTCCAGAAATACAGTGGAAGGAAAACGAAAGTGGAATGATCGTTGAAACACCTGAAGAGTTAGAGTACGCAAAAGGCTGGTACGCTGTTTCTGATACGCTGGATTTCAGAAAAGCCCGGTGGGAAAGTATCGATTTAGAAGTGCAGTTAAACGAATGCGGTAAAAAGATAGTCAAATTTGAAAAGAACACAGACAAGAACTTGGCGATGCTGGTAGAACTAAGAATTCTAAAGGAAGGCTACTCCTTTAGTCTAACGACCATCCCAAAGGTCTTTAAAAGGAAAGGCAACTAAAGGTAATAAAAAAGCCCGCCATAGGTCCATCGGCGGGCTTTTTTAATTGTTCTTCAACCACTACTCTCCTTCGATTTCCAGCCACACGTCGTCCATAATCAACGGATCTGTTGGATTACCGCCACCCATGATGTAAGCTTTAGGCTCTTGTTGAAGTGGCCTGAATTTATTCTCTATCCCGTCGTAGTCCCAACTCGTTATGTATATCGTCCAGCCTGCGAAGGATGAAGGATTTCCGAGCCATTCACCTTTGATTATTATCTTTACCCACTCATCTTCAACAAATACTTCAGGTGAACCTATCTGCGTACCGAATTTGTCCTTTGTAGCACTTTGCGAAGTATATATGGCACTCGACCAGCCTGTTGCAAAGACTTCCCAGTCCCAATCCCAGTTGTCGAATTCATAGTTCTGGAGCGGTAAAACACCTGTGCCCTTCCTGTTTGGATCGTCTATGAAAATCTGGTACGTTACGTGGTCAAATCCGTTAGGAGGCCCCCAGCTCTTTGTTAAATCCCTCGGTTTGATTGAGATCACGAGTGTGCTACCTATGCTTTCCACCTTTGCCTCCACAATATCCATCTGGCGTTTAAACGTCGCATCGGTCGGGTACACGTAAGTTCCATTTGGACCTATATCATCACCAAGTGGGTCTTTTGCCTCGGCAAGTAACTTCTTTTCAAGCTCAACTGCGAATCTTATTTCGCTTGTGTAAACTGTATCCCTAACATTCCTCCCGACAGCCCTGACAAGCAGCACATGTTCTCCAGGGTCGAGCTTGAACGGATCAATGGTGAACGTAAATTTTCCTTCTTTTGGTTCTATTTTTATCTCATTTTCAGCCTTCCTATCAATATACACGTACACGGTTTTTCCAGTCGTTGTACCGACAACTTCTCGTAGTGCCTTTATAGTATCACCATCTTTCAAGTCAATTCCCACGGTCGTTGTAGGAGTATAGACCTCTGACTTTTCCTGTGAGATACCAAAGACTGTAAATGTTCTTGGTGGAACCCTCAGAGTTATGTAGCCATCAGTTCTTACAACAACGGGAGTTCCAAAACCACCCACGGCGTTGTAGATAGGCTCTAAGGTTGTCCCTGGTTCGTACTTTGTCTTAAAGTTCGTTATTCGCGAATCGTTCGCTGTATTTAAAACGACCATCAGTTCCTCTTCCTCACACTTCAGTGTATAAATGAGCAATCCAGAACCTCTCTTTTCAGACAAAAGAATCTCAACTTCTCCGTATCTTGTTGCAGGATGCGACTTTCTAAATTCTATAGCGTTCTTTATGAATTTGTACATGTCGCTGTCTGGATTAAAGTGACTTTTTCCAAAAGAACCCCATCCGCCGTTAAACATGCTGGCACGTGTTTCTTCAAAGTATTGTTCAGTTCCATAGTATATAACAGGCATACCTGGTAGAGTTAAAAGAAGCCCCAAAGCTTGCATCGTGATGTTCGGAGTTACCCCTTTGCCAAATCTTTCCATATCGTGATTGTCGATAAAAGTAACCAACAGTCCTCTCTTCAAGATCTCATTTCTTGTAGTAAGCCTGTACGCAAGAAAATCCGTGGGCTGTCCACCCTTAATCACACGCCTTATGTCCTCCATCAAAGTGAAATCCAGCATTGAGTTAAATCCATGTTCGAAATAAGAGGCTATTTCCAAGTCTGAGGTGTTCTCATATGGCTTTGAAGATAGCCATGTTTCTCCAAAAGCTATAAAATCTGGCTTTAATGAAAACATCCCATTATTACCTTTAAAGAACTCATCGAAGAACGACTTTTGAACGTACATTGCCGTATCTACTCTAAAACCATCGACGCCAATTTCCTTGATCCAATAAGCATAAGAATCTTTTAGTGCTTCAACAACTTCTGGGTTTTCAGTGTTAAGGTCATCTAAACCACTCATTTGGTAGTTGAGTTTTTGCTCAGGGTCTGAGTAGTTGTTGATATCAGGTGTCCAGTGGTATATAGCTCTCTGCCTCTGTTCAGGGTCGTTGTAATTGTTCAAACTGAACGGGTATTGAGTTGGTGCTGACGTTGGTATACTTCCAGTGTTCAGTTCGAATTTCCCGTTTCTGAATCTAAAGTAGTTTCCAACATGGTTAACAACAATGTCCTGGATTAACTTCATTCCATTCTTGTGTAGTGCATCTGCAAGCGCTTTGTAATCTTCAAGTGTTCCAAAGTGCTCGTCAACCTTTTTAAAATCTCTTGCCCAGTAGCCATGGTATCCACCGTAATTTACCCATGGATCCCACCACTGATTAGCCACAGGTGGTGTTATCCAAATTCCATCGACACCAAGACCTTTTATATAGTCGATTTTATCGATGATACCCTTCAAATCTCCTCCGCTGTATTTCGCTCCGTCACGAGGGTTGTATTCACCTTTTCCCTGGTTATTGTTGGAAGGTTCTCCATCGTTAAAACGGTCAATCATTATCATGTACAAAACCTTATCAGCCCATCCACCCTTGTACTGAGTTAACACATCAGAGAAGCCTACAGCATCTAAAACGTAACTGAACATAAATCCAAAAAGTAGCAAACCTACTACAGATTTCAAGAAATTTGCAAAAGCTTTCCCTTTCATACCTTCCACCTCCAATGAATTGCTATCCCAAAGCTTTCCTTATTCTACCACGGGGAGTGCATAAAAAACGAAGGTGTGGTACAATTTCCAAAGAAGTGGTATAATTTCCAAAGAAGGGGGCGAGTAAGATCCTGTTAACTTGTAGTGATGGAAGACAATAGAACACAGATAACACGCGCAATATCATTGTTGTTCAGTTTCAAGAGATTTCTCACTACACAAAAGCTGTTCACGTACATTGGAAGATTGTCAATATTCTTAAATCCACGCTTGGCTCGTACAAAGTCTTGGAATAACGAAAACTTCGATTCACATTGATTGTTCTGCCCAAGTCTCACAACTATATGGTTGATATTCTTGTATAGTATCTTCACTGCACCATACGCACCAAGTCCATCAGTGATTAGTTCGATTTCTCTTTCGTTGTTACCAAAGAACTTCTCTAACAATATCTTCACTTGACCCATATCGCGATATTTGGATACATGCCAAGCAACAATAAGATTCGTCTCATGGTCAACTAAGAACCAAACATAGTACTTTTTGGATTTAAACAAAACGACAGTTTCATCACCATGGACTTTGAAAGCATCTACAGGAACGAGGATGGAAAAGAAACAAGACAACTTAAGGATCCACTTGTAGATAGCGACATGAGAGACTTTGATATTAAGTGAGTCTCTGATGGAACGCAAGGACACAGCTTTGAAATAAAGGACGAAGGCTTTAAGGACAATAAAGATAGGGAAACGGAAGAACTTGAAAGAGTCGAAAGGAAGAGGGACAAATTGAGGTAAGTTAGTTGGGATTTCGTCTCTGGTATGGCAAGAACGGCAACGGAACTTAACGAAGGCTTTTTTGATTTTGTGGATTTGCATAGTTTTTCCACAGACAGGGCATTTAGGATAAGGGAAAGAGAAGAGCTTGTGTTTTTTTGAATGAACAAGTCTGAAAGTGCGCTTACAGTCTTTGCAAAAGTATTGTTGGTTACCGTACTTATCATGACCGTTTTTGTAGATGTTGGTAGAGCCGCATTTGGGGCAAGAGACTACAGAATTTTGCATAGTGGAGTACCTCCTTTTTGTGAGAATTGATGGTGGGGGGTGTTCCACTAATAAGAAGATAATACGGTTTTTGGAAATTTTCAATACTTTTAGTTAACAGCATCTAGTGTGGTGAGGGGGGATTAATATGGTGGGTGAGCACCCTTATGTAAAATGGGCTATAGAAGTGATAGAAAATTACGTCAAGTACAGAAGGATTATAGAACCATACGAAGGTTTACCCAAAGAGCTTTTCGAAAGAAAGGCTGGATGTTTTGTAACTTTGCACAACTTGGATGGCTCATTAAGAGGATGTATTGGAACATTTATGCCTGTTCATGAAAACCTCGCGTATGAGATTCGTGATAACGCGATAGCAGCTGCAACTCGTGACCCAAGGTTTCCTCCTGTCGAGCCTTACGAGCTTGATAACATCATCGTTAATGTTGACGTTCTTAGCCCATATGAACCGGTGAGAAGCATCGCTGAACTTGACCCGAAAAAGTATGGAATAATCGTCCAAAAAGGATGGAGAAGAGGATTACTATTGCCAGATATAGAGGGTGTGGATACGATTGAAGAACAAATGCGTATAGCTAAACTCAAAGCAGGAATATTTGACGATGATTTTGAGATATACAAATTCACGGTTGAAAGATACCGATGATATAAACCATAATCGTGTTCAAAGAATTCCCTGGTTTTCATAATTTAGAGAGGTGGTCTATGCGTGAAAATGGTGGGAAACGAAGGTATGAACTTTGGTAAGTTAAGAACAGAGGATATAAAAGACATAATTGTACTTTCCTTTGGTTTCTTTGGGCTTGGTTTTGTGGTTCCAACTTACATTTACCTAACATTGAACTTCTTATTGAAATCAACAATTTCAAGGACACTTACACTTGCACTTTTCTACTCAGAGTTGCTTTTTGTTGCTTTACTAAAGAACAAAATACTTTTCCTATTTGAAATGACAAGGAGTGCCATAGGTCGAAGAACTCCTTATATACTCGTCTTTGGAACCACCTCAGCTTTCTTACTCTCAACGATTCCAAATTTAATGACAGCTGAGACAAATCTCTTCAGTCTTTTTCTTGTTTTACTCTCTTTTAACTTCTCGTTGTTCGTCTACTCGTTGTCATTAATAGGACTTGCGCAAGATAAGAAAACTTATTTCAACCAAAAGCTTTTAAACTTTCAGTCGGTGTTTTGGAGTATCTTTGGAGCACTCTGGTCGTACACTTACTCTCTGAAAGTATTCAAAACCGACACGTGCAGTGAAATAGTGTCTCACGTGAGTCTTTTGTTTTTCTTCTCCGTTTTTGCTGTTGCTTTCTTGATAGTTGAGGATAAGAAGTACAAAATCAAACTGAGCACAACTGAGAAAGCTGAAATATACGATAAATTCCAAATAGGGAAAACTCCAAAGGCTGGAGTCCAAAACAAAGCTCAAAGAGTCAACCTATCCTTAGACGTTGTAAAAACCGTACTCTTTTATCAAATCGAATTCTTGCTACCTTTACACGCATGGTACTCATTCACTACGCGCAAAACCGCACCTGAATTAGAAGCACCTAAGATGCTGTTGCTTTTCGTTCTGGGTGCTACGCTAAACGCTCTTTCAAGCGCTTTTTTCAAAAGTTATGGAGAGAAGGTCCGTCTTTTAGGGCACGTTAATACAGCGCTTGCGCTATTTATCTACGCAACGACTTTCTTACTTGCAATAAAAGGATGGATGTTAACATCTGCATTCTTAATCGGCTTCTTTATCTACTCGCGAATACAAAAGCCACTTGGTTCCATTTGCTTGGGTTTGGAAAGATTCCTGCCAGAAATCTACAAAGATAGTGTGCAGAAGATAAATGAAGTAAGACCTTGGGAGACCTTTTCAGTCTACGCAAGCATCATTTTGTCTGGAATTCTGATGGATATATTTGGAACAGCTGTGGCCAGTTACATCTTAGGACTATTACTTGTGATTTCACTGATTGTTGAACTTTCAAGCACTCGTGCTAAAATTGAAAATAAGCAACAATAAAAAAGAAGGTAGGTGTAGATGAATTGATAAAAGACGGAGATAGAGTCTTACTCTATGGAGAAGATGGGACAAAATTCCTTGTGAGAGTAGAAGCAGGGAAGAAAAAAGGTACGCACCTTGGTGTTGTTGAATTTGATAAGATAATCGGGAAAAATTACGGCGATATAATTACGATTGGTAAGACAAGCAAATCTTACTACCTCCTGCAACCTACCTATATCGACGACATATTCTCGATGAAAAGGAAGACTCAAATAGTTTATCCAAAGGATTCAAGCTACATTGTTATGAAATTAGATATCAAACCAGGCAGTAGGGTTATTGATACTGGCGTTGGAAGCGGTGCAATGTGCGCTGCAATGGCAAGGCTTGTTGGAGAAGAAGGGAAGGTCTACGCGTACGAAAGACGCGAAGACTTCTACAAACTCGCAACCCAGAACCTTACAGAATGGGGACTTGTAAACAGAGTTGAATTGAAACTCCGTGATATCGCATTCGGATTTGACGAAACAAATGTGGATGCTCTACTTTTGGACGTACCAGATCCAGAGAACTACATTCAGGTGTGCTGGGAGGCACTTGCCGGCGGTGGTCGAATAGGTGTAATCTGTCCAACGGTCAATCAGGTCTCCATGGTACTTGAGAAGATGTACGAACTACCGTTTATCGATGTAGAAGTGTGGGAATCGTTGATGAGACAATTCAAACCATATCCAAATAGATTAAGACCAGTCGACAGGATGGTCGCACACACAACTTATATGATCTTTGCCAGAAAGGTGAACGCACTTGCAAAAGGTAAAGCAGAAACAAAAGGTCAACCACCCACCACTTAAGTGGCGGGCTTGGAAAAAGCCCTGGTTGACTACCCTCAGCCTTTTCGGCTACGTTAGGCTGGTCACGGCACCATGGAATACTGCTCAAGTTCCATGCCCTGCCGTCTGCCACTAAACAGTCCTAATGGGTAGGGACAGTGTGGCAGACACGACAAGCCAGCCTAACTTTGGGGATGAGCACCTAACTCCGATAGGAGGCTTACCGCATGGTATTCGTGATTTCAAAAGATGGAAAACCACTAATGCCAACAAAAAGGCTTGGAAAGGTTAGAAGGCTCTTGAAACAAGGACTGGCGAAGGTAGTGAACAGAGAACCATTTACCATCCAGCTTTTGTACGAAACAACAAACTACACACAACCTGTTACCGTTGGAATAGACACAGGCTCTAAGGTTGTAGGTGTATCTGCCGTCACTGACAAAGAAGAGATATTCTCTGCAGAAGTCCAGCTTAGACAAGATATCAAAAAGTTACTACTTGAGCGCAGGCAACATAGAAGGTTCAGAAGATACAGAAAAACAAGATATCGCAAACCCAGATTTCTAAACAGACGAAAGGAAGATGGTTGGTTGCCTCCAAGTTTGCAGTGGAAAGTAGACGCGCACGTCAGGATAGTAAACAAGCTCAGCAAAATAATACCGATAACAAAAGTCGTTGTGGAAGTTGCACCGTTTGATATCCAGAAAGTACAAAATCCAGACATAGAAGCAAAAGACTACCAAAATGGTCCGCAGAAAGGATTTAGCGATGTAAGAGATTACTGCCTTTGGAGAGCTGGATACAAGTCTGAACTGTCTGGTAAAACTGGAATACTGGAAATCCACCACATTATTCCAAGAAGCGAAGGTGGTACAGATGCACCGAACAATTTAATAGTGCTAACAACACAAGAACACAAGATGTTGCACGAAGGCAAGATAAAGATACCTAAATCAAGATTAGAGCAAATAAAGGTGTTTAAGCACGTAGCTCACGTTTCAACGATTGGGTGGCACATAGTCAACAAACTCAGGCAAAACTACCATGTCGAAATCACGTATGGTAGTATTACGAAAGAAAAACGGATTCTGTATGGACTTGAGAAGTCTCACAGAGATGACGCGTTAGTAATAGCTGGTGGGAATATTCAAGAAAGAGCAAGCGAATGGTACTTCGGTAAATTCTTCAGGCGACAAAACAGGTCGCTTCACAAAGCCAATCCGATTAAGGGCGGGAAAAGACCAATTAACACAGTTAAGCAAGTGAGAGGGTTTAGAAGGTTTGATAAAGTTGAGTGTGAAGGTGAGAAAGGGATAATAACAGGTTTAAGAAGCAGCGGATATTTTTCGATAAGTAGTCTTAGTGGAGAAAAGATAAGTGACAGTGTAAAGTATACAAAATTAAGGCTAATTGAGAGAGCTAAAACGTTGATGTTCGAAAGGAGGGAAAGGGCTACTTGTTCATGGCTAAAGCCACGTGTATCCGTAGCCCGGTTTCATGAACACACAAACGATATTGCGAGTTCCTAATCAAAATGTGGTTGAAAAGGAAGGTGAAAAGTATGAAAAGCGTTTTTAAGGGTTTTCTTTCTTACGTTTTCTTGGCTGTTGTGGTTATCGCATCGAGCTTGATACTATCAGGAGCATCGGACAAGGAACTACTCAATTACATTTCTCCACTCTACGAGACGCTTTACAGAATTAATTACTTTTACTACGACATTAAGAATGTAAAATTCGACAAGCTCATCGATTCTGCAATAGACGGTATGGTAAAAGGACTCGGAGATGACTTCAGTTACTACTATCCTCCATCTCAGATGACTGAGCAGCAGATAGAGATGGAAGGTCAGTACGGTGGACTTGGTATTGAAGTTACGTACGACAGTGAGAACAGAGCTGTTAAGGTTGTAAGCCCAATGTACGGAACCCCGGCTTGGAGAGCGGGATTGCAGGCGGGAGACCTTATCATAGGCATCGATGACCAACCTGTGAGTGAAATGGAATACATGGAAGCTGTAAATAAGATGAGAGGAAAACCCGGTACTTCTGTAAAACTTACCATAAAACGTGGAAACAACATTATTGAAGTTACTATAGTTCGTGAAATCATTCAGATAATCCCTGTCAAATCCGGTATAACCGAGTATAACAAAACCAAGATAGGTTACGTACTTATAACTAAATTCAACGAGCCTGTCCCTTCAGAACTTCAAAAAGCACTCAGGAAACTCTACGATCAAAAGATCGATGCTTTGATTTTGGACCTGCGCAACAACCCTGGTGGATTACTCGACGTAGCAATCAACGTGGCCAATCAATTTTTGGATGCAGGTAAAATTATCGTATCTGTAAAAGACAGGGATGGAAAAATCACCGAGCGTTACATCAGTGAAGGCAACAACTATCCAAAGGTACCGATGGCCGTTCTTGTAAATAACGGTTCTGCTTCCGCTTCAGAAATTGTAGCTGGCGCTCTGAAAGAGAACAACAGGGCGGTACTTATCGGTCAAAAGACGTTTGGAAAAGGTTCCGTGCAAAGAGGATTCCCTCTGAGTAATGGTGGGACCGTCTTTTTGATGATCGCTCACTATTTAACACCATCCGGCAAGGATATACACAAAGTTGGCATCGAACCAAATCTCAAAGTCGAAGAAACTCAAGGAGCTACAAACACGACCGTCAGAAAGATGGATGCGAAAACATACACGTTAACCGAAATAGAAGTAGACCAAAATGACCCCGTTGTCAAAGTTGCACTTGATTACCTTGTAAAACAGATAAAAAATGAACAATGAAGATATTCGTTAAATCAGAATACACGCACTTTAGAAAGTGAAGTATGAAAAGATGAGGGTAGAATTTTATGCGTTAGTTTTCTTCGCATTCACGGTCATCACGTTTACTTTTCTGACCACAGGAAAAAAGCCTGTAACGATGGAGGAGGTTCTGCCTTCTCCGTCTCTTTTTTTGAAAAATCCATACAAATACACGATTTTGAGAAAGACTAACGAGGTTAACCAACAACTGTTTTTCATAGAATACAACAGAAGGATTCATATATACGATGATTCGCGTGTACTTGAACGCGAGATATTCATGGTACAAGATATACGTGCAGCAAGATATGTTACAAAAAAGGTTTGGCACTACTGGTGGGGGTATGGCGTCGAGTGGATAAGGTACAAAATCAAACATATTAACTTAGTCTGGTATCCAAGAGTTTACTTAATTTACAGCAAGTACTGTGCCAACAAAACCTTTGGAGATGCATTTTGGAGCGCACTTAACGGTTTGAATACATCTTTTTGTCTGGGAAAATCAGATGAAGAGATAGCAAGATTGATAACAGAAAAATACAACGTTGAATTCGTTGCTGATAAGTAAATTGAAGCCTTAACGATAAGGGGAGAAACTCTGAATGGCAAAGTTGAAGTCGAAAGCTACTGTAGAAATGATAAAGTCTCTCGTAGCTCTTTTTTTCTTAATCGTCCTTTACCCATGGTCTGCCGAGTATTTGCACCTTGGAGTCTTTCTCTTAGACCCTGAGGTCTTTAACTTCTTTCTTTTATATCTTCCAACACTTGTGTTCTTTTCCAGTTTGTTTTTGAACTTAGAGGAAACTTTTCAGGAAGTTCAAAGACTGGTTGTATACGCCTTCGCTCCCATCTTTGCGTTCAGGCTTGGTTGGTACGGACTTTCATTCCATTATGGTTATGTGGTATGTTACATCATTAGTAATTTTGTAAAACCGAAATTCCAAAAACGATTTCCCATAATTATATTCAACGGATTAGCGTTGTTATTACTGTTAACATGGAGGGCGAGCTGAATTGGAAAGGTTTGCCAAGTGGTATATCGAAACCATTCTAAATAAGCAAAAACAAGTCATAATCACATTGTTCATTATTTCGGTTTCGCTCGGACTGTACGCTGTTCTCGGTCTTAGAATAAACGCGGACATCACGGGATTAGCACCTAAAGAAGATCCAAGGTTTCAAGACCTTGTGAAATACACTTCTGAAAAGTTGACTTCTAATACCCTTATTGTGGCTGTCGATGGTCTAAAAGAGCACAATCCAGATGATGTCGCACAAAAACTCAAAGACCTTTTCGAAAAGACTTCATACATAAACCAAGCAAAGCCTTTTGATAACCCAGAAACCTTGGTAAAATATGGACTGCTCTCTTTAGGTGAAGGAACAATAAGCGACACTGTTAGGTACTACCGTTCCCTTACCAATGTGGAACCAAAGACACTCGTAGATTTCAGATTTTGGAGAAACATTGGTTCTGCCCTATACGATTTGAACAATTATATAGAAAACATAGTTCAAAAAAGTGGTATAAAAAAGTACTACTTAATCTCTCCCGATAAAGAGCTGTTGGTTATGAACTTCTCTATGACAAAACCAATGTCCGATGTAAAATTTGTCACAGGAGCTATACAAGAGTTGAAAAAATTGTCCAAGAATTTCGAAGCTCAGAACAAGGTCAAGGTTTATTTCACCGGCGGAGTCATGTCTACTTACGAGGCAAACGTTCAAGCTTCGAAAGATTTCACACTAACAACTTTCATATCGTTGGGGGCCATAGTGGCTATAATAATCATTGGCTTTGGCAACTTACTCGAACTTTTGATTCTCTCAACAGGCCTTCTCATGGCAATGGGTATAGCCCTTGGCCTTATAGCCTTGTTTTTGAAAGAACTGAACATAGTAACCACTTTTGTCAACGCCATGTTACTTGGAATGGGTATAGACTACGCGATGTATATCGTTACAAGAATACAAGAACGATTCAACATTGAAGGTATCTCACGCCAGAGTATTATTGCTGCCTTTATTGAGAACTTTAGGCCGTCTTTTATATCTATGATAACAACAGCACTAGCATTTCTCGGAATGCTTTTAAGTCCTTCCGATGCTATTAAACAGATGGGTTTTTCGATCGCTCTTGGCGTAGTAGTTTATTTCTTCGTCTTTAGCACGCTGGTCCCCATAGCCCATGATAGATTCATCTCGAAATTCAAGGGAAGACAGAGGGAAACGTACGTGAGGATAGTTGATATAATAAGAAAAAATCGGATACTCATGGTATCAACCATGGTTCTCACTGTTATCTTGGCAGCTATAGGTGTATTTTCCATTTTGAACTTTTCATACACAACTTCAAGCTTGATACCTAAGAAGTCAGAAACAAATATCACAAGCGAGCTTATAGCTAAAAAATTCGGTAGCATTGCTTCAAGTGACATAGCAATAGCAGAAGAAACTTCGGAAAAGCTGCACAGCGCGATTCAAAAGCTCAAAGACGCAGGTTTGATAACATCCGACTTTTCTATATTAACATTCATCCAAAACCCAGAAAAAATAGCTGAGGAAAAATCGAATATCTACGTCCAGGTACTTGAGATAACCAACACGCCATTTTTAGAGATTTTGTTCAGAAAATACGGCTTATACGAAAGCTTCGTTTCAACAGTGGATGTGATAAAAAATATCACCACAACCGAAGACCTCTTCAAATTAATGGAAAAGGACATCCCGAGTCTTTTCTACCAAGATATCCAAGGCAAGAAGTATCTACTTGCGCACATAACACCTGCAATGGACATCTGGAGTAACAATAATATCAAAAAGTTCTTTGAGTCAGTTAAGGTTCTTGGAGATATAAGGGTGTACGGCTACACCGCCCTTTTTTATGGTATCATCGAAGAGCTGTTAAGGTCCACTGTATGGGTATTTGGCATAGTTTTTTTGATAGAATTTATAGTGCTTTACATAGATTTTAGAAGCACTTTGAAGGCATCACGTATATTGACACTGACAATATTGAACACACTTGCTGCCTTTGGTATTTCTTACCTTATGGGTATAAAAACAACTTTCATCACGTTTATCGTCTTGCCGATTTTTCTTGGGATAGGTGTTGATAGCTTTGTAGAATTAGACCACAGTATTCGGTATGGAAAAGAGAGTGTTATAAAAACGGAAAAAGCGATTATAATGAGTGTGCTCACGACTGTTGCGTCTTTTGGCAGCTTCATATTTGCGCAAGGGCAACTGCTGAGGGAATTTGGTTTTGTCACATCCGCAGGTCTTATAGGTGCCCTGCTTATTTCATTCTTCTGGTACCTAAATTCTGCAGAAAAGTCTTACCAGAAAGCAGCTAGGAGTAAACTATCAACTTCTAATGATGAGCAGGGGGATAAACAATGAGAATACTTATGATTTCAGACACATACCTACCACAAATTAACGGTGTAGCGACTTCGATTTATTTATCAAAAAAATATTTGGAAATGCGGGGGCATGAGGTCTACATTGTAGCACCCGTTAAACCGGAAGGAGAAGACAAGGCCCTCGTTGTACCAGGTATTCCTTTTCTTCTAGAAAAGCAGCACAAAGTCGTCTTTGCAAACCACATAAAGATAATAGAATTCGCGCTTGCGAACAAGATAGAGATAATCCACAGCCATGATCCTATGGCACTCGGTATGCGAGCTTTAAAAGTGCAAAAAGACTTGAAATTGCCCCATGTTCATACCTATCATACACTATTGACCGAATATAGGCATTACGTACCACCGCCGTTTACACCGGACAGACGGACAGTTGAGGAATTCTCTAAGTGGTTTTGCAACAAGGTCAACACCGTTATAGCACCAACGGAAGAAATAAAACGTGAACTCATATCGTACGGCGTGCAAAGGCCTATCGAGGTTGTACCGACAGGCATCGATACAATAGAGTTTTCCAAGCCACCTGAAAAGGACATCCGTAGAGGATACAGCATACCACAGGACGCTGTACTGTTAATGTACGCAGGAAGGCTCGCAAAAGAAAAGAATCTGGGATTTCTTTCAAAAGTGGTTTCACGCTACATGCACAATGAACCCAATGTTTGGTTCTTAATCGTTGGAGATGGACCTGAACGGAAAGAGCTTGAGAACTTCTTCCAAGACGAAGGGCTATCAGAAAGGGTTGTCTTTGCCGGATACGTTCCACATAAGGAAATAAAAGATTACTACAAAGCCGCTGATCTATTCGTATTTGCATCACTTACAGAAACACAAGGTCTGGTCGTTTTAGAAGCTTTGGCAAGCGGTATACCCGTCGTCGCAATAGCTTACAAAGGCATTGCAAACGTGCTTGTAAATGGCGAAGGAGCCATAACCACGGGTATCGATGAAGAAGAGTTCTACAATGCGATAATCACTGCCCTTGAAAAGAAGGATGAACTACGAAAAAGAGGCATAGAATATGTCGAAAAGCACTGGTCAATGAACACCATGGCTGACAGGTTAGAGGTGATCTATCAAAGGGCTTTGAAAGAAGGGTTTATAGACTTCCATATGCCATCCATAATAAACACTTCCTTGCAACTGAAACTCAACGCCATATTTAAAAGGCTCATAGAACTGTTTGAATAAACAAAAAGCGCTCCTTAAAAACAAACGGAGCGCTTTTTTATTCCTTTGCTCGCATTTCTTGATTCTCAATCAGTTCGTTCAAGAACTTCACATAACTGTCGTATCTTGAAGGACTTATCTTCCCTTTCTCAACAGACTTTTTTACAAAGCATTCGGGTTCATTCAGATGTAAACAATCCGGGAAGAAGCAATTATCGTTTTCGAACTCGATGAAAAGCTCTCGTAGCTCCAAAGGCTTGATGTGTGAAATCTCAAGACTTGCAAACCCTGGCGTATCAACTACCCATCCTCCGAACGAAAGCGAAAGCAGTTCAGCAGCTGTGGTTGTGTGCTTACCGCGTTCCAACTTTTCAGAAATCTCACCGGTTCTTAATTTAAGTGTACTTTCTATAGTGTTCAACAGGCTGCTCTTACCGACACCCGACATACCTGCAAAGACAGATACCTTTCCCATCAGGTGTCTTTTTAGCTCCTCTAAACCAACCTTTTCGACGGCACTTGTTTTAACTATCGGGTAAAGTTTTCCGTATATGGATTCAAATTGCATGATCTGTTTCTCGGAAAGTAAATCCACTTTGTTTAATGCGATGACTATGGGCAACTTTTCATACTCTACCAAAACAATGAACCTATCAAGAATATCGTAAGGCACTTGTGGTTTCTCAAGAGTAGTAACGATTATAACCTGATCCACATTTGCAACGCTCGGCTTTTTTAATTCGTTGTTCCTATTCAGAATATTCTCCACTACCCCTTCGTTGCCAACAACTTTGACGTATTCAACCACATCACCAACGATGGGTCTTATCCCTTGCTTCTTAAACTTACCTCGCAACTTACATAAAAACCTTTCACCACTTTCGAGGTCCTGAACCACGAGAAGATTAGAGTAAAACTTAATAACCCTGCCCAATTTCCTTTCTTGCTTCATCTCTCAGAACTGACCCCCTTGATTAAGCGGAGTGCCTTCGCTCAAAGGATAACTTTCGTTTGTTTCTTGCTCAGTTTTAGTTTCCTGGGAACTCCGAGATTCAACCGGAACTGACGGTGGAATAACTTCCAGCGCACTTTCCGTCCCTCCCGGCTGTGGCTCGCTTATAGTGCTATCGAGTCTTTCCATTGGACGCTCCTCGTTCTCGGAAGAACTTGTACCTGCAGAGCCCGTGCCCGTACTTACAAACAATGTAACAATGTCTCCTGTGAAAACTTTACTGCCGGGAGTAGGTGATGTTTGGATAACTGTACCCTCCAACCCACCCTCAGGCACTTTTTTGATTACGGAATGTATTTCCATCAGGTTGAAAAGTTGCTGAACGCTCTTATACCACGTTCCTTTAAAATCTGGAATTAGCAGCGATTTCTGAACTGCATTCTCAGCAAACAGCTTTACTTTTCTACCCTTCTTCACGACCGTATTGCCGGGAGGATCCATGTTGATAACCTTTCCAGAATCGCCCACTTTTTCAATTTTGAAACCCATACTCCTCAGTTTTTGTTCTGCCGTTCGGACATCGGTACCTATGAAATTTGGAAGAAGCACAGTTCCCTTTTTCGTTTCCAGGAACATCAACAAATAAAACGAAAGGAGTCCTGAAATTACCGCCAACATCAACACGATAACGACTAAAACCGGAGCAGAAACGAGCAACACGCCTATGTTTTTTCCTTTCTTCGATGCGTCATTTTTCACTTTTTTCCCTCTTTTGTCGATCAACGGTACCATCCCCTTATTTTGTTTCTTTCACCTTGTTTACTTTACCACCAGATATATGTCTTCTTCTGAGCTGACCGCAAGCTGCATCTATATCGGTTCCCTTTTCTTTCCTTATTTCGTTTTCGATATTGTGCTTATCGAGAATCTGCTTGAACCTTTCAATAGCCCAGTGATGCGGTCTTTCCATCCTTATCTCACTGTCGGTTTGGACAGGATTAACCGGTATGAGATTTACGTAAGCTCCTATTCCTTTGAGGAGCTCGGCAAGTTTTTCAGCATCATCCGGAAAGTCGTTGAATTCTCTAATCAAGATGTACTCAAATGTGACGCGATTCTTAGTGATCTTCTGGTATTCCTTCACAGCGTGGATTATTTCTTCGACGGAGTATCTTCTGTTCAATGGAATTATCATGTCCCTTTTGTAATTCGTCGGAGCGTGCAGTGAAATAGCAAGTTTGACTTCTGGTAGGTCATTTGCCAGCTGCACTATTTTTTCCGGTAAGCCTACCGTTGATATCGAAATTCTCCTCATACTTATGTTCTTACCCTTTTTATGATTCAATATCCGCACACTCTTCACGACTTCGTTGTAATTCAAAAGTGGCTCGCCCATACCCATATAAACGATGTTTCCTATGTTCACACGCCTTTCTTTTTCCATAGCGATAACCTGAGCTACGATTTCACCTGCGGAAAGATTCCTTACATAACCACTCTGGCCGGTCGCACAGAACGCACATTTAACAGGACAACCAACCTGCGATGAAATGCACGCAGTCACCCTATCTGGGTGGAACAGCAGCACGGATTCTATTGTGTTTCCATCATCCAGTTCCCAAAGAAATTTCGTCGTCTTATCAATTTTTGAAACTTGCATATCTAAAAGTTTTGGGATACCAATATAGAACCTCTCGGCAAGAATTTGCCTGTGCTCTTTTGAAAGATTTGTCATCTCACCGAAGTCAAATATTTTCTTTTTGAATATCCAGTCCCACACTTGATCAACGCGGAATTTTTCAAGTCCGAGTTTTGCGAATTCTTCAACCAGTTCTTCGTAAGTAAAATCCAGTAAGTTCTTTTTAACACTTCCCATATCTATCACCTTCGTTTCCAATTTTTAGTTATTTCACATAAAAAGAGCAGCAGCCGTGATAATCATAAGTTCTATCTGTAGGCTTCACAATAAAGCCCGCGTGCCTTTGTATCCTTTCTTGCAGCTGTTTTCTGTATTCGCCTCGTGGGTGCATACAACCAAGTACGACATTATTGAACAACTTGCTTGCTTTTTCAAATATCTTCTCCACCTCGTCTATTTCCGGTGGCTGACAATTCGCATACCTCGTCAAAGGAGTTGGGATAAAAACGTTTAAGACAACGCTTTCAAAATATTCTGAAAGCACTTCGAGAGCTTTTCCCTCATGAGATATTTTACCACACAAAACACCGATTGTTATATGTGGCACCTTTTGGACTTTTAAAGGCAAAACCGCATCTAATATCTGCTCTGGTTCCCTTTCTATACCGTATATTTCCTTCAGTACATCTTTGTCAGCGTAGAAATCGAAGCTGACCACGTCTGCAACTTCTTCTATCTCATAAGGCGGATTGAGGGGAAAGCCTATGTGAAAGTTGTATTTCAAACCGTATTTTTCTTTGAGCTCTTTAAGAAAGCTGATGTACTTTCCAAAAGGTATCTCTCCGTTTGGCAACATCCCGCCACTGATGAGGAAAGATTTGTACTTTTCTGCGTACTTTTCCAGGTCCTCAACTTGAACCATGTGTTTTAAATAATGTCCTCCGCAGTGTGCGCAATTAAGAGGACAACCTTTGGTAACGCTAACCGATAAAGTTGCGGATGGATCTATTCCGATAAACTCACGCTTGCCCATATCTAACCTCTCTCAACATAATAATTTCTCTCGAACTACAACCTGCATCTCCAATCTATAGGTGCGGTTGTGACTCGCTCTTTCTCATCAAGTTGCATCCAACCATCAAGGTCAAACTCGATCAACTTATCCAGTGCGCTTTCGTACTCTTGCTTTGTGATCTTCCTGCCTATCAGTGGGTCGTTTTTCGCACCAAAGTGTGGAATGTATTGGGACATAAGAGCAACTGGTATCCTCTTATCGAGCTTGGCTATGAACTCAAACGCTTTTTCATGACCACTCACATTGTTTGGCAGCACAAGGATTCGCACGATAAGTCCTCTCATCCTTTCCTCATCGAAAGGGCCTACTTGCCTGTACATTTCCAAAATCGCTTGCTGCGCAACATCCCAATAATCCGGAACTTTCGAATAAACCTTTCCGTATTCATTATCCGTGTACCTTATATCGGCAAGGTACACATCAACGTAGCCTTCGATTTCTCTCAACACTTCGACTCTTTCGTAACTTGATGTATTGTAAACAACTGGCAACGAAAAACCTCTTTCCCTTGCCATGTCCAAAGCCTTGATTATCCAAGGAAGATGCGGTGTTGGAGTCACCAAATCAAGCGTTTTTGCACCCGCCTCTTGCGCTTTCAAAAACCCGCAAGCCAACTCTTCTACGCTTATCTCAAACCCAACGCCTTTCTGCGAAAAACCCATGTTCTGACAATAAGTACATTTCATTTGACAACCCGTGAAAAATACCGCAGCTGCACCTTTCTCCCCAGACAATGGTGGTTCTTCACCTTTGTGAAGAACGATATTCGACAATTTAGGCAAATATCCAACCGTGCAGACACCTTTCGTTACACTTCTATCCACCTTACACATCCTCGGACATAACGTACATTCGTGGAGGATTTCTATTCCAATTCCCATATTCTTGAACATGCCTCCTACTGGCTTGAAATTTTCGGTAATTCTGATTATACCACGCAAAACAATGGAATAGATTTAGAATATGTTTAGATTGTGTTGTTTAAACCTTAATTAATTGTTTGTTCGAAAGGTAAGTTGTGGTATAATTTTATTCAGTACGAAAACAACATACATAAAAACCAAAAAAGCGGGGGTGTTCATTGTGTTGGAAAAATTGGTTGAAAAACTGACGATGGCAAAAAGTCCAAGTGGGAGGGAATCGGAAATAACTCAGGTAATCCTCAAAGAACTCGAAGGGCATATCGATGGTTACAGAATAGACAAGCTTGGTAATTTAATCGTTTGGAAGAATGGCAAAAGTGATAAAAAAGTCCTTCTTGACGCCCACATGGACGAAATCGGTGTTGTTGTTACAAATATCGATGACAAAGGCTTTCTCAAAATAGACAGAGTTGGTGGTGTTTCTCCGTACACGATTTACCAATCAAGATTGAGATTTGGAGATGTGGTTGGCATTGTGGGAATCGAGGGCGAAACACCAGAAGAACTCCAAACCAACATCCAAAAGATGTCGTTTGAAAAACTCTTCGTCGATATCGGAGCAAAATCAAGGCAAGAGGCTGAAAAATTGTGTCCAATCGGCACGTTCGGAACGTTCGATAGCTATTTCATCAAACAAGGTGAATACATGATAAGCAAATCGATGGATGATAGAATCGGATGCGCGGTTATAATAGAAGTACTCAAACGTTTGAAGGAACCTACGAACACCGTATACGGCGTATTCGCTGTTCAAGAAGAAGTGGGACTCATCGGAGCACACGTTGCGGGATACGATATAGAGCCTGACGTTGCAATAGCACTAGATGTTACAGGCGTTGGAGACACGCCAAAAGGATTGAAGAGGGTCCCGATGGAACTTGGCAAAGGTACGTGTATAAAAGTAAAGGATTCCGCTTCGATAAGCAACAGACACATCGTCGACAAGCTAAAAGAACTCGCTGAAAAGTACAACATACCGCATCAGATGGAAGTACTCATATTCGGAGGAACCGATGCAGCGGGTTACCAAGCCACGAAAGCAGGTATACCGAGCGCTACGATATCTATACCAACAAGGTACATCCACACCCCGAGCGAAATGGTGTACGAACCTGATGTGGAAGCTACAATAGAACTTACCATAAAGTACTGCGAAGAGGGGTTATAATCAGCAATGAAGCAGAGGACACCCATTGGTTCGAGAAAGTGGAGGGAAATTACTGATTTTGACTTAAAAATCCTATCAGTTATCATCATAGCACTTTCGTTAGTTACAATAGCACTGGCATTTTACGCATTTTATCTGAAGATGCAGAAGTCCAAAGTCGAAGTTGTGATACGGGAGATAGGGACTAACACTAATCCACCAGTGGAAAAGACGTTAACGACAGCAACGCAGACCGTTATTGTAGTCGAGCCTGCACAGGAGAGTACATTAACTGTGCTCTTACCTTCGGTGGCTAATGAAAGCACCCTTACTCAATCACAAGTTATAAAGCCTTCGAGCGAAGAAGGTAAACAAAACAAACAAACCGAGAATTTAATACCTTTGATACAAGCAACAAGCACTACAGATACCGCAGCCGCACAATCTTCTCAATCTTCCGACCAATCTTTAGGAACTAAGGTAAACCAGAGTGCAACTATGACGACTGCAGAAGGCGGGCAGGCGAAACCTGTTATTGAAGAAAACAAGTTCCTCAAAGATATCACAAAGTTCGACTACAACCTCTTAGTTTCAAGGATGGCTGAGAATCTACCCGGAAGTATTTTAACGAATGCGTACGTGTACGTTGTTGATGGAGAGACCGCCCTCAAGATAGCAAAGATAACACAGAACTATGTATTAGACCGTACAGGTTCAGGCAAGTATGTAGTTGTGACACCAACGAACGTGATGCCTGAATTGAATCCCTCAAAAGGATTTTGGACGGTGAAGACCGATCCAGTTTCAAGCTCAAAAGAAGCTTTCAAATCCGTTGTCAACCTTAGAACACTCGGCATAAGTGCTTTCAGCGTCTCTACGAACGCAGGGTACGTCATCTGTTTTGGAATATTCACCAGCGAAAATCAGGCGAAGAACTTCTACTTCTCACAGGATTGGGTAGAGCTCGAAAAATACGGCTACACAAAAGGGGCAAAGGTAACCAAAATAGGAGGGTAAATTCGACAACTCAGATGAGAACGGTAAAAAAGATATGAAACAAACGTGGCGTACGGGTGTATCTCAGGGGGATTGTATTTATGTTGCCATTGAACCGTGTTGGTGGATACAAGCCAAACGAAGACCAGGGCGACTCGGAACGTTTTTCTCCAGAAATCTTGCTTACAAGATTTCTGGAGTTTTTAAAATCACTTCACTCCAAGCTCTCGAAGGAACAAAAGACGTTTTTCCTTCTTTTTTCAGCACTGATAGTTATCTCAGGTGTACTCTTCAATCCCAGCTACGATAGATTGAAATTGCAGGCAGAGGGTATGGGTGGCGAAAACAAAACAACCCAGGGCACGCTTCAAGAAGCTCAGCGAAATTACGCACCGTCTGTTATAGATCTAAACACCGCTTCTTTTGAGGAGCTCCAGACACTTCCCGGCATAGGTCCCTCAAAAGCGCGAGCGATAATCGAATACAGGGAAAATCAAGCGTTCACAAAGCCTGAGGATATAATGAGCGTTCCTGGAATCGGGCAAAAAACATACGAAAAGTTGAAAGACAGAATAAAGGTTGAAAGAGTTGAAATCGCGGGTGCGAAAAACACCGCCGGCAGACCTCAAACCGTTCCAGAAATTGAAAATGATAACCAGACACTCCAGCAAGCAAAACTCAACCAATCACAGACGGCACAAAAACAAGAACAAGCTAAGATTAACATCAACACAGCAACTTCTGAAGAATTACAAAAACTTCCAGGTATAGGTCCTACCAAAGCGCAAGCTATAATCGATTACCGAACAGCTAACGGCCCATTTAAAACCATTGAAGAGATCAGAAACGTAAAAGGAATTGGTGAGAAAACTTTCGAAAAACTGAAGGAACTGATAACCGTTCGCTGAAAGTTAGAAAAATTCCGGAATTCTTTATAATCCTTATTCTTTATTTCTTGAGCCCATAAATACCCCTAACCTCATCGTAGTTTTTGAAAAATACATCGCACACCTTTGAGTCGAACTTCTTTCCGCAGCTATCTTTAATGTAACGTATAGTATCATCCTCACTCCATGCAGGCCTGTAAATTCGGTCAGAAAGTAAAGCATCGTACACATCGACTATACTGACGATCCTTCCTTCAAGCGGTATATGTTCACCTTTCAATCCCTTCGGATAACCTGTTCCGTCCCAGTTCTCATGATGGTAAAGTGCTATATTTGCTGCCAACTTAAAGAGCGGGTGTTCAACACTGGCGAGTATATTGTAGCCGATGATAGTGTGTCGCTTCATAATTTCGAATTCTTCATCTGACAACTTGGCCGGTTTATTCAAGATAGCGTCCGGTATACCTATCTTCCCAACATCGTGCAACATCGCGGCGATTTCGAAAAACTCGAGATATTCACCTTCGTATCCCAATTTCGAAGCGATTAACCTTGAAAGTTTTCCGACTCTCCTCACATGCTCGCCTGTTTCCAGTGACCTAGTTTCGGTAACTTCAGAAATTATATAAATTATCTTGTATAGAGTTTCTACCAAGTCTTTCGACAAAACATAATTATTCACAGCCGAAAGGTAACGTTCCAAGAACATGGTCATTAGCTCGGACTGATGACGTGTCAAAGGTTTAGAAAAATCTACTCTTATCCTCTCACCTAAGCCTATTTCTTTTCTCAAGACGAACTCTACACTCTTACTTTCATTCCAAGACACGTTGGTAGAATAAGCGTTACCATTGAACTTGTCAGCTCTGACCTCACTAAGCTTCTCGATTCTGACGGTCAATCCCAAAATCTTAGAAAAGCTGTCGAACGCTTCCGTTAAGACGTCGTCGAAATCTTCGACGTTTGAGTTGAGCACTACGGAAGAATAAAACGCACTCCGCTCCAAAAGTTTCCTTTGTGTGTCGAGCTCAATGATATCTCTGTACTCTCTCAACCTTGCAATTATCATCGTATACAATCCGTTACTGGAAAGTTCCGCCTTCTCTCTGTAATCATTTATATCGTACTTCAAAACAATCTCCCTTGGCGGTGCAAATCCAGGCTGCCCGGTTCTAATGACAAGCCTTATATATGGATTCTTCAATTCCTCCCTGATGTATCTGACCAAATCAAGCCCTGAGGTATCCTTTTCCATGACAACGTCGATCATAGCAAGGGCTATGTCTGGCACTTGCGTAAGTATCTTTTTGGCCTCATCGGCAGAAAAAGCACTGTATAGTTTTACCTTCTTTCCTTCGAACTCAATATCCCTTGCAACGACCGACGTGATAGCATGAACATCAGGTTCGTCGTCTACAACTAAAATTTTCCAAAATTCTCCATTGCTATCTTTTATTCCTGATTTTTTCAAAAACTCTGGCATTCTATGTCACCTCCTACATAAAAATATGGTATAAATAATTTAGCTTAAAAAAATTGAGGGCAGGACAACTTATGTCACCTTGGCTTTTAAGCCATTTAAGGAGTCTGTTGCCTGCCTTTAACCATGATTAGTTGGTTGGGCTTTCAGCCCTCGTCAGCATGGAGGATTGGTTCAGCAGGCTCCCTGCCCTCATCATTCGAAAGGAGGATTTTTCATGGATAACTTCCCTGTTTTCGTCGGCATCGATGTTTCCAAGGATAAGTTCAACGTCTGCGCTATCTCTAATCCCAGTTCCATCATCTTCGAATCTTCTTTCGATATGTCCCAGCAAGGCTTTTCCTCCTTCGCAAACAAACTCTCTGCCTTCCCAAAACAATCCATCATCATCGCTATGGAATCTACTGGCTGTTATCATCTCAACCTTCTGGCTTTCCTTTCTTCCAACGACTTTGCTTGCGCTGTTTTTAATCCTCTAACTGTTAAAAACTTTGCTTCTCTTCGAAAGACCAAAACCGACAAAATCGATGCTCGCATTATCGCTACTGCTTTGTTTTACCTACAACATCAAATTCCTTCTTCTGCTTTTGTCAACTCTGAGCTTCGTGATATTGTCAGAGCACGCGAAAACATTATCCACCGCATCGCAAAAGTTAAAGACAATATCGAAAAACTGCTCAACGTTCTTTTCCCTGAACTCGAAAGAGTTACCAATATCTACAGTGACACTATCCTCAATCTTCTTTCTCATTTCCCTTCTGCCAAGGCTATTCAAAAGGCTCGTAATCTGGATGTGTTCTTTTCCAAAGACCGTGGCAGAAGTACAAAACTTAATGCTCAAAAACTTAAAGAACTCGCTAATAACTCGATTGCTCAATATTGGCCGATGAAAGAAAAGATTCTTGTGCAAAATATCAAAGAACTACAATTTTTACAGCAACAGCTTGAAGAATACGACAAGATGATGAAAGAATATTGCGAATGTAGTGCGATAAACCTTGATATCGAGATACTCACGTCAATACCAGGTATTGGTGAAAACAGCGCGATGCATTTCTTGGCAGAAGTTGGAGATATCTCAAGATTTAGTACATACAAAAAACTCATTGCGTATTGTGGACTCGATCCAAGCATTGCCCAATCAGGCAAAAGCAAAGTAGAAGGACACATATCGAAAAGGGGCAATGCCCACCTAAGACGAATACTATGGCTAATGGCAGTGAGTGTAGTGATTCACAACGAATATTTCCGAACATACTATGAACGAAAAAGGCAGCAAGGTATACCGTACAAAAAAGCGATAATGTCAGTAGTACACAAGTTATTGCGAACGTTGTACGCAATGTTGAGAAAGAAAGAGAAGTTCAATATTGATTATGCTATCTCACACTCAAAACAAAAATTTAATTTTGCATAGTTGACTCTCAACCTTCTCAGAGCAAGTGACTTCATCAAAAAAGCCTTTGAGGAATTTTAAACGTTTTCTTACCGTTCTTTTTTCATCAAGGGGATCTTAATATGGAAAGTTGTCCCTTTTCCAGGCATGCTTTCAAGTTCGATTTCTCCACCAAGTATATCTACAACAAGGTTGTACACGATGCTCAGTCCCAACCCTGTGCCAGATTCCTTATCGGTTGTGTAAAACGGTTCGAAAGCACGTTTTTTGGTCTCTTCGTCCATTCCCTTCCCATTGTCAGAAAAAGTAAAAAGCAGAAATTCACCATCATTGCGGCTTTTAACTTTTTCAAACTTTATCACAATTTTCCCAGGATTGTCGTAGTCGAATGCGTGAACTATGGCGTTGTCTATCAAATTCATCAAAATCTGGGCAATTACACCTGGGATAGTATACGCCACCAGGTTGTCGTCTACTTCTGTAACAACTTCGATCTTCGTCTTTCTCAACTTAGGATGCATTGCGTTAAGAACATCGTTTACCACAGATTTTATATTAACCTCAGCCCAAGTTTGAGTCATCTCGTTCAGTGCCACACGCTTCAAACTCTGCACAAGTTCTGTTATTTTTCTGGCATTCCGAATCATAATATCAGTTAACTCACGCACAGTGTTCAAGCAATCTTTGAAATCCTCTTCCGTAAGTTCATCGGCTTCGAACTTTTCCCTCACACTTTCCAATCTGTTCATCTGTTCAGTCAAAGACGAATAAATTATCCCTGTAGGTGTGTTAATATCATGCGCGATGTTCACCATCAATTTGCCAAGTGCAGCCATCTTTTCAGCGTTGATGACTTTGTTTTGCGCTTCTTCAAGCTCGTTGAAAGCCGTTTCAAGTTCAGAGTTCATCTCGTTAAGTTCATTGACCATCAAGGCAAGCTGTTTGTTCTTTTTTAGATTCAAAATCAGAAGTACAAGAACTATATAGAACAGCGTAGCAACGAAACCCGTAGTGACTAAAAACATTCTGGCTTGCCTGTCCGTGTAACCAAAGCTTATGCTACCTACAAATGTATCTGCAAACGTGAGGTTAAGTGATTTTGCCAATCGTCTTGTTCCGAAAATCTGGTCGAAGAGTGTTAGTTCCAATTTTTTCTCTTTAATGGCAAGTTTACTGCCTTTATCATCGTAAACCGCAACTGAAAAGATATCCCTTTTTTCAATCATAACTTTTACGAGTTCTTCAATAACCCTTCTATCGTAAGTCCAAGCTGGATAAGAGAGGCTGGCAGCCATGTTTTTCATGAAGGTATCAATTTCTTTTTGCCAGTTTTCGTAGAAGGTTTTTGCATACCATGAGAATATAAAAGCGACGATAACAAGTATAACAAGATTTAGAGCAAGATATATTCTCTCCGACTTTCGTTCTTTATATTTTCCAACCACATTTTCACCTTCTACAAGATTTGTCAAGTACGACAAGTGTGTTAAAATACCAAAACTCGAAAAGAGTTCTTAAAATATGCTCTTTTTTATTATACCACAAGCAACCTTACTTCCAAAAATCTTCATAGGTTATCCCATACTTGCTTAGGATCTGCAAATACTCCTTTGTTGATTTAAACTGGCGCAAAACTTGTGAAAAATTCTCTGACAACAGAGTTCCTTGGTAATTATTTGAGAATGCCAAGTAGTAAATCATCTTCTCTCCAAAAGTTGGAGACCACTCAACATTAATGCCCAGTTCCTTTGCAAGCTGTCTGCCCACAAGTAAATTACACACAAAAAGCTCTATTCTGCCACCTTGCAAAAGCTTAAATCCTACCTCGTCAGTTGGTACCGCGATTTTTCTGAACCTCGAATTCCAGAACCAATCGCCGTAGGCATATCCATCCGTATAACCGCACAGCGTTTCAGGCGGTACTCCTTCAAGGCTGTTTATACTGACCTTTGAGCCCTTCAACTTAAAAAGCACATCTTTTCCAGTGCTTAATGGCTCTTCTGGAAAGCTTAGAAACCCTTTTCGCTCATCACTGATTCTCAAACTCATTATACCATCGTACGCCCCGACCTTCATCAGTTCAACGCACCTTGGCCACGGGAACGTTATAAAAACTGGTTTATATCCCATCTTATTTAAAACTGCTCGGACAACGTCCACGTCCACACCTACCCAATCTTTCTTAACGGGATCGTACCATTCGTACGGTTTCCAGTCAATGGTAAGAATCTCTACTGTGTTACCAGGTGAAACATACTGCTCGAGGCTGTATTTCTTTATCAACTTTTCAATAACTCCTTCTGAGTGCAATCTTTTGACGACGTTCTCCAACTTTTCCACTACTGTCTTGTCCAGATTTTTCGAGTAAACGATGTAATGATAATATTTTTCGGAAGGAACAGTTAAGTAATCGTACTTTCCCTTAGAAGCACTTATCGTGTATCCGAGTATCAAACTGGAATAGAAAATCGCATCTATACGCCTCTCATCGAGTGCTCTTAAAGCTTCATCGAGATTTTTGAAAGCCACTGTCTCTTGCCTGACTTTGATACTTGGCACACTTTCTGAAGTTACCGTTCCACCTATCACGCCTATTTTCACTTGCAACTTTTCGTTGAACTTTTCCTTTTCCTTTGCACTTACAAGGAACATCTCCCTTAAACCGTACAGTGGTGGCTGGAGATAATTAGCAGACTCTCCGCGCTGCTTGTCGTACGCAGCACCTATGAACACCTGAATTTCTCCCTTTGAAAGTGCGCTGAAGATTTCAGAAATCGTTTTTAACTGATTCGATTTGTATTCGATTCTAATTCCAGAAGATTTGAGCTCCTTGTTCAGCTCAACAACGATGTCGTGGCAAAAACCTGTAAGCGAGTTACCCTTTAGCATGAACTTTGGCGCAACATCTTGAGCGTACGTGTAAAGCACCGTCTGGCCGAATCCCAAGCTCCAAACCAAAGGCACTAAAAATAACACAATTAATGACGATCTCTTAGCCCAAAAAGGGTTTGTGTTCCTTCTATTCAAAACTTCCTTCATCTTTCCACCTCTTTCAGACGGCTTTTCGCATGTTTCAATTCCTTGATAAACAAAACAACACTTAATAACACGAGGAAAAACAGCGTTCCCGTTAACGCTCCAGAAGAATCGATTACCACATCGTTCAATGAAGCGCCCCGTCTGTAGAATATCTGGTTGTACTCATCGAATATAGCATACGTTGAAGGCAGAGTGACACCCACAACCGCCGCTATTATTATATCCCCTTTCCACCAAAAAAATGTTAAGGCCGTCAAAAATCCGAACACAAGATACAATCCAAAGTGTGCCGTCTTTCTTATCACCATCTCGGCAGGTACGTATTCCGTGCCAAACCAAAGTATCTTCACTCTTCTTTCCATCTTCTTGAAAAGCTCTGTGTTAGAAAAATCCAAAACACTATCAATTTTCTTTATCACTCGGTACACAAAATGCGACTGTTTGTGAGATTCATCAGGCGGTCTGGTAGAAAAGTAAAATATAACTCCAATCCAGAGCAATACAACGCTGAATAATATCAACGAAACGATCCTTCGTACTCTCTCAGAACTTTTCCCGAACTGCTTATAGAGTTTTGCCATCTATCCTCAACTCCTGAATTTCTCAGCTCAGAGCTTTCTGAAATATTCCAGCTTTCCTCTTTCAAAAGTGATACCAACTTCCCCTATATCAATCAAATATTTGCAATACGCCTTCAACGTTTGGAGCAACAATACGTACGCTGTTGCATCGAGTGGGATCGAAAATTCACGAACCACCTCGCTTAAAATCTGGTCGATTGTCTTTGGCTCTAAAACAACTCCAGCGATAAATCCTGCAACGTATTCAAGGACCTTCTTGTTCTCCTCAACAAGACTAAGAAATTCTTTCTTTAACAGTTCTCCGTTATCAGTTCCAAAATCGAAGATCTCACCGTGACTTGGTACGATGAAATCAACACTCTCAACCCATTTATTTAGACCTGCCAAAGTTTTGAGGTGTTCAGCCACATCGCATAGAAAATACACCTTGTACTTCTCTATTGTCTGCTTTGAAACAACCGCATCAGCTATGAAGAATATCCTCTTACCTCCATCCTTGATCAGCACACCAATCATATCGAACGAATGTCCGGGCAGTGGTATAGTCTCTACTCCGAGCTCATCAGACCAGCCGTATTCAAGAATGTTCGTCACAATCGATGGTGTTGCCATCAAGAATTTGTTGTCTATACCATCAAAAATCGGTCCGCCCCAAAGATACATGGGTTCAAGCTGGGTATGTTCGATAAAAGCACTCTCAAAATCCGCTGCGTAGATCTTACACTTGCTTTTTTGCTGTAATAAGCTATTTCCACCGATGTGGTCGGCGTGCGAGTGAGTATTGACTATAGTAAAGTTTTTCACACTTTCGCTTTCCAAAAATTTCAATATCTTTTTACCGTATTCTGCACTGCTTCCAGAGTCTATCACCACGCATTCATCTCTAAAGAAAAAACCCACGTTAACAGGTGCTCTCAGCACTTTGACTGATTTGGTTATTTCAACTATCTCGTACATGCTCTCACTCCTTATGTTCTTTTACTCTCTCTTAACTGAAAACTTTCAAATCAATTATACCACTTCCAAAATCCATCGAAGTTACCTAATCTACACTATCTTCTTTCCGCGCAGTACAAAATAGCCACCGAAAAAGACATTATCAAGTTCCGATAATTTTTCGAATTTCCTTTGCTCTTCTGCCCAGAACAGAGAATCCTGAATACCGTTGATCACTTTCAGATTATTCAGCGAAATCCCAACCTTTGAAACAGGATAGCCTCTGAACAACCTCTCAGCCAGGCTTTCGATCACCTTTGAAATGAGCAGGAAATCGTTCGTGTGGAAAACAAACGAGCGGGAAATTGAGAACGAACCGAACCTGTCTTTTAAATACAAACTCACACTCTTTGTGCCCATCTTTCCCCTCAATAACTTCGAGTACAGCCCAAAAGTAAGGTACTTATACACCTCGAGCAATTCATCTAAATTGTCCACATGTCTATCTAAAGAAAGCGAATGTCCAACACTTTTTGGGGGAACGAATTTGAAAAATTCAGGTTCCGTATACTCTTTCAAAATCAACGCCTTCAGCTTTTGGAAACCACTCAACCCTTCAAGTCTTTTTTCATCTAAAAACTGCCCAAGAGTTTCTATACCGAATTCTTCCAAGACCTTCGCACTCTCTTTACCAACACCCACCACATTCTTTATCGGCAACTCCTTGGCAAAACTTTCAAAGTCCTCGACGACGAAAAATCCATCAGGCTTTGCCACCTCGCAGGCACTCTTTGCAATGATCGGATTTTTCCCCACACCCACCGTGCAAGTAAGGTTGAGCCTCTCTTTTATCTCTTCTTTTAACTCCCTGAGCCTTGCCAAACCTTCAGACACATTACCGACCACATCGACTGCTATATACACTTCGTCTATACTCGCCTCCTTGTAAACAGGGAAATATTTCTCGACAAGTTGGATAATCTTAAGCGTTGTGAATTCGTACTGCGAAAAATCCGCTTTCACGAATATGATTTTCGGGCACAGTTTCTTTGCCTCTGTGATGACCATCCCAGTCTTCACACCGAAACTTTTTGCCACATAATTTGCACTTATCACGATGGGCCTTTCACCATTTCCAATCACCGCAAAAGGCTTTCCTCTCAGCGAAGGGTTTTTCGATTCCTCAACGGAGGCAAAATAAGAATCCATATCCAACAAAGCAACACTCTTGTAAAGCATATCCTTGCCCCCTTTCGTCTGTCCACTTGTTATAGTGAACCAAATAGACCATATATCGCTCTTTGTTATGTTCGACAACATATATTATACATTTGTATAGTTTACTAAGGTATAGTATACCACAATAGAACGGTGAAAGTCAAACGTTGAAGAAATATATGAAAATTCCTTGAACATTTCCACAAAAATCGGTTTATAACTATTCAGTGTGGTAAAATATATCCAGAAAAAAAATTAAGTTTCAAAGGAGTGGTTGGTTTGAAATTCGCACTCTTGGGATTTGGATTAAGCAACAAATACGCAGCACGGTATTTGAAATCACTTGGAGAAGAGGTCTTTGTAAGTGAATCGGGAAGGCTTTCAGATGAAGACAAAGCCTACCTGCAGCAAGCTAACATACCGTACGAAGAAGGAACAAACAGCGAACGGATACTCGAAGCGGACATCATACTCACAAGCCCGAGCGTTCCATACAACCACCCGATACTTACAAAAGCTAAGGAAATGGGAAAGCACGTTGATACAGAGATAACCTACTTCACAAAAGACCTTGAATGGAAACCTACAATCATTGCGGTGACCGGCTCGGTGGGAAAAAGCACCACAGTCTCCATGATACACCACCTCATCTCAAAATCCGCAAGTTCTCAGCTGTCTGGAAATATAGGCATACCTATTGCGCAGGTGCTCCTTGAAGGGAAAAAGCCTGAATATCTTGTTATAGAAATCAGCAGTTTCCAGCTTTATTGGGCTGAGTACTTCAAACCGCACGTTGCAGTCATCACCAACATCTACCCCAACCACCTCGATTGGCATCCATCGATGGAACACTACGTTGAATCGAAGTTCAAAATAACAAAATTCCAAGACAACGAAGACCATTTCATTTACAATCCAAAGGATATGGAAACGTTCAGAAGGCTATCACTCGTCCAAGCCAAACGAGTACCGTTCACCGCTGATTTCAAATTCGACCAGATCCCATTCCACATACGCACAAAGCAAAATGTGGAAAACATTGCCGCTGCGAAGACCGTTTTGAAAGTTCTGAACCTCCCTTTCTCGATGAGTATGCTTGAAGATTTCGTCCCGCTTCCGCACAGGATGGAGTACTGCGGCACGATAAACGGTGCACACTACTACAACGATTCGAAGGCAACAAACGCAGCAGCCGTGCTAAAAGCACTCGAAAATTTCGACGGGAACCTCTTTTTGATAATCGCAGGTAAGGGCAAAAACGAAGACTACACACAACTAGCTGACGAAATAAAGAAAAAATGCAAACACGTTGCCATCGTTGGTCCCATCGCAGACCAGATCGAACCGTACTTGAAAGAACGGGAAATTAACTACAGACGTTACAAAGACATCGAAGAGGCGGTTGTTGAAATATCGAAGATGGCAGGCGAGGGAGATTACGTGCTTTTGGGACCGGCCGGTGCGAGCTACGATGCGTACAAAAATTTCGAAGAGCGCGGCGAACATTTCAAAGCGATAGTGAAGAGGCTGATAAATTCATAATATCAAACCAATGTCAAATTAAGCTCAAAGACTTCAAACTTGAGAATTGGAGGGAAAAGCTGACATGATAGGTTACGAGATTTTCGTAAGGTCGTTTGCAGATTCAAACGAGGATGGGATAGGCGATTTCAGAGGCATTGCACAAAAGGCGGATTACTTGAAAACGCTTGGGGTAAACCTCGTCTGGCTCACACCACATTTCAAATCACCGAGCTATCACGGATACGATATCATCGACTATTTCGATACGAACTCTTCCTTCGGTTCACTTTCCGACTTCAAAGCGATGGTCGATGCACTGCATGAAAAAGGGATAAAGATGGTAATAGACCTTCCGCTCAACCACGTTTCTGACAGGCACCCTTGGTTCAAAGCCGCCATGAACGGAGAAAAGCCGTACGTGGATTACTTCTTGTGGGCACAACCTCACTTCAATTTGAGCGAAAAAAGGCACTGGGATGAAGAACTGCTCTGGCACAACAGGAACGGAAAGTGGTACTACGGCGTTTTCGGTGGCTCTTCACCTGATTTGAACTACGAAAATCCAGAAGTTGTCCAAAAATCACTTGAAATCGTTGAATTTTGGCTCAATCAAGGTGTTGATGGTTTCAGATTCGATGCAGCAAAACACATATACGATTACGATATTAAAGAAGGTAGATTTAGATACGACCACGAAAAAAATGTTGCATACTGGAAACTTGTTATGGACAAAGCAAGACAGGTAAAAGGTTCAGACATATTTGCCGTTACGGAGGTCTGGGACGACCCAGAGATAGTTGACAGATACGCAAAGACAATTGGTTGTTCGTTCAACTTCTATTTCACAGAAGCAATTAGAGAGTCTATGCAACATGGAGCCGTTTACAAAATCGTCGATTGCTTCCAAAGGACACTAACAAAAAAACCATACCTACCAAGCAACTTCACAGGTAACCACGACATGCATAGGCTCGCAAGCCTCATCCAGCAAGAAGACCAAAGGAAAGTTTTCTTCGGCTTACTCATGACAACACCGGGCGTTCCATTCATCTACTACGGTGATGAACTTGGCATGAAAGGTGTCTACGACTCCACATTCACCGAAGATGTTATCGAGCCATTCCCGTGGCACGCTTCACTCTCTGGCGAAAACCAGACGTTTTGGAAGGCCGTCAGATTCAACAGAGCATTTACCGGCGTCTCGGTTGAAGAACAATTGAACAGGGAAGGAAGTTTGCTCAGAGAGGTTATGGCATGGACGAACTTTAGAAAAGAAAACGAATGGCTCACGAATGCTTGGGTTGAAAACGTTGGCCACAACACATTTGTTGTGGCCTATACCGTAACCGATGGGAACTACGGATTCAGAGTTTACGCAAACATCGCTGGACACAACGAAACGTTCGAAGGAGTTCATTTGAAACCGTACGAGGTCAAAATTGTATAACACAGGTTCACGTGAATCGTCTGATTCAGAATTCATAGTTTAATATTTACATTGGTGAAAATTGTCACGAAGTGTGATGTGTGGTATAATATTCTTGGCTTACGTTCCATCATATCAACTTATTCAGGAGGTGTAGGTATGTACGTAGAGATTATCGATGTAAGGGCGAGAGAAGTGCTCGATTCCCGCGGAAATCCGACAGTTGAGGTTGAGGTCTTGCTTGAGGATGGTAGCTTTGGCAGTGCTATAGTTCCAAGTGGTGCTTCCACAGGTAAGTTCGAAGCACTCGAACTGAGGGATGGGGACAAGAAGAGATACCAAGGAAAAGGCGTACTCAAAGCAGTGGAACACGTAAACGAAATCATCGCACCGAGAGTGGTTGGTTTGAATGCATTCGACCAAGTGTACCTCGATAAAGTCCTTCTTGAACTCGATGGCACCGAGAACAAATCAAAGCTCGGAGCCAATGCAATTCTCGGAGTATCGATGGCAGTTGCAAGAGCAGCGGCAGAAAGCGCCGGCCTGCCACTTTACAAATACCTCGGCGGTGCAAATGCAAAAGTACTCCCTGTTCCGTTCATGAACGTCATCAACGGAGGAGCGCACGCGGATAACAGCTTAGACATTCAAGAATTCATGCTCGTTCCAGCGGGCGCACCATCGTTCAGAGAAGCCCTCAGGTACGGTGCAGAAGTATTCCACACACTCAAAAAGATACTCAAAGAAGCAGGACATGTCACATCCGTTGGAGATGAAGGCGGATTCGCACCAAATCTCTCATCGAACGAAGAAGCGATACAAGTGCTCATAAAGGCAATTGAGCAAGCCGGCTATGAACCTGGAAAAGACATATTCATCGCACTCGACTGCGCAGCAAGTGAGTTCTACAATGAAGAGACAGGAAAATACAACATCGATGGAACGGAAAAGACTGGTGATGAACTTATTGAGTACTACTCCATGCTCGTCGACAAATACTGGCCCGTTATCATCTCCATCGAAGATCCATTCGAACAAGAAGATTGGGACAGCTACGTGAAATTCACACAGAAAGTCGGTGGAAAGGTGCAAATCGTTGGTGATGATTTGTATGTCACTAACGTCAAAAGACTTGCCAAAGGAATTGAACTCTTCGCCACAAATTCAATCCTCATAAAGCTCAACCAGATTGGCTCGGTCACAGAGACGCTCGATGCAATAGAAATGGCAAAGACCGCTGGTATGACAAACGTTATCTCGCACAGAAGCGGAGAAACGGAAGATACGTTCATCGCAGACCTTGCAGTTGCAACGAATGTTGGTATGATTAAAACCGGGTCACTTTCAAGAAGCGAAAGGATTGCAAAGTACAACAGACTGCTCAGAATCGAAGAAGAACTCGGCGATGCTGCCATCTACAAAGGTGTAGGGGCGTTTTATTCGATTAAAAGATAAGCAAACATCAATGAAAAAAAGCTCCCCTGATGAACGGGGAGCTTTTTGTTTTTTGCTGGGAAATGTACAGAGAGTACAAAGATGGCAAGCACTGGAATAAAAGTCCTACCTGAACTATTCAAAAGCCATCCGTGTGATGCAAAATTGGTTAATAATCGAATGCTAAGGCCTTCTAAGCTTTCACTGGATTTCAGAACAAGGCTTGTTCAAAACAGAAGCTCGCGCTTAGTATCAAACTAAGTAGACAACATCCTTGCGTAGTTTGAGTTTTACGTTTGAGAATAGTAGCCGTAACCTTGGCCCAAAAATAAATCCCCGCCTCTTCAGGCGGGGATTTTTTCGGTTAGTTAACTATTAGAAGGTTGCTGAGTATGAGAGTTTGAGGTTCCATGTTGGCTTTGCGTTGATAACAGTGTAATTACCATCTGCGTCTTTTGTTAGTGTTCCATAGAATCCAGTGAAGCTTACGTTTGGTGTGAATTTATATGTGAACATTGCGTTGTAACCCATCTTGTCATCACCTGTTGTAACCATCCTGAAGTTTCCTTCAAGTGTGAGATCTGGTGTTGCATTGACGGATCCGTTGAGGTGAATGTACGTGTATGTTGCCAACTCTGTTATATCTGCCCACTCAGCTTTTGCACTCGCGGAGAGCATAGCGTCTTTGTAAGAGGCTTCTGTGTAGAGTGTGTATTTCTTGTTTTTGTCAAGAACATCAGCATTTGTTGTCTTTACCAACAATGTTACTGGTGTAACTTCTACCTTTGCTGACAGTTCATTGAGTGGGAGTGTGAATGTTGGTGTTGCTGGAGCAAAATCGTACTTTGGTGTTATTTGTGCTGTCAATGTTACTGGTGCAACTGTTAAGACATATTTTACACCAAGCTGTACAAACTTACCGTTTACTATATTGCTTGACTTGTACTCAAGCCTATCAAGATTTTCCCCGTATTTGAATTTGGGTTCGAGTGTAAGACCAGCCATTGTGAGATTTGCACTGACGTTAACATCTACCGCTGGTACCATTGTACTACTTGCAACCATTGGTACCATTGTACTACTTGCAACCATACCGGCGAATACCGTAACTGTTGGTGTGACGACACCCAAACCGATAGAACCGTTAACTGCTGCACCAAATTCGTGAGTGTTTGTATCCTTAACATTGTACAGACCACCGACAACTGTCCATCCACTGATTGTGTATTTTGCTAACAGCATATCGTCAAACCATGTTACTGTTCCTTCTGATGTTTTGTCAAGCATGTAAAGCTCAAGCCCTTGTACTGCTGGGAATGTGAGTTTCAGCGAATCTGCAAAGTCTGCCATAGCAGTGGTAAATGGGCTTCCACTTGCTGAGTAGTTCTTACCTGTGAAGTAATCGCTGACGAACTGCTTGCCTGTGCTGTAGAATGCTCCGAAATACGGTGTGCTGAACGTGATGCTTTTAAGTGTCAAACCAACGCCACCGAATGGACTGTAAGTAATATCGAACGTTGCCCCAGCCTGTGTATCACTTTTTGGGCCAAATGGAAGTTCTGCACTGTCAACGGTTAAAGATCCGCTGATATCAGCACCATCAGCAGTCACAACAAGTGAAAATGATACAGAACCCGCATACTTTACGTTTGGTCCCAGTGTGAATGGCTTTTCCGCCGCAAACAAGCTAACAACTACTAAAAGTGCCACAAAAACCGTTAAAAGTTTCTTCATAATCTTCTCCCTCCTCCTGTGAGTTTAGGTGTGAAAAATGTCTATAAATGAACCTAAAGAAAATAGCTTTTTCAACTTCACTATCTTTTACCATCCCCCCTTTTTGGATGATTGAAGTATTCTGCATATAACGAAGAGCTCAAAAACAGTGTTTACTTAGATTACGGCCTGAACCAACCAATTATTCCTATTATAACACCAATTACACCAAGCCCAATGCCCCACATGGCCATCTGCTCTAAGCGGGAAACATCCTGAGCCTTTTCAGCCTTGAGGTCGTCAATTTTTTTGCTAACTTCTTGTACTTCGCTCTTGTCAGCTTTGACTTCGTTGACAATCTGATCTAAACTTGCTACCTGATTTTCAACTAAGTTCAACCTTTCCTCCAGTACTTCAACTCTCTCAACGTTCGACGATAACGAATTGTTAACAGCGTTCAGTTCTTCGTAAAGTCCCAGGATCGCGTCTTCTAGCGTTGCATAATTATTCGCTACAGTTTCTTCAAGTTCTGCAAGCTTTGCTGCATTGAGTTCGATATCGTCTTTCAGTGTTTGCAATTCTGTGTACAGTTCATCTATCCTGACATCCGTGTACGATGTAACCCTTTCTTCGAGTGCTGCGATGTTGTTGTATAGCTCGTAAACCATATCTCTAATCGCTGGCAATCCTGTATCAAGCGTGCTCTTAATGTTCAGAACCTGTGTTTCAAGCTCAGAAATCCTCGCATCTAATTCAGAGATTACACTTTCGAATTCATCAGAAGATACTTTTGTCCCAAGGGTTTCGTATACCATATTTACGTATTCTTCCAAGAGTTCAACTCTTGAAACCAAACCTTCGAATACTTCCTTGTCTACTTTTGTTCCGAGGTCTATTGCATCGACCTTAGTTTTGACCTCTGCTATCTGTGATGAAAGGTCTTTATTTGTGTCGGCAATTTGTTTTCTCAAAAGGTAATCTACATCGCCAAGCTGAGCAGCCAAACCGTTGAGGATTTCACTGATCGTTTGTACATCGCTCTTCAACGCAGCAAGGTCTACTTCTTGCTGATTGCCTTCATCATCTGTGTAAACGAACTTATCCTGAAGTGAATTGACGAGGTCATATAACTTTATAATATCTTGGTCGTGAAGTTCAAGAACTAACTTTGCATCCTCAAGCGCTATCTGGAGTTCTTCTATGTCTTGTTTAACCGCAGCAAACTGTGCATTTATATCGTTTTCAAGCTTTTTGGCATCGCTTTCAAACTGTGACTTTAAATTTACCAAGCTGGAATCAACAGTCTGGAAAACATAATCGAGAGTTCTAACCAAAAATACCGCAATTTGGTATCTCGTTATCGCTTCATCACCACGGTATGTTCCATCGGGAAACCCCGTCGCAATTCCTGCCTCTTCCAGCCTTGTCACAAATGATTCCGCCCAATGCCCCTTCGGAATGTCTCTAAAAGCTGCCATGGAGAATGTGACAAGAACAATAACCGCCAATAACGCTAATACTTTTCTCATAATCTTACCCCCTTTTATAATGATTCTGGTTCAACCTTGCGTATTAAGAGTCGATTTTAAAATAATACCATGATGCATGATGATTTCTGAATTTTGCAAAACATTTTGCACGTATATTATACCACAATAATCCTTAGTATTGCAAATTTTTCTTCATCTTTTACCAGAAAAGAACAGCACTTCTTTAAGGTGTTATCTGGTCTTATCAGCAATAATCTTGATAAATAAACGCTTTCCGACTCTTAGGACATGTTCTTCGACAACTGCAACCGTTGCCTTAAAGTTGTCGATTCGGTTGTTGTCCCAGTAGACTCCACCTTGCGTTATCAACCTTTTTATCTCACTCTTTGTGCCTATTCCTAAGTTGAAGAGTAACTCTACGATGTTGTATTCACCTTGTTTAACAATTTTTTCCGGCATCTCTTCGGGCAGTTCCTTTTTCTGAAAAACTGTCACGAAGTATTCTTCAGCTTCCCTTGCTGCTTGCTCACCATGGAATTGTTTCACTATTTCTCTTGCGAGCCACATCTTGTAGTCCCTCGGGTTTACAATCTTTTCGTCAATTTCTCTTTCCATTTTTTCTAAGAATTCTTCTTGTGCATCAGTGAGCAACCTTGCATATTTTACAATGAGCTCGTCAGGTATCGACATTATTTTACCATACATGTCCTTTGGTTCGTCTGTAAAGCCTATGTAATTTCCATAACTTTTGCTCATTTTCAGCTTCCCATCCGTTCCTTCGATGATGGGCATTGTCATAACTATCTGGGGTTGCTGTCCGTATTCTTCTTGTATCTTTCTGCCAACCATTAAGTTGAAGAGCTGGTCAGTTCCACCGAGTTCAACATCAGATTCTATTGCAACGGAATCATAAGCCTGCGCAAGAGGGTACAAGAATTCGGAGATGCTGATCGGTGAACCTTCTGCATATCTTTTTGCGAAGTCTTCTCTTTCCAGCATACGTGCAACAGTGTACTTTGATGCCAGCTTCACAACATCGGCAAACGTCATTTTGCCGAGCCATTCGTCGTTGTAGCGGATTTCCGTTTTGTCTTTGTCAAGTATCATGAAGGCCTGCTCTGCATATGTTTTTGCATTTTCGAGAACTTCTTCTTTTGAAAGCATCGGCCTTGTTGTATTTCTCCCCGATGGATCACCTATCATTGCGGTGAAATCACCTATGATCAAGACCACTTGGTGCCCCAGGTCTTGGAATTGTTTGAGTTTTCTCAACACCACAGCATGACCGAGGTGCAGGTCCGGTCTTGAAGGATCTACTCCGAGCTTTACCCTCAGCGGCCTGCCAGATTTCAAACGTTCGAGTAGCTCTTGTTCAGAAACTAAATCAACGCAATTTCTCTTCAGTATTTTCAGTTGCTCTTCGGGAGGGAGCTTTGTCGTTGGCAAGCGATACACCCCACTTAAATACTTAAATTATCTCGACAATACCCAAGAAGTTAAAAAGCACATCACAAAGAATGCAACGGCTAATCCAACTGTTATTTTACCTGATGTATCCAATCCCTTTTTTCTACCGAACATAGTGTAAGCCATACCACTTCCAAAAGCTCCACCGAGTTCTGCGAACTTGCTCATCTCTTGCAATACCATCCAAATAAGACCTGCTGCAATTACTGTGTGGATAATTAGCAAAACAACCGCAAGCATCTTAACACCTCCAAATCTTCATGCAAACTTTATTCGCTTTTACTATATCTGATTCAGTGTTTATTATAACATGTTTTTTTTTAAATTTGCAATAGTAAACATGAATTTTTTCGAGCTCGTAAAAAACATAACAAATTGCTTGTCCGCTGGGAAATGTAGCAAGAATTCAGAACAAAGATGCTTGATCGGTTTCCGGTAGTCCGTCCAGCACCCCCAACCTTTTGAGAACTTCTACTTGCGCTTTCGTCACTTTCGCCCTACTCATGAGGTCTTCAACAGAGGTGAACATCTTGATTTCTCTTTGCTGGACTATCGATTTCGCCACGTTGTCACCTATACCATGTATTTTATTGAACGGTATGAGTAGGTCTTTACCATCTATTATGAACCTTGAATGGTGGCTTTTTTTCAAATCAGGTTTCTTGAATCCAAACCCGCGCAAGAGCATCTCAAGTGCAGCCTCAAGCACCTTTTCTTCGTTCTTTTCTTTAACATCCTTTTTCGGATTGTTGTTGAGTTCCATAAGTCTTCTTTTGATAGCTTCTTTCCCCTTTAAAATTAACTCCGCATCAAATTCGTCACCTTTTGTTGAGAAGAACGCAGCGTAGAATGCCAGCGGATAGTGTACTTTAAAGTACGCAATTCTGAATGCCATACTTACGTAGGCAACAGCATGTGCTTTTGGGAAGAGGTACTTAATCTTCTTACACGATTCTATAAACCACTCGGGAACTTTGTGTTCTTTCATCAACTTTTCTTCTTCCTCTTTCAACCCCTTACCTTTACGCACGTTCTCCATTATCTTGAACGCATTTGATGGTGGAACTCCCTTGTGGATGAGGTAGATCATAATATCGTCCCTACAGGAGATAACTTCGGACAGTGTAGCAATTTTCTTTTCAATCAGCGTCTGCGCATTGCCAAGCCACACATCAGTTCCGTGCGACAATCCGGATATGCGCACGAGTTCAGCAAACGTTTTAGGTCTTGTTTCTCGAAGCATACCCATAACAAAATCAGTTCCGAATTCCGGTATACCGATCGTTCCAATATCTGTTCCAAGCTCTTGTGGATCCACACCGAGCGCTCTGACCGATGAAAAGATACTCATCGTGGCTCTGTCGTCCATTGGGATGCTCATCGGATCCACACCGCTGTATTCATACAGCAGTTTTATCATCGTTGGATCATCGTGTCCGAGTGCATCAAGCTTAACCAAATCATCGTGGATGGCTTCGTAAGCAAAGTGTGTGGTGTAAACCCCTGACTTTTTATCGTTCGCTGGATGTTGATAAGGTGTAAAGTCGTGTATGTCGTAATCACTCGGGACTATCATCAGGCCGCCGGGGTGCTGACCGGTTGTGCGCTTAACCCCGGTAACGTACATCGCTAGCCGCTCTTGTTCGGCCGGATTCAGTGGATTCACAATGTTTCCATTCTTGTCCTCCATGTACGATTTGACATAACCAATAGCACTTCTATCAGCTATCGTGCTTATAGTTCCTGCCCTGAAGACATGCGATTTACCAAAGAGTTCTTCGATGAACTTGTGCGCTCGTTCTTGATATTCGCCAGAAAAGTTCAGGTCTATATCCGGAACCTTGTCCCCTTCAAATCCCATGAAGACTTCAAACGGGATATCTTGCCCTGCCTTTTCCAACTTTGCGCCGCACTTTGGACAGCGCTTGTCTGGTAGATCGTAGCCGGAACCGTATTCTTCGTGAAGTTCAAAGTACTTACAATCCGGGCATCTGTAGTGCGCTGGCAGTGGGTTGACTTCGGTTATCCCAACAAGGTGTGCAACAAGTGATGAACCAACCGACCCTCTCGAACCGACGACGTATCCATCTTCCCCTGCCTTTTTCACAATCAGATGCGCTATCATGTAGAGAACCGCATATCCATGGCCTATTATGCTGTTTAGCTCTTTTTCAATTCTTTTCTCAACTATTTCTGGCAGTGGATTTCCGTAAAGTTCGTACGCACGCATGAGCGTCATTTCTCTCAATTTTTCTTCGGCACCTTCAATTTTCGGTGGGTGGAGTTTTTTCTCTAAAGGCTTTATCTCTTCGACCATCTGAGCTATCTTTCTGGGATTTTCGATCACAATTTCCCTCGAAACCTTTTCGTCTTCAAAGATTTCCATTGCTGCTTGGAGCATTTCTTCCGTTGTGCGCAGGTAATAATTCGCATCGACATCCTCAACGTTACTCTGCGGGGCCAACAGTACTTTCCTCGCCTTTATGTCTTCTGGATCCAAGAAATGTGCGTTCGAAACCATTACAACTGGAATATTCAGTTCTTTTGCAACTTCGTACAACAGCCTGTAAGCACGCTTCGCTTCATCTTTTGTGAATTCTTCAGAAATAATTGTATCGAGCGGCATGATTTCAACGTAATCGTAGAACTTCAACATCTCGTTGAGCGCATCTTTATCACCTTCGAGGGCAGCTTCGAATATTTCAGAATTCGCGCAGCCAGTTCCAATAAGCAATCCTTCCCTATGCTTTTCTAAATCAGAACGCAACACCTGAGGAACTGTGAAGAACGTTTCTGTGTGGGATTTGGAGATCAGTTTGTAAAGGTTTTTCAAACCGGTTTTGTTCTGCACCAAAACGGTCAAGTGTTGCGGGTGTTTGGAGAGCGGATTTATATGCTCAACAAGTTTGTTTATTCTGTCAAATGTGGTGATGGATTTTTTCTTCAGAAGTTCAACAAGCTGCAGAAATACTCTTGCAGTTACCCTTGCGTCATCCAACGCACGGTGGTGTTGGAACTTACCGAGCTTGAAGTGTTCTACGAGTTTATCGAGAGAAAAGGCTTTCATCTGGTTTCTTAAAAGAGCCTGTGATAATCTAAGCGTGTCGATGTACGGCGGGTTGAATTCTCTACCAAACCTTGCGAACGTGTGTTTCAAAAATCCAATGTCGAAATCGGCGTTATGGGCAACAAGAACAGCCCCTTTCAGAAATCCCCAGAGCTTATCGATAACATCCGCGATCTCCGGCGCATCTTTCAACATATCTTCGGTAATCCCTGTGATCTGCAAGCTCTTTTCTTTTAAAGATGTGGGTTTTACAAGCGTATGGAACTCATCAGCAACCCTTCCATCGAAGATCTTCACAGCACCGATTTCCATTATCTCGTCAAGCCTAGGGTTTAAGCCGGTTGTTTCTAAGTCAAGCACAACATATGTCGCACTTTCTATTGAGCCGTCTATTTCGTTTACCATTATTTTCTTCGGGTCGTTTGCAATGTAAAGTTCACAACCGAAAATTGGTTTTAATCCTTCCGATTTTGCAAGCTCGTAAAGTTCGGGAATGCTCTGTACATTTCCATGGTCCGTTACTGCGATGGTATTCCAACCCCATTTCTTGGCCGTCTTGACGTATTCAGCAATATCAAGCACGCTGTCTAAATCGCTCATCTTCGTGTGAGCGTGGAGTTCTATTCGCTTTTCAACTGCGTTGTCCATTCTGTCGAGTGAAGGAATCGACGTTGCGGAATCTATTTTGAAGAAGAGATTGCCGTTTTTGTCGTAGTTCATCGAACCGGTGAATATGTACCAATTGCTTTCGGCAAGGCTTTCTTCCAGTTCTTTCACTTTTGAATTGAAGACTTTTCCAAGGATGGAATCTCTTTTGTCTGTTATATATACATTGAGTATTTCGTCCGATACTTTGTCGATTTTGAAGATCTTGCCATAAAGCTTTGCCTTCTTTTTAACAGCGGGAGGCTCTGAAGGGGTGTAGAGCGTTTTCAGAACGGACGGGCTAAAACCTTCTGAGATGGAATGTTTATCGCCATCTTTACTATCTTTTCCAAGTTCTCTGCTTGGTTTTTCTTGTGGCAACTGCACAGAATTTTGAGAAGCTTGAGATGCTCCATTTAAAAGAAAGTCTTCAGGTGTTGTATCGTTGGTTGGCTCAACTACGTCCACGGTGTACTTCTTGAAAGGTAGGGTGCGTTCGATTTTTTTCAAACGGGTAAGGACATGCGCCTTCCCAAATTCTCCAAGCGCATAGATTCTCAAATGTTCTCCTTCTATTTCTATCTTTTCTATATATTTTCCCGAACCGTTGAGAAGTTGCATGATCCTATTATGCAGTGTTTCTAAACTTTCCATATGATTGCCGTTTTCGGTTTCAAACACCAAGTCGATGTGGACACCTATAAAATCCTCAAGCGTTCTTTTGAATGAACGCGCATCGCCTCTGAAATCTTGGATAACAAAAGATACCGATTCCCTTTTCCGGTCGTAAATAATCTTTTTTATTGTTCCTTCTGCATCAATACCTATTTTCTTTGATATATCCTTCAGGTTCTTTGAGACTTCAAATATGTGATACATATAGCCCACCTCGGAACGGTCCCGGTACTATTTTTGAATGGTTGTTTTACTTTCGACTCGACGGAGCCAAACCTGAATGAGTCACGGCGGCGCACCAAGCTACAGCAAGTGCATCGGCTGCATCGTCGGGCTTAGGAATTTCATCGAGTTTGAGAAGTATTTTCATAACCTTTTGAATTTGAGACTTTTCGGCACGTCCGTACCCTGTAACGGTCTGTTTCACTTGGTGAGGGGTAAATTCAACAAAAGGAATACCGGAATGCTTTATAGCAAGAAGGATAACACCTCGCGCTTCTCCGACAAAGATAGCCGTCTTAGCATTCTTGTAAAAATACAGGCTTTCGACAGCTATAAGTGAAGGTGTGTAATTTGAAATAATGCGCAAGATTTCAGAATAAATGTAGTCGAGTCTATCTTCGAAATGTTCTTCTTTGCCCGTTGTTATGGCACCGTGTACCACGTGAGCTATGCGATTGCCGATCTTTTCCACAACTCCGTAACCAACGATACCATATCCTGGGTCTATTCCAAGTATCCGCATTGAAAAACCTCTTTTCAAAGTGTTTAGATCATTTAACCCATTTAGAGTTTGTTCTTTTATCTTTCGATTTCCAATTATACACCCGCTGCAACTTCTTAGGATGTTACGATTTGATTTTTGCTTTTTGTTAAATTAAAGTATGAGCATAGCGTCGCCGAATGAGAAAAAGCGATACCTTTCTTCAACAGCAATTTTGTAAGCTTTCATTGTTAACTCGTACCCTGTAAATGCACTAACGAGCATTAATAAAGATGATTTTGGGAGATGAAAATTAGTGATTAACGCATCGACCAGTTTGAACTCAAATGGTGGATATATGAATATATCTGTTTTGCCGGAATACGATGTTGCTTTGGGAAGTCTTGCAATCGTCTCAAGTGTTCTCACACTCGTTGTGCCAACCGCTATTAGTCTTCCACCTCTGATTTTTACTTCATCTATTATCCGAACGGTTTCTTCTGGAACAACATAATATTCTTCATGCATTTTGTGTTGTCTGATATCTTCCACTTTAACGGGTCTAAATGTGCCGATTCCAACGTGGAGTACAACTTCGGCGGTAAGAATTCCTTTATTTTTTATCTTTTCTAACAATTCCGTAGTGAAATGCAGGCCGGCTGTTGGTGCTGCAACACTTCCTTCGTATTTCGCATACACCGTTTGATATCTGTTGAAGTCCACATTTTCGTTCTTTATATAATGTGGCAGAGGCACCTTCCCAATAGCAAAAATTTCGCTATCGCTTTTTGTTGAAAATTCAAGAATCCTTGTCCCCTCTTCTGCCCTTCCTACACACTTGGCTGTTATGCCACATTCTTTGTTAAAAAGGTCAAAAACAATCTCGGTGCGTTCTTTTACCGCCTTGCCGGGCTTAACAAGGCACTTCCACACGCCCTGTTCAATTTTCTCAAGCAAAAGTATTTCAACCTTTGCTCCTGTTGTTTTTCTTCCAAACAGCCTTGCTGGAATGACCTTTGATGTATTGAAAACTAACAAGTCACCGGGGTCTAAATGTTCGATTACATCTCTAAATATTTTGTGTTGGATCTCTCCTGTTCGTCTGTCAACAACCATCAACCTTGAAAGGTCCCTCGGCTCGACAGGTTCTTGGGCGATAAGTTCTTCTGGAAGATTGTAGTCGTACGCTTCCAATTTAAAAAGGTCTACTGAACCCATATTACACCACACCTCTTTGCACAAAATCCAAAAGTAAAGGGCGGTTCCCCGCCCTTTGAGATTTTAAAATTGGCTTTTTACTTTCTTAGTGACAACTTTTCAAGGAGTTGTTTGTAAAGCTCTGGATCTTTCTTCATGAGGTACTTAAGCATCTTTCTTCTGCGTCCAACCATCTTCATAAGACCGCGTCTTGAGTGGTAATCTTTCGGGTGCTTCTTAAGGTGCTCTGTCAGATGCCTTATGCGCGCGGTTAAGAGTGCTATCTGGACTGCGGTACTTCCGGTGTCCGTGTCGTGGATCTGAAATTCCTTAATGATGTCCTGCTTCTCCATCTTCTACACCTCCGTCCAAAGTCCTCTTGCCAAGTAGGGGAATATTCCCGCAACCGAGCAAGGGCGTTAATATGATACAATATGATGAGTGTCGTGTCAAGTTTAGAATCGTGCCCACGTTTTATCTATATTTTGAGAAGAAGTGTTATTTAACATTCGGAAAAAGTTGATTAAAAAACGTATAGCGCCAATTTCTCAGTTTTCCAATGGAAAAACGCTGGATTTCTATGGAATTTTTGCAGATAGCTATTTACAAATTTTTGTAAAATGGTGCTATAATATAATTTAGTTGAACTTCTCAATTTGGACAGTTCGATATTTGAGATACGTTAATCTTCTTTATTAGTTAAAAACCAGGTGTTTTTCGGGTTCTACATTATCACACTTTTAAAAGGAGGGATTAAGCATGAAGAAACTGGGGATTCTTATTGCGGTCGTTCTTTTCGGGATATTTGCGTTTGCTCAACAAGTTGACATGGATGCACTTCTCAACAGGATTGAGCTTTTAGAAGAGTACACCAACATGATCTATGACACAGTTGGAACAAAAGTCTCAGTTGATGATTTCGAAACAGCCCTTGCTGAAATCGACGAAAGACTTTCAGAACTTGAAACGAAAGTTCTCAACATTCAAAGCACTATTGATACGGGTTTACCAGCACTAAGGGATATGCTCTACGAACTTTCTGCGAACCTCGCAGCGCTTGACGAAAGGTTGACATCTTTTGTGGAAGTTTCACTTGATGCGGCTAAAGAAGAAGTTAAAACCGCGATCATGGATGAGTTACAACCACAACTTGATGACCTCAAAGTAACGCTTGACATTCACGACAGTGACATCCTCAAGATATACGACACCTTGGGTATGCTCTCCGAGCAAATTGCACAAATTCAAGAAGCCTTTGCTGCTCAGGAAGAAGCATCGTCTATTGTAGAATCACTTGCTCTAAGACTCGATATGCATGACCAAGACATTGTCAACATATACGATAACCTCTCCATGAAGGCCGACAGGGAACAGGTTGATGCTCTTGAGGCAACTATTGTAGATCTGCAAGAACAAATTGCGGGTTTGAACGAGATAATCACAGGCCTTGCCGGACAAATCGGAGATACAGACTACTTGCTGAGGAAACAGATTGACGACACAGCAAAAGATTTGCAAGCGAAGATTGACACAAAGGCAAGCACAGAAGAACTCAATGCAGCTGTAAAAGATCTCCAGGCAAAGATCGATAAAAACAACGAAGCAATTGAAATACTCACAAACAGGCTAGAATTACTTGAAGAGTACGCTAATATGATTTACGATATGGTTGGAACAAAAGTATCAATAGATGATTTTGAAATAGCATTAGCAGACGTCACAGAAAAGATCGACACAAAGGCAAGCAAAGAAGAACTCAATGCAGCTGTAAAAGACCTCCAAGCAAAGATCGATACGAAAGCTGATGCAAAAGCCGTTGAGGAAAAAGTGAACAACGTTAATATGATCGCATGGCTTGGAGTAGTTCTCGGAGCAGTCGCAATCGTTCTTCCTTTTGTGATGCCAAAATAATAAATATTTGTAAAACAAGCGGGGCGTAATGCCCCGCTTGTTTTTTATCAATTAAACTAATTTAAAACTGCATCCTCATAATTTCTCTGTACGCTTCGACTATCCTATTTCTCACTTCAACGGTCAGCCTCAACGATATTGAAGCTTTTTCTGCTTCTACAATCAGTTCGTGAATGTTGCTCACTTTACCCATGGCGAAGTCATCGGTCAACTTTTCCACGTTCTTTTGCTGATCGTTCACATTTTTCAGTGCTTCAGAAAGCACTTTGCTGAATTCACTTACACCCTGATTTTGGCTGTTGTTAACGTTCATCGTTACGTTAGGTCTTAACGGATTAACCCCACCAATTTTATCTACCATTCACTTCACCTCCCTATCTGAAGGGCGGAAGTTATCATCGCTTTCGTTGTGTTTATCGCTGTAGCATTTGCTTCGTAAGCTCTTTGTGCGTTTATCATATCCACCATCTCACGAACTATGTTCACGTTCGGAAGTCTCACATATCCGTTCTCATCTGCATCTGGATGTGTCGGGTCGTAAACTACCCTGAATTCGGAAGGGTCTTCGTAGATACTTTTTACAATCACACCAGAGTTTTCACGCTTGCCTTGGATGTTTCTGACAAGTTCCTGAAAAACAGGAACTTTCCTTCGGTAAGGTCCCCCGTTTTCCGTTCTCGTTGTCTCGGAATTCGCTATATTCGTTGAGATGAGCTCTATTCTGAACCTTTGCGCCGACAATCCTGTTGACGAGATGTTCATTATGTTGAATTCACTCTGCATCATATCACCTCTCAGGTTATTCTACGACACAACTACCTTGTATTCCTAATCACTGTGTTGTACCTATCGATATTCGAACTCATCAGTCTTGAAAGAACCTGATATCTGAGCGCGTCTTTAACCATTTCCGTGACTTCCATGTCTATATCCACATTGTTCTGGTCATTGGTAAGAGACGTATTTTTCATAGCTACCTCTTTTGCAGTTACAACTTTCGGAGATGTTGGAAGATGTTTTTGATTTGTCGTTTTCAGCTGCAATTTCATCTTCGATTCCTGAAGGTATTCTTCGAATGCTACGTACTTTCTCTTGTAGCCAGGCGTTTCCGCATTCGCAATGTTCTGTGCGTGGAGTTCTTGCCGTTTCATTTGAACATCCATTGCTGTCTTTAGTGTGTCAAAATTCGAGTTGAATATACCTACCATGTTTTAAGCCCCCTGTTGCAAGTCGTCCTGTTTTCATATTTACTATTCTACCACAAATTCTCCGATTCCTACAAGAATGAACTTCGAACATGCTAAAATAGAAGTGAACTATTTTACAACATTGGTTGTCTAAACTATTAGAAAGAGCTTTTTGTGTACGGAAACTATATTGGGAGTCAACTATGCAAAATTAAATTTTTGTTTTGAGTGTGAGATAGCATAATCAATATTGAACTTCTCTTTCTTTCTCAACATTGCGTACAACGTTCGCAATAACTTGTGTACTACTGACATTATCGCTTTTTTGTACGGTATACCTTGCTGCCTTTTTCGTTCATAGTATGTTCGGAAATATTCGTTGTGAATCACTACACTCACTGCCATTAGCCATAGTATTCGTCTTAGGTGGGCATTGCCCCTTTTCGATATGTGTCCTTCTACTTTGCTTTTGCCTGATTGGGCAATGCTTGGATCGAGTCCACAATACGCAATGAGTTTTTTGTATGTACTAAATCTTGAGATATCTCCAACTTCTGCCAAGAAATGCATCGCGCTGTTTTCACCAATACCTGGTATTGACGTGAGTATCTCGATATCAAGGTTTATCGCACTACATTCGCAATATTCTTTCATCATCTTGTCGTATTCTTCAAGCTGTTGCTGTAAAAATTGTAGTTCTTTGATATTTTGCACAAGAATCTTTTCTTTCATCGGCCAATATTGAGCAATCGAGTTATTAGCGAGTTCTTTAAGTTTTTGAGCATTAAGTTTTGTACTTCTGCCACGGTCTTTGGAAAAGAACACATCCAGATTACGAGCCTTTTGAATAGCCTTGGCAGAAGGGAAATGAGAAAGAAGATTGAGGATAGTGTCACTGTAGATATTGGTAACTCTTTCGAGTTCAGGGAAAAGAACGTTGAGCAGTTTTTCGATATTGCCTTTAACTTTTGCGATGCGGTGGATAATGTTTTCGCGTGCTCTGACAATATCACGAAGCTCAGAGTTGACAAAAGCAGAAGAAGGAATTTGATGTTGTAGGTAAAACAAAGCAGTAGCGATAATGCGAGCATCGATTTTGTCGGTTTTGGTCTTTCGAAGAGAAGCAAAGTTTTTAACAGTTAGAGGATTAAAAACAGCGCAAGCAAAGTCGTTGGAAGAAAGGAAAGCCAGAAGGTTGAGATGATAACAGCCAGTAGATTCCATAGCGATGATGATGGATTGTTTTGGGAAGGCAGAGAGTTTGTTTGCGAAGGAAGAAAAGCCTTGCTGGGACATATCGAAAGAAGATTCGAAGATGATGGAACTGGGATTAGAGATAGCGCAGACGTTGAACTTATCCTTGGAAACATCGATGCCGACGAATATGGAGAAGTTATTCATACAAGAACCTCCTTTCGAATGATGAGGGCAGGGAGCCTACTGAACCAATCCTCCATGCTGACGAGGGCTGAAAGCCCAACCAACTTATCATGGTTAAAGGCAGGCAACAGACTCCCAAAATGGCTTAAAAGCCAAGGTGACATAAGTTGTCCTGCCCTCAATTTTTTTAAGCTAAATTATTTATACCATATTTTTATGTAGGAGGTGGCATTCATGAGGAAGTTCTACATGGTATTCACCATTGTCGTTATCGCTCTTATCTTGTTTTCCTGTGGTTTGAAGTTACCTTCAAAATCCCCTGAAAAGGTTAAGGTGCAGTACACTAAGTATCTGGAATTTCCACTGACGACTCTCGATTTTAAAGTGAAAGATTTGGTCGATAGCTTTGCAAACGAACTTGGTAGAGATTTAACTTTAGAAAAAACCGATCCAGTTACACTCAAGTACGCCACGGAAATTACCTACAGCCCCGGGACACTTTTGCAAGATGTTCAGAAACAGCTCCAATCTAAGCTTGGTGAACTTGGTAACAGGTTCAGCTACAAGATCGACACCAATTATTTCATACAGTCACTTTCCGGCCAAATCGAGCTACCATCCATAAGTTCCATCGAACAGCAGGTGAATTTATCCGAAGTCGAAATAGGAGATCTTGAACTAATCTCTAACCTTTCCGTACCAGTTACTAATGGAGTCAACACGTTTGATGTTCCATCAGCTGTTTTATCTCAACTAATCTTTAGTGAAGCAAATCTAAAAAGCGTAAACGTTCGTTTCGACATCTCTCCAGTAGTTGTTTCCAATTCAGCTTTGATTATCGATGGTTTTGCATACCCTTTACAGGCAAACGGAACGAAAAACTTGGCCAACGTTCTAATAAAGAAGACATCGTCTGTAAAGATAAGATTCGAATCCACATCTTCTGGAATTGCAACGATCTCTTTGTCATTCAAAAACCAAGTGGTAGATTACTTCAAAGATTTGGATACTTCAAAGCTCAGCAGTCAAAAGATTTCTATTAGTATTGCCCAAAACATACCAATTACTACAGGCACGTGGAAAATGGCTCTTGGTGGAACGGTTGATGTTAAGCTAACAATTTCCGGTTTCAGCGGAAACATATCACAATCGTACAATGCCAAATCAGGTTCGGTTAATATCGGAAGTGGTTCATCAAATTCAACAACAGCAAGAATCAACCTCAATGACACAGAGTTATTTACAGTCGGGGATGGGATAAGTATAACCGGTACAGTCGAACTAACTGGGTTAGTTAGTGCAGACTTGAGAACAAATCCAAAGATCGAAATCAAGCCCAACGTTCAGGTAAAGAAGATAGAAAATTACCCAATTACTGTGACTCTTCCCCTTCCAAATAATCTAACTGAGCTCAAATTCACTTCAGATAGCGGTTATATGCTTTTGACGTTTACCGGACTTTCAGAAGTAAGGGCTTTAGGTACTTTTGGAGCCAATGAACTTCAAGATACTTCAGCGGGGATAAAGATACCATTCAAAAACATCTCCCTACCCTCGACAATTGACGCGCTGATAAGCGGAAATGTAAATTCCAACACGGTGTTTTACACTGTTAACTTGCCAGAGGATCAAACTATAAAGATTCAAACTGCAAAAATTTCTGGTATTAACATATCACCGATCGCCTTTAGCCAACAAGTACCAACTGAGGTACTTGACTTTATAAGCGAAGCAACGGCGACAATCAAAGCCAAAATTAATTACAACGTCACAGGTACTTCTGGTATCTCGCTGAACATAAGTTCTAATATTTTCGAGGAAGGAAATGATACACACACACTTTCAGGAGCAGGCTCCATAGAACTACGAGCAGTAAATAAACTCTTTGATTTCGCGAGCTTCACTTCGTTTAATATGACTATACAACCAACTGTCCCGGATCCCGTGGTTGTAGAAAATGTTAATATAAGAGACGGGGTAAATCTCTGGGTAGAGCCTTCCATCGAAGTTTTCGAGATATCAAAGGTGAAATTGAAAGGGCAGACTTACACACAAAACATTGGAAGATTGATAAACTTCGGTGATATTTTCAAAGATGCGTTCGCGTTCATAAAAGACTTAATATTGGACATCAACGCTCCGATATATTTCGATATAACAAATTCAACGATACCGGCTACGCTGACTTTGAATATCTCTGGAACTTCTGTTGAAATAGGGAAAGGCGAGGAAAGAAATATAGGTGATACTATAACATCGCTTATCAAACAAGGAGCACCTCTGGAACTCGGCATAACCATCAAAACAGCCCCCGGCGAATTGAGCAAAGACAGTGAAATCAATGTTCGATTCCAATTCTCATTCCCAATAAGCGCTAAAACACCTGATAGCCAGGACGTTATACTTAATTCTGGCACAATAGATCTAAGTGCATTAGAACCTTTGAAAGACATTATAGAAAACGTCAGCGTTAAGTATAAGACTTACAATAACACAACGGGCTTGAAAGCACAGCTTAAGCTCGGGCCAAATGGTGAAGTGAACGTAACCTTAACGGATACTGTCACTTCAGTAACAGTAGACAAAGCAAAAATTATTTCAATAGCAAAATCTAACACACCGTACCAGATACTGTTACCAAAAGACAAAAACATCGCTTTGAATTACACCGGTAAGCTCAGCGTTGCACCGTACATCGCCGTAGATTTGAAAGTTGCAACCGAAGTCAAACTCGGGAATTAAAGGCAGGTGAGCAGCTATGAGAAGAATTAGAACATTTGTAATTTTTGGGTTGTTAATTTCTGTATTTGGCTTTTCGGTTGTAATCCAACCATTTGGACTATTTGGAAATGCATCTCTTGTGAGGAACGATTTCACAACACTCTTAAAGGTTGCCCCGTTTGTCGAGATAGAGCTCGGGCAAAATGTGCTCACTTTGGAAAACATCAACGCACTTTTGAACGAAGAAGAACTAAAATTAGATTCAACAACACTCGCTGATGCACTCTCAAATGGGTTCAGCTTCTCTTTGCCAGTTAGTTTAGGAGCATACGTGCATCTGAAACTGGGAGATTTGAGGCTTGTTCCTTACACACGAATTGATGGAAATATCAAAATGAACCTGCCAAAGACATTTGCTGAGCTACTTGTTGGCGATACCCAGATAGATACAACCTACGAGAGCAGTTATTCTGGTTTTCTTATTGCTAACATCACGGCAAACAACGGACTTGCTCTTGTACTCGGTGATTTCTATGTAGCAGGTAACGTTTTTGTACCCGTACTGTACAGTGACATTTCACAAACCTTTATGAACGTTTCTTACACCTCATCAGCAACACCAGCACAGGCTTCCGTTAATTTGGATGCTACAGTAAAAATGTACAGTCGGGTACATTTCGATTATCTTTCTAATTTGGATATCGGAAAGATTATCAATTCATTGAACGAGTTTAAGGATTTAGGTATTTCTTTTGAATTTGGTTATGGTAACGACAACTTTGGTTTCGCGGTAAGAAATATAGTGCTCACGCCTGCAAAAGCGTACTATTCATTTGAGCTCATAACCAATGCAAGTATAAACTATACAGGTGAAGGAACAAATATAACACTCGAAGCAACGAACTCGACTTCGGAGCCGATAGTTGCCATGTTACTTACTCCAGTAGATGTAGCTCCTCCAATTCAAATTACCGGCTATTGGAAAAGTGATGGCTTCTTGATGTGGGGGATCATGGGCAGTTATTGGTTCGATGGCAACTGGGTTGTAAAAGGATACGCTGGTATAAACTTTGAGATCGCGAGACTTTATTATATGCTAGGCTTCAATCCAGTAAGCTACTCTCATACGATCGGAGCAGGAGTGAATTTGTTCATACTCAACGCAGATTTAAAGCTTAGCATGACAAGTAACTCATTGTTCCCAGGTGAAAATTCAACTCCAGGTTTCGGTGTTGCATTAACACTATCCGGAGGGTTGTAATACGTGTTAGCGCGATTGATAAATAGTACAGTCGCTTGAAAACCAGTACTGTAAGCCTGCCGTTTTTCAATTACGAAATCGGCAGGCTTTTTTCTTTTAAGATGGTATAATTGTTTTGGAAAGCTGTTCAAAGGAGGAAAGAATCGGTCATGAGTGAGAAGACAAAGATAATCAAACTGCCTGAAGAAGTTGTATCGAAAATAGCCGCCGGTGAGGTTGTGGTTAACCCTGCGTCCGTTGTTAAGGAACTGGTGGAAAACTCCATTGACGCCGGTGCTTCTAATATAGAAGTTCAGATAAAAGACGGAGGCAAAAGCTATATCAAAGTTGTCGATAACGGTTCTGGTATGTCAAAGGAAGACCTTGTACTTGCAGTTCAAAGGTATACAACAAGCAAGATTTCTTCGCTCGAAGACATCTACAACATCACGAGCTACGGTTTTAGGGGCGAAGCGCTCGCTTCAATTGGTGAAGTATCAAGACTGGTGATAACAACTTCTGACGGCATTGAGTCGCACAAACTCGAAATGGTGGGTGGAAAACTTGTCAAAGTAGCAGAAACTTTCAGGGAGAAGGGAACGACCGTTGAAGTGCACGATTTATTCTTCAGCATCCCCGCAAGAAGAAAATTCCTTTCCTCAGAAAAGATCGAAAGGCGCATGGTAACTGAGGTAATCGAGAGGTTTTTACTTACAAAGCCAGAAATTCGGTTCCTTTTCAAAGTAGATGAAGAAATTGTCTACAATGCACCTGCCTCAAGCTTGCCCGATAGGTTCAAGTTGATTTTCCCAGAGGTGAAGTCGTTTGAAGTTATTGATAATTATGTTAATAGTTCAGTTTCGATTTCTGGGATAATCTCATCACCTCAGTTTTTCAGAAAGAACCGTTCTGGCCAGCTGTTTTTTGTCAACGGCCGGTTTGTGTTGGATAATTTGCTTCATCTTTCTTTAGAGCGCGGATACGGTGAGTCACTTGTTGAAAGCACGCACCCATACGCTGTGATTTTCATAAATATTCCGCCAAACGAAGTCGATGTGAACATCCATCCGCAAAAGCTGCAGGTGAAATTTTCTGAACCACGTGTTGTCTACGACGCGATAGCAAGGTGCGTGAGGGATACATTAAGAAAGTTCGAAGGATTCCAGTTGTTTGTTGAAAAAATTGACAAAGGTGCTCTTGATCAATTCGTTTCAACGTACGTTGAACAGAGCGAGTCAAAAAACATTTTGACCGAGTCAGGCAAAGATTCAGCAGGAAAGTTCAACCAGACAGATGAATTTCAAAAATTCCAAACGAAGGAAAAAAGCCTTTCGTTTCCTCAGCACATGATTCAAACAGGTGAAAAATATCAGAAAACTGTCGATTTCAAAACCGCCAACTCACATCCTGCGCTCTTTCCAAATTTCGCCAGTCCAACGAGTTTGGATAAAGCAGGAGCGTTCACAATAATAAAGAATAGGTACATCCTTTTTGAAGATAACGATGGGATCGTTATCATAGACTTCCATGCCGCGCATGAAAGGGTTATTTATGAACAACTCAAAGAGCATGAATTCCAGCCTGTGGATCTTTTGATACCTGTGGAATTTAGTATAGGGAAAAGCTTAGCGAATGTTTTGGAAAGTCTGGAAACTGAATTGAAAGAGCTTGGCTTCAGCATAGAGATGGAAAAATCAGAAAATAGTGCCAAGGTTGTTCTAAAATCCATCCCTTCGTTGATAAAGATAACACAAGCTCAAGAGACGTTACTGGAGGTACTCGAGGAATATAGGCTTCCGTTCAACAAACCACAGAGCATTCTGCACGTTCTTGCATCGAAGGCCTGTAAAACTGCCGTGAAAACAGGTGATAAACTGAGCGAAGAGGAAGTAAGAATGCTTATCGAGGAGATAAAAGGTAAAAACCTCCTCACATGTCCTCATGGAAGACCTATAATGATGAAAATCACGTTTGACCAGCTGGATAGTTATTTCGAAAGAAGATGAACATAATCGATATCTTGATATGCTTTGACTTATGAATTTCGTTTGTGGTATAATTGTACATGTGTTTCGTTCGAATAGCGAACTATCTGTTATCTGAAAAAAGGGGTGAGACTGTGTTGGACAGATTTGACAAGCCTTTTGTTGAAGAGATTTTGGCAACGGTTCTGAGATACGGTGGAGATTTCGCGGAAGTTTTTGTCGAAGATAGATATTCTACAAACATTGAGCTGAAGAACGGGAAAGTAGAACTTGCACAAACTGGCAGGATGTTCGGTGTAGGTATAAGGGGATTTCTCGGAGATAAGGCAATATATGCGTACACAAACGATCTGTCTAAAGAAAATATTCTTAATGTTGCCAAGCGCGTTGGCGAAGCTCTTGGAGAAATCAAGCTCAAAGATTTCTCGATCGATTTGAGAAAGAAAGAACTTGAGAACAAGCATTTTGTTTTGTGGAAGCCAGAACAAGTCAAAAAAGAGGCAAAAGTTGGTTATATGAAAAGGGCATACGAGGCAGCTAAGAGATACTCACCAACGATAGCGCAAGTTGTCGTAAGGTACTGGGACTACGACCAGAATGTGCTGATAGCAAACAGCGAAGGCGTATTCGTAACAGACAACAGGGTGCGCACCAGGTTGATGATAAATGCCGTAGCTGTCAAGGATGGACAGATGGAGTCAGGCTTTTACGGTCCGGGTGCAGCTATGGGACCTGAGTTTTTGGAAAAAATCGATGTTGAACAAGCAGGTGTTAGGGCGGCAAGGATTGCTGTGAGGATGGTGGATGCACAACCAGCTCCGGCAGGTAAGATGACCGTGGTAATTTCCAATGAATTCGGTGGAGTTATCTTCCATGAAGCTGTCGGACACGCACTGGAAGCCTCCTCTGTGGCACGCGGAATGTCCGTTTTTGCCGGCAAACTTGGACAACAAGTAGCAGCTGAATGTGTCAGCGCAGTTGACGATGCAACGATTCCAAATGCATGGGGTAGTGCAAATGTTGATGATGAAGGAACACCAACGCAAAGAATTATGCTTATTGAAAACGGTATTCTGAAAGGTTACATGATCGATAAGCTCGGCTCAAGAAGGATGGGAATGCCATCAACAGGCAGTGGTAGAAGGCAAGATTACACGTTCGCACCGACATCGAGAATGAGTAACACGTTCATCCTCCCAGGTGATTACCACCCTGAAGAAATAATCGCTTCTGTTGAATATGGTTTGTATGCAAAGACGATGGGTGGAGGTTCTGTGAACCCCGCAACCGGAGAGTTCAATTTCGCTGTAAACGAAGGCTATCTGATAGAAAATGGAAAGATAACAAAACCAGTTAAAGGTGCTACGTTGATAGGGAAGGGCTATGAAATCATCCAGAAGATCGAGATGGTTGGAAACGATGTGGCAAGAGGACAAGGTATGTGTGGTTCTTACAGTGGTTCCATACCAGCTGACGTTGGGCAACCAACGATTAAGGTCAGAGAAATCATCGTTGGGGGGCGAAACGCATGACGTTCGAACAATTCAAAGAAAAGATATTCAAGCTTGCAAAAGCAAATGGCGTAGAGGCGCAGATAAGCTACTCTCAAAATAAGAACTTCCAAGTAAGATACCAAAATGGTCAGATGGATCAGTACACAGATGCAGGCAAATTCAAAATCACACTCCAAATTTTGAAAGATGGTAAACTTGGGATGTCTTACACGGAAACTTTGGACGATCCAGAGAAAGTATTCGAAGACGCGTTGAGTAATATATCGATAATTGATACAGAAGATGTTGAATATTTCTACGATGGAAAAGGTGAATATCCACAGATAGAACCATACGATGGTAGTTTTGAGAAATTGTCTGTGAAAGAAAGACTGTCGTACGTTGAGAAGGCGCATGAAGAGATTCGTAAAAGCGCGGAAATAATGAACGATATGGCTGTCTACGGGCAACAGATGAACGAAATGCGACTTGCTAACACCCTTGGACTTGACGTGTCTTACGTCAACGGTGGAGGATTCATGTACGCGATGGCCGTTGCAAAAGATGTCTCTCCCAGGTCAGCAGTCGAATTCGCACTTGGAAGGAAACCAGAAGCTCTTGATCCAATTCAGGTGGGTTCAAAAGCACGCGATGAGGCACTTGCACTTGTAGGCTCAAAATCAGTCAAAAGTGGGAAATACAGAGTGATTCTTAGAAACGACGTTTTTTCAGACATACTTGGCATGCTTATTTCGATGATCAGCGCAGAAAATGCGCAGAAAAATTTGTCACCTCTTAAAGGAAAACTTGGTGAAAAGATTGGAAGTGAGGTACTCACGGTTAAAGACTTGCCGTATCATCCACTAAGTATAAGCTGTGCACCGTTTGATACACAAGGAGTCCCTACAAAAGAGAAGACAATTATCGAAAACGGTGTTTTCAAAACATTCCTGCACAATTTAAAAACAGCAAAAAAAGATGGCGTTGAGCCAACAGGTAACGCAATGGGAACCGGTATACAGCCGATAAACCTTTACATTGAACCGGGCAAGAAATCCTTTGAAGAATTGCTGATGACTTTGGATGATGGGCTTGTGATAATCGAAGTGGAAGGTATGCATTCGGGAGCCAATCCAATATCAGGTAACTTCTCGCTTGGTGCTAAAGCTTTCAAAGTTGAAGGCGGGAAAATCACGCACGGAGTTGAACAGATAACGATATCCGGGAACTTCCTTGAGATGATAAAGAACATCGAGGAAGTAGGAAGTGATATACGCGCATTTATGGGAATAATAACACCTTCTGTGCTGATAAGTACACTCGATATAGCCGGTAACGCGTGATAGTTTGCACTTAAATTAAAAACTAAAACAAAGCCCCCGAAAAACAAAAATTTGGGGGCTTTGTTGTTTTAAGCTACAGAAAATTTGAAGTGTGTGATATGGTGGTAGAGCACACCTGATCTTAAGATCGTTGTTGGAAAGTTTTTATGGTTAGGTGAGTCTGGAAAGTGCTGTGTCTCAAGGCAAAAGCCTGTATGCTCGTCGTAATACTGACCGTACTTTCCTTGGAACCCCTGTAAGTAGTTCCCTGTGTAAAACTGAACTCCAGGTTGCGTTGTGTAAACCTCAATTGAAATTCCACTCTTTTCACTTAATACCTTTCCTACAAATTTCTCACATCTGTCATCACTTTCACTAAGAACGTAGTTGATGTCAAAACCTTTCAAGTTCGGATACACGCTTTTCAAACGTTCTATTGCTTCTCCTATGGTTGTTTGCTTTCTCAAATCGTAAGGAGTACCTTCGACAGTGGAAATTTCACCAGTAGGTATCAGGTTTTCATTGACCGGTGTGTACTTCTCTGCGTTAATAAACACTTTATGATCGTAGATTTTGCCTCTGCCGTTTAAGTTGAAATACGTATGCTGTGTCAAATTGACGATTGTCGGCTTGTCAGTTTTCGCTGTGTATTCTATTTTCCATTCATTTTCGTTTGTTAGCGTGTAAATAACCGTAACATCCAAATTTCCAGGGTAACCTTCTTCTCCATCGTGACTTCTTAGTCTTAGTTGAAGTTTGGGACCTTCAGGGGTCACTTCATCAAAGGCTTTCCAAACTTTTTTGTCAAATCCCTTAAAACCACCGTGTAGTGCATTCGGCCTTTTCCCGCCACCGTCGTTCAGCGCTAATTGATAAGTAACACCATCGATTTGGAATCTTCCGTAAGCTATCCGGTTGGCAAACCTACCAATAACAGCTCCCAGATAGCCCGTGTTTTGTTCGTACTCTTCCACACTGTTGTATCCAAGAACAATATCAACGAACCTTCCGTCTTTATCGGGCACCCATAACTCCCGAACAATGCCACCGAGCGAGAGGACTTTCATCATCAACCCGTTTTTGTTGATGAGTGTGTATTCGTGTACCTGTGTGCCATCCTGAGTATATCCAAAAAGCCTTTGCTCAACCGAACCATAACCAGACAGAGCGTTCAACTTCCCCACCTCACACGTTATTAATTGTGTATTAGGCTATATTTAGAGCTCGAGGAATTCTTCCACAGCCTTTTCGATTACCTCCAACGAAGAGCGCCAGAATTCCTTTTTGGTTATATCTATTCCCACACTCGCAGCGACTTCTTCAGCTGTGCCTTTTCCTGTTGAAGAGAGCAGTTTTTTGTATGTCCCAAAAAATCCAGGTTCGTCGCGTTTTGCGTACACGCCTAATGCAAAGAGCATACCAAATGTGTATGGGAAGTTGTAAAAATGGAACGTTGGTGAATAGTAATGCGGTTTTACAAGCCACATAAATGGGTGGAGAACCTCTTCGTCCAAACCATCACCGTATGCTTGTTTTTGTGCGTTGAGCATTATTTCTTTGAGTTCTTTGACACTGAGAGGACCGGCCGTACGCTTTTCAAAGACCGTTTTTTCGAACAAGAACCGGCTGTAAATATCTATGATTATCTGTACCGCATCGGAGAGTTCTTTATCGAGTAATGCGAGTTTTTCTTCTTCACTTTTTGCACTTGCTTTTATCATGTTTAAGAGCAGCGTTTCATTAAAAATCGAAGCCGTTTCAGCCAGTGTGGCTGGAGTTGTACTGTTCAGTGGTGTTTCGTCCTTCAAGCAGTAGTTGTGGAATGCATGACCAAGCTCATGCGCAAGTGTGAGTACGTTGTCAAGAGTTCCGTCAAAACTCATGAGTATTCTTGACTCTTTTAGTGCTTTCACAGAAGAGCAGAATGCCCCTCCTCGTTTTCCCGGCCTTGTCTCTGCATCGATCCATCTCTTTTCAAAGGCACTGTCGATAAAATCACCGAGTTCTTTTGAAAATGCTGACAGGTTATCGACTATGAACCTTCTTGCTTCTTCGTAGGTCCACTTACGTTCGTATCCACCAAGCGGTGCAAATAAATCGTACCATGGTAAACCTTTTTCGTGTCCGAGGATCTTAGCCTTTTTTTTGAAGTATTCCCTCAGCTTTGGCATACTTTCTTTGACTGCGTCCATCATAGCATTGAACGTCTGTTCAGTTATCCGGTTTTCAAAGAGCATAGGCTCAAGCGGAGAAGTGTATCCCCTCAGTTTTACTTCTGTTAAAAACTCCCCTTTTATGCTGTTCAAGCACTGAGCCACAACATCTGCAGCACTTTCACAAGCTCGTATCTCGGCTTCGTACGCTTTTTTTCTCACTTCAGCTGATTTATCGTACGCTAAGTTTCTCACTCTCATCAACGGTAATTTCTTCTTTTCACCGTTCAGTTCCATTTCGCACAGTAAGTTTGACGTGGTCTTTTCGTACAAGTTATTCCAAGCGTTTCCACCAGTTAGTCTCATCATACTGATTATTTTCTCTTCATTCTCCGAAAGCATGTATTTAGAAAGTATCTTCTGTTCTTTAATCACAAACACGTGGGATCTAATTACCTCAGAAGGAGTATCCTCAAGCTTTTCAATTTCCACCGATTTCAAAAACTTCCTAAATTTCGTTCTCGCAAGTGAAAGATCAACGAACTTACTCCTGATAACATCAAGGTACTTTGCAGCAGTTTCGTTATTTGCATCGGCACTTAACGTTAGGCTGGCAAAGTTGTACAATTTTCCACCAATCAAAGAAAGTTCGTTCAGTTTGCTGATGATATACTCCAGCTTTTCCTCGGCATTTTCCGCTGAATTGAGGTTTTCATCCATCCACTTCAGGAATTCTGCAGTTTCTTTCTCAAATCTCACCAAATCGGATTTAAATTCTTCAGACTCAAACGAAGGATAGATGTTCGTTAAGTTCCATCTCATGATTTTCACCCCTTTAACCGCTGTTATACGTTCGATATAGCCATTATATCACAGAAGTGGTATAATTTTCTTGGTTGGAGTTGTTTTCCAAAAATTCAAGGGGTGAGGAGAAATGGCGATGACAACCAAGAAGATTATAGATATGAAGGGCAAAGAACCTATCGTTATGTTAACCGCCTACGACTATCCAACCGCTAAGATAGCCTCGGAATCAGGTGTTGACATTATATTGGTCGGTGACTCTCTGGGGAATGTGGTGCTTGGTTACGATAGCACTATACCAGTAACGATGGAAGAGATGTTGATGCACATAAAGGCTGTGCGCAGAGGGGCATCCGATGCGTTCATCGTTGGAGATATGCCTTTTTTGTCGTACGAAGTGAGCATTGAAAAGGCTGTCGAAAACGCAGGACTGATGCTCAAGGCCGGAGCCAATGCGGTAAAACTCGAGGGTGGCGAAGAATACGTAGAAACAATTAAGCAAATCATACGAGCGGGAATACCTGTCATGGGGCACCTTGGCTTCACACCTCAATCGGTCAATCTGCTCGGTGGTCACAGGGTGCAGGGAAAAACACCTGAAAGTAGGGAGAAGCTTCTAAGAGATGCAAAAGCCCTTGAAAAAGCCGGATGTTTTGCAATCGTTCTTGAACTCGTTGTGGAAAGTGTAGCAAAGGAAATCACGGAAAGTGTTGGTATCCCAACCATAGGCATTGGAGCTGGAAGGTTTTGTGATGGGCAAGTTCTCGTGTTCCACGACGTCGTTGGCTTGTCTCAGATGAATTTGAAATTTGCTAAGAGCTACGCGAATACCTATGAAGTTATGTTGGACGCTGTAAAAAAATATAGGGAAGAGGTGAAGTCAAAACTCTTCCCAGAACAAACGCATGTGTTTGAATAACCCGTGATTATATCCTTGTTTCATCCAGTTCAGTTTTAATGAATTCGTTCCATAACGTGACGAAAAATATGGCGACGGGAACGGCAAAAAACGTTCCAACAAGTCCGTAGACTAAGCCTACCAAGAAGATGAATATCAACATCAGAACAGGGTTGATGTTAGCTTTGTGCTTCATTATGAATATGAAGAACAGAAACGCTCCAAAATGAACGGCTGCGACAATTAGATTGACAACTATGAAGTTTTTAAGTCCCAATCCCAGTGTAACTATTAGAATAGGTATCCATTCGATAACTACTCCTACTATGGGAATTAAGTTGGTTATAAACCCCCAAAAAGAGAGTAAGACGGTATATTCTGGCAGAAAAATTGAAAAGAGAAAATAAAAGCTCAGGCCCACAATAAGGCCTCCAAGAAGTACCACATCGACGTAGCTTTGTAGTGACATTCCCAACTTCGACAGGAAATCTTCCACCAATGGTTGTACGCGTTTTGGAAAAAGCCCCGGCAGTGACTTTGTTGTCCATTTTGTATATATGGTCACGTAAATTGTGAAAAGGACGCTGTAAAAGATAACGACACCAATACCAGGAAGCTTCTTGGCGAACTCCAAGAGGAAATTGTTGAACAACTCTGTGATCCTTGGACTTGCCCAGTCGGCTAAATTACCTATAACCTTTGATAGTTCTGGATTATCAGCTAAATAGTTCTCCCAGTATTTTGAATCAAGAATATTCTTCATGAATTCGTAGAAAGAGCCTATTTGATTAACCACTAGAGGGATGATTCTTACGAACGCATAAATTAGGACGCCAAAATAGATAATCAATGCCGCAGTAACCGAAATCGGATGTGGAATTCTCAATCTCATCATGTTCTTGTAAATGAAATTCACAACTAGTATAGATATGAGCGAGAAGACGAAGACGTAGAGTAACGTCTTTGAGAGTGTGAATGCAACGAAAAATATCGCGGCGTACAAAAGTACTATGAGCAACGCCTGTTGCCTAATGCTCAATTTCACTTATCACCCCTCCTATGTGTTTTTCAAAGTATGTCCTTATCTCTTCTATGTCTTGCGTAATTCCCAAAACGACCATCAACTTTATCCTTGCCTTTTGCGCAAGTGGGTGCTCACTGAGTATGGCACCGCGTTTCCTTAAGTCAGCGCCTCCGCCGGTGTAACCGTAAATTGGATAGACCCTGCCCTTGAAACAGCGTGACGTGATAACAACGGGAATCCCGTTTTTCACTATCTTTTCGACAACATCTGCAAGTTCCGGAGGCACATTGCCACGGCCAAATCCTTCCAATACGATACCTTTGTAGCCCATCTCGTACACGGCACGCAGAATTGTACCGTCATCACCTGTGAAGGTTTTGACAACGGCCACTTTCTCCTCTATTCTGTCAGTTGGTATTTTCTCTCTTGTAAGCGACTTTCTAAAGTACACGACGTTGTTTTCATCAACTAAGCCAAGTGGACCGTAACCAGGCGAATCGAATGTTGCAACGTTGCTCGTGTATGTTTTTGTTACTTCACGTGCTGCATGGATCTCGTCGTTCAAGCAGACAACAACCCCCATTCCGTAACTATCATCGCACGAAGCAACAAGCACCGATGAAAGAACGTTTCGCGGCCCGTCTGTACTTAGCTCACTGATGTTTCTCATGGAAGCCGTCAGAACAACGGGTTTTTCTGTTTTCAGAACGAGGTCAAGAAAGTAAGCAGTCTCCTCTAATGTATCTGTTCCGTGTGTTACAACCGCGCCGTCGTAACCTCTTTCTTCCAAGAATTCATCTATCTTTCTTGCAAGTTCAAGCATTAAACGAGGAGTCATGTGTGGGCTTGGGATATTTGAAAATTCGTAAAGTTCAACATCAGCTATTTCGTAAAGCTCAGGGATGTCCGTAACAAGTGCGTTCCCTTTATCGAAAGGTACAACAGTTCTGCCTTTCTTCACCATAGCGATTGTTCCGCCTGTACTGACGATAACTATCTTTTTCCTTCTTTTGGTCAGCCAATTACCGTCTTTAAAAGCCATACATTCCTCTCCCCTTTTTCAGTGTGTTAATTAATCAGTACCAGTATCTTTTCCTTCTGATCCTCATTCCAACCAGCACACCGTAGATAAACCCTCCTGCATGCGCCCAATAAGCAACTCCTGCTCCTGTGACATCGGCAAATACGCCGTTCAACACTTGTAGCAAGAACCAAACAAAGAGGTACACTACCGCAGGGATTTCCACTATGAAAGGCAGAATGAAAAATACAAGTGAGACTATGCGTGAATAGTAAAAAAGAACAAAATAAGCACCCATGACTGCGGATATTGCACCAGACGCGCCTACCATCGGGTAAGGGGAGAACGGGTTAAAAACCACGTGGAAAAAGAGCGCAAAAATACCACCAGTGATGTAAAACACGAAAAATTTAAAATGCCCCATCGCATCTTCGACATTATCACCGAAGATCTTTAAAAACCACATGTTTCCAATTATATGCGACCAGCCGCCGTGAACAAACATGTGCGTGAAGATTTGTAAGACTGGGAACGCGTAGAACATACGTTCTGGAACAAAACCAAAGGTGTAAAAAAACTCCTGGAGTAGTTCCTCGTTCCAAAATAATGACAGCTCATACAAGAAGACCAACACATTGACGGTGATTATCATATAATTCACAACAGGTTTCCTCAAACTGGGAATCGTATCGTACAATGGGAACATTGGTCCCACTCCTTTCTACTCTTAGTAAGAAAATAAAAGGCATCTAGTGTTTGAAAATCGTGTACTGAAGAAGTCCAATGAGTTCATACACTATGTTACAGAACCCGTAAAAAGCTCCGTACGTCGGAATATAGTCAAGGAATGAATTTCGAAAATCGATAGGCACATCACTCTGTACATGGTAAATTTCTTTGAAGAACTTTTTAAAAACCATCAAACTTCTTCTCATATGTGTTGTACTTGTTACGAGGGTTATGGATTTGTCCTTAACTATATCGTGTGTGAATCTCGCATTCTGGTACGTATTCCTCGCCTTGTCTTCAACTACGACATCTTCTTCTGGAACGCCTAAAGAAAGGAGCACATCTTTCATGACAAGTGCCTCCGGAATGCCCTTCGAAACAACCCCACCTGTAACTATTATCTTTCTTGGTTTTGATTTGTAAAGCAAGTAGCCTTTATACAACCTCCTCAAAGTATGTCTTCCTATCTCAACATTTCCTGAGTATTCGTCGATTCCTCCGCCAAGAACAACGATGTAATCTCCGCCATCGGATGTGTCCGGAACGTACAAAACCTTTGAAAATAGGTTTACAAACCAAGTCGAAGAAGTTAGATAAAAGAAAATAGATAAAAGAAGAAATAAAATCCAGATTTTATTGTACTTTGAATTCTTTTCCTTTATAAAAAAATAAACGGTCAGAACTGAGAAGAGTGTTACGAAGATACCAGGAAAGATTAGAAAGGCAGATATTATCTTCATAAGTTCAAACATATCTGAGAACCAGTCCCCTCTCCGTCACTCACGCACCTGCCCTTCCAAATTTCGTATGTATTTTTGAAGAGCAACTTCATCTATGATAATCCTCTCCTTGCGGTCAGCCTCTATCAGCTGTGCCCTGAGATACCTTTCCTTAAGCTTTTCAAAACTCCTTCGCTCAGTTCGTTTCTCAAGATATGCTCTTAAAGTCTCTTCCTCAATCTTACGCAGGTTAGACAACTTTAGATTGAGCTTTTTCAAATGCTCATCGTACATATGTATCAAGTACATTAAAAAAGCAACTTGCGCACCAGTTTGGACGCCGGTGCGAAGTTGCTCTTCGGTAAATCTTTTCGAATTCTTAACTTCTTCTATTTCTTCTTCCAGCCTTCTTATCTCTACTCTTACTTTATTAAGCTCGTTTTTTAGAGCTTCTTCTTCCTTTTGCCTTAACGAAAGTAACTTTTCCAGTCTGAACGGCAATTCTCTCTGCTCTCCTTTTATTTTTCCTTAGAAGATAAAAATGTCGAGAGCAGTTCAACAAAGATCTGCAAAATCTTTTTACTTGCTTCAGAGAACCGCTTGCCTTCAAAGTTATCGAGCGATATTATAATTATTTTCTTATCTCCAACTTTGACACTACCAACCAGTGGTATGAAGTTTGGAGAGGTAACTCCCGACTTTTCCCATAGGTCTTTGTACTTACTCTCTCTATTGAATTTGTAAGCATCCAAAAACTCCACAACTTTATTTTCACCAATACGTGGTCCGTAGCTGTCTTCCGAAGCCTTGATGACAAGGTTCTTGACTTCGTCGCCATAATTATAAACGGCAACGCATTTGTAATCGTCGCCTTCCAAAAGCCATACTGAGGCTTTTTGGGTTTCCGGAATGACTTTCACAAGTTCATCAAGCATAATCTTGAGGTATTCTTCCAGCGACTGTGTTTCGTTCCAGAGTTCTATGAGCTTTGTTATCGAGTTTAACTTTTCAATAACATCCTTGTAGACCCTTTGGCTTTCTAGCACTTTAAGTGCTGCGAGCACATAAGAACCAAGGAATCCTGCTAACGCCTTTGCCATGCTTACGTAATGTTCTGGTACGTGCACAACAAATTTAAACCGGTCGATAGGAACGACCTGATAAGTTTTTTTGTCGTAAACAAAAGTCTTAACCTCATCGATTTCTTTTGCTTTCTCTATGAGCTTTTCGTCGTTTGTACCAATAAGATACTCGTTGTCCATTAAAAGAACAACAGCGATGTGTGGATACTGCGCATGGAACTTTCTGGAAAAAGAAGTCACAAACGTAACTATGTCTCCATCTGCCTCACCTAAAGCTTCCATGATTTTCTCCTCGACAAAAGTGAGAAGTTTATAAAGCGTCTGTTCAAGAACTTTTTGAGTGATGTCAAACATAACACCAGCAACTCCATAATTACCGTCTCCAAGTCTTATAGGCATTCGCTGAATGTTATAGTACCTTCCGTTGTAGACTATCTTGTGCGAGTGGTTTCTTCTCGTTCTTTTAACCTTCCTGTCAATTTCTTCAATCTCCTCAATTCCCAGAATTTCACTTTCCAGCTTTCCAACGATCTTCTCTTCCGGCAGCCCCAGAGCATTTTCAAGTTCTTTATTTATCCACAAGTAACGTCCTTTATTGTCTTTAATGAACGCGGGTGCTGGAAGTCTTTCGAAAAACTGTTGTAAGAAGTACAAGTACCTCATGCTGTTACCTCCTCCATCTTTACTTGAATGATTTTTGAAACCCCATCGACCATGGTTACTCCATGCACGATATCTCCAGCTTCCATAATCAACTTATTGTGAGTTATAACTATGAACTGTGAGTTCTGTTGCTGTAACAGCCTTCTGAATTTCTCAGAATTGTAATCATCAAGCGGTGCGTCCACTTCATCAAGCACGTAAAAAACACCCTTGTTCGACTCAAGCATCGCCATGATGAGTGCAATGCCAACGAGCGCTTTTTCCCCACCAGAGAGCAGTTGAAGTTTTTGAACTTTCTTACCTGCTTTTGAAACTACAATTTCTATCCCTGATTCAAATATATTCCCATCGTCTATTAATCTCATGCTCCCTGTACCACCGTAGAAGAGATTCTCTATGTAACTTTTGAAGGCTGCATTGATTCTGTTGTAGGTAGTTAAGAACTGCTCCCTTGCTTGAATGTCCGTTTGTTCAATGAGCTCTTCCAGTTTCCTTTTCGCCTCTTCCAAGTCCAATTTCTGCTTAACAAGTTCGTTGTACTCGTTTTCAACCGCTTTGTACTCATCAATAGCGCTCAAGTCGACTGCGCCAAGCATTTTTATTTTGTTTTCCAGTTCTTTCATTTGTTGTGCAAGTTCATCCAATTTCTCAGGTTCAATTTCCACAGGATTCCTGTATTCCTCAGGAACATTAGAAATCCTGAATCTGATCTCTTGCAATCTCAAATCAGTTTCGTGGATTCTTTCCCTTGTGGATTCTATTTCGTTTTTCAACTTGCTAATGTCTTCTTCTAATATCTGGAGTTGTTGAAGTTTTTCTTCTTTTCCGGTTTTCCTTTCCCTTATACTTGTGAAAATATCCTGGGCTGTTGCTTTCAGACTTTCAAGTTCTCTTTCGTTTTCTATAAGAAAGTTCTTAGTTTCGTTTATCTCCTGTTCGAGCTGAGATATACTGTATTTGGCGTCGGCGACTTCTTTGGCGATTTCATATAGCCTGCTACTTATTCTGTCGTTTTCAGCGGTGTATTGGAGCTTCCTTTCAGCGAGATTCTTAATTTCAGCGCGCAGTGTAGCGATATGCTCGTTCAGTGTCTCCAACTTCTTCCTGTGCTCTTCGAGTTCTTTTGAAAATTCGCTGACATCAGCTTGCAAAACCTTCCGCTTCTCTTCTAAATTCTTACTTTCCTGTTCGAGGTACTCAACTCTTGCGAGGTTTCCTTCGTACTTCCCGTTGTATTCAGCTTCGAGCTTTACCAAATCCGCAAGCTCGTTCGAAACGTCTTTGAGTGCCTTTTGAAGCTCTTCGAGCACGCGCTTTGATGAAAGTGATTTGCTCGACACACTTGCCAGTTCTTCCCTTATTACTCCCATGCTCTCTTGAAGTTGTTTAATCTCACTTTGTATTGCATCAATTTCTTTTTCAATTTTTCCTTTCTCACTAACTAGCCCGTCAAGTTCCTCTTGTAGCGTTTTTAATCTTACTTTTCTTGCTATGAGCGAATTTGAATAATCTTCTTTCGCCTTCCCACCGCTGATTGAGCCTCTTCCAGAGATGAGCTCGCCATCTAACGTGACGATTCTCGACCTAATATCGTATTTACGCTTTATTTCTATGGCACAATCGATATCCTTTACGATGATATCGTTACCAAAAAGATAAAGTGGCAAATTCTTATACTCAGCTGATACACTCACAAGATTTGCAGCATATCCGATGAATCCTGGTTCACGTTCGATTCCGTTTATAGGTGAAAACGAGGCATCGATCAGATCAAGAGGTATGAACGTGGCACGTCCGTATTCTCCGGCTTTCAAGAATTCGATTATCTGTTTTGCATCTTCCGCCGTTTTTACAACAACGTGCTGGACAGCTCCTCCTAAAAGCGTCTCATACGCTACAGAAAGCGATTTATCAAAGTCAATGAGATTGGCAACAACGTCGATTAAACCTTTGAACACGTCTTTATTTTCGAAAATCTTCCGGATCGAATAGCCAAACCCTTGATATTCCGAAATCTGTCTGTTCAGCACATCGATTTCCGCTTGGACTTCTTTTTGTCTTCGCACAATTGCGTCCAACTGTCGAACCTTTTGTTCTTTGCTTTGATTGTACTCTTCCAATGAACTTTTAGCAAGTTCTAACTCCTTAACAAGTTCGTTCTCTTTCTCCACAATTTCAAGCAAATGCTTCTCAAGGTCGTTTATTTCTTCTTCTAACTCCTGCTTTCTGGTCTCCTTCGATGTTCTTTGGCTCTGAATCATCTCAAGCCTATGCTTGATGTCTTGGTTACTTTCATTCAACCGAATTATCTCGTTGTGGATTCTTGAAAGCGTTCTTTCTGTTTCTTCGTACTCTTGCTTCTTCTTGAGTATCTCTTTTTCCTGTTCGGAATACTGAGTGTATATTTCACTTTTCTCTTTTTCGAGTTTGGAAAGCTCTTCTTCTTTTTCATTCAGTTCCTCTGTTATCTTGGAAACTATAAGTTTTATTTCTTCGTATCTGTTCTTCAACGAATTTGCTTCATCGGTCAACATATCGAGTCGAGTTGTTGTTTCAATGTATCTACTTTCCAATTCGTTCAGCTTCTTGCTGAATTTTTCTCTAATCTCCCTTAGTTGATCTTCCCTTGTTTTAAATTCTTCCAACGTTTTCGTGTAGCTCTCCATTTCAACGTCTATCTGGTTGAACTCCTCGCGTAAGGTTGCCCAGTTCATTTCCAGCTGAGCAAGCCTTTTCAGCTTTTCTTTTAACAAAACATTAAGCTCGTTAAAGTAGCTTTCCATATCTGCAAGTCTTTGTGTCTCTATTTGATAAACCCCACCGTAATATTCTCTCTTCACATTTTCCAATTCCTGAGAATATTCAAGGTAACGTTCTGCTCTTTTCGCTTTGAGGTAAAGAGATTTTCTATTTTTGTCCACTTCAAAGAGCACATCGGTTATCCTGCTCAAATTTATTTGAGTCGCATCGAGTTTTGCGAGTGCTTCCTTCTTTTTCTCTCTGTATATACCGATCCCTGCGATTTCCTCAATTATTGAACGCAGACTCTCGGGAGTTGAAGACACTATCTTATCTATTTGCCCTTGTCCAATAATAGAATACGGGTTTTTGCCAAACCCGTGAGACATGAGGAGTTCTCTTAAATCTTTGAGTCTTACTTCGTCGCCATTGAGCAAGTATTTACTCACTCCATCGCGTGAAAGTTCCCTTGCGATGGAGACCTTATTCCCGTTGTCTTCAAAAACCAGTTCAACGTATGCATACTGCGCAGGTGGTCTCTTTTCGTTTCCCCAAAATACTACGTCTTCACGCTCTTGGGCGCGTATTTCTTTCATCGATTGTTCACCGAGCACCCAGCGGATAGCATCGACTACGTTCGACTTCCCGGAACCATTGGGTCCAACGACAACTGTTACTCTATCGGATATCTCTATGCGAACAGGGTCTGCGAAAGACTTGAATCCCTTGATAAAAATCTCCTTTAAAACCACCGACCACCCTCCCCATTATTTACAGGGACCAACTCAAAAAATTCGGACTTACAGAATCATTGAACGCTTAGATTCTTTATTATCTCTTGCGATACGTTGTAAATATCCCCGGCACCAACGAACATGTAAACCGCTCCGTCTTCGAACGTCATCTTCTTTAGCTCGTCTAATTGCTCAATAAAGACAGCCCTTGGTATAGCTTCCACTATTTTCCTTGCACTCGCTCCGTTCTTGCTTTCGAAAGCCCCATAGACTTCAGTAACGTATATTTCATCAGCCAGTTGCAGGACCTTACTGAACCGGTCGGCTTCCCTTTTCAGTCGTGTGTAGCGATGTGGTTGAAAAATCACAACAACCTTTCTGTCAGGATATACCTCTTTAGCCGTCTTCAAGAGCACCTCAACTTCCTCTGCCGTGTGAGCATAGTCATCGACGACCGTAATTCTTCTATTCGGATCTTCGTAGCTCACGTTAAACCTTCTACCGGGAAGTGCAAAATCATGGAACGAACTTAATACATCATCAATGTTATAACCTGTGCTCGCCAGTAATGTGACAACCGCAAGAGCGTTCAGAGCGTTGTGATATCCGGGAACAGGCAGGAAAAGTTTCTTCTCACCCCAAGGCGTAATTATCGTAACAACTTGCCTGAAGCCCTCCTGTTTTCGCTCCACCATCTTAAAATCACCGGAGTATATGCCAAAGGTTGCATGACCTTTGTATTTGCCCTCGTCTGCAAATGTAACGACGAATTTTGAATTTTTGATAAGCGTTTCAAACGAACTGTAGTAGTGTTCTAGATCTCGATAATTTTCTAAGTGGTCCTCACGTATGTTTGTGATTATAAGATACTCCGGGCGGAACTGTTCAAAACCTGGCTGACTCTCATCGAGTTCATAGACCGCAATTTTTGTTTTTTCAGAGCCCTTTCTGTAATTCCCATGTTCCAATTTATTGTGCAGTGCGCCTAAGAAAACGTACGGATCAGCGCCAAGGTTTATCAAACTGTTTGCGAGCATCGATGTGGTTGTCGATTTCCCATCTGTTCCAGTCACTGCAAAACCCTTGAACGGTTCTAAGATCCTTCTGAAGTGGTCTATACGCATCGTTATCTTCACGTTATTTCTAACTGCGGCAATGTATTCAGGATTATCCTTGGAAACTGCTGGCGTCATCACAACTTCATCAACACCGTTTACGTTACCTTCTTCGTGTCTATCGTACACTCTAATACCCAAGGTTCTCAAATACTGTGTTCTTTCCGAGCTATACGGGTCGCTTCCTGAGACTTCTTTTCCACAGAAATGTTCGTGCATCGCTTGTGCACTCATCCCAATGCCGCCAACACCGATAAAGTGTATCTTTTCTTTTTTCTCTCTTTTACTTTCCTCAAAACCCATCTTCTATGCCTCCATGCTGTAGATTATTTCATTTTTTGCGAATTACAGGGACATGTTACTTTCTATCTCATCTACTATTATCTTTGCGGGGTTTTCCCGCTCGTTGAAATTCCTACCTTTCTTCATCAATGTTCTTATCATATCAGCCAGTTTTTCTGGTTCGTATTCGATTTCTCTCATCATAACTCCCAACCCATGTCTTTCGATAATCTTAGCGTTTGTAACTTGGTGCGATTCAGTTGCACCTTCCCAAGGTACCACCACTGCAGGGACGTTGAAATAAATGAGCTCTGATATAGTCGTTGCACCAGCTCTGGTAATCGCAAGGTCCACACTGCGCCAGTAGGCATACATATTCTCTATGTAATCCACTATCTCAACGTTAGCTGGAACTTCACCTTCTACCTTCTTCCCACCAGTTGAAAGTATAAAGTGCACATCTGGTAACAACCATGAAACTTCCAAGGTAATCTTGTTGAGAAACTCGCTACCACCACTACCACCGATGACAAGAACTGTTGGACGTGGTAATTCAACCCTCCCTTCCCTTGTCCATACGGGATTGCCGGTAACCTTTATCTTTTTCCTCACCTCATCAGGAAATCTCGTTACACACTCCTCAAATGCAACGAAGATCTTTTTGGCAAATTTTGAGATAGTTATATTGGCCTTCCCTGGAATTGTGTTTTGTTCTTGAACGTAAACAGGAATACCGAGTTTTCTTCCAGCCAGAGCAACTGGGTAACTTACATATCCGCCAGATACATAGACAAAATCTGGGGCGAATTCCTCAAGAGCCCTTTTTATATTAACCGAGTTAATCAACAATCTCGAAAACCTTACCAAGTTTTCTGGATGGAATATAGGCCTTCTCAATCCTTTTACTTTTACACTGTACCTTTTGAACTCTGGGTGAAATTTTGGAAGCACCCGTTCTTCTATCTTCCCCTGAACGCAGAAATACAGAACTTCGATATTCCTTCTGCGTTGGAATTCTTCCAAGACAGCGAGGTTCGGATAGAGATGACCTCCGGTAACACCACCAGCTACTGCGATTTTCAGTACTTTACTTTTTGATGCAGACGTATTTTCCATACTTCACAAACTCTCTCCTTCTATTGATGACCTTGCACTATTTTGATTCTCTTTACCTTCCCCTGTGTTGAGCAAGCCCGAGAGTATAATACCAAAGCCAATTAAGAGTGCCATCATTGAACTTCCGCCAGTGCTTATAAACGGCAGTGGAATTCCTGTTACAGGGAAGAATCCTGCGAAAACGCCTAAGTTTATTGTCACATGGAAAAGTATAACAGTTGCATAAGACCAAGTAAAGACACGAACTGCAATGTCTTCGATGTAACTACCTAACCTCATAAGTGAGTAGCTCAGGAACAAGTAGGTGATGCAAACAAGAAGTATTCCGAAAAATCCAAAATCTTCACCAATAACAGCCAGTACAAAATCACTTTCCGCTTCAGGGACGTACACTTTCAACCAGCTGTTCCCAATTCCAACACCGGTTGGGCCAGAGTTTTTCAGAGTTTTCAGTGCTATATCAACTTGCGGTGCGATTTCCCCGCTGAAGAAATAACGCAGTCTGCCAAGTTGATAAGAGTGAAGCAACCCCGTTATAGAACCTATTATGACAAGCGCTATTACTAGCACAACAGCGATAACAAAATACCTCAGCTTCGTGCCTCCGTAGTATAAAGTCACTACGGCTATCAAAAACGTGAACATCGCGGTACTCAAATTCGGCTCAAGAACAATCAAACCTACATATATTATTGCGTATAGCATAGGTACAACCATTCCTGTCCAAAACTCTGACATCTTCCCTTTATGCTTCTTAACGTAAATTGACAAGTACAATATGAGGATTATCTTAGCAAACTCAGAGGGCTGAACTGTGAATCCGCCAATGTGTAACCACCTGTGCGCACCATTTATGGGTGGAAATGCAAAGACTGCAACCAGCAAGATTATACCCGCCAGATAAAGCCATTTATCGTTCCTTTCGTAAAAACTAAATGGTATATTCTTCACAAGGAGCATGAGGAACAAGCTAACACCCATTGTAACCAAATGTTTCACGAAAAAATTGCTTGAAGTGTTAAAAACTTGCTCTTTTGCTATGTCTAAACTGTACATCGCAATTGCTCCAACCACGAACAATATCAGATAGGTAACTATCGTAACTTTGAGTTCTGTCCTCACTTGAAATACTCCTCCCACACGCTAAGAAGTGTCACAAAGAAAAGATTGCTAAAATCCATACCTTTTTCGGTAAGCTTTTGACCATCGAAGAAATCAAATTTTCTCTTAAGGACTTCCAACACATCTGTAAATTCCACACCTGTCTTACGTTTCAAATACTCTATGTCAGAACCCCATTTCGTTCTTAGTGACATAAACAACGTTTCCAATGCCTCTCTCTCGGGTGAATTGAATACTTCGTAGGACCTCGGTAGTCGGCCCTCGGAAATAGCTAAAAAATAATCGTTTAACCGCTCGAAGTTATTATACCTCAGAAAACCAATGTGACCACCTGCCGCAACGCCAAGACCTATGTAATCTACATTGAACCAGTATTTTAAATTGTGGAGGCAATATTTTCCGTTGATAGTGAAATTAGAAATCTCGTATCGTTCGTATCCAAGAGCTTTCAGTGAATTTAAGAACTCGTCATACCTCTGAAATGCCTGTTCATCTGGCTTTTTAAGTATCCCAGCACCATTCTCGGAATGGACCTCCAACATATAAACCGAAACGTGGTCAGGTACAAACTCGCTGACAAAACGAACATTTTCCTGTATCGTTCCCCACGTTTCTCCAGGTAATCCAACGATAAAATCCACATTTACATTGTCAAAGTACCTTCGAGCTATGTCGTACTTTCTTAAAAAAGTCTCAAAATCGTACAGTCTTCCTGATTTTTTAAGCACCGTATCATCCGTGCTCTGCAATCCCATGCTCAATCTGTTCACGCCAAGCGCTTTATACTCTACTGCTAAGTTTACATCAAATGAATCGGGATTTACTTCAATTGTAAACTCTTCAAAGGAATTGTTTTTAGAATAAACGATTAGTGATTTGACGATCCTTGCAAGGTTCTGGACCGGAAGGATACTCGGAGTACCACCACCTACGTATAAAGTCGCAACACCTTGACCGAGGTATTCTTTATACATATCTATCTCTCTCAACAGGTAATCGGTGTATTCATCATAGTTCTTATCCAGATAACTCACGAAATCACAGTATACACAGCGACTTTTGCAAAATGGAATATGGATATAGACACCTAAACCATCTTGAACTTTCTTAAAATGCATCGGTATACTCAGCCTCTCCGAGTTGTTTATTCAAGTCATTCAGAAAATCTTAATTTGAAGTAAGCCACGTTATTCTGAATTATCAAATCTCCTGATATCGGTGAGAGAAACCTAAACCAGACACCGTATTTGACGTTTTGCGACGACGGGATGTACGTTCCAAACGTTGCAAAGAAAAATCTGAAATCCTGGAAGTCTATAAATAATCTCCCACCAAGGACACCTACCAATCTGCCCTCGTCAAAATCCCAACCTAAGTTCACGATTGCTCCCTGCTCAAGCGACTTATCCGCAAACAAGAACATGCCAAATGAGTATATACCACCAATTTGAACAAAGCTAAGAGGTAGCGTATCGATCAACGCATAACCTCTCTTTATGTTTATTTCAATTTTCGGTTCTTCATTTCCCAGTTTTGAAAGTGAGAAGCCTTCATAGTTTAACGCAAACGGCCCTATAACCGTTTCACCTAATGGAATACTTGGCAATGACAACCAAGTCTTTGAGTATTCTGACTGCAGGACTTGGTTTGTAGAGATGTAGTACGTTTTTTCAAATCCCGTGACAGGTATCGAATAGCTCTCGTACCCAATCGTTAGTGCAACACCATGCACTTGCCCGACAAAAGCCATAAAGTTGAAATAGCTTTTGTCAACCGGCCGTTTCATCGTTATGAATCCCAGTTTGTACGATTCGCTTCTGGTACTTTCATCGTGCAGTCTTAATCCTATTGCCAGCTTGGAGTCTTCGTAAATTAGTGATGCATTCCACATATTCAGCGAAAGTGCATTGTACATCCCATGTATTTCAGGACTTATGCCTTTCACAATATTGGTAATATCTTCCATTAAATCTCCAAAAGCTACTGTGAAAAAGAGAAACAAGAATACACCAACTGTTAGCAACTTCCTTAGCTGCCTCTTTCCAAACATCCCAGTTCCCCCCTCAAGCTTTGTCAAACGCGTTCCCTTCCCGACTCATCCTTTCAGTAGTCTGTTCAGTACCTCGTTTACGGTTTTAGGATTGGCCTTTCCTTTTAGTTCCTTCATAACTTGTCCAACAAAGAAACCGAAGAGACCCTCTTTTCCCGCTTTGAAGGTTTCAACCTCTTTTGGATGGCTTTCGATGACCTTCTTTGCAATCTCTTCTATCAACGATGCATCGTCAACTTGTCTTAAACCCTTTTCTTCAACTATCTGTTTTGGCATCTTACCTGTGAGAACGGATTCTTGGAACACCTCTTTTGCCATGTTTCTTGAAATAGTGCCATCTTTCACCAAGCCGATAATTTGCGCAAATGTATCAGCGTTTACGTGTAGCTTTTCTGGTTCGTGCTCACTGTACAGTCTGAAGAGCTCAGTTAAAAACCAGTTGGCAACTTCCTTTGGCTCTCCACTCTTTTTAACTGCTTCTTCGTACAAATCACCAACCTCTTTATCCTCAACCAATGCCCACGCTTCTTTTGCGTTCAGCCCATAATTTTCAACGAACCTGCGAAGTCTTTGTTCAGGTAGTTCACCGATCGTTGATTTAATTTGCTCAATGAATTCATCCTCAAGTAATACAGGAGGTATATCTGGTTCTGGAAAGTACCTGTAATCGTGCGCTTCTTCTTTACTTCTCATGCTGACCGTTGTCTTTGTATTCAAATTCCATCCTCTTGTTTCTCTCTCCACTTCCAAACCCTTTTCCATGAGCTCTACGATGCGTTCGTATTCGTACTCAAGCGCCTTTTCAACGAATCTAAACGAGTTCATGTTCTTCACTTCTACTTTGTTGCTCTGCCTTCCTGTTAAGGTGTCTAATACAGAGATGTTTGCATCACAGCGCATAGCACCTTTTTCCATATCGCCACTGCTGACACCGATGTACCTCAAGATACTTCTAAGCTTTTCCATAAATATTCTTGCCTGCTCAGGCGATTCTATATCGGGTTCTGTGACAATCTCAGCCAACGGAACACCACACCTGTTCATATCTACGAGTGAGTAGTCAGCTTCGGTGATATTATCACCAGCATGCATAAGCTTTCCTGCATCTTCCTCTAAGTGTATTCTTCTTATTCGGACCTTTTTACCTTCAACTTCCAAAAATCCGTATTCTGCAAGCGGGTAGAAAAATTGCGTAATCTGATAGCCTTTCGGCAAATCAGGATAGAAGTAATTTTTTCTATCGAATCTCGAATATTTGTTTATCTTGCAATTCAGAGCCAATCCCAGCTTAACTCCCAATTCAAACATCTCTAAAGACGGCACAGGCAATGCCCCAGGTTGACCTGTACAAACCGGACATATCGAAGTGTTCGGTTCCAAATCGAACACATCTGCATTACAACTGCAGAATGCCTTCGTCTTGGTACTTAACTGAACATGTATCTCAAGACCTATAACGGGCTTATATCTATCTAGTTTATCCATGCTCTCATTCAACCTCCTCGGTTATAATTACTTATCCTTCAAATGCCTTTCAATCTGGTCAGCGAAACCTAAGACCTTGGCATCGGAAAACCTTGGTCCCATTATTTGGATTCCCACTGGAAGATGTCCTACCTTGCCAAATGGCACGCTGATGGCAGGTAAACCTGCAAGATTCGCAGGAATTGTGAATATGTCCATCATATAATAAACAAGCGGGTCACTTACAGAACCTATTTTGAAAGCAACGATAGGGGAAGTTGGAGTAACGATAAAATCGTACTGTTCGAAGACGTTGTTGAGCTTCATGGCTATTTTCCTTCGCACCTTCTGGGCCTTTTCAAAATATGCATCGTAATAGGCTGCGCTCAATGTGAACGTTCCTATGAGTATCCTCCTTTTAACCTCATCCCCAAAGCCTATCCCTCTAGTCTTTTCGTACATCTCCCTTAGTCCTTCCGCTGATATTCTTAGACCGTATTTCACCCCATCAAATCTAGATAAATTTGAGCTTACTTCCGATGGTGCGATTATGTAATACGTCGCAACGGAATATTTGATCTCGTCTATATCGACGAGCTCCACAGAATGTCCGAAATTTTCAACAAACCTAACGAACTCCTCAAGCTTTTGCTTGACACCTTCTTCTACTCCTTCGTCAAATGACTGCTTCGCAACGGCGATTTTCATCCTCGGCAATTCTTTGCCGATGAATTGTGTAAAATCTATCTGCCTCTCAACCGTGGTAGAATCGTTTTCATCTTTTCCAGCGATTATGTTCATCAATATAGCGCTATCTTCAACAGTTTTTGTGATAGGTCCTATCTGGTCCAAAGAGGAGGCAAACGCAACAAGTCCGTAACGTGAAACTAAGCCGTACGACGGTTTAAAGCCGACAACACCGCAAAAGGCTGCCGGCTGTCTAATAGAACCTCCCGTATCACTACCAAGGGCTGCCACTACTTCGCCAGCAGCGACAGCTGCAGCCGAACCGCCACTACTTCCCCCAGCAACTCTTTCTATGTCATGCGGATTTCTTGTTGGTCCAAACGAAGAATATTCGGTACTTGCTCCCATTGCAAATTCATCGAGATTGGTCTTTCCGACAACAGAAAAACCTGTAGATTTGAGCTTTTTCACAACCGTAGCATCGTAAGTAGCCACGTAGCCCTTCAGTATTTTCGATGCACAGGTTGTTTCTATCCCCTGAACGTTTATGTTATCCTTTATTCCGATAGGAACACCTCTAGGAGCTTCTTTGTTGACACTTATAAATGCATTCAGCACTTTGTCTTCTTTCTCGATAACCTCCAGAGATGTTTTCACAAGTAGGTCTGGATTATCTTTTGCAAATTCAAAAGCTTGCCTGAGCGTTAGTTTTTTAAATTCTTCTGTGTTGAAAAATTTCTCTCCCAAAGTGAACACCTCCTTGCTTTCTCAGGAAATTATACCACATCTTTAACAAAATGCACCGTTGTATGTTAGAATTGATAATAAAGCAAAAATACTGGCAATTAAACGACGGGAGGGAGTCTTAATGAGCTCGTTAATCTTCGAACCAAGCAGCGGTAAATACTACTACCATTACCCATTCCCCGTTGCCATAGTAGGTGTCAAAGCCGGTGAGAAAGTAAATTTCATGTCCGCAGCCTGGCATACGCAACTTTCGTTTGATCCACCACTTTACGGAGTGCTCATTTCACCGAAAAGGTATACAAACGAACTTCTAAAGCAAAGTAGCGCATTTTCGGTTAACTTTCTAAAATTCGAAGACTACAAGACCGCTGGTTTTGTCGGTAGAACTTCGGGTAGAGAGCTTGACAAGGTCAAAACGTTCGGTTTGAAGTATTTCGATGGAAAGGTCGCTACCGTACCTGTTTTAGAAAACGCCATAGCCTGTTATGAATGTAAAATCGTTGACTCAAGAACCTACGGCGACCATATTCTCTATGTTGGAGAAATACTTGGAATACACTACGACAAGTCTTACTACGAAAATGGCTTGTCAAAATCATTGCTATTGTACCACGGTAACGATAGATACACATTCGCTAATAGCGAGAGTGTGAAATTTGGAAAAGAGGAAGTCTACGATGAAATCAACAAAAATAGAAAAGGATAACTTTGGTCTTTCAAAACTTAAAAGAACTGTGGTATAATCATAGCATAGGTTTCGCAATCACTAAAATGCATTGATGGAGGTGAACTGATATGAAGATTTTCCTTGATACAGCCAACCTTGAAGAGATAAGGCAAGGGGTCGAATGGGGTATTGTCGATGGAGTTACAACAAATCCAACGCTTATCGCAAAAGAAGGAGCCGATTTTGAAAAGCGGATAAAGGAAATCTGCGAACTTGTTCAAGGGCCTGTCTCCGCTGAAGTCATCTCGTTGAACTGGGAAGGTATGGTCGAAGAAGCCAGAAAACTTGCCTCCATCGATGACCATGTTGTAGTGAAAATCCCAATGACACCAGACGGAATTAAAGCGGTCAAAATCCTATCAGCCGAAGGAATTAGAACGAATGTGACTCTCGTGTTCAGTGCAAACCAAGCACTCCTTGCGGCAAAAGCCGGTGCAACGTACGTCAGTCCCTTTATTGGAAGAATAGACGACAACGGAAACGACGGGATAAAATTACTGGAAGAGATCATGCAGATTTTTGTTAACTACGGATTTGAAACGGAAGTGATAGCTGCAAGCATCAGACATCCGATGCACGTTGTTGAGGCTGCACTTATCGGTGTGGACATAGCAACTGTACCATTTGAAGTACTCAAAAAGATGTTCACACATCCTCTTACAGATGTTGGAATAAAGCGGTTCCTGCAAGACTGGGAATCGTACAAAGCTTCGAAAAAGTAAAAGTAATGGAAAACAAAGGGAGGTAAATAGATGTATCGTTCGCATACTTGTGGGGAGCTTCGCTTAAGAGATGAAGGAAAACAAGTAAAACTTGCGGGCTGGGTTGATAGAATTAGAGACCTTGGCGGTGTAAAATTCATCGTTCTTAGGGACAGGTACGGTAAAACGCAAGTTGTTGTGAACCCTGATTCACCAGCCTATTCAATTGTAAATTCTATTTCCAGAGAAGATGTCATCAATGTAGAAGGCACCGTCCGTGCAAGACCCAAAGAGGCCGTGACCTCCGATCCAACAGGTGAGATAGAAGTTCTTGCTGAAAAGATAGAAATTCTTTCAAAATCTGAACTTCCGCCGTTCTATCCTGGTGATGATGTTTCTGAAGAAATGCGCTTGAAGTACAGATACTTAGACCTCAGAAATCCAAAGATGGCAAATAATCTTATAATCAGGCACAAAATGGCATTCCATGCGAGAGAATTCCTCACAAATCAAGGCTTTTTAGAAATCGAAACGCCATACTTAACAAAAAGCACGCCTGAAGGTGCCAGGGATTTCCTCGTGCCCTCAAGATTGAAAAAATGGAACTTCTACGCTCTCCCTCAGAGCCCACAACTTTTCAAGCAGATACTCATGATCGGTGGAATGGATAGATACTTCCAAATCGTACGATGCTTTCGTGATGAAGATCTAAGAGCTGATAGACAACCCGAATTCACGCAAATTGACATCGAAATGTCGTTTGTCCACATGGAAGATGTCTTGGAACTTGCGGAAAACCTCATTCGGTACATATATTCCAAAGTAGGGATACAGCTACCTGAGAAATTTGACAGAATACCATACGAAGAAGCGATGGAGAAGTACGGTTCAGATAAACCTGACAGAAGATACGGGATGGAGCTCCAAGATTTAACCAACTACTTTACAAACACCCAATTCAAAATCGTGGCAGATGTATTGAATAACGGAGGGTTTGTAAAAGGCTTTAAAACTAACATACCGATGAGTAGGAAGATAGCAGACGAATACTCGGAGTTTGTGAAAGCATTCGGCTTAGGTGGTGTACTGTGGTTTAAGATTGAAAATGGTCAAATCACCTCCACCACAGCGAAGTACTTAGAAAAAGAGTACACTGAAATATCGAAAGCCTTTGAAATGAAAGAAGGGGATGTTCTTATCCTTGCAGCCCACAGCAACAGGGAAAGACTGAACGAAGCATTAGGTGCTCTGAGGCTTAAGATAGGAAAAGAACACTTCAAAGTTGAAGGCTACGATGCCATGTGGATCATAGACTTCCCATTCCTCGAGTGGAGTGAAGAAGAAAACAGATTTGTTGCAAGACACCATCCATTCACAATGCCGTATGTCGAGGATTTAGAAAGCGGCGTTGAACTTTCAAAAATCAGGGCACATGCGTACGATATGGTTATCAACGGCTTCGAAGTCGGTGGTGGAAGTATAAGGATACACAGGAAGGATATACAAGAGAAAGTTTTTGATATAATAGGTTTGACGAAAGAAGAAATGGAAGAGAAATTCGGCTTTTTCTTGGAAGCACTCAAATACGGTGTACCACCGCACGGTGGAATAGCGTTTGGTTTGGACAGACTGGTTACCATCGCCGCTGGTGCTGACAGTATCAGGGAAGTTATAGCATTCCCGAAAACATCGAGCGGAACGTGTTTGTTAACAAATGCACCATCACCAGTTTCACAAAGGCAACTCGATGAGTTAGGAATTTCCTTAAAGCAGTAAATATCGCAACATTCAGCGTAAATGGGAGGTGTGCGTATGGCTATTAAGTTTGAGAAAAAGGAACAAGGTGACAAACTCATCATCTCTATACATGGCGAAATAGATGCGTATCATTCAGGAGAGGTTAAGAAATTCATCAAAGACGCCATTGCCGAGACTAAGTTACCAAAGATTGTACTCGATATGTCCGAGGTTAACTACATCGACAGTGCAGGGCTTGGTAGTTTAGTAGCGCTTTACAAAGATGCCAGAATGGCTGAAAAAGAACTCGTTCTTGCTTCGCTGAAACAAACCGTTATGAGAATATTTGAAATGACAAGGCTTGATAGAGTCTTCAAAATTGTCCAAACTGTTGAGGAGGCATGATAAATTGCACTGCAAGATAGCAATAGACGGACCAGCCGGCTCCGGAAAGACTACCGTTGCAAGAGAACTCGCCAAGAGGCTGGGAATTGAGTACCTTGATACAGGGGCAATGTATCGTATCGTTGGACTTTACTTACATAACTGCGGTGTAAATCCTGATTCAACTGAAGAAATCGAAAAAATACTTAACGAAGTTTCAATCGAATACAAAGATGGGGAGTACTATTTGAACGGCAAGAAAATAGGAGATGAGATCAGAACTGCTCAAGCGGGTGTTTACGCTTCCCAGTACGGGGCAAGCCCCGTAGTGAGGAAATTTTTGACAAAGCTGCAAAAAGAGATCTGTGCAAACAGAAGCATCGTTGCAGAAGGTCGTGATATCGGTACCGTCGTCATGCCGGATGCGCAAGTTAAAATATTCCTAGTCGCTTCGCCAGAAGTTAGGGCAAAGAGAAGATACGAAGAACTCAAAATGAAAGGTTTGGAAGTGAGTTACGACGAACTCCTTCGACAGATAATAGAACGAGACAAACTAGATTCTTCCAGAGAGATAGCCCCTTTGGTCAAAGCAGAGGATGCTATTGAGATCGATTCTTCGAACCTGAGCGTTGAGGAAGTGGTGGAGAAAATATTAGAAATCGTTAAAGAGCGATGTAAATTAACAAGGTAAAAAATGGCAAAGGAGAAAAATTTCCATGCCAGAAATTTTTATCGGTCCTGTTGGATTTTGTTTTGGTGTTGAAAGAGCCGTTGAGAAGGTTGAACAACTACTTCGGGAAGGAAGAAGTGTTCTCACAGATGGCGAGATAGTGCACAACAAGAACGTAATGTTGCACCTTAAGGAACTTGGTTTGAAAACACAGGACAATGTAAGTTCCGTTGGTGAGATTTTTGCTGTCAGAGCACATGGCTTACCTCCGAAGACAATAAAAGAGCTTTCGCAGCAATTTAAGATAGTAGACTTAACATGTCCTATAGTTTTAAACGTATTTAAGCTTGCTGAAAAGCTTAGAAGCGATGGATTTAGAATCGTTGCCTATGGTAACCCGCAACATGCGGAAATGGTAGCACTAAAAGGGCATGTTGAGGATTCCATAATCACCAAGACCCCAGTTCGCCTTGAACCAGGAAAGTGGGCAGTTATTAGTCAAACAACGAGTTCAAAGGAAGGGTATGAAAAATTCATAGAATTGATGAAAACACTAAACCCGGATTGCCAAATTGTCAGTTACAATACCATATGCAATGTCACTATTGAGCGAGAAAAATTTGCCAAAGTCTTTGGAGAAAAATGCGACTTAGTCATCGTTGTCGGTGGAAAGAACAGTTCAAATACAAAGAAGCTTTACGAAATCGCTTACCAGCAAGGCAATGCAAAAGCAATACATATTGAAGACCTTGAAGAATTTAAACATGTAATTTCTACTGATGCTGAGCTTTTGGAGACCCTTTCAAGTTCCAGTTCAAAGATTGGCATTTTAAGTGGTACTTCAACATCGAATAGCGATGTTAGCAACATCGTCAAATACATACTTGAAAAATACGGTGGGAGGGAACTTTTCATGGCGGAATTTGAGAAACTCAACAACGCTGTCCAGGAAGGGCAGGAAAACTTTGAAGAGTCAAAAGAAAACTTAGAACCTTCTTTTGAAGAACTCCTCAACGAATCTGAAAAGGCTATGGAACAGAATCGCGTGGGGAAGGGGCGCGTAGTTGAAGGTACCGTGACTGAGGTTACGCCAACGGGATTAAACGTAGATTTTGGATGGAAGGGCACAGGTGTTGTACCACTTGAAGAGCTTTACAGAGACCTTTCTGAATACAAAGTGGGGCAGAAAATCCTTGTTAGGATAGAAAAATTCAACGAGGAAGAAGGAACTGCCATTCTTTCTGAGAAAAAGCCGATGCAAAGAAAAGTTATGGAAGATATATTAAACGCATTCAACGAGGGAAAGACTGTCACAGGTAGGATCCTTGAAAGGATAAAAGGTGGATACAGAGTTCTTCTTGAAAACGTTGTGGAAGCGTTCCTTCCAGGTAGTGAATCTAATTTAAAGGAAGGTGAAGAATTACCAAGGGAAAAGATGCACTTTGCAGTCATTAATTTTGAGCAGCGCGGAAGAAAGACCAACATCGTCGTTTCAAGAAAAAAGCTTTTCCAAAAACTTGTTGAAGAATTCTTCCAAACGAAAAAACAAGGTGACGTTGTCGAAGGTATTGTTGAAAACATCGATGAACGTGGTGCATTTGTCAAAATCGGTGGTGTTTTGACTGGTTTCCTGCCAAATCAGGAAGTTTCTTACAACACGAATGCCAAGGCATCAGACGTACTTTCAGTTGGTAAAACCGTAAAATTGCAAATCAAAGAAATCGACCCAACAAGAAAAAGAATAACGCTAAGTTTAAAAGCTCTGATGCCAGATCCATGGGAAAATGTGACTAAGAAATTCCAAGTAGGACAGCAAGTTACAGGTATCGTCACATCGATAAAGCCGTTCGGTTTCTTTGCAAAGATTGATGATGGTATTGAAGGTCTCGTGCCCATATCAGAAATCTTCTGGGGCAAACCCGGAAAAGTCACTGACGTTGTTGCCGTTGGCGATGCGGTTAAATTGCAAATACTTGAAATCGTTCCTGAGAAAAGAAGAATTCTGCTTAGCTACAAATCCGTTGAGGGAAACCCGTGGGACAAGGTTGCGGAAAAATATCCGGAAGGAAGCATTGCTACTGGTAAGGTTGTAAAGGTACTTCCAAACGGAGTTATCGTCGAGCTTGAACCAAATATAACGGGTTTTTGCAACATTTCAGAAATATGCTGGAACTTCGTCGATAAAATAGAAGAGGTTGTAAAAGAAGGAGAACAAGTGAAATTCCAGATACTCTCAATCGACAAAGAAAATAAAAAGATCAAGGTCAGCATCCGAAGAGCAAAAGAAAACCCATGGGAGAAATTTGCCAAAAATCACAAAGAAGGAGATACGGTAAGCGCAAAGATTATCAAAGTCCTAGATAAAGGCTACATCGGTCTTTGTGAAGGCGTTGAAGTGTACATACCGAAAACACAAGTCTACGAAACGTTAAACATAGGCGACGAAGTAAGCGGAAAAATCATCAAACTTGAACCACAAAAAGATATTTACAAAATCATTGTAAGTCCTAAAGCACACGATGACGAAATTGCTTTGAAAACAGCAAAAGACGAAGAACAAAAAGGTACAGCTCAAGTGAGTATGGAGGGAAAATTGGAGAATGCTGTTGAATCCGAAGAACCAGAAAGGGGAGCAAGTAAAGACTGAAGGTCAGACAAATAAATCGTTCACCACAAACAAGTTACCAACGGTGCTGATAGTTGGTAAAAGCAATGTTGGAAAATCAACGCTCTTCAACAAGCTTATCGGCAAAAAGAAATCAATAGTTGCGGACGAGCGAGGAACAACCAGGGACGCGGTCGTTGACCGCGTCGTCTATTTTGACAAAACGTTCCAGCTTGTTGATACGTGCGGAATCTTTGAAGGAAAAGAAGACGAGATCTACGAAAAGAGTAGAGAATTCACGCTCAAGGCTCTGCAAGAAAGCGATTTGATACTCTTTGTGGTAGACGGAAAGAATGGACTTTCTTCCGAAGATCATACTATCGCCGATATGCTTAGAAAATCTGGGGTAGACGTTATCTTAGTAGCTAACAAATCAGAGAGCGAAAAGAACTACTCAAAGGTTTATCCCGAGCTTTTCAGTTTGGGATTTGGTGAACCTTTCCCTGTTTCCGCAGAACAGAGCAAAAACCTCGACGAATTGGTAGAATTGATCATCTCAAAGCTTGAAGAGAAAGGATACGATTTGAGCAGTGCACCGAAGTTGGAGAATCTCATAAGAGTAGCAATCGTTGGTAGACCAAACGCTGGCAAGTCTTCCCTTTTCAATATGATCGTAAAGGAAGAGCGTGCACTTGTAACACCGATAGCAGGAACAACACGCGATACAATAGATGAGATCGTCAAAATCGGGGATAAAAACTACCTCTTTGTTGATACTGCTGGATTGAGGAAAAAGAGTAGAATTGAAGACTTCATAGAACGTGTGAGCACGTTCAGAACTATAGACGCAATAGAACGCTCCGATGTGGTAGTTTTAGTTATCGACTCGACGGAGGGTATAACAAGACAAGACCAGAGAATAGCAGGGCTTGCTGAGAAGAATGGTAAAGGCATCGTCGTTGTTTTCAACAAGTGGGACTTGATCAAACATGCGGATAAAAGGGTCAAAGATTTTATGGACCAGTTCAGCGAAAAATTGTATTTTGTTGACTTTGCACCTGTTGTCTTTACGAGTGCGATAAACCACGTGGGCTACAAGGAACTCGTAAGGTCTATAAACACCGCTTACGATTCACTACACAGAAGGGTACCAACAAGTGCTGTGAATGCCGCCATTCAAAGGATGATAGCCCGACCACCTCATGGACTGAAACTCTACTACGGATTACAAGTAGATATTCGACCACCAACGTTTTTATTCTTTGTGAATAAATTAGAAGTGCCTGAGAGTTTCCAAAACGCGATAAGAAAAACAATAAGAGAGCAGGTCGATCCGTTTACTGGTGCTCCGATATTTTTGAAATTCAAGGAGAGAGAATAAACTTATGGGTAACTCTGAGCCTTTATCAGACGAATTCTTAGGCGCACTTGAACAGATGCTGAATGAGGCAAAACAAACGGCGTGCCCGCCGTGTGTGAAGTGTGGTTGGTGTTGTAGGCACACCGTTTGTTACTACGGCGAATGGGACTATGAGAAAAACCAGTGCAAATACTTAACGGAAGATAACCTCTGCAGTAAATTCGAAGAGATAAACGCGTACGAAGAAGCTCAAAAACTTGAAATTAGGCTCTTTGGAAGCGGATGTTGTTTGAACTACGAAAATCCCGACAGATTGAAAATTTTGAATCAGATGGATACAAGCGATGGGAAGGTGTGAGAATGCTCAGGGTTGATCAGTTGAAAAGGAAAATTCTTATTCGTAATATTGTAATTGCGTTCTTAGTCACTGGCCTTGTTTTGGCCATTGCGCTGTTTTGGGTAAAGTTCTACAGCATGGAAAACTCAAAAGCGCATTTCGAAAAAATAGACCTATCGCTTCGAAATTTCCTTGAAACACTCAATACGGTGATTTCCCATCACGATGATGAGTTAGAAAATTACGTCAAGGCCAACCTTCAGATAGCTAAAACGCTTATTGAGAATCTAAATGAAAATGAAGCTTTAGAAAAAATAAACGAACAACTTTCAAGAGTTGTATTGAATAACATACCAAGTCTTTTTGTTGACTTAAACGTAGCTTTGATAAATGAAAAGGGAGACATTATAAGAGCTACAGGTTACCTATCAAACGTAGAAAACATCGGTTTTAAACCTAACGTTCTTCTTGCAGGTTCGTTGCCACATATCACCGGTTTCGTTCCCGGTACAGCTCGTATGGTAAAATACGTGTGGCTAAAACTTTCTGAGACAGACAACAGATATCTGCTTTTCACCTTCTACTTAAATCAAAAGTTGTACGATGGATTCATAAAGGGCTTGTCAGGACTTACAGCTGGAAATATCTTGGAGATTGCGATATATGTTGATTATGAGAACAGACTGGACACTTCTAAGAAGACACCCGATCAAGTGATTGCGAGAGGATTTACGCGACAGTACTTCAAGGCAGGTTGGTTACAAGATATTTATTATAAAGCATATGATTTCTCTTCTTACGGAGAAATTAAAATTCCGATCTATCTAAAAGTGGTTTTTGATTTCAGAAAAATCTTGTTTTATGTTCTTACATTCATGCTTACACTTGTTGTAAGTGTCACTGTTTTCACGATCCTTTCCACTAACGCAACCGTAAAGCCATTTGCCTCAGATATGAGTAAGTTATCGATTGCCGTAAGAGAAATTGGAAATACGGGTACCCTACCACCAGCTGGTAATTTTAACCTGGTTGAGACACAGGAGTTTTACGAAACATTGTCAGCGATACTCCAAGAGCTTAGCGCAACAATGGAAGAGCTCGAAGCAACTAATGAAGAACTAATGCGTTCCTACGACGAGCTAAGGCTCAAGAGCGAAGAATTCAGAAGGTTATTGGTCAGCATTTCTGAAAAACTAGCTGTTATAGCTGAAGGATACGACGAAAACACTGGTCAACACATCTATAGAGTTAAGCGACTCTCAAAATTGCTCGCAGAAAAATTAGGCTTAGCCGATGAGAAGATCGAAGATGTGGATATGTTTGCCAGCTTGCACGATATTGGTAAGATCTTCATACCGAAAGAGATACTGCTCAAACCGGGAAAATTAACACCAGAAGAATGGGAAGAGATGAAAAAACATACTGTTTACGCAAAAAGGATATTGGATGTACCTGGATTTGAAACCGCGTTGAACATTGCACTGTACCACCACGAAAATCATGATGGTTCTGGTTACCCATTTGGTTTGGTTGGAGAGGAAATACCAATCGAAGCGCAAATTGTCAAGATAGTAGACGTATACGATGCTCTGCGCTCCGATCGACCGTATAAAAAAGGTATGTCGCATGAAGAAGCACTGAGGATCATTCTCGAAGGAGATGGAAGGACTTCACCAGAGCACTTTTCACCGAAAGTGCTCGATATATTTAAAGAACACCATGAGGAGATTCGAAAAATTTGGGAGGAATTGAAATAGTTTTCTTTCGGTTTATTCTTTAACCCTTTTCCAAAAATCTTTTTCTTTCTCCATTTCCGCAACTGCTTCGTATATAAGTGATTCAGCGGTCGAATCACTATTTATGTTGTGTTTGACAAAACCCACATAAACATTGCACATGAGTCCTTCATTTGTTATTAAGTCAACTATCCTTCTTCTGAAGTGCTCTGCGAAGAACACACCGTACTCGTATAGGACAATAGCGTACGTGGGCCCCGCTATATGGATCACAAAATCTCCCATTTTTGTCTCTTCGTTTAGTATCTTCTCCAGCTTTTCTTTTTCTTGTTCGCACGTCTTTCCTTCAAATTCCACACAAACAACACCGAGCAGATGATTTTCTCTTTTTGAAAGTTCCATGTATTTCTTTAGTATCTCAGTCCCTATACTGTAAGCATAGACACCTTTTGTCTCATCGATTACTTTCTGTGCAAGCGCTTGCCTATTTAATTCAAGTGCTTGTTCGTAGCGTACTTTTTGAGCGTTCAAAATGCTTTTGAAAATCAAGATGGTTATTATGTAGATACCAGCGAAGATGAAAATCATATATGTTTGTAAACCTAAAGTTGTTCTGCTAACTTGCGTTCTAAAATACGAGTTAAAGAGATTATCCAACTCACCAGACGATTTCATCAACGCTATCGTTTTGTCGATCTTTTCTAACACATCCTTACTGGCAATTTCCGAGCCTTTGCGTATTGCAAATTTGAGTTGAACAGGGCTGAAAACAAAAGATGTGGCTCTCACTCTGGGATACTTATCGCTGTTGACAAGATACGATAGTCTGCTAACCACTCCAGCAATTGCGATACCATCGTTCACAGCTTTTATTACACTCTCGTATGTATCGAATCCTGCGTAATTTGGACGTACATCAAACGACTGGGCGATTTCCAAAAATCTTTGAAAGTATATATCGCCACGATTAACGGCTACTGTTTTCCCATCCAATTCGCTGATATCGCTGAGCGTTTTAAAACTAACAAGCACACCCCAATTCATCAACACGGGTTCTTTGTTAAACGAATACAATTTTTCTCGCTCAGGAGTATGCGCAACGCAAACCACCATATCTATGTAACCTTTATTCAGCTGCTGCATAAGGTCTGCAAATTCACCAAAAATAAATTCTACGTCATAACTACTCAAAATACCAGACTTTCTAAGTGCGTCTATAAACAATCCTTTTGGTTTGCCGTTGTCGTTGAAGGTCAGTGGATAGTTATCGTAGTAACCTATCTTTATCGCAGAGAACAAAATCGATGGCAGTAAACACAACGATACCAAAACGATAAGCAACTTTGCCAAGAACTTTCTCCTTTCGGCTATCACATGTTCACCTCTGACTCCTTCCGACTTCTAAGAACAAGTTAAATTAGTTCTTACTTGTAGGCTCTTTTATCACAATTATACCACAACCGCAAAGTCATTTTCCAACTAATTGGAATTAACTTCGCTCAACTCTTGACTAAACGGAAATATATGATAAAATTCGAGTGCGTAAATTTGGAAAAGTACCCCAATCCACACGCCAACCCGTTTCCCACCTCGGTGCCTTGCAAAATTGAGAATTTAAAGACCATGTGCAAGGTCGGTGGGTCAAGGGGGCGGAGGATAAAACCAAATCATGGAGGTGTAGGTATGCCAGTGGTAACTATGAAACAGCTCTTGGAAGCAGGTGTTCACTTTGGACACAGGACGCAAAGATGGAACCCAAAGATGAAGCCGTACATTTACGGTGCAAGGAAAGGTATTTACATCATCGACCTTCAGAAAACAGTTAAACTACTCGACGAAGCTTACGATTTTGTAAGAGATGTCGCGAGCAAGGGTGGAACGATCCTTTTTGTCGGAACGAAAAAACAAGCACAGCAAGTAGTTAAGAACGAGGCCGAAAGATGCGGAGGATTCTACGTTAACAACAGATGGCTCGGCGGACTTCTTACAAACTTCTCCACAATCCAGTCGAGAATTCAGAAACTCATCGAACTCGAGGAAATGGAAGCAAACGGTGAACTCGACAAGCTGCCAAAGAAGGAACAGAGTAAACTCAGAAAAAAGCTCGAAAAACTCAGAAAGAACCTCGGTGGCGTGAAGAACATGAAGAGTTTACCAGATGTTATCTTCATAGTCGACCCGAGAAAAGAAAAGATCGCCGTTGAGGAAGCCAACCACCTCAAAATTCCAATAGTTGCAATGGTTGACACCAACTGCGACCCTGATCCAATCGACTACGTGATCCCATCGAATGACGATGCAATAAGAGCTATTGCACTCATCGCTGGTAAAATAGCCGATGCATACCTCGAAGGTCGCGAAGGGGTACCGTACTCAACAGAAGAAGCAATGCCTGCAACAGTTGAAACAGAAGAAATCGAAATTAATATCCCAGAAAACCTTGACGAAGAAGAAATATAAGAGCTGTAATTTAAAACGAAGCCCTCGGAAAAAACCGAGGGCTTTTTAATTCATTTGATTTATACCGTCTTCAGTGCATTTCTTTACTTTTCAAATAGGAGTTAGCCACAAGTGATACGAGTATTAAAACCATTCCAAGTATCTGCAATGCCGCAATCTTCTCATGTCTGATGACACTACCAGCAATTACTGAAATCACCGTTGTCAAATTCGAAAAAAGCGAAGAGACCGTTGGCGGAACTTTGCTGAGCATGAAATTCACCAAAAAGAACGCGACTGTTGAAGAAAGCACACCAAGGTACAATGCTCCCATTATAACAGCCGGATGGAGTGTTACCTTGAACTGACCTGTGAAGATACTCACCAAAAAGAAGAACACAAAACCCGTTATCATCATGAAGAACGTCGTCTCCACAGGTGTGAACTGTGCAGACAACTTCCTCGAGAAGATATTGTAAAGAGCTGCAGAAAGCACAGCACCTAAGATCAAGAGCTTTCCGACAAGCGCTCCTTGCTCAAAACCACCACTCGCAACGATAAGAAAGACACCAAAAAAGCTCAGAAAAGCGAACAGAAATTGGTACCATTTTATTCTTTCCTTCAATAGCAAAGGACTCAGAACGGTAATTACAATCGGAATCAAAGCGATCAACATCCCTGCTTCCGAAGAAGTCGCAAATCTTAACCCGTTTGTTTCAAAAACAAAGTACAGAATCGGCTGAAATAAAGCCACCTTCCACAATTTCCAATATGGCTTTTTTGACAACCTGATAACTCCAACACCAACGAGCAAAAGCATAACGATACTTGCCACCGCAAACCTGTAAGCTAAAAACGTGTAGACGTTGATGTGCTGTATGCTGTTTTTGGTAAAAAGAAAAGACAATCCAAATATAGTAGAAACGGCTACTCCAGATATATAAACCTTCCAGTTCACAGGGACCACCTCATCTTCATCGATAAGAAAGTTCGCATTCCGCACAATTTTATGTCTCTATTTTATCAAAAATAATCCTTTCATCAAGAAGAGTTTTATGTAACAAAAATCCGAACAACACCGTATTGTAAGCTCTCAAGAAATTGACAAATCGACAAATCTGTGGTAATATATTAGCAGACTTGGATGTTGATTGCTAATAAGTTTGATAATAATAGAACAGCAAGAATGGATATACAAAAAAGCGAGGTGATAGTTAAGTATGCTCGGAAACGATATCACCGAAAGGCAGAAGAAAGTTCTCTATTGTATCGTTCAAGAGTACATCAATACCAAAACCCCAGTGAGTTCAAAAAGGGTTTTGGAAAGTGCTACGATTGAAAGGTCTGGTGCCACTATCAGAAACGACATGAATCGGTTGATGAGAACAGGCTATATATACCAGCCGCACACATCAGCTGGTCGTGTCCCAACGGACAAAGGTCTCAGGTTTTATGTAAACGAACTTAGGAAAATTAGAGAAGAAATAAAATCAAAGAGCACACACGTCGAAGTTGCGGCACGTTTCCCTATCGGTGATATGGAAAAGGTCCTTACAGGTGCCGCAAAACTTTTAAGTTCTTCAACAAAAGGTATGGTTGTCATCGAAAAACCGAGTCCGTTAACTTTAAGGATAAAAAGGATAGTTGTCACACCTGTAAGCAAGAATTTTTCGATCGCGAATATAATAACATCGCTTGGTCTAAGCTCATCAATCCCGATCCAACACAGTGAACTCGACGATACGGAAAAAATAGAAGAAATGCTCAACAAAGTAATGACAGGACTAACTTTGAACGAATTCAGATCCAAGCTTAGGGATATTCTCGCTCGAATAAATAACTTGAGCAATTTAAACAACTTCAAAGAGAACGATTTCGGAACGCTCAGCCGAGGTTTCCTGGAAATAACTGAAAGACTATCAGTTGAGAGTTACGAAGATTACATAACAGAGGGACTACCAAACTTACTTTCAAATGAAAGAATCAACCTGAAGAAATTGCAGAACATCCTTGCATACGTCGCGTCGGACACATTCTACAAAGAACTCTTTGAGCTTGAAAACGATATATTCATCGGTAAAGAACACGGCCTTAGATTCTTGGAAGACTTCTCGGTAATGCTCGGTCAGTTTTATTCAGAAGATACACCTGTTGGGCGCGTTGCTGTCATCTTTGACAAATACGGGAGATATGACTTAGTCATCGACAGCTTTGAATTCATGCTCAACAGATTGAGTGAATACTTCACTGTTGTATCGAGAAATATCTAAAATCAATCCAGATAAGAAGGAGGTTGAGACCATGTGTGAAGAAAAGAAAATAAACGAAATGAAAGAAATGCAAAACAATAATTCGCAAAATTTAAATGAGATAAAGGAGAACGAAGAGATGAATCAGAACGGATTATTCGAGGAAAACAAGCAGTTAAAGGAGAAAATAGCCGAACTTGAAAACCAACTAAAAGAAATCCAGAATGCAGCACGCATAATCAAAGCAACGTTTGAAAACTACAAATTGGACGTCGACAGGCAGCTGAAAGATGCCTCAAAGTCAACCGCACTTCGCATCATCAAAGCACTTATACCAATTTTAGATGACTTCAAGAGGGCTTTTAAGTACTACGAATCCGATAATGACCTGGAAAAGTTCAAACTTGGAGTAGAGAAGATATATGAAAAACTCTTGAAGACCTTGGAGAACGAAGGATTAAGGGTTATAGACGCAACAGGTAAATTCGACCCGTTCAACCATGAAGCCTTTGAGAAAGAAGAACGCGATGATGTTGAAGAATACACAATCCTTGAAGTTATTGAAGACGGTTACACATTCAACGGACAGGTTGTAAAACCAACGAAAGTGCGCGTTGCTGTAAAACCAAGGAAGAAGGCAAAAACATCTGAGAACATGACAGAGAACAAGCAAGAGAATGAGCAATAAAAAATGACAAGCAGAGGTGATACAATATGCCAGCAAGAAAAGATTACTACGAAATACTTGGCGTGCCAAGAAATGCATCAGAAGATGAGATAAAGGCGGCTTACAAGAAGCTTGTTAAAGAGTGGCATCCAGATAGGCATACGGGAGATAAGAAAAAGGAAGCCGAGCAAAGATTTAAAGAGATACAGGAAGCTTACGAGGTGCTGAGCGACCCACAGAAACGTGCAATGTACGATAAGTTTGGATACGTAGGTGAAGGTGGCTACGTTTACGAGCCGTCCGGTAGGGGCAACGGATTTGGATTTGAAGATATAAGTGATATCTTCAGGGACTTCTTAAATGATGATATATTCAACATATTCTTTGGAGGGCATAGAACAAGTACATCGCAAACGCAACGAACAACAGGTGGTAGAAGGTATGCCAAAAGAGGAGAGGATATAAACCTTGAAGTGACCATTTCAGAAGCTGACGTCTTTACTGGAAGAGATGTAACCGTTGAGTACGACAGGTATGAATTGTGCGAGAACTGTAAGGGAGAAGGAGTAGAACCTGGAAGTAAATGGGTGACATGTTCGAAGTGCCATGGAACTGGCGTTGTTCGGGAAGAGAGAAGAACACCGTTCGGTGTGTTTATTAACCAATATACCTGTGACGTCTGCGGTGGTAGCGGTACAATTCCGGGAGAAACCTGCCATGTGTGTAAAGGAGCAGGAAGAATTAGAAGAAAAACAAACGCGGTCGTGAACATCCCAGCAGGTGTAGAAGATGGAGCGGTTATCAGAATTCCGAGAAAAGGGAATGCTGGAACAAACGGTGGAGATTACGGAGATTTGTATGTCCACGTTAAAGTTAGAAAAACAAGCGACTACAAACGCGAAGGTGATGATATAATAGTAACTGTTCCCGTTGATTACATCAGTGCTATACTCGGTGGCATCGTATATGTTACATTGCCAAACGGCGAACGAGTTCCAGTGGAGATACCTGCAGGGACACAGCCCAACGAACGTATAGTTATCAAAGGCAAGGGCATTCCAAACGCAAGGACAGGTAGACGTGGCAATCTAATAGTAGAAGTGAAGGTCTCAATCCCAAGGAAAGTCTCATCAAAAGAGAGAAAACTCCTTGAAGAAATAGCCAAAGAAAGGGGCATAGAAATTTGAGACTTGACAGAGACAAACTAAATACTACGAGAAAGGCTTTAAAATATAGTAAATCACGTAGGAACAAAGCGTTCAGAAATCGAGAGGCTCTTAATCCGCTAGGTTCTTCAACCCATTCCAGTGGGCCAGAGCTCAAAAAATCGCAAAGACATGCTAAATCAAAAACCTTTATTTCAATTACTCTGCTATTTTTAATTCTGGGGATTTTCGTTCTTAGTTTTGGATTCATTTTCTCACGCAGCTCGACGTTTTTGGCCTTTTTAAAAGGTATTTCCAGTTCAACTCAGCTAACCGCAAAGATTGACAAAGAGATAACAATCGACAAAGGTTTCGAATCACGGATATCAAGAGTTATTAGCACGCCTGATGGGTTTGTAGGAATAGGTTCCACCATAGATGACGAAAGTGAAAAATATCAAATACTTTTGACCAAAGTCGATGATGACGGTAACATCGTATGGGTTAAAACCTTCGGTGCTGAGAATGACGACTTTGGATATGATATTGTTCAAATCGATGAGGGTTTTTTTGCTCTTGGAACAACCTCTTCGAAAAGCTTAGGTACCAGAGGAAGATATGATGTTTTGCTTTTGCGTTTAGACAAGAATGGAAACACTATTTGGCAAAAAACTTACGGGGGGCCGGATTGGGACAGGGCATATCGAATGGTAAGAGCTGGGAACAACTTCGTATTTGTCGGTGATAACTATGCCAAGGGTAACGACGTAACAGCGAACTTCGGCGAACATGATTACTGGACTGTTATGTTCTCAAGTGATGGAAAAATCATCTGGGATAGAAGCTTCGGTGGTACACGCTGGGATAGAGCTTACGCTGTCGGCTATGATCCAATGAAAGGTCAAATACTCGTTGCCGGATCAAGTAATTCATTCACAGACGGAACAAGGTACGACGGGTATGTTGTTAGCTACAATTCGGCTGGGCAGTTAATTTGGCAGACCGTCTTAACCAATTCACATACTCTCTGGCCTATGGACTTGTCTATCACAGAGAAAGCTATCTTTGTTTCCGGATACGTGTACGAAAATTTCAATGATGCTAACTCTGAAAGATTGGGAACCGAACGTGCATTCATCGCAAAGCTTACAATAAACGGTCAAGTGGAGTATATAAAAACATTTGGTGAGAACGTGAGAATCCATTCTGTGTTGAACAGTTTGCAAAGTGAAGGACAAAATGGAATAGATATGCTCTACTTTGCAGGTTATAAATACGATGGCGAAAAGAAACTCCCTTGGTACGGCCTTTTTGAATACGACAAAAGCTCAGGCAAGCTACAGGTCGTTGAGAAAACCATCGATACAGACTACGGCATGCTCTTTTCGATATCGTATGACGAAAAAAGAAATGTTTTTGTTTTATCCGGTACTATCATGAAGGATGGAAAGATGAAAGGTCTAATCAAGTTGTTGTCAAATATCGAGAGCTAAAATCAGATAACAATATAGACTGCTCGATTCATTCGAGCAGTTTTTTTATCGAATCTTTGTAATTTCTACCTACTGGGATGATTTCTCCATTTGAGAGCTCGAGTGCTATCGTACCAAAGTAATTCCGGATTATCTTCTTTATCTTCTCAACATTGATTATGTAAGACTTATGTACCCTTAAAAACTTTTCCGCAGGAAGCTTGGCTTCGCAATCTTTGAGAGAAGTTCTTGTCTTCAGTTTCCTGTCCTCTGCAACAACTATCGTTTCACCTTCTTCAGAAGTTAGAAAAACTATCTCGTCAACGTTCAAAAATAGAATCTCATCACCAACCTCCACAATAAACTTTCCACTCTTTACCTTCTGCGCCAAATCCTTCACTTTTTCTATACTCTGAGAAATACCCACTCTTTCTAAAGAGCTCAATTTTCTGACTTTTTCAATGGCTTCTTGCAGTCTTTCTTTCTTTATAGGTTTCAACAAGTAATCTACCGCATTCTCTTCAAACGCCTTTACAGCGTACTCGGAATACGCTGTTGTAAATATCACGTATGGCCTGTGGCTAACATGTTCAAGTACATAGAATCCATCTTGTTCTCCTAAGTTTATGTCAAGAAATACGATGTCAGGCTTCTTCTCGTTAATGATTGCTATCGCTTCCTCCGCATCTTTGGCAACGCCAAGCACATCTAATCCTTCCTCTTTCACCATCTTTTCCAATAACAATGCCAAAAGCTTCTCATCTTCGACTATAACGCAAGTCATATGCTCCCCCCTAAAAAGCACTAAACACTTTAAACCCTTTGCCAAGAAAGTATAACTGTGGTACCCTTTTCAGGGTAGCTTTCAACCTTTAGCTCAACGTTCCTTGCAAACGCTTTCAGCAATTCCTCAACAAGTTTTAAACCCGTGCCGGGAACTATGTTTTCACTACCTTTCCCATCATCGATGACCTTAATAACGACACGACCATTCTCAATAAAGCATTCGATAAGTATTTTTCTTCCGTCCTTAGACTTAGCGATCCCGTGGATTACAGCGTTCTCAACGATAGGCTGGAGCACCAATGATGGAATTCTAACCTTGTCGCATTCTGCATCGACTTTGATTTCGTAGTTCAGCCCTTCTATCCGAAGCTTCTGAATTTCCAAGTACCGAGCTGCTAACTCAAGTTCATCTTTCAACGTCCAAACCTCCGGTGCTTGAAAGACCGTTCTGAAGAGTTCCGCAAGATTTGAGAGATATTCTTTAACAGCTTCTGGTGCCTCACCTAAATCCAGCATCGATATCGCTGTACTCAACGAATTGTAAAGAAAGTGTGGATTCGTTTTGTATCGGATAACCTGTATACTCAACTTCTGCTGTGCACCTTTAAGCTTTTCGTACTCTCGCAGCTGTCTTTCTAATTCCCTCCTGAGTGTGAGGTAAGCAATACCAAACGAAACCAGTAAAAATGTTGAGACGACAAGTAGCGAATTGGTGAAGTTTGCAAGTGAATCTTCGGAATACTTAGAAATCCACATCCCAGATATGTTCAAGAACAAGAAAGTAATGCCAACGATAGCAACTACGACTAAGAGAAAATACAAAAATCTGCTCCATTTCGATTTAGAAGATGCAATCAACTCCTTTGCCCAAGCTCTGAAAATATAGTAGGTGAGCCCGACCGTGTTCACAATGATGAATATAGAAACGACGGAAATAAAATACAGATTAGAAGGGAGAAAATACATAGTATACACAAAGATAACAAGCGCTATTAATTGCAAAAATAGGAAAACCCGCACAAAAATCGCCCCTCACAATGTCTTGTAAATACTCATATAATAAGAATTCATCACAAATAACGCTCAGTTCTCGTCTAATAACTTGTGTATCCAAATAAAATTTTATCATGAAACTTACGAAACTTTACCAACTACTTCTTATATGCTGAGTGAGAAATTCAAAAAAATTTTGCAAAGTCTGTCAAATGTCTCACTCAAGCTGTTTATTCAACATAATTTACTTTGTTTATCATATAAGTGATTTTTTTCACTAAAGTTATTGACACACGCTATCAGCAGTGGTAAAATAAGAATGTAATGTGAAAAATATCACAATTATTCCGCTTCCATTTTTAATCTGGTCAACCAATTTTTCTCAATCAAGTACGTATGCTTTTAAATTCTCAAAAAGCACCAAAACATCGAGCTGAAGGATATTTTGAAGATAGTAATTTTCGTTTTTCAACAGAACTTTATAACTTTGAAGAGAAGGAGGAATAAGCGTATGCTAAGAATTATCCAGTCACCTATGAAATACATCCAAGGAGCTGGTGCTTTACACTACATCGGAAAGTATCTGGAACCTTTTGGAAAAAGATATTTCATCATTGCCGATGAGTTTGTGATGAACTTGACGAGAGAAACTATCGAAAAAAGTCTCAACCAACACGGCATCGAAGGAGTATTTGAAATATTCAAAGGAGAGTGCTCAAAGAACGAGATAAGTAGATTGGTGAGCTTGTTACGAACACATAAATGCTCGGGAGTTATAGGAGTAGGTGGAGGAAAGGCTCTTGATACAGCAAAGGCCGTCGCCTATTATGGAAACACTCCTGTCATTATTGTTCCAACAATTGCATCGACCGACGCACCGTGTAGTGCTCTATCGGTGATTTATACTGACGATGGTGTTTTCGAGGAATACTTACTATTCCCCAAAAACCCAGATATTGTAATCGTCGATACGGAAATTATCTCAAAAGCACCTGTTAGATTACTTGTGGCAGGTATGGGTGATGCCCTTGCAACATACTTTGAAGCGAAAGCGTGTTATGATTCACATGCGATTACTATGGCTGGCGGGGAACCAACACTCACCGCTATTACAATAGCCAGATTATGCTATGAAACCTTAATAAACGAAGGTTACAAGGCTAAATTATCTGCAGAGGCAAAAGTTGTTACAGAAGCGCTCGAAAGAATTGTTGAGGCTAACATATATCTGAGCGGTGTTGGGTTTGAAAGCGGTGGTTTAGCAGCCGCTCATGCAATTCATAACGGCTTTACGTTGGTTGAAGATTGCCATCATCTATACCACGGCGAAAAAGTAGCATTTGGAACACTTGCCCAGCTAGTTTTGCAAAATAGTTCGGAGAAAGAAATAGAAGAAGTTTTAGATTTTTGTGTTAAAGTAGGCTTACCAGTAACCTTGGAACAAATGGGAATTTTAGATGGCACAGAAGAGAAAATACGAATTGTTTCACAAGCCGCGTGCGCAGAAGGCGAAACAATTCATAATATGCCGTTTAAGGTTACACCAGATATGGTTTATGCGGCAATTATCACTGCAGATATGTTAGGCAAAGATTATTTGAAGCGAAAGCAAATCAAGAGCAATCAACACTGATAAACACGAAACAGTTGATTAAACCTTTCTCTAAGTTATTGAAAATCTCCAAAAAAATCCTTGGCTTCCGCCAAGGATTTTTCTATTGATTCGTTGCTCTTATTTTCTTAATTCGAGCTTTTTTAACTCACCTGAGAGCATCTTAGAGACAATTTCGTTTATTGAAGTGCGAGGCTTTACAAGATAAATATCTACGCCTCTTTCTTTAAGGTCTTCAAACATATGCGGACCAATTCTCACGGCAACTACCGCATCTATTTCTCCCGTTGAGGCAAAAACCTCTTCATGTCCATGTCCGTGTTCATGCTCATGTCCGAACTCGCGTCCATGTCCATATCCATGTGCATGTTCGTGATGCCCGGGTTCGTAGTGTCCATGGTGCCCATGGTTTCCGTGACTTCTCGCATGGAGGTTGTCTACCAAAATTCTTGAAATCTCTTTCCCATCTTTAATTTCCACTTTCATGAAATACATAGCTCTTCCGAAATGATCCGCAACTACGTTACCATCGTCCGTTGGAATAACAAACCTCATAACGCCACCTCCTGAATTCTAAAATATCTTTGTTAATAATTGAGAAATTTCTCAAAAGCGTCTTTTAGATCAGCTATATAGTTAGTAAGTTCTTCTAGATATCTGGAACCTTCTTCAGTAACTTCGTAAACTTTCCTCACTCCACCATTTCCCTCTTCAAGAGAGTACCTTAAAAACCCGAGCGAATTAAGTTTTCTCAACAAGCTATAAACAACACTTTGGTCATGTTTAAATGGATAATACTCGGAATTGATTATCTTCTCGTACAAATCGTACCCGTGCATTGGTTTTTTCAATAGCTCTTTCAAAATAGCTGCCGTTAAGTAGTCTCCAACCGAAAATCCCATTTCTCCACATCTGTGAGGACCATGCCCTTGGTGACTACATCCACATTTTCTACGCAAACCTCACACCTCCATTAACACGTCTAAGATAAGTAAGATAAGAGTGTTCCACTTTCCAAAATGATTATATATCATTACTGATAAATTGTCAATACTGTGTAAAAACAAAACCCTCGGGCCTGAAAGCGCCGAGGGCTGGGGGTACTGGTATGAGGAAGCTTCTCTGGGACAAAACTATCTTAACGCATTACACATCGAAATACAAATCGTATTCTTTCGGATGTGGAACGGAATTGACCTGTCTTTCTTCAATTAACTTTGTTTTTACCCAATGTTCGATTAGCTCTTTTGGGAATGTGGTTAGAAATTGATGGTTGTTTTTCAAAGCAACGCAGCTTTCTTCTAGCGACTTTGGTAGTGGTTTCAGTTCCTTTTCGTACACATCCCCTTCGAAAGGTCCAAAGCCTTCTGCTGTTGGATCTGTATGCTTTCTGATGCCATCGACACCTGCCAATATCATTGCAGCAAAGCCAAGGTACGGATTACATGTTGCATCTATCGTTCTGAACTCTATTCTGCGCTTTTCGGGATCTTTTACGTACGCCGGAATTCTTATAGCTGATGTTCTATTTGCAAGTGCAAACACAGCGTTCGTTGGTGCCTCAAATCCTGGAACCAAGCGACGATACGAGTTCGTTGATGGATTGGTGAAAGCCATGAGTGCTGGTGCGTTCTTCAACACACCACCGATATACCAGAGAGCCTCTTGCGAAAGGTTGTAAAGCTTGTCTCCGTTGAATATGTTCTTACCGTTCTTTTTCAAGAATTGGTGCACGTGCATACCGTTGCCCGCTTCATCGTACAACGGTTTGGGCATGAACGTCACCAAGTAACCGTATTGCTTCGCAACCATTCTTGCAACGTGTTTGACAAGCATCGTGTAATCTGCCGCTTTCAACGCGTCAACAAGTGTCAGTTCAATTTCCACCTGACACGTTCCAACCTCGTGGTGGTGGTACTTCACAGGTACACCGTACTCAAGCAACTTTTTAACAATCGCATTCCTTACTTCCATCAACCTGTCAAACGGCGGAATTCTGTGGTAACCTTTTTTTCTTCCAATAAAATACTCACCCGTTTCACCTGACTTCCAAAAACCTTCCCCACTATCGATTTCGACCATTATCCTGTTCGGCTTTACATCGTATCTCACATCTTCGAATATGTGGAACTCGTACTCTGGTCCAAGGTAAACCTCATCTGCAATGTCTTTTATTGATTCAAGAGTCTTCTTCAAAATCGTCCTTGGGTCATGCGAACATGGTGTCATATTCTCAACTTCATAGACATCGCAAATCATTGAGAGAACTTTTTCACCATCGTATTCTTCTATTATCGCAGTCTCCGGATCAGGGATTATAACCATATCACTACTGAAGACCTCAGCATAGCCGAGGTTGGAAGCGTCAAATCCTACACCTTCGACAAAAGTTTTTTCAGAAAAATTGGTCTTCGCAAGCGTCACGTGCCTCCATCTGCCCCACAGGTCGACAACTTTAAGGTCGATAAAATTTATTCCCTCTTGTTCTACCAGCTTTAGAATCTGAGAACTGGTCATTTCGTTCCCTCCCAGAATTCGAAGATTTATGCACTGCACTTTCTTCCATACTAATGCTATCATGGTTTTTTTAGAGAAACAAATTACAACAGTTCAATGGAGCGTACAAAAAACGATTTACCTTTACCTATTCTCAGAACTTCTCATCTTTTCTTAAAAATCCTTCAGTATGCTCACTAATACCACGCACATTTTCAATTAGAAATGTTTGAATTTCAGCCTTCTTGTAATATAATAGTTTTGCTCAAGCTCTTCTCAAAATAGTAAACTTATCTACAAAAAATCATAAGGGGTGAGAAAGGTGAAGGCTATTATCCTTTGCGCAGGGAAAGGAACGCGATTACGACCACTCACGTATACAACAGCAAAGCACCTCATTCCGGTAGCAAACAAACCTGTTATTCTCTACACGATTGAAAAAATAAAAAGCGCCGGGATCACCAACATCGGCATCATCGTAAGTCCCGAAAACAGAGAGGATTTCATAAGTGCGCTCGGTGACGGTTCCCAGCACGGTGTCAAATTAACTTACATCCTCCAAGAAGAGCCAAAGGGTTTGGCGCATGCTGTCCTCATGGCAAAGGACTTCCTCGGTGACGAGGATTTCATGATGTACCTCGGCGACAACCTCATCATGGACGACATCAGACCTTTTGTAAAAGAATTCGAAGAGAAGAAAGACCTCAGCGCATTGATCATGCTTTCCCCAGTTCAAGACCCTTCCCGCTTTGGTATAGCAGTAATGGAAGGTAACAGGATTGTCAAAACCATCGAGAAACCAAAAGAACCACCTTCAAATCTCGCAATAATCGGGCTTTATTTGTTCAGGAAAGACATCTTCGAAGGCATAGCGAACATCAAGCCTTCCTGGAGAGGAGAGCTCGAAATCACAGACGCAATAGATTGGCTTATTCAAAACAAAGGTACAGTTGAAGGACACATCATTTACGGTTGGTGGAAAGACACGGGCAAGCCTGAGGATTTGATAGAAGCAAATCACAAGATATTGGACGATATCATCGAAGAATTTAAAATCGAAGGAACAGTTGAAGCCTCCTCTGTCATTCAAGGTAGGGTCAGTATAGGGAAGAATTCAGAAGTTGTCAACAGCGTTATTAGAGGACCTGTGATTATAGGAGATAATTGTACAATTTCAAATGCATACATAGGTCCCTACACATCGATAGGCAACGGTGTAATGATCGAAAACTGTGAAATAGAGAACTCTATCGTCATGGACGAAGTCAAAATATCTAACTTATCTTTCAGAATAGACTCTTCTCTCATAGGCAAAAAGGTCGAGATTGTAGAAAACGACGGTAAGCCGAAGGGCGTACAAATTATCGTCGGTGACCTTAGTAAAGTTGTTGTTTCAAGATGAACTTATGTTGCTAAAGAAAAATCCGGAGGTTTAAAGGATGGTAAAACTTATCGTTACAGACCTTGATGGTACGCTTTTAAACGATGAAAAGCATATACCAAAGGAAAATATCGAAGTACTGAGAGCAGCCATGGAAAAAGGAATACACGTAAGTGTCGCAACAGGTCGCAACTTTTATTCGGCGAAACCGTACGTAGAAGAGTTGGGACTCGATGTGCCTGTTATCTTTCAAAATGGTGCATTCATTTACCAGTGGATGGAAAACAAAATTATATACAAATCTGCCTTGGGCTCAGAAATTGCAACTAAAGTTATAGAAACTGCGAGAAGGCACAAGCTATTCTACATACTCTACAGAGACTTTCTTGAAGAAAAGGACATGTACATTGATATGCCGTACACTGGAAGCTTTTCTCTTTACCTTGGTCAAAACCAATGGAGGTTGAATATTGTCGATGATGTGTTAAAATACATAAAAACAAAAGATGCTGTTGCAGAAGTTGCGCTCGTTGGGGAAGAGCTGGTAATTAGACAAGCCATTAATGAGGCACTTGATGGACTTGAGAGTCAAACGAGTGTCGTTAAGAACACCACAATTGGAAACGAAACATTTTACGAAATTTTCGGACCAAATTCATCCAAAGAACTTTCTATAAAACACCTTTTCGAGTATTTTAAAGTTGCACCGGAAGAAACTATGTACCTCGGTGATAGCTTCAACGACATCGGCCTTTTGAAGATGGTTGGATATCCCATCGTAATGGAAAACGGGCACGACGAAGTGAAGCAATATGCAAGGTACATCACGAAATCGAACAACGAAGCCGGTGTGGCTTACGCGGTAAAGAAATGGGCACTGGGGATTGATGATTGAAAAAGCTATTGATAGCTGGTGATGAAGATAGTAAAAGACCGCAAATTGTTAATCTTCTTTGCACTTTTGATAGTTTTCTCCGGCTCTTTGTTTTCGAACTCAAAACAGATGAGTGAAGTATCGTACAAAATTCAATACATGATAGGCAACCGTCAAGCCAAGGAACTTATACAGTTTCTTGGCTTGTTGGATTTTGAAAAGTTATCGTTGATAGAGAAGGCCGATTATATAATCGCTCTAAGCGAACTATACAGCTGGGCTGGCGTAGATTACAGCTACTCCGAGAAAGCCTACAAATTGGCCGATGATATGCTCAAAAAATATCCAGAATTTTGGAAGTTTCACTACGCAATGGCGGTTGTGCTATCTCATAGAGTTCAAAAAAATAACCTGCTTGCTCTCACGCTTGTCAACAAGATCGACTATCACCTTGAACAAGCTATGAAATTCGGTCCAAATGAATGGGAACCATTTTTCTTAGCAGGTGTGCGCAACTTGGAAGTTCCACTTTTTCCAAACCTCTCACTTGCAGAGCAGTATTTGAAAAAGGCACTAAATAATAATCCAGAGCATATTTTTACATATCTGATGTATGGCAAACTTCTTGAAAAGAAAGGGCAATTCTGCGATGCACTGAACATATACGAAACAGCACTGCTGTTACCTGTCAGACCAGAATGGAAGGTAGTAGACGAAGATGCAAAAAATGAGATAGTTAAAAGACTCTCGGAGGTGGAAAAGAAGTGTACCAAAAAATAAAGGGAACAGAAGACCTGTACGGTGGTGAGATGAAATACTGGTACTGGATCGAAGAAAGGGCAAGGAAGTTGTCTTTACTGTACGGATTTACGGAAATCCGCACACCTATATTTGAAGATACAAAATTGTTCGTCAGAAGTGTTGGACAAGATACGGATATAGTTCAGAAGGAAATGTACACCTTCGAAGACAAAGGTGGTAGGAGTATCACGTTGCGACCGGAAGGAACCGCACCGGTAGTACGTGCGTTTGTTGAAAACGGTCTAATCACTCAAGGTTTTCCTCAAAAATACTTCTACATAGGCCCTATGTTCCGATACGAACGCCCGCAATCGGGCAGGCAAAGACAATTCCACCAATTTGGTGCTGAGATATTCGGAAGTCCGTCGGCTCTTGCCGATGCCGAATTGATAGCTTTTGTGGATAGATTCCTGCGGGATATAGGACTTGTGGATTTTGAGATACATATAAACACACTTGGCGATGCAGAAGATAGAGCAAATTACAGGCAAGCACTCAGAGAATACTATGCTCAGCACCTTGAGAACCTTTGCGACGATTGTAAGGCAAGATACGAGCGCAACCCTCTGAGACTGCTCGATTGTAAAGTGGATGTTCAGTATGCAGAACAAGCCCCAAAACTCATAGACTACATTGGAGATAGCGCAAGAAAACACTACGAAGAGCTGAAAAGCTTACTTGATGCACTTGGGATAAAGTACGTGGAAGACCCAAGACTTGTACGAGGGCTTGATTATTACAACCGAACAGTCTTCGAAGTGCACCATCACAGACTCGGTGCAATGAGCGCAATAGCAGGTGGAGGAAGGTACGATAACCTGATAAAGGAAATCGGCGGCAAAGATGTTCCCGCGCTGGGTTTTGCTGCGGGTATGGAAAGGCTAATTCTTGCGATAAAGGCTGAGAATGTACATGTTGACGATGTAAAGATAAACGAAGTTTACATCGCACACTTCGGTGGTGAAGAAGTCAAGATAGAAGCAATGAAGCTAGCACAACAACTGCGCAGGGAAGGTATCGCTGTTAATTTGGAAATCATGGAACGCGGACTAAGTGCTCAGTTGAAAAACGCAGCTAGAACAGGTGCTAAACTTTGTATAATCATCGGTGAAAACGAAATCGAACAGGATATCGTATTAGTCAAAAACATGGAGACAGGCCAGCAATTAGAATTTGAAAAGGACTTTGTAGTCAGCGGCATCAAAGACTTGTTGGCCGAACTGGAATAAAAAAATAAAAAGCTCCCCTTCGGGAGCTTCACTGACTTGTTGGCTGGGAGGGGAGGATTCGAACCTCCACTGGCGGATCCAGAGTCCGCAGTCCTGCCATTAGACGACCTCCCAACTCATATAACGCAAGATATATTTTACCATACTGACCTTTCTTGTCAATGGCAGAAGTTCGATTCGGATATTTCAAATAAGGAGTCAACTATGCAAAATTAAATTTTTGTTTTGAGTGTGAGATAGCATAATCAATATTGAACTTCTCTTTCTTTCTCAACATTGCGTACAACGTTCGCAATAACTTGTGTACTACTGACATTATCGCTTTTTTGTACGGTATACCTTGCTGCCTTTTTCGTTCATAGTATGTTCGGAAATATTCGTTGTGAATCACTACACTCACTGCCATTAGCCATAGTATTCGTCTTAGGTGGGCATTGCCCCTTTTCGATATGTGTCCTTCTACTTTGCTTTTGCCTGATTGGGCAATGCTTGGATCGAGTCCACAATACGCAATGAGTTTTTTGTATGTACTAAATCTTGAGATATCTCCAACTTCTGCCAAGAAATGCATCGCGCTGTTTTCACCAATACCTGGTATTGACGTGAGTATCTCGATATCAAGGTTTATCGCACTACATTCGCAATATTCTTTCATCATCTTGTCGTATTCTTCAAGCTGTTGCTGTAAAAATTGTAGTTCTTTGATATTTTGCACAAGAATCTTTTCTTTCATCGGCCAATATTGAGCAATCGAGTTATTAGCGAGTTCTTTAAGTTTTTGAGCATTAAGTTTTGTACTTCTGCCACGGTCTTTGGAAAAGAACACATCCAGATTACGAGCCTTTTGAATAGCCTTGGCAGAAGGGAAATGAGAAAGAAGATTGAGGATAGTGTCACTGTAGATATTGGTAACTCTTTCGAGTTCAGGGAAAAGAACGTTGAGCAGTTTTTCGATATTGTCTTTAACTTTTGCGATGCGGTGGATAATGTTTTCGCGTGCTCTGACAATATCACGAAGCTCAGAGTTGACAAAAGCAGAAGAAGGAATTTGATGTTGTAGGTAAAACAAAGCAGTAGCGATAATGCGAGCATCGATTTTGTCGGTTTTGGTCTTTCGAAGAGAAGCAAAGTTTTTAACAGTTAGAGGATTAAAAACAGCGCAAGCAAAGTCGTTGGAAGAAAGGAAAGCCAGAAGGTTGAGATGATAACAGCCAGTAGATTCCATAGCGATGATGATGGATTGTTTTGGGAAGGCAGAGAGTTTGTTTGCGAAGGAGGAAAAGCCTTGCTGGGACATATCGAAAGAAGATTCGAAGATGATGGAACTGGGATTAGAGATAGCGCAGACGTTGAACTTATCCTTGGAAACATCGATGCCGACGAAAACAGGGAAGTTATCCATGAAAAATCCTCCTTTCGAATGATGAGGGCAGGGAGCCTGCTGAACCAATCCTCCATGCTGACGAGGGCTGAAAGCCCAACCAACTAATCATGGTTAAAGGCAGGCAACAGACTCCTTAAATGGCTTAAAAGCCAAGGTGACATAAGTTGTCCTGCCCTCAATTTTTTTAAGCTAAATTATTTATACCATATTTTTATGTAGGAGTGATAAGATGAAATTTGAGATAGTTGTAGTAGGCGCAGGCCTTGCAGGTGCAACAGCCGCAAGAGTGCTTGCTGAAGCAGGAAAAAAGGCTCTTGTTATCGAACAGCACAGACATATAGCTGGACATTGCCACGATTACAAAGACGAAAATGGAATCACTATCCATACCTACGGCCCACACATATTTCACACAAATAATAAAAAAGTCTGGGATTTCGTGAACCGGTTCTGTGATTTTCATTACTATCAGCACAAAGTGTTAAGCTACGTTGAAGGAAGACTCATCCCATTTCCAATCAACAGAGATACCATATGCGAAGTATTTGGTGTTAACATAGCAACCTACGAAGTGGAAGAATTTTTGGAGAAAGAAGTAAAGAAATCAAAGTTCAATAATCCTCCCAAAAATTTCAGAGACGTTGTTGTCTCGCAAGTTGGTGAAAGGCTGTACGAGTTGTTTTTCAAAAACTACACGATAAAGCAGTGGGAAAGAGACCCTGAAGAATTGTCGCCTGAAGTGGCAAAGAGAATACCGATAAGAACAAACAGAGACGATAGATACTTTTCGGACAAATATCAGGGGATTCCAAAGGCTGGATACACGAAGATGGTGGAAAACATTCTGAATCACCCAAACATAGCCGTGCTCACGGGAGTAGATTACTTCGAAGTGAGGGAACTGTTCAAACCTGAACTGACGGTGTACACTGGCGAGCTTGATAGATTTTTCGATTACGCATATGGAAAGCTTGAATACCGTTCACTAAGGCTTGAGCTGAAGACTTACGACCAAGAATATTACCAACCAGTTGCGGTTGTGAATTACCCAAACGATTACGACTGGACGAGGATAACAGAGTACAAGCACTTTCTAAACGAAAAGAGCGACAAGACAACAGTATGTTTTGAATACCCACTCGCAAGTGGAGAGCCGTACTATATTGTGATGACGCAGGATAATATGGAAAAGCGAGAAAAATATATGGAACAAGTGAGGAAATTAGAAGAAAGTGGAGAATACTTGTTTGTAGGTAGGCTTGCGGAATACAAGTACTACAATATGGACCAAGTCATTGAGGCAAGTATAGAAAAAGTTCAACGATGGTTGAAGGAGTGAGCTAATTGGTTTACTATGTCCCGTATTTTCACTGGGGAAGCAAATTCAACGCAGGTTTTAAAGCAAAGATGGATGTTGAAAGAATAATAATGAATATGGGATTTGAAAGGATAGACGTATTCAAAGGGAAAACAGAAGATACCCAAAAGGTGTTTATGCCTCACAAATTGTTTTCCCTGTTAATTCGTTCTTGGGGCAACAAGCAACTCACAGAATCGACCGTTGTATTTCAAAACGGAACAGGTTTAGATTGGTTCATCACCCCTTTTCTGAAATCTGCATTCCGAAAGGGAAAAAGAATAATTGTGATTCACGATGTTGAAAGTATAAGATTGGGGAGGAAAATGGATAAGACAAGGGAAAGAAGAGTGTTTAACAAATTTACACACGCAATAGTGCATTCTAAAAACATGGCAGATTACCTAAGAAACGAATTGGGTTTCAGGGGGGAAGTCTTAATACTTGGATTTTTTGATTATTTACTTGACCACCTGGATCAGCAAAAACTTTCTTCAATACCCGAGAAGCCACTCGGAAAGTACACAATCGCATTCGCTGGTAATCTTGCGAAATCAAAATTTATAGAAAAGATGCTTCAGAAGTTGTCTTTTAATAACTATATTATTTATCTCTATGGCAAGGGCTACCAAGGACAAATGAAAGAAGGCTTCCTTGAACTCAAAGGAGCTTTCCATCCCGATGAACTTCCCTACAAACTCGAAGGGCATTTCGGATTAGTGTGGGACGGGGAAGAAGTAGAAACGATAGCTGGGACTACCGGAGAGTATCTAAAATATAATTCGCCTCACAAAGCTTCACTTTACATCGTGAGCGGATTGCCGTTGATTGTGTGGAAAGAAGCTGCCATATTTGAGCTTGTAAGAGAATACAACATCGGTTTCGGAATTTCTAATTTGTTGGAATTAGACGAGAAACTTTCAAAAATCACAGAAGATGAATACAACTTCTGGAAAAGAAACGTAATCAGATTGGCACAAAAGCTGGCAGCTGGGAAAAACTTGGAAGAACTGCTGAGAGAATTAATCAATTAGATGAGCTATTCCTTTTGAAAGAGTGCACCGAATCTTCTTAATGCTGAGAGAGTGACGTAAAAAGTTCTCAACATAAATATAGTAGCAGGTCTTGGTATATTGTGACCTTTTCCATATCCGAAGTTTAAAATCGGCCTAAAAATCCTATGTCCTCCAGCGTTGTGCACAACTCGGACTTTGATCTTATTACCATGGTTAACTACATAGAACACACCATCCTCAACGAGGTACTTAACCTTTGCCGTTGTTGGAATGAAGTTGTATATTACAGGGAGTTGGAGAAAACCTGATTCGTAGGCGTAATAATTCAAAAGAATCATGTCAACTCCCCAAGCGTACATATCCTTCACTTTAGAGAACATTCTTTCAACAAAGTCGATGTAAACATTCCTTGGATAGACAACAAAACCCGCATTTATTAATCTCTTTCTCCAAAGCTTTCTTTTTATGTCATCAGCTCCATCAACGTTTTTTTCGTTGATTACCATTTCCATATTTGGAGAAATGTCTTCTGTAACAGCTTTGATTTGCGTCGTGTTCTCTTTAAAGAGGTTTGATATATCATCTTGGAAGATTATATCACCTGAGTCGCAAAGAACAATTCCTTTGTAAAAAGTGTTTCCTTTAAGAAAGTCCGCAAGTTCTAAGAACCTTGTGTTGTTTATATGCCCGTCTGTCCGTCTGGCTTTCCTGACAATAGCTCCCTGTTGAGAAAGTTTCTGGACAACCTCGTCAGATAAGCCGTAGTCCATTACAAGTACATCGGTTTCTGACAGATTCACATTCTCTTTCAACGAGCTAAACCAGTGATTTACAAGAAAATCCTCGTATTTTTTATTGCAAGCAGTAGCTATCAAATATTTCTTACCGCCCAATTTTTATCACCTCAATCCACTATTGAACCTTCGAATCCTAATGTCTCGAATTCAGTTTGAATATCCAGCCAGCTAACCTCAAAAGGCTGTAACATAAAAAAGGTGAAATCTTGTATATGTTTTTAAGGAAAGCTAATTGTTTTCCCATTTTTGTTTTATTCACTTCAAGAAGCGCGTTCACTATCTGCTGACGTATTAATTCATTCCTAGCAAGTTTCATCCAATCTTTCAAAGGATATCCGTTAAACGCAAGATTACCAAGTGTCCACGAATAAGCAATAGGTATGCTTTTTGTTAAAAGTATTTCAACAATCTCAGATTCTCCATTTTCCTCAAAAAACTTTTTCAACCTCAACAACGAACCAACGTTATGAAATGCTGCTAAAGTCGGCCTTTTGGTAGTTGACGATGTTCGGTAAAGAAGTTCCGCAAATGCCTTATCAAAGACATACACCCGTTTTGAATAATAAAGGTATTTCGCTATGAACTCGTTATCTTCTGAATACCTTGCACCCTGTGTGAATCTAAGGGTATAGTTTTCGATGATGTTTTTTCGAAATATAGATGTATTTAAATGTGCATACGTGACACTTGTAATAAAATCTTTCAACACCTCTTTACCACTGTAAATTCCCTCGTTGTACGTGTACGTTTCGTTGTATGCATAAAGTTGTTTCCCTTCGATATTTACCACATCCTGTCCTCCAAATGCCATCTGACAATCATTTGTCTCTAAAGCATCAACAAGCTCTTCTATAGCATATGGAAAGAGCGTATCATCTCCATCCAAGAACTTTATATACTTCCCTCTCGCGTTAGCTAAACCTGTATTCCTTGCAACACTCACACCTTGATTTTTCTGACTGATTATTTTGAATGGTTTCCCAGAATTTTTGAGCACTTTCTCCGCCACTTCAACTGTCCTATCGGTTGAGCCATCGTCAACTAATATAATTTCAATATTCTCATATGTTTGGTCTAAGACACTCTTCAAAGAACGCTCTATGTATCTTTCAAGGTTGTACGCTGGTATTATAACTGACACAAGCGCTTCATCGGACACGCTTTACAACCCTCCTAAAGTCCCCTATCAAAAATGATTTAACTCTTGCTGGAATATATCTTATCGCCAAATACACAACAGCCAAATCAAATGCAAAATAGATATACCACATTTTGTTTAAAACTTTCATAACATCAGGAATAACTATCCCAAATGCAGAAAGGATAACGTACAGTAGGCTTCCCAACAACATATGATAGGCAATTACAAAGAGTGCATTGAAGGCGAGTTTGTAGAAAAATCCATCGACCTTTAGAACTTTTACCACTTCAGAAAGGAATATTATCACAATGATTGCAAAAAACTCACCAAAGAACGCTATGACACCATTTTTGCCAAACCACTGGTTGTTCCAAGATATATCACCGTTCGTTTGGCTTATAAGAAGCAAACCACCGGTAGTAAGAACAAAACCTAAGAGGCTCACCTTAACATTGTATTTTTTCCAAATTTTCCCAAGCCAAAAGAACGGCAGAGAAACTATAGCAGCATCAATTTTAAAGACGAGCGGTTCGTGAGGAACCATCCTCAAAACAAGCGCTAAGGCGATGGAAATAATTAACAGAACGTTGTTTTTGCTTACAAAGTAGTACATCAGTTCAGCTAAAAACAACATTAAGAAAAACCAAAGAGGTATCGCGTTAACCGCCACCTGATCAAGTCTATCCATCCTTCCGATTAATAAATTCAAAAAGTACTCATATTTAGGGTACTTCACAACGCTTGGTGGAGCGATAAGTAAGAAGACTATGGTGTTTATTAAACCTGCAAAGTAATAAGTTTGAACAAGTAAAATCCTCGATGATAATACTTCTTTTATTGTGCGCTCTTTCCACTGATAACCCCTTGCAAAAACAAGAGCGCCAAGCCCGTAGCTAAAAAAAGCATAGACTTGGTTCGGTGTACCGGAATGTACAAGCATGACGAAGAATATCGCAAGCCCCTCTAATATGAGTATATTTATTTTCTCAACTTTGAGAATGCTGCCCATTTATTTTCAGCACCTCACCACTTCCCACTCGCTCCGCCACCGCCACTGCGGCCGCCACCAAAACCTCCAAACCCGCCTGAACTTCTTCCCGAGCCACCAAAACCACCAAATCCACCAGGTCCCATAGGCCCACGAGGTCCAATATATCTTACACCATTTCGTGAGAATATGAGAATCAACACAACAATAAGTACGATTATGAACACAATTTCATCAATACCTACGGAATCTGAGGAACTCTCCGGTAGTTCTGCGTTAACATCCAGCGTCAATTCAACATTGTATTCTTTCGCAACCTCTCGAGCAAGCGCAAGGTATCCATAGTAAACACCTTTTGAATAATCGCCTTCTTTAAAATACGGGATTATGTATTCATCCCTAATCCTTCCTGCCTTACCATCAGGAATAGCACCCTCAAGCCCGTATCCAACTTCGATGCGCATTTCTCGGTCTTTAATCGCAACCAAAAGCAACACGCCGTTGTCTTTTCCTTTCTGCCCGATTCCCCACCTTCTGAACAGCTCGACAGCGTACTCTTCAATCGACATTCCTTGCAATGAATCAACGATAACAGCTGTAACTTGTGCAGTTGTTTTGTCTTCGAGTTCTTTCCCAACAGAGACGATTTTTTGAACGTATTCTTGCTCAACAACGCCAACGTAATCGTTGATGTATTTGTACGGTGTTGGTGTAGGAAAATCAACAGCCAAAAGCATACTTGAAACAAAAATCACAGAAAAAATCAAAAATATGCGCTTTACTCTCATCTGCTCAACTCCACTCTTTGTAATCTAAAAATACTTCGCAATATCCGATTTAATTCTCTCATAATCTTCCAACAACCTGTCGACCCTTTCAAAAGGTGCGTTGGAAAACATCGTTTCAAATTCCAGCGTAAACGAACCTATCACGCGCTCTGAAATTGGATAGTACTTGGCTGGTGATAGGCCGTATTTTTTTCTTAGAAGCGAGATAACCTCAGAGTACAAAGCACGAAATTCATCAGGCACCTTTTTATCTACAACAAAAAAGTTGATACCCTTATCGTTTATTATCGTTCTGCATATTTTGTACTGCCCATCTTTGTACTTTTCCAAAAACTCCAATACTCTCCCGTTCACTCGCTTAGCAAATGAAAACGATTCTGCTCCAAAGACTTTCTCACTGAACATCTCTTTGTTCAAAAATGTCTCGTCGCCCGCGACTGCTACGAACCTCGTTTTCAAAGGCAATTTCATTATACCACACTGGCAAATCCACTGCTCATTCGTGTTGCCGATAAGTTCCCCACAAAGTCTGATAAATTCTTCCTTTTTTCCAAAATCGTTCATTTTGTAAATCGCAGGAGTAAAAGACATCGGCAATGAAATTGAGATCCCGATAACCTTTTCATTAGAAGGTGTGACAATGAAATTGAAATAAAATGGGAAATTTGAAAAATGTTCAGTATGGTTAAGATGACAACTTACCACCGCCACATGGCGGTGGTAAACATCGAGCCTTTCTTTTTTACTCTCCAAAAATGCAATAAGCTCTGAGCCGTCAAAGTCTATCTTTTCCAATTTCTTGAACTTTTCTGGTCCTACATACATCGCTTGTTCTCAACCTTCCTTATCAAATTAATGAACTTGCTTTCCTTCCTCGTTCTTCAACATCGGCATCTTAATTCCATGCTTTTTCGCTGTCTGGATAGCTATTTCGTAACCGGCATCCGCATGCCTTACAACACCCATTCCAACATCGTTTGTTAGTACCCTTTCTATTTTCTTTCTGGACAATTCAGTTCCGTCCGCAACGATGACAACACCTGCGTGCAGTGAGTACCCAATACCTACTCCACCACCGTGGTGGAACGATACCCAAGTCGCACCGCTTGCCACATTGAGCATCGCATTAAGAATCGGCCAGTCGGCTATCGCATCGCTTCCATCCTTCATCGCTTCCGTTTCCCTGTACGGACTTGCAACCGAACCTGTGTCGTGGTGGTCTCTACCAATTACGATTGGAGCTTCCAACTCACCTTTCCTCACCATCTCGTTCATCGCAAGTCCCATCTCTGCCCTCTGCCCCATACCAAGCCAGCATATTCTCGCTGGTAATCCTTGCCATTTCACTTTCTTTTGCGCCATCTCTATCCACTTTCTCAAATGTTCATCTTCTCCAAAAAGTTCCAGCACCTTTTGGTCTGTCTTGTAAATATCTTCCGGATTACCCGATAATGCAACCCACCTGAACGGTCCTTTACCCTCGCTGAAAAGGTCTCTTATATACTCTGGCACATAACCGGGGATATTGAACGCTTCCTTAACTCCGTGGTCGAACGCAAGTCTTCGAATGTTGTTACCATATTCGAAGACCTTCGCACCTTGCCTTTGCATCTCTAATATCGCATTTACATGCTTCACAACGCTATCGTACACCATTTCCAAATACTTCTGCGGATTTTCTTTTCTGAGTTTAAGGGCTTCATCGAACGAAATACCGGCTGGTACATACCCGTTGAGTGGGTCGTGCGCTGCCGTTTGGTCAGTTACAACGTCCGGAATTATTCCCCTTCGCACTAATTCTGGGTGCACCTCTGCAGCATTGGCAAGTAACCCTATGGACAAAGGCCTTCCTTCCTTCATCGCCTCTTTGGCCATCTTCAATGCTTCATCGAGGCTGTCTGTCCAGGTGTCGAGGTAACCTGTCTGCAATCTTCTGTCGATCATTCGCTTATCGACTTCAACAGCGATCACGACACCATCGTTCATCGTCACCGCAAGTGGCTGGGCACCGCCCATCTCACCAAGCCCAGCAGTTAATACAAGCTTTCCTTTCAGTGTACCACCGAAATACTTCTTCGCAACTGCATAAAAAGTCTCATACGTGCCTTGCAGTATGCCCTGTGTTCCGATGTATATCCAGCTACCAGCCGTCATCTGACCGTACATTATCAGTCCGCGTTCCTCAAGCTCATTGAAGTACTCCCAAGTTGCCCATTTTGGGACAAGGTTTGAATTGGCGATAAGTACCCTTGGTGCCCATTCATGTGTCTTCCAAACCGCTACAGGCTTTCCGCTTTGAACAATCAGCGTCTCATCATCTTCCAATTCTTTTAGCGTTTCGACTATTTTGTAATAGCATTCCCAATTTCTTGCCGCTTTACCCTTGCCACCGTAGACTATCAAATTTGCAGGATCACGTGCAACCTCTGGATCGAGGTTATTCATTAGCATACGCATTGCTGCTTCTGTGAGCCATGACTTGCAAGTCAGCGTCGTTCCCCTTGGAGCTCTAATCACTTCAGCCATACCGAATACCCCCTTCAAAAGATGTCCGAACTTACAATTTATTTTAACTCTGAAAGACTGCTTTCTCAATTATTTCAAAAATAACCATACACAAGAAAGCAAAGCATTTCACAACGTTTTCAAAGCATTTCAATATATTTCAGTATATTTCCCTTATTCTTTTCCATTCCAGTTCTCTCTGAGTCTTTCAACAATCTCCCGTGCCGTTTTTGTGGCAGCAATACCACCAAGACCTGTTTCTCGTAACGACTCGGGTAATGATTTCCCAACCTCGTACATCGCCTCAACAACCTCATCAAATGGAATGACACTCTCTATACCAGCTAACGCCATTTCCGCTGACGCGATCGCAACGTTCACCGCATTTGCATTTCTTTTGACACAAGGCACTTCGACAAATCCGCCGACAGGGTCGCACACAAGCCCCATGAGTGCCTTTAAAGCAAGCGCAGCCGCATGTCCTACCTTAATTGCATCTTTTGAAAAATAGTAAGTCAACAACCCGGATGCCATAGCCGTTGCCGTACCAATCTCAGCCTGACAGCCACCTGCTGCACCTGAGAGTGTTGCCTTCTTTGCCACCACGTTGCCTATTCCAGAGGCAACGATGTAAGCTTTTAAAAGCTCGTCAAATTCTGTGTTTTTCACCTTCCACAGTGCGTACGCAACCCCCGGAACAACACCGCATGAACCCGCCGTCGGACACGCAACGATTCGTCCCATGGATGCATTTGATTCGCCCATAGAAAGAGCAACCACCGTTGCCACGTAGTTGAACTCACTCATCATCCTAGGTTTTGCACTCGCAAGCTTGTGCGCATTCTCTCCCGTTAAACCTGTGAGCGTTTCAAATTTCTTACCAAAGTTCTTTTCTGCTTCTTCAAGCATTACCTCAAGCAATTTCCCCAGCTGCTTTTTCACCTTTTCCGGGTCTCTGCCGGTGTCTATCATATCCTGAGCCAAGATGATTTCACTAAACTCAAGGTTAGTATTTTTCCAAATCTCAACAAGCTCAGAAAACTTCATATCTGCTCACCCTCTTCAAGTCGCACAGCGTACACCTCAATGACGTTCTTAAGAGTTCTTATGCATTCCAAAACATCGTTGCTTGGATTTTCATCAAGCTCGATAATTGTCAGTGCAATTCCCTCAAGCGCATTAACTCTGCGCAGATAAACATTCGCTATATTCACACTTATACAATCCAAAATTCCCTTTAAAGCACCAGGCTTATCTTTATTGACTATAACCAACGCCGGATAGTCTCCAGCGAGTGAACATTCAACACCGTTTATTTTTGTAATCCTTATCGCACCACCGCCGATGGAAGAACCTTCAACCTCGTTGTAAAGATTGCCTTTCTGCGCTTTAATCAATACGGTGTTCGGATGAACATCACCAAGGTCGGCAAACTCGAATTCGAACCTCAAGCCTTTTTGCTCGGCAAGTTTGTAGGCATCCTTGACTTTGGGGTCATCCGGCTTAAGCCCAAGAATACCTGCAAGCAATGCCCTGTCCGTGCCGTGTCCCTTGTACGTTAAGGCAAACGAACCGTGCAATACAAACACTACACTTTCTGGAATCCCCATCAACTTGTACACAAACCGTGCAATTCTGAGCGCACCGAGTGTATGTGAACTCGATGGACCGATCATAACCGGACCGGAAACCTCAAGTAATCCCATGAAATTCACCTCATCTCATTCACTCCATTGTTAACGAATATCAAAAACTATTATACCACCAAAACAAAGCGGGGCATATCGCCCCGCCGCATGTTAAGTATTAAGACTGTTATTATCCTCTCATCAATTGAAGCACGTTCTGTGGTAGCGTGTTGGCCTGCGCAAGCATCGACATACCAGATTGCATCAAAATCTGCGCCTTTGTGAATTGCATCATCTCTTTTGCCATATCGGCATCTCTGATTCGGCTTTCCGCTGCCGTCAGGTTCTCCGCTGCTACGCCGAGGTTCGCTATCGTGTGTTCGAGTCTGTTTTGGATTGCACCAAGCTGTGACCTCACGGAACTAACTTTGTGAATAGCCGCATCAATAACGCTGATGGTTCTTTCAGCGTCATTTTGCGTCGTAACTTTGAGTGTAGAGGTCAGAAGTCCAAGGTCTTTCGCATTCATTGCATCAATACCAGCTACCATGTTAGCACCTTCGTTTGCACCAATCTGGAACACAAGCTGATTACCTGTCGTGTTGATTTTCTCAACTCTTGCAACTCCAGTGTCTATTACCTCTTCCAGAGGTAATCCACCACCAAATTGCTTGATATCAAATCTTGAAGTGTTCCAGCTGATTTTAACTCCGCCAACAACGACAGAAGCTTGTGAGTAGTCGATTACAACAGTAGTTACTCCCGTTGATTGAACAAGCACAACCCTAACATCCAAAGCACTGGTTACGTTTCCTTTGAACTGTCCCACTTCAACAACAAATGTTCCCTCAACTACACTTGCTGCAGAACTGACCGCAGTCACGTTAAGGTCAATGTTTCCTTGGGAAACAACTTTTGCATCGGGCGTAAATCTAAAGCTCTCAAGGTTACCGTTCAAAAGCTTTTTGGTGTTGAACTCAGTTGAACGAGCGATCCTGTCAATTTCCTCACGGAGTTGATCAAGTTCGGCTTGTATACTCGACCTATCGACATCCGTGTTTGTATCGCTTGCCGCCTGAACTGCGAGTTCCCTCATACGTTGGAGGATAGAGTGAACTTCGTTGAGTGCTCCTTCCGCTGTTTGGATGAGTGAAATCGCGTCTTGTGCGTTCTTTACCGCCATCTCGAGACCCTTGATCTGGCCTCTCATCTTTTCACTGATCGCCAAACCAGCCGCATCATCGCTTGCCCTGTTGATCTTCAAACCGGACGAAAGTCTTTCGAGCACCTTTTTCATGTCTGAGTCCGTGAGTGTTATCTGCCTCCATGCGTTAAGTGCCGACAAGTTGTAGTTAATACGCATAACCTCACCTCCATGGAAAGTAAAATAATCCTATTATTTTTCGTATATCACTGCCCTCAATGGTCCTGTCAACATGTAGTGTTTTACCGTCTTCACACCAAGCCTCTTTAACTCACTTTCGATTTGCTTCTTCGTTCTGATGAATCTGAAAATAGGATAGTGCCAAACCAAGTCATCATGATTACCAAATTCTGGAACAAAATAGAACAACACTCCACTTTCAAAATTCTTCACAAGACTTGAGAAATCCTGAGAGATGTTTACAAATTCAAAACTAACAACATTCCTTGAATCCTCAACCTGATTAATTTCAAGCTCTACCGCAACACTTCTCAGTAAATTACGATATCTCTCATCATTTTCCAAAAGCTTTGTATCGCTAAAGCTAACATCGCTCAGAACTTTTAAAATATCCTCTTTCTTGATTTCCAAAACAGGTAAATTGTAGTTCTTCGAACGTTCTTTATATACACTTATCGCCTCATCTATGTGGAACGGCTGAACGTAGTAGTACTCTTCCGTCTTTCTCCAAACCCTCAGCGGTGATATAACACCAAGTCCAGAGTGTTTCTCAGATATATTTCCCACCCACACTATTTCGTCGCTTTTGTTCCCGAAATTCTCGGCTGGATAGAAGTTATCGAACTTAAAAATTCCTAACGCAATATCGCCCAGTGCAGCATTTTTCTTCAAAGCCTTTAAGTGATATTCGTATGCTTTTGCCAAATCAGTTTGGTCACTCGAATCCTCAAATAACTTCGCATATCTGTGCTCGAGGAACGGAAACTCATCCTTATTCATAATACTTTCTAACAGCTCAGCAGACTTCTTCTTATCCGCTTTCCAAATATTCACTGCACTCACATATTTTGCAAAATCAGTATCCGATATGAGATACAACTTCGATAGTTCCTCTTTCGAAAACTGCTTGAGAACTTCCATCATCAGTTCTTTGTTTTCCAAATAGAACCTCTTTAATTCGTGGAATACACCTTCTACAGTAGGATCAAGTTTTGTTTTCAAATCATCAAGTATTGGTTTGATAAACCTTGATATTTCCGGTAAAACTTCCGCTGCGCTCTTGTAGTACTCTAACGCAAGTTTGAAATTAGCTTTTGCGAGATATGTGTCAGCAATAAGTCCGTGAGTAATACCTTTGATAACTTGGTTCTCCGATTTCCTTAGTTTGCTTAATACTCGGAGCTTTGAAACATTGTCATCCGGTACATTTTCATAGAAGAAAATAAGTGCTTCCAAACCTAATTGTTCAATTTTTTGGCCCCATTCTTCTTCATTCTTTCCAAAGATGTATTCTATTAATTTATCTTTTCCATCCTTAAGTCTTTCAAAAAGTAGCTCACCAAAATGACCTTTCAAGAACGGCCTCAGTAGGTCCACGTTGAATTTTAAGTTTAGCTTGACGATTCGCTCTACAATGTCTATAACATTGATGGCTACCCCAAACTCTTTCAAAATGGCAAGCAGGGCTTCTAACTCGCCAACAATCTCAGCGAAAACCTCATCGTCAACCTCAACAACCGTTTTCAAAATAGCATTTGCCAACCTTTCAACTTCACCTGAGGTAAGCTTAGACCTATCGAATATTTTCTCAAAGTGCCTTCTGAAATTCTTTAAATCCTTCTTCCTAAGATAAGCCAAAGCAAGAAGTGTATGAGCCATGGGGGTATACTTTATTGCAGTTATAGTCCATGAGAATTCTTGAGGGTTCTTCTCAACATATTCTATTCTTTTGAGGAATTCCTCGCCGTATTCTATTATCTTGTCATAACTCTTTTCTGCTTCTTCAACAGCTAAAAGGCCGTAGTATGGATCTGGGTTTTTTGGTTCAACTTTCAGTAAAAACTTCAACAACTCCCTGGATTTATGACGAAAGCCTTTTGCATTTAAATCGAGTGCATGCATGAACAGGACCTCAAAAGCTATAGCGGGCATCTTTTGGTCTTTTTGAATAATGTTCATAACTTCCTCAACGATAGGATAAAGCTCGTATTTATTCCCACCAATCAGTTCTGTTTTATAAAGCTGGCACAAATAATACGCCCTTTCTTGGCTGGGCATATCCTTTCCTTCTTCCAAAAGTCTAATGATCAAATTCCTCGTTCTTTCGTACTTTTTCCTTCGGAGTTTTCTTGTCCATATATATCCGTAGTGATATATCGTAAACGGTGCCTCTACGACTTTTCCTTTATAAATTGGCTGATTGTGAACTATGTTTTCATACCTTACCGTACCATTTCTAAAAATCCTTGCCGTAGAAGCAATTTCTGTTTTTTTCAAATCCCAGTCCAGATAACTCAGTGTTGGAAGATATACCGTGTTCACGTCGGCTGGAAGATTTTCAAGAAACTCCCTAATTCCTGCAAAATCTTCTTTTACCTCCTCATCGGCATCGTAAATGAGCACCCATTCGCACGTCGGAAACTGCAGGGAATAATTACGTGCTTCAGAAAAATCATCTTTCCATTCATGGAAATATATCTTGTCTGTATATTTCTTAGCGACCTCAACGCTGTTATCAGTTGAGCCCGTATCAACGACTATAATCTCATCAACATACGGCTTAATACTTCCAAGAGCCCTGTCGAGATTGTGCTCTTCGTTTTTCATAATCATTGCAACACTCAGTAGACAACGCTTCTTCTCAGACATTTCCAAACCCCCAATTCTTGATATAACTTTTCTAACATATTATTCATTTTACACTAAGAACATTCCTAAAACTTTATACAAAAGCAAGAAAGCGGGCTTTCGCCCGCTTTCCCAAATCTTATTGATTATTAGCTTTTCACTAATCAGGTTTAGAATTACCTCATCAATTGAAGCACCTGTTGTGGTTGAGCATTTGCCTGTGCAAGCATCGACATACTCGACTGGAGCAAGATTTGCTGTTTTGTGAATTGCATCATCTCTTTTGCCATATCTGCGTCTCTGATTCGGCTCTCTGCTGCTGTCAGGTTCTCTGCCGCTACTCCAAGGTTCGCTATCGTGTGTTCTAACCTGTTCTGGATAGCACCAAGCGCTGCCCTTGCTGTACTTACCCTGTGTATTGCTGCGTCTACTACCATTATCGTTCTTTCCGCACTGTCTTGGTCCGTAACTTTGAGTGTTTGCGTTGACAAACCAAGTGCTGCTGCACTCATATTATCAATACCAGCGATCATGTTGTGACCTTCGTTTGAACCTATCTGGAAGACTAGTTGATTATTCGCTGTGTATACTCCTTCAACTCTTACAACTGCACTATCAATGACTTCGTTCTGTGGTAAGGCACCTCCAAAATTATCGATCTTGAATGTTGAAGGATTCCAAGTGAATCTAATATTTCCAATAGTAACAGCTCCAGCTGTTATATCTACGATAGTTGAATTAGATTGAGAAATAGCTCCGTTACTACCTATGTGAGTTATTCTTACCTGAATTTCTGCGTTGACAGTTGAACTGAACTGTCCAACTTCAATGACATATGTTCCCTCAATTGCAGTAGTTGTTGGGGTTATATCAACATTAATATTTCCACCGGTAACAACCTTTGCATCTGGTGTGAACCTGAATCCTTCAAGCTTTCCATCAAGCAATTTCTTTGTGTTGAATTCCGTTGTCCTTGCTATTCTGTCTATCTCTTCTCTTAATTGGTCAAGCTCTGCTTGAATTTGATTCCTATCAACATTTGTGTTTGTATCACTTGATGCCTGTACTGCAAGTTCTCTCATCCTTTGGAGTATCGAGTGTACTTCTGTCAGTGCTCCTTCTGCTGTCTGGATTAATGAAATGGCATCCTGCGCGTTCTTTACTGCCATCTCAAGACCTTTGATTTGTCCTCTCATCTTTTCACTGATTGCCAAACCTGCTGCGTCGTCTCCTGCTCTGTTGATCCTCAAACCTGATGAGAGCCTTTCAAGTGTCTTTCCCATATCCATGTTGGTCATCGTGATGTTTCTCCAGCTGTTCAAAGCGTTAATGTTGTGGTTAATCCTCATATCTCTCCACCTCCATGTGCGGTTTTCCTAAAAACGATAAACATTAATTCTAAATTACCTCATCAATTGAAGCACTTGTTGTGGCTGAGCATTCGCTTGTGCAAGCATCGACATACTCGACTGGAGCAAGATTTGCTGCTTGGTGAATTGCATCATCTCTTTTGCCATGTCGGCGTCTCTGATTCGGCTTTCCGCTGCTGTCAGGTTCTCTGCCGCTACACCGAGGTTCGCTATCGTGTGTTCGAGCCTGTTTTGGATAGCACCAAGCGCTGCCCTTGCTGTACTTACCCTGTGTATCGCTGCGTCAACAATCATTATCGTTCTTTCGGCACTGTCTTGGTCCGTAACTTTGAGTGTTTGCGTCGACAAACCAAGTGCTGCTGCACTCATGTTGTCTATACCAGCGATCATGTTGTGTCCTTCGTTTGAACCTATCTGGAAGACAAGTTGATTATTCGCTGTGTATACTCCTTCTACCCTTACAACTGCACTGTCAATTACTTCGTTCAATGGAAGAGCTCCGAATTTCCCAATGGTAGCTATGCCTGCTGTTGACCAAGTAAACCTTATACCGCCAATGGTTGCCTCACCTGCAGTTATGTTTGCCACAACAGAACCAAGTATAGTACCATCTTGACCTATTTGAATAACTTTTACGTCTATTTCACTTGAAACACCACCAGCAAGCTGTCCAACTTCAACAACATATGTTCCTTCAACAACGTTTGAGGTTCCATTACGTTCTGCAATAACGTCAATATTTCCACCAGTCACAACTTTTATATCTGCATTAAACCTGAATCCTTCAAGCTTTCCGTCAAGCAATTTCTTTGTGTTGAATTCCGTTGTCCTTGCTATTCTGTCTATCTCTTCTCTTAATTGGTCAAGCTCTGCTTGAATTTGATTCCTATCAACATTTGTGTTTGTATCACTTGATGCCTGTACTGCAAGTTCTCTCATCCTTTGGAGTATCGAGTGTACTTCTGTCAGTGCTCCTTCTGCTGTCTGGATCAATGAAATGGCATCCTGTGCGTTCTTTACTGCCATCTCAAGACCTTTGATTTGTCCTCTCATCTTTTCACTGATTGCCAAACCTGCTGCGTCGTCTCCTGCTCTGTTGATCCTCAAACCTGATGAGAGCCTTTCAAGTGTCTTTCCCATATCCATGTTGGTCATCGTGATGTTTCTCCAGCTGTTCAAAGCGTTAATGTTGTGGTTAATCCTCATACCTCTCCACCTCCATGTGTGGTTTTCCTTAGACATTCCGAAGCTTCAAAGGGCGCTTTAAAACCTCATCCGTTATTTTTATCGGCAAAGAAATTCTTTTCTTTAATCAATATGCTTACTTATAAAGCCAAAAAGCGGGTTGGGAAACCCGCTTTTTGGTTTATTGCATTTGGAATTACCTCATCAATTGAAGCACCTGTTGTGGTTGAGCATTTGCCTGTGCAAGCATCGACATACTCGACTGGAGCAAGATTTGCTGTTTTGTGAATTGCATCATCTCTTTTGCCATATCTGCGTCTCTGATTCGGCTCTCTGCTGCTGTCAGGTTCTCTGCCGCTACTCCAAGGTTCGCTATCGTGTGTTCTAACCTGTTCTGGATAGCACCAAGCGCTGCCCTTGCTGTACTTACCTTGTGTATCGCTGCGTCTACTACCATTATCGTTCTTTCCGCACTGTCTTGGTCAGTAACCTTTAGCGTTGCTGTTGTCAATCCAAGTGCTGTTGCACTCATGTCATCTATGCCAGCTATCATGTTGTGTCCTTCGTTTGAACCTATCTGGAAGACAAGTTGATTATTCGCTGTGTACATCCCTTCAACTCTTACAACCGCACTATCAGTGACTTCGTTAAGTGGCAATGCTCCACCAAATTTAGAAATATCAAAAGCGTTCTTGTCCCACTTGAATGTTATACCATTCACAACAACACTTCCAGCACCTATCACTGTAGTAGTTGATTCAACCCTATTTTTTCCAATATAAGTAATCCTAACATCTATTGCGCTATCGACAGTTCCGCTAAGCTGTCCTACCTCGATTATATATGTACCCTCAGAAGCCGCAGAACTTACTGTTCCAAGTTTAACATCAACGTTTCCGCCAGTAACGACCTTTGCATCCGGTGTGAACCTGAATCCTTCAAGCTTTCCGTCAAGCAATTTCTTTGTGTTGAATTCAGTTGTTCTTGATATTCTATCAATCTCTTCTCTTAATTGGTCAAGCTCTGCTTGAATTTGATTCCTATCAACATTTGTGTTTGTATCACTTGATGCCTGTACTGCAAGTTCTCTCATCCTTTGGAGTATCGAGTGTACTTCTGTCAGTGCTCCTTCTGCTGTCTGGATCAATGAAATGGCATCCTGTGCGTTCTTTACTGCCATCTCAAGACCTTTGATTTGTCCTCTCATCTTTTCACTGATTGCCAAACCTGCTGCGTCGTCTCCTGCTCTGTTGATCCTCAAACCTGATGAGAGCCTTTCAAGTGTCTTTCCCATATCCATGTTGGTCATCGTGATGTTTCTCCAGCTGTTCAAAGCGTTAATGTTGTGGTTAATCCTCATATCTCTCCACCTCCATGTGTGGTTTTCCTAAAAATGGTTACATACTTTCCTTAGCGCCCTTTGAAGCTTCCGATAGTATTATCGGAAAACAAAGAAGTTTTTTTAGCAAAACGCCCAGTGAGAGATTAGATAGAAGCCCTTATCCAAATCTCCTAAAGAAAATGAGACTGCGCTTAAGAAGTCGAGCTTCTGACGCAAGGTAGCTTTGCACAAAGAGAAAAAACAAAAGTAGAAGATATCTTTTAGAACGTGTGATTTTAAGCAGCGTAGTTTAGACAGAGAATAGGTACATGGCATTCGGAGACAAGGTTATTCTTATTAGGATATTTCGATAACCGAAGAAATAGGTAAAAGACATTCAATAATTTAGTTAACTTTGGAACCCTTGGTCTTCCTGCTCAAAACAGATCACATACCAATAATTTGTTTAGAACGATCTAAAACAAATGCGCCGGAAGAATAATTTTGAAGTTTCAGTAATTCGACTCAAATTTCTTAATACATGTGTCCATATGTTCTATTATAATACTCCATGTACTCCCCGTTAATGATTTCCTTCCACCATTCTTTATTAGCTTTATACCACTCTATCGTCCTCTCAATTCCTTCCTCAAATCCAACCTTCGGCTCCCATCCGAATTCCTCTTTCATCTTGCTAATATCCATCGCATACCTCAAATCATGCCCTGGCCTGTCCTTCACAAACCTTATCAGTTCTTCTGACTTACCTAACTTTTGAACTATCATCTTCACAACGTCTATATTTCTCTTCTCACAATTTCCCCCTATGTTATACACTTCCCCCACTCTGCCTTTCTCAAGTATCAATTCTATCGCTTCGCAGTGGTCTGTTACGTATATCCAATCCCTCACATTCTGCCCTGTTCCATAAACCGGTAGCTCTTTTTCGTTCATCGCATTTATTATCATCAGGGGAATTAGTTTTTCTGGAAACTGGTACGGTCCGTAGTTGTTTGAACACCTTGAGATGGTAACAGGCAAACCGTACGTTCTGTGATATGCAAGCACGAGCAAATCAGCTGACGCTTTTGAAGCTGAGTACGGTGAAGATGGTTTCAAAGGATCACTTTCTTTGAATTTCAACTCAGGCCTGTCAAGTGGCAAATCCCCATAAACTTCGTCGGTTGAAATCTGATGAAATCTTACCACACCGTACTTTCTGCACGCATCAAGCAACACTTGTGTTCCAAGCACGTTCGTAGTAAGAAAAGGGCCTGGATTTTCTATGGACCTATCAACGTGCGATTCTGCTGCTAAGTTCACAACAACATCGAACTTTTCTTGCTCAAACAGGTTAAACACAAATTCCCTGTCTGTTATATCACCTTTAACGAACTGAAAGTTCTTGTATTCCATTGCTTTCTTCAAATTAGCCAAATTACCTGCGTACGTCAGTTTGTCCAAACACACATACTCATTCTCGGGATGTTTCTCAAGCATGTAATAGATAAAATTCGTTCCGATAAAACCTGCTCCCCCGGTGATTAGGTATTTCATTTTGCGTCCGACCTACCCTTCAAAAACTCCTGCTCTAGTTTAAGCAGTTCTTTGCTTCTCTCACGAACTTCTTTCGCAGGTATACCAAACGCTATTTTCCATGGTTGTATAGATTTCGTAACCAAGCTCATAGCACCTATGGCCGCACCTTCTCCAATATCCACACCTGGGAGCACGGTTGCCCCAGTACCTATAATTACATGTCTTCCAATGTGAACCTTACCCCCAATCACATTTCTGTATTCTTCAGGTACAGTAGGATTTGTCAAATATTTACCGCTGTAGTCATCAGTCACAGCATATATTGTAACCCTACTTGACAGACCAGAAAAGTTTTCCATTTCTATACCATACTCTCCAGCAAAAAGATAGCATCCAGATGCAATATGGATATAATTGCCCAATCTTATCTTTCCAGAAATTATACAGAAATCATCTATCCTTACGTTATCCCCGATTTCCATCAACTCAGGTGAATATATAGAAGCCTTTCTGCTTATCAGAACATTCTGCCCAAGCTTTGCAAATCCTATTTCTTCCAGCTCTTCCCTTGTATAGAATGACGTTCTGACAGCCATCTTCACTTCACCCCCGCTATTTTCATGATGATGTTGCATACGTTCTCAACGTGTTCACCCTCCAAATCACCGTACAAAGGCAAGTGTAGTATCCGTGAAGCTATATCCTCAGCGTTAGGACATGACTGATTTGAAAATACCTTATTCAGCGAAGGATAAAAGTACTTTCGCGTGTTGTACCCTGCCACTTTAAGCTCCTCAAAGACCAAGTCCCTTACCTGCTCGGTCTCAAACAAAACGGGCATGTATATATAGTTGTACTTTGTGGTGAATGGATTCATTTTCTGAAACTCCACTCGAGCTTTTGAAAGCAGCTCTTTGTACTTTTCAAAAACCATCTTTCTTTTTGCTATCTCTTCGTCAACAATTTCAAGGTTCAAAAGCCCCATCACGGCTTGAAACTCATTCATCTTCGCATTTATTCCCGCTTCAACTATGTTTATATTCTCATCAAATCCAAAATTCCTTAATCTCTTTACTTTTCTTATTAATTCACTATTATCAGACATTATCGCTCCACCTTCTATTGTGTGGAACACCTTTGTTGCATGAAAACTCGCTATTGAAACATCACCGTATTTGTATATCGAATTACCCTTGTAATACACATCAAAGCAGTGTGCAGCATCGTATATTACTTTCAAGTTATGCTTCTTAGCTATTTCTTCGATTCGTTCAACTTCGCATGGATTTCCGAACACGTGCACCGGCATGACCGCCACTGTCTTTTCTGTTATCTTTTTTTCTATTTCGGATGGTGAAATATTGAACGTCTGCGGATCAATGTCAGCAAACACAGGAACATATCCTTGCCAGATTATAGCCTCAACAGTCGCTGCAAATGTGAATGGTGTTACAATAATCTCTGAGCCTTTCGGAAATTCAAAAAGCTCAAGTGCAATCAAAAGTGCGAGCGTTCCGTTTGAGACCACCACACAATTTGTCCCAAACCTCTCTGACAATTTCTGCTCAAGTTCTTGTAGATAGCTTCCATTGTTCGTCAGCCACCGCGTTTCCCAAAGCTTTTCTATCTTTTCCTCGTATTTCTCCAAACTCGGCATTACACTTCTTGTCACATTTATCATCGTTCTTCTCTCCCTATTTCTAATAGATACCTACCATACTCCGTTTTCTCCATCCTTTTTCCAAGCTCAATTAATTGCTCTCTTGATATGAACCCCATTCGGTATGCTATCTCTTCTAAGCAAGCAATGTATAATCCTTGACGTTTTTGTATCGTTGCAACGAAATTCGCTGCTTCAAGAAAACTTTCCGGTGTGCCTGTATCAAGCCACGCAAAGCCTCGGCCCAATGGAATTACCTTCAACTTCCCCATCCTTAAGTACTCCTTATTCACATCCGTAATCTCCAGTTCCCCTCGCCATGATGGCTTTATTGTCTTTGCTACTTCCACGACATTGTTATCGTAGAAGTACAATCCTGGCACCGCGTAGTTTGATTTTGGATTTGCTGGCTTTTCTTCAATACTTATCGCATTGAAATTCTCATCGAACTCAACTACGCCAAAGTCTTTTGGATTTCGCACAGGGTAGGCAAAAATTATCGCACCTTCTTTTAATCTCGCTGCCCGTTGCAGTATCGGTGTAAAAGCTTGACCGAAAAACACATTATCTCCAAGCACAAGGCACACTGGATCATCCTCGATGAAATCTTCTCCAATCAGAAAAGCTTCAGCAATGCCTCTTGGTTGTTGCTGAACTTTGTACTCGAAACGAACGCCTATATGCGAACCGTCACCAAGGAGTTTTTGGTAAAGTAGCAGGTACTCAGCACTTGAAATAACGAGAATCTCTCGAATTCCTGCGAGCATTAACACAGAGAGCGGATAGTATACCAGTGGTTTGTCGTACAATGGTAGGAGTTGCTTGTTTACCGCTATTGTGGCAGGATAAAAGCGCGTTCCTGAACCTCCCGCTAAGACTATCCCCTTCATCTCAGGCAGTCACCTCTCAAAAAAACGATGCAGCAATTTTTTACTCCAACAATTTTTGCCAAACTTCGACCGCTTTTTGTTCGGAGAATTCTTTGCTTACTATTTCTCTGTTTTCCAAGCCTATGTCTTTATCAAAATCAAACAGGTTTGTTACGCTACCGTTGAGTATCTCCTTTGTATCAAAGACTTTTATTCCCAGCCTATTAAGAAATGCCCAAGTAGTCACATCACTACGAATATAAACCTTTTTCATCAAGTATAAAAGAGCCAGGATATTACCCAATCCCTGCTGCCTATTATGATTAAAAACTCCTACATCAACAGTAGAAAGAAGCACAGCATAATCTTCCGGTTTCATATAGTCTGTAAGTGGGATGAACCGTTCACCAAATAATCTTTTACCGAATTGAATGACTTGGTTTGCGTATTGTAAATCACCATAAGAGAGAGGACATATTATTTCATAGTCCTCATCCAGAAATTCTGCCAGAGCTTTTAGTACTTCCATGTGATTGTTAGTCCATGTTGCGGAATTGCCAAGAAGCATTCGCCTTCCATTATTTTGCTTAGTACCTATCTTACTGGTTGCTTCGTCAAGTGTGTAGAAGTTTACCGGATTCGGATAGAAAACGTAATAGTAAATGGCATTCGTTATATACATTTCTTTAACAAAGTTATAATCTTCTTGAACTAAACAAGCAATACCATGTATATTCTTTATTATTTCCGTCTTGAAATATTCAATCAATAGTTCGAAGGAGTGATATTTTCTTCCTTTCAACCAAAAATTGTAGATATCTCCTCCCCAAGCAACCCATATCGACTTCTTAAGGATCTCTTGTTTATTATACAGCCAAGAAAGCCAGTCAGTAGCAAACATTGAGTGTATAAGTATTTTGTCAGAATCTTTTGCAAGCATCGATAAATATTCTACATCAATAGACGATGAGAATTTGATGTTGCTTATCCGAATTCCAAGTTTTCTGAATTCTTCAGTTTGATAATTATTCGTAGGAGAACTAGTTAAAAAGAGGTGTTCGTTAACATTAAAGTTTTTAGAAATGAACTCAACAAATGCTCTTATGTAAACAGAATTAGGATTCGTACAGATAAGATGCAAATACATATCATTAGCCTCCTTTTTGTGCACGGTTTTAGGAAGCAAGACTACTGTTTTGCACACTATATGGCCTACAAAACCGAGAACTTGTCAGGCCGAAATACTTAGGTTGAGTAAGGAGTTTTAGAAACTCTTACGTCATAGTTCTGGGAATTTTATCTATTAGTTAGCCATTTGTAGTTGTTCCCTTCCAAAAACTACATGTTATGAAAGGCAAACTTCTTTTCTACCAAGGAAAGTTTCGCTCGATTTGCAGTTCTTTATAGTTCTTAGTTAAAATATACTTTTTTTGCAGTTCTTAGTTAAAATATACTTTCAGGTTCCAGTAAAACTCTTGATACTCTCAAATACCTATCGTGTAGTACTACTTTTATACTTATGTTTCACATCCTTTAGGAAATTCAAAATCTTACAAGCTTGATCATTGAAGGTAAGCTTGTTTTTGACTAGAAAATCTTCAGGTATCTTAATCTCTAGGATCTTCCTTAGCTGTGGCAATAACGGCTTTTTAAAATCTAGAATTTTTCCTACCTTGTACCTATCATTAAACAGTTTAAAAGAGGTCAAATTACTGAACCCAATGGGGAGTCCAGCAGCTAAGTAATCAAAAACCTTGTTCGGTGAGGCGCTATCTAAAAACGCCCTATTGGTATCGTTAACATTGAAAATTGCTAGTCCTATGTCATATTTTGTAAGTTCACTTAAAAGGTCATTTGGTGCTAGCGTTCCTTCGTAATGAATGTACTCTGATTTTTTGATCAGGCTCCTGATGTAATTTTGATCAACATTTCCATAGATGTGAATATGTACTCTTTCTCTGGCGATTTTCAAAAAGTATTCTTCTAAGAACCTATGGTGCCCTGGAACGCTAGCAAGGCCACCCTCGTAAACACAATGGATTTCACCGTCATTAACACTTAGTTTTTGTTTTCTTTGTTGTGGAATCATCGACTTTTCAACGTAGTTTTCAATTACTAATATCGGCTTACCTTCAATGGGAAATCTATTTAGGGCTATGTCTCTCACAAGTTCGTGTGTGTATATGTTACCTGATGCCATAGTATTTGCTATATACTCAAGAACTATTTGTTCGTTACTAAGCTTACCTCTTAGTGACATCATATCGTGTGTATCGTGAACAACAGGCTTGTTCGTAGAGAGGAATAGCACAGTTAGGTAATCTGGTTCGTTGGAACTGTATAGGACATCATAATCACTTTTATTGATAAATTCTACAGTTTTATGCAAGTCACCGATGCGATAAATGTTCTTATATGGTATATCATAGTCTCGGTAAAGCTGCGATGGATGAGCTGAGAGATATAATAGGTCCGTTTGTATTCCTTTCGACGCCAACACTTTTGCAACTTTTTTGGTGCGGATACAAGGGATATCCTGAATAAACAAAACCTTTCTTATGTTCTCCAGAGCCTGAATTATATTCGTTTTTTCCTCGTTGCTCAGGAATTTGCTGACCTCATTGATATTCTCTTCTGCAAACTCTGTAAGTTCCAAATCATTCGAGTATCTTTTTGCTTGATAAAAGTGAATTAGTGAACTAATATAATCTCCAAGTTGCCTGTAAACAACCCCTAATCCGTTGTGAATATATGAATTCTTGAAGTCCCTTATTACGCCTTTCTCTAGTATTTCTGAAGCTTCACTATATTTTTGTTGTAGAGCAAGGATCTCCCCAAGCAGTAAATAACCATCCGGATCTTCTTGATTAATCCTAACATAGTCAATTGCAAGAGCTTTTGCATCACTTAGCTCTTTGAGATCGATTAGCTTTCGTATCGTGAGTTTTGCTTTCTCCAGATTGTTTTCACCCATAAAAAAACATCCCTGCCTCTATTCATAGCGGATAGGTTACAATTATATGTTTCTCCAATGTTCATACCGAATCCTATTAGCAGTCTTCCTGACTTTTCTACTCATTGAACGAGATAGGATTTCTCTGCAGGCAATGTCTTTCTCATCTTATCGCCAATAAATTACCAAAATATAGGAATTTATCCACAGTACCTTATACCTTGGTACAAGCTCTTCACTTCACACATTTCGCCACAAATCAATTCGAAACTGCCAATTTGAATATGCTTATTGCTGAATTCTAACCTCTGCCGATTCCAATCTTACAATCGGGATATCTACGTCCCATATCATAGAGTGATAGTTCCTAATGTTTCCCCATAAACTAAGCGTGTTTTTTCGGCTGTTACTATTCCAAAAAATTTTTGAACGATTTTCACCCATCGATGGTCTAATATATTAGAGCACAAGAAATGGCTAGATAAAGTTTATTAGATTTTTGCTCCATTTGTTCCCCGTCCATGCCGGTAGGGAGGGATGGTCATGAGGATTAATAACAACGTAGGAATGTGGGCTATTAGGTACCTTCAAAATTTGCAAACGCATCACAATAGCCAGATGCAGAGTTTAACACAGGCAACTGTACCAATTCAACAGAACGTGGCTTTTGGAGCGATAGCCGAGCGCATACGTTCGCAAATCAACGGCTATCGCGAAGCTATGATGAGTACGTACAATGCAATCGGCGTTATGAACGTTGCAGAAGGCGGTCTTCAAAGCATTTCAAACAACCTCCAAAGAATGAGGGAGTTAGCAGTTCAAGCTTCGAATGGGACCCTTTCGGAAAATGAGCGTGCGGCTTTACAGCAGGAATTTTCACAGTTGGCACAAGGTATAGACAAGGTGGTCGATCAGACTACATATAACAACAGAAGAGTTCTTGGTGGTGATATTAAGGACATGCAAGTGCAACTTGGTCCAAATGAAGGACAGAGAATGAGGATCACCCTCCCAGGCATGGACATTAGGTCTTTAGGACTTGAAAATGTGAATCTTAACAGTACTGAAAATGCTCAAAATGCCCTTAGAGCACTCGATTCAGCAATAGAGAATGTTTCGCGAACGAGAAGTTACGTTGGCGGTGTAACAAACCGGCTTGAAGGTGCAGCAAGGGAACTGAGCAACACGATGATAAACCTCACCTCCTCCGTGAGTGTTTTGACAGACACAGATATGGCACGTGGTATGATGGATTTGATAAGGACAAGATTGCAGCAGCAGGCAACTGCGGGTATACTTGGTCAATCTAACGTGAACGCCTTGAATGTTCTAAGGTTACTTGGATAGCCATAACTCCGACCGGAAACAAGAAAAAAGCGGTGGATTGCTCCACCGCTTTTTTGTTTTTTATTTTTGGTGCCGAGGGCGGGACTTGAACCCGCACGGGGTTTGAACCCCTGTTGATTTTGAGTCAACCGCGTCTGCCAATTCCGCCACCTCGGCACGTTACCTTGGGCGTAAGTTATTTTATCATTTGTACAGGAATTTTTCAAGATAGATTTTGAGTTTGCTATAGAAAAAATCGGCGCCCTTTCGAGCGCCGATTGCTGTTAAGATTACTTATTTTACTTTAAACAGCCAAATATCGCTACCACCAAGGTTGATTCCAAGATCCCCATTCCTGGAGAACGAGGTGCCAACCACGAGTATTGTGCCGTCTTCTTCGATAAATACGTCATATCCGTAATCTGCCAAGCTTCCACCGTATGTCTTTGACCATCTTAGGTTGCCATCGTTATCAATATCAATCAACCAAACGTCTGCGGCACCTTTTTGACCATCGACTTTTGAGAACGTGTATCCAACAATTGCAAAGCCTCCATCTACGAATTCCGCACCAGCATAAGCGATGTCTTCTTCAGCACCACCAAACGTCTTGAGCCACAGGATTTTACCTTCTGGGTTAATCTTCGCAACAAGTACATCCCAGTAGCCAGCGTTTTGTTGCACGTCTCCATCAACAGATGTTGTGTAACCTACAATTAAGAAGTTACCATCCCTTGTTTTGATTATTCTCGAGACCTCGTCTTGATCTGTTCCTCCAATTGCAATATTTATGCTTATTGCGCTTAAGTCTTTGCTCACTTTGAATATCCAGATGTCAGATGTTCCATGGTTGTATGGAATGTTTCCTTCGAGCGAGTATGTAACGTTTGCAACAAGATAACCGTCTTCGAGTTCAATTACATCTATAGCCTTATCTCTATCCAAACCGCCGAATGTCTTACTTACAACGATGTTTCCTTGTGAATCAAGTTTGAGTAGCCAGCTGTCCCATGTTCCGATGTTTCCGCGAGTATCACCGTTGACTGAGTTGGTTGTACCAACGATTAAGAAACCGCCGTCGGATGTTACGATGACTTTGGATGGTATGTCGTTACCCGTTCCACCGTAGAGTTTTAGCCATTTAGTATTTCCTTCTTTATCAAGTTTGGCAAGCAGGTATTCCCATCCACCTTTGTTAACTTGACCATCAACTTCTTTCGACAATGTGTACCCAAGCACAACGTATCCGTCTGCTACCTCTTTGACATCCGCAGCTTCATCCCAGCCAGTACCACCAAGTAGTTTCATCCACTGAATTTCAAGTTCTTTGTTCAGCTTTATAACGAGTATATCAGACTCACCTTTGAAACCTTCGAGTTTGCTCGATTGTGTGCTTGCAACCAGTATGTAACCGCCATCGCTTGTCTTGACAACTTTTCTTGCCGTATCTTGACCTGAGTGACCAAGCAAAGTTTGTTTTTGGATTGTCGGGAGTTTCGTCCTGAATGAGAATACTTCGCTTTCAACTTCTCCGAATTTGTTTCTGGCTATGACCTTCCATTTGTACTCCGTTCCAAAGTGAAGTGTTGGAAGTTCGTATTCTGCCTGTGCTTCCTTGAGTTGAGCAATTAATTCCAGCGATACCGTTCCAAAGTAGAGCTCAAATTCTTCCGCTCTTTCACTTTCCCACTTGAGGGTTACATCAACGGGGATTTCTATTGCACCATTTTTTGGATAAATTGCTCTCGGTTGTTCTGGTACTTGACCTGTTGTGAATTTCCAAACAGGTCCTTCCGTGCTTCCAAATCTGTTCTTTGCAACAACTTTCCAATAATACGTTGTACCAAATAGTAAGTCTGTAACTTCCACTGCGCTTTCTAACATGTCTGAAGCAAACAATTCGAGCTCGTCTGGTGAGAATCCTATGTATAGATCATACGAATCCGCTTTTGCACTTTCCCATCTGAGCACCAGGTTGTTGAATTGATCGACTGCACCGTCTTCAGGATATGGATTAAACGGCTGTGCTGGAACATTTCCAACGGTGAACTTAACAACTGGACTTTCGGCCTCGCCAAATCTATTCTTCCCAACAACTTTCCAATAGTACGTTGTACCAAGTTCAAGGTCGTTCACAACCAATTTGCTATCTTTAATATCTTCCGCAATAAGTTCTAAGCCTTCTTCGGATTTTCCAAGGTACACATCGTAGGTATCTGCGCAGTCGAATTCCCATGCAAGTTCTGGGTCTTTCCAGACATCTTCTTCACCATCAGCCGGGCTCAAAATGTTCAAGAAGACTGGAGCCTTACCAGTTTTAAATGTTTCAATTTCGCTTTCACTTGCGCCAAAATCATTCTTGGCAACTACTTTCCAAGCAAATGCAGTGTCCATTTCAAGTTCATATGGTAATGTGAATTCGGGTTCCGTGGTTGTAGCTATAAGCTCTAAGCTACTCGCATCTGTTCCGAGGTACAATTCATATTCGTTCGCATCCTCGCTTATCCACTTAAATGTTGGCTGTATCCAAACTTTTTCACCTTTCGGTTCAATTAATTCTGGTTTGGTTGGAACATCACCGGTTGAGAAGATCCAAACAGGTCCTTCGGTCTCACCATACGCGTTTTTCGCAACAACTTTCCAGTAGTAAACCGTTCCGAGATCAAGCCTTTCGGTGTCATATTCCGGTTCATCAACGGTAGCAACAAGTTGCAACTCATCAGGAGATTTTCCAAGGTACACATCAAAACTCGAAGCTCTTTCTGATTGCCACATCAGACGAGGCTCAATCCATACCTTCTGTGCACCGTCGTACGGAACGGGGTTATCTGGAACAGTTGGAGCATCGCCAATTCTGAACTTAAAGACTTTGCTTTCTGTTTCTCCGAAAGCATTTCTGGCAACTATTTTCCATTCATATGTTGTTGAAGGTTTCAAACCTTTGACTTCGTATTTGTTATCAAAGTAGTTCTTTTCCAACAGTTGTAGGTTACCTTCTTCTCCAAAGTAAATGTCGTACGTTTTTGCGCGTTTCGATTGCCATTCCAAAGTAACTGTTGGAAGCACGTCAGTAGCACCGTCTGTTGGTTCAATTCCTTCGAATTCTCCAGGCACAAACTCAGTATTTTGGAAATCGATCAACGCGTTGATGAGCACTCCACCGGAACCTATTAAAACCGTTAATGGAATGTTTGCGAGAGATATCCTATCTCTCACAACTTCTACTCCGTCTCTTCGACCGTATGCAACCACTCTTTCGTCCTTTTTGTCGATTAAACCGAGGACTTTGACGATCACGTTGTATTTACCTGCTTTGAGCTTTGTAATTAATCCGGTTGCCTGACCAGTTTCTCTATCGTAGTTCAAAAGGAACGGACCTTCTACAACTTCCTGATTGAATATTTCGACAGTAGCTCTCGTAATCCAAATACCGTTTTCTAATAGTGCCTTGTCGAGTTCTGAAAGTCCAAGGCTGTACTCTTCGTATTCACCTGGAGGTAAGATTGGTTCAACGATGGGGGCGTACTTTTGAAGTAACGTGTCGAGTGCTTCTTTGAGATCAACGTTCGGGTTTTCAAGAAGTGCTTTCAGCTCGTAATACAACCTTGCTAAAGGCGTTGTTTGTGTCACTTGCGAAAACGCTATAGTAGATACAAGTGCGAGAAGAACAAAAAACCATAGGAATACTTTCCTCATGAAATCTCCCCCCTTTGGTTGTGAGATGCTGTTAACTAAAAGTATTGAAAATTTCCAAAAACCGTATTATCTTCTTATTAGTGGAACACCCCCCACCATCAATTCTCACAAAAAGGAGGTACTCCACTATGCAAAATTCTGTAGTCTCTTGCCCCAAATGCGGCTCTACCAACATCTACAAAAACGGTCATGATAAGTACGGTAACCAACAATACTTTTGCAAAGACTGTAAGCGCACTTTCAGACTTGTTCATTCAAAAAAACACAAGCTCTTCTCTTTCCCTTATCCTAAATGCCCTGTCTGTGGAAAAACTATGCAAATCCACAAAATCAAAAAAGCCTTCGTTAAGTTCCGTTGCCGTTCTTGCCATACCAGAGACGAAATCCCAACTAACTTACCTCAATTTGTCCCTCTTCCTTTCGACTCTTTCAAGTTCTTCCGTTTCCCTATCTTTATTGTCCTTAAAGCCTTCGTCCTTTATTTCAAAGCTGTGTCCTTGCGTTCCATCAGAGACTCACTTAATATCAAAGTCTCTCATGTCGCTATCTACAAGTGGATCCTTAAGTTGTCTTGTTTCTTTTCCATCCTCGTTCCTGTAGATGCTTTCAAAGTCCATGGTGATGAAACTGTCGTTTTGTTTAAATCCAAAAAGTACTATGTTTGGTTCTTAGTTGACCATGAGACGAATCTTATTGTTGCTTGGCATGTATCCAAATATCGCGATATGGGTCAAGTGAAGATATTGTTAGAGAAGTTCTTTGGTAACAACGAAAGAACAATCGAACTAATTACAGATGGACTTGGTGCATATGGTGCAGTGAAGATACTATACAAGAATATCAACCATATAGTTGTGAGACTTGGGCAGAACAATCAATGTGAATCTAAATTTTCGTTATTCCAAGACTTTGTACGAGCCAAGCGTGGATTTAAGAATATTGACAATCTTCCAATGTACGTGAACAGTTTTTGTGTAGTGAGAAATCTCTTGAAACTGAATGGCAATGATATTGCGCGTGTTATCTGTGTTCTATTGTCTTCCATCACTACAAGTTAACAGCATCATAGGTGGATGCTGTTAACTAAAAGTATTGAAAATTTCCAAAAACCGTATTATCTTCTTATTAGTGGAACACCCCCCACCATCAATTCTCACAAAAAGGAGGTACTCCACTATGCAAAATTCTGTAGTCTCTTGCCCCAAATGCGGCTCTACCAACATCTACAAAAACGGTCATGATAAGTACGGTAACCAACAATACTTTTGCAAAGACTGTAAGCGCACTTTCAGACTTGTTCATTCAAAAAAACACAAGCTCTTCTCTTTCCCTTATCCTAAATGCCCTGTCTGTGGAAAAACTATGCAAATCCACAAAATCAAAAAAGCCTTCGTTAAGTTCCGTTGCCGTTCTTGCCATACCAGAGACGAAATCCCAACTAACTTACCTCAATTTGTCCCTCTTCCTTTCGACTCTTTCAAGTTCTTCCGTTTCCCTATCTTTATTGTCCTTAAAGCCTTCGTCCTTTATTTCAAAGCTGTGTCCTTGCGTTCCATCAGAGACTCACTTAATATCAAAGTCTCTCATGTCGCTATCTACAAGTGGATCCTTAAGTTGTCTTGTTTCTTTTCCATCCTCGTTCCTGTAGATGCTTTCAAAGTCCATGGTGATGAAACTGTCGTTTTGTTTAAATCCAAAAAGTACTACGTTTGGTTCTTAGTTGAGCACGATTCGAATCTTATTGTTGCTTGGCATGTATCCAAATATCGCGATATGGGTCAAGTGAAGATATTGTTAGAGAAGTTCTTTGGTAACAACGAAAGAACAATCGAACTAATTACAGATGGACTTGGTGCATATGGTGCAGTGAAGATACTATACAAGAATATCAATCATATTGTTGTGAGACTTGGGCAAAACAATCAATGTGAATCGAAGTTTTCCTTATTCCAAGACTTTGTACGAGCCAAGCGTGGATTTAAGAATATTGAGAATCTTCCAATGTACGTAAATAGCTTTTGTGTAGTGAGAAATCTCTTGAAACTGAACGGGAATGATATTGCGCGTGTTATGAGTGTTCTATTGTCTTCCATCACTACAAGTTAACAGCATCCGTAGCTTTCGAAAACCTAGATCGGTCGATGTCTAAGAAGATTTTGGACCTTGATGATGAAATAGATAATATCAACAGAGAAATAGAAAATCTCGTCTTAGATATAATCGCAAGGTTCAATCCCCTTGGTAAAGATTTGAGATACACGATTGCAGCAATGAAACTGGCCAACAACCTTGAGAGAATAGGCGACCACGCGTGCAACTTTGCTGAAAAGACGCTCTGGATTTCTGAGAATCTACCGGAGTTTAAACCTTCGAACTTGGTTAAACAGATGTTCGGAGAGGTTATCAATATGCTCCAGAAAACCGTGTTGGCCTTTTCCAGAAGGGACATAGAGCTTGCCAAGGAAACGTGGAAAATGGATGACATCATCGATGATTTGGATAAAAAAGTTACCAACGACGTTGAAGGGTTTGAGCCCCATACGTTGGTTTTGAACGTGCTTTTTGCCAGGGATTTAGAACGTGTCGCTGACCATTTGACAAATATATGCGAAGAGATTGTGTTTATAGAAACCGGAAAGGAGCTAAAGAACCTGCTATGAGGGTGCTCGTTGTTGAGGATGAACGTCTACTTGCTGAAAATATAAGTAGGATGCTGAAAAATGAAGGATTTGAGGTAGAGGTCGCTTACAACATCGGTGAGATGTACAGAAAGGTTGAAAAGTTCAGTCCGGAATTGATAGTTCTGGACCTCATGTTGCCTGACGGAAACGCGTTGAACGAAATACAGGAGATAAAGGCCGAGCTCCCGGATGTCGGTATTATCGTTATATCCGCAAAGAACACTGATCTGGATAAGATAATAGGCATCGAACTCGGTGCCGACGACTATGTCGGCAAACCTTTCAACACGAGAGAACTCGTCGCACGAGTTAAGGCGTTTTTCAGAAGAACTAAAGGACTTAAAGAGGTTATACGCTACGGTAAGTTAGAGATATTTCCGGAAGATTACACTGTGTTCTACGATGGAAAAAAGATAGAACTGACATCGAAGGAATTTGAAATATTAAGACTACTTGCTCAGAGACCAGATAGAGTTTACTCCAGAGAGCAGATCCTTGAGGAGTTGTGGAAGGATGAGTTCGAAGTCTACGATAGGGTCATTGATGTGCATATAAACAGCTTGAGGAAAAAACTTGGTAAAAATTGGATCGTAACGGTTCGTGGAGTTGGATACAAATTCTCAAAGAAAGGGGATACCTCCGTTGAATCAGATGGAACCGAGAGAATCAACGAATCAAATGAATCAACAAGTCACTAAATCAGTGAGTTGTGAAACTACGTTGAAGCTTTTGGATCACGTACAAGAAGCGCTTCTTGTCTTAGATGGTTCGAAAATCGCGTACGCAAACAAAAAGGCAAAAGAGTTCTTTGGAGAGTGTGAAGGTACTGATCTGTTCGAACTTCTCATTTTAGAAAAAGGAACTTTGCTCGTTGATGTTATTCATTCCGATGGTTTGGAAGGCAACTTGGAATTTGAGGATAAGGTGTTTTCAGGAAAGAAGGGCGGATGGATTCATTTCCACATCACGTATGTTAAGCAGCTTTCTGCTATAATCCTTCGAGATATAACTCAGGAAAGAATTCTTCAAGAAGCAAAAGATAACATGTCAGTTCTCGTTGCGCACGAGCTGAAAAATCCACTTAGTGTGTTGCTCAGTACTATATCTGAGATGATAGAAGATGAAGATGATGAAGAAAATCTAAGAAAGCTTCTTGCCGTGGAAAAGCAGGCACTCAGACTTAAAAGAATCGTAGAGCAGATTGAGTATATAACCATGGCGCAGTTGGGTTTGTACACGCCCAAACCAGTTTTTATTAATGTGAAAAGATTGCTTGATAGCGTTCTCGATGATATCATCGAACTTGCACAAAAAAAGTCAATCACTATAGAAAAGCAAATTAGTATTGATACTCTCGTAGCTGATGAGTTCATAATTAGAACCATACTGAGAAATCTTATTTCAAATGCCGTTAAATACTCATTCGAAAACTCAAGAGTTATTGTGAAGATTACGCAAGATTACATTTCAGTGCGTGATTTCGGTGTCGGTATCCCCGATGAGGATATTCCGAAAATTTTCAATAGATTTTACCGCACGTCTACAGCTGTCAAAATGGCTTCGGGCTCTGGCCTTGGGCTTGCTGTAGTGAAACATCTTGCGAACATTGCCGATTACAGAATAGAAGTTAAGTCTCAGCGCATGATAGGAACGGAGTTTATCGTTTATCTGAGATAGTATTTTCACAAAGAATGATTTTGACACTTGAAAAAAGCCAGATAATTCTGGCTTTTTTATTTCATTTTTAGGTTTCTTGCTCAGCTATTACGTCTCATATCATCTTGTAGAAAAACAACTTGGTGAAGACGGGATTACAACTCTGCGAGCAGTTAGCGTTGGTATAAGACCGTCTGATATGGAGCGTGTAGTTACAACGATGTCCGATGAAATACCTGAGTACGAAGAAATCCACTCCTATTTAAACAAAGTTAGGGTAAAAACAGGTTTGAAATACCTTTACACTTTTTTCTTTAATCCAGACGGTAGTATCACGTACTTAGTAGATGGCTATCCAAAGAATTCGGAATTTTTCTCAGAGATAGGTAGCAAAGATGATGAACCAGCCGTTTCTGAGAAGGATTTTGGAACAAGAGACTATGTGTTTACAAATATAGCTTACTACCAGCAGTGGGGATATCTGAAAAGTGTCTTTTATAGGCTTCGCAATTTCGCAGGAAAGACGGTCTATCTTGGAGCTGATTACGATGCCGATTTTATTAGAAAGCTCGCAATTTCTAATTCATTAAAAATCTCACTCATAATTACTGTATTCGAGGTCATCTTTGTTTTCTTCATAGTCTATATACTACGAAAAATTAAGTTAGTGTCAGAAGTATCGAAAACATTGTCCCAGGGAGATTTGACGAAAGCAGTTGCTGTCAAAGGGAAAAATGAGGTCTCAGAAATGCTAAAGTTATTTGAAGTTCTGCGAATGAGTTTGGTAAAACTGATCAGTGACGTAAAAAATAGCATAGAGCTGGCCGATTCGGAGATACGAGCAAATCAAAGTGTGATCGAAACCGTTTCACAAAATTTCCAAAGCAATATAGAAGAACTCAGGAATATTTTCCAAAATATATCCGCAGCGATAAACAATGTCACTGCCAGTACAGAAGAGATTGGTGCCTCCGCTTCTTCGATGATCGAAAGCATCCATAGATTCATTGGTGATTTGGAAAGTGCTGCAAAATCCTTAGAATTGATGGCAAGAAATGCTGTCAAATCGAAGGAAATGATGACCGAAAGTGTTTCCGCTCTTGAAAGCGCAAGAGCATCGAGCGAAGAGATTTCAAAACTGGTGCGTGAGATTTCTGGGAAGAATGTAAAGATAGATGATGTTTTGAAAGGTATAACGGGCATAGCAGAGCAGACTAACCTACTTGCACTAAATGCTGCGATAGAGGCAGCAAGGGCAGGTGAAGCAGGACGAGGCTTTGCGGTAGTTGCTGATGAGATAAGGAAACTCGCAGAGCAAAGTAAAGTGTTCGTAGAGCAAGCGAAAGGTATACTTGAGAGTATATTTGAGGATATAAGGAACATAAACTCGGATTATTCGGAAACACTCAAGAAAATAACTGATAGTGCAAACAAGATTACTTCTGCTTCAGAAAGCTATAATTTGATAATTGAAGAAGCGGAGAAAATTTCAACCGTACTCGACAACTTGACAGTTGAAGGACGCGGCCAGGGGGAGACTGTCGGAGAGATAGCTGATGCGATAAATGGATTGGTAACTTCTATAGAAGAGATCGCTAAACTGGTTCATACCTTTGAAGAATCGGTAGATTTTGTTAGAAGTTCATTTAAGAAGATAGAATTATCTTCTGTATCCGTTAGCGAAGCATTTACTAAAGTAAGAGAAGACATCGGAAAATTTAAAACTTAATTGTGCAAACCTCTTAGAGGAAAATGTGTGTATTTACTTAAAATTTAAATGTTAAAACGCCACCTTTCACAGGTGGCGTTCGATTTTTTGATTATTCTTGAGTCGAACTTTCGGAATCTTCAACGAGCGCAGTTAATTTCCTTGGGACTTTCTTTATGATGTAGAATTCCAGTTCGTCGCCTTCCTTTATATCGTCAAAGTTCTGGAATTTGATACCGCATTCTTGCGGTGCGCTGACTTTGCTAACATCTTGCTGGTAATGTTTCAAACTTTCTATCTTTCCTTCAAAAACAAGCGCACCATTTCTGTATATTCTCACAAAACCACTTTTTTCAACATATCCGTCGTAAACTTGAACACCTGCTACATTTCCGTACTTGTGGATCTTGAACACTTTCTTGATTTCCCCAGTTCCTGTTTTTTCTTCAACTTCCTCAGGCTCAAGCATACCTTCAAGTGCGGCTTTTAAGTCTTCGAGAAGTTTATAGATTATCGTGTATGTCTTTATCTGAACGCCTTCCGATTCGGCCAACTTCGAAGCTTGTGAATCAGCTTTCACTCTAAAACCAAGTATGATAGCTTCGGAGGCCGAGGCAAGCATGACGTCGCTTGTGTTTATGGCACCAACTGCAGCGTGGACGATGTCGATGTCGATTTCATTTGTCCTAAGCTTAGATATCGCGTTCTGCAGAGCCTGGAGTGAACCTACGGTATCAGCTTTCAATATGAGCCTTAATTCTTTCTTTTCGCCTTCCTGCATCTTTTTAAGGATCTCTTCGAGCTTTATTTGTCTCTTTTTTCTCAGTTCTCGTGCCTCAATTTCCCTGACCTTTTCAACGGTCTCTACGGCCTTTTCTTTTGATTCTACAACGTAAATGATGCTGTGCGGGTCTGGTAACTCTTCAAAGCCAACTATCATAACAGGAGTTGACGGTTCGGCACTGTTGATACGTTTTCCCTTGTCGTCTATGAGTGCCTTCACCTTTCCGTAAACTTTTCCAGCCACGACGTAGTCTCCAACCTTGAGTACACCATCTTTTACTATTGCGTTCGCAACAGGTCCGTAGCCTTTGTCGAGCCGAGTCTCTATCGTGACTGCCCTCACAGGCCATTCAGGTATGCACCTTATATCCTGCATCTCAGCAACTAGAAGAATCATTTCAAGCAAAGTATCGACGTTTGTACCATTCCTTGCAGATATGGGGACAACGATCGTATCGCCACCCCATTCTTCTGGTATGAGGTTCAGCTTTGTGACCAAATCTTGTTTTGTGAGTTCTACGTTCGCATTTGGTTTATCTATTTTATTGATGGCCACAATTATTGGCACATTAGCAGACTTTGCGTGGTTATAGGCCTCTATCGTCTGTGGCATAACACCGTCGTCTGCTGCAACTACGAGGACAACAATATCCGTTGCTTGTGCACCTCTTGCACGCATTTCTGTGAAGACTTCGTGCCCAGGTGTGTCGATGAACGTGATCTTCTTTCCGTTGACGACAACTTGGTAAGCACCTATACTCTGGGTGATTCCACCCTCTTCTTTCTCTGCCACTCTTGTCTTTCTTATGTAATCCAAAAGCGTTGTCTTACCGTGGTCGACGTGTCCCATTACTGTGACAACTGGTGGCCTTGGAATGAGCTTCTCTTTATCCTGATAGAGTATTTCAAATTGCCTCTTAAGCTCATCAAGAGGATTTTCTAACTTGACTTGTTCTTCTTTACCTTCCTCTTCTTCGAACGTGAGACGCACGTCATACATTTTTGCAATCTTCTTTGCAAGTGAAACGGAGATCTGTTGTCCGGGTCTGAGGACTTCACCTTTCATGAAGAAGTCTTGGATGATTCTATTCTGCGGAACCTTTATCTTTTCCGCGAATTTGTCCAGCTTTAAGTCTTCCTCGGTTATATGGACGGGAGGCTTTTTAGCCTCTACTTTTTCCTTCGTGGGTTCCTTTGATTTGGTTAACGTCACATCTTCCTCCTCGTCGAGTGTTTCTTTGTATATCTCGAGGAGGATATTCACTGTTTCTTCATCTATATAACTCATGTGGCTCTTCACTTCAATGCCGAGCTCTTCCAATTCATGGAGTAATTCTTTTGTATCCATATCCAGCTGTTTTGCGAGTTCGTAAACCCTTAATCGTGCCAAAAAATCCACCTCCCGTATAGCTCAAACTATATTATAACACATATTCTTTGGATTGTTCAATTCGTTCAACCAATTGAAAAAATCGTGTATTGAATCTTCAACTTTTCTAAGTCTATACGGAATTGTGGATGAAAGTTTCGCTTTTGAAAACGCGTAGTTCAAGCGTAACGTATGGAGTGCATAGGGCACGAATTCCGTTGGGATGGAGAAAAGTACATTAGCAATTAGGGAAAGTGTACTGAGGATATCCCCTGAAGTATCGTCCAACACTTTAAATGTCTCAAGACCACACAATTTTGGCAGCTGCGCAAAATCGATATCATTTCCTGAAACTATGAAACGTTGCTTTGAAACTTTACAGTTGCTATAAGACTTTAGTAGTTCATACAACTTGACAATTGCTTCAGCCAAATCCCGAACATCAACGAAATCAAATTTTCCATTTATCGTATAGCGCAGCTTTCCAGTTTTGTACTTTATCAGAACTCGAGAAAAGTGGGAGAACTTATAATCGTACGGTCCAAATATCCCCGTGGGGAAGACAATAAACCCATCAAGGCCTTCGCTGAACGCCTTCTCAACCTCTTTAGTTGCAATCGCTTTTGATTTTGCGTAATCCCCAACGACAAGATTTTCATCGACAGGTGTTTCTTCAGTGATCATACTTCCTTTCTCAACTTCTGCGAATGCGTGGACACTGCTGATGTATATCAGCGGTACTTTCTTTTTCTTTGCAAGCGTAATAACATTCCTCGTGCCTTCCACGTTTACCGAATAGACAATTTTTTTCCTAGAGGGTGTTATTGATATCACGGAAGCAAGGTGGAAAATTGCTTCAATGCCATTCAGAGCACTTGAAAAATCAGCACGAACGTCTGAGTAGAAAACCTCAACCGGAACAAGCTGCAATGGAAGAAGGCTATCACTCGGATGGACGAGAATCCTTACCTTTTCACCTTTCCCTATGAACTTCTTAACCAAGACATTTCCAAGGTGTCCTGTTGCACCTGTTATTAAGAGCATAATTAATCCCTCCTATGCATTTAATCGTTGTTATTAGCTTTGCTTTTGAATTCGGTTATCATTCTTGAAAACCTAACCATTGTTTCAAAACCAATCTGTAGTTTCATTATCTCCTCTTTAGGAAGTGATACTAAGAGCTGCTCAAAGATACGACCAAAAGCCTCAAGCAGTTTATTGTAAACATTCTTGCCTTCTTGCGACAGGACAATGTGAAAGTGCCTTCTGTCTTCTTGCGATTGAACGGTTTTAATAAGTCCCTTTTTTAGAAGTGATTTGGTTGCTATACTAACCGCGGCTTTCGAAATATTCAGTTGTTTTGCCAAAATCCCATTTGAAACCTTGTCAGAAACTGCGGAGAACAAGAAAACATATAGCTCCGTTGTACTCATATCTTCCAATTCCGGGATTTCCGGAATAAGAGCGACCATTCCGGTTACTATCTCGACAACACTTTTTAAGATATCCTCAGTGCTAATATTCAAATTGCCAAGATCGTTTTTACTTGACCCAGACATGCTATAAGAGTAATCTGCACACACCATCTCACAGCACCCCCTTGTCTTTGCCTTCTATATATTTAGACTGTTAATTTTTTAAATCGTTTAGCTATTTAACTAATTTTTTTGACAACTTTCCGAACAAATATACACCTGATAAGTTCATCCTTTCGATGAAAATGTTTGACGATTTAATTTAAATGGCTTAAATGTGTGTATGCTCGTTTTATCTTGCTGATTTTCGAGTATGCGATGTTTATAGTTTCAACAAAACAGTACTAAAATTTATATGCGGTGTTAGAAAATTTTTTAATAGAGTTAATTCACATGTCTTTGTAGATCTCAGAGGGGAGGGTTTTTCGGTGGCGACCAAGGGACGATGGCAGTGGGCAGAGGTAAACAAGTCAAATTTTTCTAAGATTAGAACAACGATTGAGGCAGCTTTCTATGGGAATAATGTTGAGCTTCTTACGTCAAGAAGAGAAGCTTACAAAAAGGCTATGAAATCGCCTGGAACGATAGTCACAGACCTGCCTGTTTACAAACCAGAACTGTTGAATTTGGATGAAGGAACGCGCATTCTTCTTTTCAACGATGGTGCAACGGTTGGAAGGTTCGCAGGGGCAAGGAAGATTATAGGTATGCCAGGTGTTAATGAAGATGTACTTGCAGAAGTGCTTAGGGAGGCTGTCTATGGAACTAGGTATAGAAAGATGTACCATGCCATTAGCTATACGGGGTTGCACGAAGACTTCATTGTGAAAAACCACATACTTATTCCGGAAGGTTTCGAGAACACTGTTTATAATTGGTTGCTGAATTTCCAGGACTTAACACCAGAATACGCTGCGATGTACGAAAGGTCTAAGCTGATTAAAGAACCTGACATTTATATCTTCGCGGATCCTGATTGGTCTCATCCCGATTTTCCTGGTGGACTTGCGCTCTTTGATCCTAACAACAACTGCGCTGCCCTTTTAGGTTTAAGGTATTTCGGGGAGTTTAAAAAGGGCACTCTCACACTTGGCTGGTCTGTTGGGAATAGACAAGGGTACGTGGCTTGCCACGGTGGTTTGAAGAAGTACGAATTCGATAACAGCAAGTATGTTGCCGCGTTCTTTGGGTTATCCGGTTCAGGGAAATCCACGCTGACACATGCAAAGCACAACGGGAAATACAAGATCACGATTGTTCACGATGACGCGTTGGTTATAAACCTACAAGACCTTTCATCCATAGCGCTTGAGCCTTCGTACTTTGATAAAACCTCCGACTATCCATTGACAAGTGATGATAACAAATACCTTCTAACCATTCAAAACTGTGGCGCCACAATCGACGAACTAGGAAGGGTCGTTCCCGTTATGGAGGATATCAGGAATGGTAACGGAAGAGCAATAAAATCAAAACTTTGGTCACCAAACAGGGTTGACAAGATTCAAGAGCCTGTTAATGCGATATTTTGGATAATGAAAGACCCTGTATTGCCACCGATTGTCAAAATAGAAGACCCTGTGCTTGCTTCCACGATGGGAGCCACGCTTGCAACGAAACGAACATCCGCAGAAAAACTACTTCCAGGAGTCGATCCTGAAGCGCTGGTTTTCGAACCATACGCCAACCCATTTAGAACTTATCCGCTCTCGGAAGACTACCAAAAGTTCAAAGCACTGTTTGAAAAAGGTGTGGAGTGCTACATAATCAACACAGGATTCTATTTAAATAAGAAGGTTCCAAAGGAACTCACCTTGGAAATTCTCGAGCACATTGTTGAACGAAAAGCGAATTTTGTTGAATGGTTTGGTGGGCTAAAGATAATGGAAATTTCAGGTTTTGAGGTGAGAACCTCTGATTACGAATACAGGGAGCTACTTAAGATTTCGCTCGAAAAAAGGCTAGATTTCCTAAAATCGAAAGATATAGAAAGCCAGGGATACGACAGGTTACCCGAAGAATGCAAACGTTCTATTCTGGATTTGATATCTCATCTGTGACGTAATTTAAAATAATCCAAGTCACCATAATATTGCAGTTACAAAAAAGAAATATTAAAGACGTTGAAATTATTTAGACAAGGTATAAAATAAGAATCGATATAAGAACATAGGTAGGTCAAGGGCCCTTGAAAGAGGGCCAACAAAAAGCGAAAAAGCAAAAGTGAAAGAGGAGGTGTTGTTATGGGTTTACCACTCATAGGTGATAAGGTTCCTGAATTTACGGCAAAGACAACGCACGGTGTTATTAACTTCCCGAAAGACTACGAAGGCAAATGGGTTGTGCTCTTCAGCCATCCAGCAGACTTTACGCCGGTTTGTACAACGGAATTTGTTGCATTTCAGAAAAGGTACGACGAGTTCAAAGCACTCAACACAGAACTTATTGGGCTGAGCATCGACCAGGTTTTCTCACACATCAAGTGGGTCGAATGGATCAAGGAAAAGCTCGGAATCGAGATTAAATTCCCAGTTATTGCTGATGACAGAGGTCAGATTTCCGAACTCTTTGGAATGATACATCCGGGTAAGGGGACAAACACAGTTAGAGCGGTCTTTATTATCGATCCGAAAGGAATTCTCAGAGCCGTATTGTACTATCCACAGGAACTTGGAAGAAACATGGATGAGATTCTCAGAATGGTGAAAGGATTGCAGGTTAGCGACGCAAACGGTGTTGCAATACCAGCGAACTGGCCAAATAACGAATTAGTTGGCGATGAAGTAATCGTTCCACCAGCATCAGATTGTGCGACCGCTGCAAAAAGGCTCCAAGAATACGAATGTTACGACTGGTGGTTCTGCCACAAGAAACTGAAGTAAGCTCAAGTAATCTACTGAATAAGAAATGCGGGGATTTCGGTCCCCGCGTTTTTATTTTTTATAACTCATGAACTTATACTCTTTGTGTTTTCCAGATATCCCTAACGTATTCTTCAATCGTCCTGTCGCTTGAGAACTTTCCACTTCTTGCGATGTTTAGCAGTGATTTTTTGTTCCATTCCACTTTGTTCAAGAAAAGTTCTTCAACTTTTTTGTGTGTTTGTTCGTATGCTTCGAAATCAGCTAAAACAAAGTATTGATCTGGCATTGGCGCGTATTTACCATATAGCAGGTTTTCGTATATGTCTACGAAAAGTTCAGGGTTGTCTTTGTTGAAGTAGCCGTTTTTAAGCATATCGAGTACTTCGCGTATCTTCTCGTTTTCTAAGTAGATCCCGAATGGGTTGTATATTCCTTTCTTTCTTGCTTCTTCTATCTCTTCTGCTTTCAAACCGAATATAAAGATGTTTTCTTCTCCAACCTCTTCAAGCATTTCAACGTTTGCACCATCGAGTGTTCCAACTGTTAATGCCCCGTTTATCATGAATTTCATGTTTCCTGTTCCTGATGCCTCAAAGCCAGCTGTTGAGATTTGCTCACTCACATTAGCAGCTGGAATTATTATTTGCGCTGCCGATACGTTGTAGTTTGGGATAAATACCACTCGTAGCTCTTTGCTAACTACTGGATCATTGTTTACAACGTCTGCAACACTGTTGATTAGCTTGATTATCAGTTTTGCCATCTTGTACCCAGGTGCCGCTTTTCCAGCGAAAATGAACGTTCTTGGGACTTTCAGATGTTTACCTTCTTTGATTTCGTTGTAAAGGTGTATGACGTGCAAGATGTTGAGAAGTTGCCTTTTGTATTCATGAATTCTTTTAACTTGGATATCGAAAATGGATGCCGGGTCTAAGTTCACGTTGATTTTTTCTTTCACATACCTTGCAAGCCTTTCTTTGTTCCACATCTTTGCTTGATCGAGTTTTTCCAAAAATTCGGAATCGTCAAGGAAAACTTCCAGTTTTCTAAGTTCGTATAGGTCTACGATCCACTTATCTCCTATCGATTCTGTAATTAGTTTTGCAAGAGGTGGGTTACATTCGAGTAGCCATCTTCTTTGCGTTACACCATTTGTTTTGTTATTGAACTTCTCTGGGTACATCTCATAAAAGTCTCTCAGTACCGTTTTTTTCAGTATTTCGGTGTGCAGTTCAGAAACACCGTTAATTGAGAACGAGGCAATTGAGCAAAGGTTTGCCATTCTGACCTTCTTTACGTGGCCTTCTTCAAAAACCGACATATTGATGATTTTATGCAAATCTCCATTGAACTTTTCAGCAACTTCTTTCAAAAACCTCGCGTTTATTTCCTCTATGATTTGATAGTGCCTTGGCAACATGTTTTGAAGTAACGGAGCTTCCCATTTTTCCAGTGCTTCTGGCATGACCGTATGGTTTGTGTAGGCGATCGTGTTTTTGACTATCTCCCATGCTTCTTCCCAACCATATCCTTCTTCATCAAGGAGTATACGCATCAGCTCTGGTATAGCGAGCGTTGGGTGTGTGTCGTTGAGTTGGATAACTTCTGCTCGCGCAAGACTTCTCAAATCATTTCCAAACCTTTTCTTGTGCCTTCTGATAATATCTTGTAGGGCGGCACTTACGAAGAAATACTCTTGTTTAAGTCTTAGTTCTCTTCCTTGGAAGAACGCATCGTTTGGATACAGTACTTTTGATAGCGTTTCAGCAAGGTTTTTCTCCTGAACCGCCTTTTCGTAGTTGCCTTTTTCAAACTCCGTGAAGTTGAATTCATTAATTGCCTTTGGCTGCCACAGTCTGAGAACAGAAACGATATCGCTGTTGTAACCTGTTATGTATATATCGTACGGAACAGCCAAGACATCGTACGTGTCTACCCATCTGAATCTTAGATGTCCGTTCTCATCAACGTACGATTCACTTCTGCCGAAGAACCGAACTTTGACGGCCTCTTCAGGTTTTGGAAATTCCCATGGATAGCCGTTCTTTTGCCAGTCGTCAGGTAGTTCTTTCTGGTATCCGCTTTCGATCTCCTGTTTAAAAAGTCCATACTGGTACCTTATTGTGTAACCATAAGAGAGATAACCCAGCGTTGCTAAAGAATCAAGGAAACATGCTGCAAGTCTACCAAGCCCGCCATTACCTAGTGCGGCATCTTCCTCGAGTGGGGCTATTTCATCGAGCGAAAGACCGTGAAATTCAAGCAGCTTTTTTACTTCGTCTTCGACTTGTAAGTTTAGGATGTTGTTGTAAAGAAGCCTTCCTATAAGAAATTCCATAGAAAGGTAGTTCACAATGCGCAGGTCTTTTCTTTTAAAAATTATATCCTCTGTATTCAGCCACTTTTCTACTACCAAATCCCTGATTGAATAGGACAGCGCAAAAAATTTTTGTAGAACTGTAGAATATTCGTTGCGCTCTGCAAGTGTATGATTCAAATGATATTCAAACTGTTTCGGAATTTTCACATCGATCGCATTTAAAGAATTCATAGCTTTTGACCTCACCGCCTTCGGCACAGTTTCGCACCCCTTTTTCAAAGGTTCTTTGTTCTTTGATGCTCTTTCGCTGTTAATTTTGTCCAATTGTTTGAACCGGTTCCAATATATGGGATAAAAAACAAAAATTCCAGGATAAAGTTTACACCAAAAACCAAAAAAAGTCAAATTGTATCTATTTCAGAGTAAATAGAAATGTTGTACTTTAAATTGTGACTTGTTGGTTGCTTTTTCTCACAGTTTTGCCCGATAAATCACAAGAAGTAGTCTGTCAGTTCTGGATGGACCTCCACATCGTATTCTTCAGGTCTAAACTCATCGTCGAAATATACTTCAAATAGTCTTTTGAGCGCAGCTTCTACGAGTTGATTAAGTGTAAAATCCTTTGTGAGCTCGCTGTTCACAAGTGCGTAGACTTTGTATTGGTCAAGGATAACGGCAACCACGGGTTTCGACTCGTCGATTTCGATTATTTCGGTATCGACCACGTGGAAGATCTTGTCGATAACGATTGCCGATTGGTCGTCTTTTTCCATAAGCCATTCGATAGGGTTATCTGACGTAAGAAAACCTGTGAGTTTTATCGTTGGGATGGATTCAATCGGTGCGTAAAATTCTATTCGGAAATTGCCGTAGTACTTACCGTTCACAGGTTTCAACTCGATTTTTGTTTCGGACTTTGTTATCTGGTTGAGTAATTTACTGAGGTTGCTTTTCTCATTTTTGTGTACGTACGTAACATTCACACCGTCTAAGAATTTCATTTTCTCTTTCCTCCTTTTTTAGTACAGTTTGAAAATCTTTGCTGGGTTGCCTATGTAATCGGCTATCATGTGGACCATAACTCCTGAAAATGCGCTGATACCGAAGAATATAGCTGAGCTGCTTTTCGGTGATGCGAAAAGGTACACAAGAAAACCATAGATTGCTGCAAATGTAACTGAGTGTGCAAAACCCCTGTGCGAAAATATTGGTAATGAGAGAAATAGGTTAATAAGCCCAAGGCCTATGAGCATGGATATTGCAACAGAAAATGCTAATACAATTTCTTTCGGAACTACTGACAATTGTTCAATTGCGCCTAATTTATCGTATATAAAAGCTGTGAAGACGTATATAGCAAAGGCCAAAGAAATTGATTTTGTGAAATTCCTAAGTGGTGCATTCGAACTATCCAAGTCCGGCAGATCGCTTCCCAAGATAAACACAGCGTAGCTGATAGCAATTTCAACAGGTGCTGGAGAAAATTCGTAGCCCAAAAGTTTTGCTACTATGCCGTAGATTAACAAAAAAATGGGGTAGGAAATCATACCTATCCTTAGGTGAGCTACTAAATTTGGCATTATCTCAAACCTCTCTTTCTTCAGATGTCTTGTAATTTCTTTATTCTCTCGTCAATTGAAGGATATGTGCCCGATATGAAATTCACCTTACCTTTTGCATCTGCACAGTGTGGATGAACGAAGAAGTGATACCTTATGAAAGAAAATTCTGTATCGAACTTCTGGCAGTTTTCTTTTGCTTTGGAAAGCAAGCTGATCACGGCATCTTTTCCAGCCAATTCTGAGGCAAAAAGGTCAGCATCGAATTCTTTTCTTACGCTTACAAAGACATTAGAGAGAAAACTTAGTGGTATAAAGAGAATAGAAAATCCTATTATTAAGGAATGTAAAAGCAAGCTATTTATAAATTCTTTTGTGCTAATTTTATTATCATTCCAATTCCTTTTCAGCTTTAATAACTTCTCGCGTGAAAGCTTATAGATAAGCATCGGACTTCCAAAAGTTCCACTGACCGTTGTTAGGTAATCCGTGTCTTTTTGGGTTATGTGGTACAACTCGTGAAGAAGTAATGCCTTCAATTCATCTATTTCAAGTTTCTCCAAAGCTCCTTTCGTGATGCACACCGTATGAGTGTGTTCTCCGCGCCCAACAGAAAGAGCATTTATACAGGAAGATTCTATTAGCATTAAATCAACGTCAGATTTCAAATTCAAAGACTCCTTTATCTCACTTAATATGTGCCCAGCGGTTTCAATTTCGATGTCTTGGGTTTTGTTGTTGTTTCTCAAGCTCATAAGCCTCACGATTATCTTTCCGACAACCGATAAGCCAAAGATCACTTGGAACAAGGAAAAGAGACCAAAAATGATAGTGAAAAGCACTATGGTCCCAAGTAAAGTGTCCAAAATAAGTCCGAGCAAGAGGCTCAACATTAAAAAAATTACCATCACGATGTACATTGAAATCTTGTTTGATAGCTTACGGTCAAATTTGGATTTTTTCACAATGAATGAATTGCGCATTTTTCCATCCCTTCTATTATTTTTTCCTTATCCAATGTTCGAAAGGTGGATTTTTGTATGCTTCATTGATGATAGTATTTACCAATTCTTCGAAACTCAGGCCATAGGCCTTTGCGGACATGGGTAAATCACTCAGTTCAGTCATGCCTGGTAAGGTGTTAACTTCTAGGAAATAAAATGTGCCGTTGCTGATGATACCATCAACCCTAGCAAAGTGTTTGCAACCGAGTTTATTGTAGATTCTCAGCGCGATATTCTCGACGGTTTTTGTCATTTCTTCACCGATTTGTGCGGGAATTACAAATTCCGTCATCCCATCTGTGTATTTGGCTTCGTAGTCGTAGAAAAGTTTTTTTGGGCGGAGTTCTAAAATTGGTAGGACGGACGGGACACCGTCGATATCTATTATTGAAACGGTGATTTCAGTACCTTTCACATATTCTTGAACTATCATTTCCTCGTAGTTTTGAAATTCACAATTCAAGTTACTCAATAGTTCTGCTTCTGAAAAGCATATATGAGTCCCTATGCTCGAACCTTCTTTCCTTGGCTTTATTACACATGGGAGTCCTATCTGTTGCTTTACCTTTTCAATTCCATGTTGGGTGAATTCTTGTCGAGTTAGCAGTAAAAACTTCGGCACGTGTGCTACATCTTGGACGTATAGATTGCAGATGTATTTATCAAATGCAATCATACTCGTTTCCATTCCAGAACCTGTGTAAGGTACCTCAAGCGCGTCGAGAATAGCCTGAAGGTGCCCATCCTCACCAAATGTGCCGTGCAAAATATTGAAAATAGCGTCGTAGTTCTTCAGTTGTTTTAGGTTTTCCATATACGCCAAAGTGAAATCTATCTCATCCACTTCATGTCCAAACTTTTTCAACGCTTGAGCTATTCTCTTTCCACTTCTGATAGAAATTTCCCGTTCCCTTGATATTCCACCAAGTAGCACTGCTATTTTCAATTTCTTTCAACCTCCAATTCTTGTTTTGTCCAAGAAATACTCTACGTAGCTCTTACTACAAGCTCGGGTTTTAAGATGTATTTCTTTGGTTTTTCTTTCAACTTTCCGGCAATGCGCTTTACAACAGTTTCTGCTGCCAATCGTCCCATTTCTGCGATTGGCTGTTTAACCGTGGTGATTTCGAGAATTTGAGCGATGGGTAGATCATCGAACCCGCACACCCGAACATCCTCGCCAACTTTTAATCCCATTGTTCTTGCGACTTCTATTATTGGAACGGCCAGATAGTCTGTTGTTGTAAAGATGGCACACCGCTTGAACCTGTAGAATATCCGGCGAGCAACTTCGAAAGTGCTTTCCCAGTCAAGTGGGACGTAGTAAACTTTGTCTATACTTCTACCCTTTTTTTCAAGCGATTCTTGGAAACCTTCGAGTCGCTCGTCGAAAACCGTGCTTTCGAGTTCATGACTTTTCCTGTGAGTTACCACAAAGATATCCATATCTAAGTCCGCAAAGTAATCTCCTGCTATAACGCCACCGTAATAATTGTCCACCATTATCGAATCGTAGTCTTCTGAATCTTGTTCGATGCAGACAACAGGAGTTTGAGGATTAATGATGTTACTTAACACTCTGTCAACGCTTACTGCATCAACTATCAGGCCATCAGTGGAGAGGATTATATCGGAAGATTTCTTCAACGCTTCGTACTTTTTTTCGTTGTAGAGTGGATACAAAAGCGAAGAGTAACCGTATTTGAAGAGCACTTCATCTATCGCAGACATCAGGATTTGATAAAAGTCTCCCTTCATTTCGGGAGTGATGACGGTTATAAGCTCACTTGAACCCGTGGATAATCGCCTTGCATGGGGATTAGGAACGTATCCTAAAGTCTTTATCGCTTCCAATACCCGCTGTCTTGTGAATTGGTCAACGTGTGGACTGTTGTTGAGAACTCTTGAAACAGTTCCAACACCAACTTTAGCATACTGAGCCACGTCTTTAATGGTTACTCTTTGGAAGTTTCTCTTTGTCTTAGCCATCTTAAAATCCCTCTCCTCGCTATATCAAATGCAAGAAGTGTACTCCTTTTTCTCACCATCTCTCGATTGCCTCTCAAATTGTGTGTTACCGTGTGTGTGAACGAATCAGACGAAAAAGCAAAACAAACGGTCCCCACAGGTTTTGCTTCAGAGCCGCCAGTAGGACCTGCTATGCCTGAAACCGCAACGGCAAAATCACTTTTAAGGATTCTTCTAACGTTCTCAGCCATGAACTTGACACACTCTTCACTAACAGCTCCATAAGTGCTAATTATGGTTTCTGGAACGTTTAAGAGGGATATTTTAACTTCATTCGAGTAGGCCACAACAGAACCGTTGTACACCTTTGAAACTCCCGGAATATCAACAAACTTTGAAGAAATCATACCACCAGTACAAGACTCGGCAAAAGAAATTGTCAAACCATTCTCACTTAAGAGCTTATACACAACATCCTCGATGTTATCGTCGTCAGTTGCATAGACGTTCTCGCCCAAGGCTTCTATCAGTTTGAGGGCGATTTTATCTATTTCTTCCTTCAAAGATTTACTTCCGGTAAGCCTGACCTCGACCCCTCTTTCATACGAAGCCATAGTTGCCACGGTAATATTTGGGTTGGAGTAGATTACATCCTTGAAATCATCCATCAATACAGCTTCGGGAATGCCTATCGTTTTTATTCTTCTTGTGTACAGCGCATCATCGGCTTTTAATTTCTCGGTGATGTTTTCAAAGATCGGTATCATTTCAGCGGGAGGACCGGGCAAGATAACAACAGCTTTTCCATCAAACTCAATCATTTGACCAGGAGCAGTTCCGACAGGATTATCCAGTACCTTCGCTCCTTCGATAACCATGGCTTGCTTTTTTACACTCTCTGGGGCTTTTCCGTAGTATTTTAAGGCCCGTTCTATCAGCTCTTGTGCTATATTTTCGTCCAAAATGAGCTTTCGTCCAAGTGCTTCTGCTAGCGCCTCTCTTGTCAAATCATCTTCTGTAGGTCCCAAACCGCCGGTTGTTATGAGTAAATCAACTTCAAGAAGGCCTGTTTTGAACCTTTCGACTAGAACATCGAATCTGTCTGGTAAGGTCTCTATGCGAATAACGTAATATCCTAGTTTTTTCAACTTTTCGCTTAAGTATTTTGAATTTGTATCTAAGATAAGCCCCTCAACAAGTTCGTTGCCTATCGAAAATATTATTGCGTTCTTCAGAACCATCCCCCTCTTTGAATCATTTTATGAAGAAATGACAAAGAACCATAAAGATTATACCATAAAAAGAAAAAAGCTACACCACAGAAGGTGTAGCTTTTGGAATACCTTTGTATTTGCCATATTTGGCGTGCCCGGCGGGACTTGAACCCACAACCTCCAGATCCGCAGTCTGACGCTCTATCCAGTTGAGCTACGGGCACGTCTTATTTCTAAGCATTCAAAAATGGGTGATGAGATAAGTCAAGCTCATCACCCAAAACCTCCCGGTTTTGGCGGAGAGAGAGGGATTCGAACCCTCGGTGGAGAAACCTCCACACTTGCTTAGCAGGCAAGCGCCTTCGACCACTCGGCCATCTCTCCGCATAATCATCAGCGATCAATTACATCTTCAAAAATTAAGCGAACGTTAAAACTCTTTTTTCTGTCTTTGCGTTAAGATTGTACCATATACTCGAAAAATTTCAAGGGGGAAAGTACTCAGCGCAAATTATGATATAATTAAAAATTGGTGCATCCCAAGTTTTGCATTTTATTGGTACAGGAGGGAAAAAGTATGGGTATAAAGCACAACACTTTTTCAAAGCACATTCTTATGCTGGTTCTTATGACTTCCATTTTTCTATGTTCTATTTTTGTATTTTCGTACACGAATTCGTTTGCTGACTGGTACGGACTGGGTTACATTCAACCTTCTCCTATGGCACAGAAATTTATCAAAAATTCTGGACATGAATTGTCATTTTTTGATAGTGTCGCTGTTTTTTATTCATTCGAGTCGAATGCAAACCCAAGAAATCCTTTTTTGCTTTCTAATGGTTTTACATTGAAAAGTACAGTTCTTAATTATCTTCCATTTTCGGAGCTCAGGTACGGCGCTATCGGCGGAAGTTACGATATTAGTGCGAAGTTAATCGAGACGATTATCGGTGGAATGAAAAGGGGTATTGTTTTTGGTCTTTCCGGAAAGATAGGAGCTGAACTGGAAACGGTGAGTTTGCTTGTTGGAAGTTCTTCAAACTTTGCCGATTTTACAACCAACGATTTCAGGCATTATAATAGTGTATCAAACGTGAATTTGATAGGTTCCTTAGGACTTTTTGCCCAATTACCGATCGATTTGAGAAACTTTCCAGATATGCTTTTATTTGTTAGCTACAACATTGGCATTTCCTTGTTTGGACCTTTCACACCTGATCTTCAGTACATTGAAGGAGATTATGAAAGAACGTTCACAAACATTGAACTGGGATTAGCTTTGAGATACAAGTTTTAGTCTCTAAGGTTGTCTGCCAGAATTTTTAAGAAAGGTGGCTAAGAATGGTACTACTGAAATTGGAATTTAAGAGGATCTTTTCCCGTCCCATGACTTATGTGATGTTGCTAGCATTGCCGGTTCTTTTTGTCCTGCTTGGTAGTGTGTTTTTTAATTCGTTCGGTGCCAATAACTTGAAGATAGGGGTGTACAGCGAGGATAAGTCTCCACTTTCGAAATTCACAGTTGGTGTAGTTATGTCCCTATTTCATGGTCAAACAATACAATACGTTGGTGCAGATTATGTAGAGAAATTAAAAAGTGGTGAACTTCATGCGGTTGTCATTATTCCAAGAGATTTTACCACATCTCTATTTTCGGCAAGACAAACACAAATCAAGTACGTTCCAAGTCCTGTAGACACACAACTGTCAGCAGCGGCGTACCTCGTTTTTAAGAAACTTTTTGAAGATTTAAGTGGAGGCCCTTTCTTTAATCCGAAGGTGTTGCAACAGATGTACACTTCTTCGAATGTACCTGCTCCAAGTCTTGTAACGGATAGGGAAGTGAACTTCAGCCAAGTATTTGCACCGAGTTTGATGCTTCTAATAACGATGTTTGCAGGCATGCTTATAGGAGCAGGAAGTGTTGTGAACGACAAAGAACGGGGTTTGCTTCTTTATTGTTCGCTTGGGAAGGTGAAGCCTTTAGGTTATTGTTTCGCAAAGTTCACGACTACTTTCGTAATATCTTTTGTTGCCGGTTTAATTTCATACGCGATCTTTTTTGTAAACGGTTTTTCGGTGGATTGGACTATGGTCCTAATAATCATCCTGATAAACGCCCTTTTCCACACATCACTTGGAATCACAATATCGGTACTTTCTAAAAGCTCGATGACGTCAAATCTCATCTCAACGATCTTCAGTATTCTTCTGCTTTTTTCAAGTGGCTCTTTGACATCCGTCTCGTCTTTACCAGAGTTCGGTAAGAGGATTTTGAACGTGATTCCGATCTATAAATCTGTGTATTTACTTCGTATGGCACAGCTTTTCTCTAGAGACAGTGATTTCGACATCCTGCTAGCTAAGAATGTTCTTTTTTCTATAACTGGTACTTCTGTCTTTATTGCTTTAACAAACGCATTTATTATAAGAGAATTCCTGCCAAAATCTGAACTCTCAAAGTAATAAAACGCATGATGATAATTCAGAAGATGTTGGAGGGATTGGTTTGGAAGAGGTTGCAAAGTTAGTTATCGTTTTCCTACTGATCGGTTTAGTATTTATCATTTCAGTGTCTTCCAAAAGACAAATAAAATGGGATTGGCAATTTTCTCAACAGCCTGCAGAAGTTAGCGAAACCAGAGCCTTCGCAGAACCTCATACGCAAACGGAAACTTTCTCGAGTGTTCCTCTTTCCACTTACCAAGAGAGTTCCTCACAAGAAACCTATACTCAAACTGTTCCCAGAAGTGCGGAAGAGATAAGAACTACTACAACCACAACGAAGGTACTTGAAACCGAGGGAACAACCGGCATATTGTTGATGTCACTTGCAACCACAACGCAATCGGACGCCACTTCTTTACAAACTTCAGGATTGAGTGCTCAAGAGATATACAACGAGCTTAAGGCTGTTGAACAAGCTGCCAGAAGCTACATAAGTGGTGGCTTCAAAATATCGACTTTGAACTCTGAGTCGATTTATTCCAAAGGATTCATGGAGAAAGACCTGGCTGAAAGATATGAGGTGGGATACAAGGTTTCTGGCGAAGGGTACACGATATTCATTAAACCAAAGTACGAAATTCCTGCGGTTATTTTAGAGGAAATCTCGAAGCAACCGAAAATTCGGTTAGACGGAACAGCCGTTGTCTACGAGTTTTGGATAAGGGCATACAGATAAGCTCTTTTGATAGGTTCTGTGGTATCAAAAATCGTGCCCGGGGGGTGATGATATGCTTGGTAAACTCAACATCTTTAGTTGTTTGATCGCTATACTTTTCTTTACCGCAGTAATTTCATCGGTGGGTTATTCTCAACTCGTAATTTCTCACGAGTCGGGGTTTTACAATAATCCATTCACGTTAGAAATCAAATCTACGGTTGGTGGGCTAATTTATTATACTATCGACGGCAGTGAGCCGGTCTCGGGAAAAGAAGGAACATTTCGGTATAGAAATGGTATACCTATAGCCGAACGTAACGATAACTCATTGATGTACATACCGACCTCGCCACTTTGGCAAAAGCCACAAGGTGATTTCAAAAAGGCAACGGTTCTAAGGATTATCGAAGTTGTAGACGGAAAGGTCACAGATAGTGCAGTACGGAGTTATTTCGTCGGAATTCATCATGATTTGCCGGTTGTATCGATAATCACAGAACCTTCGAATCTTTTTGATGAGGAAAAAGGAATTTATGTACCAGGGAAACTTTTTGATCCCACCAATCCATATTGGACTGGAAACTATCATCAAAGAGGAAATGAATGGGAACGAGCAGCTGTTATGGAATATTTCGAAAACGGCAAACTCCTGTATCGAACTGACATAGGTTTGAGAATTCACGGTGAGTTTACAAGGAGCCTCCCGATAAAATCATTGAGACTATATGCAAGGAACAAGGAAGGGGAGTTCACTTATCCGTTTTTCGGGAGAACTGGTTACAAGAAATTGGTCTTGAGGAATTCTGGCAACGATTGGGAAGACACATATATCAGAGATTCGGCAATTCAAGAGATCTTCAAAGGTCTGAAATTTGATACACAAGATAATTATCCTGTTGTACATTACATCAACGGGGAATACTGGGGCATAACGTATTTAATGGAATACTACGACCAAAGGTATTTGCAAGTTAAACATGGTGTGACTGAAAAAAACACAGTGATTATAAACGGTGATCTAAGTATCCAGGATGGAAAGGAAGGCAGCCAAGAAAGCTTTGTCAAACTTGCGGAGTTTGTTCGAGACAACGATCTATCAAAACCTGAAAACTACGTTTTCATTTCTCAGGTTATTGATATTGATAGCTATATTGATTACTATATAGCCGAAATCATAGCAGGCAATATGGATTGGCCTGGTAATAACGAAAGGCTCTGGAGGGTATTAAAGCCTGAGAATGGGACTTTCGGTGATGGAAAGTGGAGATGGATGATGTACGATATGGACCTTTCCTTTTGGGAACCGTCGCACAACACATTAAAAGCTGCGATGTATGGTGACCCGAATGCACCACATATACTAACAGTCGGAGCAACCTCAACCATTCTTTTCAGAAAAATACTTGAAAACGAAGAATTTAAAAAGAAATTCCTCGAGCGGTTTGATTATATAATCAATGTAGTGTTTAATGAGAATAGGGTGATTAATATTATAGACGAACATGCAAAGAGAATAAGCACAGAGATAGCTTTTCATTCCAAACGTTGGGGAAAACCAGAAACGGATACATGGGAAGAATCTGTGGAGTGGATGAAAGAATTTGCGAAAGAGCGCAGAGGCTACCTTATGAAATACTTGAATGAAATCTTCGGAACTGATCAGTAATACAGGAATTTATTGATTCATGTTTCGAAGGTCACTAGTTTAGACATTTAAGAAAAGAAAATAAAAAATTAAACAAACACAAGTATAAATTAGAAAAGCCACCTTTTGTAAAGAATTTGTGAAAGGTGGCTTTTTTCTACTTATGAGAATTTTGGTGAAGAAAATTACTACTTTTTAACAACTTCAAAATTGTCGATTTTTAGGAGATTGAAACTTTGTTTTGTAATTGAAAGTTCGTAATACTTAAGATAAGATATTCTTGTAATTCCTCATGATATAAACTTGAAGCCATTTGCTTTTCTTGTTTTGTTTTCTCTGTTTTGTTAATCCTCAAGACTTTTGGGAGTCAAGTGTGGGTAGTTATGGCTAAGAACAAGTCGGTAAAGAAAGCTGGTGAGGTTACTAACTTGAGCTCACACGAAAGAGAACACTGGGGCAGTAAGTTAGGACTGATTCTTGCGATGGCTGGTAACGCCATAGGTTTGGGGAATTTTTGGAGATTCCCGTACCAAGCAGCCAAGAACGGCGGTGGCGCTTTTATGATACCCTATTTCGCTGCACTGTTGTTCATGGGAATACCTCTTCTGATTATAGAGTGGTCTATGGGGCGCTACGGCGGCCGGTACGGTTATGGTACGATAGGACCGATGGTTTATCTTCAAGCCAAAGAAGGTACTACTAAAAAGGTGGCTCTATTTCTTGGTTCGTTAGCTGGTGCGTTTGCACTTTTGATTGTTGTGCTTTTGAACTCGTACTACAACCATATTATTGGCTGGACACTTGGGTATGCTTGGTTGACCGCAACTGGTGGGTATATGGATCCTTCGGTTGATACAGGAGCTTACTTTGTAAACTATATCCAAAGTCCATGGCTTGTATTCACCTTTTGGCTCATAACCTTAGCAATACTGTGGTACATAGCACGCGGTGGCGTGCAAAAAGGTTTGGAAAGGCTCGCAAAGATTGCGATGCCTTCAATATATATCTTTGCATTAATTCTTCTTATCAGAGCTCTCACTCTCGGCACACCTGTTAAAACAGAATGGACGCCGATTAAAGGGCTGGACTTCTTATGGTCACCGCGTTGGGATGAGCTGAACTGGTCGGCCACACTCGCGGCAGCTGGTCAGATATTTTTCACACTTTCACTTGGAATGGGAATAATACAAAATTACGCGTCTTATCTGAAAGATGAGGATGATATCGTAACATCCGCTGTTGCAACTGCTTCGCTTAATGAGTTTGCGGAGGTAATCTTTGCCGGAACGATAGTGATACCTATAGCGTTCACGTTCCTTGGACCGGATGGTTTGAAAAGTGGTGTGGGGCTTTCGTTCATAGCTCTGCCTAATGTATTCAGATCGATGGTTGGAGGCAGCATCGTTGGAACATTTTGGTTCTTGTTGCTCTTCTTTGCTGGCATAACAAGTTCAATAGCGATGTTCAACTATCTGGTCGCTTTCCTAGAAGAGCAATTTAACATCGATAGAAAGAAAGGTTCGACGTTGATATTTGCACTCTACGTTATCGCCGGTTTGCCTGTAGCGTTGGAGCCAATTCTCACAAAAACGAGTGAACTGTTATATCTAACGGAACTGGATAACTGGGTTGGCTCTTACTTGTTAGTTCTTTTGGGACTTATAGAAATAATCACGGCGGTCTGGCTTTTCAAAGAGAAGGGATTGGAAGAGGTCAACAAGGGGAGCTACTGGAAGATACCGAGATGGTTCTATTCCATAGTCATGAAACTAATCACACCTGCATTTATAGTGATATTGCTTGTATTCTCAACCGTTGAGTACGCCAGAAATGGTTATCTAAAATTGGTACCTGACTTTGCGAAGAATTATCCAAATTTGATTCCTTGGGTTTTCGCTGCAAGGGCAGTTATGGTCTTCCTGTTTGTGCTATGTTTCATCACAATTTACAACGCGTTAAAAAATATGCAAGTAGACAGGGCAGGTGAGAAATGATGAGTACCCAAGCGTTGGCATTCATGCTTTCAAGCTGGGGGGTTATAATTATCCTGACCGCGATTTCAGTTGGGACGATTTTGAGCAAATCAAGAAAGTGAAGGAAAAAGCCGCCTTCGAGAAGGGCGGCTTTTTGATTTAATTCAGGCATTCCCTTTCGACATTGGTTCGATTAAATTTCCGGAGGATTGAGCCTTACAATCCAATCACCTGGGTATTTGGTCTTAATTTCGTTCAGTAACCGGACTATTCTTGACGAATGCACAGTTTTGACAAAAAACTGGTAGCGATATTTATTCGCCACTTTAAATATCGGATGTTCCGATGGACCAAGTATTTCAATATACAGTCCTTCAGCATTTGAAATATCTTTGTAGACAGCATCTATCGTTTCTCTGGCTATTTCTTCCGACTGGTTTGAGTACATGACATGAACGACATCGGCAAAAGGTGGATAGCTTAGTTCTTTTCTTAGCGCCAATTCTCGTTCGTAATATCCCGTAACGTCTTGCGCACTCGCGTAAATGATGACCGGATTGCTCGGATCGTAGGTTTGTATAACCGCTTTCCCTTTTTGTTTTCTTCCTGCTCTGCCGATTACTTGGACAAGTAGTTGAAATGTTCGCAAAGGCGCATTTATATCAGGATAAAATATCAGTGCATCGACGTCGATGATTCCGACAAGACCTATGCGGTAGATGTCAAGCCCCTTTGTTATCATCTTCGTTCCCGTAACGATTTCCAACTTTCCTTCTCGGAGGTCTTCCAGAACCTTTTTCAATTTCTCAGGTGTATCGATTATTTCTGCATCTATGCGACCGATGTTTTTCCCCGGGAAGAGTTCTCTGAGTTCTCTTTCGACCTTTTCGGTCCCGGTACCTTTATCGGTGAATACTTGCGAACCACAGACAGGGCACACGCTCGGAACAGGTTTTTCTGAACCACATATATGGCATTTTAGTTTTCCCGCATCTGAGTGGTACGTCATCGATACGTCACAGTTATCGCACTTTGCTATGTAACCACATACAGCACATTGGACCCTTGAAAACCCCTTCCTTCGTGTGAATATTAAGGCAGACATACCGTCGTTCAAAACGCTTTCGATCTCTTCGCGCAACGTTTTCGATATAGATGGTGTCGATTTCTTCTCTTTTCTCATGTCGATGATTTCAACTTCAGGTAGTTCTACGTTGAACCTTTTTGTTAGCACATGGAATTGGTAGATACCATCTTTTGCAAGTTTGTATGTCTCAAGGTGAGGAGTTGCAGAGCCAAATATAACTGGGATTGGAAAATACTGGAGCAGTTTTCTGACATCGTAAAAAGGTTCGCTGTTGTTGTAATAACCTTCGTCGTGTTCTTCGTCAACTATGACGAGTTTCAAATTTCTCATTGGAACAAAAAACGCACTTCTGGGACCAACGAGGATACCGAGCTCGCCTTTTACCGCCTTAGCCCAAATTTCTACCCTCTTCGCATCCGTTTGATAGCTGTGGTAAACTCCTATCGGAACATCTGGAAAGTGTTTCCTTAGTCTTGCAATGGTTTGTTCGGTTAGTGAAATCTCCGGAACTAGATAGATCACACTACCAAAGTTCAGAGCATGTTTGATCACATCCAAATAAACTTCCGTTTTTCCACTTCCTGTTGGTCCGAAAACCATGTGTTTTAGGCTTTCTGAACGCATGGTAATGCCATCAATTTCCTCTAAAATGCTCTTTACAATCTTTGATTGTTCTTCTGTCAATTTTCTGACCAACTGTCCGCTTTCTTCATCAGCGATTGGTTCATCGTTTATCTTAACAATGCCCTTGTTTTTCAGTTGTACCAAAACACTCCTCTCGACATTTTCATCTTCCAAATCGTTGAGCAATTCATCAACTTTTGCAGTGCCTTTTAAAAGCAAATAATTGACCACTATCGATTGTTTTGACGTCAGGCGAAGTCTTGGCAATTCGTCTGGCGGAATAATAATTCTCACATATTCTTCCTTACTTCTTGGTCTGGGTTTTTTAGACTCAAAATCACGGTATATCCTGACCAGTCCGCTTTCGATGTATTCTTTGGCTTTACTCATTTTCTTGAAATCGTCGTATCTCATCTTAGGTATGTTGATCAGTGGACTGTTGCTTTCGACGAAAAGAGAGAAATACTTGTCAAAGCTAGGGGGGAAGGATAAGTCGAATAGACGACCAATGGGATATCCTAAACCCAGAGCGCAGTTGACAAAAGTAGCTGTGCGCTGATTGTCGATGAAGGAGATGTAATCACATCGTTCAGTTATTTTGGGAATTTTGGACGGAACAACGTGTGTTCTTTCCAAGTCTATAAGTTCTTCTAAATTGCTTTCTGTTATTTCTTCGATACCTTCAAATTTCTGAACTACATACGCTAGGTTTTTTTTATTTCTAAAAGGTACAACAACCCTTTCACCAAGGGCTATATCTTCTGAAGAGGCATATACGAAGAGTTTGTTCTCAGAGTAGTTGGATATTGCCACTGCGTAGTACATTCGTATCTACTCCTTCTTTATTCCACTCTCTTCTGGTCCTTAATATTGCGACATTACAGCATCTGAGACGACTTTTATCGTTTCCATCTTTCTTGTTGTTGAGGTGAGATAAAAGCCATGAACGTATGGGGCAAGTTTTTCGATAATGGAAACACACTGGTGTTTTGAGTACTCTTCCAAGTGCGAATCATCTTTTTGCCTGAAGTATTCCTTCGGAACGTAGACACCTGGGACCTTTGAGAAGTGTTCGAGTTGCTGGAACGATTCAAAGACCATTAGGGCGATGTAGATTTTGGTTTTCTTAAAGATTTCCTCAGCTTCAGACTTTTCGAGGAATTTGATTATAGTATCGGCGTTGAAAATGGGTTGCGAGACGAAGAAGCTGCAACCGTTTTGTATTTTAAGCTCCATTCTTTCCAATGTTTGGTTCAAGTCTTTTTCAAATGGACTGAAAACACCACCCGGGTTAAATGAAAAAGAACCATAGATCTTCAATCCTGCAAGGTCTTCTCCCTTTTCGTTGAGCAATTTAGTTAATTTGAACACGTCGTATATGCTGAAGTCTTCAATACTCGATGAGAACGGGTAGGTTCCAACCCTTGGATCATCACCTGAAAGAATCAAGAGGTTCTTAATCCCAAGCATGTGGGCAGCAATTAAGTCTCCTTCTATTCGAATCGCATTTCTCGTAGTCCTTGAAAAATGCATTAACACATTGAAACCCAATTCCGATAGCATGTGTGCAGGTGCTATAGGCGAGACCCTCGCACTGCCCATTGGTAGGTCTGTAACTGCGATCACTTGTGCACCGTAATCCACAGCTTCTTTGCAAAATGCGATGTACTTATCGGGGTTCGTTCCCCTCGGCGGGAGTGTTTCTAAGATAAAACGATTTTCAAAAAAATCTTCTCTATTTATTTCATTCATTGGGAGCACCTCCCTGTATACTGAAAGATGGTGGAAACGGCGCATCTTACCCTTCGCAGACGAGTTTTCTGGTTGATTCCGAAAGGTACGCTTTAACGATAGAATATTCCCTTTTTCTAAGCTTTTCTAAAAGGTATTTTCTCAAAAGCCTTGGGTCTTTTGTTTTTTCATAGCCTTTGACAAAATAGTTTTCGTCGCTTGTTAAATAATACATGATTTCATAGTACTCAGCTAACCGATCGCTTATGTTTTCCATTTTCTTTCGTAGAAGTTCCTCCAGATCTTTTCTAACAACACCTTTTGGAATACCTGTTCTTAGGTAGTTGTAAATTATCAGACAAGATTCTATATCGTACGCGGATTTGGATTTCGCAATCTTTTCTTCAAAATAGTTTTCTATATCTTCGAGCGCTTGACCTACGTAAAGTGCTACGTCCATGTGTGGATCTTTTTGCAAAATTCTGAGGTATTTCATAACGTCTGGCTACGGACACACGTGGCTTCAGCCATGAACAAGTAGCCCTTTCCCTCCTTTCGAACATCAGTGTCTTGGCTCTCTCAAGTAGCCTTAACTTTGTATACTTTACGCTATCGCTTATTTTTTCTCCATTAAGACTACTTATCGAAAAGTATCCGCTACTCCTTAAACCTGATATGATTCCTATTTTGCCTTCACACTCAACTCTATCAAACCTTCTAAACCCCTTCACTTGTTTTATTGTGTTTAATGGCCGTTTGCCACCTTTAATTGGGTTAGCTTTATGCAGCGACCTGTTTTGCCTTCTCAAGAGTTTACCAAAATACCACTCGTTTGCTCTTTCTTGAATATTCCCACCAGCTATTACAAATGCGTCATCTCTGTGCGACTTCTCAAGCCCATACGTGGCACGTCTTGCTTTCGTAATGCTACCATAAGTAATTGCTACTTGATAGTTTTGCTTTAGTTTGTTAACTATGTACCATCCAATTGCTGAAACGTGAGCTGCATCCTTAAGCACCTTTACTTGTTCTAATCTAGATTTAGGTATCTTTATCTTGCCTTCGTGCAGCATCTTGTGTTCTTCCACCGTTAGCACTATTAAGTTGCTTGGTGTATCAGTGCCACCTTTGCTTCTTGGAATGATATGGTGGACTTCTAACACCCCTGTTTTTCCAGATAGCTCAGATTTATATCCAGCTCTCCAAAGGCAGTACTCTCTCACATCAGCAAATCCTTTCTGCGGACCGTTTTGATAGTCTTTTGCTTCTATGTCTGGATTTAATACTTTCTGAATATCAAATGGTGCAACTTCCACAACGACTTTTGTTATCGGTATTATTTTGCTGAGCTTGTTTACTATCCTGACGTGCGCATCTACCTTCCACTGCAAACTTGGAGGCAACCAACCATTTTCCTTTCGTCTGTTTAGAAATCTGGGTTTGCGATATCTTGTTTTTCTGTATCTTCTGAACCTTCTATGCTGCCTGCGCTCAGGCAATAATTTACTGATGTCTTGCCTGAGCTGGATTTCTGCAGAGAATATTTCCATTTTGTCTGTGACAGCAGATATGCCTACAATCTTAGAGCCTATGTCTATTCCAACGGTAACAGGTTGTGTGTAGTTTGTTGTTTCGTACAAAAGCTGGATGGTAAATGGTTCTCTGTTCACTACCTTTGCCAGGCCCTGCCTTAATAGTCTTCTAACCCTACCGTGTCTTTTGGTTGGCATGAGTGGTTTTCCGTCTTTTGAAATCACGAATACCATGCGGTAAGCCTCCTATCGGAGTTAGGTGCTCATCCCCAAAGTTAGGCTGGCTTTAACGTCTTGCCACACTGTCCCTACCCATCAGGACTGTTTAATGGCAGACGGCAGAGCATGGAACTTGAGCAGCATTCCATGGTGCCATGACCAGCCTAACGTAGCCGAAAGGCTGAGGGTAGTCAACCAGGGCTTTTTACAAGCCCGCCACTTCAGTGGTGGGTGGTTGACAGGATTTTTGACAAACAAGTAGCGTTTTACAAACGGCTGCAGCATAGAGGCTATTAACATCAATCCTAAGTTGTAGCCCAGATAAGCAAAGTATTCACCTTTCAGCCTAAAAAGGTAAACACTTCCCAGTAAACTTAGTAAGCTACCAACGAGAAAACTTACGACAACAGGGGTAAAAACCCTTATCGTTGTTATGAAAATGACTTGGACCCAGATGATAGTCAGAACAGTTAAAGAGTAAGAAAAAAGAAATATCTTCCAAATCTCAGTGATTTTGTTGAGCAAGAAAAAAACAAGTAAGAAAGTTGCAGAGGAAATAACCGCATACGTCAGAGATGAAACGTACAGTTCGTAAATCTTTTCAAATTCCTTTTTGTATATCAAGTCGGCCAGATACCTTGTTACAGAAGTGGATACGCTTCCAAAGAGTATTGTGGAGAAAATGAACGTGTATATAATTGCAGAGATGAAGAATGGGATTTCGTTTTGAGGGATGAGTAATTGTATGACAACAAGAGTAATTGAGGACATTATCCAAGGTCCAGCACTTACATTTGCTGAATAGAAAAAACCAAATATGTCAGAGAAGAACGAATTCCTGCTCAGTAATTTGTTGAGTTCGAAACCTATCCCCGCCATATTAACACCTTTCCAATGTTATTTGACCAACACAAAGAAATTATACCACACAGGAGAGTGAAATAAAAAAATACCCCCGGTCTATCAATCCGGGGGGTCTTGAAAAAGTTTTTCAACTCTTCCAAGGGGGGATAGGGGGGTCGCTGCACATATATTTTGCTATATCCAACGTAAAGTTTCAAGTATCCAAGTGTTAATGAAATGATACGATTGGCTCAAATTTGTGTTTAGCTCATCACTAAACACTTGGATATTTTGCAGCTTCACTGGGAAGTTAGAGCGTACGAGGGCATTGAATCCGTAAATATATAAAGCAAAGAAAGAAGAAAAGAAATAGTACTTAGCTCAGATTTGCATCACGTATCGTTTTGGTGTATAATAATATAAAACAACGAGCTTGTATTTAATATTTGGTTTGTGTGGCGCTTTCATTAATTTTCTTGTTTTTCTTTCATTTTTGAATGGTTATGATTTTTATTTCACATACTTTCGGAGGTGAACGGTGTGGTGGTTGTTTACTCAGCAGTCCTGCTTGGAGGACTCGGTTTTGCATTCGGTTTGTTTCTGTCGTACGTTTCAGAGAAGTTCAAAGTTGAAGAAGACCCAACGGTCAAGCTTATTTTAGAAGCGTTGCCAGGGATAAATTGCGGTGCTTGTGGCTACCCTGGATGTGAAGGATATGCAAAAGCCATAGTGAAAGGTGACAAACCAGATAAATGTTTGCCAGGTAAAAAATCAGGTGTGGAAGAAAGAATTAAAGAGATACTTAGCCAGCGTGCCAATGGCAATTAGTATGCTTCTGTATTTTAAGATGAGTTTAATTTCTACTTATTTTAGTAACGCGTTTTAGTAACGCGTGGATAACTCGGGGGATAGGGAATGCGGCTAGATTTTGATACTTCGGTAAATATTGTTGCGTTCTCGAAAGTATTTAGAAAAAAAGTATCCGAGATAGAAGAATACCTGCAATACGACACAAAACTTTTCGAAGAGTCGGCAAACTCTTCCTCTGTTTTACTCGACTTGGTAGGGAAATTGAAAAGTTACCTGAAAAAATCGGACGTTAGGCTGATGACTTACTGGGATGATGAATATCCAGATTTGCTCAAGAACATACCGGACCCACCGGTATGTTTATTTGTTAAAGGTAAATGGGAATATTTAGCGTATAACCTTTTTGCAGTTGTCGGAACACGCAGGATGACCAACTACGGGAAGCAGGTGACCGAAAAATTTTCCAGCGAGCTCTCTAAACATTTTGTAATCGTTAGTGGTATGGCTTACGGTGTTGATACGATAGCACACTCAAGTGCTCTAAAGTCGAACAAGCCTACCATTGCTGTGCTCGGTTGCGGTGTTGATGTTGTTTATCCGAAATCGAATAAGGTACTCTACGAGCAGATAATTGAGAATGGTTGTGTAGTTAGCGAGTATTTACCATGGCAAACACCACAGAAGTTCACTTTTGTTGAAAGAAACAGGATAATATCTGGACTTTCTGCAGGTGTTCTGGTCACAGAAGCGGGAATAGATAGTGGAGCGCTTATCACAGCAAAGTACGCACTCGAACAAGGCAGAGACATTTTCGCAGTTCCGGGCGACATCTTTAGAACAACTTCTCATGGAACGAATTACTTGATCAAAAGTGGTGCATTTCTTGTGACGGATCCAAATGATATACTTGAATACTACGGATTTAAGGAACACAGGATAATAGCCGAACTGACCGATGATGAAACGCAAGTTCTTAACGTTCTTGATGATGAAACGACAATAGAAGATATTTCGGAAAGGTTAAATGTACCCCTTTCACATGTTATGCTGGTTTTGACTACCTTGGAACTCAAAGGCCTTGTTTACCGAACAGAACGCAATACGTACTCAAAGTCTATACAGATTTAATGAGTAGATCGGGCTATGTGTGTTGTGCGGTAGGCACTTGCGGACTGTGATACAGATACGTGCTGCGTGACGTGTTAGGATTCAGAAAGGAGGCGAAAAAATGCGCCTTGTTCACACTGTAGCAGAAATGAAGAGAATAACAAAAGAACTACTTGAAGAAGGAAAGAGCATAGGCTTTGTTCCAACAATGGGTTATTTACACAAGGGACATTTAAGCTTGGTCGAAGCTGCTCGTAAAGAAAATGACGTTGTAGTTGTAAGCATCTTTGTTAATCCTACTCAATTCGGTCCAAACGAAGATTACAATAGGTATCCTCGAGACCTTGAAAGGGACTTGAGGTTATTGGAACCACTAGGTGTAGACTATGTGTTCAATCCAGCTGTTGAAGAAATGTATCCACCCATGTATTCAACGTACGTTGAAGAAATTGAGCTTTCAAAGTACCTCTGTGGTGCAAGCAGACCCGGGCATTTCAGAGGTGTGTGCACCGTTGTGACAAAGCTCTTCAATATAGTTAAGCCAACAAGGGCTTATTTCGGGCAAAAAGATGCCCAGCAGTTCAGGGTTTTGAGAAGGATGGTTCGGGATCTGAATATGGATGTTGAAATGGTAGAGATGCCCATTGTTCGAGAAGAAGATGGGTTGGCTATGTCTTCAAGGAATGTGTACCTGAATCCTGAGGAAAGAAAAGAAGCAACAAGACTGTACAAATCGCTTTTGAAAGCAAAAGAGCTTATTGAATCTGGAGAACGCGACGTGCAAAAAATCAAGAGTGAAATGCTCTGTATCCTTGACCACCCGCTGTTAAAGGTTGACTATGTGGAAATAGTCGATGAAGAGACTTTGCGACCTGTTGAAAGAATAGAGAAAAAAGTAATTGTGGCACTTGCCGTTTTTGTTGGTAAGGCAAGGTTGATAGACAACATGATTTTTGAGGTTTGAGTATCGGGGAATATAAGGCATCAGGTAAACAGACGAAAAGTGGGAGGTTTTGAAATTGATATACAAACTCGTATACGGAGAACCAGACATCGAAAGTGGTGCGGTGCTGAGTAGGTTCACTAACAAAATACCTTTGTCAAAATCCGATGAATTTATTTCATTATTCAGAGATTTTCAAGCACAAATTGAAGAGTACAACAGTCAGGTATTTTTTGTTCTAAAAAGGCAGTACGACTCAGACGGGTACTTCTTCGGATTTGGTGATAAGGTCGGTCCCCTTGATAGGAATGGGCGCAAGTACACGTTCTGGAATACCGATAATTTCACACACCATCCGAGTGCAGACCCTCTTTACAAATCCTTCCCGTTTTATATATACGTCTCAAAGGATCTGAAAACCAAATATGGCTGTTTCACGGACTTCCCGGGATATTTAGAAATAGACGTAAACTCGAATAACGATAATACTCTAACCTTCAGATCAAAAGGTAAGGGGTTTGTTCAGTACATAATTATCGAAAATTCAGTGAGAAAAATCGTGGAGCAGTATCTTAAATTGACCGGAAAGAATATAGCCTTCCCGGTTTGGGCTTTCGGTTACCAGCAATCCAGATGGAGCTACTTCAGTGAAAAGGAAGTTTTAGATATCGCTCGGAAGTTTAGAGCGAAAAAAATCCCTTGCGACGTGATTTATCTTGATATAGACTATATGGAAAAGTACAAAGTGTTCACTTGGAACAAAAAGAACTTCCCAAATTACAAAAAGATGCTAGAATCACTACACAAAGACGGATTTAAGGTGGTATCGATCCTCGATCCCGGAGTGAGGGTGGAAGAAGGGTATTTTGTGTTCGAAGAAGGAAAGAACAAGTACTTTTTAAAGGATCCTTCGGGGAAAGATTTTGAAGGTGCGGTTTGGCCTGGTAGGGTTAGGTTCCCTGACTTTTTAAATAAGAACGTTCGAAATTGGTGGGCAAAGAATGCAAAGAAATACTTGGACGATGGCGTAGATGGTTTTTGGAACGATATGAACGAAATTGCGATATTCGCAACGGAAAAGGATTTACAAGAGGCCAGAGAAAAACTGAAAGAAGCGAAGTTAGAGGACGGCATCAACCTTGCTGGTTTACTGGGAACAATAGGTGAAATAGGGCGCAGGGGACATGGCGATGACATTGTACACCTTGATGGAACTCCGCACTGGAAAGTGAAAAATGTGTACGGTCTCAACATGGTGCGTGCTACGTCCGAAATGCTTCAAAAAGAAAACAAAAGGCCTTTCTTATTAACACGCTCAGCTTACTCCGGTATCCAGAGATTTGGAGGAGTGTGGACTGGAGATAACCACAGTTGGTGGGAACACATCCTTCAGGAAATAGTGAGGCTCAATTCTCTAAGCCTTGCTGGCGTGTTTTATAGCGGATGTGATGTTGGTGGTTTTGGTGGGGATGTGAATGCACAATTGCTTATCAGATTCATGCAATTCGGTTTGTTCACGCCGATGTTCAGAAATCACTCAGCTATCGGAACAAGAAGGCAAGAACCTTGGGAATTTGGACCTGAAACCGAATCAATTCTCAAAGAAGTAATAAACTGGAGATATAGGCTGATTCCGTACATCTACACACAGTACATGATTGGTGTTCTTAAAGACAAACCACTCATGAGACCTCTGTTCTACGATTTTGAACAACCAGAGTCGTTCGGAATAGAGGATGAGTACCTATTTGATGATAGCATCTTGGTTGCTCCAGTGTACAGACCAAACGTTCAAAAGCGTGTCGTTTGGTTACCAAAAACAAGTATAGGAATTTTCGATAACAAAGTCTACAAAAAGGGTTGGAATGTTGTAGATACTCCTATTGAATATATACCGGCGTTTCAAATAGTGAATTCAGCCATTCCTACGATTGAACCAACGCAGTACGTTGACTTATCTAAAGTGGATAAGATAGTCTGGAAAGTTTTCAGGACATCGGAGCGCGCAAAGGTAACTGGATACCTCTACGAAGATGATGGTAGCACGTTTGATTACAAGAAAGGTGTCTATAACTTAAAACAGGTCACAGTGAAGGAAGGATATGTAGAAGTCAAGACCTTGAATAGTAAGTACGTGACAAGAGAACGTGAGTGGAAATTTGAAATCTTGGATTCCAAAGGACAGATGAAAAAGTTGAGTGTCGTGGTGGGAAGCGATGGAGAACTTAAGATTCCAATCCAATGAATCTTTGAATTTCGAAACACTTAGGGATTTTGTTGAATATATCCATAGCAGGCTCAAAGAAACGAACATTCTTTCGCAAAGGTACAGATTCGTTGCCGATGTTGTAAAGGTGAAACCGTACAATGGTACTTTGTATATCACTGTTTCACAAGAAGGTGAAGATGGGAAGAAGTTTGAGCTCACCGTTGTTGTATGGAAACACCTTTTGAAAGGCATAATGTCATACCTTTATGCTTTTGGAGTTAAAAGTATAAACGATTTGGAGCACAAAAAATGGGAGTTCCAAGGCAGGCTTTCTTTTTATCCAGACAGGTTTCAGTTCAGCTTTTGGGCTGATTCCATTGCACCGCAAGGTGAGTCGGATATATTAAGAAGAAGACAAAAGATAAGAGAAGAGTTGAGAAAGCAAGGATTGCTCATGGAAGTGACTCACGAACTTTCAGAACTCGAACCCATCAAATTGATTGCTGTGATTACTTCAAAAACCGCTCAGGGGTACTTCGACTTTCTTTCGAACCTTTTGGTTCCAGAAACCTATCGGCCTGTGATACACCTTTACGAATCTTCAATGCAAGGTGTATCGACAGCGCAGGAAGTCATTGCAGCGATGAACAGGATCGAGCTTTTCTGTAGGACCAACAACGTGAGGTACGATGTGATAGCGATAATCAGAGGTGGTGGGGGACCAAGTGACTTGATGTTCTTCGACGACTACGAACTCGCTGTTCGAATAGCGTACATGAACAAGTACATACCTGTCTTAACAGGAATTGGGCATGAAAAGGACGAGACTGTTGCCGATTACGTTGCCTGGAGACGCTTCCCAACTCCGACAGCTGTTGCAAAAGAAATTTCCAACCAGTTGAAAACTTACATTGACAACATGGAGAGGAGTTATAACGAACTAAGTCAAAAACTGGGAGCTATTGTTGATATAACAGAAAGCAAGTTGCAGTCTGGAACGTTTGGTTTCCTGAGTGATTCTTTCAAAAATAATTTAGTAAGATCGGTTCGTGATATAAAAGAATACGCTAAGTATTTTGTAAGCAAGATAAATATCTCCGACTTGGAGAAGAGGCTTTCAGTAGAATTTGCAACCAATGTTTCGAGGAACTTGGACTCGAGACTCTCTGAATTTGGGCAATTTGTAGACAATTCGTTTAGTACGATTAGCAAACAACTAACAGTGAACTTAGAAAGAAAGATTAACGAAGTGAAAACCTTTGAAAACATATCTACCCTTATGGACAAAAGCTACATAGCTTTTTACAACAAAACGGAAGGAGTTAGAGCGGAGCTTGAGACTATGGGAGGCCCTTTGAGAGCACTGTCTGTAGGTGGAGCGTTAGTTACAAAAGATGGCGAGATAGTTAGCAGCGTTAAGCAAATAAAAAGTAAAGACATTGTGAAGGTCAATTTTGTAGATGGTCAGGTAACTTCAAGAGTGATTTGATATTTTAAATCCCAAAACTTTGTTAGGAGGGCATATAAACATGAAAGTAGCGGAAACGTACGACATTGAAAAAATATTATCGTTGGCTGAAGAAGAGATCAACAAACTCACTTTCAAAGAACTCATGGAACTTATTGATACAATTAAGAACTACTTTATCTCTTCAGAACTCGATATTGAAAAACAGATAGAACTTTACGCGAAGGCCATACTTCTACTCACGAAAGCCAGGGAAAAGCTTATAACGATCAAAAAACAGAAAGAAGAAATCGATAGAAAGTACGAAGAATTTTTGAAGAATGTAGAAGAGTAAACAAGCCGAAAAAACTAAAAGTAGGGGGATACATATGCTCGAAAAGACGGACAAGAGTTTCTTCAAAAAGTTCCCAATTGGTTACGCTTTAACGCTTGCTGTGGGGGTTGCTCTTCTTTACTTGGATTTTTCTTTTGTATCGATACTCAAAGACTACATGACGATCGTTGATTTTACGAGAATAGGTCTCAGCATCATCTTAATTGCGTCCGGTATTTTTGAAATCATCGCTTATCTTTTTAGTTTTGTTCCAACTTCCAGATACGATAAAAACATCGAAGAATTGAAGACAATTGTTGTAAACCAAATCAGAGAGAAGGGACATTCTGTTCTTGGTGAATTTCTTTCATTCCGGCCATGGATGGAAAGTGAATACTATGCAAAATCAAGGCGCGGAGTAACAAAGTATTTCTATCCTGTTTACTACGTTGTACTTTCAACCGCTAACAACGTACTTTATGTTACTGAGGTCAGGCTTAATATACTCAATAAGAGTTTTCATATGGTTGGATACAATATTTTGCCGTTGAAATCGATTATTTCTGCAGGCGTAGTCCAAGACAGAATCCTCTTTTCAACACTTTCAGGCGAGGATGCAGCAACTACGTATTTCTTGGAAGTAAGAACTATTGGCGGAGTTGTTAGAATCCCCGTCTTCGAGGAGGAAATCAGTAGCAAATTTGGTGATATCAGGGATATTCGTGACGATGTTTTCAGAAAACTTACACTAACTGTGCAGCTTCTTACACAACAAAAATCAAGTTAATAGTTCTTCTAATAGATGAGCAGACAACAAGCATACTTGTTTTTGATAAAGAATAAGTGCCATTTTTTGAAAAAAACTATTGCAAAATGTTCCCATTTGTCTAAAAAATCAATTCTAAGAAACTTGTAAGTTACAACCAAATTGTGGTATAATACATGTTAGTCGACTTTCTACATGCATTATTGTCGCCTAAAGTGTAACTGAGAAAATTCAGGGCTAAAACTCTTAATTAAAAAAGTAAATCGAATTCTAAAGATACAGCATTGAAGGAGGACTGGTAGATTTGGACCCCATTCTCAGCGTTAGAAACTTGAGCACTTGGTTTTATCTCGAAGAAGGTGTACTAAAAGCGGTTAACGATGTGTCGTTTGAACTGTCCCAAAACGAAGTTCTTGGAATTGTCGGTGAAACAGGTTCTGGCAAGAGTATCACCGTTCGAAGTATTATGAGGCTTATCCACCACCCTGGAAAAATAGTTAACGGTCAGATTATATACAGGGGTCGTGGGAAAGAGGAAGATATCGTCAAGATGGATGAAGACGAGCTTACACAGATCCGAGGTAAAGAGATATCCATGATTTTCCAAGACCCGCTCACTTCGTTGAATCCACTTTACACCATCGGGGACCAGCTCATGGAAACGATTATGCAGCACCAAGATGTAGATAGGGCAACGGCTTGGAAACTTGCTGTTGAGATGTTGAAGAAGGTACAAATCCCGGAACCGGAAAAGAGAATGAACTCGTACCCATTTGAATTCAGCGGCGGAATGAAGCAAAGGGTGGTAATAGCTATTGCACTATCATGTAACCCAAAGATACTCATAGCCGACGAGCCAACAACAGCACTCGATGTTACTATACAAGCCCAAGTTCTCGAATTGATGAAAGACTTACAAAAAGAATTGAAAACTGGAACGATTTTTATCACACACGACCTTGGCGTTATTTCAGCTATGGCTGATAGGGTCATGGTCATGTACGGTGGAAGACAGATGGAATTAGCCCCGGCTGAGGACCTCTTCCACAAACCGATGCACCCATACACCAATATGCTCTTGAAATCCATCCCGAGGGTTGATATAAAACAGGATAAACTTGAATCAATACCAGGGCAGCCACCAAGGATGATAGATGTGCCCGACGTCTGTCCGTTTGCCCCAAGGTGTCCAAGAAGGCTTGACATGTGCGCAAAAGAGCTGCCACCATTCACAGAACTCGAACCTGGACACTTCGTTAGATGCTTCAACCCAGTAGAAGTCGGAGGGGATATAAATGCCAAGTAATGAAGTTATCATAAGAGTACAGAACCTAAAAAAATACTTTCCTATATACAAAGGCTTCCTTGTGAAGAAGCACGTTGCTGATGTTAAGGCCGTTGATGATATTTCTTTTGAAGTCAAAAGAGGAGAAACATATGCACTTGTCGGTGAATCCGGCTGTGGAAAAACAACAACTGCGAGGGTTATGTTGAGGCTCATAGATCCAACAGATGGAAAAATCGAAGTTATGGGGACAGATATTTCCAAACTATCAAGAGAAGAACTCCTGCCTTTCAGAAGAAAAATGCAGATAGTCTTTCAGAATCCAATTGGTTCGCTGAACCCAAGGATGACGGTCGGCCAGATTTTGACAGAACCCATGCTCTTCCATAAGATCGCAAGCAGTAAAGATGAAGCGGACAAAAGAGCAATAGAACTCTTACGCATGGTTGGTTTAAAACCGTTTCACATGGACAGGTACCCACACCAGTTCAGTGGAGGTCAGAAGCAAAGAATAGCTATTGCAAGGGCACTTAGTGTTGATCCAGAGATTATATATTTAGATGAGCCAACGTCAGCACTCGACGTTTCTGTTCAAGCTCAGATAGTGAATCTGCTTTTAAAATTCCAAGAAGAGCTTGGCCTGACGTACGTTTTTATTTCCCACAACCTCGCACTTGTCAGGTTCATCAGCCATCAGGTTGCTGTTATGTACCTAGGAAAGATCGTGGAGATGGGGGATGTTAACGAAGTTTTCGATAATCCTGTCCACCCATACACAAAAGCCTTGCTCTCTGCTTCACCAATTCCAGATCCAGCGATTGAGAAGAAGAGAAAGAGGATAATACTTACAGGAAACGTTCCAAGCCCGATAGCAAGGCCAAGTGGTTGTTTCTTCCACCCGAGGTGTCCATTTAGGATGCCTATATGCGAGAAAGAATACCCAGAGATGAAATCCGTTTCTTCAAACCACCAGGTTAGTTGTCACCTGGTAGATAAAAGGGAGGTGTAGGTATGAGGAAGGTTCTCGTAGCGCTTTTGTTGACGCTTGTTGTTTTCTTTGCATTTGCGAACTACCTTGGTTATGACGCAACAGGTAAAAAGGGTGGAACACTCATTATTCCAACACTCAGCGGTCCAAGGACCGTCAACGACACAGTTTCCAAGGAAACAAGTTCTTCGGATGTTATTGCTATGTTCATGAGCTGGGGTGGAACACTTATTGAAAGGTCAGCCATCGATGGTAAATTCTACCCAGCACTTGCTGAGAAATGGGATGGTCCAAGGCTAACAAAAGATGGCGGCATGGAAATCATTTGGTACCTCAGGAAAGGTGTAAAGTGGAGTGATGGAAGACCATTCACAGCAGATGACGTTGTCTTCACACTTAACGACATCTACACAAACCCAGATATTCCAAGCTCGTTTAAAGACGTTATAAAGAGCACAAATGGTTATCTACCAAAAGCAACGAAGATCAACGATTACACCGTCAGAATGTACTATCCAGAACCATTCAGGCTTGCTCTTAGGTACCTTGGTGGAATGTACATATTCCCGAAACATATAGCAGAAAAATGGGTTAAGGAAAAGAAATTTGCAGAATTCTGGACAGTCGATGCAATCAACAAGAAAGAAATCGTTGGCTTGGGGCCATTCATTCCCGTTGAATACGTTCCAGACCAGTACGTCAGATTTGTTGCTAACCCAAACTACTGGAAAAAGACAAAGGACGGCGTGCAACTTCCATTCTTGAACGAAGTTGTTTACAAGATAATCTCCACACAAGATGCTCAGAAACTCGCATTTGAAAAAGGTGAAGTTGACATCTACTCGCCAAGGGGAACAGAATTCAACTACTTCAAAGAAAATGAAAAGAAGTTCAACATCACGGTTTTGGCATACGGTCCAGCTTACGGTACGCAGTTCATAACATTCAACTGGAACAACAAAGATGCTGCCAAGAGAGAATGGTTCAGAAATGTCCACTTCAGAAAAGCAGTTGCGTACGCGATGGACAAGAAAAAGATGATAGATACTCTCTTCAACGGACTTGCAGTTGAACAATGGTCACCAGTTTCTATGGCATCGCCATACTACAACGATAAAGTTACTGTGAAATACCCATACGACCTCAACAAAGCAAGAGCAGAGCTCAGACTTGGTGGATTTAGCTGGGACAAGAACGGAAGACTTATCGACAGCAAAGGTAGACCAGTTAAATTCATTATTGAAACAAACGCCGGTAACACGGTCAGGGAAGGTATGGGTAACATCATAACAGCAGCTCTTAAACAACTCGGTATGGATATAACATTCGTTCCTGGCGACTTCAACACACTTGTTAACAGAATGCTCAACGTAGGTGACTGGGATGCCATCATCATTGGTTTGACAGGTTCCGATGAACCACAGGGTGGTGGGAACGTTTGGGCAATTGACGGTTCACTCCACTTCTGGAACCTCTCACCGAAGGTAGCAGACTGGGTTGATCCAAATGCTTATTGGCTACCAGACTTTGAAAAGGAAATCGACAAGATATTTGCTGAAAACGTTAGAATACTTGATGACAACGTCGTGAAAGACTACTGGGCGAAATTCCAGAAACTCGCATCTGAAAATCTCCCACTTATTTACACAGTCAACTCACTCAGGCTCTTTGCATGGAGGAACACCATTAAGAACGTTAAGATAACAATGCTTGGCGGAACAACATGGAACCTTGACTGGCTCTGGAAAGAACAATAATTTAAGCTGATTGTGTTGAGAGGGCGGGCCTCGCCCGCCCATTATTAGATTTTAGGCTTTTTGGAAAGTAAGAAAGTTAAATTAACAAAGTATGTCGAGTAACCATTAGATAAACAAAGGGAGAGGTGAACTGGGTTGATAAAATATATCGCACGTAGACTTATTATAATGCTGCCAGAGTTGTGGATAATAACTATTATCGTTTTTGCACTCATTCAGTTATCACCTGGAACATTTTTGGATCAGTACAAACTTGATCCCTCTATTTCGCAAGAAACATTGAAGGCTATGGAAAAAGAGCTTGGATTGGACAAACCGGCTATAGTTCAATATTTCTACTGGCTTGGTAAGGTAGTTAGAGGTGACTTCGGTTACTCTTTCTACTACCGAAGACCTGTTGCTTCGCTTATCGGTGAACGTTTGCTTGGAACGTTTGTTTTGTCACTTTATTCTTTTGTCCTTTCTTGGATCATCGGCGTTGTTTTAGGTATTGTATCCGCATTAAAAAAGTACACGCTTACCGATAAGATTCTTACAGTTGTTGCATTTAGTGGTCTTGCACTCCCCGGTTTCTTCCTTGCGCTTGTGCTTTTGTACATGGCTGCGCGGACCGGTTGGTTTCCAATCGGTGGTATGTACAGTCCGGAAACATCCCGACTCGACGTATGGAATGCGTTTAAAGACATCTTTCGGAGGATGCAATTACCAGCCTTTACTTTGACTTTCGGTGGTTTTGCCGGTTTGATGAGGTACATGAGGGGTTCGTTGCTTGATGTTCTCAACGAAGATTACGTTGAATTTGCAAGAGCGAAAGGAATGCCCGAAAGGGTTGTTATATACAAGCACGCTTTAAGAAATGCCATCAACCCGTTAATCACTATGTTCGGTTACAGTCTTTCAGGTTTGTTGAGTGGAGCCGTTATAACTGAGACAATCTTCTCATGGCCAGGACTTGGTAGGTTGACTTATCAAGCCTTGCTGCAAAAAGACTACTATGTTGTTATGGCAAGTACAGTTATCGGAACAGTATTGCTTGTCTTAGGAAACTTAGTTGGTGACATCTTACTTGCCGCGGTTGACCCGCGCATAAGATACGAGTAAGTAGTGAGGGAGGCTTTGAGATATGGCTGAAGATAAAAAGAAGAACATCAATCAGGTTCCTCAGCAAGAAGTTACTGGAGAAAATGTAGCTGATAGTACGGAAAGTATTGACTTCGAAGAAGTCTACCTTACGCGTGGGCAACTGATGTGGCGAGCTTTCAAGAAGAACAAGCTAGCGATGTTTGGTATGTGGGTTCTCATAATCATGTACATCGCAATGATTTTTGCAGACTTTTTGGCACCGTATGATCCATTTAAACAGAATCTCAACCATTCTTTGAAGAAGCCAACAACAGTAATGATGAAATACAACGTAGCGGACCTCAAGACAACAATGTCGCCGTATGTTTTACCTGAGGTCAGCTATATTGACAAGCTTGACTACACACAGAACTTCAAGACAATGCTTTTCCCAAGCAGGATTAAGTTGAAACTCAAAGACGGGACAGAGCTTGCAGTGATTGACAAGCATGTGGTTGAAATTAAGGAAGACGGAACGATTGTTCCAAAGTACCTTCCAAAAGGTAGAAAACTTGATGAAAAATTTGTCCTTGCTGAATCTATAAAGCTCGTTGTCAGAACCATTGCTTATGCACAAGTCGATGGTCAATGGGTGCAGTACAAAGACGAAACTGAGGATGTCGATGCTCTTGTCTTTGGTGTGGATAACAGCATCCTGGAAAAAGGCAAGAACGAAAGAATAACTGAATCAAGAACAGCAAGGTCATTCGTCGCTCAAAACGAGGGTTGGAAGTTTGGGTTCTATGCCATGAACGAACAAGAAGCAATGAACCGCTTAACGGCTGTTAAGCTCGAACAAGACCTTGTTGGTATCAAGTATTACGATGCAGATTTCAACGAACATGAAATATCACTCGATGAAGCACAGATTGTTTCCTACGACTACAAATTCTATCCAGTTAAATGGTTTGTCAAATCATGGGGTCCTGATAGTACTGATCCGGAACGTGTTGGATATCTATTCTGGATCATCCCACTTCACTATCACCTCTTCGGCGTAGACAACTACGATAACAACGAATATGTTTCTATCAACATATTTGGTGCAGACAGATACGGTCGAGATGTCTGGAGCAGAATCATATTCGCATCAAGGGTTTCACTGACGATTGGATTCATAGGCTTGTTTGTTACACTGGTGCTTTCACTCTTCTTCGGTGCTCTCGCAGGTTTCTATGGAGGAATTGTTGACGAAGTCATAATGAGATTCTGTGAAATCTTAATGGCAATCCCAGGATTCTATCTGTTGCTCCTGCTGAGAGCTGTGTTGCCCATAGACCTTCCAAGTTCACAAACGTACATGCTTTTGATATTCATCCTTGCGTTCCTTGGTTGGCCAGGTAGGGCAAGGATCATCAGAGGACAGATACTTGCGGAAAGACAGAGAGAATACGTCGAGGCAGCTATCGCTCTCGGTTTTCCAGACACAAGGATCATGTGGAGACACATCATACCAAACCTCGCAACGTACATTATCGTGAGCTCAACGCTGTCAATTCCGGGATACATACTTGGTGAGGCCGGACTTTCGTACCTTGGGCTTGGTATAAGAGAGCCGTCTGCATCTTGGGGTAACATGCTAACCGCAGCTCAGGATGTTTACATACTTGAAAAGGTTCCGTGGTTACTGATTCCAGGCGCATTCATATTTGTAGTCGTTCTTGCATTTAACTTCGTCGGTGACGGACTCAGAGATGCATTCGACCCAAGAGCGCTTGGATGATTGAAAAAGATAATGAAAAAGTGGCGGGAGACCGCCACTTTTTTGTTCATTGATATTCGACTTCAATTTTCATAGGAATTTTGGCTGCGGACACACACGACTTTAGTCACGACCAAGCAGCCTCTACCATCCTTTCAAACATCAGTGTCTTACTTCTCTCAATAACCCTTAGCTTCGTATACTTTACACTATCGCTTATCTTTTCACCACTAAGCTCACTAATCGAAAAGTATCCGCTACTCCTTAGACCTGTTACAATCCCTATTTTGCCTTCACACTCAACTTTATCAAACCTTCTAAACCCTCTCACTTGTTTAATTGTGTTTACCGGCCTTTTCCCACCTTTAATTGGGTTAGCTTTATGCAGCAACCTGTTTTGCCTTCTGAAGAATTTACCAAAATACCATTCGCTTGCTCTTCTTTGAATACTCCCGCCAGCTATCACAAATGCATCATCTCTGTGCGACTTCTCAAGTCCATACATGTCCCGTCTTTCTTTTGTAATACTACCATACGTGATTTCGACATGGTAGTTTTGCCTGAGTTTGTTGACTATGTGCCATCCAATCGTTGAAACGTGTGCTGCGTGCTTAAACACCTTTATTTGCTCTAATCTTGATTTAGGTATCTTTATCTTGCCTTCGTGCAACATCTTGTGTTCTTCCACCGTTAGCACTATTAAGTTGCTTGGCGTATCAGTCCCACCTTCGCTTCTTGGAATAATGTGGTGGACTTCCAGTATTCCAGTTTTACCAGACAGTTCAGACTTGTATCCAGCTCTCCAAAGGCAGTACTCTCTTACATCAGCAAATCCTTTCTGCGGACCGTTTTGGTAATCTTCTCCTTCTATGTCTGGATTTTGTACTTTCTGGATATCAAATGGTGCAACTTCCACAACGACTTTTGTTATTGGTATCATCTTAGCAAGTTTGTTGATGATTCTCACATGAGCATCTACTTTCCACTGCAAACTTGGAGGCAACCAACCATCTTCCTTTCGTCTGTTTAGAAATCTGGGTTTGCGATATCTTGTTTTTCTGTATCTTCTGAACCTTCTATGTTGCCTGCGCTCAAGTAGTAACTTTTTGATATCTTGTCTAAGCTGGACTTCTGCAGAGAATATTTCTTCTTTGTCAGTAACAGCAGACACACCTACAGTCTTAGAACCTATGTCTATCCCAACTGTGACAGGTTGTGTATAGCTTGTTGTTTCGTACAAAAGCTGGATGGTAAATGGTTCTCTGTTTACCACCTTTGCCAGTCCTTGTTTCAAGAGCCTTCTAACCTTTCCATGTCTTTTGGTTGGCATGAGCGGTTTTCCATCTTTTGAAATCACGAATACCATGCGGTAAGCCTCCTATCGGAGTTAGGTGCTCATCCCCAAAGTTAGGCTGGCTTGTCGTGTCTGCCACACTGTCCCTACCCATTAGGACTGTTTAGTAGCAGACGGCAGGGCATGGAACTTGAGCAGCATTCCATGGTGCCGTGACCAGCCTAACGTAGCCGAAAAGCTGAGGGTAGTCAACCAGGGCTTTTACAAGCCCGCCACTTCAGTGGTGGGTGGTTGACACTTCAGCCAATCGATTATTTCGTGAACATATCCAAATGCCAGTGCAACAACCGTGTCTGCCCCACCGTAATATACCGCAAGCCTACCGGTATCCGCATCGACCAATGCAGCGACAGGGAATACGACGTTTGGCACATCGCCGACGCATTCATAGAGCGTTTGAGGCGATAAGAGATACGATTTCGAGCGTTTTATCACCTTCCAGGGTTTATCAAGGTCCAGCAAAGCAGCTCCAAAACTGTAAACATATCCATTGCAGGATAGAAGTACGCCGTGATAGATGAGCAGCCATCCTTCGTCGGTTTCTATTGGCACAGGTCCAGCTCCGATTTTTAAAGACTGCCAAGGTGTATAGCCAGCAGCCATAACAAACCTGTGAACCCCCCAGTGCACCATGTCAGGGCTTTCGCTGTAGAAAATATCTCCGAAAGGTGTGTGGCCTTTATCGGAAGGCCTGCTGAGCATTGCGTATTTTCCGTTAATCTTCCGTGGGAAAAGAACACCGTTTCTGTTGTATGGAAGAAAGGCATTTTCTATTTGATAGAATTTCTCAAAATCGAAAGTGTATCCCACACCTATCGTTGGTCCATGATATCCATTGCACCACGTTATCCAGTAACGGTCATCGATAAAAACCACACGCGGATCGTATTTATATTCGCTTTCTATCTCGTCTTGAGTTTCTTGAATGAACTCAATAGGCTTATCGTCTATCTTCCAATGAATCCCATCATTGCTGAATCCTCTTCTAATATTCATCCTCCTTTGCCTGTCGTCCACTCTAAAAACTCCGGCAAATCCATCTTTAAAAGGAACAACTGCACTGTTGAAAATACTGTTCGAATCTTTGGCTTGGTCTCTGCGTATAATTGGATTTTTCGAGTACCTCCACATAACGTCACTACAACCTTCAGGCCTATCTTCCCATGGAATGTTTGGAAGACTTGTCGCGTGTATTTTCATCTAAATCCCTCCAGTTCCTTAATTGTTAAGGATTAATTATTAATTATTCCCAACCACAGCGGTTGCCAGCGGTTCGATCCATTTTTCAGCCCACCTATCGTATATGCCAAACCCTGCACAGAATTCCCAATACGCATAGGAAAAACCAAACTCTTCAGCGGTTTTTCTCACAGTTTCCGTCCATTTGACTCTTGAATCCATGTCCGCCTTCGAATAAGCACCAAATTCGCCAAGAAAGATAGGCACGTTATTCTTTTTTGCCCAGTCACTAACGTATCTGAAATGATTTTTGATCTGATTTACTTCCCAATCCTCCCCGTTCCACTTCACACCAACTGGTGGAACAGGATTGACCCATTCAGCACCCTGATGTGTGAAATTGAAAGGTTCGTAGTAGTGAAATGAAACGATGATACGTTTATCGTTCACTAATTTCAAACTGCTTATCGCACTGTAATGAGCCCAGTTCGGAACGTCGATGATAACTACTCTGTCCGGATTGCTCTCTCTAATAACCTCAAGCACCTTTGGATAGAGCTTGTTCCACTTATCGCCTGTTAAGTTCTGCGCAGGTTCATTGTAGATTTCGAAGAATAACGTTTCAGGATAGTCTTTGAAGAAACTGGCAACTTGGCGCCAGATTTCAACCAGCACTCCACCATATTTGTCTGGGTCTTGGTAGAGTTCTTCGAAATGATGGGTGTTGATAATCACAGTAAGGTTATTCTCAAGTGCCTTATCTACTACATGTTTAACCCTTTCGAGAAAATATTCTTCGATTTTGTACGGCGGTTTATCGGAAATGTGCGCCGACCATCTTATGGGAATCCTTACAGAGTCAAATCCCCTTTTCTTTATGACTTCGAAGTATTCGTCCTCTATTCTAACTCCCCATGCACCTTCAACCGGTGCTTCCAAAGCATTTCCTATATTTACTCCTTTCCCAATCATTTTATTCAATTCAAAGACAGACTTGCCTTTGGTTGATTGAACCATATTCTTCTCTCCTTCTTTAGTTTTATCTTTATCGCACTGGGCCGATATCAAAGTGAATGCGGAAATGACCAATAAAATAATCAGAAGATAATTCCAGTTACGCCTTTTCATATCGATCACCTCTCGGTTTGATAAAAAATCGAAAACGATTTTACTTCTGCATGATATTCCTTACAGAAGCACGTTCTACGAGGTTTGTTGGAAGTACGACGTTTCGGTGGATGTTTGGTCCAGTCTTTAGAATTCTCTCAATTAGCAACTGTGCTGCGGTTTGACCCATCTCCCATCTCGGCTGGTGAATGGTTGTAAGCGGTGGATACAAGAATTCCGAATAAGGAGCGTTGTCGAATCCAATTATAGAAACATCATCCGGAATCGAAAGGCCCGATTCCCTGAGCGCGCGCATGGCACCTATAGCTGACCAATCGTTTATAGAAAAGACGGCTGTGAAGTTTTTGCCGAATTTTTTCAGGTGTGTCGCAACCGCTTCGTACCCGTGTTCCGGCTCATACCCTTCATTCTCGCTGAGATAGATTTCCACATCCTTGTGTTTATCCAAGAACTTTCGTATACCTTTCTCTCTTTGCACAGCTGCGGGTGAGTAATGTGGACCTCTCAGGAACAGGATCTTCTTATGGCCGTTTTGATATAGATATTTCAGTGCAATTTTTGCTCCAGAAAAATTATCTATGTTCACGGAATCGCACAAGATTTCTTCGATGTAGTAGTCCAATGTCACTATCGGGACACCGCTCTTGATGAAAGGTTCTATGTAATTTACACCACCAAAAAGTTCGCATAATATGACTCCGTCGATTTTCCTTTTGAAGAACTGATCCAGTACGTGTTTCTCTGCTTCTGGCATCATCTTTGGAACGGATACCATCACTTCAAAACCATGCTTGCTTGCGTAATCTTCAATTGCCATAGCGATTTCGTTGTAGTGGTATCCCCTTAAATCTGGTAATAAAACGCCTATTGTGTAAAGTAACTCCGATGCCTTCCTTAAAGAAGGCATCGGCTTGTAACCAAGATGTTTGACTGCACGGAGGACTTTTATTCGCGTCTCTTCACTGACGTTTTTTGCACCGTTCAATACCCTTGAGACTGTTGCGATCGACACGCCCGCCGCTCTCGCAACATCGTAAATATTGGGCATTGGAACACCCCTTGTTTATTTTATCAAAATTTCATGAGTCCGTACGGATCATACCCCTTGAATTGGTCAATACTCCTTGTCTTGGCAATTTCTCTAAAGACGTACATAGAAGGTCTTGGTATGTATAACTTCTTTTCGAAATCCGTGTAGGCAAGGCCAAATCGCTTGCTGTATCCCTTTGCCCATTCGTAATTATCAACTATCGACCAATGCAGGTATCCTCGGACATCAACACCCTCGTTCATCGCCTTTTCTACAGCGTATAGATGCGATATGAGCACCTGTGCACGGTATTTATCGTTTTGGTCGGCAATACCATTTTCCGTTACAATCAAAGGTTTGTTGTACCTTTCGTATATCGCCTTGAGTAAGTAATAAAGTCCTTCAGGATAGATCTCCCAACCAAATTCACTTGCTGGTCTACCTGAGAGTGCAAAGCCACCTTCTTGACATGCATAACCGTATCCTCTCACAACGTACCAGTTGAGTTCGAAATCTTGAATCTCGATAGGCTTAGGTAGTTTATCAATCATGGCGCGGGTGTAATAGTTGACACCGATGTAGTCGACTTTATCTTTTACTTGATCCATGAAATTCCAATTCGCAAGCCACATAGCGTTCTCAAATATTTCACTGTTGTTTGGCTTGAGTGTATCGTACCAGGTGAAAGAATAGATAACACCAACGGGTTTATCAGTGTGTCTTTTAATAGCATCGTAAGTCAAATTATGTGCAGTTGCTTCATTTCTGAGACTCTTGATGTACCATTCAGGATTGAAATAGCTTGGTGGGAAGCCTGCCAGTATTTGGAAATAACCGAGCTGAGCAACAACATGCGGTTCATTCATGCTTGACCAGTAATCGACAATATCACCAAATTTCCATGCGATGTATTCGGCGTACTTTGCAAACTCAACCGGCGCATCATCACTTACCCAACCGAGCTTATCCGTAGGTTTACCTTTCCTAACCGCCAATGGATCGTGTAACCACAACGGTAGCGTGAAATGATTCAAGTTTACGAAAACCTTTAATCCCTTTGATTTCATATCCTCCATGATCTTTCTGTAATGTTCAACTGCGTCTTTATTTGCGATACTATCAAGCTTTTCGAGCATCCCCTCACCAAAAGGAATTTCCCTTGTTGAACTTGGGAATATTCGTGACCATTCGATACCTATCCTGAGAGTATCCATCCCGAAATCAACTGCGAGCTGATGTATCTTTTCATAACTTTTCCAATAACCTGCACCGCTTTCTGGCAAATCACCACTCACGATGCCGTTTAAAAGATTCTCAAGGTCCCTGACCCAAACGAACCAGTCGGTTTGAGTATCAAGCTCACTTGGGTCGTTAGGATTTCCCATTTCGAACTGGAAACCCGAAAGCGAAGCACCGAACATGAATGAATTTGGAAACACAAAGATCCCTCCCTAAAGTTTGTAGTATTTAGACCGGACTTCATTTCAGACTTTCGTGCATGCTACGAAATGACCATTCTCTACTTCTCTTAGTTCCACATTCTTGCAGTTGGTATCTCCAAGTGGGCACCTGTCGTAGAACTTGCAGTATCCTTTTGGCACGTTTTTCCCTTCAAGAGCAATACTGCTTTTTTCCCATTTCTTGTGAAGTGTGGGAACGGATTCCAGGAGCATTTTTGTGTACGGATGGAGCGGGTTATTGAAGACTTTTTCAGTCTCGCCGTGCTCCATTATACTTCCTCGATAAAGAATTATAGTCTTGTCGCTTGTATAGTAACCAAGTGAAAGATCGTGAGTAATGAACAGAACTGAAAGTCCTTTTTCCTTCAACTTTATCAGAGTGTTCAATACATCGATTCTGGTAGAAGCATCAAGCATACTTATTATCTCATCAGCTACCAAAAATTTCGTTTCCATAAGCAAAGCACGCGCTATAAGAAGTCTCTGAAGTTGTCCACCGCTTAGCTGGTGCGGAAATTTACCCAAAACTTCTTTCGGATTCAAACCGATATCTTCGATGACTTTTTGCAATCGCTCTTGCCAACTGCTGCGCTTGACATCCGGATAGAATTCCTCCCTAACCATCTCAAAGACCCTGTCTACCTTGAAAATCGGATTGTACGAGCTAAAAGGATCTTGGAACACCCCCTGCACATGGCGGTAGTATTCCTTTAGGTTTTTGAAGGATGATATGTCAAAAGCATTGTAAAATATCTTTCCAGAAGTTGGTTTGATCAATCTCAGTATAAGTTTTCCAATGGTCGTCTTTCCGCTGCCGCTTTCCCCTATAAGGGAGACTATTTCCTGATCTTCTATTTTAAAGCTCACATTGTCAACTGCGTAAAACTTTTCCCTTCCAAATGGACCGATTGGATAGGCTTTCGTCAAATTCACTATCTCAAGCATTCGCGTTCACCTTCCAGCAGTACGCAACGTGATCTTCTTCTATCTGAACTTTTGGAGGCTCTTCGTCACATTCTTTCCCCCTCAACGGACATCGTTCTTTGAATCGGCAACCGGTAGGTGGATTTAAAAGCTGTGGTGGTTGCCCTGCTATACCGGTCAGGAGTTTTTCCGTATAGCGCACTCCCACCTCTGGTAATGAATTCAGAAGCATCCTTGTGTAGGGATGTGCGGGATTCTCGATAAGTTGACGAGTTCTGCCTATTTCAGCTACCTTACCGGCGTACATGACCATTATCCTATCGGCAATTTGGTATAACACCGAGAGGTCATGAGTTATAAATATCATTGATTTGACTATCCCATCGTCTTTAAAACCCTTAATCATAAGACAAACCGCTTTTTGCGTCGATACATCGAGCGCTGAAGTTATTTCATCAGCTATCAGCAAGGATGGATTAAGCAAAGTAGAGATAACCATAACCGCACGTTGTTTCATACCTCCTGAAAGTTCTATTGGATACATTTTCAAAACCTTTTCGGACAAATTGACGTACTTTAGCCTTTCAATTAGCCTATCCCAAACACTTTCAGGTTCTATACCTTTACTAATTAGAACGTCACTTACGTAAGTTCCAAGCTTTTTGGTAGGATTCAGTGCATCCATCGCGTATTGTGGAATTATAGAGATTTTCTTGAACCGAAAGTCGTTCATTTTCTCGAAATCATCTATCGGAAGTTTTTCACCGTCAAGTTGGACGTCCCCACCGAAATAATTCAACGGTGGCTTGAGCAATATTAAGCCATTTCCAAGTGTTGATTTCCCGCATCCTGACTCACCTGCAAGACCAAGCAACTCTTCATCCCTTACCTCGAAGCTCACATCGTCAACAGCTTTAACAAACCCTCTCAATGTCTTGTAGTACAATTTGAGATTATCAACTCTTAGCATCTACATCACGACCCCTTTAAGCGACTACATCTCTCTAAGTCTTGGATTGAACACTTCATCCAGTCCGGTGTTCATAAAGTACAGAGCACCAACGATCAAGGTTATCACCAATCCGGGAGTTATCGCCCACCACCACATACCTAACTGAATAGCATTCCAAAGCACAGCGTTCTGGAGCATCAATCCTATCGAAATACCCTTTGTTGGCCCCAGTCCTATGAAATCAAGACCCACAGCGGCAAGTATCGCACCGCCAAATTGAAGTATGAAGACCATAAACACGTACGACATCATGTTGGGCATTATCTCGTAGAGAATGATTTTCAAATGACTCCGACCAGTTATCCTGGCAAGGTTCACGTACTCGCGTACCTTTAATGACAAAGTTTGCGCTCTCACGGCTCGGGCGGTCCATGGCCATGCGGTGAAACCGATGATAACACTTTGGATGAATATACCCCTGTACGGAAGATAGGAAGCAATGATAATCAACAACGCAAGGGTCGGTACAACAAGAAGTATATTAGTAACCATCATCAGCAACTCATCGATCCAACCACCTTCGTAACCTGCGAAAAATCCTATAATTAAACCAATCAAAGTGGCCAATCCCCCACCAAGAAACCCTATGAAGAACGAAGACCTCAGTCCAAAAACCAGCTGCGTGAACACATCTTGCCCAAACGTGGTTGTACCCAACCAGTAATTTCTACTTGGTGGTTGATAGCCGGGACCTACGTACTCTAACGGATCTTTGTACTTGGAAATGTACGGACCTATTATAGCTAATACAAGAAAGAAGACAACAATGGACAGCCCTATTCTGAGTTTTTTGTTTCTCAATGCGAAAAACAAAATTTCCCTCATCAAATCTCACCACCGTAAGAAAATCTGACCCGTGGATCGAGCGCCAGGTATACAAGGTCAACGGTGAAGTTTGCTACGAGCACTCCGATTATGATGAACAAGAAACAGCCCTGAATTAAAAAATAATCTTGGTTTAGTATCGCCTGAGTTAGTATATATCCTATCCCTGGATATGAAAAGACAACTTCCGTGGTTACTTGACCAGCGATTACCGTTCCAAGCTGGAGAGCAAGACCAGTAATCTGGGGCAATATAGCGTTCCTGAATGTGTATTTTCTGATAAGTTTTCTTTTCACACCCAAAGTTTCCAGATACCTTGCGTAGTTACTCTCAAGTTCGTAGATAATCATATTTCTCATACCTATTGCCCATCCGCCAAGTTGAATTATAAAAAGCGAAAGGAATGGTAGAATCCAATGTTTCAGAAAATCTCCGACAAAAAGCCAAGACCAGTGTGGTCTTAGAGCAAAACTGTAAGCTCCGGCTATTGGGAAAATCCTGAGCACAACACCAAGAAAGTATGCAAGCAAGATTCCTATCCAAAGGTACGGTGCTCCGGTTATGAAATACATGATAGGTAACATAATAGAATCCAATCTTTTTCGGCGTGCTGCAATGGCACCGAGATTGTTACCAACGAACCAGCTTGCCAGTATGGAAGGTATCAGTATCCCAAGCGAGTACGGAAGAGCGCTTTTGAGAACATCTACGACAGGTTTTGGGTAAAGATAGATACTTACTCCAAGGTCGCCCTTAAAGAATGCGATCCAAAAATTCAGGTACTGCCTCCACATTGGAAGGTCCAAGCCAAATGCTTTTGTGAGATAGCTATAAACGATTTTCGAGGATTCTGGCAAAGTTGCAAATCTTGAAACTAAAACAAGTATAGGATTCCCAGGCATGAGCCTGGGAATCAACCAATCGATAGTAACAGCGAAGATAAACGTAAGGATATAAACAAATATCTTTGTTCTCAGATATTTCTTCATCAAGAGCACCCCTGCATTGTTAGGTTATTTACTTGATATGCCTATCAGCATGAGTATTCCTCCGGTCTGCCATCTTCCGACCCAGGTAACTGGATAAGCATATGGATTCTTTTCACTTGGCCAATTCTTCCAAACTTGCGTACTTGCCTGGAACCACATACCATTGTACCATAGAGGTATCGCCGGCATATCTTTGAGGAAGATCTCAGCTATTTGTTCCACAATACGTTTATTAGCAGCAATATCATCCATTGGTGTCATGTTAAGTTGTGTGACTAAATCGAAGAGTTTTGGATTGTTGTATCTTCCGAAATTACCGTTGTACATATATTCGTCGATGTTGGAATTAAAGACCCAGTTGAACATCGTCCACGGAGAGACGCTCATCTGGGAATTGAAGTTGTTGATCGCCATATCGAATTTTCCGCTTGTTAAGTCTTCCCAGTACTTACTGTAATCGGGGAACTGAGCTTCTGCATTGATACCGACGGCTCTGAACTGTGAGGCGATAAGCTTAGCGGATTCCATCCAGTCGGTCCATCCGAACGGAACAATTATAGAGACTTTGAACTTACTTCCGTCCGGTGCTTCTCTGTAGCCATCTTTGTTTACATCCTTGTATCCTGCTTTATCAAGTAATTCTCTTGCTGTCTTCGGGTCATACTTAAATCCAAGTTGTTTGACAGCATTTTCAGGATAGTACTTCATCCAACCTTTGATTGGGAGGAATCCAACAGGGTTACTTGGCACAACTTGTCCTTCGAATACTGTTCTGGCAATGACGTTCGGATCAATTGCGAAAGCCAAAGCTCTTCTAAGGTTTGGATCATTTAGGGGCTTCTTTGTTGTGTTGATAAACAAATACGCTGTGTTGTCGGAAAGCATGTAGGGTTCTTTATCAAACCACGTATGAATTTGAGAATAACTCTTCTTTAATGTTGGGATACCTGGCAGGAAGAAATTGGAAATGTCGAGTTCACCTTTGAGTATCATTCCGACTGCCACGTTGTTGCTGAGCACTCTTAAGTATACAATCCTCTTTGGCTTTGGCTGTCCGAAAACCTTGTTTCCCCACCAGCTATCGTTTCTCAGGTAAATCATACGATCATCTGAGTATGTTTCGGCCATGTAAGGTCCTGTTCCAATTGGCTTCTCATTTGCGCCGGAAAGAATTTCATCTTTTGACCTTTTCGACCAGATGTGCTGTGGTATAATCGGTAACTGGTAAAGTTGGTAGTTCCATTCGTGATACCTTGGAACTGTGAAAGTAAAAACAACCGTATAATCGTCCGGAGTTTCTACCTTTGCAATCCAGTTCCACAAATAGCTGTAGGAAATTTCGGGGATTTGTTTTGCAAGTTCCAGTGTGAATTTCACGTCTTTTGATGTAAACGGTGTACCATCGTGCCAAGTTACACCCTTTCTCAGCTTAATTTCAAAGGCGTTCTTTTGAAGCCATCTTCCACTTTCGGCAAGCCACGGTATGAGTTCGTCTTTGAGAGGATCGTAACCATACAACGTTTCGTAAATCAATCCTACAGTCCCCGTTACTGCGTTCCATGGTGTGATCGGGTTCCAGTTGGATGGTGGAGACCACATACCACCACCTGCGTACAACGTTTCATCACGTTTGTAGACAACATCAGCAAATAAAGCTGTTGTAAGAAAAACCGCCAGAAACACCAGCAGGAAAAACCTTCTCATAACGACCCCTCCTACCTAAGTGATTTGCCCATCAGGGCGGGCTTATGATTCGTTCGTATTTTAGCTATGTAAATATTTACAGTCATAACTGTAATAACCAATCAAATTTTGGCTTTGTGAAAAAAGAATTAAAGAGTCATTCTTAAATAAATTTTTGCTGAAAATATTCGCATTTTCATTCCAGAAGTTTTCGGTTAAAAAATCAAGAGTTGCTTCTTGAAGATGCGAAAGCATAGAAAATAGACATTTAGGCGAACAGCCCTTATTAAATTCAAGTCTCTTGAGTCAAAAATTGAAAATCTTCAAAAAAGTATTGCAAAATTTGAAGAACTTGGTGGTATAATATAGCTGGTGTTAACATACAAGTAATCCAAAAGTCTGTTAAATCGCGATTTCAATCACAACCGATGCTGTTAACTTGTAGTGATGGAAGACAATAGAACACAGATAACACGCGCAATATCATTGTTGTTCAGTTTCAAGAGATTTCTCACTACACAAAAGCTGTTCACGTACATTGGAAGATTGTCAATATTCTTAAATCCACGCTTGGCTCGTACAAAGTCTTGGAATAACGAAAACTTCGATTCACATTGATTGTTTTGCCCAAGTCTCACAACAATATGATTGATATTCTTGTATAGTATCTTCACTGCACCATATGCACCAAGTCCATCTGTAATTAGTTCGATTGTTCTTTCGTTGTTACCAAAGAACTTCTCTAACAATATCTTCACTTGACCCATATCGCGATATTTGGATACATGCCAAGCAACAATAAGATTCGAATCGTGCTCAACTAAGAACCAAACGTAGTACTTTTTGGATTTAAACAAAACGACAGTTTCATCACCATGGACTTTGAAAGCATCTACAGGAACGAGGATGGAAAAGAAACAAGACAACTTAAGGATCCACTTGTAGATAGCGACATGAGAGACTTTGATATTAAGTGAGTCTCTGATGGAACGCAAGGACACAGCTTTGAAATAAAGGACGAAGGCTTTAAGGACAATAAAGATAGGGAAACGGAAGAACTTGAAAGAGTCGAAAGGAAGAGGGACAAATTGAGGTAAGTTAGTTGGGATTTCGTCTCTGGTATGGCAAGAACGGCAACGGAACTTAACGAAGGCTTTTTTGATTTTGTGGATTTGCATAGTTTTTCCACAGACAGGGCATTTAGGATAAGGGAAAGAGAAGAGCTTGTGTTTTTTTGAATGAACAAGTCTGAAAGTGCGCTTACAGTCTTTGCAAAAGTATTGTTGGTTACCGTACTTATCATGACCGTTTTTGTAGATGTTGGTAGAGCCGCATTTGGGGCAAGAGACTACAGAATTTTGCATAGTGGAGTACCTCCTTTTTGTGAGAATTGATGGTGGGGGGTGTTCCACTAATAAGAAGATAATACGGTTTTTGGAAATTTTCAATACTTTTAGTTAACAGCATCTAGGTTTTCGAAAGCTACGGAGGCCATTTCTATGGAGTCAGTTACAAGTGAAACCATCTTTGAAAGCTCTGCCCTGAGCATTGAAAACTCTTTCTCGAAATGGTGTCTTTCATCGGTCATATGTATTCCTCCTTCTATTTTGTACTTTCCATTATCCTATTTTACCACTTAAGAACTGCTGTGTGATTTCGTTTTGCGGATTTGTTAGCAGTTTTGAGGTTTCGTTTTGTTCAATTATCTCTCCACGGTACATGAAAACGACGTAATCTGAAATTCTTGAAGCTTGTCCTATGTTGTGCGTAACGATCACAATTGTAAATTTCTCTGCTAATTCTTCAATCAAAGCTTCTATTTTTTGCGTGGCAACGGGATCAAGGGCACTTGTTGGTTCATCAAAGAGTATCACTTCTGGCTCAATTGCAATGGTTCTTGCTATACAAAGTCTTTGCTGCTGACCACCTGATAATTTTAACGCGCTCTTTTCAAGGTCATCTTTGACCTCGTCCCACAATGCAGCCATCTCAAGTGCGGTCCTTACCTTTTCTTTTAACTCCCTTCTATCCGTAACACCTATCAATCTCAAACCGTACGCGATATTTTCAAAGATGGACATAGGGAACGGTGTTGGCTTTTGAAAGACCATTCCTATCCTTCTTCTTAGTGTGTAAACATCAACCTCGGGATCATATATGTTCTTATCGTGAAAGAGTATTTCACCTTGAACTTTAAATTCTGGAATCAAGTCGTTTATCCTGTTCATGCTTCTTAACAACGTTGACTTACCGCAACCCGATGGCCCCATGATAGCTGTGATCTTATTTTTTTGAACTTTCAAATTAGCATCTTTAACTGCAAGTTTTTCACCGTAGTATGCGTTGAAATTCCTCACTTCAATTACATAATCTGTCATTTCTTTTCCCTCCTGAACATGAATGCTATTGTATAAACAAGTATCACGAATAGTATCAAAACAGACGCTGTACCTTCCGCCATCCAGCGTGCTTTACTACCGTATGCAGCAGCCAAGTAATATACGTGTGTTGGTAGTGTCATAACAGGGGAAAGTAAATTTCTCGGTAGCTGTGGTGAATAGAAAACCGCAGCAGTTAAGATCAACGGTGCGGTTTCACCAATAACACGACCGGCACTCACGAACGATACAGTTAAAATACTGTTTCTTACAGAAGGAACCAACATGTCGAATATTACTTCACTCTTTCTTGCACCAAGAGCATACGCAGCTTCTCTGAGCTCTCTTGGTATGGATTGCATAACTTCGTAAACCGAAGACGAAATAACGGGTAGAACCATAAGTGATAAAGTCAACGCACCTGCAAGTATCGAAGTGCGCATATTCATGGTTATGCAGAACAACCCCAATCCAAAAAGTCCGTACACGATCGATGGAACACCACTTAGGACCGTCACCGCGAATTTTATGTAGGTTAAATTGTATTCAGATAGCACAATACCAAGTAATACTCCCAGTGGAACGGCAACCACCAACGACACAGCTGTCAACAGTACCGAACCCAAAATCGCTGGGAATATCCCACCATCCGTCATCTGGTTTTTAGGAAATTGAGAGAAGAACTCCCAAGACCAGTATTTAAAACCTGGAACGAACGCTAGTAAAAAGACAAGAACGATAAGAACCGAAATTACGTACGTCAGTGTTCTTAAAACAATACGTGCCTTCTTGTTTTCCGAGGCCTTTGATCTGAGTTTCTTTTTATCAGGGCTCATTTGCGACTCCTCCTTAGCAGCGCAACAGAGGTTAGTTCAAATATCGTTGAAAAGATTATCAAAACTAATCCAGCGAAGAACAACGCACTGTAGTGCAAAGAGAACCTTGCTGCCTCGGGCATTTCGCTCGCTATAGCAGCCGTTAACGTCTTCATCGGGTCGGTCAATTTTCTGGGTACCATCGCAGCTCCACCACCAAGAAGCAGCACGACGATAGTTTCACCAACGATTCGGTTAGCTGTAAGAACGATAGCATTCAAAACACCAGGTAAGGCCGCCTTTGTTGTAATTCTCGTATATGTTTTCAACGGCAATGCCCCAAGTGCTGCACTTGCTTCCTCCAATTCCCTTGGAACATTATCCAAAGACTCCAATATCAAAACCGTGCTTATCGGTATCGTTAAAAAGAACAATCCTATCAGTGCAAGTAGCAAGTTCTGCGGTGAGTATATACCCAATTTAGGGAAAACTGGGCTTAGATAGGTCAAGAATACGAAAGCAATGATCACCGATGGAATACCAGAAAGGTACTCGATTAATCGCCTTATCACAGACTTTTCCTTCTTAGAAGCAAATCCGTGCAAATATATTGCCATAAAGTACGCTATAGGTACAACTATAAGTGTTCCTAAAGCGGTTACAATGATTGAATTGATGATAAGTGTGCGCATTCCAAATTCTGCAGGCTCCCATACCGGGTACCATTGATCAGACAAAAAGAGCTCCGCTCCAACGGAGCGGATAGCTGGTAAAGATTCTTTCACAAGGTAGTAATATATCCCAAAGAGAGCAGCGATCGCTGTAATTGAAGATATTCCCATCAATGCTTTACGCGTCTTGTCCTTTATCTCTCTGTGCACATCGCATCCCCTTTCCTCAACAAATCTTCAAAACGTTCTTTGACTATGTATTTTAGCAATTCTTACTGACCAAGAGCTGCAACAAATCCTGCCTTTTCTACAAGTTCCTGACCTCTCTTTGATACTATGAACCTCAGGAAATCGGCAACTGGTCCTTCTTCTGGCCATCCCTTCGTTACATCCACAAAGACGAACAATGGTCTTGAGAGTGGATACTTGTAAGAGAGGATATTTTGTTTTGTTGGCATTACTCCGTTCACAGAGATTACTTTAACGCTCTGATCAACATACCCCACTCCAAAGTAAGCAATTGAGTAAGGTGTCTTTGCAACGGTCTCAAGTTCTGCCATCGATGATTCAAGCATTCTAACTCTTGGTGACATTTTTTCATCGCCGAGGACTTTTTCTTTAAAGACTTCAAATGTTCCTGATGCAGTGTTTCTTGAGAATGGGACTATTTCAGCGTTTGGCAAGTTAGGATTCAACTGATTCCACCTTGTGATCTTACCAGTGTAGATATCCCTTAACTGGTCGATGGTGATGTTATTAATAGGTAAGTTCTTGTGAACAACAATCGCAATACCGTCCCATGCAACAAGAACTGGAGCAAACCATTTTTTCAATTCAAGCATCTTCTGAACTTCGGAGTCTTTAAGCCATCTGCTAGAATTTGCTATGTCTGTCGTCCCGTTGAAGAGTGCTGCAATTCCTGTTGAACTTCCAGCACCTTCAAGTGTGATCTTGATACCGGGATTCATTTTGCTGAATTCTTCAACCCACAACTGTGCAACGTCAAGGAGTGTGTTTGAACCTTTGATAACTAACGTGTTTGAAAAACCAAATACCGCAAAGAGCGAAACAAGTAATACAGTTAAGAAGAACTTTCTCATACATAACACCTCCAATTTTTAAAGTTCGCTCTAATTTTCTCAGCAATTAATTAAGGAAGATTTTTGGTATATTAAGAATTTTTAAGAACGCACATTGCCATAACCGATTCTTCTGGAAATAGTTCCAAGAATAGGTAGAAAATAATCATATAATCATGTATAATACTTTCGGTTATGGATCTTGGCGTTTTCTTATCAGATTAAAAACCCTACTTAGGGAGGTGCGCGGGTATGTTCAACGATCCAAGGATAGGTATGCTGAAAAAACTTTCTGTGATTTTTCTTGTTTTGCTTTCATTGTCAGTAGGTTTTGCTGAAACAGAGCTCATCATCCATTACCACAGATGGGACGGTAACTACGACGGTTGGAACTTGTGGATTTGGTGGGTAGAACCTATCTCAAAAGATGGAGCCGCTTATCAATTCACCGAAAGAGACGATTTCGGAGTGGTGGCAAAGGTAAAATTCCAAGAAACATTGACGAAAGTAGGAATTATAGTTAGACTTGGAGAGTGGAAAGAAAAAGACGTTGCAATGGATAGGTTTATAACAATCAAAGACGGAAAGGCGGAGGTGTGGCTCTTGCAAGGAATTGAACAGATTTACACAACAAAACCAGACACAAGTCCAAGGGTTCTCTTTGCACAGGCAAGAGACCAAAATACGATCGAAGCATACTTAACAGGCCAGGTGGACACAACAAAAGTAGGTGCAAAAGTAACGGTAGATGGGAAACCTCTCAAGATCGCACGCGTTGAGAAGGCTAATCCTACCGATATTTCAAAAACAAACCACGTCAAGGTTGTGCTTGCAGAACCTATCAAACTCGAAGATGTCAACAAAGATGTGCAAGTAGAAATCGAAGGTTACAAGGCTGCAAGAGTCGTGATGATGGAGATACTCGATAAAATCTACTACGATGGACCTCTTGGTTTCGAATACACACCTACAAAGACAACGATCAGAGTTTGGTCACCTGTTTCAAAGACTGTTGATTTGTTGCTTTACAAGAACTGGGATGACAAAGAACCAACGAAAGTTGTTCCGATGAAATACATAGGAAATGGGGCATGGGAAGTTGTTCTTGAAGGTAACTGGGATGGTTGGTTCTACAAAATTAGGTACTTCAGCTACGGAGAATACAGAGAAGCCGTTGACTACTTCTCAAAAGCGGTCACTAAGAATTCAGCTAAGAGTGCAATAATCGACTTCAGCAAAACAAATCCGCAAGATTGGGAAAAGGTCGCAAGACCACCTTTGGCAGCACCAGAAGATGCGATAATTTACGAAATCCACATCGCAGATATAACAGGGCTCGATAATTCTGGAGTTAAGAACAAAGCAACGTACTTGGGCCTTACTGAAAAAGGCACAAGGGGTCCCAATGGAGTAACCACAGGACTTGATCATCTTGTTGAACTCGGTGTCACACATGTCCACATCCTGCCGATGTTCGACTTCTGGACAGGTGATGAAGCTGACAAGGACTTCGAAAAGAGCTACAACTGGGGCTACGACCCGTACCTGTTTACTGTACCAGAAGGTCGATATTCAACAGATCCAATCAATCCTTATACGAGGATAATTGAAGTGAAGCAGATGGTAAAGGCACTCCACGAAAACGGCATAAGGGTAATCCTTGACATGGTCTTCCCGCACACTTGGGGCGTTGGTGTGATGTCCCCATTCGATCAAGCTGTTCCGTACTACTTCTACAGGATCGATAAAACGGGTGCGTATTTGAACGAAAGCGGTTGTGGAAACGTTATTGCAAGCGAAAGACCGATGATGAGAAAATACATAATCGATACGTTGAAATGGTGGGTCACAGAATACAAAGTTGATGGCTTTAGGTTCGACCAAATGGGCTTGATGGATAAAACAACAATGCTCGTTATAAAATCAGAGCTTGAAAAGATAGAACCGACTGTTCTTCTGTATGGTGAACCTTGGGGCGGTTGGGGTGCACCTGTTAGGTTTGGAAAAGCAGATGTTGGAGGAACAGGCATCGCAGCGTTCAACGACGAATTCAGGGATGCACTGCGCGGTTCCGTTTTCAACGCAACAGTGAAAGGTTTCCTCATGGGCGCTCTTGCAAAAGAAACTGGTGTAAAGCGTGGTGTTGTGGGCAGCATCGAATACGACGAAATTATCAAAAGCTTCACAAAAGACCCGCAAGAAACGATAAATTACGTCGAATGCCACGACAACCATACACTCTGGGACAAGAATTATTTAGCAGCACAGGCCGATACAACTGTGAAATGGACAGAAGAAATGCTTAAAGATGCACAAAAGCTCGCAGGTGCTATACTTCTTACATCTCAAGGCGTAACATTTTTGCACGGCGGTCAAGACTTCGCAAGAACGAAGAAATTCGATGAAAACTCATATAGTTCACCAATATCAATCAACGGCTTTGATTACGCGAGAAAGGCAGAATTTATTGATGTCTTCAATTATTACAAAGGGCTCATCGAAATGAGAAAATCACACATTGCGTTCAGACAGAGAACAGCTGAAGACATAAGAAAGAAAATCACGTTCTTGCCTGCTCCAAGGAAGATGGTAGCGTTTGTAATCAGAGACGAAAACGACCCATGGAAAGAGATACTCGTGATCTACAACGGTGATACAAAGGACCAACAATTCACGCTTCCTGAAGGCACATGGAATGTTGTTGTGGACAAGCGCAAAGCAGGGAACAATGTACTGTATCAAGTTAGTGGCAAGATAGACGTTGGTTCGATATCCGCTATGGTGATGTACAAGGCACATTAACAAGAATTAATCTAAGTTTGTCAAAAGTGAGTTGAAATATTAACAATGCTTGTGGTATAATATCCCCGAGAAAGGGGGTAAAATTATGCCCAAAAGAATTCTTGTTGTTGAAGACGAACCAAACATGAGACTCTTGATAGCTGAAGAATTAATGGATGCAGGTTACGAAGTAGATGAGGCAGAAAATGCTGACGAAGCACTGAAAAAATTCTCGGAAAAGCCCTACGACCTTGTTACTATCGACATAGAAATGCCCGGTAGCATGAACGGATTGGAACTTGCAGGTAAGTTAAGAGAAATAAGGCGTGAAGCGAAACTCGTTTTATTGACAGCGTATTCACATTACAAAAGCGACATGGCCTCTTGGGCTGCAGATGCCTACATCGTAAAGTCATCGGATTTAACAGAACTAAAAGAAGTAATTAGCCGTTTGATTAACATGTGAATGATGCCCACACCTTTTAGAAAAGGGGTGGGCATCACCCCTTTTTTTGTATTGTGTAATCGGTGAAAATCGATAGAATGGTCATAGGAGGTGCTCAAATTGGACTATAAAGCTACATTGAACCTGCCGCAAACGAACTTTCAGATGAAAGCAAACCTTGTGAACAAGGAACCAGAGATGCTGAGGTTTTGGGAAGAGAAAGAGATTTACAAGAAAACATTAGAAACAAGAGAAGGTGCACCAACGTATCTGCTTCACGATGGTCCTCCGTACGCAAACGGAGATATCCATCTTGGAACCGCCATGAATAAGGTCCTAAAAGATTTCGTTACAAGATACAAGACGATGCGTGGCTATCGAGTACCGTACGTTCCGGGCTGGGATACTCATGGATTGCCCATTGAACACAGGGTTACAACCTCGCTTGGTGAAGAAGCAAAGAACAAAACGCCGGTTGAGATTAGAAAACTATGTAAGGAATTTGCACTGAAATACGTCGACATTCAAAGAGAAGAATTCAAGAGGCTTGGTGTTAAGGGTGACTGGGAACATCCTTACATAACGCTCGACCCAGATTATGAATATCACATCCTTGATGTATTCAAAACACTGGTAGAAAACGGTAATGTCTACCGCGGTAACAAACCAGTCTATTGGTGTCCAACATGTAGAACCGCACTTGCAGAAGCGGAGATAGAATACCACGACCACGAGTCACCATCTATTTACGTGAAATTCCAGATAATTGACGAGCCAAATACCTTTGTTGTTATCTGGACTACAACACCTTGGACTATTCCCGCAAACGTTGCCATTGCACTCCATCCGGATTATACGTACGTCAAAATAAAGGTCGACGGAGAATACTGGATAGTTGCCGAAGGACTTCTCCAGAAATTCGCTGCAGATGTGGGCGTTGATTTTGAAATCGTTGAAAAATTTGTAGGAAAAAAACTTGAAGGAAGACTCACAAAGCACCCGCTTTACGACAGAACTTCGGTTATCGTTCTTGCAGATTACGTGACACTCGAAGACGGTACTGGTTGTGTCCACACGGCACCGGGACATGGTGAAGAGGACTACCAAACGGGCTTAAAATACAACCTTCCCGTGCTTTCACCCGTAGATGATGAGGGAAGGTTCACAAAAGAAGCAGGCAAATACGAAGGTTTGAAAATATGGGATGCTAACAAAGTCATAGTAGATGATTTGAAAAACAACGGTGCTTTGATAAAAGTGGGAAAGATCAGCCACAGCTACCCACACTGCTGGCGCTGTAAAGGACCAGTTATGTTCCGCGCAACGCCTCAGTGGTTCATCTCAGTTGATAAGAATAACCTTCGTGGCAAAGTGCTGGAAGAGATTAAGAAGGTTAAGTGGTATCCTTCATGGGGCGAAAATCGTATCACAGCTATGGTGCAAGAAAGGCCAGATTGGACTATCTCCCGTCAGAGAGTCTGGGGTGTGCCCATTCCGGCGGTCAAGTGTAAGGACTGCGGCGAAGTAATACTTGATCCAAAAGTAATCGAACATTTTGCGAACATAGTTAAAGAAAAAGGAACAGATGCATGGTTTGAGCTCGATGTCAACGAACTGGTTCCTGCAGATTTCCATTGTCCATCATGCAAGAGCAAAAATTTTGAAAAAACTCACGATACACTGGATGTCTGGATCGATTCTGGATGCTCTTGGGAAGCAGTGATACGCTCAAAAGGTGAAAAGTTCCCCGTTGACCTTTACCTTGAAGGTGATGACCAGCACAGGGGTTGGTTCCAGAGCTCGATATTCCTTTCAACTGCAAAGGCGGGAACAGCACCATTCAAAGCGGTTGTAACTCACGGATTCATCAAAGACGAACAAGGCAGAAAAATGAGTAAATCACTGGGTAATGTAATAGACCCTATGGAGATAGTGAACAAGTACGGTGCAGATATACTGAGATTGTGGGTTGCGAGTACGGACTTTTTCGATAACATCAGAGTTGGAAAGAACATTATCGAACAGCAGGTTGAAGTTTACAGGAAGTTGCGAAACACGATCAGATACCTACTCAGTAATTTGTACGACTTCACAGAGGCTGATTTACTACCGTATGAAAAACTGCTCCCACTAGACAAGTGGGCACTTGGCAGACTCCAGAAATTCATTGAACAAGTAACGCAATACTACGACGAATTCGAATACTCCAAAGTCTACAACGCAACCGTCAAATACTGTACAACAGAGCTAAGCGCAATCTATCTGGACATACTCAAAGACAGACTATACGTAGAGGCAAAAGATTCGATATACAGAAGGTCCGCGCAGACCGTCTTGCACTACATACTTGAAGCACTGATAAAGATTCTTGCGCCCATCATTCCTTTCACAGCGGAAGAGGCTTATCAAGAAAGTCACTTGAAGAAATACGAAAGTGTGCACCTTGAATACTGGCCAGAGTTTAGGAAAGAATTTATTGATGAGAACCTTCTTGAGGAGCTCAACCACTTACTACTCATACGCGATGACGTACTGAAAGCACTTGAAAGCGCCAGGTCGTCGGATGTGATAGGCCACTCGCTTGATGCACACGTAATTATCGAAGCGAAGAACGATGAGCTAAAGGCTCTGCTCAAAAAGTACGAACCTTTACTTGAAGAATTCTTCATAGTTTCAAAAGTAACACTATCTGATAACGTCTCAGGACTGAATGGCCAGTTTGCAAATGTAATGGTTCAGAGAGCAGAAGGCCAAAAATGTCAACGCTGCTGGAAATACCATCCAGACACTGGAAAAGATGAGCAGCACCCAGAAACGTGTCCACGATGCTCCGCTGTGCTCAGAGGTGAAAGGATATAAAATTTAAAAAGGGCAGAAGAGATGATAAGATGAAGAGAATCAAAACTTTGCACACCCATGCGCTTGGTCTAAATGCTTCAATATCTTTAATAGCGCTTATGTTATTAATTCTCCCGGTGGTCACATCGATTGCCGGGACTGTTATTCCTACGAGACTGGGGATTGAACGGATAGAACTAACTGGTGAAATCAAAGTCGATGGTAAAAACTATCCATTCAAGTTTATCGACGGAATGCTTCTGGATGATGGTAAGAGAAATATCACATATAACGGACAGAAATTCACTGTAGAGGTAAAGACAGTGCCTGACCAAATTCGTCTGAACGGTTCAACGGAAGTTTATACGTACGTTTTTGACAGCACGGTCACTTTCCTTGATCCAAACGTAAGAGCCCTAAAACCTCTAAGTAGATCTAACGAGATCAAACTTTCCGACAAGTTTTATCTTGCTGTTGCCAGTGATGAATTCGGTAACGTCGCTGATGTGGCATTTGTACCTCCAACACTCGAAAAACTCGACATACTCGACTCACAGAACCCGATTACAAACATCTCTGGCAGAAAGTTCCTACTTTCGTCCAAGTCACCTTACAGGATAATCAGCAAGACTGTGCTCCCAGAAAAAAGTGCCCTTATATTAGAATCCGGTGTCACAGTGATAAGCGCACTCAACGCAGAACTAAACATCAAAGGTACGTTAGTCACAACTGGTCTTGTGAGTTTTCTTGGAAGCGGAAGGTTGAATGTTTCTGAAAATGGTTCTGCATACATTAGCGCTATCGGTCCTGAGATGGACATAACTTCAGATAGAGGGGCTCTGATTTTTGTAGATGCTTCGAACTTCAGGAGCATTGATGCTAACTTAACGAACTTCGTAGTAATTAGAAAAACATCGCTTAGCAAAGTTTCGATCAACGGCGCATACGCTGTCTACATTATTGACTCCACAATCGACGAACTTCAAATCCAGAACTGTGGCCATGTCGTGATAAACAATTCAGCTGCGAACATTTTTAATGTGGGACTTCTCTCCAAAGTAATTTCCTACAACTCACAGTTCGATAAACTCTTAGTTTCTGACTTATCTTCCGTATCACTCATATCATCGAAAGTATCAACATTAAATACATCGAAAGGTAGCGTGTTGAAATTCAAAAGCTCTTCCTTAAAAAGTGCAAAAGTTGAAAACTACGCTGTGCTTTACCTTTTTAAAACAACCATCGACCAATTAAATGTCGGAAATGGGAAATACTATCAAATTGAGAGCAACGTAAAGAAAGTTGTAAAAATCTCAGAAGAATGATTCGTTCGAGGGGGGCTGGATATGGCTGATTGTGTATTTTGTAAGATCTTAAACGGAGAGATACCTTCAGAAAAAGTATACGAAGATGACGATTTCATAGTCATAAAAGACATAAAACCTGTGGCACCCGTTCACTTGCTGGCTATCTACAAAAAGCATGTTCCAACAGTTAGTGAGCTTTCTCTGGAAGACAGCCAAAAGATGTGGAAATTATTTGAAGTAATTAAGATGGTGACGAAAATAAATGGTTTGGAAAGTTACAGAATCGTTCAAAACAACGGTAAAGATGCCGGTCAGGAAGTGCACCACATACACTTCCACATAATCGGTGGAAGGAAACTGGGACCTCTTGGATAATTAGCTTTCAAAAAGCGAGGTGGAGAAAATAAAGGCGATAGTGTACCTTCCAATTAAGCCGGAAGTCGCAAAAAGGCTGAACTTACCAGTGAAGTTACCCGTTCTTGCCGAGGACCTGTTGCTCATAACAGATCAAAACAGCATCCCAATCGATGTGATACTAAGAGGGCTTGAAGAGCAATATTCGATAGAAAAGAGTGAATACTGGAAATCCTATTTACTTTACTTTCTTTATGAAAAATTCAAAATACTTATCAACGAAGGCAAATTCGACGAGGTACAGCAGGTTCTAAAAAGAGCTCGAGACCTTCAGGAAGACTACCGCTATTATTTTTACAATGCTATCTTGCAAGCTAAACTTGGAAATTATGAGCTTGCAGAAATTGAATTCAAGCAATCCTTAGCTCTGAATCCAAACTTTTCACTTGCTTACTATGAACTTGGCAATGTGCTGTTTGCCAAAAAGGATTACGATGAAGCGATGGAAGCTTACACAAAAGCGTATCAAACAGACCCAAACTTCTTGCTCCCGCTTTTGAAAATCGGGGACATCTACATGGAGCTGGGACAACTAAGCGATGCAGAAGTTATATACCGCTCTATAGTGCAAAAACTCGAATCAAGCGAATTATCTGCTGAAGGGATAAAATTCGAACCAATGCCCGAAGCCTACTTGAGACTTGGAGTTGTTTATAACCTCCGTCAGCAGTACGAAAAAGCCGAAGAGATTTTCAAAAAAGGCCTCGAAATTGCCAAAAAACCCGAGATCATGTATAACCTTGCCTACACTTTAACAAGACTTGGAAAACACTTTCAAGCTTACGGACTATTGCTCGAACTTTCCAAACAGTACGAAACACCGGAAGTGCTAAACGAACTGGGCATACTCCAGCGCAGGTTGGGACTTTACGAGGAAGCTTACCAAACTTTTGAGAAAGTACAGGACGATTTTCGCGAAAATTTTGAGAGAATCCAGTTCTTCGTAGGCAAGAGAAAATACGACGATGAGTTTGAAAATGAAATGAAAGGATCTGAAGAGCTCTTGGAAAAAATAGAATTCCCATTTCAAGATGCCCTCGAAACTATCGTACAATCCACCAACGATGATGGAGAACTCATCGTTGAAGACTTTTTGGGATTAACTAAAATAGAGCCGATCTTAAAAGATGTTACCATTGCGGATACGAATAACTTCCCATATATCTTAGCCGGAATGTACATCGCAGGCACAGATCCAATAATCATGGAGAAAAACACCACCAAACTCACACTATTAACAATGGGCGCAGGGCTACCCCTTGCATGTTCAACAGCGATATTGAGATTGTACCAACACATACTATCTGGTGACAAGAACATAGACCATATCATCGAAGATATACGTGGTGAAATTGAAGAAATCCACTTCCTATTCTCAACAAGGCTGACTTCACTACTTGAGTCTCCCTTAGACGACTTCTTCGATGTCGATTGTGCCGACTATGAAACATTCGCAATCAACCTATTCAAAGCGGTCGGATACCAACCGTCAAATGAAGAAATAGAGCAAATTGAGGATGAAATACTCAGAAAGACTACAAAATTCTTCATGGAAATCACGACAGGAAAATAATTAGACCACTACAGTAAAACAAAAAGCGGGCAGATGTACGCCCGCTTTTTTGGTGATATCACCCTCAGCTTTCATTGAAAATGAATCTCAATTTTGCTCATGTAGTCCCAAAACGAATTTTTCGAATTCGGTTTCCGCGATATCTTCCAAATTCCCTTGACTAACGACTACCGTCTTTTCTGTTGGTAGTATCTTGAACCTTTCCCATGGGAATTCATATATTTCCCTCATATCTCTGATTTCATCAGGTACTTCGATTAATTCAATCTCCAGTTTTGAATCCTGGAAGACCCAATCTCCGATTTCGTACGTTCCATAAACAGCTACAAACTTCGTCCCGTCTTCCCACTTATACCAATGTGGGATAAACTCTCCAAAAGAATAAAGGTTCCATCTTATCATGCAAAAAACCTCCTAAAGCTGAGCAAGTTTCAAGCGCTTTTATTTTCAAACGACCTAAATATTTTAACATATTTGTCCATATTTTTAAAGTATGAAACAACATAGCAAAAGAAAGAATTAAGGAAAATCAAGCTCTATGAACCTTTCCACATGTCTTTCTTCCACTTAGAACACGTTCTGTTTCATCAAACAGTCCTAGATAGACTATATTGTCCAAAATTCCCTTGTACGTTTTCAACTCAAGCAAATTATAGGCAAGGACAACTTCATCCAAAACTCTGAAGAGATATTTCCTAACCTCTGGCCTTATGCTGTCTACAAATTCTTCAACGTCCATACCTGAACTAAAACCATACTGGGTAACGAAAGGATTGTAGTTCCCTTTCTTTAAATCTCTTCGCAGATCATCAAACGCATCAAGCGCGTATATCCACTTTCCGAGATGCTTTGCCAAATGCACCAAAACAGTTATTTGTTCAGAAGGCAGGCCTTGGAAATTCTCAAAGAACAAAGACACGATATCACCAAACACCTCTGCAGTTTTATCGATAGATGGTTCTCTTCTTTTCTCCAATTCATTAAGCTCTTTCAGAAGAGCTTGGAGACGAAACTCCACGGAAGGTTGAACTGGAGGAATATTCTTGAAAACTTTCAAAAGCAGAGCTTTAGCAAAGTTCCTTTCATCTTCAACATCATCAAAAAGTTTGTACTTCAAAAGCAACAGAAAATTACCTGCGGCAAGTTGTATTTCCTCACCTTCAAAATAACTGATATTTCTCAACTCAATACCGCAAAACCTTCTCTTGTACTCTAACTCCTTACCCCTGAGTGAAGTCAAAAGCAGTGCAAAGAACACAGAATCATAACTTAAAAAGAATTTTGCAAGGTATCTTGCTTTGTGCAAACTCGTGCACACGCCACAATAAAAAGCACGAAATTCGTTTAATTCTCTAACTTTCAGCTCATCTTTAACAGGTCTTACATACCCAAACATCCCAGCACCTACTTAAAAAGAAAATCTCACATACATGAAATACAATCTCCACCCATACATTCACAACACGTATCGCCAACCCACATGCATCCAATACATCTACACACGTCATCGCAGCAACCATTACTTCTTCTGTAATAGCCAGGACGATATCCCCTTAAAACATGCTGACCTAAAAATTCTGAATTGTCGACCGAAGAATTGTTTACAAGAGGTTGTTCAAGCTTTCTTTTCTCCAAATACTCGCTATAGGCTTCCACAAGCTCATTGTACTTTGCAATTGCAATAGGTTTTAAATGGCTGTTTTCGTACCTTTTTGGATTGTACTTTTCAAGGTATTCATTATACAACTTTTCAACCTCACTGTGTGTTGCATCTTCTGGAATGTTAAGTATCTCATATATACTTCGCACAAAATACACCTCCACGGTACGAGAATTTTCGCTCTATCATTTAACATCGAGAAATTTTTCAATCCATTTCTTCATTTCCAAAACAACCTTTTCAAACAGAATCTCATAGCCAGCAAAAAACACGTTAGCAAAAATAACTATGCCGTACATAACAAGCTTTTCATCAATAATCACAACTTTTTGAATTGCTTGAGCTGTCTGTGAGAGTATGTCGATGTCCAATACGACGCCTTGAACAAAAAGCCAAATAAAAAACGCACAGTTGAAATACACATACTTGCCAACCCACGAAAGTACCTTTCCATGCCTTTCTAAAAGATACCTGATAGGAATGTAAAAAGATATGAAAGCAAAGGTGGTCACATATCCAATTCTTGGTATGAACAAATAGGCCAACACATTTAAACCAAACACTTCCAAAAGCCCCATAAAAAATGAATCGAATATCAAATACGGGCCATAGAGCAAATACGATGCAACGATAAGGAAAGTCCACTTACTCGGTGTTAGACTGCCGATATAAAGAAAAACAAAAAGAAACCCAAGAAAGATTCCAAGAAAAGCTACCTTCTTGCTACGAGTTGTTCTCGAACTTTCTATTTTGTTAAATCTATCAGCCATAACTCACCAATCACCCATCCAGCTTAGTTACCTGCCTTTTCTTTGTCTGGCTCGGAAATTTCGTTGCTCTCAACGTCTTTAAGCTCGTTGTAAATTGCCTTTATTTTTTCTATATTCTCAACAAACGCATCGACTACTCTTGGATCAAAATGCGTCCCTCTACCTATTATCTCAACCGCTTTCTCAAACGAGAATGGCTTTTTGTACGGCCTTTTCGATGTCAAAGCATCGAACACATCGGCAACTGCCAGTATCCTCCCTTCGATACTTATCTCCTCTCCCTTCTTTCCAAACGGATACCCGCTTCCATCCCATTTCTCGTGGTGGTCTCTAATCAAATTTATCGCCGTCTTGAGCGAGTTGCCAGACATGATTTTCCGACTGTTCTCAACAAAATCTTCGATAATTCTTACACCTATCATCACGTGTGTTTTCATAACCTTCCATTCGTCGTCATCAAGCTTGCCTGGTTTGAGTAGTATGCTGTCAGGTATACTTATTTTTCCAATGTCATGCAATGGAGCAAACTCATATATTTCCCTGACTAGCCTTGGCTCAAGCTTCATAGCCTCTGCTAGTATCTTCGAATAAGTTGAAACCCTCCTAATGTGATTGCCTGTTTCGTTGTCTCTGTACTCTGAGAGTTTTACCAGGGATTCACCAAAATTCGCCACTACGTTCTGAATTGCCAACGCGTAAAACAACTTAGGTGAAAGTATCAAAGAAATTATATGGAATAGCTTTCCGTCTTCTTCAGTAAAATGGTTAACCTCTTTCGATGTCAAAAAGAAAAACCCTATTACTTCCCCACCAACAACTGCTGGAACTGTTAAATTGGACAAAAATCCTTCCTTGACTATGAGTTCTGCACTCTTGGAATTAACAGCTCTCAAATCGTTAATGATACGATACTTAAGCCCTTCTTTCGCAATTTTCCCAAGTGATGTCTCACCGAGCTTTTGTCTGAAACCTTTATGCAAAAAAGCTCTCTGTCCCGGTTCTGAAAAGTACGCCTCTTCTGCAATCACTTCATCATCTGATATCAAAGCAAGTGAGAACCTCTCCACTTCAAAAAAGCTACAAACTTGTTCACCAACGAGTTTGATATATTCTTCAATTGTATCAACATATGGAAGTTCTCTAAAATAACTAACTATCCCGTTCCTCATGTTGGCTTCCTTTATCAAAGCGTTTATGATCGACTCTTCTTTAAATGTTTCGGACTGTATAATTGGTATATTCTCGATATACAAAGATTCAGAAATTTTCTTTAATATTTCGTACAATTTGGTCGAAAATGATTGTACGAAATTGTATCTACTTCTAAAGTTTAAGAGAATCAGAAACATCGATATGAGAATAACAGTTATAACCCACGTAAAGAACTTAAATCCACTTTGCATACTCTTTGCTTCATACTCGCGCATAAATGAGGCAAAGTCTCTTAATTGCTTTGCTATAGTCTGGGAATCGTTTGAATTGATCGCTTTTATGAACTCAGAAGTTTCAAAACCGTAGCGTTCCATCACCTCAATGAGACCTTCGGCCTTTGAATGATCGAGGAAGACTGAATTAATTTTATCGAACACCACTTTTATTTGAAAGTATTCTGTTCGTTTTTTATAAATCATATATCCCAGAAAAACCTCAGCAAACAAAACGAAGAAGGTTAGAAACAACAAGCTGATTCTTATGAATTTAATCTCCGAAAAAATTTCTTTACTATTGTTCTTGCTCTCACTCATGCTCTTCACCTCCTACTCACTCTTAAACTAAAAGACGACCGTAGAGGTGACAGATTTTTTTAAATAATTATAGCACAAACTTTTTTAAAAAAGAGTTTTGCATCTCTCAAATCATCAATTTCGTATTAACATAACCGTTTAGTGTGAGTTTTCCATTTCTTCGACTTTTTAGATTTTTAAAATTCTAACTCTTGAACCAAGACATCGTTTCCCAGCCGGAATTTTTTTCGTCAAGTCTTCCGAAAAGTTTTGAACAGTCTCTTTAACCTTTCTATCAGCTTCGCGCAGATGAGGGAAAATATGAACCGCTCATGACTGAAGTCACGAGCTTCCTGCTTCATAGACAAGACTTGCTACCAGTGACGTACCACCGATAGTAGAGGTCTTGCCTCCACAGGCATCGCCTTTCAGCTCGGGCCGTCCCAGCCCTACGGGTTTATTAATCTCGCTAAGCAGCTTTAGACCTTCTGCAAGTATATTCCTCGCCGCGTTGAAATCTCTATCGTGTACACTACCACAGCTTGGACACTCCCAATCTCTCACACTCAGGTCTTTTACTTCTTCATTCTTGTATCCACAATCACTGCATATTTGTGATGATGGAAAGTTTGGCGATACCTGTATGAATATCCTACCTCGTCTCTCGGCTTTGTGTTTGAGCATTTGCAAAAATTTCGACCATGATGCATCAAGTATGCTCTTTGCAAGTCGTCCGTTCTTTACCAGGTTTTTAACACGCAAATCCTCGCAGATGATAACTTGGTTTTCGTTAATCACCTGCGAGGTTAATTTCTCCAGAAAATCATTCCTGATATTTGATATTTTCTGATACAACCTAGCAAGTTTGATTCTGGCTTTCTCAAAGTTCTTGCTTTTTACTTTCTTTCTTGATAAATCTTTTTGCAGTTTCTTTAGTTTTTTCTCATATTTAGCAAGCACCTTCGGTGCTTCGACACGATTACCGTTGCTATCCACGTAGAAACTTTTAAGCCCAAGGTCAAGTGCAACTGCATAGTTGATTGGCTCTGGTGTTTGGTTTTGTTGTTAACTTTATCAACCTCAACAGCGATTGAAACATAGTAATGTCCACTGGGAAGTAACGTAACTGTTGCAGTCTTTATCTTACCGTTGAACGTTCTGTGTATTCGTGCCTTAATCCAACCAAGTTTTGGTAGTCTTATTTTTCCCCAACAGCGGTTCTTGGTCTTATCTTTTGCCATAACTCCGAAATCAATCTGGATGTTGTTGTTTGTAGAATACGTTGTGTATGAAAACCTGTGTGATTTTTTCTTCTTAAAACGAGGTTTAGACCCTTGAAGAATCTGTTATATGCATTATCCAATCTTATCAATGCATCTTCCAGAGCAAACTTATCAACTTCCCTAAGCCAAGGATACTGCTCTTTGAGCACGCTATTTAGGTGTTTTCTACACTCAGCCTCAGTGGTTGCGAGTTTTTGTTCTCCGTATCTTTCCTCTCTCCAAGCAAGAAAATAGTTCCACACAAATCTTGTGCAGCCGAATGTTTTGGAAAGTTGCAGTTTTTGTTGCTTGTTTGGATATATCCTGTATCTGTACGTGACTATCAACTTAACTTCTCTCCTTTTGTGAGAGAATATACTGTCTGACTTTTTCTTCTACGTTGTTGCCAACACTTGCCACAAAGTAACTCGGATTCCAAAGATGGCCACCCCAGAGACGAGTTTTCAGTTCAGCAAAAGCTTGGAACAATCTCCATGCGCTTACACCTTTCAGAGCCTTCACAAGGTTTGGTATATAGACCTGGGGCGATGCGTCAACTAATATGTGCACATGGTCTAAGTTGACCTGTAAAGCTAGTACATTTACACCCTGCTCTTTTGCAATTTCGTAGAGGATGTCGATTAGCTTGCGTTCTATTTCGCCGGTAAGGATTTTAAGTCTGTCCTTAACGGACCAGACGATATGGTATTGAATGGAATAAACGTAACCTCTGCCTCTATGAAGATGAGCCACTAGCAACACCCCTTCGCGAGATTAACATGGTACGTATATTACAACATCTGTTGTCTTGTGAGTCAAGTCAGAACAATGATTATGATAGCACAACTGTCTGACATACTAACTGTTACTCATGTCTGAAGACACGAGAGTGTCTTTAGCTTCAAATCAGGTCTGTTGAATTGCAGAATACTAAGCCCGTATTGTTTATAAGTATCAAAGGTATACTCCAGATAATAGTGCAGCGAATCCTTATCGTCTGTTTGTATAATATTTATCAAGTTCGGATCGTTTTGCAATATTTCTGTTAGTATCATTTCTGTTAGTATCGAAAAAATCGGAACCTTGCTCTCCACTTTCTCTTTCAAAATCTTTACAATCGCTTCGTTATACTTCTCCGACCATCCTTTTATAATCTGATTCGAAAAGTGTTGGTTCACAAAATACATAACCGTGAAAGCACATGTCAATATAACCGTAAGTAAAAGTGGTACGTTCCTCAGCTTTATAACCTTCATAAACCAGCCTCCTGCAATCGATGATAAATCAGAAAAATTGACAATGTTTTACATCGAAGGTAAAATGTAGTTAAGACATATCAGGCGAAGGGAGGCCGGCAAATGGTTGAAAAACTGGCACATGGCTCGAGTAGAAAACTACTCTCCGTTGATGAGATAGTCGAGACGTATGTAAACTCCAAGACAAGAAAACTGCTGCTTTTCATTACATCACTGATGTGGTCTTTTGACGCTGCAGGCGTGCTCGCACTTTCTTTTACACTCCCAGCGATAAGTAAAGAGTGGGCACTGACTGTGCAACAATCTGCCAACATCTTGAGTGCGACTTTCATTGGAATGCTCATCGGAGCACTGAGTGTAGGATTCGTCGCTGACTTTCTGGGTAGAAAGATTTCAAATATTGTGTATTTCCTTTTCACCGTGGTATTTTCGCTCTTTCTTGGATTCACCAACTCTGCAGCCACGTTCCTTTTCTTGCGTTTGCTTGCTGGTATCGGATACGGCGGCTTGATGCCATCCGTGAATGCTTACCTTGCAGAATTCTTAGGAAAAGGGCTACGCGGTGCTTACCTTGTCCTTCTTGAAGCAAGCTGGGCGATAGGAAGTATCCTTATAGGTCTTGTTTCGGTGACAACAGTGCAGATAAGCTGGAGAATAACATACTGGGCATTTGCTGTGGGATTAGTGCTCTTACCGATTTTACTCAAATTACCAGAGTCACCAAAGTTCGCATTCAAAAAGCACGGGAAAGACGGTTTGGAAAAGGTTTTAAAGGCGAAAATACATTACGATGTCGCACCTATACCAGAGAGCAAAGTTGCTGTTATCGAATTACTAAAAAGTCCGTATCTATCAAGAACGATAATGATTTGGGCAAGCTGGTTTGTTGTGAGTTTTGTTTACTACACGCTCTTTTCATGGGCACCAAAGATATTCGCTCAGCAAGGCCTGAATGCAACAAAATCGCTCTGGTTCACATTTTTCATGATGGTTGCACAACTGCCGGGATACTTGTCGGCTGCGTACTTCATCGAAAAGCTCGGGCGCAAGAAATCCCTTGCGATGTACTTTATAGGCATGTCTGTTAGTGCAATACTTTGGGCATTTGTGGGAAATACAGTTCAGTTGATAATCGTCGCTTTACTGCTATCGTTCTTCACACTTGGCGTATGGGGACTTGTGTATGCTTACACTCCAGAGTTGTATCCAACTACAATGAGAGGAACGGGCAACGGAATGGCAGGTGTTGTCGCAAGGATAGCAGGCATATTAGCCCCACAATTCGCAGGATATATGTTCTCGATGAACAAATCCCTTCTTGAAATCTTCTCGTGGCTCGCTGGATTGTCGATTTTAGCAGCCGTAATAGTTCTTCTTTTAGCAATCGAGACAAAGAACGTTGAAATAGGATAACAAAAAAACCTGCCAGCTCAACACTGGCAGGTTTTTAATTCTACTAACGCAGTTTAAAGAATTTCATCGTCTCTTCAAACATCTTTATTTCTAATTTGAGAGCTTCCTGACCTATGTCTACTTCCGGTATCATTTCCCTTGTTTTTTCCATTTCGTTCATCATATTTCTTAGTATTCCAACCAATTCATTTACATTATCTGCAACACTTTGGACTGCCGCACTAATTTCTTCGCTTGAAGCACTCTGTTCTTGACTTGCGGCTGCGAATGATTGAGTTTTTGAATTGATGTCTTCCATAATTTTGTATATCCTCTCAAACGCTTTCTGTACATTCACCACACTCTCGCGTGATGTCCCCAGTACTTCTGCGTTCTGCTTCACGGTCTGGTCGACTTGCTCCACTCCATCTTTGATATTCCTTAGGATCTTTTGTATATCACTTGTTGACCTCTTACTCTCTTCTGCAAGTTTTCTTATTTCATCTGCGACCACAGCAAAACCTCTTCCCGCTTCCCCTGCCCTTGCTGCTTCTATCGCCGCGTTGAGTGCGAGTAGGTTCGTTTGCTCTGCTATCGAGTTTATGGTGTCAACTATGTTTTGTATCTGCGATGAATAACTTACAAGTGAATCGGTAACCATCATAGAACGTTCTGATGTCTTTATCGTTTCTTCTATCTTTCCAACGAGTTCCTTTACAAGCTCCACCGAGTTGGATATTTCATCGAATGCGGAATTCGTAAATGCTGATATTTGCTGAGCTGTATTAGCAACGTTTTGGGCTGCTTCGGCAACTTCAGCAACGGCCATGTTCGTTTCTTTAAACGCTGAAGAAATATTTTCTGCAGTCGTGTAAACTTGTTCAGAAACCTTATCCGCACGCTCAATAACATTACTTAGATTATCTACCAAGCTGCTGTAATTTTCGATAACTTTCCTCATCGTCCCAAAGGTGTTTTCGATATTTAAGAAAGCATTGCGTAATTTCTCAACTGCCTGAGATATAGCTTTTACAAGGTCGCCAATCTCGTTACTCGAAGTGACATCAAATTGGACAGTTAAATCGCCGGTTTCAAATTTGGAAATTCCTTCACGTACTTTGGAAAGCTGTACTATGACACTTCTTGTGAGCCAAATCACCAATGTTAACAGTGCTACAATACCAGCAACCTGCGATACTGAAGCAATCGTGATGGAACGTTTGCTAAGTTCTTCAACGTCTTTAATTGAAACTCGCGTTAGTATAACCGCTATCGTCTCTCCATCTGGATCTTTAATAGGATAAGACAAGTACTGATACCCGCTTTTAACTTCGCAATACCCCTCGGTTCTTAAACACTTTTCTATGTTCATCTCGCCTGAAATTTCTATATTTTCGTTTTCTTTCACAATCATCGGTGTTGACAACTTACCACCCTCACCGTAGAAAATGACAACCTCATTCTCACCGATTAACGATTCGAGGAAAGCCTTATCAAGCAATATTCCAATCTCTACAATACCAACGAATTCACCTTCGGAAATTACGGGTACGATGTATCTCATCGCAACACCAAATTTACCAGCCTCGTAGCCAGCCACTTCTTGTCTTGTTGTTGCTACTTTCTTAACAAGTTTTCTATATGAAAGATCATCTCCAAATTTATCCGGCTGGTGGGTTCTCAAGAATGATTTCATATCGGGATCAATGTAATGGATTAAATTAACACCAGATTTGGCATATGTATTAAGATAGTTTTTTGAATACTGATAGAGAGCTTCCCTATCCCTTTCTTTGAAAAGCTCGATGACCTTTTGGTCGTTCAAAAGAGAATTTAAAAGCACGCGCAATAACTCCATCCTTGCGTCAAGTTTGTTTACAACATCTCTTTGCGCCGCTTCCTTGTACAATTCACTCCACTTCAAATTGACTTGGTTGCTCGACTGTAAAAAGACAAGCAAGGTAATCGACAAGATAACAACTAAACTTAGTCCGAGCACGATAGGAATGTGCTTCAGTTTTAAGCCTTTCATAGTTCTTCCCTCCTTTGCATAGGAGATTTGAGATTCCGTTAACTAAGAATTTTTACACTCTGTTTTCCTTAGATAAAAAATATCTTATTTGGAATTATACCACAAAAAAAACGAAAGTTTGGCAAAATTTCATCAGAAAACCCTCGGCTGAAAGAACAGCAAAAATCAAAAACCTGCCAGCTCAACACTGGCAGGTTTTAAACAATTATTCAACTTATGCTTATTTAACTACAACTGGTACAAGTGTTGCGTAGGCTTGGCCGGGGATGTAGGATTTCAGCACTTGCTCTTGTGTGTATCCTTCCGGAACGATGATATCGAGTACCCATGGTGCATAATCCTTTGAATCGGCTGGATAACCTCCAAGTGTCCACTGCGAAGCATTTGCAGTTACAGCCCTTATGTGGTCTGTTCCAAAACCGTCTTGGCTCATAGACAAGATGTACGCTTTGATACCTGACTCTACTTGCAGGTATTTTTTGAAGATTACAACATATATTACCTTATCAGCCGGATCAGCCTCGTAGTTTATAGCCTCAGGCATTTCCTTTCCGTCAGCGGTCGCAAAGACTTGACCATAGTCTGGCCAACCTGCGATCTTTATGAAGTAATCCCAAGGTTCTTTGAATTGGACCCTTGCACCTTCTTTGTAAGTGTTCGTTCTTCCGCCAGGTTTGGTATCAAGGTAGATATTGATCAACTGGTGAGAGAATCCTTTCGGTGACGCCCACGGATTAGTCATCTCAGCAAATTTAATAGCGAATACGTAGGCTTCTTCGTTTTCAAGGACTGTGACTTCCGTTATGTCCCACAAGCCTTTGTAAGGTGCAAAGGCTGGATCTTTTGGATACGTGTACGTACCAAATCCGTAATCATCACCGACTTTGTCGACGAATTTAGCTATAACATTTCCAGAGATCATACTTGGTGTTTTGACCGCAACTCCTTGTGCTGGCACTACTTGATCTTTACCCGCAACCGAAACCACCACGAAAGCGTTGAAAGTTTCCCCGCTTTTAACACCGATTACATCGTAAGGTATTTCAAATTCAACGACTTCATCGACAGCGGTCTTGAACGGATTTGCTTGGAGGACCCACGTATTATCACCCATTGCCGCAAAGAATGAGCCGCGCTTTCTCGCTGCATATGTCTTCATGTTAATTGAGAATCTGAAACCTACTTTCTTATCAAGTTCCGTTCCGTTGAAGGTTCTCGTATTCACAGCCGACATTCTTGGAGAGTCCGTGTATACCTCAACAAGTAAATCTTGGTTGAGATAATCCTTTGCAGGTTTGTCAAGCTCTACGGCAACATAAAGTGCTGATGATGTTCTTGCAATGTAAGCTACTTTGAAGACACCCGTTCCTTCAAAGTACGCAGTTTTCTTCTCAGTTTCAGTGAGCTTTCCATCAATTGAATATTCGACAGACTTTACCACATTCTCCTTTGGCATTTCAACTTTCTTTTCTTCTTCTACCTGCATCTGCACTCTCGGAGCACCGACTTTTAATACTCCGTTCTCTTTCCAAACTTCAAATACACCGTTCTTACCACCGAAACCGTCGTCCACATATGCTGGTGCATTTGGATCGGTAGTCCAATCCTTTCCATCGACGACGAACTTGTACTGATAAACGCCAGGTGTCAACTCAAGAACAGCTTCCCACCAGCCGTCACCAGCACTGTAGCATTCTGTGTCTGTCGAACTCCAATTGTTGAATGAACCAGCGATAAAGACGTATTTTGCGCTCGGTTTGTAGAAGCGAATGACAACATATGTGTTGTCTTCTATGGAGAAGTTCTCTTCTCTTTGTTCGTTGAGTTCAATCTTTCCAGCGATATCTGGAGCAGGTGCGAGGATGACCAACTTTCCATCCTTTGAAGCAAGAGTAAAGACACCGTTTTTCCCACCGAATCCATCATCCGTGTAACCTGGTGCGTCCGGATCTTCTTTCCAAACTTTACCGCCATCGATAACGAATTTGTACTGATACGTTCCCGGTTTCAGCTCGAGTTCTGTGATCCACGTGTCACCTTCCCTTTTCATCGGATTGGCTGTTGTAGACCAGTTGTTGAACGTACCAGCGAGGTGAACCGTACTTGCTTGTGGATAAGTAAATGTGAAGATAACCTTGTTCCCCTCTACTTTCAGAGCTGCAAGCGATAAAACGCTAACTAAGAGTAACAAAATGGATAGTCTCTTCATCCACGCCATCCATACCCCTCCTTTTTACAGAGTGTAGTACTTTTATCTTAAATATTTTCTCATATCACTTGGAAATTTTTACGTACTATGGAAACTTTTCCAGAACTTCTAATTAAAATCAAAGGAAAATTGATTGAAAAAGAAGGCGCCGCTAAACGCAGCGCCTTCTTGTATTACCATTTCGCATTGTCTGAAGTTGATCATTTCAAAGTTATTCCGAAAATATGGACGTTGATTTCACGCGGTAGAACTATTTCTTTTAATGGCTCTCCTATGTTTGAAATGTCTAACTCGTAAAGGCTCAATCCACATCTGATAAACTGTCGTTCCCCACTTTGTGTGTACCGATAATCGAATACAACTCCATCTGGCCGGTTACACCAATCAGTTATCGTAATTACATAGGCCTTCTCATTTATTAGAAACTCAACTCTGTAATCACCATGGTTCGCAGCTGCCAAAATGTATACCTTACCACTGCTGATAGGCTGATTCAAGATAATCTTCTGCCCAACGCAACGTATGTTGTCGTTGCCTCTTGTTACAATTTCAAATGGTATCCCTTTTATCGTTATTATTCCTTCTGATATCTCGTTTTCAGGTAAATACGCCCCTACGATACTTCCAAGGTTGTCAAAGTTCCCAGGTTTTTGAGGTACGGCAAAACCGTTGTTGTTGAAAAGTTCTCTTAAGTCAAGGATTGTGAAATTATCAATAACCATCATTTCTGGTATCAATGTTGTAGACATTTCCTTTTCTTTTTTCAAAAACAGAACATCGTTAATTATTTTAGTCCGTTTATCTTTGAAGTCATAATAAAGTGTTTTTGTTTCGCTTGCTATCTTAAATGAGACGCCCATTTTTTCAGGTATCAATATCACTTGATCAACAATACAAGAGTTAGAAGTTGATAAACTTACATTCCCGGAAATCTCAATTTCACCTAACTCAAAAAGCCCGGTTCCTGTGATTTCCTTTTTGACTTGCAGTTTTGAAGAAACGGTCACCGTTGTATTTCTAAAACTACCAGATAAAAGGACACTATAAAGGCCTTCTGAAATTTCCGAAATTTCTTTTTTCAATCTCGCTTTGCCTTCAATTTGGAAAGCTGCCCCAGCCCCAAAATCTCCAGTGATGAATCGCACATCAGACAGCCCTGGATCAAAGGATTCAACCTCCAAGACAGTGATACCATTCCTACCTAAGATAATCGGATTAACTGAAAACTCCTGAAAATCAGCCGGGAGCTTTGTGGCATATAGAGAGGTTCTTAAGGCACAAATAGTTGATTCGGCACCTGCGTTGCGGTTGTAGTGCATGTATTCTAAACCGTCGTAACCTTCCCCATTTTCGCCAAGCATTCTTACGTTTAACCTATTCCCTCCGTACAACCAGGAAGTCAAAAGTGCAGAATAGTAAGCGTATTTCTGATCTTGTGTAAGCTCATATAATTTAATGGAAGGAACGGTCACACATTCTAATGCATAAGAAAGTTCAGGAAAAAGTTTGATATATTTCCCGATTGAATAAATCAACCCAGTTGAAACGAGTAAAGGAACTTGATAATCTAAAGATTGCTGAGCAACCAAAAGATAACGATTATCACCTAACACTTTGTATGATTCAATAAGCGCCTCAGCGTAATGATTACCCCATCCGTTCCAACTAAACCTATCTTGGTAAACTGAAAAGAAGCCTGGTAGATATTTGTACTCTTTCCACTGGTAATTGATAAGCTCATCTGCATATTTTTTTAAATCCCTCTTAGCAGTTTCATCCCTAATTGAATCAACATAATACGACAGTCCAAGAACATACATCGCAAGCTGGTCACCGTAGACCGGTGGTGATTTTTTAATTGCACCGTAAGTCTTCTTCACTGCGTTCAGAACACTTGCATCTTTGTAATATTTAGAAAGTTTTGAGAGTGCTGCAAACGCACGTAGAGTCCACCAAGACGTAGATTTTTCACTTGTTAAACCGTGTTTGTTTATAGTCCCATCTTGCCACGCAAAATTGTAAAATTCACCATCGATGGCTTGCATCTGAAGTACAAATTTCGAAGCCTCGATTGCGAGAGAAAGGTATTTCTCATCTTTGAGAATCTCGTAAGCATCCGTGTACAGTAGAACAACACGAGCTACATCATCAACGCAAAAGTCGCCTTCATTTGGAGCTGTCGCTACCTCAAATCTGTCGCCTTTGTTATCAGCGTAAACCCAGTACCCTTTAACAATTTCTCCGTTAAGAGTGAAATATTGGCTAAGCCGTTCAAGGTGTGTATTGTCGAAAGTTATAGCACCAAAGCAGATGTAAGAAATAAAAACTGAAAGCGTAATAACAAGCATTTTGTTCATTCGAAAGATCACCCTTTCTACGACCAAAAAACTTTTAGAAAATTAAACAAAGGAGGCCGAAGACGCGGCCTCCAGAAAATTTTTAGTATTTCATTCCCCTATCTTTAAGTTTCTGAACGATTCACTCTTAGCTTCTATGAACTTGACCGCTTCCTCGACAGTTTTTGCGTTGTACAGACTGAACAATCTGACATGTTGAACAACATCTCCTGCTTTGTACCTATTAGGCATGTCTTCAACTTTCATCGAATAAACTCCTGTGGTTGACGGATAAGCGTCGAATTCACCTGGCATCCATTTGAAAACTCCATCGCGGAATTCAAGGCTTTCGTAGACCCAAGTATCACCGTCTAACCATTTCTTGTAGTCTGCAGGAATAACTGGGATTTCCGGAAGAATTTCAGCGATACCAACGTTCCCCTTTGGTGAGAAGTTGCTTCTCCAGCGTTCCATTGAAGCAAATATGTAAGTAGCTCCCCACCAGAGTGGTTTCATGCTATTACCAGCCGGGAAAACTATATATGGCATGTTATTAACCCAGGTAACTGCGTTTCTTTGCAGCCAGTATTCATACGGCGTTATATTGAGCTGGTCAGCCCACACAAGTCTTCTGAAAACTGGTAATATATGAAGCGTATCATCGAAAGCTGGAATTATGGGTCTTGTTACCATTGTTTGTACCTTCATCATATCAGCGTACGTTTCGAAGACAAACTTGTTATCGACAAGTATGTCCCCACTCTTAAAAACATGGGTAATTAATTCCTGTCTAAGTCCGTTGAACTTTTCCGACTTAAGAACGGCGATTATACCTACTGCCACAGGGCCAGGATCTAATACCTTTAAAGAAACAACTCTGAAAGCACCACTTGTTTCCTCGTGGTGATCACCGAGTTTTCCGTCAACATAATACGTGGAGTTGTACCAGCCACTAACCCTTGCTATTCCAATTTCGTCAACCAATTTGGCCTTCACGTTGCCGAATCGAGTAACTTGTACCAACCCGTGGTCATTAACTACCGCTTCGATTGTTCCATCAACAGCCTTAATGATCCATTCTTTAGTGTCTTTTACAACATCAAATGCTTTCGGATATACAACCGCTTTTGAAGAAGTATCCTGAACTACGATCTCCGATTTACCCTTAGCAATGAAAACCAGATAATCTGGAGCAGATACACGTTTGTTACCATCGACGTCCTCAATCTGGAAGGGTACTTCCTTCCCCTCGACTAAGACCTTCAAACTCGTCCAGTCGGGTTCAAAATCCTCGGGTATCATCTCCGACAAGGTTCCCATTTGTAAAACTACTGGTACTTCCACTTGACCGGCGATAACTGGAATAGAGACAGATTCGGCGAACACCATCAGAGCAAGCAAGCCGACAAATAAAATAGCTAACCTTTTCATAACAACCCACCTCCTTGAAAGAGTTTGAAAGAAGGGAATAAATATGTAAGCGTTTACACATTTACCGTATTATATATTTTTGTTGTAATAATCTGAAATTTAAACGAACACGAAAATCTTAAATTATTAATTAACACAAATCTTAATCTTCAAATTTCTTCTATTAGCAAATTTTTTCTTGCATTTTCTATCTAAAAGTTTTTTTGGAACAGTAATATACAATTTGATATAATATGCTCGATATGTAAACGCTTACAGATTGGCAATAAGAAACATTGTTCAACAGCTTCTTTGGCAAAATCTTCTCGGAGGTGACAAAATCATGGTTTCCATAGATGATATAGCGAAAAAGGCTGGAGTCTCAACTGCAACAGTCTCCAGGGTATTAAACGGAACTGGGTATGTCTCGGAAGAAACTGAGATTAAAGTCCTTAAGGCTGTTAGAGAACTTGGATATGTTCCGCACACTTTGGCCAAAACGTTAGCTCGCAAAAAGACTTTTAGCGTAGCGGTTGTGATAAGCAAAAGAATAAGTGAGTTGATCAAAAGCGATGTTGGAATTTTCTATAAGATTATCCTAGACGCTATTGAAAATGCCGCAAGTATCTATAAAGTCTCTGTCGACCTTGTTTTGCTAGAAGAAGTTATCACAGGTGAGCATAGGACGTATGACGGCTACATACTTGTTGGAAGTGATGCTTCTGAAGAGGAGATAGAAAAGCTTTCTCGAAGTTCTAAGGTTGTTTTAGTGGATCATTACATAGACGGGCTTAGGGTCGATAGTATAGTTAGCGATGGTTACGATGGGATATTTTATATAACCAAGAAATTCATCGACAGTGGTTTTAATAGAATTATTCACATCCACGGGCCTTTGAAATACTACGGTTTTCGTGATAGATACAACGGTTACGTTGCTGCAATGACAAAGTTTGGAAAGCTTCCATTAGTATTTGAATACGATGATTTGCATGAGGAAATCGATTCTGTTTTGAGAAGAGCTCTCCGTGATTGGGTACCAGAGGTAATAATATGTTCAAATGACCCAATAGCCATTAAAGTGCTTAATAAACTAAAACTGTGGGGCTATAGAGTTCCAGAAGATGTAAGTATAATCGGATTTGACGATATACCAGCTGCTGAAAAGGAAGGATTATCTACTTTACGTGTTCAAAAGGTCGAACTAGGTGTAAATGCTGTTAAAAGAATCAATGAAATTCTCAGCAAGCAATCTGCACATCCTTACAAACAATGCATTTACACGACGTACATCAAGAGGAATAGTTCAGTTATGTAGTTTAAACTCAGAAGTACCATCTTACTCATCCGAGGGAGGGATTAGTATGAAGAAGTTATCCGTATTATTTTTGATAGTGATGGTTTCATTGGTCAGCTTTGCAGTTAAACTAACCTTCTGGACGGCACCAAACGCATTTCAAGAAGAATTTTGGAAAACAGTCGTCGCTCAGTGGAATAAGTTACGACCTGATATCCAGATTGAAGTTCAGACTATTCCGGCCGCTGGAAGTTCTGAAGAAGCTATCTTAAGTGCAATAGCCGCAGGAAACGCACCTGACTTCTCAGAAAATATCTTCAGCGGTTTTGCAGCACAGCTTGCCGAGATCGGCGCAATTTATGCGTTCGACAACTTTGGAGCGGATTTTCAAAAACTCATTGAAACAAGGAAAATGAAGAGTATCATGGAATCATGGAAGATCAAGGGTAAGTATTATGTCTTCCCAATTTATTCTAACCCAATGATCTTCTGGTGGCGTGGCGATATTCTAAAGAATCTTGGTTACAAAGAACCTCCAAGAACGTACAGTGAGATTTACGAAGTCAGTAAGAAGTTCGCAGACGGTAAGAAAAATTTCACAATGCAAGTTATATCAGGCAGAAACTGGTGGGATCGGTGGTTTGATTTTATTACCTATTACTATGCTGCTACCGGTGGAAAACCTTACATCGACGTTGAAAAACGCAAGGTTAACTTTGGTGATGAAGCAGGAAAGGCTATCACTCAATTTATCTATACGATGTTCCAAAATAAATGGACTGCCGTTGAGCTGGGTACAAACCCATTCTACAATGGCACGATACTCGCAAAGATAACAGGTCCTTGGGAAGTTAACTGGGCTAAAGAAACTTTCCCAAAGGTGGTTCCAAATATCTGGTTCTCAGCACCCCCAGTTCCAGATAACTACCCGAAGGATAAGCCTATATACACTTTTGCAGACACCAAAGGGCTTGTTATTTATTCAACTTGTAAGGATAAGAAAGCAGCATTTGAGTTTATATCATGGGTCTTCTCCAACGTTCAGAATGACGTACTGTGGATTGAGAAAACCCAAATGCCTCCCGCGAGAGAAGATTTAACAACAAACCCTGCATTTGCGAAGTTCATGAACGACAAATTTTTCAAAGCTTACGCGTCTTTTGTTCCCTATGCCGTGCCACCCGCACTAATAGACAAAACTATTGACCTGCAACAGGCGATGACAACACATTTAATAGAACCCTTAATGTATTTGAAAGGCAAACCGGAAGATATATTAAGCAAAGCTGTGAAGGAAATTAACAAGATTCTCTTCTAAAACTTATTAAGATTCCACACTTTTCGAATGGATGTGAAAACGTTGCGAATGCGATCGAAATTCGGTAGAAGGGAACGTTTATTCGGCTATTCGATAGTGTTTCCATATTTAGCATATACCGCTGTTTTCTGGGGCTATCCGTTTATATGGATGGTAGTTCTGGCGTTCACAAAGTGGAACTATTTTTCCAAACCAAGATTCTTCGGAGTCCAAAATTTCATACGAATATTCACGGATAGTACCGTGCTAAGAATTGCTCTCAACACTTTGAATTTTTTAGCATACTTAATTCCGATGGTATTAACAGCTTCACTACTTTTTGCTCTTGCGCTAACAAAGGTCAGATTTGGAAAAACGTTCATAATGTTGAGTTTCTTGGTGGCTAACGTGTCCTCTGGAGTTGCTTATTCACTGCTGTTTTCGAATCTTTTTGCGGTGAATGGGCCGATTAACAGATTGCTGGATCGCTTATTTGGAATCACGATCCCTTGGTTTTCTAATCCACAGCTTGCAGTCTTTTCGATATGCCTAATAATCACGTGGAAATTTATAGGATATTATGGACTTATTCTTTACGCTGGTCTTTTGTCAATCCCATCTTCTTTGTTCGAAGCTGCACAACTTGATGGTGCAAATAGAAGTCAAATATTTTGGAAAATCACTTTGCCTCTGCTTAATCCTTCTCTTATAACGGTAACAGTCTTGGCCGTAATGCTTACTTTCGGAATCTTCACAGAACCGTACTTAATAACCGGCGGAGGTCCAATGCAAAGGACAACGACATTTTTGATTTATATGTACGATACTGCTTTTAAAAGAATTGACCCGTCATATGCAACAACCGTGGCAATTGTAACGGCCTTGACGAGCTACGTTATAGTTATGTTAATTCGTAAGTTCTTTGAGAAAGAAGTGAGCTTTGTATGAGGCGTGAAAAGATTTATTCGTATGTGGTAACCTTTCTTCTTTTATTTCTTGCGATCGTTTGGATATATCCGTATCTCTGGTTGTTTATTTCATCATTCAAACCTGCAGAGGATATATTTACAACGTTTTTCCCAAAGCGGTTCACACTCGAACACTATCGCTTCATATTTGTTATGGCAGACAGGTTTGAAAGACCATTTGTTAGGGCTTTTCTAAACAGCCTTTTCATTTCTTCAACAGTGACTTTCTCCGTTATATTCACATCTATGCTTGTAGGCTATGCAATCTCAAGGATAAGATTTAGAATTGGGAAGTTTTTATTCAATTTCATTATCTACCAGATGCTCTTTCCGGGGTTCATGTTCACTATACCAATGTTTGTTTTGATAAGAACCTTTGGCTGGCTTAATACATACCAGGCTCTGATCGTACCTTCTTTGACAAGCTCATGGGGTATTTTCATGTTCGCACAGAACTTCAAGACTATACCTCAGGATTATATTGATGCTGCAAAAATAGATGGAGCAAATAACTTCTGGGTTGTTCTACGTGTCATGTTACCACTAAGTCGCTCAACCGCATCTATTGTGGGATTATTCACTTTCATAGGTGTCTGGGACAATTTCTTGTGGCCGTTGATGGTGATGAAAGACTATAAAAAAATGCCATTGTCCGTTTTACTGGCTTCATTCAACCATGAGTACGCAAGTTATATAGGACCTGTACTTGCCGGTGCTGTAATCCAGACTGTACCGATGGTTATCATCTTTTTATTACTCAGAAACTACTTCTTGCAAGGCATATCGATGTCACTCAGATAAACTTTTTCGTCAAGATAAGGAGGCGAGCTGATATGGAACTAAAACTCGAGCGACATCCACTCAACCCGATACTGGAACCTGTACCCGAGCATCTTTGGGAGAATAAGTTTGTTTTCAACTGTGCAGTAGTTTTCGACGGTGAACTGTTCCATATGCTTTATAGGGCTCAGGGTGCTGATATGGTTTCTCGGATAGGATATGCAGTCAGCGTGGACGGAATTCGGTTCAATCGACTTGAAAAGCCTGTATTTGCGCCTGCTACAAAAGATGAGCTTTACGGTGTGGAAGATCCAAGGGTTACGAAAATCGGCGATAGATATTACATGCTTTATACTGCCTATTCTCCGAAGGGTCCGAGGGTTGCGTTAGCTTCGACGAAGAACTTTATAACCTGGGAACGATACGGAATCGCTATTAAAGACGAGATAAACAACAAGGACGCTGCACTATTCCCTGAAAAGATAAACGGAAGATACGTTATGTTGCACAGATTTGAACCAGATATCTGGCTAGCATTTTCAGAAGACCTAATCAATTGGAAAGACTATGTGAGCATAGCAGGACCCAGACAGGGATACTGGGACAACTTAAAAATTGGTGCAGGTGCACCACCGATAAGGACTCCGTACGGATGGTTATTACTTTACCACGGAGTCGAGGAAGCCCCGCGACCCGTTTACAGACTTGGCTTTATGTTATTAGATTTAAACGACCCAACAAAAGTTATTAAAAGAAGCGAAGAACCTATTCTTGAGCCTGAAGAAGAATGGGAAGTTTTTGGTGGAGTACCAAATGTTGTATTTAGCGATGCAATGGTTGAATACAAAGGGAAGTACTACATATATTATGGTGCAGCAGACAACTACATAGCACTCGCAACGATAGATGTAGAAAAAGTATTAGGGTGGTGTAAAAAGACTTAAGGTAAAACCTTGAATAAGAAGGGGAAAAATCCCCTTCTTTTTTTTGCTCTCGCAAAGTTTAAGCTATTCTTTCAACCTCAACCTTTTCAATGAGCCTCTCCACATCCGCCTTTCTGCACAGCCTTGTACCCGGCGTCATTACAGCGGCTGTTCCCGCTGCATTTGCCCACCGCAACGCTTCTTCATCAGTTGCTCCTTCAGTCTTTTTTAGTACAAAACCTGCAAGGAACGAATCGCCCGCACCAACGGCACTTTTTACAGGCACCTTTATTGTCTTGGTGTAAAGCACCTTTTCTTGAGAAATAAAATACGCCCCTTCGCCTCCAAGTGTTAGAAGTATACCCTTCAGTTCGTGGATTTCTATCACTTTCTTAGCTTCTGATATGATCTCTTCACGTGATGATACATGTTTTCCTGTTAGTCTTTGGAATTCATGCAGATTTGGTTTGATGTAGTCAGGCTGGCCTATCAAACCGGCTTTCAATTTATCTCCATCTGCGTCAAAGTAAACTGTTGCACCCCACTGTTTTAGGGAGAATATTATTCCTGTATAGAATTCTGCGGCAACACCTTTTGGAAGACTACCAGACACGACAACCACGTCGCCTTCACGCACCAGAGCGTTGAGCACCTCGAGAACAACTTGGAGCTTTTTCGCACTTATCTTTTCTCCAGGCATACTTATCCTGTATTGCCCTTTGTTTGTTTCGAGTATAATATTCATCCTCGTTTCTTGCGGAACTCGAATCGATGAGTATATGACCCCTTCTTTATCAAGCATCTCTTCGAGCCTTCTTCCGTTTTCACCCCCAACAAGTGCGATAGCTATAGATACCCCTCCGAGTTCCCTGATCACACGCGAGACATCGATACCTTTCCCCGCAGGGTAATCGACAACCTTTTTTGCCCGGATAGTATCGTCAACAACAAGCTCATCAACGTAAATATACCTATCAAGACAGGGATTCATAGTTAAAGTGAAGATCATCATTTCTCACCTCTTCAGTTAAGCTATCTAAATTTATTTTATCAAAAAAATCACAAAACGTGTTATAATTTCACTGAAAATCAAAAACCCGGGGTGAGATGTTCAAAGCTATGTTTGAATACCTCAGGAATTGGAGATATGTGCTTCTTATTTTAATAAGCGTTGCTGCACTTGTTCTAATGCTGAATGTCTACATCCGAACAGAGGATGATAGCATAAGAAAAATTGCTAAGTTGGCTATAGAAAACGAAGCGAGGACTTTATCGTTTTCTTATTTTCAATGGACGGAACTATACGAAGCGATTCTAAAAAACGATAAAGAATTCATCGAGAATGTGAACAAAATGATAAAGAAAGACAATCCTTATGTTGTCAGCATTGAGTTTGTTTCCGTTAATCCTCCGAAAGATTTCTACGAAATCACGTCCGAAGGAGATTTACTTGTGTTCAAATTCAAAATCACCGATTCATTCGCTGAAAAGTTCATCGCTGACAAAATGGTGGTTGTTAAAATTAGGGCTGAAGATGTCTTGAGTAAGTACCAAATCAAAGGTGTGAGGATTGTTAGTGGCACAAAGAAACTCTCAAAGGATTTTGTCTACGGCCTTAAGTTCGAACGACCTCTATCAACAAAAGAGATTTCATTCCTTTTGACTTTGATAGTTCTTTTGTTCTCGATAGTTTTGCTAATCAACACAGTGCAAACTCAAAGGTTACTCAAGACGGAAGAAATCCTTAGCAAATCACTTGAAGCAATCGCGGAAATGTCTCAGGGACTACTCAAAGGTATACTAATGCCATCGTACCAATTCATACTTGAAAAGGCCGTTGAAATAATCCCAGGTGCCCAAGCCGGCTCGGTGCTGGTGAAAAAGGATGAGTTCTACGAATTTGCAGCATGCGTAGGCTACGACTTTTCGCAGCTGTCGAAGGCGAAATTCAGACCTGAGGAACTCGCACAAAGTATGGATGGACAAATAAAGATTGTCACGAAACTTGATAATTTCGATTCTTCGAAAATCACAGATGAACGATTGGATATTCTCGTGAAGTATGGAAGAATTTTGGAAATCAAAGCTATGCTATCTATTCCCATAATTGTAAAAGACAAAATCTTGGCTTTCCTGAATCTTGACAACTTCGAAAGCGAAAAAGCGTTCGATCGGTTTTCTGTAAAAATCGCAACGGTTTTTGCAAACCAAATAGGGGTTATATTTGAAAGAATCAAGCTCGAAGAAGAGCTCCAAAAACAAAAAGAATACCTTGAATACATTTCATTAAGGGACCCTCTCACAGACCTTCCAAACAGAAGGGCTCTTGAAACCGAAGCTGAGAGAATGCTCGCACTTGCAGATAGGGAAGGAAAGCAGGTGTGCGTAATTTATGTGGATTTGAAAAATTTCAAACCCGTCAACGATAGATTCGGGCACAAAGTCGGAGATTGTGCTGTCTCTATAATAGGTCATAGGCTGATTTCGGTTGCTCGAAAAAGTGACTTCGTTGCCAGAGTTGGTGGTGATGAGTTCGTTTATCTGCTCTACGATTGCAAAGAATACCTACAATTCATTGAAAGAGTTATCAAAGAGATCGAAAAACCTATCGATTGTGAAGGTAATATAATAACTGTCTCTGCTAACTTTGGTATATCGATTTATCCTAAAGATGCAAAGTCATTCGGTGATCTGCTGTTGATGGCGGACGTTGCCATGTACCACGCAAAAAACAACGGACTTTATTTCTACCTCGCCTCGAATTTGAAGGTCTGACCTTGAAAGCTTTCTTAAATCTTGGAAATCTACGTTTTTCAATCCACAAGCCGATTTTTATTTTACACAAGCACTTAGTCTGTACTTATTGACTTAAGTGAGAAAACTGATAAAATGTTATTGGGATTAAAAAAGCGGTTTCTTACTGCTTTTAGTTGTCTTAGACAATCATATCGTTCTTCCTGGCGGGTGAGCAGAGAAATGGAGCAAAAGAAAAGCTTAAAAATTACCGGGATGACTTGTGCAAATTGTGCTCGGATAGTGGAAAAATCACTCTTGAAAATCGATGGAGTTAAATTCGCTGCGGTGAATTTGGCTACGAATACAGCTTTTGTGATAACGGAAAAAGAGGTCTCAGACGATGTTTTTCAAAAGGCCGTGGAAAGCGTAGGATATGGGATTTCAAATGAGCCGATTGAAGCTATCGAAGAAAAAAGGCTCAGAAGAATTAAGCATAATACATTTACCGCTCTGTTTGTAACCATTCCGCTTATGGTACTTATGCTTCTTCACATGGCTGGAAAACACATCCCGTTTTTCAAAGAAATCGAGCTTATATTTTCTGCAATCGTTATATTTTACGCAGGAAGGGATACCATACGAGGTGCAACAATTGCACTTTTGCATAAGCATTCTAACATGGACACATTGATATTCTTCGGTGCAGTAACTGCTTGGCTAACTAATGTAATCACCTACTTTGGTGTAGATGTGCATCCATTTGGTACGATAGGTGCGATGATTGTTTCGTTGCACCTTGTTGGGAGATACATCGAATCTTCACTAAGAGATAAGGCATCAAAGCAAGTTAAAGAGTTGCTCGCACTTCAATCAAAAGAAGCGAGAATCGTTACGGATAAAGGAGAATTTCTGGTTCCAATCGATGCAGTCAAGCAAGGACACGTGGTTTTTGTGAAGCCCGGTGAGAGAATACCAGCCGATGGAATAATAATCGAAGGCTTTTCTTTGATAGATGAATCGATGATAACAGGCGAGTCAGTTCCAGTTGAAAAGGGTATCAATGATGAAGTAGTCGGTGGTGCTTTGAATTTAACAGGAGCAATCAAGTTAAGAGTCACAAGAGTTGGCGAGGACGCATTTTTGTCGAAAATGCTCTCGCTCGTCCAAGAAGCCCAAGGTGCCAAAGTTCCCATACAACAGCTTGCAGACACCATAACGAATTACTTTGTTCCCACAATCATCTTTTTGGCATTGTTAAGCGCTGCCTTTTGGTATTTCAATTTTGATTACTTAAACAACTTAACACACTCCATCCGAATGGTACTTCCATGGTCGTTGCATACAGCTGATAGACTTTCGTTTGCAGTATTTGTTTTTTTAACAACTGTTGTGATAGCATGTCCTTGCGCACTCGGTTTGGCAACGCCAATGGCTTTGATAGTGGGAACTTCACTCGCAGCCAAGAAAGGGCTTTTGATAAGGAATGCCGAGGCAATTCAGACGGTAAAAAGCGTTGGATACGTGCTGCTTGATAAGACTGGTACGATAACGTACGGTAAGCCACGCGTAGTGGTGCAAAATATACCGGAAGAAGAAAAGCCAAAGATAAAACATGTAACTAAATTATCGGCCCATCCACTCTCGAAAGCTATCGCGGAGTACTTGGATGGGTACGATACACCTCAAGCAGTTGAAGAATTCGAAGAGATACACGGCAGAGGTTTAAAAGCGAGGATAGGTTTTGATGAATACTTGATTGGAAAGCCAAGGGACTCTTCGATGTACGAAGAGTACACATCCAAAGGTATGTCGATAGTTGAAGTACACAAAAATGGTGAGATAATTGGTTTTTTTGCGTTGGAGGATACCGTAAGAGAAGATGCGAAAGAAGCGATTCGTAGGTTAAGGTCGCATGGTATAATACCTGTGATGGTGACCGGTGATAACGAGAAAACGGCAAATCATGTTGCTAAAATCGTTGGTATAGACGAAATATTCGCAAGTGTAAAACCTGAAGAAAAGATGGACATCGTGAGGAAGTACCAATCAACAGGCAAGAAGGTAATCATGGTTGGTGATGGTATCAACGATGCTGCCGCTTTGAAGGCAGCCGATATTGGGATTGCCATCGGAAGTGGAAGCGATTTGGCCATAGATAGCGCTGATATAATATTGACCAAAGGTGGTATATCGAAGATAGCCGATGTGATATCCATTTCAAAAGTAACATTCAGTGCGATAAGGACAAACCTTCTTTTTGCGTTCTTGTACAACATAATTGCCATCCCACTTGCGATGATGGGGCTTTTGCACCCAGCTATCGCAGAAGGTGCCATGGCGATGAGTTCGATAACGGTTATTTTGAATTCTATGAACATCAGAAAGAAATTCCAAAAATTTGAAAACTTCGTAAACACTTCATCTTGTTGTTCTTATATTTTCGGACGCTCAAAAAATGCAAAGAACACTTAAAAGGAGGGGTAAAAATGGCACAGTATTTATTGAAAGTCCCAGACATCTCATGCAACCACTGTAAGATGAGAATAGCAAAGGCGCTCGAAGAAATCGGAGAAAACGATTTCGAAATCAGAGTTGCGCAAAAAGAGATTATCATAGAAACGAACAACATCGAAAAAGTTGTCCAAAAGCTCGAAGAAATCGACTATCCCGTCGAATCAGCAACGATTATGTGACTTTATTAGGAGCGTTTATATATGAACGACGGAATCGAACGTGAAAAGAAGTACCTCATCAATGAGGAGAAAGCTCAAAAACTAAGGTCAATTTCAAAACAAAAGCTTGGAGTAGTCCAGTGGTATCTGCTGGACTGCTCTTTTTTAGCACTACTTCGTAACTTGGAAGATATGCCACATCAGGAATGTAGAGTGCGCTACACCGTCGATGAATCAGGAAAAGAGAGTTGGATCATCGCTTTCAAATCGGAATTGTCTGAGGGATTTAAAAGAGCGGAGAAAGAATTTGAATTAACCGACGTTGTTGAAAATCAAACGGATGAATTTTGGGATGAGTTTTTCAAAAGACTATCCGAAAGTCCTGTCACTGCAAAGGTGAGATACTTTATTTCCGAAACCCCCGCAGAAGTCGTGCTTGATGAGTTTATTGAATTGGATGTGCCGTACAGCGTTGAGGTCAAATACATGGTCGAAGTCGAACTCAAAAACGAAAGCGAGGCTTTTGAAAAATACGAGCAGGCCTACGAACTGGGTTGTGGGCTGAACATGGATGGGTTCAAGCTTTACACAAATAGAAATATCGCAATCGTCAGTCAGCTCCCACCAAGGGTTTTAATCAATTGCGTTAAGCAAATCTTAGGTATTGGTTTGTTTGCTAAGATGAGAAGAAAGGATAGAGAACTATCTACCAAAGAGGCGATAGAGCTTTTGAAAATCGGAGAATATGGATTTTTAGCAACTTGGGATGGGAAGTACCCGTACGCCGTACCTGTCAACTATGTATACAAAGACGGTGCCATATATTTCCACTGCGCAAGTGTTGGTAAAAAGCTCGACAATATTTCTTTTCAGAAGAACGCAAGTTTTTCCGTCGTCACGAAAGCTAAGCTATTGCCAGATAAATTATCAACAGCTTACGATAGTGTCATCGCTTTTGGGCAAGCAAGGATAATCGAGGGTGAAGAAAAGAAAATGGCGCTCTTGGAACTTATCCATAAATACGCGCAACAATTTTACGAGAGATTTTCACAACCGAACATCGAAGAATTTGAACGCGAGTGTGCAAATACAACTGTGGTAAAATTGGTGGTGGAACACATAACTGGAAAGAGGCGAAAAGAAGAAGACTGAAAATGGGGATGGAAGCGATGAATCCAATGATATTAACGGTAATACTTATAGTTGTGCTCGTAGATCTTTTCGTACTTGCGATAGTCGTCCGATACACAAGGGAAAGAAAGGAAAGAGATAAACAATTAAAAAATCGCATTGAAGCACAAGGATACCGATACGTTGGACCTAAGGATATAGCTTTCGAAAAAGAATTTTCAAAGAAATTTGCAAAGCTCAACCCGTATTTTAAATGGAAGAAATTGATAGTGAAGAACATATTCACGTTCCCAGACCAAGATAGTCAAGTCCTCTTCTTCGAACTGACCGTAACTGCGGAAAATTATCGCAAAGAGTACCTGTGCCTTTTGCACGAAAACTTCACCTCCTACATAAAAATATGGTATAAATAATTTAGCTTAAAAAAATTGAGGGCAGGACAACTTATGTCACCTTGGCTTTTAAGCCATTTTGGGAGTCTGTTGCCTGCCTTTAACCATGATAAGTTGGTTGGGCTTTCAGCCCTCGTCAGCATGGAGGATTGGTTCAGTAGGCTCCCTGCCCTCATCATTCGAAAGGAGGTTCTTGTATGAATAACTTCTCCATATTCGTCGGCATCGATGTTTCCAAGGATAAGTTCAACGTCTGCGCTATCTCTAATCCCAGTTCCATCATCTTCGAATCTTCTTTCGATATGTCCCAGCAAGGCTTTTCCTCCTTCGCAAACAAACTCTCTGCCTTCCCAAAACAATCCATCATCATCGCTATGGAATCTACTGGCTGTTATCATCTCAACCTTCTGGCTTTCCTTTCTTCCAACGACTTTGCTTGCGCTGTTTTTAATCCTCTAACTGTTAAAAACTTTGCTTCTCTTCGAAAGACCAAAACCGACAAAATCGATGCTCGCATTATCGCTACTGCTTTGTTTTACCTACAACATCAAATTCCTTCTTCTGCTTTTGTCAACTCTGAGCTTCGTGATATTGTCAGAGCACGCGAAAACATTATCCACCGCATCGCAAAAGTTAAAGGCAATATCGAAAAACTGCTCAACGTTCTTTTCCCTGAACTCGAAAGAGTTACCAATATCTACAGTGACACTATCCTCAATCTTCTTTCTCATTTCCCTTCTGCCAAGGCTATTCAAAAGGCTCGTAATCTGGATGTGTTCTTTTCCAAAGACCGTGGCAGAAGTACAAAACTTAATGCTCAAAAACTTAAAGAACTCGCTAATAACTCGATTGCTCAATATTGGCCGATGAAAGAAAAGATTCTTGTGCAAAATATCAAAGAACTACAATTTTTACAGCAACAGCTTGAAGAATACGACAAGATGATGAAAGAATATTGCGAATGTAGTGCGATAAACCTTGATATCGAGATACTCACGTCAATACCAGGTATTGGTGAAAACAGCGCGATGCATTTCTTGGCAGAAGTTGGAGATATCTCAAGATTTAGTACATACAAAAAACTCATTGCGTATTGTGGACTCGATCCAAGTATTGCCCAATCAGGCAAAAGCAAAGTAGAAGGACACATATCGAAAAGGGGCAATGCCCACCTAAGACGAATACTATGGCTAATGGCAGTGAGTGTAGTGATTCACAACGAATATTTCCGAACATACTATGAACGAAAAAGGCAGCAAGGTATACCGTACAAAAAAGCGATAATGTCAGTAGTACACAAGTTATTGCGAACGTTGTACGCAATGTTGAGAAAGAAAGAGAAGTTCAATATTGATTATGCTATCTCACACTCAAAACAAAAATTTAATTTTGCATAGTTGACTCCTTTCTTTTCTATATTCCAAATAAGAACGCAAAGTGCAGAACTACGAATGGTACATGTTTAAATATAGCTTTGAAATCTTCAAATGGTACGTTGTATTTGTCGTTTACAACTGCCGCAAATTGTAATGTGTTGATGCGTAATACAAATACGAAGAGAAATAAAGCTATTGTTAAAAGACCAACGTGAAACGCGGAGTTCAGTATGCTGTTTAGGGTTACTTTCAATTTTAGTTTTCTCGTACTTGCAAATTTTATTGCTATATATGTGTAATATATACCACCGTTAATGATGTAATTAGCTATCATGTAGGAAAAGTACGTTGCTAAAAGAAATTTGAGTATGCTACCACCGTAAATAGTAGCTATTATTACTGGATCGATAACAAACGAGATTAGAATTGATAAGCCAAATGCGATAATGTCGTTGTTGTTAATTAGAGTGAACATGAATTTTTTGTGTGATGCGTCGTTTTGGGTCATAATCTCAAGCATTTCTTTTACTTCAGGTTCTGTTAAAGGAATGAAACCAAACATATTTTCTACCTCCTTTTTTGATTATTTTCAGAGTTGGAGTCATAGTGATTGTAGTTTGTTTTTGAGTGAGGAGTTTAGTTTTTTCCTAATTTCTTCGTCAATATAATTGTGTATTGGGTTGTTTGTTACTTTCTTAAAGATCACTTCGCACTTAAGGTGTTCTTCAAGTGTTCTAAATTCCGTGGCGTAGTTTTCATAATATGGGTTTTTAAGCTGCAGTTTTCTGTTGTATATAATGTCCTTTATCAGGTTGAGGTCGTAGTATAGTATTATTTTTCCGGTATTTGTAGTCCAGTAGTTTCTGTAAATGTGTCTAAGTGCTTCAAGTACAGCTGTGATTTCGGCTTCTACGTTTTGAAAGTGCGTAGTTGGTCTTTTAACTTGTACGTCGATAGCTTTTGAGCAATCGCTGTTGTGAATTACATATCCGTATGCGATCAGTCCTCCTTTAAACGCACCATCAACGTAGATCTCTATTGGTCTGTCCAAAATAATACACCTCCTTGCTTTGAATTTCAGGATGGAATTTCCCAAATTAAACAGGACATTTGTTACGGTGGGAAAGTTGATAATTGACGTGATTGTAGAGGTTATCTTTGGGCGTAAGAAAGCTACTTTCTAATTGTGTTAGAAAGTAGCTTTTTTAGAGAGTGGATGGTTAGTTTGGTATGTTAACTTTGTATTTTTCAACTGTAGCGTAGAGCACGCTCATTGGTGAGAAATCCGATGCAAAGACGTATTTTAGTACTGATGGGCTGAAACCTGAGATTAGAACCGTATTTGGTGTGTTGACCGTTGCAGGGCTTCCTGCGTATCCTGCTGTGTTCCAGTAAACGATTTTCGGTGGTATGTATCCATTTTCTTGGAATTGTTTTAAGACTTTTTCAACTTCTGTTCCTTCCCCTTCCACACCCATGTGGAATTGCATATCTGAGACGATGAGTAAGACGTCTGGTAGTTGTTCTTGTCTTAGGTTGTAAAATCTTGCCGTATCAAGGATCAATTTCAATGCTTTATCTATCCTCGTGGCACCACAAGCACCATCGAAAATTTCTCTGTTCGTAACCGCTTCGCTGAATTTTATACCGTTCCAGTTCTTAAACTCACTTTCTGATTCGAAAGCTATGAATTTCTTGTGGAATGGGTTATCTTGTGGGATTTTTGCAGAGCAATACAGAGCAAGTCCTATGGAAATATCGACTGCCTGTATTGAACCACTAACAGGAACTGACATGCTTCCCGAGGTGTCGGAGATTACTATGACTTTGTAATTTTCCGGCATGAAGTTTGGTAAATTTTCAAATTGAAGGTCTGCTAATTCTTTATCGCCAAAGAAGACTGTTCTTACACAGTCGTGTGGATAGAGTGCTTGTGTATTTATCTTAGCTTCTCCGTTAGAAAGTTTGGATTTGTATGTTTCAAAGCCTTCTTTATCATGCCTTAAGAAGGCACGTGTGTATCTTGCCATTGCAACTGAAGGTACCTTTTCGTATTCGATTTCTTTCCACATGTCTTGGCACATTTTGTGCTCAACTATGTGTTGTTTTCTAATGTTAGCAAGTAATTTTCTTAAGCCTGCTTCGTTTAGACCAAGAGCACGTTGAACGGGTTTGTATTCTCTTTTCGCCCATTTAGCTGCAAGTACGTTTTTTTCAGTTATGGCTTCAGCCCAAAGTTTAGCTGCTTGGTCTTCAAGTGGTGTACCAAAGAGTATCTTAAGGTCGTCCCAACGACCGTATTCTGGGATTAAATGCATGTTTACTTCAAGCCATTTTGAGTCGTTTTTGGCAAGCCATCTGGCACATTTTCTAAAGCCACTGCGATTACCCGCCCCACCACGGCAGTCTCTAAGCCAGAAGAGTAGTTTCATGGCAAGTGCTCTATCTTCAATTCTATCGATTGCCCACATCTTCTGGAAAAGAGAAAGTGCGGATTCTTCTTGTCCGTAAAATGAGTATCTGCCTTCAAAGAGGCTTCCAGCTTTAGAGAAGAACTCAAGATGGTGATTGAGAGAGAATTCGTATGTATTTCCACCTTCGTTAGTTTTCATCATGCCAAGCACCCCCATCCTTGGGATTTTTTCCTTTTCATATATATAGACACCCAGGATGGAAATTTCTGACAAATGAAAAAAATATCGCAAAATGCGATATCGCATTTTGCGATATAACTATCTTTTTCTTGATTTACCAGATATGTGTTCGATTTCTATTTTTATAATGCTCACTCTCTGTATTGAATCTGCGATTTCACCTTTTATTTTCTCTAAGTTATTTGAATATTTCTTTCCTATCAGTTCAAGTGCATAGCGCTTTTCATCCACGAATGGGTATGGACATACTTACCAGATAGAAAAACAAAATAACATAAATGGAACTCTAAAAAGAATAGAGGCTGCCTCCATCCTGTTTGATATAATTAAAACATGTAACATCCCCTTTTATCGTATTACCAAATTCCTTCCAGGATGGGAGGTCAGCCTATGAATAATCATATCATGAACTAAGAAAACTGTCCCCTCAAAAAGCAAGAGAAGTTGTTCGTAAAGTTTTTGAAGCTAACAACCAGAATGTATCAAAGACAGCAAAGATATTAGGTATTGCAAGAGCAACAGTAAGAAGAGCTGTATACGATTGTTTGGAAGATAAGTCAAGAAGACCGAAAAACTCCCATTAGACAAAGAAAGCTTACCCAAAGAAGTATATCAGCACATGAAAAATTACAGATTGCCAAGATACGAATGGAATATGATAGACGTAGCAACCAGGACAAGATTTACAGCATACTCATATGAATTAAATTCAACGTTTGGATTTATGTTCATTTCGATAGTAGCGTTATGGTTAAGAGTGCACAATGTAAGATGGAGAATGAAAATACGGATGGATAACGGAATGGAGTTTTGCGCAGGAAGCGAAAGGAAATTGAACGAATGGAACGAGATATTTGAAAAGTTAGATTTACAGTTAAGTCCAATACCACCGAGAGCAAAACACTTGATGGGAGTAATAGAGAACAGCCATAGAGCGGATGATGAATACTTTTTGATGAACCATGCTGAAAGATGCAAGAATAAGGTTGAATTTTTAGACAAGGCACAAAGATGGCAAGACACGTGGAACAAAGCCAGACCAAGCAACGGAAAAGGGATGAAAGGGATGACGCCATATGAAAAATTTACAGAAAGCAAAATAATGGTATCAGGACATGTATACGAATATCCTGTGGTATTACTTGAGGAGGTATTCAGAAAAGTGGGGAGTTTGTATCATCTTTTCAATAAATTAACTGGTAAATATGTCTTCACCACCACCAGTTAATTAGCAGGCATCCTGGGAGACAGTAACTTTTGAAGAATTTGATGCAAGTTTTAAATACTTCAATGAAAAAATAAAAACCAGTATTGAAGAATAAATTACCCAAAAGTAAGCGTAAAAAATTTGAAATTCATCCCCACTGAACCTTGAAATAAGTGATGAAATTGTAAAAGCTAAAAAATTATACAACAAACCGTTTTCACGTACGAGAATTGCTACTAAAATTGCTACTGATAGAAGTATTACACTAAGTTTCATTTTCAAAACAATTTCGATTACTATTAATACAGTGCTTAGGCTTGGAATAAGAATGTATTCAAGCTTATGTATAATCTTTTGTTTTCTTAGGTGAACATAAAGAAATATGTATAAAATAGAAAAGTTTATAATGTTTTTTCCTTCTTTTACATTCAGAAAGAGGTTTAAAAATATGTACCAAAATGTTGTGTAAGTGTATGCCATAAACACCGAAAAGAAATTTTTGAATTTTTCAGAGAAGTAGAAAATAAAGATCGATACTGATGTTAAAACAAAAAGAACGCTCACGTACGTTTGAATATTGTTATACTTAGGATCAATAAATATCTCTTCTTTTTTTAAATCATACCCGTACAAAAACGGAATTGACAAAATAATGAGAAAATGCTGAGATTGAAGATAACACCATTGCAAAAAATCCATAAAATTGAGCTTTTTTCTTTCTTCTTTTTGAATAGGTAAAGTTGAATTTTTCTTATAATAAAAGTACAAAACTAAAAAGAACGAAACAAAAGATATAACTGCAGAATCTGAATAGGAAACTGATATAATAGGGAAAAATTGTTTTGGAATTTTTTGCCTAAATACATTTTCCAAAAAGTGCATTAAGGAAGTAAAAAGAACGGAATTCGTATAGTCAAATATTACACAATACTTTAACCCCAAAATGAAAATGTTAAATAACAAAAGAGGTGAAGAATAATATTGTGTGTGCGCAATTGAAAAGATAACTGACGAAAATATAGCGGCGATTATGGAATTTTTCCTTTTTCTTAAAAAACCATACAAAAATTTCCTGAATATAAGCTCTTCAAAAAATGCAATAACAAACATATAAAATACCCCACCATATGTGGGGACAAAGCTTTCTTGTGCTCCGTTTATTAAAGAAAAGAATATTACAAATAAGGTTACGAAAATTACATATTCAAAAATTCTACCACGATGGCTCAAAAATCGGTTTAAAAAACTATCCTTTGACTGTTTCATTTCACTCTCCATTTTCGGTTTTTTCAAAGTTATTCATTGTGAAGTAAGAGATTGGATATATTTGTTCTATAGTCAATGTACTTGAAATAACCTTTTTGTTATACTCCATCATCTCTTCCTCTTGAATTGCATTGTAAAGCTTCCATATAGCTTCTTCTGTAGTTTGCCCAATTGCTCTGACAGTCTTGATTCCAGTTTCTACTACACCTACGATATTAAAAAATTTATACACATACTTTGCTACCACTATAAATCCTTGCCAAGGTGAATTTAATTGATAATCAGAGAACGAATTATTGAACGAATTATTTTGCAATCTCAGAGTTTCCGCTTTTAGGACAGAGCCATTAATGAACAAAAAAAATAATGTTACCATTATCAAAAGAAATCTACTTCTTTCTTGAATCTTCATAATACTTCCTCCCCGTAATATTGATTTATATCCATCAAACCGGTTTGATGTTCTGACTAATTTTATTATAGTACAACTTCTTTTGATGACAATCGCGAGTAATTGTAAAAAAAAAAGAAATCTAATTAATTAATGCTCAATATATTTTCTAATCTTATGATTATTTATTATTTTGGCTTGTAGAAGGTTCTTGTTATAATACGATTCAAAAAATTCGGTGAAGAAAGTATCGAAGTTGTATTGGCAGCCATGGGAGAAGATAGAGAGCATTTGATATACAAATTAGCCGATTTGAAGTACCACCTCACGTTACTGTTGTCGGCGAAGGATATTGAATGGAGTGAATTTGTAAATGAACTGATTAGGAGGCATTAGCATCACAAAACAACATTTAATCGTCTAAAATTTGAGAATTCAAGAGTATGTTCGTTTTTCCTTGTGTATTTGACATTTTTCGAATTTAGTGTAAATTTTAAGATGGATTTTTGTTGGAAACGGTTCTGAAGTTTTAGAAAAGGGGTGCGGATGGTGGCAAGAAATAGCAAAAAACTAGACTTATCGACGCAATTTAAGTACCACATGCATCATTCCTTGGCGGAAAAAACGGAGTATTCCACGTTGCTACAGAAATTCTTTGCACTTTCCTACTCTGTTAGAGACCTGATTGCCGAAAAATGGCTCAACACAGAAGAGATAATCTACAAAAAGAAAGATCTGAAAATAGTCAATTATCTATCGATGGAATTTTTGATAGGTAGGTTGTTGTACAACAATATCTTGAACTTGAAAGCGGAAGATGAAGTTAAAGAACTTTTGAGTAAATACAACGTATCTCTCGATGAAATTGCGCTTTTGGAAGAAGATGCAGCGCTTGGTAACGGTGGACTTGGAAGACTTGCCGCCTGTTTTCTCGATTCCTTAGCCACCCTCGGTTGCCTTTCTTACGGATACACGATTAGGTATCAATACGGCCTGTTTAAACAAGCTATCGAAAATGGATTTCAAAAGGAACTCCCAGATGATTGGCTAAAGAATGGATATCCATGGGAATTTCCAAAGCCGGAAGAAGCGGTAAAGGTTAGATTTTTTGGCAGAAGTGAACCTTATACAGATGAAAAGGGTAATTTGAAATTTAGAGACTGTTCTAGACTGTTCGATAAAATTATGATAACCATCCGAATTCGTTGTATAATTCTTAAAGAGGGGTACACCCCCCTCCATCCTCACGAAAGTAGATTACCCTATGCCACGTAAATCCGACTTCTCCAATCGTCCTCGCTGTCCTTACTGCGATCATCCAACTAAAGTCTACATCAACGCTCACTATCATCGTCGTGCTCCCGATGGTTCTTTGGTTCAAGTTACCAGTTTCATCTGTTCTGAATGTAAACGCACTTTCTCTTTCCCTAAAGCTCAGCGTAAGAAACGCTTCGATTTCCCTTATCCTCGCTGCCCTCATTGTGATCGCCCCATGAAAATCTCCAAAGTCCGTCATTCTTACGTCCGTTTCCGTTGTCGCACTTGTGATTTCAAAACTAACGTTGACCTTTTTACTCTTTCTTTGGTTGAGTATTTCTCTTCTATCCGTTTTTCGCCTAAGTATCCTATTTCTGTCTGCTTGCATGCCTTTGAGCTTTTCTATTCTAATTTGTCTATCAGACAAATTAGAAATGTTTTAATTTCTCAAGGTTACTCTCCAAGTGTATCTACTATTTATCAGTGGATCATCAATCTTTCTAAAGCTATCGTATTTTCTCCTATCCTGTCTGATATTATCAACGTCGATGAGAAGTTTGAGAAAATCAAAATCGGTGATGAAAGACGTAATTTGTACATTTTCTTTGCCGTGAGTAAGTACAGAATCGTTAACTTTGTTGTTTCCACTAATCGTGATACTTTTGAAGCTTTGCAACTAATCTTTCCATGTAAACCTAAACTTGTTTACTCTGACGGTCTACCTTCCTATGCTGTAGCTTGCGAAAAACTCAATATCAAGCACAAAATCATCGATTCAAAGAAAAATCAACCAGCTGAATCAAGAAATAGTCTTCTTGCAATGTTTACTCAAGTTAGAAGAGGATTCAAAAAATTATCGAATGTGTTTTATTACATCAAAGCGTTTGTGGTAATGCACAATATCAAAAGAGAACTAAGAATAAAACATCAAGCAAAAAACTGGACAAAGATACAAAAACCGTTACTGAATTACTTGTTTGAACACCATCAAGAACTATTTGCACTACAGTAAAACAAACAAGTAAAGAAAAATCAAATCCAAGTAAAAAAGCAATGTGGAGACAGTGAAGATATTTTTTAGTGAAAAAAGCTTAGAAATTGACTATCAAAGAACGAAAATTACCAATTTCAAAAACCGACGAAGAAAAACGACAAAGGTTTTCAGAAACAAATCTTGATGAAGAACAAGAATTTTACTTTTTTGCCCTACTTTTTCATATCACCGAACAGTCTATTGGGATTTTTTCCTTTTCATATATATAGACACCCAGGATGGAAATTTCTGACAAATGAAAAAAATATCGCAAAATGCGATATCGCATTTTGCGATATAACTATCTTTTTCTTGATTTACCAGATATGTGTTCGATTTCTATTTTTATAATGCTCACTCTCTGTATTGAATCTGCGATTTCGCCTTTTATTTTCTCTAAGTTATTTGAATATTTCTTTCCTATCAGTTCAAGTGCTCCGCGCTTTTCGTCTTCATTTTCAACTATTGAAGCTTTTCCAAAGGCAATTACGCTTTCATATGCAGTTGATAGTTCATCAGGCAAAATTTCGTAGCTTTTGACAATAGTAAAGCATACGTTTGAAAATTTTTTTATGTTTTCTATCTTATGACCTTCTTTAGCACAGTGAATATAGATATACTCTCCATCAAATGCATAGTTTACTGGTATCCCATATGGATATTCGCCGTTAAATGTTGCTAAGACACCATAATCACCGGATTTGAGTATTTCAAACGTTTGTTGTTCTGGTAATTCTCTATCTTTTCTACGCATAGGTGGAAATTTCTCCATCGTTATCAACCTCGCTTTTTACTTTGCCTCGATAACTTCGTAGGTCCATTCCTTTATGTTTTTTAACCGACTATCTATACTCACACCTATAAGATAACATTTCTTGCTTGTGAATCCTTCATAATATCTTCTTTCCTTTATCTGTTCAAGCGCTTCTTTTGCACTTTTGTCAACCTTCAGCTCAATTATATACGCAACCCCGTTGTTTTCTATCAGAATGTCTATTATCCCTCCGGATACTTCTTTTTCTATCTCATGGTACACTCCACTTCCAAATAATATCCCGCTTATCACCATCTCATAGTGCGATTCTATCGTCCTTAATTTGTCTTCTTGTTCTTCATTCTTCGTTACTTGTTTTATCTTCTCACTCAACCGATAGCTCATCTTACCAAGTATCTCTTTTAATCCACCTATCAACCCATCAACGTTTTCTTTTTTCACAGCATCCTTTATCTTTACTCCTATTCTGTTTAAATCATCTATATCCAATTCGTAATTCAATTCAAGTAACATCTGAGACAATGATTGCCCAGCGTCTATGTTTGGTATTTTTAACCCGTACAGTCCGCTGTCTATTTCCTTGTAAAATGTCAGATATCCTGCTTGAACAAGGAAAGATTTAGCAACGCTCTCTTCTATTTCTCTACTTGTCAATTCGATATATGAGATGAGTAAATCTTTTTTGAGGATATCTTCAAGCTTGACTTTCCTTGCACGTAGATAATCATGTAAAAACTTCGGTGCTCCTGAATCGTTCCAGTATACAAGAAAGCTTTTGTGAAAGAAAAACAAAAGTACCGCAAATGGATTGAACACAAAGTGTTTTCCATCGAAAGAAAAACCGCCATAGTATTTCTCAAGTTGCTCAAGTAAGTAATCCTTGCTCATATTTAACTTTTGACAAGCCATATCAATGTACTCAGGAAAATATTGAATGATTTCCTCTTGTGTATATCCAAGCATTTGAGAAAAATCTTCATGGAAAGATATATCAACAAGGTTGTTCAAAGTGGAGAACACACCAGCCTTGGTGTATTTGGTAATACCAGTGAGAAAGACAAAGCGAAGATATTGATCAAGACTTTTGATTTTTGTGTACAGTTGTCTGAGTATTTCTCTCATTTCGTGTGCCTTTTGTTTGTCTGAAATATGATCTAATATCGGCTTTTCGTATTCATCGATGAGTAAGACAACGGGTTTGTTGTATTTCCGACCTATATCCTGCACAAGATAATAGAATACATCGGAAATAGTGCCGTCAACACATGAAACATCGTAATCTTTGGCTATACGTTTTAATCTTAAGAAAAGAGAATTGTACGTATCTTCCGGTGAAGTTGTATCTATTTCGTTCATATCCAGCCTAACAACAGGAAAGCTTTCCCAATTCCATTTGTCGTATATCCATGTGCCTTCGAATAGTTTTTTCTCTCCTTTGAATAAATACTCAAGTACACTCACTGTCAAACTCTTCCCAAATCTCCTTGGTCGGGAAAGAAAATAGTATCCTTTTGCTCTTTTCACCAGTTCGTATATGTACTTTGTCTTATCCACGTATGTAAAATTTCCATTTATTAAATCTTTGAAATCTATTACACCTATCGGCAGTTCTTTCATTATTCTCACCTCTTTGTTTTGAAGTTTAAATCTCGAAAATATTATATCACTATCTCTTCTAATTCATCAAAAAAACAAAAACCTCGCTGGTTTTACACCAGCGAGGTTTTCAAATTATGTTTGCTTATGTCATTTTACCACGATTGGTATCAATGTTGCGTACGATTGTCCTGGAACATATGATTTAAGTATGTCTTCTTGTTTTTGACCTTCTGGAACTATTGTATCAAGTACGTATGGTGCAAAGTCTTTTGAATCAACGGGGTATCCACCGAGTGTCCATTGTGTTGGGTCTTTTGAAACAGGTCTGATGTGATCAGTACCATATCCGTCTTGGCTAAGTGATAAGATGTATGCTTTTATACCAGTTTTCACTTCAAGGTATTTCTTGAATACGATTATATGTATCACTTTATCTGCTGGATCGGCTTCGTATATTATAGCTTCTGGTATTTCTTTACCATCGGCTGTGGCAAAGACTATTCTATCATCTGGCCATCCTGCAACCTTTATGAAGTAATCCCAAGGTTCTTTGAATTGTACCCTTGCCCCTTCTTTGTATGTTGACGTCTTTCCACCAGCCTTTGTGTCAAGGTAAATGTTCACAAGTTGGTGTGAAAAGCCTTTTGGTGACGCCCATGGGTTGGTCATTTCAGCAAATTTGATGCTGAAAACGTACGCTTCGTCATTTTCAAGTACGGTAACTTCTGTTATGTCCCAAAGTCCTTTGTAAGGCGCAAAAGCTGGATCTTTTGGATAAACGTACGTACCAAAGCCGTAATCATCGCCAATTTTATCGGCGAATTTTGCTATCACATTTCCAGAAAGCATCGTAGGTGTCTTTATAGCTATGCCTTCTTGCGGCAGTACTTCATCTTTTCCATCAACAGAACATACGATGTAAATGTTGAAATTTTCCCCACTTTTGATTCCGAGTATATCGTATGGTATTTCAATCTCGACAACATCATCAACTGCTGATTTGAAGACATTTGCTTGGAGTATCCAAGAATCGTCTCCTGCAGCTGCGAAGAATGTACCACGTTTCCTTGTTTGCCATGTTCTCATGTTGAGTGAGAATCTGAAACCAACTGGTTTACTGAGTATTGTACCACCGGATGTTTTTCTGTTCGACGCTGTCATTTTTGGTGCATCGGTGTAAACTTCAAAGAGAACATTTTGTCCAACGTAATCTCTTGCTGGTTTGTCAAGTACGATGCTCACGTACGCAGCTGTTGATGTTCTTGCAACGTAAGCTTGTTTTATAACTGTTCCGCTGTACATCGCCGTTGATTTTTCAACATCAGATAATTTTCCATCGATTTCGTATTGAACTGACTTGATAATATTTTCCTTAGGTAATTCAACTTTGGTTTGTTCTTCTTCTTTCTGAACCTTTGGAGCACCAACTCTTAGTTTTCCATCTTCTTTCCACACTTCGAAGATACCGTTCTTACCACCAAATCCATCGTCAACAAATGCAGGTGCGTTTGGGTCAAAGAGCCAATCTTTTCCATCAACAACAAATTTGTATTGATACACACCAGGTGTGAGCTCCAAAACAGCTTCCCACCATCCATCTCCTGAGCTGTAGCATTCTGTATCGTTCATGCTCCAGTTGTTGAACGACCCCGCAACAAAAACGTACCTTGCTTCGGGTTTGTAAAATCTTATAACAACGTACGTGTTATCTTCTATATAAAAGTTTTCTTCTCTTTCCGTGTTGATTTCAACTTTTTCTTTAATTTCTGTAGCTGGAGCAACGATAACTAGTTGATCATCCTTGAGTGCAAGTGTAAAAACACCATTTTTCCCACCAAATCCGTCATCCGTGTAACCTGGAGCGTCTGGGTCTTCTTTCCACACTTTTCCACCATCGATAACAAATTTGTATTGGTATGTTCCTGGTTTAAGCTCAAGTTCGGTAACCCACAGATCCCCTTCTCTTCTCATTGGGTTAGCGTTTGTTGACCAATTGTTGAATGTACCGGCAAGATGCACCGTATTTGCCTGAGGATAGTTGAATGTAAAGACAACTTTGTTCCCTTCAATTTTCAATGCCGCAAGTGACAATACAGAAAGTATCAACACCATCAAAGCAAAAAACTTAATCTTTTTCATACCCTTCCCTCCCTCGTATAATAAGTTCGGTAAAAATTAAAATTGGTCTTTGAAAATTGAATGCATATTTTTTAACACCTCTGGTAAAATAGTTTCAGGTTGCCCCTCCTTGAGACTTTGTTCTCTTAAATAAGATTGCCTAACTAGAGTACAGCTTTTTACTTGCCGGAAAATGTTTTGCCTCGTTTTCTTATGTACCGCGAGGTTGTAAGGCTGTACTCAATCCGGAGGTGATTCCTTTGGCTATTTTAGCTATTGATGTCTCAAAGAACTATCTTTCTTTCTTTTCTGATTTCATCGGTAGTGGGACTGTTGAGAACTCTCCTCAAGGTATTGTTGAACTTTTTAACAAAGCTTTTGCTTCTTCTTCCGATTTTTCTCTTGTCCTTGAATCAACTGGTGTTTTTTCTTTTAATGTCGCTAACTTCTTCTTTCAAAACAACGTACCTGTCTTTTGGGTTAAAACTGATAACATTAAGCTCTATCGCAAAATTCTCAATCGTCCTAAAACTGACAAAATCGATGCTGAACTTATTTTCTCTATCGCTTCTAAATTTCCTGAGTCTTTAGTCCCTTTTGTCAATAACTCATATATCATCTCTGAGCTTCGTAATCTCACCAGACTTTATTTAAAGTTCAACGAAGATATCGCTCGATTGAAACTTAGGCGTTTCTCTTTATTTCCCTAAACTTGACTTTAAACTAAATAAGACTTTCGAATGCCTGCTTAAAGATTATACAATCGAAGAAATCGCAAACATGCCAATTGAAGAGTTATTTGAATATATTGCGAAAATTTCCAGACACAATGTCTCTTCACAAGTCTTAGCAGAAAAACTCCAAACTCTTGCTAAAGATGCCTTGAGGTTGTCTGTTAATCCTTCAAACACTCTGAGAATATCTATTGTTTCCACTATCGATTTGATACAGCACTATGAAAAACAAATCGAACTAGTAAAGAAAGAAATAAGTAAATTACTTAAAGTAATTTCGAACACACTAACAACAGTCAAAGGGATAGGAGAAATAACTGCAGCTGGAATTATAGCCGAAATAGGAGACATCAATCGTTTCGAAAAAGCCTCAGCGTTAGCATCATACGCAGGGCTTGTATGGACAATCAATCAAAGTGGAAATTACAAATCAGAAAACAACCAACTAACGAAAAAAGGGAACAAGTATCTAAGAACATACCTAGTAATGGCAGCGAACGGAGTAAAGACATACGATCCTGTATACAAAGAATATTATCGCAAAAAGTACGCAGAAGCAACAACACACAAACACATGAGAGCGCTAATATTAACTGCAAGGAAATTAGTAAATTTAGTGTATTATTTACTAAAGAACAACGTACCGTATGTACCGATGAAATAGGTAAAAAGAACGAAATCAAGTATGTGAAGAATGAAAGTGAAATATTAAGTTATTGAAAGTCAAAGTGTTGACTAGGTTTTTTATTTTTCTATTTTTTCTCCTCTTGACTTATTACCGGAAATCTTTTTTGAGGTTGTTCCCAAGTTATATATGACATTAAATTTTTTCTAAGTAGTATGGCTGGTATTTTTCTTCGTCGCCTAATACGACTCTTGCATAATGTCGTGCTTGTTTTTCGAATATTGTACGTATGTAATTTTCTTCTGAATCTAAGTGGTATTTGAGTTTTTGTTTCATCATTTGTTCGTATTCAGTTATGTATTTTTTCATACCGTCTTTTGTGAAGTAGTAGATATCGTTTTCACGTTTTTCAAAGTCTTCCTTTTTTATTGTTTTTAGGTTGATTAGGTTCAAAACAAAGTTGTCGATTATCACACATCTGAATTCTTCAACTAAGTCAAATAATAGTGATTGTTTTGAAACATCTATTGTGTGTAGATTCCCAAAGTATGGATCAAGTCCAACTGCATTTATTGCTAATAACATTTCTACATACAGAAAGTAATATCCAAGTGAAAGCATTGCGTTTATTTCATCTTTCGGCGGATGTGCTGTTCTTCCATTGAATGTGAGTTCTTCTGTTCGTATGCATTTTTTGAAACCAGAGAAGTATATTTTTGAGCCTATTCCTTCATAACCTCTGACTTCATCGACTGTTTTCGCTTTGTTGACTTTTTCTATTACTGTTCTTATTCCAGCTCTTTCTTCACTTAATAATCCTTTTGGGAGGTTTTTGCTTTTCTGGGTTAGGAAGTTGTAGTAGTTTTGTAGTTTGCCTTGGACTATCGATTTGGATATTTCGAGTTGGAACTGTTTGTCGGTTGCTCTTTCGTATTGTTTAAGTCTTAGGAGTACGTTTCTGTATTCGTCTGTATAGAGTTTTCCCCTGTATCTTCCGTGTTGTGTCATGAAGATTACTTCGATTTTGTTATCGAGGCAGTAGTTAATCATTTGAGATGTTAGCGTGATGTTTCCAAGTAGGTTGATTCTTTCTATTTTTTTGAGTGGTATTTCGTCTAATACTTGTTTGGCTTTGGTTATAATCATTCTGCCATCTTTTTTAGCGAGTACTGTTCCTTGTTCTAAGACATATATTGTCATTTTTTCCACCTTCTTGTTAGGTTGTTAGAAAAACCCCGACTTGCGTCGGGGGAAGGGAGAGTAATTTACTAAGCTGACGCAAGTACTTCGTTTAGTTTTCTTCTTACAGCTCTATCGAGTCTGTTGTGTATTTCGTGGTAGTGTCCTTTTACTTTTTCAAAGAGTATCTTGCAACCTAAGGATTGTTGGAGTATTCTGAATTGTTCAACGTAGTTTCGTAAGTATCCGTTTCTTGCTTGTGCTCTTGGGTTGGTAAGTATGCTTTTAATTAGTTCAAGGTCATAACAGAGTATGATGGTGTAGTTGTTTAGTTCACCGTAATTTCTTTTAAGGTATTTGAGTGCTTCAAGGACGGCTTTGAGTTCAGCTTCAACGTTTTGAAGTGTAGTACCAGGTCTTGACGTTGAAACTTTTATTGTTCCGTCAAAACCAAAGCCGTAAAGCATGAATCCGTAGGAGATCATGCCGTTCTTGTAAGAGCCGTCAGTATAGACTCTTATTACTCCGTTCATACTTTACACCTCCAATTTTTAGGTTATTTTTGTTTTCCAAATTAAGATGGACATTAATTTGAAAAAGCATGGGTACCGGTTTGATCCTGTACCCAAAGTTTAGTATTTTAGTATGTAGTGAGAGTAGTGAAAGTGTAATTTGTTAGGGGGTTCCAAATTAGTTGGGACATTATTTATTCGGGGTGTGGGGGTAATAGTGTGGGTTTGTGTGGAGGTTCAATTTCAGAAGCGATAGCGCTCTTAATTTAGTAATCTAAATAATGTACAATTTCCCACTCGCATTCGTCTTGTATTGTTTGAAAAAAGTCTAAGTCTATACTGTAATCTTGGAAAGTAGTAATCGGTTCAGCATGTTGGTACTTTTCTTCGTTGAATTCACCGTAAATGTAGTATATGTTTCCATCTATTTCACCAACTTCGGGGACTGAGTCTAAGATTTCAAATAAAACGTAGTCTGGTTTCTGAGAGTCTTCTTCGCAATCTATCCAAATCCAGTTTGGTAGATTGTCTAATTCTTCAGCTTTGACAAGTATTGTCATCATGCCTACGTCACCTATGAATTTACCAAACAGTATTCTTTCCATTCTTTCCATGTTCTTCCTCCTACATAAAAATATGGTATAAATAATTTAGCTTAAAAAAATTGAGGGCAGGACAACTTATGTCACCTTGGCTTTTAAGCCATTTAAGGAGTCTGTTGCCTGCCTTTAACCATGATAAGTTGGTTGGGCTTTCAGCCCTCGTCAGCATGGAGGATTGGTTCAGTAGGCTCCCTGCCCTCATCATTCGAAAGGAGGTTCTTGTATGAATAACTTCTCCATATTCGTCGGCATCGATGTTTCCAAGGATAAGTTCAACGTCTGCGCTATCTCTAATCCCAGTTCCATCATCTTCGAATCTTCTTTCGATATGTCCCAGCAAGGCTTTTCCTCCTTCGCAAACAAACTCTCTGCCTTCCCAAAACAATCCATCATCATCGCTATGGAATCTACTGGCTGTTATCATCTCAACCTTCTGGCTTTCCTTTCTTCCAACGACTTTGCTTGCGCTGTTTTTAATCCTCTAACTGTTAAAAACTTTGCTTCTCTTCGAAAGACCAAAACCGACAAAATCGATGCTCGCATTATCGCTACTGCTTTGTTTTACCTACAACATCAAATTCCTTCTTCTGCTTTTGTCAACTCTGAGCTTCGTGATATTGTCAGAGCACGCGAAAACATTATCCACCGCATCGCAAAAGTTAAAGACAATATCGAAAAACTGCTCAACGTTCTTTTCCCTGAACTCGAAAGAGTTACCAATATCTACAGTGACACTATCCTCAATCTTCTTTCTCATTTCCCTTCTGCCAAGGCTATTCAAAAGGCTCGTAATCTGGATGTGTTCTTTTCCAAAGACCGTGGCAGAAGTACAAAACTTAATGCTCAAAAACTTAAAGAACTCGCTAATAACTCGATTGCTCAATATTGGCCGATGAAAGAAAAGATTCTTGTGCAAAATATCAAAGAACTACAATTTTTACAGCAACAGCTTGAAGAATACGACAAGATGATGAAAGAATATTGCGAATGTAGTGCGATAAACCTTGATATCGAGATACTCACGTCAATACCAGGTATTGGTGAAAACAGCGCGATGCATTTCTTGGCAGAAGTTGGAGATATCTCAAGATTTAGTACATACAAAAAACTCATTGCGTATTGTGGACTCGATCCAAGCATTGCCCAATCAGGCAAAAGCAAAGTAGAAGGACACATATCGAAAAGGGGCAATGCCCACCTAAGACGAATACTATGGCTAATGGCAGTGAGTGTAGTGATTCACAACGAATATTTCCGAACATACTATGAACGAAAAAGGCAGCAAGGTATACCGTACAAAAAAGCGATAATGTCAGTAGTACACAAGTTATTGCGAACGTTGTACGCAATGTTGAGAAAGAAAGAGAAGTTCAATATTGATTATGCTATCTCACACTCAAAACAAAAATTTAATTTTGCATAGTTGACTCCCAACTTCCAGACTGCTCAATAGTTCCCCGTCCACCGCTTTCAGCGTTGTTTTCAAAATCGAAATCCGCTTTTGATAGGAGCTACAAGGTCATTCCCATAGAGGTGAGCAAAAATATTCCCGAAGACTTAAAACAGCAAATTCTCAGGTACAAACGCATCTCAGTTATACTCACAAAAGGCAGTCTTCTGATTACCAAGGAGTACGAAAGACACGAAGACCTGTTTAGGGCATTGAACATTTGCCAGGAAATCTTAGATATTTTGCGGATATACGATTAGGCAAATGATGAAGAATCTCGTAGGTGATTTAGACGTGATTTGCGTTGTTCTTCTGATTTTTGCCCTGATTTTCTTTCTGGTATTAAAAAGAGAACTTAAAAAGAATCGCGAATTTCAGATGCGTGTTGAAACTTTAGGGTACAAGTACATCGGTTATGACATGGAGTTCGAGCACTCTTTATCAACGGAATCGCACAAATGAACCCAGCGTTTAACGGCATAAACATACGGGTGAGAAATATTTTTGTATCCGATCTTAAAGTACGATTCACTAAGTTTAACTGTTAAAAATAAAAAGTTACTCATATCAATAAAATTGGACGAAAACAAGTCAAATATAGACTATATGGAGATTGTAGATATCTGCCATTACATCTTAGAAATAGTGAAGGCGAATCTTCGAAATCTCTGAATTCTTCGAATCAAGAGTATAAAAAATATCGTAAGACAAAAAACAAAACCGGGTGTGGCTCCCCGGTTTTGTTTTTTGTTCCTCATATTTTCTTCAGAGAAGTCTTATATATTCTTCTTATAACCTCCCTCTCCGCCTTAATAGGTGCCTGGCTGAGCAATAGTCCCAAAGATGGTGTGGTCATCGCAAGATCCGTTAGTTTTTCAACATGTTCTTCATTGAATCCAACATCCTCAAGCTTTTCCGTCACACCCATGTTAAATAGCCAATCTTCAATTCCTTTTGCAATTTTTTCAGCTTCTCCTGGCTTTCCCTCAAGACCTGGAACTATCGGTTCGTACACTTCAGCGAGTATCTCAGCAACGGAAGGATATATTTCTTTTACAACTGCAGGAAGGAGCATCGCAAGTCCAAGTCCGTGTGCAAGGTCTGGTTTTACTGCACTGAGTGGATGCTCAAGTGCGTGCGTGAAGTGGAGTAGTCCGTTGTCGAAAGAAATACCGGCAATTGCAGAGGCATAGAGTAGCCAGTATCTGGCATTTAAATCATTCGGATTACTTAGTGCTTGTGGCAGGTATGTTGCAATAAGTCTGACTGTTTCCTTTGCAAGCAATATCGAATACGGATTCCTGGAAAGCGTTGTCGATGCCTCAGTTATGTGGTTTAGTGCATCTATTGTTGTGTAAAGTGTCTGTTTGTAGGGAAGTGTGACCATCAACTGTGGGTCATCAATAGAGAATAGTGGATAGATACAATCGTACGCAATCGCAGGTTTGTATTCTTTTTCAAGTATCGATGCAACAGCAAATCTGTCCACTTCCGTACCTGTACCATGCGTTGTGTTTATTGCAATAATCGGTTTAGCTTTCTCAGGAAGGAATTTTCCTTCGTAGAGTTCTGCACCTGTTCTTCCTTCGTATTCTAAAAGCACTGCAACACTTTTTGCTGTGTCTATCGGGCTACCTCCACCTATACCAAACACAACCTGAGCTCCAAATTCCTTTCCAAGCTTCGTTGCTTCGTCTATCTGTTCAACTGTCGGATTTGGTGTAACCTTATCGTACAGTACGTATTCTATACCGTATTCTTTGAAGTACTTTATAACAACTTCCCACGCACTAGTTACTTTGTAGGCAACAGGATCAGTCACAACTATCACTTTTTTCAAACCACGTACTGAAAGATACTCGGAAATATCTTTCATCTTCTGCAATGCGCCAACACCAAAGTAACACGTTGTTTTGCATCTCAATTCAAAAACGTTGTAAATGTTCACCTTTCTTTCAAACATGCGTCCTAACCTCCTTACAAATAGTCACTCCAACTTATAGATAATCACTCTGCCCAGTCGTGATTTTTTTCACATTCCAGTTGTTATTTTATCACTGTAACTACGGAATGTCAAGATGATTTGTGAAAATATTCTCAAAAAAGATGTGTTAAATAAGCCCCTATATCGCGTGATATAATCACAGATATAGGGGCAAATAAAACTTGGTATTTACTTTGTTTTTTCGTTTTCGACGCACCTATTCTTTTTCCGTTGCAAGTTTTGTTTTCAGTATTTCAAGTATTTCTTTCTCATTGTAAAACAGCATAACGATATATCCGAGCATCATTAAAGCCAACGAAATGATAGCGCTTACTCTTAAGCCGAATTCGTTGATTTCGTTTTTGCCGAGAATGTAGATCGATGGAAATACTAGTCCTGCGATTGTTTGTCCCATCTTTTGCATGAATGTCCTGGCACCGAAGAAAACTCCGGCCTTATAGTTCCCTGTCTTTCTACCGTGTGCTTCTGCAATGTCGGCGACCATTGCATTTGGTAGAATACCAAATATCGCAAGAGGGATGGCTGCAAGGATGGCCACAATGTAGCTTTGAACATACGGTGAAAAGTTGAGTTTACCTAAGAGTGCTGCAAAGCCAAAGTTGATTGCAAATACGAGAAAACCAACCATAAGGACCTGCTTCTTACCAAGTTTCTTGGTTAAGAAGTTCACTGGAACGTAGAAAAGGAATGACAAGAGGAACATTATCATTTGCACTTGAGATGCTTGCTCCTTTGGAAGTTTCAAAAGTACCGTAACGTAATATACAAGGCCAAGGCTTATGCCGGTTAGTCCTATCCAGTAAAGAAGGTCTTGGATAACGAAAATGGCGAAATGCTTTTCTTTGAACGCTGTGACAATTGCTTCTAAACCACCTTCGTTGACCGTATGCTGTTCGCAGTAGCGCTTTTCGTCGATAAATACGATTGGTAATAACATGAATATGAAGCCGATGATACCATACAGTACGGTAACCGTTTGAAATGCTTTGGCAGGTGTAAATCCGTGATTTTCCAGCATTGTTTGGAAAAGATAGATTTGAGTCCCGAGTACAAAACCAAGAGCCCACGTGATTGAAATCATTGTGCTTAGTCCAAGCCTTTCATCAGGGTCATGGCCAAGCTCACTCATCCACGCAAAAAATGGAGTCACGTACATTGTCATAAACCAGTAGAAAGCGATTACGGTTGTAAATAGCCATATTGTATTGATAGTGTAGTTGGATGACGGTGGAAAAAATGGCAGGAACGAAAGTAAAGCAAAAGGTAGGACACTGATAGCAAGAAATCCTCTTCTTCTGCCAAGTTTCATCTTGCTCCTGTCAGACAAGGTAGCCACCAAGGGATCCGTTATCGCATCGAAAAGTCTTGAAATCCCCAGAACAAGCCCTACAATGGTCAAACCAGCCCAAACTGCACCCCTGGTTATGTACTTCGGGATGTTGACCCCCTCAGGAGGCATGTAGAAGTAAATCAGAGCGTTCCCAATCGCAAAGCTCGTAAGCGACCACCCAAGCTGCCCCAAAGCGTACATCCACTTTTTCCATAAAGGCAATTTTTCAGCCATTTTCCCCTGCACCCCTTTCGGAAATTCTCTGGAAAAATACCCTTGTTATATTTATTGGTAACGTTACCGATACTGGAATCATTATATCATTTAAATTAATCTCCTTACAATTTTTTAGAAAAACGAAAATGAAGCATTAATTCAATGTTTTGTAGAGATTTTTCAAGTTTACTCCACAGTGCTCTTATTTCCTTAATTAATCGTTATTTAACTTATCCAAAAAGCAAACGGTGGCTTACGCCACCGCTGTCTCTTATCGGATTTTTCGTTCAATTGCGATCAGTAGAAAAGTTTGGCTAATTGTTTTATGTAGTAATCAACAGGTCTAACATTAAGCAATGTGTCGCTGTAAGGGACCTCTGTAACAACGAATCCTTTAACTCCTACCGCATGGTAGAATTTTCCTATTTTTACAAGTTCCACAGCACGCGCACTTAACTGTGTCGCTATGATTCTGTCTATAGCAGCAGGTGTTCCACCTCTTTGGATGTAGCCAAGGTTTGTGTACCTCCACTCAAGGTTCAGTTTTTTCCCGATGTATAGTCCAACAACTTCCGCAGGGTCTGTTTCGTGCGAGCATTTACATTCATCGATGATTTCGTCTGGTAGTTTAACACCATCTTCGACAACGACTATCGAGAATCTCTTTCCACTTTCATACCGGTGCCGTATTGTAGCTAACAGTTCCTTTGGATTAAGTACATCCGAGCTTGTTATAACGAAATCGGCACCACCGGCGAGTCCTCCAAATGTGGCAAGCCAACCACCAGGTGCTCCCATCGTTTTTACAATCATCACTCTGTGGTGTGACTCTGCAGTTGAATGGATTATATCAAGCGCTTGGGTTACGTGTTCAAGAGCTGTTATAAAGCCGATGGAAAAGTCTGTAAATGAAAGGTCGTTATCTATTGTTGCTGGAACAATTATCGATGGAATTCCGTATTTTTGCAAATTCAGTGCACTTCTAACGGCATTCCTTCCTCCAAGAATGATGTAACCAGTTATGCCGTACTGTGTTGTTTTGTTCTTAATCGCTATTAGTTCTTCATCTCTCTCTGGTATGAAGAGCGATGTTCCAAGTATGGTACCGCCTTGGTGAAGTATACCGGAAACGTTGTTCCTAATCAAAATATCAACTTTATCGTTAAGCAATCCTTCGAATCCGTCCCTTATGCCCATCACTTCTATTTCTTGTTCTATAGCATTCACTACGATTGACCTAATTGCAGGGTTTAAACCAGGACAGTCATTCCCGACAGAAAGAACTCCTATCCTTCTCATTTATAGCCACCTCCCCACTATTGAGTAGAATACTATTGACGTTATCGCCATAAGTTTGACAAGGATATTCAAAGAAGGTCCTGCTGTGTCTTTGTATGGATCACCTACAGTGTCACCGACGACAGTAGCTTTGTGAGCAAACGAACCTTTACCGCCAAGGTGACCTTCTTCGACGTACTTTTTTGCGTTGTCCCACGCACCACCGGAATTTGCCATGAATATAGCAAGTGCAACACCGGTAACTGTAGCACCGATCAATAGACCAACAACCGCCTGGACACCAAGACCAACCATGAGTATTATGGGAGCAGCTATTGCTAATACGGCAGGTGTAACCATTCTTTTAAGTGCACCTTTTGTAGCTATCTTTATACAGCTGTCGTAGTCTGGTTCTGTTGTTCCAGATAAAATACCGGGTACTTCTCGAATTTGCCTTCTTATCTCTTCAACCATATCGTTTGCAGCATCACCAACGGCGTTCATTGTAAGTGCAGAGAAAAAGAACGTGAGCATAGCACCAACTAGCGCACCGATGAACATTTTTGGATCTTGGAGCTGGATACTTTGTACATGGGCAGCAGAACCGAAATTTGCAAATAGCGCAATTGCAGTAAGAGCGGCGGAACCTATTGCAAATCCTTTTCCCATAGCTGCCGTAGTATTTCCAAGCGCGTCGAGTTTGTCAGTAATTTCCCTTACACTTTTGTCCAAACCAGCCATCTGGGCAATCCCACCAGCGTTATCTGCAATAGGACCATACGCATCAACTGAAAGGTTCATCGCAAGTGTTGCAAGCATACCTACGCCAGCCATGGCAACGCCATAAAGTCCGGCCAAACGGTAGGAAACGTAGGTACCAAGCGCTATCAATATGGTAATAACTGCCGTTGATTCCATTCCAAGTGCAGTTCCACTAATTATGACGTTCGCTGGTCCCATTGCTGCGGAGTGAGCCAGCTTTTCAACTTTTTTACCCGATGTGTACCACTCGGTAATGAGACCTATGAGCACACCTACGATGTTACCAACAAGGACCGTCCAAAATAGATTCAAATTCTTCTCCATAATGGAATAAGCAAAAGAAATTACCAAAAAGACAACACTTGCAGTAATAGTACCTAATCTTAAAGCCTTTGCAGGTTCTGTATTAAGCTTGGAAAGAACTTTCACAAATACGATTGCAATAATGGACGCGAGAAGTCCGAATGAGATTATGTAAAGTGTGTCTAATATTCCTTTTTCACCGAACAAGGCATATCCAAGGGCAATTGCTGAAAAAATCGATCCGACGTAAGATTCGTAGAGGTCTGCTCCCATGCCAGCAACATCACCGACGTTATCACCAACGTTATCAGCTATAACGGCTGGATTTCTAGGATCATCTTCTGGCAAATTTGCTTCCACTTTTCCTACAATATCGGCACCAACATCAGCAGCCTTTGTGTAGATACCACCACCAACGCGTGCAAAGAGCGCAACAAACGAAGCACCAAGCGAATAAAAGGTGATTTCCTCAAGTCCGAATACCAAGTACACAATTCCCAATCCCAAAAGTCCAAGCACAGAGACAACAAGCCCCATGACCGCTCCACCAGAGAAGGCAATATCGAGTGCTTCGCCTATGCTTCTAGTCGCTCCCCAAGCAGTTCTTGCGTTTGATTTTGTCGCAATAGTCATTCCGAAGAAACCTGCAAGAACAGAAAAAATAGAACCTATTACAAATGCTGTTGCTTTTGTCCATCCTGAAGAAAAGCCAAAGAGAATAGCAAGTGCAAAAACTATTGGGAAGAAGACTGTGTACTCTTGCATGAGAAAGGAACGCGCACCTTTCTGGATGATACGGGAAATCTTTTCAGTCTTTTCGTTTCCAGGGCTCTTGTCTAACACAGTGAGCGTTAGGTAGATAATCAAAACTAAACCGGCTAATATAGAGGAAAACAGAAGTGCCAAGATCTCACCTCCATTGTACGTTGTGTTTTTAATTGCATACTCGAGAAATTATTAGAAAAAGGGGGCACGTGGTGCCCCCGTGCTGTATTTGGAGTTCAATTATATGGACTTAACCCATTTAATTACTATCGGTGATGCGATGAATATTGAAGAATACGTCCCGATTACTATGCCTATGGTCATTCCAAATGCAAATGACTTAATACTACCAGTTGAGAATAAAAGGAGCATAAGGACGGTGAAGAAAGTCGTTAGAGAGGTATTTATCGTTCTGATTATCATTGAATTTATACTGTCGTTGACTATCGATGCCATGTCTCTTCCTCTGAACTTTCTTCCGAATTCTCTTATTCTGTCATACACAATAATTGTGTCATTCACAGAATAACCAACAAGCGTTAGTATCGCCGCTATCGCAGCTATGTTCATTTCGAATCCGAAAATGGAGAAAAATCCAAGCGTAATCACCACGTCGTGAATAAGTGCAAGAACTGCACCTACTCCAAATGCGAGTTTGAATCTAAGAGCGACGTACACAAGTATACCGAGTAGTGTGAAGACAACGGCTTTCCATGTTAGGTTTTTGATCTCATTCACAGCATCGCCACTAACTTCATTGAATGATACGACTTCTCCACTGAGAATTTCAGATATCTTGTTGGAAATTTCTACCTTTTCATCTGGTTTGTATGTTCTTAGCGCCCCATTTTTATCCCTTGGGGAAACAACTATTGAAAATGTCTTCTGCTCTGCTTGACCAAGTGCATGAACTTCTATAATCCTTGCATTTTTAAATTCTGGACCAAGCTCTGAAATCTTTGCTCTCACATCGGAGACAGATAACTTTTGTGACGTCTTAACTATGATTTCACTACCACCGATGAATTCAAGACCAACATTAAAGCCTTTTGTGAAGATACTTATGACAGATACAACAATCAAAACAAGAGAAAGTGCTATGAAATAATATCTTTTACCGACAAAATCGATTTTCATTATTGAGCACCCCCTGCTTTTCTAACTCTGATAGCTCCAGATACTCCATCAAGTAAGAATCTGCTGAAGACGAGGTTCATAAACATTGCTGCGAAGATACCAACGATCGTTGTAATTGCAAAGCCCTTTATAGTTCCTGTTCCAAAGTAGTACAAGAACAACGCAGCAATGATTGTTGTAAGGTTCGCATCAAAGAGTGTCCAGAACGATCTTGAGAATGCAATTTCGATAGCCGCTTTTGGTGTTTTTCCATTTCTCATTTCTTCTTTGATTCTTTCATAAATGATTATGTTACCGTCAACAAGTGTTCCAATGGTGAAAATAATACCTGCGATACCAGGGAGTGTCAATATAGCTCCGGTTCCTGCAAGGAAACCGAATATCAGTACCAGTGTGTAGAATATACCGATGACTGCCACAATGCCCATGACTCCGTAAAAGACAAGCATATACACCATGACTAGGATAGTTCCTATTATACCCGCTCTGAGTGATTGTTGCAGTACGTCTTTACCAAGTGTTGGTGTAACAAGGCTCGCAGACGTTTTTTCGAGTCTGGCCGGCAAAGCACCACTTCTCAAGATTGCCGCAAGCTCTCTTGCTTGCTCAAATGTGAAGTTACCTCTGATTTGCCCTTTCCCATCTTCGATTGGGCTAACTACGAATCCAACGAACTGGACCTTATCATCAAGTACAATCGCAAGCCTCTTTTTCAAAGCAAGCTGGTATTGAGTTGTACCGGCATTTAAAACTTGCTCTGGGACGTAAAGTTCTTTTGTGATCTGTTTGAATATCTCAACGTATTGTCTGTCAAGTGTAAACGACACAACGTAATTTGCAACACCTTTTTGATCAATCGTTGGAACTGCTTCAACAACTCTTGGACCAATCAACACCAAATCTTTTCTGTTGTTTATCTCTTTCTTTATTAAATACCACTTCTTACCATCCTTGTCGGAATACCACTTTGCTCCTTCCCTTAGCGCGAGGTTTACGTCATCAGGATTTGTCGTTGGGTCGTAATCTCTTTCGTCAATTGACTGACCAAACCAAAGTACACCAGTAGAACCGACAAGCTTCTCCGCTGCCGACGTATCAGTTGCATCAGGTATTTCTATGACTATGAATGAATTATTTTCCCTGAAGCTTTTCTTAATTACCGCTTCAGTGTATCCTGCCGAGTCAAGTCTGTTTCTAAGAACTGTCCAAACATCATCGACAACCGCCGCTGGATTCTCCGTTCCTTTCTCGATATCAACTCTGTACTCGAGTCTTACACCACCACTGAGGTCCAAACCAAGTTTAATGCGACTAAAAAGTTTAGCAAAACCTGTTGCCGGTCGTCCCCCTGGCAAGAGCATGGCAACAATCGCTGCTACAAGTAGAGCAAGTGAGACTATGAGCCTTACACGATCTGAGCGCATCTGTAAACCCTCCCCCGAATACTTAGTCTTTGGAATCTGTTTCTTCTTTTGTCTCTTCTTTCTCTTTAATAACCTTCGCTATGTAAGCCTTGTGAATTTCAAGTTCCGTTGAGTTTGCGCTCTTGATTTTCACTACGTCTTTCTTGATATCAACTATTCTTCCAACAACTCCACCGGTTGTGATGATCGTGTCACCTTTCTTCAAACTCTCAATCATCTGTTTGAACTCTTTCTCTCTCCTTCTTTGTGGAAGGATGACCAAAAAATACATCATCGCAAAGAATATCAGGAGCATTATTAACATCTGCATCATGGCTCCTGATGCACTTGTTTGTGTTCCCGTTGATGCTGCACCTGCATCCGGTGCTCCCGCAAATACTAACTTCACCTTAAACACCTCCTAAGTGTATATATCAATATTTTCTTGCCATTTCGGCTGCTTTAACTGTATGTTCCATTAGAACAAGTGTCGTTATCCTGCCTACCCCTCCAGGAACCGGTGTGAGGTCGCAAACTTCCGCAACGGATGGATCCACATCTCCGTATATTTCATCACCTTCAACGTTTATACCAACGTCTATAACTAGTGTTCCTGGATTGAAGTATTCTTTACTAAGTGCTTTTGCCTTTCCAATAGCAACGACCACTATCTCCGAGCTCTTCGTTAACTCGGCAAGTTCCTTAGTTCTCGAGTGGCATACGGTAACCGTAGCATCTACGCCTTTCTGCAAAAGTAACATCGCAAGTGGCTTTCCAACAGTCACACTCCTTCCAATCACCGTGATTCTCTTCCCAGATGGATTTGTAAGGTATTTAATAATCCTCAAGACAGCTTCGGCAGTACAGGGTGGGAAGATAGGGTTATCGTACAAGATGTTACCAAGGCTAATAGGATTCCTACCTTCCACATCTTTTTCTGGCGAAATCAACGACACTGCCTCCAATTCCGAAATATCGGCGGGCAGAGGGTGAGTTAAGAATATACCATTAACTGTATCATCTGCAGAAAGCTTTGGTAAGAGCAACTTTAAATCCGAGGTTTTCGGTGCCTCGTATACAGCAAACTCGATTCCGAGACGTTTTGCTTGTTTTTCTTGACTTTTTAAATAACTTATCGTAGAGGGATCTGGTTGACACGTAACAGCTGCAAGCTTTGGTGGTCTTGACAGCTTTGAGATACGCTCTTTTATATTTTCAACAATTGACGAATAAAGCGGTTCTAAATTCAAAAGCATAGTCTTCCACCTCTTAAATTCTTAAATAAAGTTTATTTCTTCATCCCTGATTAAAAACAGGTTGTAGCCCTGCAGAATAAAGTATACCACAAACTTCGTACATGCCTTTTTTTGTAACACACAATACAACGCCCGAAAGTTCAGCAGCTTTTATTGTCTCAGGCATGATATCTCTATTTCTCACAATTAAAACCACAGGTATACCAACAACACCTGCTGTTCTCACACATTGCGGTGTTGCAAGTCCTGTTACAAGTAAAGAACCGGGCTCACTGAGAGCCAAGACATCGCTCATAAGATCTGATGCGGCAACTTTGGAAATTTCAATATCCAAATTCGCATTTTCCGGTGCAACAACTCTACCATTTACAAGTTCCAAAACTTCTCTAAGCTTCAAGTAGATCACCCCTGTAAGCGTATTTCGTAAAAGCCTCATACGTCCAAGGACATTTTTCTTTGAACATTCTCGCTATGGCAATGGCATATTGCTGAATTTCCCACTGCGCATGAGAATCAGCACGAAGATTCAAAAAATTCATCAGACTTCGTGCGTTAACTGTCCAGTAAAACTGAGTGTAAGTTGACAGGGGAAGCACTATCCTTGCTAATTCCCTTGCTACTCCTAAGGCCAGCAACTCTTTGTAAGTGATGTAACTGTCCTCAAAAGATTTTACCATTAAACTTCTGGCTTTTTCCAATAACTCTTCGTCCTCCACAGGAACTGCCTTTTGTCTGTCTTCCGGAACATTGACGCGAACGTTCTCAGGGATGTAAAATTCTTCTTCCTTAATTTCCGTGTATCTTTGACTTATTTCATTGAAGGAGCCTATCCTGTGCCTAAACCACTGCCTTGCTACAAAAAGCGGAGCTTTAACATGGAAAGTAAAGACTATGTGCTCAAAAGGTGTCTCGTGACCATGCTCCATTAAGTAAAATATCAAAGCCCTATCGCGCTCGGGAGTTTTGAGCCCCTGGCCATATGAAACGCGCGCAGCCTTTACCGCTGCGTAATCGTCCCCCATCATGTCAACAAGACGTACAAATCCTTTATCTAAAACCTTTGCTTCAAACAAATTGCTCTCAAGTTGCGCACTATTTGAGCTATCATTTTCCAATTCTTTTTTTTCGTTTAGGTGTTCTGATTGTGCCAAAGAGGTCCACCTCCAGTAAATTTAAAAGATGTCTGTACCTAATCTCGCTAATTAATCCTCTGCTAAACCAATCATCAAGCAGCTCTAGTGACAACAATTCAAGCACCGGCTCAAAAGTTAACCTGTGAAAAGGTGTCGGACCGTATTTTTGCAAAAGGTCTATATGCTCCTTTGTTGGATATCCTTTGTGATGTATCAGATTGTACTCTGGATACTGAACATGAAACTTCTCAATAATCTTATCACGTGTAACTTTCGCCAGTATCGATGCCGCAGAGATCTGATAAATCTTAGCATCTCCTTTGACAACACACACAGCAGGAAAGTTCAGTTTTAAACTCTTCCCATCAACGAAGACATTCTTAATTTCAACGAACTGGCTCAATATCTCAAGAGCTCTGTTCATCGCAAGTTCAGTGGCATGAAATATGTTGTATAAGTCTATCTCCTCAGGTGTTGCAAGTCCCAGACCGAATTTGGCATGAAGAAAAATCTCGTTGTACAGTTTTTCTCGGTGCTTTTCATTTAACTTCTTACTGTCGGCAATTCCCTCGATATTAACGCCTTCATCAAAATAAACCGCCGCTGCCACAACAGGTCCAAATAGCGGTCCACGTCCTGCCTCGTCAACTCCAATTACGGTGTAATCGATCTTAGGTTTGTCTCCAAACAACCGCACTGAATCGTTTTCTTCAACAAATGTCATACTTCACCTTTGTTTACTTCTTTATGGTTTTGTAGATATTGTTTATATCCATCACAAACCTCTCTATCTTGTCTCCGGTGACGATGAAAAGCCAATTCTCTTTGTACCAGCAATACAGGTCCGTATTTTCTAAACGAATTGTAAAGACACCATAAGTGCCCATGTTTATTTTCAAATACTTCAGTTTGAAAGGATTACCGTACTTTTTTGTTATCTTATTCCACGCGTCTTTTGCTTGTTCAAAATCGTCGTATCTAAAAACCATAAGAAAACCATCGACGCCATCAAACGTTGCGTACCTACCTTCTCCAAGTTCCATATCGCCAAACCCGTTTATCCAACCAGTATCCATCAACATATACTTATTTGCAATTACATTTATAGCTGCTTCAACAGAGTAACTTCCCGGAGGAACTTCCGGGACAAACGGTATCGAGCAAGATGAGGCAACAAACGTTGCCAAAACAATGGTAATAAAGCTTATTAATCTTTTAAATTTTTTTGTTATCAAGCTTCATCACCTTCTTTTGTTCAACTGTAGAAAAACTCAATTGCTTTCCTTACAATTATATCACTCAAAATAAAATCTGCATGGTCAAAACCTTCGAAAATCTCGCTCTTTCCAAAAGCAGTAGCGCTAATCAATGGTACCATACCATCATTTTCAGTGAATTCACCCTCAGGAAATACGATTTTACTTACCGAGTTCAAAAAGACCATCGCTGCACTCGAAAACGGCTCGGTTTTTAAGATATTCTGTACAATCAGTTCATTGCTCTGCCTTATCACCGCTGCGAAGTTCACAAATTCAACACCCTCAGGAATTCCGGGATGTTCTCTTTTGTATGTTAGGTATCGATAATTTGGTGCTTCTATAAATACACTTGCCAAATTTGCGGTGATTAAGATCGCTTTCAGATAGTCCCAATCGTTTCTAAGCTTCAGGAGTTTCTTGTTCATCACTACAAAATTCGCAAATGGAGAACCTATATGTGGCGTTCCAGCAAAGACTATCTTATTAACATGTTTTAAAAAATCCTCATGCTGCAGTGCGTACCTCAACAATAATCCACCCATACTGTGGGCGTAAAAATTGAACTTGGAGCTCCCACTGCCAGATGAAGCTAACTTTTGAACTTCCTGAGTAAGTTTGTCAGCACTTTCTTCCAGTGGAACGTCCAGCGACGCATAAATAAAAACATAAAGTCCGTATTTTTCCGGTAGATATCTTTTCCACGTATCAACAAAATACCTTTTGTAATCCGTCCACTCTCCGTTTATCTCGTTGGGATCTATCCCTGGAATTAAAACTACAGAAGGCTCATTAATCTTTGGTTCTCTGATTTCAACAAGTCGTGCTACAGGCCTTTTCCATTTGTACTCAACTATCTTCGAATACTCGAAGAAAGGCTCTATCTTATAGAGTGTTTTGTAAATTGGAATTAAAGAATTGTAGTACACATAGTATGTTCCTATCGCTTCTGTTTCTTCTGTTGATTGAGCAAAAGTAACATCTGAAAAGAATGTAAGTAAGAACGTAGAAAAAACAAGAAAAACACCAAAAGAACTCCTGAATATCAGTAGGCAATTTTTAATAGCAATACCTCCAGTATATCCGAAGCGTCCTCAGTCCTGTCGACTATATCGCCTATGTTTATAACCAATTCCTTCAACTGCATTTTTTCGGCAAGTGGTATATCCTTGCCGAATATCGCTCTCAGTAACTCTTCTTCAACCACGTCTTCGTCGTGTTCAAATCTTTCAACCTCAATTACGTAATGTTGGACTTCGTCAAGGTTATCGAATAGCTTTTCCACTGCTTTCACAAAAGATTCCGCGGCTTTGACAGCACACTCCAACTGTTTAATCACTTTCTCTTTTAGTTCATCTGGGACGTCAGGATGTTGATAATCCACTATCTTGCTTACAGACTCACACTTGTTAACGATCTTATCAACACCTTCCGTTAATGAGTGTATGACCTCACGCATGTCCGGTAGGAACAACCCCTTGTAAATTTCTGAGATAATCCCTCTTCTAAGTTCATCTGCTTCATGTTCGATACGTTTAATACTCGAAAAATAATTCTGAGTTCCATCACATCTGTCCTCAAAGTAGCACACAAAAAATTCTTTCAACGTGGTACTTGCTTCTACAGTCTTTCTAGATAAATCTAGTAAACGTTCTATTACTTCTTTCTCTTTCCTCGCAAATGAAAATGGCATACTAACACCCCCAAACAATTATACCATGATATTCCCAAATTTCACGACTTTTCAAAGAAAATCAACAAAGTATCACCATAGTCCTTTTCCTTTACAATTCTCAGTTTTTCAATTGCGCTCTCACTCGGCTTTTCTCTTTTAAAGCATTGGAGGACGAAAATTGAATCGCCCCCCATAACAGTGTGAACACGAGAAACGATCTCGTCAACAAGCCCTAACTCGTACGGTGGATCTGAATAAATGACATCAAAAACGCCGGTGTGAGATTCCAAAAACCGGCGCGCATCCATTTTCCTTATATCAACCCTTTCTTCTAACCCCAATCTCTTAACGTTATTCTTTATCGTTGCTATCGACACACTCGATGCGTCAACAAAAGTCACATGCCTTGCTCCATTGCTCAACATCTCTATACCAACAATACCACTACCGGCGCATATATCCAAGCACACCTTTCCTTCAAAATCTACCATATTTGCAAGGCTTCTTCTTATTATTGCTGATGTGTACCTCGTTCTGGGATCTGGGACCGTGGCAATTGTTCTACCTTTTAATTCACCTGTTTCTACCTTTAGCATATCGTTCTTCTCCTATCTTTTCAACTATCTTCTTCCAATTCTTCTTTACTTTCTGGAATTTCCGATTTCTCTACGACAACGGTAATCTCACCTTTTACCTTGTCGAAATAATTCATAGCTTGAGAAACTGTTCCGTAGAAGTGCTCTTCGTGGAATTTTGTCAGTTCCCTTGCGATGAACACTTTACAATCTCCAAGGATTTTGTAGATGTCTTCTAAGGTTTTTTTCAATCTTTCAGGACTTTCGAAAAACACGAACCGTTCAATGAGCTCATCGTCCTTGATTTTTCTCAATAGTCTTCTTCTGTTTTTGTCCTTGGGCATGAAACCGATGAAGTAAAAATAAGTCCCTTGGAAACCACTCAGTGCTATGGCACTTGTCAATGCACTTGGCCCTGGGATCACCTCAACCTTTATCCCTTCTTCGTGACATCTCTTAACAAGGTTCCAACCTGGATCTGAAACCACCGGCATTCCAGCATCAGAAACCTGTGCGATCTTGGTTCCTGATTTCAGCAGTTCGATGATATGATCTATTTTTCTAAAAGAATTTCTTTCATTGAATGATTCCAAAGGCTTTGAAATCCCATAGTGCGAAAGTAAATGAAGAGTTCTACGAGTATCTTCAGCAATTATCAAATCAACGCTTCTCAAGGCCTCAAGAGCTCTGATAGTGATATCCCCGAGATTCCCTATCGGTGTTCCTACAATATACAGCACACCAAGACCATTAGGATTTATGCTCCCACTTCCTCTTTTGAAACTTCAGGTTTTCGAACCAAAAATCTTTCTTCAAGAACCCTGCTGTTTTCTAAAATCTTCCCTTTTGTGTCCTCGTCAAATTCTTTCCCGTCACCAAAATAATCCTCGAACGATTCTTTCAAGCTCCTAACTATCTCTGAAAATTCCCTACGGGCGTAATTGTACAAGCCTATCAACGGTATATCAAGTGTCTTTGTACTCTTGAAGCAATGCTTTACTTCTTCATGGGGGATAAGTACTATCGAACCGTGTTGAAGTACGTAATCTTGAGTGCGAGTCTGCGCACTCCCAACGACTTTAATACCGTTGAGTGTTATCTCATACGTAGAAGGCACTTGGAAACATACATGGCTGACTGGCTTATTTTTACCTTCCGTTAATTCAACGGGATATCCAAGTCTATTGAGCCCGTTCACAATGATTTTAGAAATCAAATTATACAGCTCAAGCACACCATATTTGAAAAGTTCATGACCGTTAGGAATAACTATTGAATAAGTCACTTCATCCCAATGGAGAACTGCACGTCCACCTGAAGGTCTTCGAACTAAGTCAAAACCATTTTTCTCAATATATTCAAAATCCACATCATCCGCTTTTTGGTGTTTCCCAAGCGAAAGAGTTGGAACCTCCCATGTGTAGAACCTCAAGATCGCATCGTTCAGTTCATTTGTAATTTGGCCGAGTGTAACATCTATTGCCATGTTCTTTGAACCTTTGAAGCCGTAGGTTTCAAAAATGTACAAAATATCAGCTCCTTAGCTTATTCACCCTTTAGTTTTTTAGTCAAGAGGAATATCGGATTTGTCACTAACACTATTATAATCTTTACCACATATTGAGACAACACCATATTAAACAATTGATTGTATACACCTACAAAAGCCACAATAGTGAAGATCAGTGTATCAAAAAATTGTGCAATCAGCACAGAGGCCAAATTAGCAACGGATGCTTTCCTGAAAAATTTGGAATTGAATATATAATAGTTCATAAGCTGAGAAGTTCCATACGCGGCAAGACTGGCAAGCGTGAATCTCCAGTTAATCCCCAGAAGCAAGCGGTAAGCTTCTCCTCGTTCGATACTTGCTGAAGGAAGAAACAACCCGAGCAAGATGAGACCACTTGCAGTCGCTTGAGCAAGGAATCCCATAAAAACGAGAAACTTTGAACGTTCTTTACCAACCACATCTGACATCATGTTCGCAATTATAAAAGTGAACGTGTAACTTACGATTGATGAAGGAAACAAGAACACTCCTAACTTCACAACCTTCGCTGCGATAACATTTGAAATAACAATTCCTGTGATGAACAGAGTTGTTAAAATCATAGCGTTTTTCTCTCGCCTGTCCACAAGCCACCTCTCCTTTCAAAGTCTCGTCTATGTAAAACTTTCTCCTCAAAATGGCAAGGCAAAATATTATAATCTAACCTTCCTCAACACAACATGATGGTACGCAAAAATTAGACAAACTGTTACATCACCTTAACCAAAAAATTCTTAAAGGGGGTATATAATATTGTTCGCAATACTGACGCTTCGTGTTCATTTAAATAGACATGCCAATGTATATGGAAACAATGTGCTCATTTAAGTGAACATCAAGAAACCCTGAAAACATAAGGTAGAAAAAATTTCTTACGGGGAGGGATTACGATGAAAAGCTTGGGCAGACACATCATTGCGGAGTTCTATGACTGCGATAAGGAGATACTCGACAACATCGACGCCATTGAGTTCCACATGAAACAAGCGGCATATGAAGCTGGTGCAACAATCGTCAACTCATCTTTCCACCGGTTCCTCCCCTATGGAGTGAGCGGTGTTGTAGTGGTCAGTGAATCACACTTGACAATTCACACTTGGCCAGAATACGGCTACGCAGCCGTTGACCTATTCACATGCGGTGACCACGTAGATCCATGGAGAGCGTTCACGTATCTTAAGAAGGTTTTCAAGTCTCAGAGAGCACACGTAGTCGAACATCTACGTGGAAAATACGACGAAATAGGCATTCCTGAGACCGCATCTCACAAGGCAACTATTGAAGAAGTAAAGCAGGCTGTTGCAAGCCTCTGAGAATGTTGAATTAAAGACACGAAGAAGCTAATAAAAATTATATATTAAGGAGGGAATGCCTATGGAAGAGATGGAACTCAAACCAGGAAGACATATGCTGTACATGGAATGGTATTCTCGAGATCCTGGTGGATTGTTCATGAAGGTAAATAGGTGGCTTTATTCCGCACAAAGTCCATATCAGAGAATAGACATATTCGAATCACCTTTCTACGGACGCGTCTTTGCACTGGATGGTATCACGATGACAACTGAAATCGATGAATTCATGTACCATGAAATGCTTGTTCATGTACCGATGTTCATGCATCCAAATCCAAAAAAAGTGCTCGTCATCGGTGGTGGGGATGGCGGCAGCGTTAGGGAAGTTTTGAAACACCCAAGTGTAGAGAAAGTTGTAATGTGCGAAATCGATGAAATGGTCGTAAGAGCAGCTATGGAATATCTCCCGTACACCGCATCAAAGCTGAATGATCCAAGAGTAGAACTCGTTTTTGAAGATGGTTCAAAATTCGTCAGACAGTTCAAAAACGAATTCGATGTCATAATAATTGACTCAACAGATCCAACGGCTGGACAAGGCGGTCACCTCTTCACACTTGAATTCTACAAGGCTTGTAACGAAGCGCTAAAAGAAGACGGTATCCTTTGTGCACAAACAGAAGGTATGACGTACGATTGGGAGTGGGGTTCAACAGCTTACAAGAGAATCAAAGCCAACTTCCCACTTGTCAAGATGTACCTTGGTTTTATGCCAACGTACCCAGGTGGACTTTGGAGCTACACGTACGCATCAAAGGCCGGTTGGGACCCGATAAAAGATTTCAACCCAGAAAAGGTAAGAAACTTCAAAGAACCTCTCAGGTACTACAACGAAGAAATTCACAAAGCTGCATTCGCACTTCCGAACTTTGTGAAGAAATACATCGGAGAAGAGTAAAATACACGTTCACACCCCCTGCGGCAGGATTCCCCCTGCCGTTTTTTTGTCGTTTTGAAAGTTTCACATCATTGATATTCAGTGTATAATTGATTCAGATTAAATCGGTATTAATCAAAACAACTTAGGGGTGACAACATGAAATTAGGAAGCAAGTTGAAAAGGCTCCGTTTAGCAAGAGGTTACACACAAGAAGAATTGGCTGACCGGTGTGATTTATCAAGAAGTTTTATTTCCCAACTCGAAAGTGACAAAGTTTCTCCTTCTGTAGAAACATTAGAAAGAATCCTTCGAGTGTTGGGAACAGACCTGAAGCACTTCTTCTCAGATGAACAGAAAAAAATCATATTCAAGAAAGACGAACGCGTTCCTGTTTACGATTTACCAAAAGGTGTGAGTATAGAGATACTCATGGACGCGGTCGAAGATAAAGAACTCGACGCCAAAATTGTTGAGCTCGAGCCAGGTGCTCAAACTGAACAGGAAGGCTACCACGATGGTGATGAGTTCGGATACGTCATCGAAGGTTCGGTGGATATCTACATCGATGGCAAAAGGTACCGCGCAAATGAAGGAGATTGTTTCTACTACTCAGGCGACTGTGTACACTACATGAGAAATCCCGGAAAGGAAAAAGCAAAGGTTCTGTGGATACAAACTATTTGAAAAAGTGCTGGCTATCAATCAACAAAAACACCCCCAAATTTGCTCAATGCAAAAACATCCGGGGGTGTTTTTTATTTAACACCGTTAATACCAAAACACGCTCAAACCATAAAGGCTTCCTTTATTTCACTGAATACCCCCATATGGTCAGATACTCTTTCCTTATCAAAAACAATCTCCGCCCTCTTTACTTCCCATCCTTCAGGGATGAAGATATAATCTATCCTTGCAGTGCTCTCTGAAATTACATCTCCACCAAAAGTTGGTTGAACAGGTGTGTCAGGATTGGCAACTACCCAAGCATCAATCAATTTTCTACCAAGTACTTTTGTATTAACTATCAATTCGTATTCATCAGAACCATATGGCACATTGAAATCCCCAGCAATAACAAAATTCTCATTCCCAATTTCTTCGATCCATTTCACCAGATTAGAGAATTCCTCAACAAAACCTGCCTCAGCCCAGTTGAGATGAACACAGTATAAATCAGGTTGTTCTTTTTCAGCTTGAACTCTTGCTCTGATTATCTTTCTTGAGTAAAAAGTATCCAAACAAGTATGTTTGGAAACGTACCTACTTTCGAATTCAACGATGGGAAATTTTGAAAGAATTCCAAGCCCTTCTTCCCAAATGCCAAAGCCATAATGGGAGATGTCCCATACAAAATGGTAGTTTTTTCTCTTATCAGAAAGCATCTCTGTTAAGATTCTTACATAGTTGCTTTTCTTGATAGCTATTCCTTGGATATTTATGTCTGGTTCTTCGTGAATATACTGTCCTGCTTCTTGGAAAAAAGCAATATCGACTCGTTTTTGAATTATAAGGCCAGCAATCGCTTCTTGAATAGGCTTGTATTTTTCAAGAAACGATAGGATATTGTCGTACTCTTTGAAGGGAACTTCTTGATAGGTGTGCAGGTTTAAAGTTAATATGTTCACTTAAATCTCTCCTCGGCTTTTCTTAAAAAGGACTACAACTATACCTACGAGTATTATAAGCACAACAACGGCAAGTAACAAGAACTTAGCCGGTGTGACAAAAATCAATACCTTGCTGAATACGGCATGCACCTTCTCTTTGAAGAACACCAAGCATATCAGGAGTATGTTCTCAATCAAATCGAACAGCCCTCCAAAGAGCACAAAAACAGTTAGAAACTCGTTTGACATTTTAAGTCTTTGCAGGAAAACTTTCACAGATATCGACCAAAGAAGAAATGAATAACTCAACGCAAAGAATGAATCCAAAACGTGAAGATATACAAAGTGCTCCAAATCATCCTCTCTAACCTTGTCGATATACTTTGAAATATAGTCCTGAGACAGTATGAACTTTGAATCAATAATCTCTTCACCTAAGGCAACATTGAGTTTGGTACCATATGGTCCGAAAACAAAATATCCAAAGAATATCGTGAATATAAGGCTCACCACGATCCAACGCCAGCTTCCAATTCTGTAAATATCCATTCTTTCCATAATTTTCACCTCGGTTCGTATAATTTTTGAACCTCAAAAAGCATAAACACTGCCATCAGAACAAGGTACATAGACAGTGCCAGTTTTTGACACAGCTGGTTTTGCGTAAACACCTGTGAGAAATTTATAGTACCAATCAACCGTCCCATCAGTTCTTAGTGAATAGAAATCCCCATTCTTGCAACCAAAGTATATATAATCATCCGTGATAGTTGGAGGACTGGAAATCTCAGACTTTGTTGAGAATTCCCAAAGAACATTCTTGTCTTTATCCAAACAATAGAATCTCTTTCCGGAACCAAAATATATCCTTCCGTCTTTATCCAAGGCCGGTGTAACAGTTAACTCGCTATCTGTTCCGAATTTCCAGATTACGCTTCCGTCTTCGGAATTGACTGCATAAAGGGATTTATCGTTCGAACCGACATAGATAATTCCATCTTCGCTTATCACCGGTGCTGTTGTAACAGTTCCCATATCTGTCTTCCAGATTTTTTCACCATCCATTGAAAACCTGTATAATTCTCCTGGGGGAAGTAAGACGTAAATCGAGTCTTCTGTTATAATGGGACTTAAATCGATAAATTCATTCAAATTAAACACTGTTCTTTGCCTTTCACCATCTGTCGATATCTCATACAAAACACCTGCAGTATTGAAAAGGTATATCATGTCGTTGAATATAACAGGCATACAAGAAATCCCGCGCTTTATTCTTATTCTGAATATCTCCTCACCTTTAGCGCTTAATTTTATCAACATCCCAGAAGAACTCACAATAAATATGTTCTCCTCACTATCCAGCAGGGGGCCTGAAAAATCCTCACTACCAGCATCCACTTTCCATTTTAATTCACCGTTACTGGCAAAACTGTACAGACTCCCATCTGCGGAAGTAAAACAAACAAATTCATCACTCGTTATTACCGGTGAAAAATATATACCACCGAGCGTTCTAAATATCTGCTTTGGTGTCCTTGTCTCAAAGTCAACAGGAATATCAAGTCCTTTTGCATTTGAGTACTTTTTCTTTATTTTATCTGGTTTTGTGTACAGTATGTCGACATACCTCATGTTCAATAAAGCATACAAGTGGATCATCTGATGTAATAAAAGTAGCAAGAGAACTAAGTGAAGCAATTTCAATCCTATGAATATAATGTCTGCAAGCGCAAATAATAAAACTAATTTCCACAGGTTGTTAAACACTTTTTGTTTTGTCGCTTTGTATAAGAAAATGTAATTTGCAAAGGTCAAGATGTAATAAATGGTGGAAGCTGGAACAACAACGTTCATTGCTGTGTACAAAAGAATTAGTGAAGATAAAAAATAGGAAACACCTAATATCCTGTAACCTTTGACGCGCAGAATGTTGATAATACCGGGAATTAGAAAGAACAGCGGGCCAAAACTAAAAACGTACTTTATATCTTTACGTGACAAGAAAGCAGAAGCCACGATTAATATTTGTGCAAATGAAACCAATTGTGCAAAAGTTCTTACACGCTCTTCACGTTTAGCAACATCGTTCAATATCCGTTCTTCATCTTCTTTCTTTTTCATTCTTGCCATACTTATCCCTCCTTTCAGAGAGAAAATCCGTACAAGCCGTACAACCTCTTACTTGAACGTTGCACTATTTTCTTTAACTTCATCATGACAATACCACTATTCTACACCTTTTCGGTCAGCTAAGTACCACTATATGAAAATTTTACAGTATTTGACATTATATAACAGTAGCTGTATAATAAAGTAGAGAAATTCTTTAAGTGAATGAATTTTAGAAAAATCTGACGAATACGAAAAGTTCGGTGGAATATGGGAGTGACAGTATGAAGGTATTTTTCATAGGTGGGGGAAATATCGCAAAGATAGTTTACCAAGAACTAAGAGACGAGATTGAAAAGTGCTGGTATTACGATGTTATTGAAACAGACCTACCTTGCGAAAGGTTAGAAAGATTTTTTGTTCCAGAAGATGCTGATGTGGTTGTTGAGTGCGCTTCCGTAGATGCTGTAAAACAGTATGGTTTGGACGTGCTCAAAAGCGGGAAAGATTTTTACATCATAAGCTCCGGTGCATTTTCGGATGTTGAGTTCTTTGACAAGTTCATGGAGGAATTGAAAAGGTCCTCCCAGACAGCTTACATCCCTTCAGGTGCAATAGGTGGACTTGATATCATACGTGCTGTTAAAAAATTCATCAGTAAGGTCGAGCTTGTAACACGAAAACCACCAAAAGCTTTCAATCTCGAAAACTTAAGTGAAGATCAAGTGATATTTTCAGGAAACGCACGCCAAGCCATTGAGGAGTTCCCGCAAAACACGAACGTTTCCGTGACTCTTTCACTTGCTGTTGGAGATTTCGATAAGGTCGATGTACGCATAGTAGCTGACCCAAAGATCGAAGAGAACGTACACGAGATAAACATCTATTCTTCAGTCGGTGAATACAAAATAATACACAAAAACAAGCCTTCACCAAATCCAAAGACAAGTTACCTTGCCCCTTTATCGTTGGTATCAGCTTTGAGAAAAAGGGCAGAAAGGTTTCAGGTAGGCTAATATGCTACATGTGGAGGTGGAGAATATGTCAATGTACGTCACACCTGAGAAAATCAGAAAGCTTGCCGATGAAAAAGGATACATCATTGTGGCTCACAATTATCAGATTCCCGAACTGCAACAGATAGCGGATTATTTGGGCGATTCGCTACAACTGGCAAGGATAGTGACAAGAATAGATGCCAAGAAGATACTCTTCCTCGGCGTCGATTTCATGGCAGAGGTTATGAAGGTATTGAATCCCGAAAAGAAAATCATCGTTCCCGTAAGATATTCCACTTGCCCGATGGCAAATTCATTGACTGTTGAAGATGTGCTGAAGTACAAAGAAATCTATAAAGGCGTACCGGTTGTTGTGTATGTCAATAGCAGGACGGAAGTAAAGGCAGTTGCAGATGTTGTATGTACGTCGGCAAATGCAGTTGACGTTGTCAAAGCGCTGGACTCAGATACCATCCTTTTTGGTCCAGACAAAAATCTTACTTCGTACGTTGCCGAAAAAACGGGGAAAAACATCATCCCAATACCGGGCGAGACAGGATATTGTTATGTGCACAACTACGTTAAGGATAGCGAGATTAAAAAGATGATGTCAAAGTATCCAAACGCGGAAGTTATGGTCCATCCGGAAGTTCCAAAGAATATACGCAATCTGGCTCACTTCATAGGAAGCACATCGCAAATGGAGAAGTACCCCGCTTCTTCAAAGGCAAATGAATTCATCGTCGTGACAGAGGTCGGAATGCCGGCAAAACTTGAAAAGCTCTATCCTGATAAAGTATTCATACCAGTGCCTTCGATGGTTTGCTATAATATGAAAAAGAACAACTTAAGAAATACATACCTGGCACTCTTGGAAGAAAAGATAGAGGTAACGTTGGATAGTGAGCTTATTGCAAAGGCAAGAAAGGCTATAGAAAGAATGCTTGAAATAACCGAAGGTGCAGAACGCTCAGAAAGAAAGGTGGTTAAAAGTGCTTGATAGAATTATCGATAACGTTGTTGAATTGATAAGGAAAGACGAATACTTCTTAGATTACGCTTCTTATCCTTTAAAGGGAACAGAATGTAACGCAGAAGTAATTCTCAAAGATGAAGCCGCAGTCATCTCCGGTGTGGAAATCGTGAGTGGTGTGTGCGAAAGGTTTAACATAAAAGCAGAGTTCTTGTACAAAGATGGAGACCTTGTAAAGAAGGGCAAAGTGGCACAAATTCATGGGGATGCTTACAATATACTAATCTGTGAAAGGAGCATTCTAAATGTTCTTTCTTTTATGAGTGCAATTGCGACAAAGGTAAGAAAGCTTGTGGAAAAGGCCGACGGGAAGGTTCAGATTGCAGCAACAAGGAAAACAATTCCATTTACCGGAGAGCTCCAGAAAATCGCGGTTCTGCACGGTGGTGGTGATACACACAGGCTCAATCTATCAGACTGTGCTATGATAAAGGACAACCATATAAAGCTCTACGGTTCCATAACAAGAGCGGTCAATGAAGTGAAAAAGCATCTTTCGTTCACTAAGAAGATAGAAGTTGAAGCAGAGACACTCGAAATGGCAGTCGAGGCGTGTCAGGCTGGCTCAGACATCGTCATGCTCGATAACTTCTCCCCACAAGAAGTTTGCAGGGCTGCAAGGTTTATAAAGGAAAGGTACCCAGATGTTATTGTAGAAATCTCCGGTGGTGTTAATCCCGACAATATCGAAGAATATGTGTGCGAATACATTGATGTGATTTCCATAGGTAGAATCACAAGCGAAGTCAAGTATGTTGACTACAGTCTTGAAGTTTTGTAGAATCTATATGTATATTTGAACAAAAGGAGCTGTGGAACTGCAAATGCAATTATCTGAGAAAATAAACGATAAGGTAATATTCTCATCTTGGAGTGGCGGAAAGGATTCCGCACTCGCACTGCACAGAGCATTAAAAGAGCTTAAAAGAGTTGATATTCTGTTTACAATGTTCGATGAAACGTGCGTTCACACGCGTGCTCATGGTTTGTCAAAGAGGCTGATACAGGCGCAGGCAGAAAGTATAGGTGCCAAATTAATGATGAGGTGTGCAACTTGGGAAACGTACGAAATGGAGTTCCTTGAATTTCTCAAAGGTGTTGAAAATGGGACAGGGATATTTGGTGATATCGATTTGCAGGAACACAAAGATTGGGTTGAAAGAGTGTGCGCAACTTACAACGTTAGCGTCTTGGAACCGCTATGGTTGGAACCAAGAGAAAAACTCATCGAGGAATTCATAAGGGAAGGTTTTAAGGCAAAGATTATCGCTACTAAGACCGAATACAGAGAACTGCTCGGAAAAGACTTACACAATAGAGAAACTCTCAAGCTAATTGAAAAGCTCAGTATCGACATTTCAGGTGAAAACGGAGAATACCATACAGTTGTGTACGATGGTCCAATATTCAAGGAGCCTTTAGAAATCAAAATAATTGGTAAGCATTCCACCGAGACTAACGAATACTTAATCGTTAATATATGAGTCTCTCAAAAATCCGTGAATTTCTCAATTAACACGTTTTTGAACTGTTTCTGCTCGTCATAATCTATTTCTACTTTCCATACAATATCCGTTCCATCAAGGATGTACGGTGCCAACAATTTATCGATGGGGGACAAGTTTTCTTGTAATATTTTATCCTTATCTATCCAAAACAACTTTCCTTCAGAGCTCTCAACGAAGTTCGTACCGTTTGTCTTACCGACAAATATAAAGAGTATCCAATTGTAGTGCTCAGGTCCTCTTTCCGAGGTCACCATCTTCAATTTTAAATCCAACAACTCCAGTCCGGTTTCCTCGATGAATTCTCTTCTTGTTGCAGATTCGACATCTTCGTTTTTTTCAACGTGACCACCTGGAGGTACAAGGTACCCAGCAAAAGGTTCCTTCTTTCGCAGCAAAAACAACAACTTTCCATTGTTTTCAGCATAGCATATTGTAGCGATTTTTTGGTTCGCGTGTTTTCTCATCAGACGGGTAATTTCATCGTATTCAAGCATACCCAGACCTCTCTTACTTAGAATTAGAGCTTCATCCCTTTTAGTGCGTTCTCGAGCATCTGTAGTTCATCAACTAAACTGCTCAGTTCGACTCCTTCACATAAAATGGGAATAACGCTTTCCCTATGCTTTTGCAAAATACTTTCTTCAAATTTCTGTGCAACACCTTTCATTAACACGAACATGCCATCTATCATATCCACGATTTTACTGTTAAATTCTGAAAATCTTTTTTCCAAAGCTTCCGCTTTTTCAGCTGTAATGTTTTGCAAGTCTAACCGATAAAGTAACGGTTCGTTACTCAAGATTCTAACCGGTTCTCCCTTCATTAGTTGTCCAAGCATGGATGCAATTATGCAATCAAGTAAGAACACGAAACCTTTGTGGGAGAAGAGTTCTGGATGACTGATTAAGAACCCTTTATCAACACTAAGCACAACTTCGACGCCTACCAAAGAATTCTCCACGTTCAGAAATCTTGGCTCACCAGAAGATTTTTGTCTTTTGACATGACGTGCGACAATGTTCACAATTTTGAACTTCTCGAAGCTCTTTTCATCTAGTTCGACCAGATCACGAAATTCCAAGAGTTCGGCACTCTCGGTTGGGTCGTACTCAAGCGATTTCAACTCAAAATCGAAGATTCTTTCCTCAGTTTCATTGATAGGAGTTAACATCATGAAGTTTAAAATGTTTGTAGAATGTAAATCAACACTTAGCCTATTTCCAACTTGAATAATACACGGTGCAGCGTATTGCATTAGTTCATGCAATTGGAACTCTTTGTCGAAGTATACCTTCACGGCTACAGCCCCCTTTCTTCACCCCTTTTTCAATTTTACACCGTACATTTCATACATTGAACATATTGGTTCATATGGACAATTTCCCGAATTGTACGTTCTGCAGTTTCTTGTCTTTTTTGAACCATCGGGTGCAGCAAGTTCTATTTCTTTGCTTTTGACCTCTTTCATTGCAAGTTTTACAAACGATTTCATCTCACTGTCCAAAAACACCGGAACAAATCTTCCTTCATCACTTATTTCACCAATTAATTCCATCAACCACTTTTCGAACATCTGATAATCGAAAGGAATATACGAAGAAATCCTTCCTCGCTTGCCCGCAGGCAAGAATATTTTCGCATTTTCACCGTCATGCTGTCGTTTCGCATACTCATATTCGTAGGTGTATTTACCTTTATCTTCTTTGGGCTTGAGTGAGAAGAGTATGAAATAGACTCTATCGGCGCTGTCAATGGTACTATCTTTCGATTTTTGGAGTATCCAATCGTAGAACATGATCTGTTCGATAGCAGAATTTCTTACTCTGGCATATTTGTAATCGAGTATCGCAAAGCCTTCTCCTTCGTCGTTTTTCATGTCCAAATCGTTTGTTTTGTTCTTCTTGCCTTTTTGTTTAGACTCCTCGTTTGTTAGCACGGAAACTTTGTCTATTCGGTCTACTCGTGCAACAAATGAATAACCTTGGTAATGTGCTGTAAATTCTTTTTCAAGACCTAATATTCTTTCTGAAATCAGCTCTTCACCCTTTGAAGATTTTGACTCTGACGATTTTTCTTCCAAATAATCAGGATAAAATGATATACTCCTTTGCTTCAAGTTTATTACTTTCTTATCTTGCACGAACGATTTCAGTAGTGGTAGTAGCTGTTCTGAAATTTCTGCTACTTTAAGCTTTCTTGGAATCGAGTAAGCGTATATGCCCTCAAAGTAGAAGTTTCTGTATTCTTCTTCTATCCAATTCATTACTTGATTCACATCAACTTCAAAGATTGTCTGCTCCAGGAATTGTTCATAGAATTTACGCATTACGCGGTGCACGATTAAACCATCGTTTATAGCTCTCTTGTTCTCGATCGTTGCACCCGGCTTGTAGAAAAGATCTGCCACTTGTTGGAAATAAAATTGCAGGGGGCATTTCATGTAGGTGTTTATTTTGTTGTAGCTGATATCCTTTATATTTACCCTTTCTTCTAGGATGAATTCACTCTCCTTCAAGACCTTATCTAATTTGTTTTTGTTTTCCAAATCTTGTTGTTTCAGCCTTTCAATTTCGTAGTCTATCTCTGAGTATATGTCCGACAATGTGGGAACGAACTTTTCTTTTTCGTCTTTTAAATCCGAAAATTCACTTAAATACTTTGAAGGTACAAGCATGTCACCAGTATTTGTGGCAAGCGGGACGACAAATTGCGATTCTCCGCTGAATAGTATCGAAAGTATCAGAGATCTGCGTTCTCGCTCTTCGATCATCTCGTATATCTTTGATCTTTCGCTGTTTGTTTTGAAAAGCAGAGGGTTTATTCTTTCTATCGATGGATAATAATCATCCGTGAATTCCAAGAAGAATTTGTACTTTTTGCTCAAAAACCTTGCGTTTGAAAGATCGACGATATCAACTACGTTTGCGGATTTGAAGGTCTCTCTGTATCCCGAAGAGTTAAGCATCACAGTCAAAAGTCTGTATATCTTCTTCCAACCTTCTATTTTTGTTCTTTCTCCGAGCTCAACAATCTTTTCAATATAATCTTCAAGCTTATTCACTGTGTCAACAAACTTTGAGAACGCATTTACTTCATTACCGAGACTTCGCGATACTTCTCGTGATTCGACTGCGTGTTCTGAATTCTTCGCATTTTCGGACTTCTCAAATGCACCAGGAAAGTTCTTGGAATACTTCAAGATAAATCCTCTGTACCAATTGAAGAAATTTGTCTTACCATTGTTTTGCTCTATTTCATCGAGTATCTCAAAAAGCTTCTCAACGATCTTTCTAAATTCTCTGAGTTGTTCCAGACGCTTGATAGTGTCAAGATAAACGTCTTCCTCTATTTCCCCCTCTTCCTTTTCCTTTGCTGTTTCTTCTATCTCTTTATCTAAGCTTCTGAAGAATATCTCGTATAGCTTTTCTTTATCCCTCAATATGCTGATTGTCAAGTTTGTGGAATAGTATCCAAATTCTCTAAAGAGGTCTTCGACTTCATCCATTGTGAGTTTTCTGTCTGGTATGAGAGGAGATTCAATTATTGCAAGTAGGTGTTCTGTTCTGAACTCGTTGAAGTACGTCTCCAGTGGTTGAGTGAGTATCTGAACAATCTTACTTTGCGTGATCGGTATCTTTCCACTGTACCTGTACGGAATTTTGGCCTCGCTTAATTCTTCCATGAGCCTTTTTGCTATCGAAGATGAAGGCACAACAACCGCAATGTCATCAGGCTTTTCACCTTGCAAAAGCAATTTCTTTACTTGGGAAGTTACATAGTTGTACTGGTAGAGCTGATTTTCCGTAGGCACTTTTATACGTCGCACATTGTTTACAAGTTTCTCTAATGCAACAATCTTTTCTCGGCAGAAATCGGTTCTGATCTCAAAACCAGCTGATTGGAGGAATCCGTAAACTTCGTCAAGTTGGTCAAATGAGAAATCTGCCGGCTTTTGCCAGACGTAGAAAAATACATTTTCGGCTTTGTCAATCATTTTCATAAGAGCTTTTCGCATAAGCGGTGGGATATCGAAAAATCCGCTGAGGACAAGGTACTTCCGTCCAGGTTCGACGTATTCTGCTTGGTCTATGTACCATCTGTAAACGCTTATCGGATCGTAAATCTTTTTTCCTTTCAGTTTTTCCGCGGACTCTTCCATCTTGCGAATAACCTCATTTAGTATCTCGGCAAATGGTGTTGTTGGATTCTGGATGATGTCATGAATTAGTGCGTATGTACCTGTTAATTCTGCTTCGGTTTTTCCACTCTCTCCGTAAAGGTTCAACTCCCAGATTTTTTCAAACAAATCTACAATGTACTCTATTATCGTTGGTGATTTTGAAAGTGTCCTTAGTATTATCTGCTTTTGGCTATCGCCAGAAAATTTTGCATCGTTTTGGATTTTGTCGATAACATCGGTAACATAGATTGTGTAAAAGTCCCTGTCGAAAACTTCGGCATCGTAATTGTTAAGGCGGAGTATTTCGGTAACGTATTGGTTAATGACCCTGAAAGCGTCTCTGTTGATAGTTTTATTCAGTTGCTTTGCTACATTGTCAGCAATTTGCCTAACGTAAAACCCGGAAGGGCCGATGAAAAGGAAGTTCAGAGGGTCTTCTTCGTAAATCCTCTCAATTTGATTTGCGATGAATTGGAAATGGGACTTATCTATAGGAACGACATATGCAATTTTGCTATTAGTTTTGACATCTGGTTTGGTTGTCATATGCTCATCATCTCCTCGAACTTCTTAATCCTTTCGACAATATCGTCGATGAAATCCTCTCGGGGCGGGTCAATTGGCAGTGCTTGTCCCCTCGGAACGCTGACAAGATAACCCCTACGAACTTTCCCAAGGTCTGAAAGAAGCATCATGTAAAATTTCACCTGGAACACATAGTGTTCCACGTCAGGTGATGCATCATAAAGGGCTGAGCTTTTGAAATCGACAACGTAGAATTCCCCGTTTTTCAAAAAGACTTTATCAGGAACACCAAAGAGTACGTAGCTTTTCCGTTCACCAGATTTTTCATCGTATATATCCAAGGTCTTTGCCAATCGCCATTCTGAGAATATCTTTTCACTTTCGTTGAAAAGAGTCTTTAATATTTGCACCTTAAGAATCTCCCTTGGAATTACTCCGTCCCCTACTAGTCTTTCCAGTTGCTCATATCTTGTCACACTTGCAAGCATTGAATGGATACGTTTCCCGCGTGTTATTTCTGAAGTTTTTTCCAAGAGTGAGTTCAATGCCTCCAATCTGGCCTTTGTTTTCGACGTTTCGAAATTTGTCCTTGGAATAGCTGAAATAGTCTCTGCAACCTCAAAATCCTCGCTTGACTCATCAACAGACTCAATTTCACTTTTTTCATCGCTTATACCGTAAAGCAATGTAGGTGAGATATACCGTTTATATGCCATCGGTGTGAAATCACTGAAGATGAGATTTTCATCGACGTTGGTTTCTAAATCTTCGGGTGGTTGGATAATACTCCTTTCCAATGTTGTTTCATTTCTCGAAGGTTCCACAACACTACCGATTGCGCTCTCTATTTCATCTAGGCTTACAATCACCTTTATCTTCTCTTCGAACCCATGAGGATCCAGATACTTTATAGCCGGTACGCCTCTATTATTCTTGTCTTTTTTCTTTAAATCCACAACAAAAAGCATTTCTTTTGCTCTTGTAATGGCAACGTAGACCTTTCTCAAGATTTCGGTTTCATCGTATATGACCTCTGCTTCCAAGAGCTTTCTCAATTCCTTTTCCAGCTCTTTAGTCATTCTTGGTGAGACAAATTTCTTAAGTGCCTTATCCAAGAACTGACTTATGTAAACATACCTCCCATTCCCATCCTCACTCTCTGGGAAGAATGTCTTCTCTTCACCTTTATCTGCCCTATCATTATTTACCAAAAAGACTATATTGAACTCCAACCCCTTAGACGCATGGACAGTCATCATCCTCACAACATCTTCTTCTTCAGAGATTTCCGAAGCCTCTACCTCTTGAACTTCCGAAATGCGTTCAAGGAGCCTTGTTAATTCAAAGAACGTTGGTGCTTGGTCATCGAATTCCATGGCCTGTTCCAGCAGTTTTCGAACGTTCCTTAACTTTTGGCTTGAGTTTGGATATCGCGCAATCTTCTTTAGATAGCCACTTTCCTTAACAAAGAGCTTCAAAGTCTCAGCGGGCTTAAGGTAGTATTTCAGTTCATCGTATTTTGCAACAAGTTTGATAATCTCTACGACATGCTCTGGTAAAGCACCTTCATCGATAAGATCTTTTGCGCATTGGAAAAATGATTTTCTTGATCCTTGCTCTTTCGATTCTCTGTATTTAGTCACAATCTTGTGGAAATTCTTCATTTTTCCTGTCTCTTCCGAATTATCAACGCTTCGATTTACATCATCCGTGAACGGTGTAAAGAAAAATTGCGTAAAGTAGTAGTTACTATTTGGATTTTGGATAACGTAAAGTGCCGAGATAACTGCCTTTATTTCCGGCCTTTTATAGAATCCCCTACCTTTGACGATGTAAAGTGGGATGCCTTCCCTTGCAAAGACTTCTCTATAGACATCCTCTATGTCTTGCAGTTTGTAAGACAGTATGGCAAAATCTTTGTATGTGATCTTTCTTGAAACAGGTATGAACTTTCCATCTTGCTTTTCATAAAACGTCATCTCTTTACCGACAAGTGAGTTTATAACCTTCGCCACATACACTGCTTCCAGTTCCCTGTCGTCCATATCTGATAAATTTTTTGCGTTGTCTGTGCCTTCAAGATTCTCGGTTACTTCACCACCCGCGGCTTCCTCACTTTCATCACTTTCTTCGCTGTTTTCTTTCAAAAGTGCCTTTGAAATGGTAATGTAGTTAACCCTTCTTATTTCCCCGGGTAAGAACTCATTTTCATCTGGTGAGAATGCCGCATCAGATTTGTCATCTTTTTCAATAAACCAAAGCTTTTCGTAAAGCTCAGGATATCGCAATCTGAAAACCTCGTGAACATATATCTTGTCGTCTATAGAAAGTAGCTCATCAAGGCCTTCCGATGGGGCTATTTCCTCATTAACAGTTTTGGATTTTGATTTATTCTTCGTAGAAGATTTTCGCTTGCTGGTTGCTGAATTATTTGAATCTACAGAAAAAGATTCGTATATGCTACTGTTGAAAATCGTATTCTCTGACATATAGTTGAAGTAATCGATAAGTTCTGGGTGCGAACGGTAGTTTACATTCAACGAAAGCATTTCGTAATCAGTTCTTCCACTCTTTATCTTCTGCTCAAATTCTTCCATGGTTTTTATAAACACCGACACATCTCCACCGCGGAAGCGGTATATCGATTGCTTTCTATCACCAACGTAGAAAATGTAGTTATCATCCGTGTGAATTAAGTCAAATATCTTCTTCTGCAGCTCATTGGTATCCTGGAACTCGTCAACGATGATGTACTTAAACCGTTGCTGGTAGTATTCTCTAATTGCGCTATTTTCAAGCACCCTTAATGTCTTTTCAAGCACGCCTTTGAAATCGTACTCGAAATTATCGAGTGTTTCTGCTTCGTAAAATTCGGCTGCAATTAGGGATATCGTCCTAAACGCCCTCAAAGCCCCTCCTGCTTCTTCAAAAATTTCCAAGAGCTTTTCACTCACTTTCGATTCGTTCAATTCCAAACGCCAGTTCATAACGACTGTTTCAATTTTACTGGCAACTTCCGATATGCTTCCAAAAACATCGAACAGCCTAAAAATATCGTCCGTGTTTTTCGCAAGTTCGTTCAATAGTTCCTTTACACGATTTGATCTTTCCAATGTAAGACCGTACAGATAATTTCCAACCTTATCGCCGTAGTTAGCCCCACTTTCAACAGCGTCGTACACCTCAAAAGCAAGTTGAATCGCCTTTTGCGTTGCCTTATCAATCAACCTTCTTTGCTTAAGTTCGTTTATAATCTTAAAATTTGGGTCAACTCCAGCTTCTATGTTCTGCTCTATTAGTACCCTTCTACAAAAACTGTCAATCGTTGAGATAATGGCTCTTGACATGTTTCTATAAACGTCCTTCCAGTATTCGTAAGCCTTATCACTTTCACTCAAACTCGAAAGCTTTTTCTGTATTTCCTTTACAATCCTATCCTTCATCTCATTTGCTGCTTTATTTGTAAACGTGACCGCCACAATGCGATCAACGATGTCGCTATCTCCAGTTTGTTCGTAGTGCTCGAGAATGCCTATGTAATAGTTGGTGAGTGTATAAGTCTTTCCTGTACCAGCAGATGCTGAAATAAAGTAATTCTTGTTTGGGTCTCTTCTAACCTTCTCAGCAACGGTGAGTTTCTGCTCAACTTCCATTACATTCCACCTCTCAAGGTTCGAGATTAACAAATTATAACATTTAAACAATTTGCAAAAACCACTTACGTCCTTTAAATATTTTAACACAAGTGTTTGAGTATTATATCTCTTCCAACTACATTCAATCGTATTAATGGTATACAATATTATACCATACACTTCTCAACAAATGGGTGAAGTTATAAGAATTTCAGAAAGAGAGAATGAGCAAATAACTGATTAATTCAGAAAAAATGAAACTCTGAAAGCCAAATTTAAGACGATAATTGTCTTTTTCCAACTGGAAACTGTAACTGTTCCACATGGTATAATTTTAAATTGATTACAAAAACTAGGAGGTGAAAAGGTATGAGGCGTATGAAACTCGGCAACGAACTCGACGTTCCTGTTGTCGGACTTGGGTGTATGCGAATCTGGGATAAGCCTATTTCAGATGTGGAAAGGTTAATTGCTACCTCCTTAGAGCTTGGTATCGACTTTTTTGACCATGCGGATATATATGGTGGTGGAAGATCTGAAGAAGTATTCGCACAAGCGTTGAAAAATCTCAAAATTCCAAGGGACAAAGTGATAATCCAAACAAAATGTGGCATTAGAAGTGGTTTTTATGACCTCTCTAAAGAGCACATCGTATCATCAGTCGAAAACGCGCTCAAAAGGCTGGATACAGATTACATCGACGTTTTGCTTTTGCACAGGCCGGATACACTCATGGAACCTGAAGAAATTGCCGAAGCGTTCGGCTACGTGCATTCAAAAGGATACGTTAGATACTTCGGTGTGAGCAATTTCAATTCTATGCAAATCGAACTGCTCAGTAGTGCGGTGCAACACAAATTATTAACTAACCAACTCCAGCTAAGTCTCACAAACACGGGAATGATAGACTCAGGTATCTTCACGAACACAAAGTTCCATCAATCTATAAACAGAGATGGAAACGTGCTTGAGTACTGCAGACTGAAAGGTATAACAATCCAGGCGTGGTCACCATTCCAGTATGGAAACGAATACGGGAACATACAAGGCACGTTCATAGACAACCCACTATTCCCGGATTTGAACTTAAAATTAGAGTACTTGGCACAGAAATACAGTGTTTCAAAGGAAGCAATCGCCATCGCTTGGATTTTAAGACATCCTGCTAAGATACAGCCGATAGTTGGAACAACAAACCCTGAAAGACTTAGAAAAATTGCACAAGCTACAGAGGTTGAACTAACAAGAGAAGAATGGTACAGCCTTTATATTTCCGCTGGGAATATGATTCCCTGAGTTTTGACAATAACTATGCAATCTGCATAAATGTTAAACAAAAGGGCCAAATCGGCCCTTTTGTTTTTCTAGGATTTGAAAGGCATTATTCATCTAAGTATAGTCCGCTATCTTTTAACCAGTTTAACCAGCTTTCATAATCTTGGCCGAATTTTTCTCCGGTGACTTCTTCAAGTGCCTCTGATACAATTTTTCTTGTATCTGCATCTTGACTTTTCAGTTTTTCTATAATAATTTTGAAGGCTTCTTTACTTCTCATACTGGTGAGAGCTTTTATTGCTGACTTTTTAACATTTTGGTTCACATCGTCTGTCATCTTCTCAAGGATCTCAACAACCTTTTCCGATTCGTATACTGCCAATTTCATTAATCCCCAAACAGCACCTTCCCTTACTTCTGGATTTTTGTTGCCTGACGCTTCAATTAAAACTTCGAACGCCTGCTTGCCTCCAATTCTTCCAATTGCCTCTGCAGCAGACCTGCGTATTGTGTAGTCTTTATCTTCCAATAGTTCAGACAAATTTAGAATTGCTTTTTGATTCCCAATTTCACCAAGTGCTTCAACAGCAAACCACCGTACACTGAAAACGGGATCCTGCGTCGCTTTCACCAATGGTTTGACCACAGATGCCCCACCTATTTTCTTCAATACTTGTACTGCCAGCCATCTTACGTTTGGATCAATATCCTTCAACAAGTCAGTAATTTGCTCGAGCACACTGAAATCACTGACACGGAGGATTCCTTCCTGAGCTTTGATTCTTACCTCGGCGTCATGATCTTTTAAAGCTTTAATTAAGAACTTAACGGCTTCAGGTGTACCTAGTTTCCAAATTGTTTCGACTGCCTTTTTTCTTACTTCTGGATCTTTGTCACTAAGCGCCGTTGCTACTCTGTCAAGTATTGAAGAGTCTGCTAATTCTCCTAGAACTTCCAAAACAGTAATTTTGACTTCAGTGTTTTCGTCGTTGAGGATGTCAGCAAGTGCTTCAACTGTTGTTTCATCGCTTATCATTCCGAGAGCTTCCGTGGCAGCTTTACGAACTTTCCAATCTGTGTCCTTCAATGCCTCCATTAACGCCTGTGTAGATCGCAAGTCACCTATCCTCCCCAATGCCTCTGCAGCAGCTCTTCTTACGTAAGATGCAGAATCTTTTAAGGCACTTATTAAATGGTCTACAACTGACCAACCACCAAATTTTCCAAGGGCTTGAACACTTGCTAACCGTACCCAAGAATCTTCATCGTTTAGAGCATCGAGAAAGGCTTCAACAATGCCAGGAACTTCAAGATTACCTATAGAATAGAGTGTTTCAGCTGCTGCTTTTCTCACTGTCGAATTTTGATCTTTAAGTAGATTTACAATTTCGGTTATTATTCTCTGATCGGCTATTCCTTCTTTCTCAGCTATCCTCTTGATAGCTTCTATAGCAGCCTTTCTAACCCTCCAATCATTATCGGCTGTTGCTGTACTTAACAATTGCAAAACTTCCTTTCCTCCAATATTGTCAAGTGCTTGTACCACCGAAGAACGTATTTGCACATTTTCGTCTTTCAGAAGTTCTCCAACTGCATTAATTACTCGTTCGTCCTTAAATTTTCCAAGTGCTTGAACAGCTATCGATCGAATTTCATCACTTTGGTCACTAAGCATTCTTGTGAGTGGTTCTATTGTATTCTCGTGCTGTATGCTCGCCAAAGTCTTAACTAATGCCAAACGCACACCAAAATCTCTGTCATTAACTAATTTCGACAATTCAGCGACTGCCTCTGATTCCCCAATTTTGCCTAACGATTCTATAGCCATTTTTCGAACCGCAGTGTCTTCGCTCTTTAAAGTTTCAATAAGAGCGTCAACAGCTTTTGGATCTTTTGTGTATCCAAGTATTTCAGCAGCTCCAAGCCTTACGAAGAGGTCTCTATCCTTCAAAAGTTTGGTGAGAATATCTGTTATATTGCATCCTGACTTAGCAGCTATCTGTAGTTCTATCTTCGCACTGTTTCTTACGTGGTAATCTACATCTCTTATTGCTTGAGCTATAAGTTCAAAAGCTCCTTGAATGTTTTGTTGCCAAACACTCCGAAGCGCTTTAACGACAGCATCGCGAATAGTCCAGTCGCTATCTTTCAAAGCTTTCTTAAGATATTCTAGAGCTTCTATAACACCTATCTCGCCAATCGCCCAAATTGCAGCCTTTTTTACATCCGAAGATTTATCATTCAGTAACATACCTAGACTCTGTAAAGCGCTTCGGTCCCTTATCTTTCCTAACGAGATTGCTGCCGACTCCCGCAACGATTCGTTCTTGTCATTAAGCATTTTCGTTAATGCTTCCACAGCTTTCTGTGCCCTTGTCTCACCAAGGACAACAACAGCCCTTTGACGCAGATCGATGTCTAAATCTTCATCAGAAACCATATGTATCAAAATCTCGACATCCGTCTCTTTCTGATCAGCAGTATTTTTAGAACTTCTTTTCTGTGTTTGTGGAGTTCCTAATCCAAGGATTGTGGGAACCGTATCCATCAGGTCTCCGATGGCACCTGTTACTCTGTCACGAGTCTGAGATTCTTGATACTTAGTAGTTATCTCATTACCTTTAATTGTCAAAATCAGCAGTTGCTCTAAAACTTTCGAACCTCCTATCTTAGTGAGCGCATCCATAGCAGCCATCCTTACGTCTTTATCTTCATCTTTCAACGTTTCCAAAAGCGCACTTATCGCCTCTGCATTTCCCATTGAACCAAGGGCTTCTGCTGCAGCTTTTCTAACATTGGCAGAAGGATCCTTCAGTGATTGAATAAGATAATCAATTTTTGTGTTATCTCCGATTTGTCCGAGAGTTTGAATAGCTACTTTTCTTACTTCAGCTTCTTTATCTTTCAACAACAGGATGATAACATCTGCAGATCTTTTGTCTTTTATCTTTCCCAGCGCTTCTACTACGGCAATTTTCACGTTGATGTCTCTGTCTTGGACCATCCCAACCAAATGTTCAACAGCTCCAAGGCTCCCAATCTCTCCGAGTGCCCAAGCCGCTGATTTTCTCAAATCTGGATCGTCACTATTGAGAAATTCGATAAGGGGGTAAACGGCTTGCTCATCGCCTATCTGGCCAAGTGCCTCAATTGCAGTCTTTCTTACCGAAAGTTCTTCATTGCTATCAGTAGCTATACTGACGAGTAAATTCAGAGTCCTCACATCACCTATCTTCCCAAGTGCTTCAACTACTGCTTTTCGTATATTGGGATTTTCATCATTTACCATGGTTACGATTATATCAACTGATTCAAAATCTCTTATATTTCCAAGAGCCCTTATTGAAGCCTCTTTTACTGGATCCTCCTCACTGTGGTTTTCCAATACGTCGATAAGTGAAGATGAAGCTCGGATGTCGTGTAGTTTGCCAAGAGCCTCTGCAGCTGCTTCCCTTACTTTTGTGAAATCATCATTTAGTTTTTCCATAAGAGGTTCTAAAGAACGCTCATCACCTATCCGACCAAGAGCCTCAGCTGCTGCCCTTCTAACGTTCGGAGAAGGATCCTGGAGAGCTTCAATGAGGCTTTCTACAGCTTCTGAACTTCCTATTTTCCCCAATAATTCAGCTGCAGACATTCTTATCCACGAATCTTCATCTCTCAGAGCCTCAATAAGTGCCTTTACAGAGGTTTCATCTCCAACAAATTGAAGTGCTTCAACCGCTGCTCTTCTTACATCTGGTGATTGATCTTTGATTAGTTCCACAAGGTAAGGAGTGGTCTTGGGATCATTCGTCTTACCAAGGGCCTCTGCAACGCTCTTTCTAACTTTCCATTCACTATCGTTAACAGCGGCAGAGAGCATCTCAACAGCCTTTTCGTGTCCAATTGTTCCGATTGCCTGAGCGGCGGAAAGCCTAATTGTGGGATCCTTGTCTGATAGTAGCTTCGATATAGGTTCAACAGCCCTTTGATCCTTCAATTTCTCCAACGCTTGCACGGAACGTAGCCTAATATTCGGATTTTCATCGTTCAGTGCTTTAATTAGTGGTTCAACAACGATGTCGCTGTGCACGTTTGCTAAAATATCAACGATCGCAGAACGAACACAGGGTTTTTTATCCTCTAACAGCGAATATACAGTTTTATCAACCGGAAGGCCTGAACGGAGTGCATTAAAAAGAGTGATCTTAGCAGTATCACGAACGACTGGATCTTCGTCTTTCAGTGATAAAGCGAGTGGCGGGATTACCCTTGGATCTCTTATTTTTCCGAGCGATTCGATAATTAACTTTCTCAGACAAGGAGGCGAATTAGGTAGTAGTTCAACTAAGGCAGAGATGAATTTTGGATCACTCAAATTCCCAATAGCTTTCACTGAAGCCTTTTTTCTGTTAAGATCCTTCTCTTTTAAAACCGCTAAAAGGACCTCATTTCCTTTCACATATGCCAGTATCTCCAGAATACAAGCCTCAAATTCGAAAGTTGGAACTTGGACCTTTGATTTTTCGGATAGGTTTATTGTGAACTTTGAGTTGTATAGATATTCTCCTGCTCGAAATGCCACAGTACCATCTATTTTGTTCGCTTGTTCTTCTGTTTGAATCACTACTTGAGCATCGGTCTCGTTTACTCTTTGTTCAACAACCTTCAGGCCTCCGTAGGTTCTTAGTAAATCTCTGGTGATTTTAAAATAATCAACCGTAGGTTTACCGAATATAAGTTTTTCCATACTTTTTTCAGATACTATTATTTGAACAGTTCGTATGTCTTTAACCCTTGCTTGCTTCTCAGTATCCACCATGGTAATCATCTCCATTCGTGGATCTACCCACTTTGGAACAGATTTATCCTTACAATTAACGGAACAACTTTACAATTTTATCACAAGTTCAAAAAAAGTAAATCAACTAAAAAAACATTAGAGTAATCAAATTTGAGAAAATGAGAGATAGTGTGTTATAATGATTATGTTAAAACCTCATGTTGAAATTAGAAGGTTTAATGGTTTCAAAAATATGTCTAAATCTCATGATTCAAGGGATATTCTACTTTTGATTCTATTCCGAAAACCAAGAAGAGGAGGATGGGAAGTATGAAGAAACTTTTCAAGTTTTCAACTGCAACGGTTGTTGCATCGGGTATCGGGGCAGCTATCTTTCTGCTCTTGTTCATGTTCGTTAAGATTCCTTCACCAGTTCCTCAAACGAGTTTCATGACTGCTTAAGGCTTTGCACTTTTTATAGCCACGCTCTACGGTCCCATAGCTGGCGGACTTTCTGCGTTTATTGGTCACGCACTTAGCGATGCTATTCAATATGGTTCTCCATGGTGGAGCTGGGTCATCGCAAGTGGACTTGCCGGCTTTATATACGGCTTGGCTTACAAATTCACAAAAGTCGAAGAAGGTGAGTTCACTGGTAAAAACATACTCAAAGTAAATATCTTCCAAATAATTGGAAACGCGATTGCTTGGTTAATTGTTGCTCCTGTACTTGATATCGTTATATACGCCGAGCCTGCCGACAAGGTTTTCATCCAAGGAGTTACAGCGATGATAATGAATATTATAAGTGCGGGAGTCATCGGAACACTTCTGCTCATAGCCTACGTTGCAACAAAACCAAAGAAAGGCAGTTTAAAGAAAGCAGAATAATCTTAAGTTTTTTCAAAAGTTTTTAAGATGCTCTCCCCAGCTTGAAGGCTGGGGAGATTTTATATTGAAGCTAAAGACACTCTCGTGTCTTCAGACATGAGTAACAGCTGATATGTTAGATAGTTATGTTACCAGAATCGTCGTTTTGTTTCGACTTTCAAACAACAGATGGTATAATACATTTAGCATGTTAATTTACCTACAAATGAGCATCGGTAGTGGCGTGCCTTTGCAGATGGAAAGATAAGGAGAGAAGTTAAGTTGATAGTCACGTACAGATACAGGATATATCCAAACAAGCAACAAAAACTGCAACTTTCCAAAACATTCGGCTGCACAAGATTTGTGTGGAACTACTTTCTTGCTTGGAGAGAGGAAAGATATAAAGAACAAAAACTCGCAACCACAGAGGCTGAGTGTAGAAAACACCTAAATAGTGTGCTCAAAGAGCAGTATCCTTGGCTTAGGGAAGTCGATAAGTTTGCTCTGTAAGATGCATTGATAAGATTGGATAATGCATATAACAGATTCTTCAAGGGTCTATCCGGTAAACCTCACTTTAAGAAGAAAAAATCACACAGGTTTTCATATACAACGTATTCTACAAACAACAACATCCAGATTGATTTCGGAGTTATGGCAAAAGATAAGACCAAGAACCGCTGTTGGGGAAAAATAAGACTACCGAAACTTGGTTGGATTAAAGCACGAATACACAGAACGTTCAACGGTAAGATAAAGACAGCAACTGTCACGTTACTTCCCAGTGGACACTACTACGTTTCAATCGCTGTTGAGGTTGATAAAGTTAATAACAAAAACCAAACACCAGAGCCAATCAACTATGCAGTTGCACTCGACCTTGGACTTAAAAGTTTCCACGTGGATAGCAACGGTAATCGTGTCGAAGCACCGAAGGTGCTTGCTAGATATGAGAAAAAACTAAAGAAACTGCAAAAAGATTTATCAAGAAAGAAAGTAAAAAGCAAGAACTTTGAGAAAGCCAGAATCAAACTTGCTAAGTTGCATCAGAAAATATCAAATATCAGGAATGATTTTCTGGAGGAATTATCCTCGCAGGTGATTAACGAAAACCAAGTAATTATCTGCGAGGAGCTGAGGGTTAAAAACCTGGTAAAGAACGGACGGCTTGCAAAGAGCATACATGATGCATCATGGTCGAAATTTTTGCGAATGCTCAAATACAAAGCTGAGAGACGAAGCAGGATATTCATACAGGTATCGCCCAACTTTCCATCATCACAAACATGCAGTGATTGTGGATACAAGAACGAAGAAGTGAAAGAGCTGAGTGTGAGAGTTTGGGAGTGTCCAAGGTGTGGTAGTGTACACGACAGAGATTTCAATGCGGCGAGGAATATACTTGCAGAAGGTCTAAAGCTGCTTAGCGAGATTAATAAACCCGTAGGGCTGGGACGGCCCGAGCCGGAAGGCGATGCCTGTGGAGGCAAGACCTCTACTATCGGTGGTGTACCACTGGTAGCAAGTCTTGTCAGTGAAGCAGGAAGCTCGTGACTTCAGTCATGGGCGGTTCACTCATTCTCCTTTTGAATTATCTGGTGGACAAAAACAGAGAACCACAATAGCCGGTGTGTTGGTAGACAACGTTGATATCTTACTGTTCGATGAGCCTTTAGCAAATTTAGACCCGGCAACAGCAAAGAAGGCAATGGAAATTATCGATGACTTGCACAAGAACACGGGAAAAACTGTTATCATCGTCGAACATAGACTCGAAGACGTGCTTCACATAGAAATGGACCGTGTGATTGTACTGAACAACGGTAGAATTATAGCTGACATGCACCCACACGAACTAATGGCAAGCGATATCCTAAAAGGAGCGGGCTTGAGAGAACCACTGTATGTTTCCGCACTCAAATACGCGGGAGTCAATGTATCACCTTCCCTTAAACCTGGTTACATACACACACTTGAATTAGGGGAAGCCGAAAAGCAAAAGGTTGTGAATTGGTTCAAGGCTGGTAGTGACCGAGATTTGGACGATAAAGATTTCGATTCAGAACCAATACTGAAAGTCGAGAACTTGAATTTCGCATATGAGAAGAACAAGCCTGTTTTAAGGAATATAAATCTTGAAATCAAAGAAGGAGAAATGATTTCCATAGTAGGTAAGAACGGCGCCGGCAAATCAACATTTGCGAAAGTTCTTTGCGGATTCGTTAAAGAAGATTCCGGAACGATAACGTACAGAGGCAAGAAATTGAACGATATGACGATAAAAGAACGAGCAGAAATTATAGGATTTGTGATGCAGAATCCCAATCAGATGATTACAAAACCTATGATCTACGACGAAATAGCCCTTGGACTGCGATTAAGAAAAGTCCCCGAGGATGAAATTAAAAGCAAAGTTTCCGAAGTCGCCGAAATATGCGGTCTCAAACCTTTTCTCGAATGGCCTATTTCTGCGTTGAGCTATGGTCAGAAAAAGCGTGTCACAATCGCCTCAATATTAGTACTTGACCCTGAAATAATCATCCTCGACGAACCAACCGCAGGTCAAGATTTCAAACATTATTCTGAAATTATGGAATTCTTAGCGCAGCTAAATTCTATGGGAAAGACGATAATCCTAATCACGCACGACATGCACTTAATCATGGAATACACAGACAGGGCTGTTGTTTTTGCAGACGGAGAAATCGTAGCTAATGCAAAACCATCTGAGATTTTGACCGACGTACAGGTAATCGAAAAGGCAAACCTGAAGGAAACCTCACTCTACAAATTGGCACAGATAGTAGGTGTACAAGATTCCACAAGGTTCGTCCAACACTTCATCAACTACGATAGGATGGTGAGAAAGAGCCATGCAGGAGAAATTAATAATGTACACCTCCGATGAAACAATTATTCACAGGCTTTCCGGTTTGACAAAACTGATAGCTTTCCTGTTATTAACATCTGCGGTAATGTACACGTACGATATAAGAGTCATCGTAGCGATTCTATTCTTCTCGTTCTTTTTGATGCGTGTTGCTAAAATAAGATTCTCAAGGGTCAAATTGATGTTCGCGTACGTTTTTGCATTCCTTGTTGTTAATGAGATATTCACATTCCTTTTTGCTCCGATGGAAGGCGTGAAAATCTTCGGTACAGAACACGTGTTGTTTTTTATTTCTAAGAATTATCCGGTGACTCTCGAACAACTCTTCTACCAAACTACTAAATTCTTAAAGTACGTATCCGTGATACCACTTGGGATGATTTTCTTATTCACAACAAATCCAAGCGAATTGGCATCTTCACTCAACAAAATAGGTGTCAACTACAAAGTAGCTTACGCTTTTGCACTTACACTTAGGTATTTTCCCGATATTCAGAGGGCTTATACGGATATAAGCCTGGCACAGCAGGCAAGAGGTATTGATCTGTCCCGCAAAGCAAAATTCAAAGATAGATTCAAGTACGCTTTGCTCATACTCATTCCTTTGATTTTTTCCAGCTTGGAACGAGTTGAGAAAATAAGCAACGCAATGGATTTGAGAGGCTTTGGCAAATATAAAAAGAGAACGTGGTATACTTCAAAGAAACTAACAAAAGAGGACTATTTTGCACTACTGATTTCAACTCTGATTTTGTTGAGCGTGGTGTTCATAGGAGTTTTTGTGAATAAGGGAAGGTTTTATAATCCGTTTAAAAACTAATACTTAAGTTTGATAAGACATTCAAAAATTCAGGTCGAAGAACCTTCCGGAACTGTACTTTATTCTGGAAAGGTTTTCATCTTGAGCTGGTTTTCGAAATACAAAGAGATGCTCATGCATTATCAGATAAAAGTTGTGCTCTTGTACCTTCTTTTCCCAAAACGGTGTTGATGAGCAGTTGTGCTGAACCTTTATTATTTCTTCCTTGAGAACAAATCCGTTCTTCAAAAACAGAGTAGCTACATAGTAAGAAAGCGGTACGTAGTGACCATTTTTTCTCGTATCGCCAATCAATACGGCACAGTATTTATTCTGCTTTAAGACTCTGAAAAGTTCATGAACGACTTTTTCTAGCTCTAAGCAGAATGTCTTGACATCTGAGATGGTCGAGAGGTCACCAACTATGTTTCCGTTAGAGTATTTTATTATGTTTAAATACGGTGGGTGCAGTATTATAAAGTCTACAACTTCATCATTTAGGAAGCTCATTTTTCGAGCATCTCCAAGTAAAACTTCCGGTTTATAACAGTTATCACAGTTGAAATCTAAATTCTTCCTTGTAAGTTCCACACTTTCCGGATTTATATCTATACCAATTGCTTTTCGTTTCAGTAATTTCGCTTCTATCAAAGTAGTGCCGCTTCCCATCATGGGATCTAAAACCAAGTCACCTTCTTGTGTATACTTTAGCAATAGATTTCTTGCTACTTGTGGTGCAAAATTTCCTCTGTAGTTACCTCTATGAGTGCTCCATTTTCCTCTATCAGGAAAGGACCAAACGCTGGTGATTTCCGGTTTAAACTCTATTTCACGGCTTAGATCCCGCATATAATCTCCTCCAAGACTCCTTGTTGGACAAAATGGATATTCAAGACATAAGAAATGTTTTCAAAAGCTTTGAACAACTGATTCCTCTGTCCATTCCAAGCAGGTCCATCTGTTATCAGTATAAACTCAAATCCATATTTTTTTAGCTCATTTTGCCTTTCAATATACGAATCTATAATTTCCTGAGGTTTCGAGCCTGTAACATTGTAGAAGTTGACCTCGATATTTATTAATCTTTGAACATAACTGCTATCATCTTTGAAAAGTATGTAATCCGCTTTCCTGTTGAAAAGTTCACTGATATTTACACCAGGAACTTGTGAGAACTTTTTCTGAACCAGAAGATTGTATCCATATTTTTCGGCTATACTTTTAACAATAGGGTTTAAATATTTTTCAAGGAAAAACCCACTTCTATTCTTTCTGGCATTAGTATCCAGTCCAACCTCAACACCTACAAGATAGTCATACAAACTCTTGTCGGCAGTGTTGAGAAAAAAACTCTTTAACCCCGTCTTTTCAAAAAACTCAACGAAATAATTTATTTCCTGTTCGTTTAACGTGCGCACGGTGAAATCATACTCATCGATACGCAGTTCATTATGATCAGTATCAAGAAGCACTGAGATAGAATTCTCTCGAACGGCTATAAGCATAGGTATAACCGCAAGAACTTCAGGATACTTTCTAAGTATCTTCCTCAAATCGCTATCAAAGTCCGCTGAATGAATAAGCGTACTGAGAATATTTATTTCTATCCTATGTTTTTCAACGAATTCTTTCACCTTGTCCCAGTCAACAAAAAAGTTGTATGTCTTGTTAGTTTTAAGAATCGTTCCCAAAAATTTCTCTACAACATCTTTTGCATCCGAAACGTTCCATCCTTTGCGTCTTAGAATATCTATGTAAAGATTCTCCATACTTTTCCTCACCTTTCGTAGTTACGAATTATGAGTTCCATGATCGTTCCCCTGCCTTTAGCATCACTGTTTATGAATCTCTTTGCTGGAACTCTTTCAATGATAAACCCTTTGTAAAGTTTATCAAAGAAGTCATCGTTTGGGTTAACGTTTTTCGGATCTGAGTTACTTAGCAGAAGATAGGCACCCCGATCGTGCATTCTTTTGAAATATTCTGCGAGTCTTATCTGGTCCTCGTCTGAAAAGCCTTCTTCAGTGTAGCTGGTAAAACTTGAGGTCTTTGAAATTGGCCTGTATGGGGGATCGAGATAGACTAATGTACCAGGCCTGATGTATTCACTGCTCTTCTCAAAATCGCCACAAAAGACCTCTGTATCTTGCAAAGCCCAACTTGCTTGAATAATGTTTTCTGAATCGCAGATTTTCGGGTTTTTGTATCTGCCATGTGGTACGTTGAAATCTCCGTCTTTATTCAATCTGTACAGTCCGTTGTAGCAAGTTTTGTTTAGAAAAATCAAATATGCAACGCGAATAACCCATTCTTCGCTTGGTGCTGAATAATCAATCCTCTGCCGTTGAATGTTGTAGTCTTCTCTGACCTTATAATAAAAGTTTTTCTGTTCTTCCTCACCTAAAGACAGGTACTTTTCCTCCAAATTTTCAAGATGCTGAATCAACTCCTTTGGATAAGCTTGCACCACCTTGTAAGCTAATATCAGGTCTTTATTTACGTCAAACAAATAAGCTTTCCCTATTTTGTATCTTCCCTTCAAATAAAAGAAGAAAGCACCACCACCGACAAAGGGTTCGACGTATACATCTATTTTTCGAGTTTGCAATATGCTCTCGGGAAGACGTTTGTGTAATTCTTCCACAAGTTGAGACTTACCACCAGCCCACTTTAAAAACGGTTTGGCCTGAGGAAAAGAAATTACTTCATCTTTAAATAAAGGGTATGTAATGTGCACATATTCACCTACTTTCCACAACCAAGCGATATCGGTTCAATAAAAATTATACCACAAGCCCCGTGCAGGAAGGCTGTTGATAGAAGGGTACTTTCCCCTATTTCTCTAGAATCAAATAAGAATTATATAGTTACCTTGGAACAAATCTTCTACCAAATGACTAAGTTCGTAAAACACATTTCTGTTACCCCCTTAGTTGGCTATTTCCATCTCGCTATCGTTTTACTTATAACAATCGCCGTTGGAGTTTTCGTAAATAAGGGTAGGTTTTATAACCCGAAATAATTCATTGATTCAGTTTTTACAAGTTGTGATATAATTATTTATGACCGTGTAAAGATTATGTAAGCTAAAGGGAGGAAGCATTATGGGAAAGTTCAGGAAAAAAGGATTTGTTATTTTTACTCTCGTTTTCGTAATGGCATTCTTAATAAGCTGCATTAACAGACCTGACGAAACATCAAACAACGACGTAACGGTCACCGTCACAATACAATTTCCAACAACTTATACGATGAGTTTGTCAAATTCTGAACTTGAAAATTTCTTTGGAAAGAAGATCAACGCGTTTGAGGATGAGCTTCCCGTTAGCAACATATATTTGAACATTACCGATTCTGACGGAGTTAGACAGCATGAAGGAATATACAAACCCAATGAAAAAATTAGAGTTAAACTTTATGTTCAAAGCACTAAGAAATACACATTCAATGTTGAAATCGCCACAAACGCCACGATGTACACTAAGGAAACTGTAATAATGAAAGGTAGTGTAACAACAAGTTTATCCAAAGGTACAACAGTAAATATACCCGTCGATTTCTTGGACGGCTCTGTCTCTCTGAACGTCATAGTGCCAGATACCTGGCTTAACGAGTACGTTATTAAAGCTGTGGATATAACTATTCAGCACGCAGTAAAGGGAACCAAGAAAACGTTCACTAAAGCCGACCTGGATGCAACCCAGACAACCTTCGAAATTACGGACCTTTACCCAGGTTTGTGGCAAATTACGCAATCAGCAACTCTCACCAACACGACATATGGTAACATTTATCAAACGCAAAAAACAGGATATCTAATGGTTTATCCCTCGCTTAATATTCCATTTTCGACTAATATTAGTATATACAATGCTGTCCGTTTCAGCAAAACTCTTAACGGAAATGCGAAAAGCTCTGTCGCTGTTTCGAAAGATGGAACTATATACGTTGCAACTGACCAAGGATATCTCTACGCGTTTGCGGATAACGGAACAGAAAAATGGTCTGTGAGATTAACCACATCGGCAATTTACTCTGGTCCTGTACTCGACGAAGAAGGATACATATATGTTGGAGCAGAAGACAAAAAGGTTTACAAAATAGACCCATCGAACGGTCAGAAGATTTGGGAATATACCTCAGGTGGAAACGTTTCTTACGGTTTAGCTTTGGACAACTCACAAGTGTATTTCGGAGCTTCAGACGGGAATCTCTATGCTGTGAAAAGAGACGATGGACAATTGGTATGGACAAGATATTTGGGAAATGCGGGCTATTTTAGTCATCCTTCGATTGGCGATGACGGAACTGTCTACATAGTGGCTGGCAAGTTATACGCTTTCACTCCAGATGGCACTCTGAAATGGCAATTTAATGGCGATGGATATCTACAATATGGCCCAACAATTGATTCCGACGGGAAAATATACGTTGCAAGTGCTTATTACTTGTATGCTGTATCGAGAGATGGAAGAATGATATGGGAGCATCATTATTCATATTATTCTTCAAATTACAATAGCTCAGAACCAGTAATAGGTCTAAACGGACTAATGTATATATCTCGGCGCGATTATCTCTTATGTTTAAATACTTCAGACGGGAGTAAAAAGTGGGATTTTTACCTTTCATACTATGGCTATAGCAAAACACCTCTTGTAGATGAGAAAAACAGGGTTTATGTATTGGACTCCTATGGTGTCCTAAGAATATTTGATGGCGATAATGGTCAGAAATTATGGGAAAAAGACCTTGGAGATTCCGGTTACACATCACCTGCAATAAGCACAATTGGAGAAGAGAAAACGATATTAGTTGGTGTAGATAACAAGCTCTACAGTATCCACACACTCTCAAAAGGCCTTGCGAAAACAAATTGGCCAAAGATGTACAGAGATGAAGGTAATTCTTCCAACGTAAACACGGAAATCATAACTAGCGAGGCATCTATCACAACTTATGCCTACTTGCCCATAGTTCCACCCGTGACTAACCTTTCAGCTGAGTACGATAAATTCAATAAGAAGCTAAAAGTTTCTTACCAATGGAATATAACTTCAAGTGATTTTTACAGACCAAAGTTTCTTGTATATGCTAAACTTAAGGGCGAACCTTTATGGATTTATGTCGGTGAAACATCTAGTAAAACAGGTGTAGAGTTCTCAAACGTTTATTTTTTCGAACTTGAGAAGGTTGCGGTAAATACAGTTCTTGACTTAAGGGAGAGTGGATTTGTCATTTGCACACCTGTACTAAAGTAAATGAAGAAATTGAAAAATCGAGCGCAGCCAGGTGCTCGATTTTTTAATATTCTATTCCTTCCCTTGCCAGTACTCCTTGTTGATAGTAGTGCTTTATCTCCCTCATTTCGGTAACCAAATCTGCGACTTCTATGAGCTCTTGGGGAGCGTACCTGCCAGTGAGAACAACATCAATATGTTCTGGCTTGGTTTTTAATATCTCCAAAACTTCATCAACAGAGAAAAGGCGATAGTAGATTGCAACGTTCACTTCATCCATAACGACTAAATTGTATTCACCTGAAGATATCACGTTTTTCATCTTTTCAAGCCCTGCTTTTGCAAGCTTTATATCTTCGTCGGTCGGTTTATTTCTAATAAAACAATTCCGACCGTACTGTTCTATGACAAGGTTTGGTAGATAATTAGGAGCATCGAGCTCGCTGTATTTCATGCCCTTTATGAACTGCCCGATGTAAACTTTCTTTCCTGCGCAAACAGCTCTCAGTGCCAATCCAAAGGCTGCCGTTGTTTTGCCTTTTCCATTGCCGGTGTAAACGTGGATGTAGCCTTTTTCTCCAAAATTTGCCATCGTATCACTCCTTTTGTTGTTCCTTTTTCCACTCTTTCAGAAAGTCAAGAAGCTTGTCATTTGAATTTTCATCTTTCAAACCTATCCTCACACAATCTTTTATCCCGAAATCGTACATCCTTCTTGCGTGCATTTTCATTTTGTGCAATCGCTCGATGAAGTTCTCGACATTACCAACCTTTATGGTAATGAAGTTTGTCACCGATGGAAAAAGCACGTATTGTTCGAACTTTTGCCTTTCTTTTTTAAAATAAGACTGCGTGTTTTTGAGAAAGTTAAAATAAGAATCGATGTTTTTTATCAGCGCATCTAATATAGTAAACCCATCTCCACCAATACCCCAAGGCATTCGATACTTTTCAAATAAATTGCGAAACTCGATCGACCTGACATAACCAACTCTCACTCCAGGAAGTCCAAGTACCTTAGTAAAGCTCCGTACGATTATTGTATTTGGATATTTTTCAATACCTACGGATTTTCTTAGCTCTTCTGGTACAAAATCAACGAAGGCTTCATCTAAAACGAAAAGCACATCCGATCCGTAATTTTCCAAAGACCACCGCAACAGCTCTGAGTAGTCCTCGTACATACCGGTTGGGTTGTTCGGATTGCCGGTGATCAACACAACCTTGTTGAAGTTTTCCGTCAATTTTTCAATCGTTTTCTTTAAGATTTCGAGCTTTATCGTTCCGTGTAAAATGTAATTTACTTTCACAATTTCTTTAGCACCGAATCTGGCAACTCTTTCGTATTCGGTGTAATTTGGTTCGGGGATTAAAACTGTGCTATTATTCATCAATGTGAATGCTAAAATTTGAAAAGCTTCGGTAGCCCCGGCAAGAACAACGGCATCTTTTCCAAAATACTTTCTGAAATCTTCCTCTATCCATTCAACATAGGTGTATCTTTTCAAATTCTTTAGAGAATGGTTCAGAGCCTCAAGCAAAAATTCCGGGACAAAAGGATTAACCGAGATCGAAAAATCCACTATGTGTTCGTCTTTGATTCCACCGTGGAAATTTCTTAACCTTTTTGTATTGTTTGCCACACTAACACCACCACCGCCGTTGCCAAAATTAGAACTACAACCTTAGCGTAGAGTTTAAGCGCACGTTTTACGTCTTCTTTTTCAGGTAACCTTCCTTCAACTTTGTAATATCCCACTTTCTCGATACCAACTCCAAGAACACCGGCAAAAGCACTCATGGGATACATCGCGTTTATTTTGATTGCTCCGTACTTAATCATATTTCTCCATGCCCTGAGTGGGTTGAAAAACGAAATTACCAAGGCCGTGAGCCTTGATGGGACCAGATTGAGTAAATCGTCGGATCGTGCATGGAATTTCCCGAACCATTCGTATCTTTCGTTTCTGTACCCAAAAAGCGCATCGTACGTGTTGACAATGCGGTAGATCAAAGCTCCGGGCAAGTCAAAGAGTATGTAGAAAAACAATGGTCCTGTAATGCTATCTGAAATGTTCTCTGACAAACTCTCAATAGCTGCAGAATAAAGATGTCCCTTGGTAAGCTTTGATACATCGCGTGATACGATGTACGAAACGTTCTTTCTCAGTGTTTCTAAATCGTCCGTGTAACACCTTGACATGTGTTGGTAAAGGCTTTTAATAGAGAACGTAGATTTTAGAAGATACACCTTTATAGCAAATAATACTATGCCAAAAGTCGACGATTCAACCTTTCTAAAATGTAAAACAACCACTGCAATAGCGCCGAAAAAGAATATCTCAACCACCAAAGCAAAAGCTCCAGCTATGAACCTGAGAGCATTCTTTTTTTGCTGCGTAACTTTGTCGAACAACTTTCCGACAAATCCCATGTAGACGACAGGATGTAACTTGGAAGGATACTCCCCAAAAAGTAAGTCTATTGTTACTGCGAAAAGAAAAACATACACTTTATCTGACGAAGGACTCATTTCATTGATAACTCCTCGTACACTATCTTTTCGATTTTTGAAATATCGATCTGGTCTACCACGAACTCTGTGATCCTATCTATCTCTTCCATCAAAGCCTTCTTGTTCTCCAAATTAAACTCGCCTTGCTTTGTATCAATCACATCTTCGTCTGGGATTTTGTTTTCAAAATAAGGTATTGTGCCGAAATATTCGATCGAATATTTCTTAGCAAGCTCGTTTGGCGCGTCTTTTAGTAGCGACTTGTCACCGAAAAATTTGTTGAATAAAAATCCTTTGACAAGTTTTCTTTCATCTGGGCTCATTAATTCTAAAGTCCCCACAACCTGTGCGAAGGCTCCACCTTTTGAGATGTCGGCAATGAGTATGACGTTTGCAGCAACACTTGTTGCAATACGCATATTCACGATCTCAGTATCCTTCAAATTTGGCTCGATTGCGGCTCCAGCTCCTTCGATGATCACTAAGTCGTGGTTTTCGGATAGATTTTTAAGAATTTCTAACACTTTGGCAAGTAATCTCTCTTTTGATTCGTACATGTATTTTTCAGAACCCAGGTGACCGATGAATTCTCCCGTGAAGTAAACTTCTACACCATTATTTTCGGGAATTAGTAAGATTGGATTGTACTCCACCGATGGCTCTTTCTCACATGAAAGAGCCTGCAGGTACTGAGCGGTGGCTATCCTGCCGTTGTTTACCGGTATAAACTTTCTTGAAATATTCTGAGATTTAAACGGAACAACATCAAGACCTTTCTTTGTAAAGTATCTGCAGAGTACCATCGCTAACGTTGATTTTCCAACATTCGACATCGTACCAAGGACCATCAGATGCACAGTCAAGCCCCCTATCGAAATTCAAATGCACTCATTTAAAAACATACCCTGCCAATAGAACAACCATCTGAGCAATCAAGCACGTACCACCGAGCACATCTCCGGTGATTCCACCTATCTTCTTCTCAGAGATCTTAGAGACTGCAAATCCCACAAGCCAAGATAAAGAAAAGCTAACTAAGAATGCAATATAGTTGGTGAATATCAGCGGAGTGAGGAACATAGAGGCATAAAGAGTATAAAACTTTTCATAGGGAAATAGCACTGCACCGAGTCCTGTTGATTTCGCTGGTTTTGAAAAGACAAGGAGCACATCCATAGCGTACCTTCCGAAAACCGAAGCGAAGATGAAGTGATACCAATTCAGAGTGGGTAAAAGTTCGTAAAAAAGTATGACATAAAGCGTGCCGTAAAAAACAGCGAATGGGCCAACGTTACCTTTGGACATTATCTCAAGGCGTCTTTCTTTGTTCGATTGGTTCAAAAAACCATCAAGCATATCGAGTAATCCATCGAAGTGGAATAGATCAAAAAAGTAAAATCCCAACGCAGTTGAAAGGAACAAAATCGGCAGTTTGAAATCGCTGAACTGTTTTGAAAGAAAATTGCCAAGCCCGTAAATAAGCCCGGGAATGTACCCGACGGCGGGGAAGTATATGGGAACACGCTTTATTCTCGCTTCCCAGCTGTCTAAGTTTTTAATTTTCACCGGTATTCTGGAAATAAAGGACAAAGACAAGGCAAGGTCTGAGACGAAATCATACAATTTTGGCTTCTCTTCCATGATTTAAACTCCCCATCTGTTGTCTTTGAATTCGTTCCAAATCTTCAAGGATTCTTCGAGTTTTTCAGCATCGAATATCTCAAAACACAAATATCTGGTTTTGAATAACGTGTCAGAAAGCAATTCGTGTACTTTTTCAAGTGTTGCAAAATCAAGCACTTCGTGGTCTTTATCACCATTGACTCCCATCATGTGGATCTCGACAACGTTGTTCAAAAATTCTTGGTCAACTGGTATTCCCAAAAAGCAATGTCCGGTGTCAAAAACCGTTCTGGAATGTTTAAAGTAGTGCTCTTTGAGATTCTCAACGCTTATCTTTGGATGATTTAACAATAATTGGAGTTCTTTGCTTTCAAAATCCCCAGTGTCAAATTCTTCAAAAGGATGCACGACGTAGTTTTCGATTTCAAAGTTGTTTTCGAGGTATTTGAAAGCTTCGAAAACATTCGAAAGTGAATCAGTTGGCAGATGTGCGGTGTATTTTATACCCGTTTGCCTTGCGATCTCAAAGAGATAGTCTTTCTCTTTTTCAAGCAAATTGAACGTATCTTCGTCCCAAGTGTAGACGAGTAATTCGACAAACTGAATTGTTCTGAAGTTGCGAGTTATGTATTCGACATTTTCGTAGTAGGTACCCGGTATTATCCACGATGTTGTACCGATAAGTTGTTTTTCCAAATTTGTATGCACGAGCCCATCTCCTGTAGGCAGATTTTTTACTTAATTCTGATTTCTATCCCGGCCACAACAAGGTAAACTTCGCTTGCAAGTTTAGCTAACTTTGCATTCGTTTTGCCGAGTGTTTCCGCAAATTCCCTGGCTAATTTGTTTTCCGGTATTATTCCCCAGCCAACTTCGTTCGTAACAATAATAACTTCCGTTCTCATGGAAGCGAGAGTTTCAATGAATTTCCCAAGGTGCTCTTGTACGTTCACTTCGTAATAGTAAAGGTTACCGAGGTAAGTTGTGAGGCACTCAAAGACAACAACGTCGTACCTTCCGTCTATTGTTCGCAAGACTCGACTTACTTCCACGGGCTCTTCGTACGTATCAAAAAGGTTTCTTCTTTCCTCTTGGTGTCTTCTTATACGCTCTTTCATCTCCTCATCGAACGGTACACCCGTTGCCAAAAACGCACGGGTTTGGTATTTTAAAGCTTTATTCAATGCAACTGTACTTTTGCCTGACTTAATTCCACCTGTAACGAGTATCAAATGTTATCACTACCTTTAGAAACACCTGCACTCTCAAATGTTGCCATCTCTCTTATCATCTTGATAGCAGCCTCGATTAGAAAGATGGAGAGTGCGGCCCCAGTTCCCTCGCCAAGCCTCATATCAAGGTCGAGTATAGGCCTGAGTCCCATTTCATCGAGCAATATTTTGTGCCCCTTTACCATCGATTTGTGGCCAGCGAAGACAAAACCAGTCACTTTTGGGTTCATCTTCCATGCAATTAGCAAGCCTGCCGTTGTGGGAAAACCGTCCACAATCACAGGGATCTTGTGCTCTGTAGCTTCGAGAATGAAACCAGCCATCTCACCCATGCAAAATCCTCCGACTTTGTGAAGGATATCGATTGGATCTTCTTTTTTTGGATTATTAACTTCCAAAGCTCTTACTACCGCTTGTTTTTTTCTTTCTAAACCTTCACTGTCAAGAGGAGTGCCAATATCGAGAATTTCATCAATCGAAAAACCGAAAGCAGCAGCGATTGCGGTGGCGGTGGTAGTATTCCCTATCCCCATATCACCTACCACAAGCAGATCAGCACCTTCCTTAATTGCGTTTCGTGCTATCTTTCGCCCGAGTTCCAAGCTAGTATTTGCTTGTTCTATCGTCATTGCTGGTCCTTTTGTGAAATCCGCTGTGCCGTATCCAACTTTTGCGTTTATGAATTTCGGGTGAGCGATGTCAAAATCTCCATCCACACCCGCATCGACTACGTAAACATCCGCTCCTACGTGTCTTCCAAAGACGTTTATCGCCGCACCACCGTTTAGGAAATTGAGAACCATCTGATAGGTAACCTCTTTTGGATATGCGGAAACGCCGTTTTGAACTACCCCATGATCCGAAGCAAAGACGTAAACACGCTTATCTTTAGGCAGGTCCGGAATGACTTTGTTTTGGATAATCCCCATCTTCAAAGCGATTTCTTCCAAATAACCAAGACTTCCAACAGGTTTTGTGAGGTTGTTTAAACGTGAAATAATCTGTTCTCTGATACTAACATCCATAACGCAAGTCCCCCTTTTTTCTTAAGAATAAACAAAAAGCTTCCCAAATGACCCGAGTCATTGGGAATTGCATACCTGCAAGATCGGTCTCCCGGCTTGTGGATCGTCCTACTCTTCGCGCCTTCCCAGCCAAACGGCCAGTGGCATAGATGCGAATTTCGTCCCCACTCACGGTTGCTGGGCAGCCTCGGACTTTCACCGAAGTTCCCGGCATCATGCAGGCTGAATCTATTCATTTTTCATTTTTATTATTCTATCACATATATGTGGAAAGACAAAGTTCTTTTTTCATCATATGTTGTCCAAAAAACAAGAAAAATCTCTCTTTTATCATCGGGAAGGATGAATGATAAGTTATACTTGAAAGTACTTCGTGTTATAATTGAAAAGTGAAGCATTATTACAGAAAAAAGGAGGTTGAGGTGGAGATGAAGGCTCTAAAACGTGTATTTGATTTAGTACTCGTAGGAGTGTTATTTTTGCTTTTGATTACTCTCTTGGGCTCGTGTAATAAACAGTCCACACTTCGCATTTACAATTGGGCGGATTACATTCCAGAAGAAGTAATTGAACAATTTGAAAAGGAGTACAACTGCAAGATCATCTACGACACCTACGCTTCGAACGAAGAGATGTTCGCAAAAATCAAAGCGGGCGGAACTGGGTACGATATCGTCTTTCCTTCTGGTGATCACGTGAAGATGATGATAAACGAAGGGCTGTTAGAAAAGCTCGACTTGAACAAAGTCCCAAACTTCAAGAACATTGACCCGCTTGTATTAGCGAAAACAACGTACGATCCAAACCACGAGTATTCCGTGCCTTACATGATGGGAACTACTGGCTTAATAGTTAATAAGAAATATCTCAAAGACTACGAAAAATCCTGGAGCATATACGAACGTTCGGATTTAAAAGGCAAGATGACGCTTCTTGATGATATGCGTGAGGTCTTCGGAGCAGCGTTGAAATACCTCGGCTATTCTGTAAACACGACAAATCCAGAAGAGATAGAAAAAGCTAAACAAGTGATACTTAAATGGAAAGAAAACATCGTAAAGTTCGATGCAACTACGTATGCGCAAGGTGTTGTAAATGGCGAATTCTGGGTCGTGCACGGCTATCCAGAAAACGTCTTCCAGCTCATCCCCGAAGAGGAACGGGAGAATTTCGAATTCTTCGTTCCTAAAGAAGGCGGAACACTCTGGATCGATAATATGGTTATATTAAAAGATGCCAAGAATAAAGAACTTGCGTACAAGTTTATCGACTTCATCTTAAGACCGGAAATTGCTGCAAAAATCTCCGATTATTTAATGATCCCATCTCCTATAACAGATGCTGCAAAATATCAACAAGTAGAACCACTCTACACACTGAATCAACTAGAAAATTGCGAAATAATAGATTACATAGGAGAATACATTGATCTCTACAACAAAGCTTGGGAAGAGATAATAAAGTGAACAAAATGCTAACATTAAAACGGGGCTTGTGAAAAGCCCCGTTTTTTATACTCAGTCCGGTAGCACAAAATGAGACTGCTTATTGTAGAATTGTAGTAGAATCTGAAAACACTCCAGAAACACTCCAGAGGTGGTTGGATGATTAAAATTTTTAAAGAACAGGTCGAATCAGCTGTTAAGGTGTACGAGTTAGCCAGTGAACTTCAGAATATTGAAAAAGCACTAAAGAAGGTGAGAAACACTTTCCCAGACTTTACCGTCCAATCTGTACTTGTTAAGGTTGCGGTTGTGAACTCACTTTACAACACAAATATCTTTCGAGTATACGATGTCGCGCATCATATTTCAGAACTTATCGCACAAGATGGCATTGTTATTGAACCTGAATTTGTAGACAAATTGTCCGTTGTTGTCTTGAAAAACAACGGTGACGAAGGGAAGGAAAAGCACTACATCAGCTTCACTTCAGTTTTGGCACATACTTTCTTAAGCGAAAAGTTCCCAATTTACAATTCCGTTATAGCCCGCATGGTTGGATACCATGTGCATGAAGAAATTAAGGGCAACAAGAAATACGCCACGTACAGCGATTTCTACCATGATTTCTACATGCTTTTGAACTCGCTTGATTTCAAAACTTCTGTTTTTGATCTGCACAGGTACCTTTGGATTTCTGGTGAATACAGGAAATACAGCGGTTTCAGACCTTGGGAAAATCCAAACAACGAAATAAATCCTGACTTAAAGAAGGTGTTTAAGAAAAAAGGCGAGGACATACAATTGCTATTAAAAGACCTGGTAAAAGACCTTTACGGCCCTCTTTTCTTAGAATGAATCAACTCTCCATTCACCTGAATATAGAGGTCAACAAAATCACTAATCCGAATATTGAAATTCCCAAAACAACATTCATCCATGTTGGCAAACCTGAAAGTCCGTAGAAAGCTCTTATTTCTGGCAGGATTTTGAAAACGTTAATTATATCCTCCATCGTGAATCGTTCTTTTGTACCAACAGCAACAAATAGATTTCCAGCTTTCCCATCTGGTGGAAAAAACGCCACCAAATAGTACCTTCCAGTCTGCGGCAAAGTTATCCTCTTTGTTAAATGTATCCACGAATTTGTATCGGTTACAGGCTCATAAAAGGCTGTTGGTGATTCCTTAGATTTGCAAACAACTGCTCCCATTTCCGCTGGAATTTCAAATGGCAAACCATCAACTTTTGGAAACCCCGGACCTATTATTACGACAGCTGGTCTTAGCTGTATGTACTTATCCTCTTTAGGAGTGCCTACTTGGAAGTATAACTCGTCTCCTCCCTTGCCTTCAAATGTCATCCAGAGAAAAGAGTTGTCTTCCTTGAAGACTTTGTATAAAACCTGAGATATATCGATATTCTTTATCGGAATAGCTTCAGCCATGTTTGAACCCGAAAGATTTGAAACAATAGGTGCATGCGCAAATAGAACCAAATTCGGAAGGAAAAAAACTAACAAAATCAAGCTAAACACGTTTTTCACTGCCACCCCTCCAAAAAGCTACCATTCTCTAATTTGCCAGGAGGCTATTTCCAGAAATCAAAGGCAAAGTTCCTAATCAGCCATCCAATTTCCTTTGGCTTTTCGACAACGACCGCATGACCTGAGTCTGGAATGGTTATATGCACTCCCTTTTTCAAACTATTGTGTATTTCTTGGCTAAAACTCTTTGGTTTTATTCTGTCAAATTCCGCAGAAACAACGACTAACGGAAATTCTACATCCTTTATCCTGTTGAGAAGGTCATAGCTATTCAGGTTCAGAAAAGCATCAATTAATCTTTCCGCACCACGATAGTTAAAGCCATTAAGTCTTGAAGAAATGATTTGCACTAAGTTATCGAAGGAATTTATATACTTTTCGCTGTACACATCGGTAAGCCAGCTGTGAACAAAACTCTCCGGATTTCTTGTTTTTGCGCCATCTTTCCATCTCATAGCTTTGCTTTCCATAACTTTGTCCGTACGAGCGGTTGAGGTTATAATCATCATCGATTCAATGTATTGTGGATAAAAAACCCCAAAAAGCATTGCAACCTCTCCACCATAAGAGGTCCCTACAAACTTTGCTTTCTTTATCCCGAGATGGTCGAGTAATTCTTTCAAATCCTGCACGTGTCTTTCAAACGAGCATTCTTTAGTCTCTTCGCAATCAGAATCCCACTGACATCGGAAATTGTGGAAAAGCAAAGGCATCTTTTCTGAAATGTCTTTCGTAAAAAGTTTCCAAGATTCGTAGTGCATAAAGATTCCGTTGAGGAACACTAATGGAATTTTGTTGGTATGTTCAAAAGCTTTGGTGATGTAATACTCGTACTTTATTCCAACGCCATCGCTTGTTATGAAAGTATTTCCCATGATTAATCAACTCCTTTCAAATAAGACACTTTGTGTGCTATAATTTTAAAAAGTGAAAACATGGTTTTACTTCGTTTGTGTAGGAGGTGTGTCGAAATGAAAAGAGTATACGTCTTACTTGTATGTGTATTATTATTTTCTCTGCTTTTTGCAGGTCCAAAAGACTCAAAAGAACCAAATGTATCATTGCAGCTATCGCTTTATCTAACTCAAAACTTTGGTTTAAATTTTTCTCTTGGTGTTTCTGTGAATTACGAGATATCCGAAGGAAAAGAAATAAAATTACCAAAACCTAAAAAACATCCGCATGATATTGTGGTAAAGTATCCAAAGGGTAAGAGAGGTATAGAAGTCGAACTTGAGTTAACTTCAGGATTAACCTTTAAGGCTGAAAACGTTACGGTAAAGAAAATTGGAAAAAATAGGTACAGATTCGACCTTGCAAAAAGTTCTTCTATCTCGCACTTGATTATTCTGTCAGGCACAGATGTTTTCTTTGCAATAACGGCTCTACAAAATCCTTCTGGAAATGTAATGATAGCGTACTGGTACAGAAAATAAAAAGGGGGAAGAGTCCCCCTTTAATTATTCCGCCTGCTTCAATGCTTTGCCTTTCTTGCTTTCCAACCATGCATTGCGAGTGCAAATGCAATGACCGCATAAGCTATGAATTCTCGGAAAAATTCACCTATCTGTGGTTGTCCAAACAATCTGTTACCTGCACTTGGTGCCACCACGAAAAGCGTATGGAAGAGCAAAACACCAATTATTGCGTTCCATATAGAAGCCTTCCGAACAGAGGCGCCACCAACTAGCAAGGCTGCTATTGAGAACAGGCCTATTTGTTCATGGCTGTTGTACGTGTTCACCGTTCCTATATCTTGGAGATATATGACCTGCCCTATTGCTGCCAAAACAGTTGAATATATAACCGCTATGATCCTTGTCTTGTCCACATCGATACCAGCTGTTCTGGCGATGTGCATATCTTGACCAACCGCTTTAAAGTCTTGACCAAGCTTTGTTTTCAGGAGGAATGTGATGAATAAACATAGCCCAACTACAAATAGCAAAGGTACTACAAATATGCTTATGAACTTTATGTTCACAACGTATATATTATTCAACGCACCGGCAACTGTTCCGTACAGATCAACGGTATTCCTCAAACCAACACCTTGTGGTAAAAGCATTTCTGCTTTCGAAAAAGGTATGAGCGAACCAATAAAGAACAGGAATATTAACTGATAGACACCGTTGGCAAAAAAGCCAAGTATCATGGATGTTATCATTTCGCGCCCCTTAGCTCTGTTGAGTGTTAATCCAACGAGCCAACCGAGGAAGACAGATATCAAACTTGCTATAACCATCGCAAGTAGAATACCTTTTAGACCTGTGACGTTCCAATCCACAACAAAGAAAAGCGCAGCCTGAGCAGCCATAGCCCCAAGAACTATAGCAAAATTCAAACCAAGTCCTGCAATGACTGGGATGATAAGAGCGAGGACAAGAAATGTATTTCGGCTTAACCTTCGGACAACTTCGGATAATAAGAACAAAGGTGGAATCTTTGCTGCGATAACCGCTCCCAAAGTTAGTAGGAAGAAAGCTATCGGTACTATATTACCCAAAAGGATTGATTTTATTCTGCTTACTACGTTCTTTTCCATATCAATTTGCCTCCTTTGGAGCGCGTGTCAGTGCGTAAAGTATCATACCATTACTTACGATAAGCCTCATAACTTCGGTGATATCACCGCGTGTTACTTGGCTCAGCACTGGCAACGCGACTGTCAGAAGAGTTTGGAAAATTATCGTTCCCATTACTACGTTTGTTATCGTAGCTCTCCTTATCGACGCTCCACCTATCAAAATAGAAGCAACGGCAGGAAATGTCATGAAGAGCGGTGCTTGATAAAGTTGAACAAAACCGTAACTTTGGGCATAAACAACAATTCCTATGCCTGCTAAAACTGTTGATAAAATCACTGCATTCCTTCGTGCAGCTCTTGGTTTAACACCAGAACTGACTGCGTACATTTCATTCTGTCCAACTAAATCGATAGATAAGCCAGCTTTTGTTTTGAAGAATAGATATATGATGAAACACATAAAAGCAAAGAACAGAATCAAACCTGTTGGGAAGTAGAGGTCTCCGATAATTTTGAACCTTAGAAAGTTATTCAGAACCTTATCAAAATACCCTTGTAACGTTAACGTATACCTCAGTCCAACACCACCGATGGCCCATACCATCTCAGGATTTTTAAACGGGAGCACCAACCACATGATGGACATAAATGCGACGATTGAATAACCAACGTACGTTTCAACCATCATCTCTTGTCCGCGCACCTTATCAAGCAACCAAGCATATATCCATCCAAGAACCAAATTGAAAGCTATCGAGATGGCAACTGCTACAAAAAAGCCTATCGGGCCTGTTATGTGATTCTCCATAACGATAAGCATCCCCAATAAGCCGCCAATGATACCGACAGGTAAACCAAAATTTGGACCTATGCCGGCCCTAATTGTCGGAAGCATAGCGAGGACCAAAACACCGTTCATACCAATTCTTACCAAGGAATCATTTATCAAACCAGTTATAGAAACCGAAGTAAACGCAGCCAAAACAAACAAGGATAGTAAGAAAAGAATTATGACCAGTATAGGAATATCAACCTTCTTGAAAATCTGTGTCAGAAAGTTCTTAATACCCATAGCCTCACCCATTTGCCTTTACCTCCTTTAGCTCGCCAGCCATAGCCAAGCCGAATTCAACATCTGGCGCTGTTGGTGGTAGCACTGCAGCGAGCTTACCTTCAGCAACGATAGCTATTCTGTCACATATGGATTTCAGCTCTGCCAACTCACTTGAGGTAAGTACAATGGTAATACCGTGCTCTCTGTTGAGTTTCACCAAATAATCAAGAACAAGCTTCTTCGCACCAACATCTATTCCACGTGTCGGTTCTGAGACAAACAGAAGTTTCGGATTGAGTGTAAACGCACGTGCAAGACATACCTTTTGCTGATTACCACCACTGAGCCTTCTTACTGGTTGCGTGGGTCCTTTGCATCGTATATCCAATTCCCTTATTAACTTCTCGGCATGCTCTCTGATAGCTTTTCTGTCGTATATGGTTAAACCCAGGAACTTCTTTGTGAACATTCCAAATGCGGTGATAGCGGTGGCGACTATGTTCATCTCGACAGATTCATCAAGAAGCAATCCAACCCCTCTTCGGTCCTCAGAGACATAAACTATACCACTTTTCAAAGCGTACATTGGAGAGTTCAATTGGTACGCTCGTCCCATGAAGGTTACATCACCTTCGGCAGGGTAAAGTCCAAAGATACCGTTTGCAATGCCAAGTTTTCCTTGCCCTGCAAGTCCTCCAATACCAAGAATTTCTCCTTCTTTGATATCAATTGAAAAGTCTTTCACTTCCTCTCCGGGCATATGAACTTTCAAGTGCCTTATCGACATTATAATATTGTTCTCATCCATTTCCTTTTTCCTCGGTGGGAGCTCCACATTCTCTATTTTTCTACCAACCATTTTTTCCGCAATTTCGTAGACGGTGAACTCTTCTTTGTTCCCTTCAGCAACAACCTGTCCATCTCGTAGGATAACTATCCTATGAGCAACCTCTAAAATTTCATGGAGACGGTGTGAAATAAATATGATAGAAATGCCCTTTTCAGAAAGCAATCTGATAATATTCAGTAGGTTCTCCGCCTCTGATTCCGTCAAAACGGCAGTAGGTTCGTCAAGAACAAGAAGCTTCAACGTCTTTTTGTCGATTTCACGAGCTATCTCAACAAATTGCTTGTGTGCAACCGGAAGGGATGCCACATATTCCATTTCGTCAATTGAGTACATTTTAATAGTATCAAGTGCCTGCCTTGCATCTTTACGCATAGCAGGTATATCTAAAGTTTCGAGTCTTTTTCCATTTTTTCGTAGTAATTTACTGAGTATGTTTGGTCTGGTAATCTCTCTGTTGAGCTTTATGTTCTCCGTCACTGTGAATCCGGGAAGTAACATAAATTCCTGATGTACCATCCCTATTCCAAGCGACATCGCTTTAGAAGGAGAGTCTATATCAACTTTTTGTCCATCGAAAATAATCTCTCCTTCAAAGCCTCCTGTGGAATGTATCACAGGCATCCCGAAAAGGATATTCATGAGTGTTGATTTACCAGCACCGTTCTCACCAACTAATCCCAATATTTCGCCCTCACCGACTGAGATAGAAACGTTCTTTAAAACCTGGTTACCGTAGTAAAACTTAGAGATACTTCTCATTTCTAAAACCATTTTCATGCTCATCCCCCTATTCAAAGGCTTAAACTTAATTTAAAGGTGTCGGCGAGTGCCGACACCCCAATTCGTGCAGTCAAAAAAACGTATCAGAATTTGTCAACTCCGAATATAACCGATTTGTGGATGAACATGTAGTAATTCTTGTATGGATCGAGTGTTCTAACTTGAAGTTCTGCCTTTGGATATTTCTTCTTTGCTTCTTCTGTCACGATGAGTTTGATACCATTCAAATTAGTTGGGCTGACTTTCTTTTGCACAAGTGCCTTAGCAATTTCGACACCTGCTTCAACAAAGAGCATGTTCATAGGTACTGGCCATGTTGCAAACCTTCCTGCGCCACCCATTTCTATGATCTTCTGGTTTACAACTCTAAGTATGTAGGTCATATCTCCTTTTTTATCTTCTGGAATGGAAATGCCAAGTGAACCAGGGAATCCGTGTGTTGGCGATGGGCAGCATGGTTCAAGATAGTATCCACCGTGTTTGAGAATCGCTTTTTGGAGAGGTTCTTGCATTCCACAGTTCGTTGAGAAGAATCCTGTCTTTGGACCATACTTCGCAAGTTGTCTTGGGACATCTTCAAGTATGAACTGCTGAGCACCAGTCAAACCTTGTTCACCAAGTGGGTCTGGAGCGGAAACAAACACGAAGTTAATTCCCATTTGCTTAGCTGTTTTTTCCATGATATCTCTTCTCTCCGCAAGAAGCTTGTAACTCATGTGCCTTGGGAATGAGTAGTGAATTATCGTTTCGACACCCATCTTCTTTGCGAGTTCAACTATTGTTTTTCCACGGCCTGGAGTATCTACTTCGAGAATAACATCTGCCGCAGGTGAAATAACCCCTGGGTCTTCGTGTGGCACGCCAACGACGAAAACGATATCTTTCCTCATTTCTTTGACCCTTCTGATTGCTGCCGTTGTTCCGGGTACACCTTGGCATATAACAATTGCCTTAACTTGTGGGTCGTATGCCAGTTCGACGATCCTTGCTATCGTTGTTTCTTGTTCTTGCATGAATTTGTCTGGATATGTCACATGGATGATTTCTTTACCGTACTTCTTAACAACGTTTTCAGCACCCCTGTACTCATCTTCGCCTTGTGAAACAGTTCCCGTGACAACGCCTATCTTAAAACCGAGAGCAGCGTAGAGTGATGTAATAAACAAAACCGCTACAAGCAATACCATCAGTTTCTTCATACCCAATCCCCTCCCTTGGAATAGTGTGGGTCGTGATAATTATATCACAAAGTTTTGGTTGTTTCAAAATATCGGATATGAGTTAAGAAAGTTGTGAATTTTGTTAATTTATAGCTCCTGTTGTTTCTTTTCTTCTCAGTTCAAAACTGATTGCTTTTTTTCTTTAGGTGGAGAAATAAAAAACAGCTTTTGCACAAAGGAAGAGATTAAAAAGTAGAAGATGGTTATATGTTTTTCTAAATTTCATCTTCTTTATTTGCTTTTCCGGTACACCGAAAGTCCCCACAAACCTTTACCTGCTTCCAATGCTTCGCGTTGGTACCGCAAAAAGTAGTCAACGTATTTCACGTTTGGCTGAATCGTCATAACCTGAGCATAACCTTCGAGAAGAAGTATCGCATTGAACATCTTTGTTCTAATCTCATCGTCTGTTATTTGACTTGGTTTTTCAAGCCAGACGTATGCGAGCAATCTTCCATACCTATCTTTTTCTTGAACATCGAACTCCAAGTATACTTTTCTTCCTGTCAGTATTTTCTTAGTAAAGGCCTTCGCTTCCGGACCATACGGTTCAACTCTTTTCACCGGGTGGTTTGTCTCTGGAGTGTTCACACCGATAAGTCTGACTTTGTATTTTTCTCCACCTAGATCAACCTTTATCGTGTCCCCATCGATAACTTCAACCACGTAGCACGGTTTGTACTCACCTTGGTACTGAAAAAATAGCACTATCATAACTAAAATTGCAGTGAATAAGCTGCCAAGCGATACGGTTTTGACCCTTTTTGTTTTGCGAGTTTTTCGCTCAGCGGTCATTCTGCCCGACCTCCATAAGTCTTTTAATCCTCTCTTCTGGGGCAGGGTGACTATAGTACCAAATTTTGTAAAGTGGCATCGGGTTTGGATTTGATAGGTTTTCTTTTACTAACCTTTTCAAAGAAGAGATCAAATAGGTCGGTGAACCAAGCAATTTGGCCGAGTATTCATCAGCTTCGTACTCCATTTTCCTAGAAAAATAGTTCATCACTGGTTCCAAAAAGAACATTATCGATGAAACGAACATGAACGCGTACGCAAAGACTGTGTATGGTTGCGAAACACCGAATATATGCGTTTCCATGAGGAATTTGTATATAGCGTTTGTTATGAAGAAAGTAAATGTTATCAGTAGTGCATTCAATACCAGCAATTTGGGAATATGCCTTTTAGCGTGGTGCCCCAGCTCGTGACCAACAACAGCGAGAATCTCATCTTGATTGTAACTTAAGATATTGTCGAATAGTACAAGTCTTCTTGATTTTCCAATACCTGTCAGATATGCGTTCTGCTTTTTTGTTCTTTTCGAGGCATCCATTTTGTATATGTTCGGAACTTTAATGCGTGCTTTATCAAGGATGGCACGAATCTTTGATTTGAGCTCTTCGTTTTCGAGCTCAGAGAACTTGAAGAAAAGCGGAGCGATTAAAATCGGTTGGATGATCATGAAAAATATTAAGATCACAAAAGCCAAAATGGAAAGTTGCCACCACCAAACGGGAAACTTAACTAAGAACCAGATTATACCGGCGATTATCGGTGCACCAATGATGACGGCAAGGAGAATTTGTAGTATCTGGTCTCTAATAAATAGCTTAGCAGTTGTCGTGTTGAAACCGTATTTTTGCTCAATAACGAAGGTGGAATACACCTTGAACGGAAGTTCAACTACGTATTCTATCGCAGCGTATATACCAAAGAAAATAAGCGCTTGGATAATCACAGAACGTCCACTGGAAAGTGACTTATCAAGAGTTGGGAAAAGGTAAAATACATAGAAAAGGGTAAGTATCAAGGAAGTTATTTTCTCAAGCGTTGCTAGCCTGACCTTGTCTTTCAAATACCTTTTTGCCTTTTCAAAATCTTCTGGTGAAAACCTATCTTTTAAGATGTCCGGTACTCTTGCACTCGGACCTGTAGAATATCTTAAGTTAAGAACATCAAGTGCAATTTCCCAAACGTACTTTAGAATGATTGTGAATAGGAATAAAAGGAAAAAGGTATTAAGCACAGAAATCCCTCCTTAGAAATTGGAATTTTTCTTTCTCACATTGTTATTTGAAATACGTGCGCTAATAGTTTACGGTCTTTATTTCCCTAATCTTTTTATAGGGCACATTCAACTCACGTGACAGGCGTATCAACCAAGGCACCTCAAGATGGGCTTTGGTTAAGATTTCGTCGTCACTAAGAACGTGTTCTGTTTCACCATCGGCAATTATCATGCCATCTGAAAAAACCACTGTCCTTGAAAAATTTTCTAGAACAAAATCCATATCGTGTGTTATGGTTATAACAAACTTTCCAGAAGAGACGAGTGATTTTATAATCCCAGCAATTACTTGTGTGGAGTACCTATCTTGTGCGATTGTTGGCTCATCGAAAATAATCACTTTCGGTTCCATCGCAAGGATAGAGGCAAGACACAACAGTTTTCTTTCAGATAATGTGAGGTCATACGGATGTTCCTCTTCTTTTCCTTTCAGCCCCACAAGTTCAAGAGCTCTTACTGAATTTTCGTAAGCTACGTGCTTATCCTTGAAAACATTCATTGGACCGAACATAACCTCTTCGATTACTTTACTCTTAAATATCTGATCAGCTGGGTTTTGGAAAACTAAACCGACAGTCTTTGCCAATTTAGCCGCTGTTGTATCCTTGGTGTTTTGTCCAAATATCCATATATCCCCTTTCGTTGGGGTTAACAATGCTTTTAGGAGTTTGACAAACGTTGTCTTGCCAGCTCCGTTTTGACCAACAATCGCAGTAGGTCGATTGTCTATTGTAATCGTTACATCCCTAAGTACAAACTCTTCGTCTTTGTATGCAAACCACAAATTTTGAACGCTTATCACATCATCGTTATAAGTCCCACTCATGGCCTTTGAAAAACTCCCTTCAATAAGCTAACTGCATCATCGAAATGCACAGGATACAATCCGTTGGATTTTTTGAGGTTCAAAACCTTGCACAAAGAAGTGTATATAGGCTCACCTACGTGGTACTGGTCAATTTCCGGCATAGAAAAGATCTCTTCAGCTGTCCCGTAGCTTATTAACTCTCCATTGTACAAGAACAGTAACTTGTCGCAGTACTCTACCAACTTCTCGAATTTATGCTCAACCAAAATAATCGTTTTTCCAAGCTCCTTTAGTTCCAATAAAGCTTCAAAGACCTCAGTTGTACCCTGTGGGTCAAGTTGTGAAGTAGGCTCATCCAAAATAACAATGTCAGGCTCTAAGGCAAGAACACTTGCTATTGCCAACCTTTGCAGCTGACCACCGGAAAGTTCGAAAGGATTTTCTTCCCTTTTTTCCCATAGTTTGAATCTTTTCAAGACATTCTCGACCCGTTCAACTATCTCTTCACGATCGATTCCGATATTTTCAAGCCCGAAAGCCACCTCTTCGAACACCGTCATCTTTGCACCACTGATTTGCGAAAATGGATTCTGAAGTACAAGTCCTACTTTCTTGACAAGCTGTTCTTTTGGAATGTGCAGAACATCTACATCATCGATTAAAACGCTTCCACTACGTTTACCACCAAAAAATGAAGGAACAAGCCCTGTTAGGGCAAAACAAAGTGTTGATTTACCAGCACCATTCCTACCGATGATACCAATGAACTCACCTCGCGATACGGAAAAGGAAATGCTGTTTAACACTTTCTTTCCAGAAAGTGGGTATTCATAGCTCAGGTCCGCGACAACTATTTTTTCTTGCTTTGACAACCTTGCTTCATCTATACTTAAATCGTTATCCATGAAATAACCCTCCACGCGATGGCAAAGATTAAAGTTGATTTCATGATAAGTTTTATACTCTTGTCAAGCATTGTCTCGGGAATTATCTTCACAAATGTTGGCTTTCTTGAAACACCAAACCCTCGCATTTCAATTGCGATCGCCCTTTCTCTGGCTTCAACAAGCGAGCTCAAGACAAGAGGACCTATGAGTGCGAAAAACGCTCTCAGTTTTTGCATTAAGCTACCTTCCGTCTCAAGTCCTCTAGAACGCTGGGCATCGATTATCGTGGAAGCTGTGGATAGCATCTGAGGAATAATTTGCAACACGGATGAGAGAATGTAGCCCAATTTCGGCGACAATCCTTTTTGAACAAGGTTTGATACCATATCAGATGGTCTGGTCGTGAGTATAAGCATTCCGAAGGCTACTATCATGTTTATCACGCGTATAATAAGAACTGTTGCGTGTAGGAAACCTTCTTTGTAAAAACTTAGTTTGCCAAGTGTAAAAATCAACGTTGCATTACCCTGATAGAACATACCTTGAATTATCAACATTGTCGTAGAGACAACTAAAGCTGCATTTATGAATCCAACCATGTTTTTCAAAACGCGTGCTAGAACTGCAATTATTAAGGAAATTAAAAGAAAGAGAAGTCCCATCCACATGGATGGGAATAAGAAAGTCAGAATGACTGAGGTAAAAGCGTACCACAATTTGGTAACGGGCTCTAGCCTATGCACTGGTGTGTTTTTCTCAACGTAGAGGCTTATCGTTCTCAAAGGTTCAACCTCCGAAATCAATCTCTCACTTTATTGTTCTTGCCTGAAGCTATATACTAGTGATTTTGGTAGTGCTTTGAAAATTCCATATGCGATGAAAACTGTCAGAACTTTATCTACTAAATCGACAACAAGTTCATCGAAGAAAGAAGCCAACCAAACACCTACATTCTTGGACCTCAGGAATGCGAAAAGTGCATCTCCCCAGACATTTCCCGTCTGACCTTCCCAGAAAATAACGTTCAGAGGTACAGAGATAACCGTCGCCACAACGGCTATGATCAAACCGCTCAGGAAAGCTCTAAATGCGTTTTCGAACATCTTTGCTTTATAAAGTAATCCAGCAGCCACACCTATACCTATGCTTGTAAGTGCGTAGATGAACGATATAGGTCCAGCTGTCAAACCGTAGATGATATTGTTGATTGCCCCGCTAAGTCCACCAACGACTGGACCAGCAAGCATGGCCGCAAGTACCGTACCTATAGAGTCCAACCACAGCGGTAGTTTCAAAGCCTCCGCAAAAAATTTACCCGCATAGTTGATGCCTACCGCTACAGGAATCAGGACAACTATCATCGTTGTGAGTCTTGAAGACCTTGCCATAATAACATCCCCCCAACTTAAGAGTCTTGAAAATTATAGAAAACCTTAAACTTTAGTCTCATATATATTGTAACATGGATCCCCATAAAATTTCCCGGTTTGAGTTATCTTAAACTGAAACAAACGTAACAGTACCTGACAAACCCGCAAGCTTCTCTCCTATGGAAGCGAAAGACATGCATTTTGGACACTAAACTCAAGTTTCTAAGTTGTTAAATGCCACTTTTATGGAGTAAACAAATTTCCATAGAAGGCAAACTCGAACTGATAAGGATACCATTCCCCTTGAAATTGGGAATGTCAACTAAGGATATAAAAGGGAACGAGAAAAAATGGAAAAAATGCTGAGCGACCACTTGCTCAGCATTTTTTGTCTGTTAAGTATCTACAACCCCACACCTCATACATTATACCAGTTGGTACGTACAAAGAGAAAATCACAATACAACACTCTTTATAAAAAGCATCATTTGTCACATCGTTAAAGTGTTTACTCAAATATCGAAGAGTGTTTTGGTATTCTTTTTCTGAAGAAAATCATAGATTCTTCTATTTGCCAAGTTTAAATATTCTTCATTAATCTCATATCCAACATAATTTCTTCCTGTCATCAATGCTGCAATCGCAGTTTGTCCGCTACCCATAAAAGGATCTAAGACGACCTCACCTTCAAAAGTATAAAGCTGAATACAACGGTAGGGAAGTTCTACAGGAAACGGTGCGGGATGTCCTATCTTTTTTGCAGACTCAGCTGGAAATGTCCAGATACTTTTTGTAAACTCCAGAAACTCTTCTTTGGATATGGTACTTTTTCGACCCTTCGGATTTTTTCTTGTAAACGTTCCCTTTGAGAAGATTAGGATGTATTCATGTACATCTCTTAGGCTTGGATTACTGGCCGACATCCAACTTCCCCACGCTGTAGAGGAACTGGCAGTTGCACCTTTGTTCCAAACAACTTCTCCTCTCATTAAAAATCCAACTTCTAACATATCTTCAATAACATACACATGCAATGGAATATATGGTTTTCTTCCCAAGTTTGCTAAGTTTATGCAAGCCCTACCTCCTGGTACAAGGACACGATACACTTCTCTCCAAACTCTTTTTAAAAAATCTCTGTACTCATTGAGAGTTAAATCTTCGTCGTATTCCTTACCAACATTGTAAGGAGGAGAAGTGACCATCAGGTGAATACTGTTATCTGGAAGTTCTTCCATATTTTCGCTACTTTTCAGAATTATTTTATTAATTACTTCGTCCGGTAAAGGTGTCTCTACGTAACTTAGATTTTGCTCCTTAGGAAGATTTGAATAAAGATTTCTGCTATAGAAAGGCGAGGAGTCATGGTTAATCCTACTTGGTGCACCAAACGCACTTGTAACTGTGCCAATTTTTCTACTGGCCATGTCAAATTACACCATCCTTTACGTACATTAAAAACAGCTCAGCAATTTTTCTATAGTCCTCTTTCGTATATCTATCCTTTAATATTTTACCACACGAGTCTTTTATTATTTTTCCAAGTTCATCCGTACTCTTCCAACTAGAGAAGAAAATCTTTTCGTCCTTTAGGGAAGTGTTGATTAATTTCGTAATCAGATCCTTCAATACTGCGTAGTTTTGTACTGTGATAAAACCTTCATCTGAGCTTTCCATAAGATAATGGTCTGATAACTTTTCGTTTCCCGCATCAAAAGGTTTAGGATTTAGCGAATAAAATCCCTGAATAAAACCAAGGTTTTTAAGGTTATCAACTGTTCTTTCATAGTTCCTCGTGATCGGGGTGTTTCCAAGCACAACTATTGGTACACTACGTTTCCCCGGATTATTCACCCTCATCATAATACATTTCCCTACAGCTTTTAACACCGTATCCGATCTTAGAAGACCAGGATTTCCTTGATGCTTTGTAAAATCTCCTATACAATCCAATACACCGTTAGGTGAATACTTCCAATTCCAAACTATTGACATTTTAACTTCGAATATGACCAAAATTTCTTCAGGTTTTAGTTCTACAGCCTTTGTTTTGGTTTTTCGATCCGTATTTTTTGCTTCTGTCGATATAGTCAGGACAATATCCGCTGGCGAGTCTTTACTAAGTCCCAAATCTTCACACACAACATTGCGAACAACACGGAAAGGTTCCTTATAATTACTTTCCTTTGCGATATCTCCTAAAACCATTTCTAAAAGATTTTTGGTCCATTCCTCAGTGTAGTTTCCTATTAAACTGTTTCTCCCTTGAACGACGGTATTTCCTTTTTGAACATTTCCAGTTTTAGGCCAAAATGCATAGTATGTGTTTTGTTCTTCATCTTTGTAAAATATCTTTTTCAGAAGTTTTTCTCTTAATTTTTCTAAGTTGGTATCTTTTTGGTTTTTATATTTTTTAATCTGATGCTCAATTTGTGTGATATAGTTTTCGAAAAATTTCCTTTCTGCATCCTTGTTCCATAAAAATTGTTCTCTAACCAATTTCTCACAACCCTTCTGAATTTTTCTTCCTATCAACTCTGATAAACTATAAATTCCCGAAAGCCCATCGAAATAGCTTTTGAAAAAGAAGAGAAAATCCTCTTCACAAGTATAAGACTGATGAAATAGCAACAAAAGAGTACAAATTAGGTCATTTAAGTTAGTGCTTAGTGAAATCACGAAACAGAGCGTAGAAAAACTCTTTTCTAATTATACCACACTCCAGCTTCTGTTTCAAAATTTGTACAAAATCTACTTTACAACTCAATACCATATGGTATAATAAATTAGGAAAAACTAAGTAGATAATATTAGATAATTTTCGGAGGTGTGATTATGCTCTTACAAGTGAAAGATTTGGTGGCTAAGTTGAGAGAAGAAGAAAAGATTATACTTAAAGGTGTGAACTTGGAAATAGGACGAGGAGAAGTTCATGCGATAATGGGGCCAAATGGATCTGGTAAATCAACACTGGCAAACGTGATTATGGGAAATCCAAAGTACGAAGTAGTTTCTGGAGATATATTGTTTGAAGGAGAGTCGATACTGGATTTAAGAACTGACGAAAGAGCCCAGAAAGGCATCATGATGACGTTCCAAAATCCATATGAAATTGAGGGTGTCAAACTTGACCAACTGCTTTTGATTGCTTACCGCAAACTGCACGGGGAAGATAAAACGTTCTTCCAACTTGATAAAGAGATGAAGGGGCTTTTAAATGAAGTTGGACTCCCAACGGAGTTTTTAGAAAGGTTTGTTAACCTTGGCTTTTCTGGTGGAGAGAGAAAGAAGGGTGAGATTCTTCAAGCAAGGTTTTTGAAGCCCAAGCTCTTAATTTTAGACGAGATAGACTCAGGGCTTGATGTTGATGCTCTGAGAATTGTCGCAGAACAGATCAACAAGCTCAGAGCCGAAGGAACATCTCTGCTGATAATCACACACTATGCGAGGATCCTCAACTACATAGATGTTGACAAAGTGCATGTGTACGTCGATGGAAAGGTTGCTTTAACAGGTGATAAGTCCTTAGCTTACGAGGTAGAAAAAACAGGATACGCGATAGTAAACGGCACTGCAGATGCCAATTCATCTAAATGAGGAGGGATAAAGATGAGTGACCTCCATGAACTTTTGTATGAACTAAAGAAAAAAGAAGATTTCCAGATAAAGGTAAATGTCCAGCCGGCGATAAAGCTGCCAGCTGGCTTGAATAGAAAGCTCATATACGAAATCTCCGAGGCTAAAAATGAACCAGCATGGATGACAGAGCACAGAATTAAATCGTTCGAAATATTCGAAAAATGGCACGAACCAGACTGGGGCGTTACCAGGGATGAGCTCGATTTGTCAAAAATAGTTCCGTATGTCAAACCAAATGCTAAAAAGACTACCACTTGGGAGGAAGTCCCTGAAGAAATTAAACAAGCGTTTGATAAACTCGGAATACCAGAAGCGGAAAGGAAATATTTAGCAGGCGTTGGTGCTCAATTCGACTCCGAGATGATATACAAAAACATCAAGGAAGAACTGAAGAAGATTGGAGTTATATTTACAGACATTGAAACCGCTGTTAGGGAATATCCTGACCTCGTTAAGGAATATTTCATGAAGCTCGTTCCGCCAACTGACAACAAGTACGCGGCACTTCACGGTGCACTTTGGAGCGGCGGTACGTTCCTCTATGTACCTAAAGGTGTTAAAGTACCACTACCACTCCAATCTTACTTTCTTTTTGGTAATCCTGGTGGTGGGCAGTTTGAACATACGATAATAATAGCGGATGAAGGTAGTGAGGTAACGTACATCGAAGGCTGTACGGCACCTAAATACGATGTTGTGAACTTACATGTTGGAACCGTTGAAGTTTACGTCAAGAAGGGCGCAAAGATGAAGTACCTTACAATGCAAAATTGGAGCAAGAACATGTTCAATCTTGAAATCAAACGCGCAATAGCTGAAGAAGACGCCGTTATGACTTGGGTCTCAGGCTCTTTCGGTAGTTACAAGACGATGGTGTACCCTGCAACGATACTTAAAGGAGACAACTCCGTTTCAGAAAATGTATCGATTTCATTTGCAGGACCAGGACAGCATATCGATACTGGTTCTAAGGTGATACACATAGGTAAGAACACGCGTTCTACGGTGGATGCAAGAAGTATCAGTATAGGTGGTGGCTGGTCGTTCTACAGAGGATTACTCAAGATAATGGAGAGTGCAAAAGGCTCAAAAGCAAGTGTGAGTTGTACAGGGCTTATGATTGACAATAAATCAAAAAGCGACACCGTCCCGATAATTGAAGTGTACAACACGGATTCAGATGTTGGGCATGAAGCAAAGATAGGAAGAATTAAAGATGAGCAGATCTTCTACCTCATGAGCAGAGGATTAAGTGAATTAGAAGCTAAAGGGCTTATCGTCAAAGGCTTCATCCAACCAGTTGTTCAGGAACTTCCGTTTGAATATGCAATAGAATTGAACAGGCTCGTGGATATGGAAATTGAGTCTTCGATAGGCTAATCAGGGTGGTGAGCAGTATGAGCATAACGAAAATAGAAAAGACTTTGAGACTGGAACATCAAAACTTACGGGCGATTGTCCCCCAGAGAAAAACGATAGATGCACAAGACTACAATGTGGAAGACTTCAAACCCAGCGGAAATAATCTACTCGATGAATGGAGGATAAAAAGGCTTTCCGAATACCTTACGTACAAATTTCCCATGTGGAAGAGAACGGGTTTAAAGAGCATTTCTTTACCAAACGTCTTGCCATACAAAGGTTTAGAATCTCTCGATATCGATGGTTTGAATTTACTCGAATCTCTGGATTTTGAAGGAGCAGATAGAAAATTTGTTCTACTTGCCGATGTTTTCTCTTCGAGTGGGGACTACGTAACTGTCGAAGATGACACCACATTGATAGTCAACGACATCACCCAGTACGATAACACGTTGATCGACGTGCGAAGCGGGGAACTTAATCTTGTAAGAATTGTCGAAAAACCTTTCTTTGTAGGCAATCTCAGAGTGAAAGTCAGAAAGGGTGCGAAGTTTAATCTTTACAATCTTTACTTAGGAAGCAAAGATGACAGTTTACTTATTTCAAATGTTTTCATAGATGTCGAAGATAATTCAAAAACCGTAGTCAAAGATTTCTATTTCGGTGGTAAAATAAATGCTGGATACGTAAGTGTGAGAATAAGTGGTGAAAATGCCTACGCCGATGTGCGTCCTTATTATCTTGGAAGCAGGAAAACGATTATAGACATACTCTATCTCATGAGATTCTACAAACCAAACAGTTACGGAAATGTCGATGCAAAAGGTGTACTCTCTGATGAATCTAAAGTAGTATTCAGAGGTATAATGGATATCATCAGCGGTGCGAAAGAAGTCGAAGCACACCAAAGCAACCATGCAACTTTGGTCTCTCTAAAGGCTAAAGTTGAAGCGATACCAAGTCTTATGGTCGACGAAAACGATGTTGTTGCATCACATGCCGCAAGTAGCTCACCGATAGATGAGAACATGGTATTTTATCTGATGAGCAGGGGTATACCAAGAGAAGATGCGCAGAAGATGATTGTACGCGGGGTCTTTGAGACACTGAAAGATGAACTCAAACGATACAATCTGGAAGGGGTTGTTGAGAATGCGCTCAACGGTGTTCTCGGATGAGGAGTTTTCAAATATACTGAACGATTTTCCTGCACTTAAAAGAAATATCAACGGCAAGAGGTTAGTTTATTTAGATAATGCAGCAAGCACGCTCAAATGCAAATCCGTCATCGAAAAGATGACGGATTTTTACCTTTATCATTATTCCAACATCCACAGAGCTGTTCACACACTCGCAAGTGAGGCAACAGTCGCGTACGAACAAGCAAGGGAAAAAGTGGCCAATTTTTTGAACGCAAGTTCCGAAGAAATCATCTTCACAAGTGGAACAACTATGGGAATAAATTTCTTAGTGAACTCGCTCGCGAAAAGCGGGATTTTGAAAACGGAAGATACTGTATTAATTTCACAAGTAGAACACCATGCGAATCTCGTACCTTGGGTGAGACTCTCAAAATTCTACGGCTTTAAAGTAGCTTACATAACGGCAGATGAAAAAGGGGTTATCACAAATGAATCAATTTTGAAAACTAAAGAATCTATTCCAAACCCAAAAGTTGTTTCAATTACAGGACAGTCAAATGTTACAGGTCAAGAGATGCCTATAGAGTTGATAAGAGAGACTTTCAAAAATGCAACCTTGATAGTTGACGGTGCTCAGCTTGTACCACATAAAAAAGTTGATGTCAAAAAGCTCGATGTTGATTTTCTCGTGTTTTCAGGCCACAAAATACTTGGCCCGACGGGAATAGGTGTTCTGTATGGAAAAAAGGCACTTCTTGAACAGCTTGAGCCGTTTTTGTACGGCGGGGAGATGATAGATAAAGTTACATTCGAAGATGTTACATTCAATGTTCTACCGTACAGATTCGAAGCCGGTACTCAACACATCACAGGTGCCGTTGGGCTTGGTTATACGATAGATTATCTGGAAAGTATCGGATTTGAGAAGGTAGAAAAGCACGTTGAAGAGTTATCAAATTACCTGTTAGAAAAGATGATGGAACTTGATTTTGTGGAAGTCTACGGACCAATTGATTCTTCTCACAAATCTTTGGTATCATTTAATGTGAAAGGTGTGCATCCGCATGATGTTTCACACATACTCGATGAGAATTTTGGTGTAGCCACAAGAAGCGGGCACCATTGTGCACAACCGCTAATGGGCGTCTTAGCGAAAGGATCAAAGATAGATTTTCCTAACTCAACAGTTAGAGCGAGCGTTTATCTATACAACACGAAAGAAGATATAGATGTCTTAATAGAAGGGTTAAAATACATCCGGAGGTGGTTCGAATGATATACTCTGAATTCATAATGGACTATTCAAAACTAAAGAAATTTCATGGAAAGATAGAAAACGCTCACAAGGTCGAGGAAGGTAAAAATCTTTCCTGCGGTGATGAAGTAACGCTTTATTTTCTTTTTGATGGCGACAAGATCGTCGATGTGAAATTTGAAGGGCACGGTTGTGCGATAAGTCAGGCATCAACAAACGTGATGATAGAACAAATCATTGGAAAAACAAAACAAGAAGCACTTGAAATGATGAAAAACGCAGAGAATATGATGCTTGGAAAAGAATTTGATGAGAATGTTCTTGGACCTATCATAAATTTTTACGATGTGAAGAATTATCCAATGAGGGTTAAATGCTTTCTACTTCCATGGAAAACCCTGGAGATTGCTTTAAAGAATGAATAAACAAAGTGTTCAGTTAATACTCATTCTAAAAAACACTGGAGGTGGAGATGGATGAAGAAGTTTTTCAAGGAGTTCACTGATTTCTTAAAACAGTACAACGTAATTGGTCTTGCTGTCGCAATTATTATCGGTGGGAAACTCAACCAACTTGTTTCATCCCTTGTTAACGACCTTATTACTCCGGCTATTCTTCAGCCGGTACTCAGCAGAATGAAACTCGGAAGTATTCAGGAAATTCAGTGGCATGGCATTTACTGGGGAAAGGTTCTCTCCGCTGCGATAGATTTTCTTATAGTTGCTTGGATTGTTTTCACACTGGTAAAAGCAATGAACAAAGCTGCTGAAAAAGCAAAAGTAGCTGCCGAATTGGCAGCAAAAAAGATAGAAGAAAAGGTGAAAAAAGACTAAGCATTTGCTCTAAAATACACGAAAAGCCCCGAATAACTCGGGGCTTTTGTTTTTCTGTTAGTTGTTAATTTAACCACAATGCCTACCACAGAATGAAAGAAGCATACCCCACTGTATAGGAGTAATCTTGTGAGAATTCTGCACTTGTAGTGTGATAGACAAGCTCTGCATGGTTAAACAAGCTTCTTACAACCGCAACAGGTCCGGGACCGCACATGGTTATGTCGTATTTTCTCAGGTCTTCGTAGAGACCTTCCAAGTCATTCGCAAGAATTCGCTGGATGGCAATTTCGTCTTTTTTTATCGTTATTTCGTGCGGGTCGTAATGATTGAAGTCAGACGAAGCAACAACTATCGTGTCCGGGTATTTTTCTAAAATTTTTCTTATTCTTTCCGCAACATAACGAGCTGTAGAAAGTCGTTGGTCCATCATGCAGATTGGAACGAATTGAAATTCTCCAAATGCATGGATCAACAAAGGTAGCTGAACCTCGATAGAGTGCTCATAGAGATGTGCAGCTTCATCATCAGAAATTAACTTACCATCTATTATCTCATCCGCAATTTCGGTGCTTATTTTGACACTTCCATTTGGAACATACCATTCACCCTCTCGCCAAACGGAAACAGCAGCGCCATAACCTGTATGGTTCGGACCAAGGATGATGATATTTCGCGGCCTTCCAAATTCAATTGCTCTCCTAATGCCTAATCCTGCGGTTTTCCCACTGTATACATAACCTGCATGTGGCAAAATTAGGCCTATGGGGTGGCTCAGGTAATTCTTTGGTTTTTCATTACCTACAAAAGCTTCGCATACACTAGCTAGTTGGTTCGGAGTTCCCGGATAAAACTTTCCAGCAACCACTGGTCTTCTGTTCATTTCAGTCACCTTACTTTCGAGTAAACTTAATTGAAAAGCCACTCGCTTATAGTATACCACAATTTTCTTTCAAATAGGCTTTTTTCATTAAGAAAGCGCCGGCTGTTTTTTTACCGGCGCTTTGAAAGTCTTTTTTAGTTATTGTTCTATTATCTTAGCGGTTAGGAAGATCACAATGTTCCTTTGCTCTATTTTTTCCTGCGTACCTTTGAAAAGCCACCCGATAATAGGCAGGTCACCGAGTATCGGGATTTTCCACTCCGATTTGCTTATTTCCTCTCGTGCAAGGCCACCAAGGATAAGCGTTTGACCATCTTTTAGTGTGATTTTAGTTGACGCTTCTCTCTTGTTCTGTTTTGGTAGCCCGCTGATGACTACAGAGTAATCGAAGTTTCCTACAGAGGTAAACAAGTCGAGATCTATTGTATCATCAAGGTTGACGCTAGGAGTTATTTTGAGTTCTATACCAGCTTCCAGGTAAGTCACGCTTTGTTGACCTTGCTGACTTACTATTACGGGTATGGAATCACCTATAAATATTCTTGCTTGCTCACCACTCTTGGCTATTATGTTAGGACTTGCTAAGAGTTTGCCCGTTCCATATGTCCCATATGGGATCTGCACGTTACTGCCTGATGTTTTGATTTGAATCTGAGCTTCGTCAACTATTTTGTTCCAAAGAGCCTGCAAATCCAAAAAGTCGACGATCTTGAATTTCAAGCTAAGTCCTCCTGTTCCTATCGATACGTAATCAGCTGAGCTCAAAATCGTTGTGATATCAAATCCAAGACTGTTCAACAAAGCTTCGTCGACGACTTTCGCTTCGATAGAAACTACCCTCACTTTGGAAACTTTTTCTATAACGTTCCTGATATCGTCAACGTTTTTCGGATCCAGATCGTAGGCAATTATTATTCCAGCGTCTGTATTCACCAAAGCTTTTCCACCGTAGAACTCTATGAGTTGTTTAACCCTATCAGCTCCGCGTGTGACGTTGAATGTATATGTGGTCTTCGTCTTAGTGGCTTCGGGCGTAGTATCTACGACGTAAACATTTCCGGATTTCTTTAAAGCAACGCCGTAATTTAAGAGTATGGAAGTGAATGTGTCAAAATCAATGTTTGAAATTGACATTGTTGCAGTAGTAGTTATCGGTTTTGCGAAGATTACAGAGTATCCAAAGCTTTCAAAAACAGACCTAATAACACTAGCCAACGGTTCGTTATCTATTTTCACGCTAATTTTTCCATCCCTTACCGCAACTTTTGAATCACTCTTTGCAACAGGTTTTGAGACGTACACCACATTACCAATTTCTCTGAAACTAACCCATTCTGAAAAGACATCCTTAAAAGTTTCGTAGTCTATGTTATTCAAACTCACAGAGAATATCCTTGCTTGAACATCATCGATTTTGTAAGATTTTCCAAGCTTGGAGAGTACTTGAGAAACTATATCAGTTACATCTTTGTTCGAAGCGTTGATAGTTATTAATCCTTCTTTAACTACAACTTCTCCCGGCTGTGCAAGTTGAGATACTGCTTGTTGCTCTCGAACAGATGTTTGTTGAGGAAGATTTGAATAAATCAAGTAAACCTCATCTGTTTGTTTATAGCTAACACCAAACGTTTGTAGGTATTCCAAAAAGCTTTTAAAATCTGGTACTAACAATCTCAAAGTAACGTTGGTTTTTAGTTCGTCAGCCAAAATAACTTGTTCTTTCAATATGTTACTTACCTTCATTATTATTTCCGCTAAATTCTTGTTTGAAACTTCTATCAGCAATTTACCATTTATGACATTGTACTCACTATCAATATTGAACTGCAATATCTCCTTTTCTATATTATCAAGGCTCTCCTTTTTACCTACCAAATATACTTTATCACCAACTTTATAGTATTTAACATCTGCATCGTAAACTGAAATGATCGTCTCAATATCCTTTGGTTCAAGTTTCGTTGTTAAAGACCTTAATTCAAGCTGCGTCGAGAAACCACTCACAAAGCTCTTCACACTTGCAATCTGTTCTTTAGCTCCGTAGACTATATAACCAGCTTTGACTTTATAGGTTTTAACGCCGTACAACTCTTTTATAATGTTGTCCAAAGCATCGTCGTAATTCAACAACTCATACTTGAGTTCAGGATATTGAGAGAGTCTTTCTAACTCCGATTTCAATTTGGCTACTTCTTCTTTCTTGCCTTTTAAATAAACAATGTCACCGACTTGGATTGCTTCTGCTTTCAAGCCAAGCAAGTCACGAAGCTTGGTCATATCTTCAGTCTTCACGTTACCGCTAACTCTTATCGTATCTATAACCATCGAGCCTTTCTCTTCATCAAAAATGGCTATCTCTTTTTGAATTTTATCAAGGCTCTCCTTTTTACCGATTAAGTACAGCTTATCACCTATCTTGTAGTGTTTCACCGTGCTATCGAAAATCTCTTTTATCATCCTTATGTAGTTTTCCTCTACACTGGTTGCAACCACTCTAACCTCTTCGTCTACCCTTATCTGACCAAGGAAAGTTTTTACATTTTGTATCTGCTCTTGAGTTCCGTAGACCATATATCCGAATTTTGTTTTGTAAGTTTGTACATAGTAGAGCTTTTTTAAAACTTCATCTAAACTGTCATCGTAACTAAGAACTTCGTATTTCATCTCCGGTGATTTGGTCAGCCTGTTGATTTCTTTGATTAGTTTTTCTATTTCTTCTTTACTCCCTTTCAGATAAGCGGTATCACCAACTATCTCCACTTTAACGTTCAACTCCATAATTGTACTCAGCTTTTCCAAATCTTCCTTTTTCAAAGTGCCGGAAAGATTTAGAGATACCAAGTCAGACTGGAGGCTAAGTGATTTCAAGTATGCAGCGGCCCTTAGCGCATTTTCCGTAAGCCCCGATACCACTGCTTTTCCAAGATCTTGGAAGTATGTCACATCAACGTTGTAAACCTTTTTGACATAATCGATGTGGGAAGTAGAAAGTGAAATCTGAACAGGAACTATGAAGTTTTCAACTGTCAACTTTTCCAGGAATTGCTTTGCGCTAAGTGCTTGGGAACCATAGATAAGTAATGCGTTTGAGAGTTCGTAAACCTCAACTCCATAAAGCTTCTTTACAACTTCAAACGCATTTTCATCGTATTTACCGCTTAGGATAATTATGTTCTTACCAAAACCTTCCCTGATGTTTTTAACCTTTTCTTGAACTTTTGAAGTTTCCTGCTTTGGCACTGTAAAGATCCAATATCCATCGGTAGAGAGACCCACCGTGTACCCTGTAAGTTTTTCCATTACATCTTTTGAAGGATCAGATGGGTCTGCCTTCAAAATTACTGTCGTTAAATTTTCTTCTACTGCTTTTTTTAACCGTTCTATCTCCTTTATCTTCCCTTTAACGAGCTTTGAACCATCCGAGAAACTTTGTAATACATTTACACTAAAGGCTTTCAAAAACACATCATCGACTTTAACCGTTGCGGTTGTAGTTCCCATTAAATTTACAAGTTCAAGAAATTCCTTATATTTTTTCTCGCTGACAAATAAAGTTACATATACGGTGTTATCGTACGACTTGAGAATGTAATCAAATTCCGGTATGTCTAAATAACTCAAAGTGGTTTTTACAAGCTCTTCCGGCACATCTGTTAGTGTAACCTTCCAAGGTCGTGAAATAACTGGGTCTTGAAGAAAGCTTTTTACTACGCTTTCATAATCAGCAGGAACATAAAGTTTATCTCCAATAACTTGGATAACCACATCTTTGTAAAGTAATCTGAGGAATTCAGCAACGCGCTGAGGATACTCAGAAGTAAACGTTTTGTATTGTGTTTCTAGTGTTGGCTTTCGTGCAGGTTTCAGTGTTCTTATCATTTCCTCGGCTTTGTCCCAATCGACCCCTGAAAGGGCAACTTTCTTTATCTCCGGGAGGATAACAAAATCAAAGTCGTAGATTTTTCTCAGTTTTGACAAGAATTCTTCGAGTTCTTTGTCGTCAGATGAATAATCTATGTAATACCACGGAAGTTTGGGCTCTGTTTTCTTAGTTAGTTCACTTGCAGCTAAGCCTATAGCTGATGCGAGTATTTTGTATTGATTAACCCCACCATATGTAAATAACTTAGATTTATCCGACATAGGTTGGACATATATACTTTCCACAAACATCTTACTTAACTCTTCAACAGACACCTTGCCACCAGGAATCTGGAAGTTAAGTGCAAAGGTTCGTTCAATATCTTCCTGAGCCCCAATATACAAAGTTTGATCTTCAGCGTAAGCATAAGACAAACCTGTAAGAGTCAGGAGATTTCTCAAAATTTGTTCTATGCTCGAATTGTTGGCCTTTGTATTTACAAATTTTCCCTTAGCGCTATCGTACAAGACAAGATTTATCCCAAAGAATTCCGCCAAATCTTTGAAAGCAACTTCGCTCTTAAGGTTTGTAAAATTCGCTGTCATTCTTTTTGTGGAGGTACTTAAAGGTAATCTAATATACAATTTTGATCCCGTAACATTGTACGTTGCACTAACGGGGGTAATTGTGTACACAAAAATATTTAAAGCACCACGAAACGGTATCACTTGGACACCTTCGACTGTTTCTGCATTCACGGGTAGATAAATAGGACTTATGCATGTATCATTTACCACTAAGAAATGGACGGTCTTACTTCCGTTTTTTGAATAGTACTGAACCGTCGGGGATTTTGTGAAGGACGCTATGACCACTATCTCACTTGAAGTCTTAACATATGTAAGGTCTATAAGTTCTGCAAAAGAACTTGAGAAAAGCAAAAAAAGAAAAACAGTAATTAGAATTGAGAAAGTCTGCAATCTCTTCAAAGCTTTATCCCCCCTACTGCTCAAAGATGATTCTGTTAACTAAAAGTATTGAAAATTTCCAAAAACCGTATTATCTTCTTATTAGTGGAACACCCCCCACCATCAATTCTCACAAAAAGGAGGTACTCCACTATGCAAAATTCTGTAGTCTCTTGCCCCAAATGCGGCTCTACCAACATCTACAAAAACGGTCATGATAAGTACGGTAACCAACAATACTTTTGCAAAGACTGTAAGCGCACTTTCAGACTTGTTCATTCAAAAAAACACAAGCTCTTCTCTTTCCCTTATCCTAAATGCCCTGTCTGTGGAAAAACTATGCAAATCCACAAAATCAAAAAAGCCTTCGTTAAGTTCCGTTGCCGTTCTTGCCATACCAGAGACGAAATCCCAACTAACTTACCTCAATTTGTCCCTCTTCCTTTCGACTCTTTCAAGTTCTTCCGTTTCCCTATCTTTATTGTCCTTAAAGCCTTCGTCCTTTATTTCAAAGCTGTGTCCTTGCGTTCCATCAGAGACTCACTTAATATCAAAGTCTCTCATGTCGCTATCTACAAGTGGATCCTTAAGTTGTCTTGTTTCTTTTCCATCCTCGTTCCTGTAGATGCTTTCAAAGTCCATGGTGATGAAACTGTCGTTTTGTTTAAATCCAAAAAGTACTACGTTTGGTTCTTAGTTGAGCACGATTCGAATCTTATTGTTGCTTGGCATGTATCCAAATATCGCGATATGGGTCAAGTGAAGATATTGTTAGAGAAGTTCTTTGGTAACAACGAAAGAGAAATCGAACTAATCACTGATGGACTTGGTGCGTATGGTGCAGTGAAGATACTATACAAGAATATCAACCATATAGTTGTGAGACTTGGGCAAAACAATCAATGTGAATCGAAGTTTTCGTTATTCCAAGACTTTGTACGAGCCAAGCGTGGATTTAAGAATATTGACAATCTTCCAATGTACGTGAACAGCTTTTGTGTAGTGAGAAATCTCTTGAAACTGAACAACAATGATATTGCGCGTGTTATCTGTGTTCTATTGTCTTCCATCACTACAAGTTAACAGCATTATCCCCCCTACTGCTCAAAAATTATTCTTTGCTAACTCCTATCTTTTTTATTTTACCATCTGTTGTATCCAAAACAACCAAATGCTTGCTACCGATGTATATAACCTTGTATTTTGCATCGATCAACTCATCGCTAAGCCAAGATTTAGTTTCACCATTCAACGTAAGATACAATTTAGTTATTTTCGATTTTCCATCTCTGATTTCCAAGTAACCGTGATACTGAATGTTATCTGAAGTTATGTCTTCAATGAACACTGAAGAATTTTTGGATTCTAGATTTCCAGCAACTCCACTGAGCAAACTTACAAGATCCACAAAGTATGGTTCAAAAACGTTTGGAACGTTTACCTTGTATTCAACTAGTGAAGCTAGCTCTGTAATACTTAAATTCGTTTGGATGGGAAAACTCATAGTTGCTGAAGTAGTTTCACGCGCCGAAGAAATATCGCCGGAGTTCTGACTACTGGCTGCATTATTGCTCGTTGAATTAGATAAGTTTGTCTGAGAAATCGCCTGTTGTGTCGCTTGATTTAAAGATCCAGACGATGGTTGTGGACTGGACTTTTTTGGCCCGTAATTTATATACAAAACAACGATAGCAATGCCCCATATAACCACAGCTAATACAAGAAGTATTATAGTCCTCTTATTCAACGCCATCTATTCTCGCCACCCTCATTTCCTGCTCTTACTCCGAACTACGAATGACCAATGTATATTTCACAGCAGTCTTTTTAAATGCTAATGGTTCATTGAAAGATGACTTTATAACCAAGTAATCTATTGCCAGCACCTTCTCAGAAAGAAGTTCCTCCAGCTTAGCTTTAAGTTCAGCGGAAGTCATTTCGTCATCGGCAAAGGTCCCCTGAATATTGTAAATTAGCGATCTGACTTTTTCTAGCTGTTTACCCTGTTCTTCCAATTGCGATACTGTGCGGTACACATTTCTTATTTCAGAAAACTTCTGTTCAAGCTTAGAAATATACAAATATGTTTTGTTGGAAAAATAAAGAAAGCTACCAGCAAGTGACAGGATTAGCGTAAGAATGGAAATAGTTACCGCCACTTTTCGTGGTATCAGTATCATTTCATACCCTCCCAGATATAGTGGTAGTACTTTAAATCTCCCAGAAAGTTTCTCTGCTCCAATAAAGAAACATTTACATCTTTGTAGAATCTTCCCAAGTCATTGTAAACCGTTGAGGTACTGATTTGGGTTTCCGTACCGTATTCATAGAACTCCAAGTAAAATTTTTGCCCGTCGTAAAGCACCCCTGTTAAAAAGTAGCTATTTGTGCTTGATGATACATACTTCAAAAAGCTGCGCAGGAAGTACGTATCTTTGTACTTTTCAATTATATAACTTCTGATTCCCTCATTCACGGTTCTTAGTTGAGATTCCTTGCTTTTTAAAGAGGATAGAAGATTCTCTACCTGGGTATCTAAGCTTTTCAAATCCGCAGTTGAGAGATTGTTAAAAACCTCAGGGTAATTAACTAACAACTTTGAAACTTTTTGCTCCTTAAGAAAATATGAGGCCGAAAAGAACGAAATAGAAGGCACAAGCGATATTGCCAAAAGTAAAAGAAAAGAACTTAATTTCAAAACTCTCTTCCTACCAGGTGATAGATTTAACCTTTCCAAGTTCTAATCCCCCCCTGTAGAGAAGGCCAAGGTCTGCTATGGTTAGCTCTGCATGTGGCCGGAACGAAAATACAGCCTCAGAGAGTTTTGACTTGAAATCCGAGTCAGTAGATAAAAGCGCCTCTTTGAGAACCGTTGATCGACATACCATTGAAATCCCGTCGACCATTTCTACGCTTAGCTTTTCCAGTTCCGTTGTATTGATTGTGATTATCACTTCTCTGTTTATTATCGCCAATATGTCGTAAATTATGCTTCCTACTATCCTTTTAGCGTATCCTATCAGTTCTTCGTTACCACTGTTTTCAATTTCAAAAAGTTCAAACCCTGTTTCTTCTTTAATCAAGTGGTTCACTTCGTTCAACGAAAAATCAATCATCCTAACGTTCAGAATATTCTCACCGTTCATAATCACTATACCAGAGCTGTACTCACTGAGCACAATGTAAATCCATCTACCCGGAAGCTTCTTGGCAATCAACAGCTCGGCAAGGATATTTGGATAAGCGACATCAGGTATGAAATCAATATTGTACGAACTGAGGTACCTGAAGAAATCTGTCCTTTTCAAAAAGAAGGTCAAACACTTTCCAAAGAGTGAAGGAATGCACGACACGATCAAATCTTCACTAAGGTTGTAAATTCTCCTGATTTCTAATTCAGCAGCTCTGATACGGTCCTTTTCTTTCTTCGTCGGTGGTAATTCTAAGAATATCATTTGTATAATATCCCACGGCACATTTACGACTGTTATATCTTCTGGATCAGGTAGAATGAACTGTGGATAATAGCTTTTTATTCTAAGCTTACCTCCGCGGTATTTTGCAACTGCAGTGTTAATTTGCCCGTCGTTCAGACTATAAGCCACTACTCTGTTCGAAAGAATGCCCAAAATTACTTTGCACCTCCTGAAATTTTAATAATTATAGGCTCAACAGCTACTCCTGAGTATTTACCACCTTTTACCCACCTGAAAGAGTCAACCACGATCCCAGAAAGGCTGTTCTCTGAAACTCTGTAAAACTCCATCATATTAATCGTGGCGACTCGGCAATAGCTTCCCTTGTAATCTTTATACAGCTGGGATTTCCACAGACCAGCATAGATCGCCGTTTCTACATACTCTTTATTTAAATCAACGTCTGCCATTTTTGAGATACTGACTGAAAGAGCAACAAAAACCAAACTTAAGATTAGCAGAACAACCATTAACTCGATAAGGTTCAAACTTAATCACCTTACCAGCAAATTCTACCTACCAAACTGCCCCTGCATCTGGAATATCGTTGAGTACATTGTAAAAGCAATAAATGCGATAAACAAACCAACAAATGCGATCATCATAGGCTCGATAAGGCTAACAAGCTTTTTTGTATCTGCCAATATCTCTTCTTCGTAAAAATCAGCAACTTTTTCCATGACAACATCTAACTTACCAGTTTGCTCGCCCGTTCCAACCATTTCGTACACTATCTGTGGAAAAATACCTGCCCTTTTAAGACTCTCTTTTAGACTACTACCAGCTTTGACTTCATCAATAACTTTCGAAATAATCGCTAAAAACCTGGGATTATTTGAAGCTTTTGCAGCCATATCCAAAGCATTAACCATTGGAACACCGCTACCAATGAGAACCCCAAGTGTCCTTGTAAATCGTTCGTTGGCCATTTTGAGCCTTAACTTCCTAATAGGCGGAATTAATCCTCCAATGAATTCCTTAACGTACGCACCGTACACAGTATCTAAGAAAAATTTCAATCCGACACCGATTCCAATAACAATAGGCAGAAGTATGTACCATTTCTTAGTGAAAATATAGTTCAGTTTCATAAGCATTCCCAATACTCCACCTTGAGGTGTTGCACCAAAGACAGAGATAAGCTTTGGTAAAATAAATACAGAAATCACAATAACAACTGCGACTGCAAACCCGAGAATAAACATAGGATAAGCCATCGATGATTTTACCTGCTCTCTTAATCTATTGATACCCTCGTAGTAATTCGCAATTTTTTTCATCGTTACGTCCAGTACACCGCCCTCTTCACCAGCGCGGACCATGTTTACAAATATCGAATCAAATACTCCCTGCCTTTCAAGGGCGTCAGAAAACGACATACCACCTTTCATGTCGGAAGCAATTTCTTTAAGTATGTTTCGAAACTTCCTTGAAAACACTTCTTGTTCTGATAAAGTCATTATCGCATCAACGAGTCTCAAACCAGCGGAAATCATAGTTTCCAACTGTCTTGCAAAAAGAACTATATCTTTCAACCTTACCTGAAAAACCGTTTTCTTTTTCGGAACATTACGCCCAGGTTGAACTGTGCGTACGCTTGAGCTTTTCTGACCCTTTTCAGCCTTTTCAACAATATCTGTAACCAGTATCCCCTGCTCCTTGAGCCTATCAAGTGCTTCCTTTATATTATCAGCTTGGACAATTCCTTTCAATTTTCTACCGCTTCGGTCTATGCCTTTATATTGATAAACCAAATCAACTCACCAACCTTTCGCACGGATTGTGGATAAACGCAAATCTTCGAAAATCGTGCCCTTGTGCAAGAAGACCTTTCTGTCACATAGATCTTCGAAGAGCTCGGGCTCATGCGTAGCTATAAGGAATCCCTTTCCATTTTGCTTAAATTTCTTAAGTATTTCTCTAACCGAAAGCACGCCTTGGAGGTCCAATCCTGCAGTTGGTTCATCGAAGATGAGAAACTCAGGTTTATGCAACAAAATAGAAGCAATAGCCACCTTTCGTTGCTCTCCGCCAGATAACCGAAAGGGTGATTCTTGGAGGACACTTTTTCTCAAACCAACGAGCTCAAGAACTTCTTCAATATCGTTTTGAGTAAACGGGACTTGAAAATTCTTTGCAGCGTATGTGAGCTCTTGCTCCACCATTTCACTGAAGAATTGACGTTCTGGTATCTGAAATGCTACTCCGAACTTCTTACGATATTCGTAAGGATACAAAAAAGGATCTTTACCATCATAGGATAAAGAACCTCTAGAGGGTTTTATTAGTAGGTCTATCAGATAAATCAACGTTGTTTTACCGGAACCAGTGTTTCCAACAAGTAAAATGCTCTCGTTTGATGAAAAAGAAAGATTTATTTCTCTGAGAGCTACTCTTTCAACATCCGTACTCTCTTCGAAAATCACAGAGACTTCCTTTAACTCTATCAACATCTTTGTCCACTCACCAATTCGCAAGCTTTATTACCGACTTCCAGATTTTATTCTTTCCTTGATAAATAAATCCGAATCCCGCCTTCCTTCCAAATATCCTCAGCATTTCCAAAAATATCTTTCATGTAGTTTCTAATCCTTTCTCCTCCTTTGTTGTGATAGGCAACCAACTGGAGTGTCCCTCCGGGTTTTAGATGTTCATATGCTCCAGAAACAAGATCCATCCACACCTTCTTACCAGCGACAATCGGTGGGTTAGCGATTATGTGATCAAAAACCATCCCAGACCATGGTTCGTACAGACTTCCATGTCGTATATCTGCATCTATATTGTTGTCTTTGGCGTTTATCTTCGCAAATTCAACCGCCCTTTTGTTAATATCCGACATGAATATTTCTATTTGAGGATTTTCCTTTTTAAGAACAATGCCTATCACCCCATATCCGCAACCTATGTCTAAAACCTTCCCACTTACTGGAGCGTGGTGATTAATGAGTATCTGGGTCGCTTTATCGACATCTCCAAAAGAATAAACCCCTGAGGGACTTTTAAACGTGTATATGTGCCCGCTCTTCAGTTTAAGTTGTACCTCTCTAACTTTTAAAGGAGTTTGAGGTTCTTCAACGTAATAATGTTCGAAATGTTCAGAATTTTGCAAACTGTGACCTTTTTTGTTTATTTTATCTTTTTCGTTCATTTTTTCACCTCCGTTTTATACGCTTAGCAAATCAATACGTAGCAAAAACCCTTTTCTCGTAAATTTTTTCTTGAGCTTTTGAAATTAATGTATTGAAGTCTTTACCATCTGTTCCATATTCAACTGTGCTTATTTGGATTTCGATATTCAGACCAGATTTCGTAGCGAAACCTGATACTTTCTCCTGAATTCTTTTGATCAGTGATTTGGGGTTCTCTTTGGAAAGTGTTAGTATTATAAATTCATCGCCATTTGTTCTCCCAACTATGTCACTTTTCCTACAAGATTTTGTGATTATTTTCGACAATTTAAGAATCAAATCGTCTCCAAATTCGTGTCCATACATTCTGTTAATCTTCTCGAATTCCTTTATGTCTATATACACCAGGTACAACTTGGTAGGGAGACGTTTTGTTATTTCTGAGTATTTTTCGAAGTACTGCGATAGAAATTTCAAGTTGGGAAGATAAGTCAGTTTATCGAAAAGGTTGATCTTTTCAAGTTCAGAGTTCTTCTCTTTTACCATATCAATTAATTCAAATCGCTCAACAACGATGGAGAGTAAGTTGCCCATCAACTCGGCAACACTTTCAAATCCAGTTTCCGCAAATATATTTTCGTGATCCCAGGTGTCCAAATTAAAGAAACCAACAATTTTCCTTTGAGATCTAATGGGAATGGAAATGAAAGCCTTTATATTATCTATGCTTTGAGCCTTTTCTTGAATGTGCTTCTCATTTTCGTTTAATTTCCTTGCAAGTTCCTTAATGATATCAACACTTCTACGTTTGATCACGTAGACGTGCTTAAATCTTCTCATGACCATCTCTTGTGGAGCGAATGTGACGTTTTTTAGAATATCGTAATCATGGTTATAAGCAGCCAAATAGAAAAATCTTCCATCGCTGTCCTGCCATAGGACGCTTCCACTGTGGACAAAGCTGAGATTATCAACGGCTATTTTAAGAAGCCGCTCAAAGTCCCTTTTCTTTAGCGGAGTCGATCTATCCCTAATCGTATCCATCAGATACTGACTAAAAAGCAAGTACGTATTATTGATTTCATTCTTCAGCTCTCTTGTTTCCTTTTTTCGAGCCATTCTTATCACTCTCCGCGAAAAAATTAACAAACGAGATTATTAGAAAATAGAATAAAATGAGTACAGCTATGAGTGACAGGTAGCCCGTAATACCGACCCTTATCGCTGTCAAGAAATCCTCATTCACCATGCTCTCATCTCCCGTTACTTATCGACTAAAAGTTTTCACAAATTGCTTACCAGTGCAATCAGTATTCCACCGGCCAAGACGGACCCTATCTGACCAGCAACGTTTGCACCAACTGCATACATCAAAAGGTAATTTGTCGGGTCCTCTTTTCTACCGAGTTGATGAATGACTCTCGCAGACATTGGAAAAGCAGAAATTCCAGCTGCTCCAAGCATTGGATTAATCTTGTTTTTAAGAAAGAGATTGAGAAACTTTGCAAAAAGAACTCCACCAGCTGTATCAAAGACAAAAGCCACGATACCAAGAAGCATTATGTAGAGTGTTTGAGGTTTGAGAAATTTGTCTGCCGTCATCGTAGAACCTATAGATAATCCAAGAAAGATAGTAACAATGTTCGCTAGTTCGGTTTGAGCTGTTTTTGCAATGGAATTCAACACGCCACATTCTCTTAACAAATTACCAAACATCAAAAAACCAATTAATGCCGCAGCACTTGGAGCTATCAAACTTGCAACAATGGTAACCAATATAGGAAAGACTATCTTGACTCTTTTGCTTATCCTAAGACTTTTCGGAGACATTTTTATCTTTCTTTCTTCCTTGGTGGTTAAAGCTTTTATGACTGGTGGTTGAATTATGGGCACAAGCGACATGTAAGAATAAGCAGCAACCGAGATAGGGCCAAGCAATTCTTTTGCAAATCTTCCAGCAACGTATATTGAGGTAGGACCATCCGCAGCACCTATTATCCCTATCGAAGCGGCTTGCTTGATATCGAACCCCAAAAGCGTTGCAACAACCATCGTAGCAAATATACCAAATTGAGCAGCTGCACCAAAAAGGAACATAATTGGATGCTCGAGCAGTGGCCCAAAATCAATCATCGCACCAACTGCAATGAATATCAATAATGGAAAAATTTCTGTTATAATACCTATGTCGAAAAATACGTTTAAAACACCACGGTGCAGAACACCATCTATCCACTGATCTATAGCGGAGGAAAACGGAATATTTACTAATATCGTAGAAAAACCAATGGGGACTAAGAGCGCAGGTTCGTATTCCTTAGAGATGGCGAGATAAATTAGAAAGAGCCCTATTGCTACCATTGTAACATTTCCAAAGTTCAAAGCGAGTACTCCATTTAAGAGCTCTTGCAACGTAAACACCTCCAAAGGGCTTCTGTGTAATGTCATTGCTACTTTAATATTTTAGCATTGTGAAAGCTAAAAATGGTAATTTTGCTTTCTTGTAACATCGTTTTTTTCATAAATTCATCGATTTAAAAAAATTGTCAATGGGAACATATTCAAAAAGGGAGCGTGATTGTTATGCTTAATGTTTCAACAACCTATATTTTTCTTCTTTTGTACAACTCGATAATATCACTGCAGACTATAGCAGTTTTTTTAAAGTACCGTAATAAGTCAATCTCAATTACCGGGGCCATCGCATCTTTCACCGTGGGGTTTTACTCTTTTGGATACGCAATGGAACTACTGAACATACTGTCTAACAACTTCGATCAAGCGTTCTTTTGGTACAAAATACAATACTTCGCAATTCCATACTTGCCTGTGCTATGGTATTTCTTTGTTTCAAGCTTTGCAGGTATAAAGATTTCAAAGAGGAAAGTTATATTTTTACTTATAATTCCAATAACAACAACATTATCTGTTTGGACAAACAATTTACATCACTTGTTCTTAAAGGCATATCTTGTCGAAGACAAGTACATAATAAGAGGACCTCTGTATTACTTACAAATTTTATATAGTTACGTAGTCTCATTTGCTGCTTATTACATCATTCTAAGAATAGCGCATAAATACAGAACTATCTTTCGCAAGATTACAATCTTACATCTGTTAGCTGCGGTTGTCATACCTGTTACGGCAAGTGCTGTGTACATTATTTTTAATTTGCCAATTGACTTGTTACCTTTCGGATTGATGGTAAGTATAATCATAATACTTTTTGAAGCCCAAAGATTGCACGGGTTTGACTTAGAAAACGAAGTAAAAAGCATAGTATACGAATCTTCAAAAGACTTGATAGTTGTTCTTGATAAAGAAGGATACATAGTCAGCGCAAATGAAAATTTCAAAAGATATGCAAGGGACTTTCTTGGGAATATTGATGTACTGTACAAACCTGCTCAGAATATTCTAAGCGAAGAATGCATTGGAACTATTGAAAAAGGGCAAGGTGTTATTGAAAGGTTTGGCCACTATTTTGAAATATGGACAAGCCCACTGGTTAGCAAGAACGGAAAAAAGAATGGTACTGTGGTATTTTTCCATGATATAACGGATATAAAGCTTTCAGAGCAAGCAAGGATGATCGAAAACGAGCGCTATAAAACATTGTTCGAGTTTGCTCCAGTAGGTATACTCATAGAAGACGAGGAAGGTAACATCATCGATGTCAACCCTGAATTCTGCAGGATAAATAGTAGATCGAGGGAGGAACTGATAGGCCAAAATGTCACCATACTTGCCCCCGCAGAAGACGTTGAAAGAATCAGGAAAAATATCCAAGAAATCCTTTCTGGAAAAACCTTAATTCACATGGTGAGAAGCTTAGGAAAACGCGGTGAGATAAAATACATAGAACTTTACGAAACAAGTATCATTCTGCCAAACGGGAGAAAGGGAATACTGTCGATACAAAAAGACATCACCAAACAAAAAGTTGCGCAAGAGGTAATAAGAAAACTTGCAAAATACCAACAGATAATTGTAAACCTGGCTATAAACTTTATAAATTTACCAGTTGAAAAGCTTGATGAGGAAATTTCAAGGGCCATAGAACTTGTTGCAAAAGAACTCAATGTATCAAGAATGAGAGTCTACAAGTTTGTTAAAGACAAAGATTCATTCACTTCTATCAATCCCTGGTTCTACTCATCTAATCCAAATGAATCTTCCAAAGTTGAGATTGATCTTCAAAAAGTAAGAGGTCCCGAGCTCGATAATCTCATGAGAGGTAAACAATTTGTAATAACAAAACAAAGCACGCAGAACCAGCTAATTCTAAGCCTTCTTGGGGAAAATTATTCGGCACTTATTACTCCAATAAAACTGGAAAACGAAGTTATTGGTTTTGTAAGTGCCGCTCTTAAAGAAAGGAGAGCTTGGCACCCGGTTGAAAAGAATATTTTCACACTCTTGGCTTCTCTCATCGCCAACATCGAATCAAAGAAACGGTACGAACAAGAACTGATACTCGCAAAAAAATTAGCAGAGGAGGCAAGTGTAGCAAAGAGCAATTTCCTTGCAAACATGAGCCATGAAATTAGAACCCCTTTAAACGGTATAGTTGGATTCGCCAACCTTCTTGCAGAAACCGAACTTGATGAAAAACAAAGAAAATACCTCTCAACGATACTAAAATCAACAGAAGTTTTGCTTGGAGTGATCAATGACATACTGGACCTAGCGAAGATCGAAAGTGGAAGATTACAACTTGAATTCATCGAGTCGAACCTTAAAGCCGAACTCCAAAGTTCGCTCATGTTATACGAAGCAAAAGCAAAAGAGAAAAACGTTGATTACGAAATTTACATAGACCAAAGTATCTCTGATTGTTTAATTTTCGACAGTGTTAGACTCCAACAAGTGTTGTTCAACTTGATCAACAACGCCATCAAATTCACACCTGCAGGAGGGTTAGTATCCGTTCGTATAGAAAAAGTGGGAGAAGATGACGACTACCAGTACATAAAGTTCTCGGTAAAAGATACGGGAATAGGTATTCCAAAAGAAAAGCTCGAAAAGATATTCGAACCCTTTGAGCAGTCAGATGTTTCAATTACAAGAAAGTACGGAGGAACTGGGCTGGGACTTTCTATTAGCAAACAACTTGTAGAACTGATGGATTCAAAGATCAACGTCGAGAGTGAAGAAGGAAAAGGGAGCAATTTCTATTTCACACTCAAATTAAAAAAGTGTTCAAAAGTTCCAGCTAAAGAGAGAAAGAAACCTTCTGAAATTAAAAAATACAAAGCAAAAGTCTTGATCGCAGAAGGTTTCGAGGTAAACAGACTACTCATGACAGAGGTACTCAAAAAGTTCGGTATAGAACCTGAATTTGCTTTTAATGGAAAGGAAGCTATGGAGAAGGCTTTGAAAAACAATTACGACTTGATCTTTATGGACATACTTATGCCGGAAATGGATGGTATAGAAGCTACTAAACGGATAAGGCAGTTTAACCTGAAAGTTCCAATAGTGGCTCTAACTGCACATGCAATGAAGAATATAAAAGATGAAGTCCTCGCAGCTGGAATGAACGATTATGTCGTCAAACCGATAAAGCTTGAAGAAATAGAGAGTGTTCTTGAAACGTACTGTGGCCATTTAGTTGAAAAACCAGAGGACTCAGAAACTTTAAAAAGCGGTGACCAAGCTGTTTCGGTCGAAACTGAAGGTAAAAAAGCTGAAAAAAGGCAAGATATAACACAAGATACAATCGGATCACATATAGCAAAACTAAAGGAAGAGCTAGCAACAGCTGAAAAAGAATACGGTTTAACTCCAGAATTCGAAAAAGAACTGCTTGCGATGTTTGTAACCTCTTCGAAAGATTCACTAAGCAAAATTATCTCAGCATTATCCATGGGAGATTTTGAAACCATCCAACGAGAAGCTCACAGCATCAAAGGTGCCGCACGTTCACTTGGCTTTGCAGAAATAGGAGAACTCGCAAAGGCTATCGAATACGCTGCACGTGATAAAAATGCTGAATTCAATTACCTTGAACAAGTCGAAAAGCTTTCTCAAGAAATCGCCTTTGTTGAAAGATTATTCGAAGAAAAGTTCAAAAGCTGAAAAATTCAAAGTTCAGCAATGTCCGATGAAATTTATGACATCCTCATCGAAGTTTCCCAACGAATTTGTAAGTACTTCGAGTCTTCTTATCGTTTCCTCCACATCCCTTGCGGCAAATCCATTTCCGCAAGGGATATTTGTACCATTTAAAGCCAGCTTAGCTGAATTCAGTGCCATCTGGGTGCCAATACTTGCTTTTAATGAACAGCTTCTTTTCGCTCCATCACACGTCATACCAAACAACGTAGCAAGTACGTTGTTGATGGCATTCTTAATCTGCTCATAGCTACCATCGTTCAAGAATACAATTCCAGCTGATGCACCTGCTGAAGCTATACTACCAGCCCCGCATATTGGAGTTAACGTACCCGTATAAGCCTTCACATAAATCGTTACAAGTATACTCAGTAAAACCGCTTTTTCTTTCTTTTCCTGCGATACGCCAAGATCATCTGCAACTTTCGATACTGGTACGATACAAGAAATACCCTGATTACCACTACCAGCCACCGTCATGACAGGGAGTAGTGCTCCACTCATTCGCTGATCGACACCTGCGGCAACATACCGCGGTATACCATCTAAGACTCTCCCGAAATTCCCATCCGTATTCAATCCAATTTCTGAAATCTCTATGTTATATTCAGTCGCCTTCCTGACAAGTTCCAAAACATCTTCATCAGGTTTTTGAACATAATCAAATATCTCATTGAGTGTGACAGCTTTTGCTCCTTCTTTTTTAAAATTCACGCTCGATTGTGTGTTCAGTATTTCATTCCCGTCAACAACTATTCTGCTCACGTTATCATGACTATCTGTTATCTCCACAAGTACCTCGTTATCTCCTACAACTTTTGTTTTAATATGCAAACGTATCTCGTTTTCGTATTTCACGCTGACTTTATCCTTCATCTCGTAAGCTTTAGAAACTATCTCACCAGTGACATTTTTGAAAACCTCTAATCCGAACTCGGATTTGCCAATCAAATACGCCAGCGCGGCTGCAATTTCAAAACCGTGCAGATGCGTTCCCGGGATACCAACCTCTAAACCGTTCTTGTAGGTATTTCTATCCATCAAAATCTCTATCCTATTCAGTTCCCCTTTTAGATAATCCTTCGCAATGGCCACAGAAAGCCCGACAGCTACCGGCTCTGTGCAACCGTACGAAAGTTTCACATTATCGAAAAATATATCCCTGATTATTTTTCTAATCTTCCCTACTGCGATTGGTTCTTCAAATACTGCCACATTGAACACCACCTTTTGAAAATCTGTAGAAATCTCATTCTACGAAAATTCTACAGCAAAGTTTTTTATAAATCTATCACATTTTACCCTATTTTCTTGCTGAAAAAGATAAGCATCGGACAAACCATCGGTGTTTCTTATTTTTCCTAATTCTCACTTAATTATACTTTGTGCGAACTTAATCACCTCACAACTTTCCTCACCGCGCCCCATCGTAAAAACATGTATTCCGGGTGCTCCGTACTCGATAAGCTTTTCAACAAGTTCTACTGTGAAACTTATCCCTATTCTAAACTCTTCTTCTTTTGTTTTTGCATTATCAATTGCCTCAACCAATTTTTGAGGTATGTTTACGAAAAACTTCTTCGGGATGTTGAAGACAGAGCTTTTGCTAACAACAGGTTTAATTCCTGGAATTATTGGAACATCTATCCCCACCATTCTGCAACGTTCAACGAAGCTTCTATAGACTTCTGCATCGAAGACCATCTGAGTGATAATATAGTCTGCACCAGCATCCACTTTTTGTTTGAGGAATTTCAAATCGGTCTCTGCATTCGGTGATTCGTAGTGCTTTTCCGGATAACCTGCCACACCGATACAAAAATTCGTAGGTTTCGCTTTCGTGTACAAGTACTTTCCGCTGTTCAAATCCCTTATCTGCTGCACCAAGTCAACTGCGTATCTGTAATCTCCTTTCGTATAACTTCCGTTGTTTTGGTCGGTTTCCCCGCGAATAACAAACACATTATCTACGCCCATTATATCAAGGTCGATCAAGGTATCTTCCATTTCAAATTTATTCATTCCAACACATACAAGATGTGGAACGACATCGATTTTGTACCTATTCATAAGTGCTGCAGTCAAACCGATCGTTCCAGGCCTTTTGACCTTCTGCACTTTGATTATCCTATCTTCGTGCTCAATGTAGTCCACCGCCACAGGATGTCTTGTTATGTTTATGAAAGAGATATCGTATTTCATGAGCTTATCCAAGCTCTTGTAGATGTTCTCAACATTTTCCCCACGCTTTGGTGGTATTATTTCTATCGATATGATTCTCTTTTCTTTGACTATTTCAGAAACCTTCAACTTCCCCACCTCCATTTCTCACACTTACAGTTTTAAATTGAAAGCTTTACGTTTCCATAAGCAAACAATTTCTTGTCAACAACAAACAACACACCAAGTATGTAACGTTCTCTATCAACGTCTTTCCTCACAAATTCTAAGACTTTTTCAAGGTCATCCTCGCTTTTTATCAAATTCCCGTATTTTGTTGCAAACGCATCGGCATACGTGCTACTTTTGGCAATCACACACGCAGCATCGGCATTTCCGAAACTAATCGAATGTCCTATCTTCCCAGATGACGTGCACACACCGTATTCGCCCGGTTCCAAAGCTATGGAAAGCTTGTTGAATTCGCTCTCAAAATTTGCGAAGATGCCAACGTTTACCGGCCTGCGCACGTTTATGTAAATATCTCCCCCGTTTTCGACAATGACTTCCTCGCAGTGGTGCAGGTTTAGAAGATAATTTCCTACAGATTCTGCAAACGCACCGGCAACTGCGGCCATAGGACCAACTTCTGCCAATTTCGTAGCTTCGCACATGGAACGGGCAATATCTGGAATATTTAAAGCAACGATATCTACAGGCTTAAAAGATTCGAAGAATTCCTTGCTTATCGCTCTTAATTCTTCAAGTTCTTCGTAGTGCTTTTTAACTAAATCGTAGACACCATCAAGCATTTCCAGTGTAAACTTATCAGTTGCAATTGCTAAATCGGTGTATTTGTAACGCACGTAAAATCTATCAAAGTTTTCAGAATAATAATCTCTGTAAAATCTTTTCACGACGTTGAGCTTTCTTTGGCTAAGTAAAATATCGAAACGTTCGCCATACCCGTTGTATTGTCTTCCACATCGGTTGTAGTCATTCTGCTTCATCGTATGTCCCCCGCTCGCAAAATTAAAAGTCCTCAACATCAATATGGCATTTCAAACTTCAAGTCTGATTTTTCATCTGGGAGTCTCAAACCAACAGGACAGGTATCGGTGCAGAGCATACAGTACACACACTTTGACTCATCAAATTTAACTTTGTCTTCGTCCCAGTAAAGAGCTCCATAGTTGCATACTGAAATACACGCACCACAGTTGACACATTCTTTGTGTTCGCTGAGTTTCTCCTTTGGGTGCGACGTTCCTCTAACGTACTCAACCTTTTCATCCTCCGATTGAAGAGCGATTTGAGTAACTTTAGAAAGGCTTTTCAAAGTCCGTTCCTCATCGAGCATAGCCGCCGGATTTGTCAAGAAGAACCTGCCAGCCAATATCCACTCTTTCAGAATGTTTGCTATTTCTCTTGCCTTTTGTAAACTGGAAAGGGAAGTTGTTCTAACCTCTTTCCCGTTGATTTTAACCTTTCCTGACCTCAGTTGTGCATAGCTCGCTACTCCAACGGTAGGTTTCTCTAACTTCGCATAATCTTTAATCTCCGTGTGAATTTCCTCATTGGAAAGACTGACGTAGAACGCTATCTCCTCGTTAAGAACAGGTATAGGTACTCCTACACCAACAAATAGTGTCACCCCGTAGTTTTTAAAATACGCACCTTTCACAAATCTCGGTTCCATCTTCTTAGCGTCTCCTATCAATGCAAGTGTGCGAGCTGGAGCAAGAGGGACACCATTGTCATTTTCTCGAACGTTGGATCTAAACTGTGTTCCGTACCAGGAAACGTATCCAACTCCTCCGCCGAGAAATATCCTTGTTCCTATACCTATCGTCTTCATCTTCGGGTCCTTGAGCAATGGACTGAGTTCTCCGGAAGTTGAGTAGTTCACATTCCCGTAGTTTGGTAACAACTTGCCCATGTATGTATAAAGCACTTTACCAGAGCTGTTAGTAGCTGCTGCGTAGTTTTGGTAAGCGTTTCTCGGATTAAAAAGGAAGAAATCGTTGATCATATCCTTATTGATGTACCCTCTAAAATTCTTGCCCGGATAACAATCCGTACCTTTTCCATACGCTTCAAGCAATAGGTCTTCCCCTCTTATCAACATTTCAATTACGTGCCCACCACCAAATGTCTTATCAAAATCCGACTCCTGAGTCGCACCTATGAACCCGTCAACAGCGGCAAGTCCACCATACACTTCTACACCAGCCAGCTTTATTTTTTCCATACGCATAGCAGGCATCGTATGTCCAAAGTTTATAAACGCTCCGCTGGAACACATGGGGGCAAATGTTCCTGTTGTTACCACATCCACTTTCCTTGCAACTTCTTTAACCCCTTCTTCTTTTGCCATTCTTACAACTTCTTCTGCAGTTAGAACCACAGCCTCTCCTCTTTCAATCTTCTTGTTAATTTCCTCAATCGTCCTCAAATTTTCCAAATCAACCACCCCCATTTCTACTTTTTAAGCTTCCTCAAAAAGTGCTTTGTGAACTTGCTTAACAGCCATCTTCACGTTCTGCGAATCAACCAAGAAATACATTGAAACCTCCGATGCACCTGCAGAAATCATATCAACGTTTATCTCACTCTTAGCCAATGCCCCAAACACCTTTGCTGCAATGCCGTGCGTATCTAGTAAACCGTAACCCACTACGGCAACAAGTGCCTTGTCCGTTCGATAAGAGATATCTTCTATTTCCTTAAGTCTGAGCATCTCCGAGACTCGAAGAACTTCGGGAAGGTCTTTTTTAGAAACTATTAAGTTTATCGCCGTTTGTGAAGTGACAACGAACTTAATGTTCAGACCGGCTTGAGCGATACTCTTTGCAATCTCGCCTAAAACACCAGGTACACGCCCCAAATTTGCGCCGAAGAATTGAACAATCGCTATATCTTCGGTGAACGAAACACTCTTCACACATTTCTCTGTGCGATGTTTTTCTGCAGAAATCTCCGTACAATTTTCCAGACTAAAATTTCCTGAAAAGCTGCAAACGTAAAGTGGTATTGAACGGTTCTTGAGTGGATCAACTGCGTTTGGATGAACTATTTTCGCTCCAAAGTATGAAAGCTCTTCTATCTCATCATAGCTGAGTTTCTCAAGTAACACAGGATTTTCGACAATCTTCGGGTCACCACTGAGAAATCCGTTGACATCTTTGAAAAGAACAACGTACTCGGCATTTAACGCATATGCCAGAACCGTGGCTGTATAATCGCTACCTCCACGCCCCAGAAGGGTTATATCTCTTTCCTTGGACGCACCGTAAAATCCGGGAATTATGGAATGATTACTCTTCCATTCGTTAGGCCTCTTCTCAAACAATTCCTTAGTTGACTCAAGAAGCACCGATGCATTTCCAAACTTTCCGTCTGTAATTATCCATTCTTCCGGACGCCTCAGCTCAAAGCTCAGTCCTCTTCTTCTCAACAAGGTGTGCAATACAAACGCATTAAGCCGCTCACCATAGCTAACTATCAAATCCCTTGCAAAATCAGGCACTTTTCCGAGCAATTTCAAAGCATCAAATACTTTCTCCAGTTCAAAGACCTTGCTTTCTAACTCACTCAATTCTGTTAGATTTGTACTGTCGTTAGACTCTAAAATAGAAGCGTGCAAGTTGTATATTTCTCTCAAGAAATTGTGGATATCTATGCTTTTGAAATTATTAACAGCACCTATCAGTTTATCTGTAATACCGTAAGCAGCACTGACAACTACCACTAAAGTCTTTCCTTTTTCCGACCTGAGTATCTCATTAATCTTCGCTATCACGTCTTCATATCCTTCTGGACTTTTGAAATTTGAACCACCAAACTTAACCACAACGAATCCTTCATTCTCTCTCATGGAACCGCCTCCTTTGAGAATAAATTCTGGTTATAAAAAAACGGTCGGGTGATTCTCTCACCCGACCGTCCCGTTTTCTTTCCAGCAAACTACGGGCATACCGGACGGTCGGTACGCCACATCATCATAGCCATCATATTTATTGAATTTATAAGCTTAATATTAAAAATTGAGTTATTTCTTCTCGTTTTTCCCATTCTTATTAAATTTCTCCTCTCGACTAATGATTTTCTTTGGCAAAAATTATACACGAAAACCTCCAGATTTCAAGATTGAATTTTTGAAAAATTGTGCTATAAAAAAAGCGTGTTTTGAAAAATTATCTTTAGGTCTAAAGTCACCGAAGATACTTAGGGTGGTGAGTCGAAAGTATGGAAGTTAAGTGGAAGAAGTGGAACGTACGAGGCGTTGTACAGGGAGTAGGATTCAGGCACTTTGTTAAAAATGTTGCACGAGCAATAGGGGTTAAAGGATATGTGAAAAACGAGATGGATGGTAGTGTGACTATCGTTGCTGGAGGTAATCAAGAACAACTGTCCGAACTTTTCAGAAGAATAATGGAAGGAAACGGTTGGAGTTATGTGTCTGATTACGACGAACAAGACTTACCACCGCAGGAATACAAAGATTTCCATGTTGAGTTCTGAGCTCAGAATTTCGCAGTTTTAAAATTTTCCAAAAGAGGAGATGAAAAATCATGAAAGCAGTTTGCTTCGGTCTTCAGTGGGGGGACGAAGGAAAGGGAAAAGTTACGACTTACCTTTCCAAAGATTACGATTACGTCGTTCGATACAGTGGAGGTAGCAATGCGGGTCACACCGTCGAATACGGTGACTTTAAATTAGTTCACCACTTAGTTCCATCTTTTGATGTAAGAACTAAGACTAAAGGATACATCGCAAACGGAGTGGTTGTGGATTTAAAAGTCTTAAACGACGAAATCGATGAGTTGAAGAAGATAGGTTTTGATATCTCAGAAAGAATAAAGATTTCCAGTTTAGCGCACGTCGTTTTACCGGTTCACAAGCTACTTGACGAAAAGTTTGAACTTTCGAAGGGTAGTAAGGCCGTTGGAACAACGAAAAGAGGAATAGGACCTGCCTACGCTGACAAGGTTCACAGAATCGGGCTAAGGCTTGTTGATTTGAAAGATAAAGATGTTGCCCTTGAAAAATTGCAATTCATCAGCGAGCTCTACAAAAATCTCTACTCGATAGAATGGAGCGATTATAATTGCGTTTTTGAAGAGTACGAAAAACTCAAAAACTACGTTGTTTCTCCTCTTGAAATTAAGCTCGAGTTAAACAATTCAAATATTCTGTTTGAAGGCACTCAAGGTGTTTTGCTTGATGTCGACATGGGAAGTTATCCGTACGTTACGGGTACTTACTGTAACGTGACCGGAGTTGAAGCTGGATTAGGGTATCCGGTGAAAATTGACAAACGCATAGGTGTTTTCAAGGCATATCTCACAAGAGTCGGAGAAGGTCCCTTCCCAACCGAACTATTCGGTCAAGAAGCAGAAGAACTGAGAAAAGCTGGAAAAGAATACGGTGCAACAACTGGAAGGCCAAGAAGATGTGGATGGTTGGATTTACCGCTTCTCAAGTACGCTATCGAAATTTCCGATTGCTATGAAATGATAATGACCAAAGCGGATGTTCTATCTGGGATGGAAAAAATAAAAATAGGCATCAGATACAAAATCGGAGGAGATACGGGCAAAACTTTGGAAATGCCTTACGAGTTAAACATGCTTAATAAAGTGCATGTAGAATACTTAGAATTTCCTGGCTGGAAGAGTTTAGATGATAAGAATTTTGAAAAATTCGTCAACTTCATCGAATCGGAAACTGGAAGAAAGATAACCTACGTATCCACTGGTGCGCTTGTCAGCGATATTGTGGAACTTGGATAGCAAAGATAAATAACAGAGGAATTTTTGGTGAGAATGATCAGATGAATAAAGCCGAAGTCAGAATAACTATTAGATTCTTTGGTAGTTTAGTTGACTTAGTTGGAGACAGATATGTAAAAATTGATGCTGGGATTAACCAAACAATCAAAGATTGTATAGAACGCCTCGGTGTTCCGCACACCGAGGTGTATTTTATAACCCTGCGCAAAGACTTTGTTCGCTTTGACAGGATCGTTGAAAATGGCGATACGTACTTTGTTTATCCTGAGTGCAATTTAGACATACCTAAAGAGTACGTTTTAACTCCCAAGTACGCAGGCGTTCCGAAGTTCATCTTGGATATCCACCTTGGAAAACTTGCAAGGCTTCTAAGGATGTTAGGGATAAGTGCAGAGTACGGCATCGTGGAAGATGAGATGATCGTTCAAAAAGCGGTGAGTGAGAATCTCATTATACTGACACGCGACAGAGGTATGCTGAAAAAAAGTGAAGTTGTCTACGGTTATGTTGTAAGATCTGATAAACCTGAGGAACAACTGAGAGAAGTAACACTTAGATACGGCCTTCAAAGGTGGTTTAGACCCTTCACAAGGTGCATGGAGTGTAACGGTGAACTTATAAGTGTTTCAAAGAGTGTTATACTCGATCAATTACCTGAGAAAGTTAAGGAAAATTATGATGAATTCGCAAAATGTTCCAAATGCGGGAAAGTGTACTGGGGTGGAACGCATTATGAAAACATGAACACTTTTATAGAGAAATTCCTGGAAAACCTTTCAAAAGGAAAGTAATTAAGAACTCTTTCCATCATATACCTTCTATCGGTTTACTTTTCGCTTTTTGTATTGCAAATCATCCTATTAGTTTCAAACTCAAGGACATCTCAGAGACTTTTAAAACAATTGTTGATGGATTTAAACTAATGCTTCTTGCTTGTACTATTCTTGTCCTTGCGTGGTCTATCGGCAGCGTGACTAAGGATGTTGATCTTTCAGGATTTGTGGTATCTTCAATAAAAGAAGGAACATCTTTTTCATTAGTTCCTGGAATAATTTTCATAGTCGGGGCTCTCATTTCATTTGCTACGGGTACTTCGTGGGGAACTATGGCTATTCTAACGCCGATAGCTATTCCCATTGCCTATAAATTAACGGGAGATTCATGGTTATCAGTTACAGTTATGTCAGGTGCAGTCTTCGCTGGTTCGATATTTGGGGACCACTGCTCACCTATATCTGATACAACGGTTTTATCTTCCATATTTGCCAGCTGCGATCATATGGATCATGTTAACACACAGTTGCCATATGCAGTTTTCACAGCTTTCGTAAGCTTAATAATGTTCATTCTCTACGGGTTTTTTAAGATATCACCCTTTGTACTGATCTTCATCGGTCTTGTATTGATAATTGCCTTGGCAAGGGTACTCCATGTTTATTCTCTTAGAAGATATCAGTTCTCTGAGAAAACGTATGCAGGATCGTAGGGCTGTTTGAAGTTAGTCTTCTATTAACACGGCCGGGATAGTTTTTTGAATTTCCAAAGATAATTCTATCCTGGCCGTTTTTGTTTACGTTTTATATTTCGAAGAGTCCATTTTTGTGATTACACTAACTTGGATATTTACCACCCCATACCTTAACGATAGGTATATATATAACGTTAAGGTATTTAGTAGTAGTATTATATTATAGGGGTGGTAAATTTGGTAAGTTTACATGGATTTAACACAAAAACGTTGTGTTTATGAATCTTCTAGACGTATATTACAACTTACCACCTTTTTGTTACAACTTACCACCCTGGTAAGTTTTTTCAAAAAAATTAGAATTCATGCAGCTAAAAAGGTGGTAAGTTTTTCTAATACCGATGGATAAAAGGGATAAGTACAATTAGGTAAGCCTAAAAGCTGTGAAATTTTTCACTATTGGTAAATTTGGTAAGTTTCTTATTGAGAATGGTTCTCAATAATCTATAAGTAGATGGTTAAATTTGTTTTCCACAAGATACAGTGGCAAAAAACTTACCAGAGGTGGTAAAAACTTACCAGAAACTTACCAAAAACTTACCACCAATCAATAAGTTGTGGTCGAGTTTTTACCACGAACAATATGTAGTATGAAAATTTGCTATGTTTTTTCTTGCGCGGGCTGTTAGTTTTGGCTAAAAAAGTTGTGATGAAAAATGAGGTAAACAAAGGCGGTTCACTTGATGGTTGGAAGTTCAATCTTATCTGTACATCCGGTAAGCCAATATTTGGTATGTAGAGACGGATATTTCGGTACAGTTTACATATCTTGTGGAGCTACAAATTAGAGCTGTCGATTTGATTTTCTAAGTAGAAAATTAATCCGACATGATGGGGCTAGGTTACAAAACTTTTGGTGTTCATTTTTCGAAATTTTATTGTATAATTAATCTGGTTTGATAGTTAAGATTTTTGTCAGGTAACTGATAATCGAAAGGTGAAAATATGTCTAAAAAGTTTATAAGAATCTTGTTCTATGGTATGACACTGCTGAGTGTTTTAATGTTGTTATTCACCTATAAATATGTGAAGGCAATAAAGGATGCCCCCCTTGTAACGATAGAAGGTTTAAGGGGGAATTATGTGCTTAACGGATCTGTTTACAACAATCAGCGACCTTTAGACGTTGGTAGATACGTTGTTTTTGGGGAAAGTGTCCTACGACTTTACGGAAATCGGGTAAGGGTTGTTAAAATACCGCGCTTCGAGGTGGAAGTTATATGGGAAAAGTGAAAATTGTCGAACCGGTTAATTTAGTTATATTTATTTTTTCTGCTCAGCTTGATTATTGGTTTGAAGTTGTGAAACCGGATTTGATAGCACTTTTCGGACCGATAGACTACATCAGCCCGGAGCTGGACTTTGAGAAATATACGCTCTATTACAACGAAGAAATGGGCTCCGGAATAACAGGGAGGTTAATCAGCTTTGAGAGGTTGATTCATCCATCACTGCTGGCTTCGATAAAGGTTAAAACAAACGAATTGGAAGCTAAGCATGCAGTGGAAGGGAACAGGAGGTTCAACCTCGACCCTGGCTATATCCACCATATGCAGTTCGTTTTGGCAACCACCAAAATGTGGCCTCACAGGATATATATAGGTCAAGGGATATACGCAGAACCAACATTAATGTACATAAACGGTAAGTGGAAAGACTATGATTTTACTTACCCGAATTACAAAGAAGAGGTCTACAAAGCGGAACTTTCAAAAATTAGAGACCTGTATTTAGAGAAAAGGAAGGAATACCTAAAAAGCATCATGCGAACTGTTCGAGGTAAAGAATGTAAGGAACGAGGAGGGCGGAATTCTTGAAGTTATACATCGTTGTTTTGGGATGTCCCAAGAATGAGGCAGATTTTTCGTTGTTCAAGCACCACATTCGACAACTTGGACACGAAATTGTGGATGATTTAGATGAAGCAGACGGAGTAGTTGTTGATACGTGTGGGTTTATATTAGATGCCAAACAAGAGTCGATTGATACGGTTTTGGAGTTTGTTGAGCACAAAAAGAAGCTTGAGAAAGAAGGGAAGGATTTCAAAATCTTTGTTACTGGATGTCTGGTTCAAAGGTACCCTAAAGATTTGCCAGTGGAAATTCCGGAAGTTGACGGATGGTTTGGAGTTTTGCCACCCAAGGTTCTGGCAGATAACCTAGAAAAAACAAAAAAGTACATAACGGATCCTATAGCGGTATACGATTTTGAGGGAAGGGTTGATGACGACCTTCCGTACGCGTACGTAAAGATAGCCGATGGTTGTGATCGTGCATGTACGTTTTGTACCATACCAAAATTCAAGGGGGGTTTTGTAAGCAGAAAAATTGAAGACATAGTCAGAGAGGTTGAATACTTGGTTTCAGAAGGTAAGAAAGAGATTATCTTGGTAGCACAGGATACAACGGGATACGGGGTTGATCTGTACGGGAAGCCCATGCTTCCAGAGTTACTCAAGAGGTTAAACGAAGTACCTGGAGAATTTTGGATCAGGGTTATGTACATGCACCCAGATCACGTAACGGACGAAATCCTTGCTGGGTTTTCTCATGAAAAAGTACTCAAGTATTTCGACATCCCAGTCCAACACGGTAGTGCGAAGATTTTAAAACTGATGAACAGAACGAAAACACCTGAAGAACTCGAGAGATTGTTTGAGAAAATTAGGGAAATGTACCCTGAAGCTGTGCTTAGAACGTCGATAATTATAGGTTTTCCCGGAGAAACGGCCAAGGATTTTGAGGAACTTCTGGAGTTCATAAGGCGTATTGAATTTGACAAGCTCGGGGCCTTTATCTACTCAGACGAAGAAGATGCACCATCGTACAAATTGTCGCACAAAGTTCGACTTTCAACGGCTCAAAAAAGGTTGGACCAACTAATGGAAGCACAAGCGGAGATTTCGCTGCTTAGAAATCAAAGGTACGTGGGAAAAGTTATCAATGTGTTAATTGATGAAGAAGCAAGTGGCGTGCTTATAGGACGTGGGTACATGGATGCTCCCGAAATCGATGGTAACGTCTTTTTCAAAGGCAGCAACAAGAAAGGGTTTGTGAAAGTGAAAATTACAGAAGCTGATACATACGACCTGGAGGGAGAACTGGTTTGAGTACTTCTCAAAAGGATTCAAAAAATGCACACGGCAACGTTATTTTTAATTTGCCAAACACGATAAGCTGGTTGAGAATTCTTTCAACAATTCCAATCGTACTTTTAATGTACCTGGATAACTACATTTGGGCTTTTTTGCTCTTTCTACTCGCTGCTCTCAGTGATTATATAGACGGTTACTTCGCTAGAAAGTTGGGGCAAGTCACAAAGCTTGGCAAGGTGCTCGATCAAATGAGCGATAAGATTTTGATAACATCGATTTTTGTTGTTTTTGTAGAGGTTGGAATGCTTCCAGGCTGGTTAGTTGTTATTTTGGTTTTCCGTGACACCTTGGTTAGTATGGTGCGTATGATTGCATCGGAGGCTGGGAACATCATAGCTGCAAACATATTTGGAAAGATGAAAACGGTCTCTCAGATGATTTTGGCAATAAGTCTTTTCTTAGAAAAGCTGAGTTTTTTTCAACTGGAACGTCTGCTTGATAAGGCAAATACGATTTTGATATACTTCGTAGCTTTTGTTACCGTAATATCTGGTGTGCTCTATACCTACCAGAACCGAGAATATCTGAACCGATGAGTGTGTTTTGAAAAAGGTCCACATACTTATTTAGAAACTTGGAGGGGTCTACTGTGAGGACGTTCATAGCTATAGACATAAATCCGGAGATACGAGAAGTAGGACAGGAAATCATTGACAAACTCGCTTCTATAGGATTCAAAGCCACGTGGACAAAACCAGAAAATCTTCATCTAACATTATTTTTCCTTGGAGAGATGGATGAAAAGGCTGTTGATTCAATGGCCCACGCACTTCAAAAAAGGTTACAAGGTTTTCCTTCGTTTAGCACGAGTTTGTCAGGTTTTGGTTATTTTAAATTCAAACATTCACCGAGGGTGCTGTTTTTGAAGCTTGAACCCACGAAGTCTTTGCAGAGGTTGTTCCTTGAAATGAAGTCTGAACTCAACAAGAACAAGATCAAATACGATGAACAAGGGAACTTTGTTCCACACGTTACGTTGGGCAGGGTAAAGGAATATCCGAACGATTGGGAGAAGCTCGTTGAAGATATCCAAACGCCGAAGATAACACTCGTAGTTGACGGGGTAACCATTTACAGCTCTACATTAACACCACAGGGTCCCATTTACAAATGGGTATATAAACTGAAATTTGAGGGAGGTTTGATGAAGAATGTCAGATGAAATGAAAAAAGATGTACTTAAGAAGGCCATTAGCAAAATTGAAAAGCAGTACGGTAAGGGCTCCATAATGATTCTGGGCGATGAAAACCTCGTCCAGAGCATAGAAGTTGTTCCCAGTGGGTCACTCGCTATCGATATCGCTTCTGGTGTTGGTGGATACCCACGTGGAAGGATTATAGAAATATATGGTCCGGAATCAAGTGGTAAAACCACGATAGCACTACATGCGATTGCTTCCGTCCAAAAACAAGGAGGCATTGCAGCATTTGTCGATGCAGAACACGCGCTCGATTTGAATTACGCAAGAAACCTCGGAATAAACCTTTCCGAACTTCTGATTTCTCAACCGGACTACGGTGAACAAGCACTCGATATAGTCGACGAACTTGTTAGGAGTAACGCGGTGGACCTCATAGTTATAGACTCCGTTGCTGCACTTGTACCGCGTGCTGAAATAGAAGGAGCGATGGGAGATGCACAAATAGGTCTCCAAGCAAGGTTGATGTCACAGGCACTGAGAAAGCTCGCAGGTAATGTCAACAAATCCAAAACCGTAGTTATTTTCATCAACCAAACGCGTATGAAAATAGGCGTTATGTACGGAAACCCGGAAACAACAACTGGAGGAGTCGCATTAAAGTTCTACGCGACGATGAGAATGGAAGTCAGATCTTCCGGAAAGATAGTAGAAGGTAACGAGCACATAGGGAACGAAATAACGATTAAATTTGTTAAGAACAAAGTCGCGCCTCCATTTAAAACAACGACTGTGGATATAATCTATGGAAAAGGTATCGTTCGTGAAAACGAACTATTCAACATCGCAGTTAATGAAGGGCTCATAGACAGGCGCGGTAGTTGGTTTACATACGAAGCTCTTGATGGAAAAGAGCATTCGCTCGGACAAGGAAAGACAAATGCTGTGAGCTATCTTGTTGAACATCCGGAAATAGCAGATGAGATCGAAAAACGGATCCGTGAAAAATACTTTTCTAAACCAGTAGCTGAAGAAACAGAACTTACAGAAGGAACGAAGAATGCGGAGAAAGCGACAAAGTAAATATAAATTTGAAAAATTTGACGAGTTTGATAGATCCGATGTCTACGGCGAGGGATTAGAAAATCAAAATCAATATACCCATAAAGGAGGCTCGAAAAAGAGAGCAAACTATGATCCACTTACCGTTGCGCTGAGATTTATTAAATTCAGGGCTAGGTCTCAGTGGGAAGTAGAAAACAGGCTTAGAAGGGAAGGATTTTCAGAAGACGTTATAAGTCAAACAATAGAAAAACTTAAAGAAAAGGGTTTCATAGATGATGAAAAATTTGCGTACCTTTACGCTTATGACAGCTTGGTGATCCACTACAAGGGCCCTTTTAGAATACGTTACGAACTCAGGCAACTACATGTGGATGAATATATCATAGAAGATGCTATAAAGAAAGTCCTTGAAGAGGTAGACATCCAGGAGATAATTGAAAAACTAACTAAAGGTTTAGACGAACACAAAAAGCGAGAAAAACTATACAGAAATGGTTTCGGAGGTGATTGGTAATGGAGATTTTGATATACATAGTCTTAGCGATAGCAGGTATAGCATTGGGATTCTACCTTGGTAGCACGGTTGGTAGAAAAAAGGCACAGGAAGAGATTGAAAAGAAGCTCAAAGCTGCCAAAGAAGATGCCGAAAGTATAATAAAGAACGCTGAAAAAGAAGCAGCTGAGATAAAGAAAAGAATGATTATCGAAGCGCGTGAAGAAGCGCATCAGATTCGCGAAGAGATAGAAAAAGAAAGAAAAAGAAGAGAAGAAGAAATAAAGCAACTCGAGGAAAGGATTTTAAAGCGTGAGGAATTATTAAATAAGCGTGAAGAGATGCTCGATAAGCGTGAAAGTTTCGTTGAAAACTTAAAGATAGAGCTGGAAGCAAAAGCGAAAGAAATTGAAGCAAAAGAAAAGGAAATTCAAGATAAGTTTACCAAACTCGCAGGGCTTACACACGAGCAAGCCAGAGAGATCGTGCTCCAAGAAGCCAGGGAAAAATACGAACATGAAATTGCAAAGGTTTTTGTCCAAATTAAGGCAAGGTACGAAGAAGATGCTGAAAAGTACGCAAAAAAGGTTATAGCGGATGCTATACAAAGGTACGCTCCTGAATACACCGGTGAGGTCACTATCAGCACCGTTGCTTTACCTAACGACGATATGAAAGGTCGGTTAATAGGAAGAGAAGGTAGGAATATCAGAACATTTGAAAAGATAACAGGTGTAGATCTCATCATTGACGATACTCCTGAAATGGTGACTTTAAGTTCGTTTAACCCATTGAGAAGAGAAATCGCAAGAAGGACTATAGAAAGATTGGTGCAAGATGGAAGAATTCACCCTGCTAGAATAGAAGAAATGTACGAGAAGGCGAAAGCAGAAGTTGAAAAAGAAATTAAAGAAGCGGGTCAAGAAGCGGTGATTACGGTTGGTGTCGGAGGACTGCATCCAGAAGTCATCAAGTTACTCGGTAGGTTAAAATTCAGGACAAGTTACGGACAGAATGTCTTAAATCACTCAATTGAGGTTGCTCAAATTGCAGGTTTGCTTGCCGCTGAGCTTGGTTTGAATGTGGATAAGGCCAAACGTGGAGGACTGTTGCATGACATAGGTAAGGCTCTTGATCATGAAGTTGAAGGCTCACATACAGTAATTGGTGCGGAAATTTTAAAGAGATACGGTGAATCCGATGAAATTATCAACATGATAATGGCACACCACGGAGAAGAAGAGCCAATTACACCAGAGGCGGCGATAGTTACCGCAGCGGATGCTATCTCTGCTGCAAGACCTGGTGCAAGAAGAGAAGATGTGGAAAGCTACATTAAAAGGTTGATGAAACTCGAAGAGATAGCAAAGAGCTACAAGTACGTTGAAAATGCATACGCGATCCAAGCTGGTAGGGAGATCAGAGTTATCGTCCAGCCGGAAAAAACAGACGATGCAACGATTGAAAAATTGGCGCACGACATTGCAATGAGGATTGAAAACGAACTGCAGTATCCAGGTGTACTGAAGGTGGTTGTGATAAGAGAAAAGCGCTCTATCTCTTACGCTAAGTAAACCAGAATTTAGCTTTGCTTCTGGAGGTTGGTTGAAAATTGAGTGTGATGCTAAGTAGTCTTGCATTCGCTATAGCAACGTTCCTATCAAGGGTTTTAGGCCTTGTTCGAGACATGCTCATGGCTTCCAAGTTTGGAACATCTTGGCAAGCTGATGCTTACTTCGTAGCCATCTTGTTCCCGTTTTTCTTAAGAAGGGTTTTTGGTGAAGGTGCAATGACTTCCGCGTTCGTACCGCTCTACAGTGAATCAGAGGATAAGGATGAGTTCTTGTCATCGGTTCTAACAAGTTTTACTGTAGTTTTAGCGATTATAGTCTTAGTGGTCGTGATATTTCCCGATATCGTTATATATCTGTTCAGCTCAGGCGCTGCACCACAGACTAAGGAACTAATCCGTACTTTAACAAGAATAACGGCACCTTCGATCCTCTTCATATTCTGGTGGGCTATAACGTACTCAATCGAGAACACGCGTGGCAAATTCTTTTACCCAGCACTGACACCGATTATTCCGAACATTGTAATAATAGTCTTCATGCTCATCCCGGGTTTGGGTATCTACGGACCCACCTGGGGTTTTTTAATAGGGGAAGCGGCAGCGTTTTTGGCACTGGCATATCCACTGAAAAGGCACAAGCTTCGTTTCACATTTAGGTACACACGTGATTTTCTAAGGTTATTCTGGCCCAGTTTCCTTGCAATGTCCATTTCTCAGATTAATAGTATAGTTGACACGAACGTAGTATCTTATTACAGCAAAGGACTTGGCGGTGGCGTTTCGTACCTTCAGTACGCATCAAGGTTTTACATGCTACCATACGGTTTATTCGGAGTGGCTGTGGCGACAGTTATACTCTCCACAATCAGTAACGATAGGCAAAACTACAGCAAACACTTAAGGAGTGGAATAACTTCAACGCTCTTTTTTACAGTTCCCGCAGCTGTTGGTCTTTTGGTTCTTGATGAACCGATCCTTAGATTATTCTACGAGTATGGGCGATTTACGGCCAAAGATACAAGAATCACCGCGCAGGTGCTAAATGCGTACGTTGTTGGTCTGCCGTTTTACGGTATGTACTCAACAATGGCTCGCGCACGTCATGCGATGAAGGACATGAAAACACCGCTGAAAGCGACAACAATAGTGGCTCTTACCAACGTGGTGATGGACCTTCTTGTTGGTTTAAAGTACGGACCCGTAGGTGTCGCATTAGCTACTAGCGTTGCGGGAATTATCGGGTTTTTGTATCTTCTTGCAAAGGAAGAGAACAAGAAACTTTTTGAAAAGGATGATTTATACATTATTTTGTCTTCTCTTCTGATGGGTATATCAACGTACTACTTTTCGAGTATTTCACAAAGACGCATATGGGTGATCCCATCAACAATCTTCGGCGCATTGGTTTACTTGCTCTTTTCAGCAATCTTTTTGAGACACAGGTTGAAGGATTTTTTGAAGAGAAGAACGTGAGTTACTGGCAGCAGATTGAAAAAATACTCAAGGGGAGCTGGATAGTGAGATGATAGGTGAGGAGATAGAAGTACTATATGAAGTCGACAGTACAAACGAGTTCTTGAAAAGGAACTACAAATCTTTCCACGACGGAGCTATAGTTGTTGCGATAAAACAGACAGCTGGCAAAGGCAGAATGGGAAGGACTTGGTATTCCCCAGAAGGTGGACTGTGGTACTCAGTGCTCTTTAAACCAAAGGTGCACCTGAATCTCCACGTCTACACGAAGATATTCTCTATAGCAATTGTGGAAGTTCTGAGAAAGCTGAAAGTGAAGGCGTACATAAAATGGCCGAACGATATATACTACAACGGAAAAAAGGTTGCGGGTATACTTTCCGAGGCTGTTTCTGTCAACGACAGGGTAATTGCTATTATCGTAGGCATAGGTATAAATGTAAACAACGATATTCCTGAGGATTTAAAAGATATAGCGATTTCTTTGAAAGATATCCTCAAGAAAAAGGTGAAAATCACTTACCTACTTGATACTGTAAACAAACACGCATGGAATCTACTGATAACATACAGAAATGAAACGGAAAATATCACAAAACTTTGGAAGAAATACTTAGTTCCCAAAGAAGGAGATAAGCTTAAAGTAAAAGTGGACGATCAAATTGTTGAAGGAACAGTTTTGAAAATCGGTGATGATACGTTGTACATTGATGTGGGAGGCAAAGTAATAGGTGTTCAGAGCATACATCAGATCGTTGAGTAAAGAATCAAGAAGATTGAAATACTCTCAAAATAATTTTTTCTATCTTTCGCTGGTATTTTTCACATCCATTATTTTTATCATTTATCCTTCCGTAATATTGGCTCAAGACGTTTACTCCATCATAACCTCGAAGGCACCACAGGGTGGATTTGTTGGTGTGTATTTTGTTGATGTAGACAATGGAAATACACTTGTTCGGTACAACGAACACAGTCTCTTTGTTCCCGCTTCATTGACAAAAATCTTCTCCACGCTCGTTGCGTGGGAAGTGCTTGGGCCTGATTTTCGCTACACTACAACGGTGTACGTTCCTCGCGGTAACATATCTCCGACAGTTCGAGGCAACATTGTCATCAAAGGTAACGGTGACCCTTCGATGAGCGTCGATACGCTCAAAGCGAACCTCAAAAAATTTGTCATTGAAGGCGTAAGGGAGATAGAAGGTAACATAGTAATCGACAATTCTTTCTTCTCCAATGAAAGATGGGGTATCGGTTGGGAATGGGATTATAAAAATCCAAGCGTTGATGCCTTGATACTTAAAGAAAATCCTAACAATTTTAATCCATACGATACAACTGCTGTAGCTTTGAACTTTGGCTTTCATATTAAACAGATACTCAGCAGCTATGGTATCAACGTTAAAGGTACGGTCAAGATAGGTAAACTAACAAGTGACTACAGAGAGTTCATAGTGATCAAGTCTGCCCCTTTAAAGAATCTCATCTCGGTGGCGAACAAATACAGTAGTAACTCGTATGCAGAACAGATACTGAGAACTGTAGGACTGAGAGTTTACGGTTTTGGTAGTATATATAACTCACTTAAAGTTATGAACGATTTTTACAAAAAGCTCTTTGGAGAGTATTATCCATTCAAGCTTAACGACGGCTCTGGATTATCAACCTATAACCTTGCAACCCCTTACATGATTACCCAGGTGTTGGTCTATGCTTACAAAACCCACGGAGGTTTTAATGGATTTATATCAACGTTAGCAAGTTCGGGAAAAGAGGGCACTATGGAAAAAAGACTTGGTGATATAACACTTTATGCCAAAACGGGCACTCTGCAGAAAGTTTCGAACATAGCGGGAGTGATGGTCACAAAGACAGGTCGGAAAGTGGCGTTTACAATCATGGTTAATAACTTTATAATTCCAACGTACATGGCTATGCAATACCAAGATGAGATAATAAGATACGTCTGGAACAATTACTAATCTACTCATCTTAGAATTTTTCGAATTTTCTTGAGTGCATCTTTTGACTCTGGCAAGAACGTAAAAATTACCCAATCGTGGAACATGGTTGGATACTCGAAATAATTAAGCGGGAGGTTGTGTACTTCACAGACCTCCCTTAATTTTTTCGAATCCGGATGCAACAAATCGTTAGTTCCGGTGAAAACAGTTATTTGACAAAGGTTTGAAAAATCACCGTAGATAGGACTAAGACGAGGGTCTTTCAAATTAGCATCCTCGTTACCTGCATACCTTTGCGCAGCAGCCTTTAAACCTTTAACGGTTAGCATCACATCCCTCTTCTCATATTGCTCCAGTTCCGGATTGCTCAAACTCAAATCCAGCCAAGCAGAGAAAAGAACAACGTGATCTGGCAATCTTTTACTTTCGTCACGTAGTTTTAGCGTAAAACCTAACGCTAACCCTCCACCTGCCGAATCACCCATAAAAACGATATTTCTCTCACCGTGTTTTTCAAGGAGCAAAGTATATAACTCGTCCAAGAACATATACGTGTCTTTCCATATGTATTCTGGGGCAAGGGGATAATCTGGTACGTACACCGTTGCAGATGTGCACTCGATAAGCTTTTCGACAAACTTCCAGTGCATTTTTGTTAAGTTTGATATATACGCTCCTCCGTGGAGGAACAAAATAGTTGTGCTTGAATTTGCAGTTTTTGGTGTAATTTCCCAAACACTTCTTCCTAAGGTCTGGAAAGAATGAACTTCCACTTTGTTGCACAAAGAATATCCCGGAAGAGCGGGAGATTTGTTGAAAGTATCCTTGAGCATTTTGACTTCTACAATTTTTGAAAAATTAATAAACTTAAGCAGTTGGTAAGCGATTTTCGACTCGATGCTTATATGCCTTGTCATTACTCTGTTCTTTCTGTTACATCTCTTTCGTTTTTCAAATGGTCCAATTCCTTGGGGTAGGGTTCGAAAAGAGTTTGGTCTAAGACGTACTCTATCGAATACCTGATTGCCCAGGATTTTAGAATGGCAAGAACTGTTTGCAAATTCACAACGCCGTTTCTGTAGTCCTCAACCAAATCCATAAAGTAAGCCTTTTCTTGCGCTGACAATTTGTCTTTGAAATACCCGTACAGGTGCAACAGAGTATTTATCATCTTTGACTTCTTTACAGGTGTTTTTAGGGCTTTGACGAGAAGTTGTCCGTACGCTTTTTTTGTTGAATCGTCGAATCCCTTTTGCGCTACCAGTTTTCCCATATCTCTCATAACCTTTTCGTTCTTTGCCAAGAGCAGAAATTTATTCTTCGAATGGAACTCAACAAGCTCCCTTTTCGTTTTGACACCTCTGAACATTGCGTACGTAAATATAAATGTAAAGAATTCAAACCTCAATTTATCGTTTGTAAGTCTCATTTCACTTTCGATGGCAAGATATGGGAACCTCTCCAACATCACCTTAGCAAAGAGCCCAGGCGTTTTTGAAATGACCCTACCATTTTCGCCATACAACTTTGCATCGTTCAAAGCACAAGACGGAGATTTAGACTTTAAGATCATTCCATCGATGTTGTCTGGAATACGGTCGGCATAATTATTAGCAAAAGAGAGCATTTTCTCTGTGAGGTCTTCCGTTCTAGATTTGTTTAGGAGTTTAAGCTCGTTGTTTATTAGAAAAACATCTATGGGTTCCCTTGGAATTGGCAGACCTATTTCCACCTCAGGACACACCCGGACAAAATCGCAATAACTTTCGAGTTTTTTTACAACATCGCTCGAAATAATTCCACCGTCGTATCTTGTGTGTTCAAAAAAACACCTGCTTACAATTATTGTCGGTCTTGCATATGATATGTTGTTTGGCATACTTTCACCTCTCTCGATTATTTATGGTATAATTATTATACCACGGATAACTATAAACACTGTCGAACTTCGTTTACTTTTGGAACAAGAAAGGGGGAAGTTGTATGGATAAAAAGGAACTTGTTTTCAAAGTTCTTTTAGAGTCAGACAAACCACTGAGACCGGGAGATATCGCCGAAAAGGCTGGGCTTTCCAAAGAAGAAGTGGACAAAGCCATAAAAGCACTCAAAGAAGAAGGAAAGATAGAATCGCCTAAAAGGTGCTACTACCAGGCAAAAAAATAACACGAATTGAACTCCCGCTTTTTGGCGGGAGTTTTTTGAAAATGGACATGAGATAGAAATCAAAAGTATGTAGGAGGTCAAAGTGTGAAAAGACGTTTCGTTCGGTTTTCATTGGTTTTCGTGTTCATATCTGTCTTATTAGTACTCCAATCGCTTTCCATTGCTCAAACCAACCAAGCATATCCATTCACCTTCCACAACGGATATATTGCTTTACTAACAGACTTACACTATCCGTACAAATCAAAAACAGTTGAGAAATTATTAGGCGAAATTGCTGAAATAAAACCACAGGCAGTCTTTCTTTTGGGTGACCTCACCGAAATAGGAAGTGATGAAGAGTTCAATAAGTTGCACGAAACGCTGCTCATTCTGGAACGTGCAAAGATTCCGTACAGGTACATTTTGGGTAACCACGATGTGCGGTGGAGTTATCAGATAAGAAAGACGAAGAGGTTGGATATCAACAATTCAGCAGGGCTCTATGAAACATTCACTTACGAAGTTGGTGATTTTGTCGTCATAGGTATCGGTACAACGATGCTCTTCCAACACGTGGGTCATATCGGGGAAATTCAGTTGAAATGGTTGAAACAAGAGCTGGAGAGGTCTAAATCCAAAGGTAAGCAGGTAATTTTGCTGTCTCACCATCCATTTGGTGGACCTAATAATTACACCGATGATGGTTGGAAGGTTTTAGAGATGCTTCCAGATTATGATGTTCCGCTTGTGTTGTCTGGACATGTTCACAAATACGACCACTCGGGATTCTATAACTGGGCTTGGTTTCAGACCGTGGGTGCTGCGAAAGATGGTTATATGACTGTTTTAAGCTGGGATAACGAGCAAGCTTACTTATGGAAGTATGATGTAAGTACGGATGGTTTTGAAATACTCAAAAGTGTTCCTCTCAAAAAACAGAAAAGACAGTTGGTAAACGGAACTATAACACTCGTAAAAAATGCGGATGGCACAGTTAAGATAAAAGTAGAGGGTGTTGGCGCAGAAAGGATAAGGATAATAGCAAACGGTAAAGTGATACACGAACGTGCACTTCAAAATACTTCTGAGAAACCTTCAACGTACGAAGTTACTCTTAACAACCTTCCAAAGGTTGATATTTCAGTACTGCTGAGAGTTTCCTTAATAGGTAAAGAAGGAGTTTTTCAAAAGTTCTTTGTACTTGAACAACAACAAAAAGGTTGGTCGTTCCAACTGGAAGATACAATCTACTCAAAGCCTGCAGTTTTGGAAGGTGGCTTTGTTATTGCCGACTACTCTGGCAACGTAGTTTTTTTAAAAGATGGAAAAGCCTTTTGGAAGAAAAAAATAGGTTCTGTTGTGGCAAATATAGAGACTATTTCTGGTAATTTTGTCTTAGGCGCTTTGGATGGAAATTTATATCTGTTTGATGTAAATGGAAATTTGCTTAAGCAGGTAAAATTATCCGAACCAATACATGCAATTAAAAAAGGAAATTCAACACTTGCTGTTTGCGCAGGTAAGTATTTTTACATACTGAAAGCTACCGATTTAACGGTGATAGCAAAACATGATTTGAAGGGCTTGCTTGAAATTCAGCCGCTTTTTGAAAACGGTAAATACTATCAACCATCTTGGGACGGTAAGATTTACATAGTTAGCGAGGATGGAAAATTAATTGACCAATTTGAAGTTGGAAAAAGTTACTACACATCTGGCAGTTCAATACCTGCAATTGTTGGGAATTTGCTGATATATGCAAACATAGAAGGGACAGTCAATGCGATGGATGTTCAAACCAAAGGAAAAATTTGGAGCTTGAAAATACCAGGTGTTGGATACTCTTCTGTGAAACGTCAGGGTGATTTTGTTTATGTCACAACAATGAACGGTGAAGTATACAAAATAGGGGCAAAAACCGGAAAAATCATTTGGAACGTCAAGTTGAATTCCTCAACAATGGTAGCAGATCCGATAATTCTCGACCAAAAACAACTTGTTTTAGGAACGGACCGTGGGGAGGTAGCTTTTGTTGATTTGGACTCGGGAAATTACGATATGATTTTTGCTGGAACAGGGTATCTAACGAGCCTTTTGCCTTTTGAGAATAACGTTTTGTGCACATTCGCAAATGGAGTAGTTCGTTATTTACACTTATAGATTTATCCAAGAACTTTATAATTCCATTGTCAGTAGAGGAAATTTTCAAACTTGATAAGTTTTGAGTCTTGAAACAAGAAACGCTGGGCGCATGATGCCCAGCGTTTGTTTTCTGATAGTGTGGTTATCTTTTAGTTTTTCAAGATAGCTTTTATATCCTCCTCCGGCTCTCCTATCAGCTTTATACCATAGTTGTTTACAAGAACCTTTAAAATATCATCATTCACCCAAGCTGGTAGCACTGGACCAATGTATATGCCTTTCAATCCAAGTGCAAGCAGCGTCCAAAGTATTGCAACCGCTTTCTGTTCCATCCATGTGAGCACAAGCGTCAGTGGTAATTCTGCAACCGGTACACCGAAAGTTTCGGAAAGTGCCATGGCGATTTCAAGTGCCACTATCGTGTCGTTGCACTGACCAACATCTATGAGCCTTGGTATACCTTCGATATCTCCAAGCTGCAAGTCGTTAATTCTGAACTTGCCACATGCAAGAGTAATGACGACGGTTTCTCTTGGAAGTTTTTGGACGAATTCTCTGTAGTATACACCTCGTTTGGTTGGTGTATCGCAACCACCTACAACGAAGAAGTGCTTAATCTTGCCAGCTTCGACAAGTTCTTTTATCTTGCCAGCAAGTGATTTTACCACACTTGCCGAGTATCCGGTCGTTAATTTGTATTTTCCAGGTTGTTCTGGAAGTTTTGGCAGAGATTTTGCCTTGGCTATTACTTCGGAATAATCATAGCCTTCAATGTGTTTTACTCCGGGCAGTCTTGCAATTGAAGTTGTGAACATTCTGTCTTTGTAAGATTCTTTTGGTAACAAGACACAGTTGCTTGTTCCCAATATTGCTGCAGGAATCTTATCGAACAGTTCCCTTTGGTCATACCAAGCTGCGCCAAGGTTTCCTGCGAGATTTTTGTACTTTCTTAGTCCCGGGTAACCATGCGCTGGCAACATTTCCGAGTGAGTGTATACATAGACATCGGTTCCTTCAACTTGCTTGAGCAGTTCTTCGAGGGCTTTTAGGTTATGACCTGTCACAATGATCGCGTGTCCTTCTTTCGTTCCTGTTTCTACTTCAACAGGTGTTGGTTCTCCGTACGTTTCAATATGGGCTTTTTTCAAAAGCTGCATGACTTTAAAGTTCATCATACCTGCCTTGAGTGCTAGGTTGACAAACTCTTGTGCATCGAAATTGACGTTTGTAAGAGTTGAATACAGTCCCTCACCCAAGAATGCTGCGATTTCTTCGTCTTTGTAGCCCAGCTCTCGTGCGTGGTAGTAGTACGCAGAGATGCCTTTTAGTATATACTGCAGGTTATCCTGCAATCTTGCGACCGTCGGTTCTTTGCCACACACACCCGTTATCGTACAAGCTTCTCCCTTCATCGCTTGCGAACACTGATAACAAAACATGTTCAACGCCATAGTAACACCTCCTGAAAAAGAATTTTAGTATGTGGTTTCTCAAAATCATTGTGAAATTTTTCTTATTGTTTCCGCGTATATGATAACTGAAACCAAAGAATTTTTCCGTAACCTATGTTACAATTTATGTAGAATCAAAAAAATTACTTTAAACTCATCCACTAAGGGGGAATTGAGATGAGTAGCTCGAATCAACGTTTCATTGAGGCTCTTCAAACGTGCGAGATATTCAAAGGTGTTGAGAAAAGCTGTATAGAAGAGGTCGTTCGTAATGCTCGGGTTGAGAGGTATGATTCAAAAGAATTAGTAAGAATCAGGGGAGATTCATGTGAGGAACTGCTCTTTTTAGTGGAAGGCGAGGCATTTGGGCTGTTCACTAACCCAGAAGGACGCGTTTTACAGATTGACCACATGTTCGCTCCAAAGCTCTTGGCAGCGGCTGTTATCTTTTCTACAGATGCCAAGTATCCCGTCGATGTTGAAACAGTCAAGCCTTCTGTGTTTTTATCTGTCGAAAAGGATTTTTTCGTCTCCTTGCTTATGAAAAACGAGAAGCTCCTAAGGAATTATCTGCAATATGTTAGCGATGCTTTTGTGTTTATCACCGATAGGTTCTACGAAATAACGATGAAAAATCTCGTTCAAAAAGTCTGCTCATATCTTGTTAGACTAATGGATGAACAGAATTCCTCCACAGTAACCATGTATATGTCGAAGGAAGAATTGGCAAGAGAATTCGGTGCAACAAGACCTGCACTTTCGAGGGTGTTTATAGAACTGGAAAGGCTTGGAATTATTGAGATGGAAGGCAAGAGAGTAGCGATAAGGAATGAAAGATATGTTAGGGATTATGCAGAATTCGATTGAAACATGGAGTTTTGAGAGTTTCTTTTAAATTTCACATAGCGAACATTATTGAGAAAATAAGTGAATTTTACCACATAAGGAACTTTTCCAATGTTTTTTCTTTCGTATGCTCGTTAAATTATCGCTTGGTGAAGTTTCTTTGTTTCTTGGTTGGTTGTATAATTGAATTGTGCAGCGCATTAGAACAACTTGTCCAAAAAATCTAACGAAGCTGACAAAAGGAGGCGATTGCCTTGGGAACAGAAACAGCATATGGGACAATGAGAGCGATAATGAAAAAGGTAGCTGGTCCTGGTTTGGTGATGGAGCAGGTCAAAAGGCCCACTCAAGAAGACTTGGGACCTCGAGATGTGCTTGTTAAGGTTAGACGTGCTTCAATTTGTGGAACTGATGTTCACATATACAAATGGGATGAATGGTCACAATCTCGTATAATTCCACCGCTCATCACTGGTCACGAGATGGCAGGTGAAGTTGTAGCAGTTGGCAGTGCTGTAACTCAAGTGAAGGTTGGTGATTTGGTCGCAGCGGAAACTCATATTCCTTGTGAACACTGCTATCAATGTAAAACTGGAAGGATGCACGTGTGTAAGAATCTAAAAATCTTGGGTGTTGATACGAATGGTATTTTCGCAGAATATGCTATCATCCCAGAAACCGTCCTTTGGAGATTCTCGCCCGAAATCCCATTGGATTACGCCTCTGTTATGGAACCGTTCGGAAACGCAATTCATACGGCATCCGTCACAAACTTACTTGGAAAGACGGTACTTATAACCGGTGCAGGCCCGATAGGTTTGATGGCGATCCAAGTGGCAAAAGTTGCAGGTGCAAGTACTGTGATCGTTTCGGAAGTTGACCCACTGAGAATAGAAATGGCGCAAGAAAACGGTGCCGATGTTGTGATAAATCCTGCGGAAAAAGATTTGGTCAAGGAAGTTTATAAACTACTCGGCGATGGAGTCGACGTTTTGCTCGAAATGAGTGGTAACAGGAAAGCGTTTGAGGACGGTTTAAAATGCGTCACGATGGGCGGAGAGGTATCTGTTCTTGGTATATTCGGTGGAAAGATCGATATTAATTTTGACGCGTTAATCACCATGAGAGGACTTACGGTCTATGGTATAACAGGTAGAAGGATGTTCGAGACATGGAGAATAGCTGATGAGCTTTTACGAACAAAGAAAGTTGACCTTTCAAAAGTTGTTACTCACGTGCTTCCGTTTAACGAGTGGGAAAAAGGTTTCGAACTCATGCTCAACAAACAATGTGGTAAAGTTGTTTTGAATCTGGATTAATTAAAAACTGATTTTCAAAGGGGGGAGATGCTGTTAACTTGTAGTGATGGAAGACAATAGAACACAGATAACACGCGCAATATCATTGTTGTTCAGTTTCAAGAGATTTCTCACTACACAAAAGCTGTTCACGTACATTGGAAGATTGTCAATATTCTTAAATCCACGCTTGGCTCGTACAAAGTCTTGGAATAACGAAAACTTCGATTCACATTGATTGTTCTGCCCAAGTCTCACAACTATATGGTTGATATTCTTGTATAGTATCTTCACTGCACCATACGCACCAAGTCCATCAGTGATTAGTTCGATTTCTCTTTCGTTGTTACCAAAGAACTTCTCTAACAATATCTTCACTTGACCCATATCGCGATATTTGGATACATGCCAAGCAACAATAAGATTCGAATCGTGCTCAACTAAGAACCAAACGTAGTACTTTTTGGATTTAAACAAAACGACAGTTTCATCACCATGGACTTTGAAAGCATCTACAGGAACGAGGATGGAAAAGAAACAAGACAACTTAAGGATCCACTTGTAGATAGCGACATGAGAGACTTTGATATTAAGTGAGTCTCTGATGGAACGCAAGGACACAGCTTTGAAATAAAGGACGAAGGCTTTAAGGACAATAAAGATAGGGAAACGGAAGAACTTGAAAGAGTCGAAAGGAAGAGGGACAAATTGAGGTAAGTTAGTTGGGATTTCGTCTCTGGTATGGCAAGAACGGCAACGGAACTTAACGAAGGCTTTTTTGATTTTGTGGATTTGCATAGTTTTTCCACAGACAGGGCATTTAGGATAAGGGAAAGAGAAGAGCTTGTGTTTTTTTGAATGAACAAGTCTGAAAGTGCGCTTACAGTCTTTGCAAAAGTATTGTTGTTACCGTACTTATCATGACCGTTTTTGTAGATGTTGGTAGAGCCGCATTTGGGGCAAGAGACTACAGAATTTTGCATAGTGGAGTACCTCCTTTTTGTGAGAATTGATGGTGGGGGGTGTTCCACTAATAAGAAGATAATACGGTTTTTGGAAATTTTCAATACTTTTAGTTAACAGCATCAATTAAAAACTGATTTTCAAAGGGGGGAGATTATGTTTAACTACAAAATCTTAGAAGACGAAATGGAAACATTGAAGAACGAAGGACTTTACATTAATATACGCACGCTTGAGTCTCCACAGGGTGCATGGATCGTTGTCAATGGTAAACGAGTGCTGAACCTCTGCTCGAACAACTATCTTGGTTTTGCTAACGATGAAAGGCTCAAACAAGCAGCGATAAAGGCGATTCAGGAATGGGGAGTTGGACCTGGAGCCGTTCGAACTATCGCAGGAACGATGAAGATTCACGAAGAACTCGAGAAAGCACTTGCCGAATTTAAGGGAGCTGAAGCTACTATTTTCTTGCAGTCAGGATTTGTGGCAAATCAGGCAGCGATCCCAACAATTTTTGGTGATGAGAACGATGCCATTATTTCCGATGAGCTTAATCATGCAAGCATAATCGATGGTGTTCGACTTTCAAAGGCGAAAAGGTACGTTTATAAACACAACGATATGAACGAATTGGAAGCAAGGCTCAAAGAAGCAAGGGATGTCCAAAAAGCAAGAAGGATACTAATAGTAACAGATGGTGTCTTCAGTATGGATGGAGATATCGCTCCGCTTCCAGAGATAGTCAACCTTGCAGAACAATACGGTGCCGCTGTCATGGTTGACGATGCGCACGGGGAAGGTGTCCTTGGTAGAGCTGGAAGAGGCATCGTGGATCACTTTGGACTCCATGGGAAAGTTGATATGGAAATAGGAACGCTTTCTAAAGCATTTGGTGTGCTTGGAGGTTACATCGCAGGTAGTGAAACGCTTGTTAGATATCTGAAGCAAAAAGCAAGACCATTCCTTTTCAGCACAGGACTCACACCTGCTGATGTGGCAGCTTGTCTTGAGGCTGTCAGGATACTGCAAGAGAGCGATGAAAGGGTTAAGAGGCTCTGGAACAATGCAGATTATTTCAAAACGGAGATGAAAAAGCTAGGTTTCGACCTTGGAGTGAGCCAAACGCCGATAACACCTGTTATGCTTTACGATGCGAAGGTTGCAACTCAGTTCAGTAAAGAACTCTTCGAAGAAGGTATCTTTGCACAGGCGATAGGTTATCCAACCGTTCCGAAAGGAAAGGCAAGGATACGGGTGATGATAAGCGCCGTGCATTCGAAGGAAGACCTTGACTTTGCGCTTGAGAAATTTGAGAAAGTCGGAAAGAAATTGGCCGTTATATGATAAAATTAAGCCGGGCACAATGTGCCCGGTTTTTCTTTGAACCTTTTTATCTGAGGAGATGGAACCATGGAGACTTTCGTACTCCCAGCGGGAACGAAAATCTACGATTATATGGAAGTTCCCCGGTATTTGTACTACTTAATTGATGGTATAGTCGAAACTAAGCTCTTTAATAGAACAATGCGCATTGAAACAGGGGCACTTGGAGAATGGGCTCTTTTCAACCTGCCATCACAAGAGCAAGTCGTTTCGGTAAGCGAAGTAACGCTTTTTGCTATAAAGCCAGATGAGATTTACAACTTCGAGCACACAGGGAAAGCTTTAAAAAACATAATTCCGTCGGTAGCTGCGAGGTTACTCCTAATCGATTCTGAGCTTACAGAATCTCAAGAAATCCCAACGTACGTTGGACCGGATAGGATGAGATTTTTTAACAAAGTGCATCCGGGGGCCTATAAAATTACAGACAGTATTTTTCAAGATATGCTCCAAGTCAAATCACTTTACGCAGCAGGTTACTACAAAGAAGCATACGATGTAATTGTAAAACTCATGCCTCAAACGATTAACGAAGAGCTCAGAAAAGAAATAATGATATGGCACACATTGTTGAGCATGATTTTAGAACCTGAAAAGGCAGATGTACATTTTAGACGCCTAAGTCCAAAAGATTATTCCGAACATCTGTCTTATTTGTACTTAACGAGTTTTTACAAAGGTGGAGAGAAGCAAGAGATTCTGGAGATATACATGAAAGCGGGATTGCACCTTCCAAGCGAAACGATTGTAACATTGGAGGGTGAGGTTGCTACCGAGGCGTTTCTTGTTCTAAAGGGATATTTAAAGGCGGTGAAGCTTTTTGAAGATAGGGAAGTCTTGATGAGTATAGTAGGACCTGGTGAATTTGTTGGAGAGGGCGCAATAATGAATTCGAAAACAAGGATGGCAACACTTTATTCGATATCCCCAACAGATATAATACCACTTAGCACTGAGAGTATAGAAAAGGCGGCTTTAACAAATCCCGGTTTTATTTTGAAGATATGTGAGTCACAGCTTAGACGTATAATGCAAGTGAAACAGCTGTTGGAAATAAAGAGTCAGGGTAATCAGATCCAAAGAACGATTATGGCGATAAATTATTTTAAACCAATTTTTGGTAAAGCAAAAGTGAGTGTGCGAGATATAGCTTATTTGGTCGACGTAAATGTTGAACGAGTAATCGAAGAAGTAAAAAGAATGGGATACAAGATAGGCATTGATGGTTCGATCGGTGTTTAAGTAGCTCATTCACTCTGGTTGCAAACTCAAGGAGGAAGGAAATGATAAAAATTATAAAGAACGCCAAAGTATTTTCACCTGAGTATATTGGAAAAAAGGACGTCATTTTTTACCATAAAGTCATCCACGTGGGCGAAGGTGTGAATACTTCAGTTCTCCCTTTTGAGCACGAAATTTACGATGCCAACGGACTTTTGCTATTGCCCGGGCTTATCGATCCGCATGTTCACATAACTGGCGGGGGTGGAGAAGGGGGATTTGAAACCAGAACTCCAGAGTTGAAAATTTCAGACTGCATAAGAAGCGGGGTGACAACGGTTGTTGGATGTCTTGGGACCGATGGTATTACCAGAAGTCTTGAGAACCTGTACGCTAAAGCAAAATCTCTTGAAAGCGAAGGGTTAAACACTTTCATATACACAGGCTCTTATCGTGTTCCTCCAGTAACGTTCACTGGAAGCATCATGAGGGACATTGTATTGATCGACAAGGTCATCGGTGTTGGCGAAATCGCCATATCTGACCACAGGTCTTCCCAACCGACACTTGAGGAAATTTTAAGAATCGTTGCCGATATAAGGGTTGGAGGGATGATTTCCGGTAAAGCTGGTATCGTGAATTTCCATGTCGGATCTGGCAAAAGAGGAATTGAATATCTGTTCGATATCATAGAAAAAACGGAAATCCCAATCCAACATCTGTATCCTACACACATGAGCAGAAGCAGGAAGCTTTTTGAACAAGGTCTTGAATTCGCTAAACGGGGTGGAACAATCGACCTAACCGCGCTTCAGCCGAAAGACGCTGAATTTGTTCGTGCTGAATTTACCACGATAGATGCAATATGCGAAGCATATGAAAACGGGTTACTTGATAATGTAACTATCTCCTCAGATGGGCAAGGCAGTCTTCCAAAGTTCGATGATAATGGGAACTTTGTAGGACTTGATGTTGGGAGTGTCAGTGCAGTTTGGTACACTATTCGCAAAGTACTGGAAAAAGGTCTACCACTGGCGGAAGTTCTCAAAATCTCAACTACGAATCCTGCAAGGGTCTTCAAATTGAATAAGGGGAAAATAGCAAAGGGGCAGGATGCAGATTTTATTTTGGTAGACGAACAGAGTTTTGAAATCGTGAGCGTAATCAGTAAAGGTGAATTTCTGATGAAAGATGGGGTAATGAAGAACTTAAACTTTGAATTTTGAGACAATTCAATGAAATATTCCCATATACTTAGTTTTGTTCTTCGTGTTTCTTGTTGAAAAGTCTCTGCGAAGATAGTATACTGGATATTGAGAAAGATATCAAAATAAAAACCAGGAGGCCAGAGCAAATGCTGGAGGAGTTTCTTGCTTTTATCAGAACAATGGCGTTTTCTCAAATGACATTTGGCAACATCTTCATGATAGCCATTGCTGGTGTTCTGATATACGTTGCCGTTAAAAAAGATGCCGAGCCACTGTTGTTGATACCTATCGCTTTTGGTATCGTTCTTTCCAACATTCCACCACTTGCAACAGGTATCTTGAACCCACCGCAGACGTTTCCAGATGGTCGGTTCATTCCTGGTGGATTTATGTATTACATAAAGAAAGGACTTGACTTAGGGATTTACCCACCATTAATCTTTCTTGGTATCGGTGCGTTGACGGATTTTTCGTTCATGTTATCTTATCCAATTACCATATTCCTCGGTGGAGCAGCTCAGATTGGAATATTCATAACGTTCTTGCTTGCAAGGGCTTTTGGATTTACTTTAAAGCAAGCTGCGGCCATTGGTATCATCGGAGGTGCAGACGGACCAACGTCGATTTATGTTTCCACAAAATTCTCTCCAGAGCTTTTGTCGATAATAGCAATCGCTGCATATTCTTACATCGCGCTTATTCCAATACTCCAACCACCTGTATCTAAGCTTCTGACAACCAGAAAGGAAAGGTTAATCCGAATGAACCCGCCGAGAAAGGTTACCAGAACCGAAAAGATCATCTTTTCGCTGATCACGACACTTGTTACCGCACTTTTGGTTCCACAATCTTTAACGTTGGTTGGACCACTGATGTTTGGTAATCTTCTCAGGGAAGTTGGCAATGTGAAGCGCCTTGTTGAAGCAGCGAGCAGGTACGTACTCGACACTGTGACTATCTTGCTATGCTTGTCTGTTGGAGCTTCGGCAAGGGCCGATATCTTTTTGACACCACAATCTTTACTTGTATTTGGCATGGGAGCGTTCGCATTTGTCTCCGCTCTTTCAAGCGGTATTCTATTTGCCAAGTTCATGAATTTGTTCTTAAAAAACAAGGTCAACCCACTTATTGGTGCTGCGGGAGTTTCTGCAGTTCCTGATTCTGCAAGGGTTGCTCAAAAACTTGCTCAAGAAGAGGATCCAACTAACTTCATACTCATGCACGCTATGTCACCGAATGTTGCCGGGGTCATTGGATCAGCAGTTGCTGCAGGTGTGTTCCTGGCTATTTTCAAGTAATTGTCCGAAGAAGAACTGATTTTAGGGAGGTAAGAAAATGGCTAAAAAGCAGTACAGAGTTGAGATAAAGTACGAATGGTGTAAGGCTTGTGGGATTTGTTATCATGTGTGTCCCACAAAGACAATTGTTCAGGGTGAGCTTAATAAACCAGCAGTTTACGACCACAGTACGTGCATTGGATGTTTGATGTGTGAGAATCTGTGTCCTGATTTTGTTATAAATATCGTCGAGATCAAAGAAGAACAAAAGGCGGGTGTTGAAAATGCCTAAGAATCCAAGGATGGTGTTTTGGCAAGGAAATGAAGCTTGCGCATATGGTGCGATAAAGGCAGGCTGCCGTTTTTACGCTGGTTATCCAATTACTCCATCCTCTGAGATAGCCGAAACGATGGCAAAAGAACTTCCCAAAGTCGGAGGGGTTTTCATACAAATGGAAGATGAAATAGCGAGTGCCGCTGCGATTATAGGTGCATCGCTTGCGGGAGTAAAGTCTATGACAGCAACAAGTGGACCAGGTTTTAGCCTCATGCAAGAAGCTATAGGTTATGCGATAATGACGGAAACACCGACGGTTTTTGTTAACGTTATGCGCGGAGGGCCATCAACTGGTATGCCCACCAAACCATCCCAAGGTGATATAATGCAAGCAAGGTGGGGAACGCATGGTGATCATGCGATTATAGCGCTTTATCCTTCGACAGTGGAGGAAGTTTACAGGTACACTATTAAAGCTTTCAACTTAGCTGAAGAGTACAGAACACCTGTGGTACTTTTGATGGATGAAGTACTTGGCCATATGTACGAAAACTTTATGCTACCACCAGATAGTGAAATTGAAATAATTGAAAGGCTTTCATCCCGCGAACTTGAGGAAGAAGAACTTTTTGTACCATTTTCTGAAAGTGAGTATGCCGAGAACCTTCCACCTTCACTCGTAGAAATGGGTAAGGCCCACTTCCACGTCTCCGGTTTGGTTCACGATGAATCAGGATTCCCAATGGCCACGGCGGAAACCGCTGAAAAACTCATCAGAAGGCTTGTTAACAAGATTAAGTTACATATCGATAAAATAGCCGAGTGCGAAGAATTCATGACGGACGATGCTGAGACGGTAATAATTGCCTATGGTTCAGTTGCAAGGTCGGCAAAGGAAGCTGTGCTTATAGCAAGGAAGGAAGGAATAAAAGTAGGCTTGCTTAGGCCAATAACAATATGGCCAATTCCTATAGAAAAGATGAGAAAGAAACTCGCGAATGTTCAAAACGTTTTGGTTGCTGAGATGAACTTAGGACAGTACGCCAGTGAAGTTGTAAAACTGATAAAGCCAGGCACGAAATTGAGATTACTCAGCAGGGTTGGCGGTGAGCTCATAGCACCTCATGAAATACTGAACGAACTTAATAACATGCTCCTCGAAGGCATAGATTTCTAATATACGTTTTCTTTCTGGTCATCCTTGCTAATCGGCAGGATGACCTTTTTCTTTTCTTGTGGTAAAATATTCTTGAACCGACGAAAATTAATAAACAAAAAGGATAGTAGGAGGACTTGGAAAATGCTCAAAAGCTTGAAAAAGTTGTTTGATAAGAACGAAATGGAAATAAGAAAGGCAAGGAAGTTGGTTGAGCAAATAAACGAGCTCGAACCACAAGTACGGAACATGTCGTTTCTGCAGATGCAAGAATACGTTTTATCAAAGAAGGGGACGTTGGAAAGCTTAGATGAACTGGACGAATATCTGGTTGATATTTTTGCTTTTACAAGAGAAGTAGCGAGAAGAACCGTAGGAATGAGACATTTCGATGTTCAATTAATTGGTGGCATAGTGCTCCACAAAGGAAAAATTGCGGAGATGAAAACTGGAGAAGGCAAGACTTTGGTTGCAACCTTACCTGTTGTATTGAACTCCCTAATGAACAGAAACATCCACATGGTTACGGTGAACGACTACCTTGCCAAAAGGGATGCCATGTGGATGGGACCGATATATCTGGCCCTCGGTCTAAGGGTGGGAGTTATAACAACATCTGGTAAGGCATATGAAGTAGTTTGGAAAAACCCAGAGTTAGCTCAGAAAGGTCTTGAAGAAAATTATTGCGTCTGGCCTGACGATTTCGACGGGGAGTTCTTACCAGACGAAGCAAAAGTCAAAAAGGCCGTCGAAGCGTTCGAAGTAGATGTAATAGAGGTGAGCAAAAAGGGAGCTTACCGGTGCGATGTAACATACGGAACGAATTCGGAATTTGGATTCGATTACCTCAGAGACAACCTGGTTATATCGATAGAAGACAAAGTTCAAACTGGGCACTTTTATGCCATAGTCGACGAGGTCGACAGCATACTAATAGATGAGGCAAGAACACCGCTCATCATCAGTGGTCCATCGAAGAACAATGCAGCGGTTTACAAACAATTCTACCAAATTGCGAAACGTTTAGAGAAAGACAAGCACTTTAAAGTAGATGAAGAACATCGTTCGGTGATTTTAACGGACGAAGGCATAGATTACCTTGAAAGGTTACTTGGCGTTGATAACTTATACGATCCAGCAAACGTTAACAGCATCTATCACATAATAAACTCACTCAAAGCGATTCATTTGTTCAAAAAGGACGTTGATTACATAGTTCACAACGGGCAGGTCTTGATTGTCGACGAATTCACAGGTCGTGTTCTTCCTGGAAGGCGCTACAGTGGAGGATTGCATCAGGCAATAGAGGCAAAGGAAGGCGTTCCAATAAAGGAGGAGAGCATAACATACGCTACGATAACTTATCAGAATTATTTCAGGATGTACGAAAAGCTCGCAGGTATGACCGGAACTGCTAAAACGGAAGAAGAAGAATTCAAAGCAATATATGGGCTTGATGTTGTCGTTATCCCGACTCATAAGCCGATGATAAGGGTAGACAGGGACGATTTAATTTACAGGACCGTCGAAGAAAAATACAAAGCAATTGTTGAGGAGATAAAGAAAAGATACGAGAAAGGGCAACCTGTTCTTGTAGGAACGACGTCCATAGAAAAAAGCGAAAGACTCAGTGAAATGCTCAAAAAAGAGAAAATTCCTCACCAAGTTTTGAATGCAAAGTACCACGAAAAAGAAGCGCAGATTATAGCTCAAGCCGGTCAAAAAGGCATGGTCACAATTGCCACCAATATGGCTGGTAGGGGAACGGACATCAAGCTCGGACCTGGTGTTAAAGAGCTTGGTGGATTGTTGGTTATAGGAACAGAAAGGCACGAGAGCAGAAGGATAGACAACCAACTACGCGGAAGGTCAGGTAGGCAGGGAGACCCTGGGGAGTCGATATTCTTTCTCTCGCTTGAAGATGACTTAATGAGAATCTTCGGTGGTGACAGGATACAAAAGGTCATGGACATGGTGAAAATCGAACCGGGTCAGCCGATATACCATCCTTTGTTGACCAAATTGATAGAGCAAGTTCAAAAGAAGGTCGAGGGTATAAACTTTGGAGTGCGTAAATTCCTGCTCGAACTTGATAGCGTCTTAGATACACAAAGAAGAGCAATCTACGGCTACAGAGATTACATATTGCAGCACAACGTTGACCATTTCATGGAAGAGGCGATTGAAAACTTTGTAGAATCAAGATTGGAGGAATTCTGTTCAACACCTGAATGGAACAAGGAAGGGCTTAAAGACTCATTTGCCATAATAAAAGACTATGTGAACGTCGATGAAATTATAGAAAAATACGACGACAGAGAAAAGCTCAAGGAAGAACTCATAAATCGCATCAAACAAGCCTATGAATCGAAGAAAAAAGAATTCGGAGAAGAAGATTTTGAACACGTCGCAAAATTCATAGTGTTGAGGATCATAGACGAGAATTGGAGACAATATCTTGAAGAAGTCGAACACGTCAAGGAATCTGTTAGATTAAGAAGTTACGGCCAAAAGGATCCTGTTTTGGAGTTCAAGAAGGAAACTTATGAAATGTTCACAGACATGATGATGCGCAATTACGAGCTGGCCGTTTCTTACCTACTCAACCTCAGGAGAGTTGACAACAAAGCCGAGGAAGAATCGAAAAAAGAGCTCGCAAGGGTTAGCACAATCCATGAAGAGTTCAAACTTATTGAGGAAAGTAAACAAGATAAGTCAGGTAACAGGAAGCCGAAGCTAAAGATTAAGAGAGGATAGCGCATGCCAAAGTACTAAAAACACGTACATCTTTTCAAAGAAGGTGAAAAGATGAAGGTCGAGGGAGTAATCTTTAGAAAAGGAGAAGTACCCAAGACACTGTTCAAGATCATTTCAGGTACAATCCGAGAAACAAGACATGATACATATCACGACTTGACGAAAGGCGACTACGTGGCACTTGTTGAGTACTTACTTCAAATCCCTTTGGAGGATGACGTAATAGCCTTAGAAGAATCTGAAATTGTCGAAACAAACTTAGAAAATGAATACGAAAGAATTATCCGAAGTATTATCGCCTTGAGAAAAATCATATACGAGACATCGATAGATTTGGAAAATCTTGTCTTAGATGACTTCAATTTTGAAACGGAAAACATGGATGAATACCTTAATCAAATAGAAGCCCTCTTAACTCTTTCTGGTGGAGAATTGCCTGAAGATAAAGACGAAGCTGTAGAATTGATAGAAAGCCTTGAGGATGACAAATTGCTCACTAAAGTCAATTTGGTGAAGAAATTCGTTGAACGCTTTCCAGAAGAACAAATCGGTGGGAAGCTTCTTATTGAAACAGCTGCAAAGGTTTATATTGTTCTAAATGACAGATACGTTGCTAAAGCCTTGCTGAAAAAGGTTTTGCTCTACTACTCACATCTTCTGGACTACTCTTACGAGGCAATAAAGACGTTGGAGAGCATATATAGAGAAGAAGGTAACATCATATACAGAAGGTACGCCAAAATGGCAAGAGTTTTAGAGGTGATGCTACGTGGAAACTCTTGAATTCAAGGATGGAGATAAGATAATTGAAAAAGACAAGAAAGAGCCGTACGTGTATATCGTGAAGTCTGGGAAGGTAAAGGTTTCCTTGGGCGCATATGAGACAATACTTTCCGAGGAACTTCCAGATGTGTTTGGACTTGAAGCCCTGGTTGATGAACCTTATACAGAAACCTGCATTGCCGTTGGCGATGTGAAAGTAATACGCTGCGAAAAAAACGAATTCAAAGACATATACGTAAAAACTGAAGTTGGAAAGGAAGCACTCAAAAGCTTTATGAGAAGAACTGCAAAAGCCTTAGGATGGTTATGAACAGCTTTAAAAGGGTTTGAGAAGTTATGAAAAATCTGTAGAATGTAATTAGAAGACAAGCAGTAAAATTACTTTCGGGGGTGAACTAAGGTATGCATACAAACAGAATAGACCATATTGGAATAGCGGTTAAAGATGCAAAAGAAAAGCTAAAACTGTACAAAGATTTTCTGAGATTAGAAGTTACAGAAATTGAGGAACTTCCCGAGCGGGGGCTAAGAGTTTACTTTATAAAAGTCGGAGATACACGAATCGAATTGCTTGAACCGATGAATGAAAATTCGGAAGTTTCAGGCTTCCTTGAAAAGAAAGGCGAGGGAATCCATCACATTGCCTTTAACGTACACGGTATCGACGAAGCCGTGGCTTTGGCAAAGTCTCACGGGCTTCAACCACTATCTGAAGAACCAAAGCCTGGCGCTGGTGGAACAAGAGTTTTGTTCCTACATCCGAAAACAACAGGAGGAGTTTTAATTGAGCTCGTGGAAGGCGAGCATTGATTACGATGCATGGTAATAGATTAATAAAAGGGGTGGATTAGATGGAGATGGAAGAACTTATACAGCAGCTCAAATCCATGGAAGCTGAAGTTGAACAAGGTGGTGGCCGGGACAAAATAGAAAAGCAACATGCAGAAGGGAAATTGACAGCTCGCGAAAGACTCCAACTCTTATTTGATGAGGGAACTTTCGAAGAGATTGATAAATTCGTAAAACACAGAAACACGATGTTTGGTCTTGATAAGATGAAGTTGCCGGCCGATGGTGTTGTAACGGGCATTGGAAAAGTCAATGGAAGACCTGTTGCCGCGTTTTCACAGGATTTTACAGTAATGGGTGGTTCACTTGGAGAAATGCACGCAAAAAAGATAATGAAGGTAATGGATTTGGCGCTTAAAATGGGCATCCCACTTGTTGGGATAAACGATTCTGGCGGTGCGCGAATCCAAGAAGGTGTTGATTCACTTTACGGCTACGGAGAGATATTCTTCAGGAACACAATAGCTTCCGGTGTAATACCACAAATCACCGTTATCGCAGGTCCATGCGCCGGAGGGGCGGTTTATTCTCCAGCAATAACAGATTTTGTCGTGATGGTTGACAAAACGGCACAGATGTTTATCACCGGTCCAAACGTCATAAAGGCTGTTACAGGCGAAGACATATCAAAAGAAGACCTCGGAGGTGCGTTCGTTCACAACACCAAGAGCGGAAACGCGCATTTCTTAGCGTCAGATGATAAACAAGCTATAGAAATGGTTAAAAAACTAATTTCTTACATTCCGCAGAACAATATGGAAGAACCACCTTTTGAAGGGGAAGTGACAGTTCCAAATAGTTCAGATATTCATACGATAGTTCCTGTTGATCCTAAGAAAGGTTTTGACGTACGTGATGTGATAAAGAAAGTTGTCGACGAAGGAACGTTTTTCGAGGTGCACGAACATTTTGCAAAGAACATAGTTGTTGGCTTTGCAAGAATCAACGGAAGGTCTGTTGGAATTGTTGCAAACCAACCAAACTACCTTGCTGGTGTGCTTGATATAGACTCCTCTGACAAAGCGGCAAGGTTTATAAGGTTCTTGGATGCGTTCAACATTCCGATTATCACATTTGTTGATACACCGGGATATCTACCAGGAACAAAACAAGAGCACGGAGGAATAATCAGGCATGGCGCCAAATTGCTGTACGCTTACAGTGAGGCTACGGTTCCAAAAATAACGATAATCTTGAGAAAGGCATACGGTGGGGCGTATATCGCGATGGGCAGTAAACACCTAGGGGCTGATTTTGTAGCTGCCTGGCCGACGGCAGAAATTGCTGTTATGGGTCCGGATGGCGCAGCCAATATCATATTCAAAAAAGAAATTGACTCTTCCGAAAATCCAGAAGAAACAAGAAAGCAGAAAATAGAAGAGTACAGACAACTCTTTGCAAATCCATATGTCGCAGCATCAAGAGGTTATATAGATGCCGTAATTGATCCAGTAGAAACAAGAACGTGGATCGAAAAAGCACTTGAGTACAGTGCGACAAAAGTTGAGTCAAGACCGAGAAAAAAACACGGAAACATACCGCTGTAATACTCGTAACTTTCTGATTCGAAGTTTCCAAACACTAACGAGGTGATAAACAAATGCCTATTGAAGCTACGGTAACACAATTATCTCAAACACTCCAAGCTACTCAACTAATTAACGAGGCGGCGTCATTGGTTCAAACAACAGCTCAAACCGCTACACAGACAACATTATTGCCAATAGAACTCACGGTGACAATTGTTGGAATAACGACTGTTTTCCTTGCTTTTGTAATACTTTACGCGATATTTAAACTGATGGAATATTTCGGAGTAAGCAAGAATAAGCAGATGAAAATTCCATCAGTAAAAGCACCTGGTGAAACTAGAGAAGAACAATCTGTACAAACTACGCAAAATATCTCGGAAAAAAGCATTCAACCTACTTCACAAACGAAAGTAGATGAATCTGAAGAAATAGCGGCCGTTTTTGGCGCAATCTATGCTGTACTTGGAACAAACGTTGTTGTTAGGTCTGTAACCAAGGTTCCTCCAAGTGCAACAAGGACTACAAGAATCAAAGGACAGCGTGGATGGGAAGAATGGAGAACATACGGATGGCGAGGTGGAAATAGATGGTAAGAAAATTCGTTGTCAGGGTTAATGGAAAAGAGTACGTGGTTGAAGTTGAAGAGCTCGGAGCTGTTCAGCAAACTCAAAGTGTTCAGAACACCATAACTCAGAGCGTCCAGACAGTTTCACAACCTGTCCAAACACAATCGCAAGCCCTTGGAGAAAAAAGTCCTGCGGTTGTAGAAACAAAAGTACCACGACCAACACAATCAACACAAGAACCGGCAGTGAGCTCATCAGGTCTAAGTGCGAAAATAATCTCTCCGATGTCGGGCGTTATCCTCAAAGTTTTAGTTAGCGAAGGCCAGAAGGTAGAATATGGGCAAAAAGTTGTAATTCTTGAAGCAATGAAGATGGAAAACGACATAGTTGCAGACAGGCCTGGTACCGTCAAAAAAATACATGTGAAGGAAGGCGACACAGTAGACACAGGGCAGGTACTGGTGGAACTAGAGTAAATCTTTTTCAAAAAAATATACTATCGAAACACCGATGGTCGCTTTTTTGGCCATCGGTGTTTTTTATTGTTTTTTTTCACTTTTTCCTTTCTTTTTCCGTCCGGCGTTATTATAATCCCAAGTGTCGGTTAAAAAACAGATGCAAAACTACACTAAAGGGGAGGTAGTGATATGAGAAGGATTTTTGTAGTTTCGTTGATGGTGTTACTTACGGGGCTTATGCTTGCGGCTGGAAGTGTAACTTTGCAATTGAACCAAAGCACTGCTTGGAGCCAGACTTTGACATTCTCTGTGAGACAGTGGATTAGAGTTACATGGGACTATGATGAAAATCAAACTTTTGCGGTTGACGACACAAACTATACGGCTACAGTTGGGAACATCGAATTTAAGTCAAACAAACAGTTCAAAGTTTACTATGGCGTTGGTAGTACCTTACCAACAGGTGTTCAAGTAGTCTCTCTTAAAGTTGGTTCAACAACGTTATCAAACTCAAGTGCTTCTCCAACGCAAGTTTCAACAAAAATTTTGTCAGGAGCATTTGCTGTTGTGTTTAACCCCGAGGTTTTGAATGTGGGAAACGACTTTCAAGTGAAATTTGACTTCACATTCCTTCCGTTCTAATACTTAATACTTCAGTGAAAGGTTTAAAATATTTGAGAGGGGCTTAAGGCCCCTCTTAGTTTTTTGAAAGTTGTGGTATAATAAAGGTGGTGATGAATTTGTTCAACGATAATTTTAAGACTATTGTAAGTATGCGTTACTTGATTGTAGAAAACTTTTCGTTAACACTTGCCATAGTTGTTCTTGTAACTTCTTTTGCTCTATCAACGTTTGGGGCTGTTATAAACATTCAGTGGTTCTACGATGAAAACCAGAGATTTATTTTTGATGACGTAAACAAACTTGCAACAATAGGAAGGATATACATATATTCAGACATCAAATTCAAAGTCTACGCAGTTGCGCAGATTTTTGATGCAACAGGTATTAATGTAAGCCGAATCAGGATAAAAAACGACTGGATATCCCTAAATTCTGCGTATCCCACTTCTGTTTCCAATCGTTGGTTATACGGAGATTTGGTTATATACTTTACATTTACTGAGTTGCCTGATGACTTTACGTTGCTGTTGACGTTTGTGTTCTTGCCGTTTTGAGCTATTAAGATCTGAGGAGTGATCAACGACGGAGAAACAGAAAATTATCTATCTTTTTTTACTTATCGTATATGCAGTCAACACCTTCGGTTCCGGTATTTTTTACGCACTGCTTGAACCAGGAGGATTAACTTGGAGTCAGGTTCTCACATTCACAGTCAAGCAAACTGTAAAAGTTCAATGGGAATACAACGAATCTCATCCCATTCCATTGGATCCGGAAAGTTCCGAAGGTGTCGTGGGATTCATAAGTATACAATCTAATAAGCGATTCAAAATTTCTGTCAACGTGTACGTTCCTGAAAATTCAATTCAAACCGTTGTTGCACCAAGGCAGTTAAGAATTGGCTCCGAGCCAATCAACATTGGTCAAACTATCTCAGTCCCCTCGAAGAAGTTGGAAGGAAATCTCTCGGTTGCTTTCGATATAGATTGGGGAAACCTCCAGACCGAAGAGTTTCCCGTGACCTTAGAATTTACTTTTTACCCGTTTTAAAGGACACTTACCACTTGACTGAACCATAGAACCCTAGCTTTCTATCCTCTACATAAAGACCAACCCAATATTCTCCCGTGTTTATTCCAAAACCCAGGGCTGCTGTGAAACCTAAGTTAACCGTATTAGCGGTATACTCTCTTGAGATTCTTGTACTTAGTAGCAGCCTCGTTTGTGAAAACGATAAAGTAAAATCTGCCCACACCTTTATTGAGAAAGAGCCATTCGTAAAATCGTACGAAATTTGCGGGGTTACAGACAGTTGATCAAAAATCTTAATCTCATCTTCTAACAAAAGACGAAACGAGTTCTTAGGAAAATTGTAAGATATACCAATGTAAGTTCCGCTGAGGATATTAACAAACATGCTTGAGGATTCAACATTCCAACCGATCATTCCCGTTTCCGTGCTGTTTGCCAACTCTAAAGAAAATCTCTTATTATCGTTTGATAGTGATATTTTTGCTCTGGTTTCGTTGAGAAACACTTCAAAAGAATTTAATAATAACTTACCATCCGTTGCTTTCTTAACTTTCTCAATTTCAGTTGTCAGACCATTCTTACCAGTCCACATGGAACTGTCAATTCTGTTGGCTTCTATAAAAACTAAGAAATTCCCGGACTTTAGGACGGCACCTGAAAGGTTTTCCTCCCGTACGTTTTCTAAAACTGGAACCTCAACTTGCGAAAACTCGTTTGACGCATTAATAATCACATTATTACCTTTTCCTAAGACAATTAGACTTATTCTAAAATCCCCTTCATTTAGTTCATATCTTCCTAAAGTCGTTTCCTCAGTAGTTACGGTAGGATCATTAAGAGAATACGGTGTGGAATTCGATTGTTTTAAGGTGTAATTAAACAAGACATAGTGTGTGGTGGTGGAGAAGGTTGTATATCTTTCGGTGAACAGTATCTTTCCAAGGTCTTCAATTGACAATTCCTTAAGCGTTCTAAGTTCAGAAGTAGAAAGATAGGTTATTTTGAGCAATACTGATTGTGAATTTTCATCATGTTCAGTATCAAGTTTTGATAAAACGTTTCTTACCTGCATAAGCTGATTATGGCTAAATACGTAATACGTTAATCTACCACCCAGCACGTAGTTTTCTATCTTCATCTTATCAAGAATTTTTGATAACATTTCTGGAGATACGTAGCGCGGATCATATGTAGCTGCGTATCTTGGCATAGAACCGTATTTCGAAAGGTTGAGTATCACATAAGTGTCTTTGGTGATTTTTTCAAAATCGAGATTCAAGGGTAACAGAACCATTCTCAATGCAGTTTCGAGATCTACATTTTGTAGGGATACTGAAACAGACCTGCTACCAAATTCTGATGAGTACACAAAATTCACATTCGACTCATTAGATAGGTGATTAAGAACATCTGAGAGTGCTGCATTTGAAAAGTCGAGAGTGATCGATAAAATGCGTGCACCGAAACACGTTAGAGGAATAAAAGCTAAGAGTGCAATTCTCTTCATCTTGAATCACCGACCAGTACATCTTTTTCCATGTTCGTACCAACGGATACCAAGAAGATAATATAACGTTTTTCAGATTCGTTGTAATATTTCTTGAAAAGCCATCCGACTATGGGTAGATCTTTTAGAAAACTAATTCCACCTTCTTTTTGGACAGTTCTTTCGTAACTGAACGAACCAACAAGATAGGGTTTAGAATATTCTAAATTCAAAGTTGTCTGCAAAGAGGTACCACGAGTTTCGAAATTCAGTTCATTTGTAAACGGAAAACCCTCTATTTTGAGTGATAAATCCAACACGCATCTATTATACAAAAATTTTGGGGTTATATTCATTTCAACAATGGCTTGGTTTATTACACTGGTCAGTTTTCCATCGACGTATCGCATTGTAGTATAATTGCGCTGAGCGGTTAGTTTACTTTGAACTCCATTCGTTGCCTTAACTTTACCCTCGTAAAGCACTTCTACCTCAGAGTTGCCACCTTCAGAGTTTGAGAGATTCAAAAGCAGATAGAGGTTTGTGCCAAAAAGAGGTATCTGAAAAATGTTAGGCACATAAGCAACACCAGAAACGTAAGGTTGTATTCCAATATCGATTAAGTGCGTATTTAAAAACCTCTCGCTAATGTCCAATATTTTTACGTAAATTTCCTCTGTCTTAATTGGTAAATCTATTTGGGAAACAAAAGAAGCAATTTTTGAGGCTATCGGGGGAGGTGCGTAGACAAGTAGGCTGTTTTGATTAATTGGCTTTAGCATATAATCTTGGAAAATCCTTGGAAGTGCACCCATTATCATCTCTGCAGGGTTATACTTAAGAGGAATTTGATAAACTCTTGCAACGTTTGTAAAACCACTTGAATTTGGATTTGTACTGCCTATGAAATACACACCGTCCACTTTAGTCCAATAATAGCTGTATGGCATGAGCAAGAGATCCAAAATTTTCTCGATCGATTCATCTTCGGTCTGTATACTGACAGCTCCGCTAACGGAAGGTTCATATATAATAACAACTCCCGTTTCTACAGAGAGCATGTTTAGTGCGTCCTTTATATTAGTATTAAAGAACGAAACTTCAATTGCTTGAACAATGGTTAGGAGAACAACAAAACTCAGAAAAACAAACAATCTCTTGTACATTTTTTACCCCCCAAAGAATCAAGAATACTTTTGAAATAAAAATATCCAAAAATCATATCATTTTCTAAAGTTCAAAACATCCCCACCGAATTTTTTGGTGTTCAAAGGATTTCAACGGTCTAAGTGCTGACGAAAACATGGAGAACTTACCAAAATACATTTGTGTAGCGTGAAACCTTTTGAAGCATAACAATAACAATATTAAGTAAGCTTATATGTTTTACCGCTACAAATCAACAGTCTCGATCAAAGTAAATTAAAAACCATCGTAGATGTATTTTTTCTGGTCACCATATGCGGAATATTCTATTTTTAGTAAATTTGCTCTGACAACTCTTCCAAAGTCTAAATTTATGACTTGGTTAGGGAATATTACCAAAGGTTTTTCGTTGAGCATTTGGTTGTTATAAACCACATTGAATTCTAAAATACAATCTCCAGTGTTTTGGACGATTAATACGGAACTTGCTTGCGAAGAGCTAACTGTAGCATTTAGTGACGGATTTATAACTTTTCCGCGTAATACAACGTAACTTGGGGAAACATTATAGGTATTTCGTCCAGACTCTGCAGAAAACTCTACTAAATATATCTTGTCACCAGTGAAGTTGAAATCCTTAATGTCACTTTTGATATTGATACTAACATCTCTATACGGATAAAGTGTGACTTTTTTAGGTAGTAATGAGAATATGTTTTCTGTAGTACTTGACTGCAATGTCTCCTTATAAAAAGAAAGATTCTTTAAAACAAGACTCTGTGTAGTATTTTTTGTACCTTCCGTAAAAAGGATAATCATTGGTTGGCTCTGGATAATTAACAATGGATTGCTTGTGTTTAACTCTTTCGAAGCGCTGATGCTAAACTCTTGTCCGTAAGACTTGCCCGTTAGCAACACATCAATACTCCCAGAAGGTAAACTGTAAGGTATGTATACAGAATAGAAAGTTCTTCTTTCTGGGAAAACAACAAGGTCAAAGGAATCAATAGGAACCTCTGTGATGATCGTTCTTAAGACCTTAGATGAAATCTGCATGTTCCCTTTCGGGATAAACGCAATATTTCCGGTATTTTCAATTTCGAGAGTTATCAGTGAACCGTAGTCACCATATTTTTCATCTGGTTCATTCAGGAGATCTTTGACAGATATATTTCTAATTGCCACAGACTGGTAAACAGGCACGTTAGTAAACCTAACAAAAAACGGTACTATGTAATTTAATCTTAGCTGGACCTTTCCACTAGAAGAACTTTCTTGTGTTATCTTCAAAGCGAAAATTCCGACCGCGCCTGGAAAATTCTGAGGAACGTCGAACACTACCTTAATAGGTTTTTGCTCGTTAACCGACAAATTTAGAGACGCATCCGCAACACGAACGTACTTTTTAAGACTGTACTTGTAATCAGGGTCGTCGAATGAATAACTTCTGCCGTCTGTTATAAAGTCTATTATTTCAATGGTTATTCGCGAATCGATAGGAATATCATTTTTCACATAAAACTCGTATGTGAATTGATATTTTGCAGTGTCTATTTGGTATATCAAACTGGGAGATATTTCCAGAGAGAATCCACTTGTAATTAGTAGCACAACGTAAAATGAAAAGACTAAGATAAGTTTTCTCATCATCAACTTCTCCCCTTTTACTAGTACTTTGAACTTATTCTAAGCAGTTTTGGAATTGAAAGAACTAAGAATGTTTAGAACGTCCTCCTCAGTTAAAATATTGATCTCACTTAGGTCTATTCCCAACCTCTTGGCAAAACCGCGTACTGTATCATCAAAACTCTTTACTCCTCGCTCAAGTATTATCAAAAGTTTGTCACTCAAATCGAAAATTATGTCCCCTTTTCTTACCCTTATTTCTTTACAACATTCCATTTTTGGAAGTTCAACAGGGATAAAGTATTTCTCACGTGTGATCTTTTGATGCTCGATCAAGACCTTGGCTTTTGCTATAAGTTCAGAAACACCTTTATAGCCCTCGGTTCGAGACTCTGAACTCATCTTCAGCAGCTCTTCGTAAAGTTTTTGACATTTGATTCTATGTTTTCTTATCCAATCATCTTCAAGACCATCAAGCAATATTCCCGAGTAAACTTCCGAAACCTTCCTGGTATCAGCATTTTCAATAGCTTTAATAAAATCATTGTAATCGCTTTGAAAATAGGAGTGATCAATAAACACAAAGTCTCTTTCGTTTCTCAAGTATTTATACGGAATGCCTAAATCTCTTCTTATGTAGTACAGCTGTGTATTTAAGTTTTTCCGTGCGTACTCAGAGGAGTATCCAGACCAAAAAGTTCTAATTAATTCTTCGATGGAAACTTTACTTCTTGATGAGAGCAGAAGATAAAAGAGCAACTTCAGAGCTTTTTTCGATTTAAAACTGTTGAACTCGTTACCATCCTTATAAACCTTCCAATCACCAAAAAATTTAATGTAGATCACGTTCTCACCTCGTTCGATAGTCTTTTTGGTTATTTAGTTCTTTGTACTGAAAGAAACTCTTTAGCCACCTCTGAATCGACGAGAAGAAGAAGTTCGGTGTCACCAAGTAAGGAAGCTTTCTTGACATTATCCAGTATTTGTCGAAGGGTCTCCGGTTCTTTAATTCTCAACTTCACAGCCGTCAAACCATCTGAAAGATCAAAAACGGTACTGGCCAAGGAGACTTCGAATTTTTCTGAAATCAGTTTGAAAAGCTCAATATTAATGGTTGATGAGTAAAGTTCTGGGAGAATCTTTAAAAGTCTAATCTTTATATGACTTGGCGTATCCGGATCAGCGTAAGATTTTGAAAGTACTGGAAAAACAAGAGATTTTAGCAGATTCCTATACGAAACAATCCAAGGGTTGTCTAAGAATGGTAGAAGGTCTCCTTTGTAAAGTTCAACAATTTCCATAACACCTTTTTGGTAATCTAACCTTCCATCATGGATTGCTTCGATAGTGTTTTCAATGATTTCAAAGTCAGCATCGGTCGAAAGTTCAATCTTAACCTTTGACCTCCCACTACTAAGTATTCGAACTTGATTACCCAGTTTTTCTGGAAGTTTCTTTAATATCTTGCGTGCATAGGACTCATCATACAAATTTGCTGTTCCAAGGATGTTAACAATCTCTGTCAAATAGGCACTCTTCTTAGTTATAAGATAAACGAGTGTGACGAGTTCACTCTTAGAAAGTTTACAATTTGGAACTTCATCGACAAAAAAATCTCCCAAAAAATGAATCAAATCCAACCACTCCCCTGAAAAACACGATGTATTGATGAAATAGTTGCATGAAGTGGAATTAAAGAGAAAATTATGAATGAAATTATTAGTTTTACTGAAGAACTCAAACAATGTTCAAACTTGTTGCTATTATTATACTTCCGCTCTCTTAAGTTCAAACATTACATTGATTAATTTTCCATAACATTACAGTTATACAGTAATGAATTCACTCGTGTTGGCATTAGGACTGTTAAATAACCATAGAACGCCGAAGGTTTGCTCCTTAAATTATCCGATCGCAGCACTGTTAAATCTTGAAGAAAATGGAGCTAAGCAAAGTTTTCGTACACCTTCATTTCAAAAACATCTTGTGCCGATTATATCAACGTTTGAAAAGGTCTTATTTCGTGCTAAAATAGAAACAAGAGATATTTGGAAAAACGTGAACTTTGAAAGAAAGGGGGAGTCGGGATATGGAAAAGAAAATTCGAGTTTTGATAGCAAAACCTGGTCTTGATGGGCACGACAGAGGTGCGAAGGTTGTTGCAAGAGGTCTGAGGGACGCTGGAATGGAAGTGATTTACACTGGCCTGAGGCAAACACCCGAAGAAATAGTCAAAGCAGCAATGCAAGAAGACGTGGACGTAATTGGCCTGTCCATCTTATCCGGTGCGCATTTGAGTATATGCAAAAAAGTGCTTGAGTTGATGGACCAGTACAACTTCCACGTTCCTGTCTTTGTCGGTGGAATCATCCCTCCCGATGATGCAGAACAACTATTAAAAATGGGCATTGCAGCTGTTTTCGGGCCCGGGACTCCTATATCGGAAATCGTAAAGAAAGTTCAAGAGGTTGTTGGGCAAGGGGTAGCTTGATAGATGGTAAACAAAGCGGCAAGTTCTTTAGAAAACGAAATTCAAAAACTTTTGTCACTCTGTGACAAAATAATTGTAAAAGACCAGCTGGCTCTTGCAAGGGCTATTACACTTATTGAAAACAATCCAGAGCTTGTTTTTAATGTTGAAGAAAGGTACAAAGACGTACTTGCAGAAAACAGCTCTCATATCGTAGGTTTCACTGGTAGCCCTGGTGCAGGAAAAAGTACGCTGACCGATGCCTATGTTGTAAAACTAAGAGCAAATGGTAAGAAAGTAGGAATAATAGCTGTTGATCCTTCGAGTCCCTTCACAGGGGGCGCTTTACTTGGTGATCGCATAAGGATGAAAAGGCACTTCACAGACGACAACGTTTTCATCAGAAGCATGGGTAGTAGAGGGAATGTCGGGGGATTAAACGATTCGGTCTTTGGAGTGATCACACTCTACAAACTTTACGGTTTCGACTACGTTATCATTGAGACCGTAGGGGCTGGGCAGAGTGAAGTGGACATAGCCTACGTTGCTGACACTGTTGTTTTGGTGCTATCACCAGCTGCTGGAGATGAAATCCAGCTCATGAAAGCGGGAATTATGGAAATAGCAGACATCTTCGTAATCAACAAATCCGACCTGGAAGGTGCGCACATACTCAAAGTCAACCTCGAAATGGTTCTTCAGTTTTCAGAATCCTCAAAACCAATAGTGTTAACTGTTGCTACTTCCGGAAAAGGTATCGAAGAGCTCTACAAAGAGATAGAGAATCACAAAGTGAAGCTAAACGAAACAGGTGAGATAAAAGAAAGGGCTAAGAGACGGATTAAAAAGCATGCGGAGGTGATTATAAACAAAAGTATTGCGGAAATTTTATCGAAACGTGATTTAGCAGATTCAACGCAGGTTTCCGAACTCGTTAAAGATGTTGTTGAACAATTTTGTCTAAATCGAACGCAAAATGAAGGGAAGTCCTGAGAATGCATCTTGTTGGGGAAGGTATTTCGGCTCTATCCAATATCGTCGTAAATGTGATAGGAGTTGGGCGGGTTTCATCTTCACTAACAAGAAACCTCTCAGGGAAAGTTAAATTCGGATACGTTATATCGCGGGATAAAAGAAAAGCCGAAAGTTTGGCCAAAGAGATAAGTGCCGAAGCCAAAACGTACGATGACGACTTTCTGCTTAATGGAGTGTTGCTGATAGGTGTGGGTGATTCAGTCCTGGCAGATATTCCAAAAATGCTTCAGGGGAAAGTCGGAAGCGATGTAATAGCAATACATTTCAGCGGTTTCCTACCTTCAGATATACTGCCACAGGATTGGTCCCCTGCTTCTATGCATCCGAATTGTGCTGTCGCAAATGAATGGCAAAAATTCAACGATGTAGTTTTCGGCATTGAAGGAGCTGAGAAAGGGCTACAGATAGCGAAATGCTTGGTGGAGCTCATTGGTGCTAAATACGTCGTAATACCTAAAGAGAAAAAGGCAGAATATCATCTGGCAGCGGTTATTGCGAGTAATTTCCCCGTTGCATTAGCTTACCTATCGCAAAGACTTTACATGGATATCGGTTTCTCAGAAGAATTATCAAGAAAAGTCATTTCGAAATTACTTGAAAGCGTTAGTCAAAACATAGGGTCTAAGCAACTAAAAGACGCACTTACAGGACCTATAAAACGTGGTGATTGGGAAGTTGTCGAAAGCGAGCGGAAAATATTCAACGCAAAGTTTCCCGAGTACAAAACACTTTACGAGATTATGGTTGAAATACTAAGAGAAATTAATGAACAATGAAGCCCCGTTCTATCCATACTATTCTATTTCCTGCCCGTAAATAGCTCGGCTCCGGTTATGAAGTACTTTGTGAAAGAAAGGAAAATAATTATCATCGGTATGCTGGCAATTACCGCTGCTGCCATTAATGCACCCTCGTTCGTATACTTTTCCGAGGCAAATTGAGAGATATATAATGGGATTGTTTTCTTCTCAGGGCTTTGAACAACCAATAAAGGCCAGATTAAGTTATCCCATTGAGCTCTGAAAGTTAGAACAGAAAGTGCGGCGATGGCTGGTTTACTATTTGGCAATGCGATTTTCCAGAAAATCATGAATTCATTTGCGCCGTCTATCCTGGCTGAGTCTATTAGCTCGTCTGGAAATGTTATAAAAAATTGCCTCATGATGAATATACCAAAGGCACTTGCAATTAAAGGAACAATTAAACCAGTATACGTATCCTGCCAGCCTATGTTCACAATGAGCAGATATAACGGAATCATTATTGCTTCGAATGGTATCATCATAGTGCTCAATATGATCAAGAAAATTACATTCCTTGCTCTGAACTTGTACTTTGCCAATCCGAATGCTGTCAAAGCCGACAGAAGAACTGTTCCCAAAGTTGTGAGGGAAGCTACAATAAGGCTGTTTAATATGCTGCGCGGAAAGAGGAACTTACCGTCGTTCCCTTTTATTGCTTGCCAGAAGTTCTGGATGTGTAGAGTGCGCGGGATCCACGGATATGGAATACTCATTATATCTCTCGCAGGCATAAGTGATGCGGTAAACATAAAGACCACAGGTATTAGGACGAATACAGCAAAACCAATTAAGAAAAACCAGATTGCTACATCGATAACCAAAGATAGAAGCTTTGAGAAAGTATTCTTAGTATCAACACGGCGCATTCTATTACCTCCAGTTCTTGCTAATTTCCTACGGTCAGTAGTAAGTTTCTTCAGATCTCGATATTTTCAGTTGAATAACTGTTAGAATCATTATTACAAGAAACAAAAGAACGCTCATAGCACTTGCTCGACCTATGTTTCTATCCCTGATCGCAGTATTGTAAATGTTAAGTGTTATAACTTCTATAGGTTTTATGCTCGCACCAGCCTGCACAAATAGATATTGTGTACTAAACGTTCTAAGGCACTGGATCATTGCGGTTATGGATACAAGGGTTGTTGTAGGTTTCAAAAGTGGCAAAGTGATATAAATAAAATTCTGGAATCTGCTGGCTCCATCGATTCTTGCTGCTTCGTTAATTTCTTTGGGTATGCTTGCCAAACCTGCAAGAAATAGCACTGTAAAGTAACCAATGTACTTCCAAAAGTAAACAATTATTGTCGACAGAATCAGCATATTCTCATTTACTAGCCACTTATAATCCACGCCCCTTGTTCTAAGGATAAAATTCATAAATTGATTTGCTATACTTCTTGGGTCAAATATTATGAGCCATACAAGTGCAGCAACGGCAGACTGCATGATCGCTGGAGAATAGTACATCATTTGGAAAAGCTTTTGAAATCTTTTCCTTCCAAGAATAAAAGTTGCGAGCAATAAACTAAAAACAACCATCGGGATGAACGTCCCGACTGAAAATTTCAGTGTTGCAACAACTGAATTCCAGAAACTTTCCGATTGTAAAAGTCGTATGTAGTTCCTTAGCCCGATAAACTTAGGTGCTTCAAGCGATAGAAGTTCCTTCTTGTAGAGGCTGACGACAAAGGCGTAAGCAATGGGGTAAAAACTGAATACGGAAAACAGTACTATAGAAGGCATCACAAAAATAATGCCCCACAATCCAATCTTCTTCTCCAATGATAGCTTTCTCTTCTTATTTCCTTTCAATGCAAACTCCCCCTTGGGCTAACAGCTGTTCTTATGTTTTTAATCAGATAGCTCAAGTTATCTCACCAAAAGCGGGGGCTACGCCCCCGCACAATTTTTTAACGAACAAACCTCATTCTTCCATAAGTTGTGCTAGTTTTTTCTTGAAAGTATTCAACGCGGTTTCGGGTGAAACGTTACTCAACATCACGGACTCGACCATTTCTTTAAGTAACTGTTCGATTTGTGGATCTTTTTCATGTAGCGGTATCATATGCGATTTTTCCAGGTCTTCAAGAAACACATTAGCGTACGGGAATTTTTTGAATACTTCTGATTGCATTAAGGAGAGCCTTGGTTGAATCAACCCAACCTCTGTGAGATATTCTTCTGGGTGGCTGAGCATGTACCATATCAGTTTCCAAGCCATTTCACGTTCTGGGCGAGAAGCTTGCATGTTTACCATATAGTAGTGCCCATAGTAATTGCATCTTACATCTTTCACCGCATCTTTCCAGATCGGCCAATTCACTACCATCCACTCGTTGCTGTTGTAAAATTTAGGATTTTCTTCTTTGATTCTAAGAATCTGGTACAGTCCAGATTCACACATCGCTATGGTGTTGTTGTCCTTGTTGAATTCTTTTCGTGCTGCAGGATATGTTGGAGAACCTAAGTTCTTCCCATTTGGTCCCCATTCTTTCATAAAGTTTAAGACTTTGATCCATGCTTGGTCGTTGATGACCACTGGGTTTCCTTTCTTGTCAAATAGAGCACCTCCCAGCTGTTCTACCATCGGGAGGAAAAAAGTTAGGTAATAAGGATACCTAAAGTCGAAGCCTCGCCTTTTAATTATGTTTCCTTCTCGGATAGTAAGCTTTTCGCTTATTCTCATAAGATCTTCCCAAGTTCTCGGATAATCTTTCTCAGGGTCAAGTCCGACCTCTCTGAAATATTTCTTGTTTATGAAAAGTGCCCAGTTTGTTATCTCCAAAGGTAGACCGTAAATCATATTTCCGTAAGTCACTGCATCGAGTGTACCCTTTACGTACAATTTCTTCAGCTCATCGTAGCTTTTCAAACCTATTGCGTTTAAGTCCACGGGTACAACTCTTCTGTTGGTAATATACGGATAAGCGTACTGGATCTCCAAGTTAAAAATTGTTGGACCTTTTCCTGCAGCGAAAGCGGTAAGTACGATGTCTCGAATCTTATCTGATGGGTAAGTGACTCTTTTTACCTCGACGTTGGGATACATTTTCATGAATTCTTTGATGTACTTTTCCTCTATCCTTGTGCGGTTAGGATCTTCATGCGTCCAAATGGTTATCTGTATCTTGGCACCGAAAGATATGATTACCGAAACCAAGAGAAGTACGAACAGCACTTTCCTAAACATACCATCACCCCCTTGTCAGATAATTTAATTATACTACTTTTCTTTCCGAAAAGAGACATTGTTTTTTAGAACTGCAAGGAATTCATCTTAAAGAAAAATCGAATAGAAAAGCCTATGAACACGCACTTTATGGAATTGTATAAAGACCAAATTGAATAGTATGGACTATCTTTTGAGCAAATCTAAACGTGGTTAAAAAACAAAGGGGACAGATGGTTCTGTCCCCTTTAATCGTGAGATATGATTATTCTCATTCACACTAGCGCGAGTTAATAGTTTTTTGATAATCTTTCAGTCTCTTCTTGCTATCAAAATCATCCTAATAAGTTGCAAGACAGCTGTGAGCATCGCAGCAACGTAAGTCATCGCAGCTGCAGAGAGCACAGCTTTGACACCTTTCAATTCGTCGGTTGGCATTAAGAGATTCTTCTCCAGAATCTGTAGTGCCCTCCTGCTTGCATCGAATTCAACAGGTAGCGTGATTATTGTGAATAGCACAGCTATAGAGAAGAGTAATATTCCAAATTGAGCCAGCCCAAAGGCTCCAGTGATGAGTCCGATTATGAAGAACACCCATGCGAGGTTTGAAGAAAACTGGGCAACAGGAGCGATAGTATTCCGCACAACCAATGGTACGTATCTTTTTGCATCCTGAATAGCGTGTCCTATTTCGTGTGCTACAACGCCAAGAGCAGCGATTGAATCACTAGAGTACGTTGAACTTGAAAGCCTCACAACCTTTGTTCTGGGATCGTAATGGTCAGTTAGTGTTCCTGGAACGGATTCGATTCTTACATTGTACAAACCTGCCGAATCAAGAATGAATCTTGCAAGCTGTGCTCCCGTCATGCCGATCCTTGATTTTAGCTGTGAATAACGCGCAAATCGAGTTTGAACCGTTATCGAAGCCCACAACGATAAAAGTAAAGCGGGTATCAAAAGCAAAAACGTTGGGTCGTAGTACCAATACATGGTTTCACCTCCTAACAACACTTTATACACTGTGCTTGTTATAATTGATAATCAGATTTAATTCTCCAGTATTCGTCAGCAAGAATACTCATAATAATAACGTCGAAGTATTGACCTTTCAAATATCTGGCCTGTCTCATTCGACCTTCTTGAATAAAACCACACTTTTCATACACCCTTATCGCTCTTTGATTATTTTCGAAAACCCTCAGCCAGACTCTGTTTAGATTAAGATATTCAAAAGCGTACCTAAGCATCATCTGTGTGACTTCCGTTCCGATACCCTTATTCCAATAATTCGGGTCGAAAATAGCAATACCGTACTCTGCACTGCGTGCAACCCAATCAATCCCCATTAAACCCGCTGAGCCTATAAGGTTGTCACCTGCCTCTATTGAAAAGTTCGCCTGATTATGGGAAATTGCGTTCTTTTTAATCCATTCTTCTTCCAAAAATTGATTCATCGGGAAGACAAGACTTAAGTACTCTTTCGTTTTTTCATCGTTGATAAGTTGTACAAACTTCTGTGCATCGGATACTTCCATAGGTCTGAGTGTGGCCAATTTCCCTTCCATTCTCATATCATTTCACCCTCCTACATAAAAATATGGTATAAATAATTTAGCTTAAAACATTGAGGGCAGGACAACTTAGAATCCCTTGGCTTTTAAGCCATTTTGAGAGTCTGTTGCCTGCCTTTAACCATGATTAGTTGGTTGGGCTTTCAGCCCTCGTCAGCATGGAGGATTGGTTCAGCAGGCTCCCTGCCCTCATCAATTGAAAGGAGGATTCTGTATGTCCACTTTCTCCGTCTTTGTCGGCATCGATGTTTCCAAGGATAAGTTCAACGTCTGCGCTATCTCTAATCCCAATTCCATCATCTTCGAGTCTTCTTTCGATATGTCCCAGCAAGGTTTTTCCTCCTTCGCAAACAAACTCTCTTCTTTCCCAAAACAATCCATCATCATCGCTATGGAATCTACAGGCTGTTATCATCTCAACCTTTTGGTCTTTCTTTCCTCTAATGACTTTGCTTGCGTTGTTTTTAATCCTCTAACCGTTAAGAACTTTGCTTCTCTTCGAAAGACCAAAACCGACAAAATCGATGCTCTCATTATTGCTACTGCTTTGTTTTACCTACAACATCAACTTCCTTCTTCCGCTTTTGTCAACTCTGAGCTTCGCGATATTGTCAGAGCACGCGAAAACATTATCTACCGCATCGCAAAAGTTAAGGACAATATCGAAAAGCTTCTCAACGTCCTTTTCCCTGAACTTGAAAGAGTTACTAACATATACAGCGACACAATCCTCAATCTTCTTTCTCATTTCCCTTCTGCCAAGGCTATTCAAAAGGCTCGTAATCTGGATGTGTTCTTTTCCAAAGACCGTGGCAGAAGTACAAAACTTAATGCTCAAAAACTTAAAGAACTCGCTAATAACTCGATTGCTCAATATTGGCCGATGAAAGAAAAGATTCTTGTGCAAAATATCAAAGAACTACAATTTTTACAGCAACAGCTTGAAGAATACGACAAGATGATGAAAGAATATTGCGAATGTAGTGCGATAAACCTTGATATCGAGATACTCACGTCAATACCAGGTATCGGTGAAAACAGTGCGATGCATTTCTTAGCAGAAGTTGGAGATATCTCAAGATTTAGTACACACAAAAAGCTCATTGCGTATTGTGGGCTTGACCCAAGTATTGCCCAATCAGGCAAAAGCAAAGTAGAAGGACACATCTCAAAAAGGGGCAACGCCCATCTAAGACGAATACTATGGCTGATAGCTGTGAGTGTAGTGATTCACAACGAATATTTCCGAAAGTACTATGAACGAAAAAGACAGCAGGGTTTACCGTACAAAAAAGCGATGATGTCAGTAGTGCACAAGCTGATAAGAACGATGTATGCGATGTTGAAAAAGAAAGAGAAGTTCAATATTGATTATGCTATCTCACAATCAAGACAAAAATTTAATTTTGCATAGTCGACTCTCAAAAATTTGTCATTGCAATATCAACCAATCCTTCCATTTAGACCTTCGCTGATGTTTATAATCTCCCTTAATCCAAGATTTCTTATATGCAATATCCGAAAACTTTCCTGAGCAGTTTTCAGTTCATCGATGTTCATAATTCGAGTCACTTTCTTTCCGGGACTCTCTGGAATTTCGAAGGTTACCGAATAAAATTTTTCATAGGTCCTCCAGAGTTCGTCAACGCTTCCAAAAAACTTAACTTTCCCGTCTTTCAAGGCGATAATTTTATCGCACACCTCTTCAACTTCATCCTCATCGTGCGTAACGTAAAAAACTGTGCAACCTTTCTCTTTGAATTCTTTGACTAAATCTTTCACCACCTGCTTTGTTTCAACATCCAAGCCTTCGGCTGGTTCATCAAGCAGTATGATCTTAGCATCTTTAAGCATACTAACTGCCAACGCCAACCGCTGTCTTTGGCCCTTTGAAAGCTTGTCAGGTTTTTTCCCCAATAGATCGTCGATGCTTACTCGCTTCGCGATTTCAAGAATGTCTTTAGACGATTTGAAGACCGTTTTAAAATATAAAAGATTCTCACTCAGGTCGAGTTCCGGAATAAAGGTGCTTTTCTCTGAAATATAGGATACGAGTTCTCGGAATCTTTTTGTATTTTCTTGCTTTTCAAAAACGTCCGTACTATTGTAAAACACCTTGCCACTTGTTGGTTTGATGAAAGTAGCAAGAATATTAAGCAGTGTACTTTTTCCACTGCCATTCTCTCCTATAACTGCAACAACCTCTCCATCATCGATGGAACCATTTATCTCTTTCAAAACAGTTTTTTCTCTAAACTTGTGTGTTATATTTTCAAGTTTGATCATACATTCAACCTCAAATTCACAAGGATTTATGGTGCTGGAATGCGCAAAACAAGTCCACCCGATGAGTTGATTTCAACAGCACTGAAGATGTTCTTTACTTTAACTACATCAACATCACTTTGCGTGTACCTTATAATATAAGCTTTTTCATTAGTTTCATACCCAACTTCGAAACCTATGGGTTTCGTCGATATGTAACCTTTTGTGTAGAGATATTCAAGTATATCACCACTTTTGGGTGGGGTAGGTTCAAGCGTTATCATCTGTATAACGGCCTGCTGAAGTGTTCGAAAATTTCCAGCTACATTCGTCGCCTTTGCCTGCGCTACAGCGTTCACTCCAACAGGTGTTGCTACAGCCATCAGAGCTGCAATGATGGACATGACTATCAGTAACTCAATAAGGGTAAAACCTCGCCTCACGTTACCTCCTTCTTTCTTAAATTTCTATGTACTTACGCTCTTACAGGAAGAACTATGTACATGTATCCTTCCACATTCCTCGGGTTAATCTGAAGTGGACTCAAATTATCGACGAAATTAAACTCAACTTCTTTTTCGTCGATGTGTTTTATAGCTTCACTTAAGAACTTTGGATTGAAGTTCACTATCAGATCTTCTCCATCTTTCGTTACGGGGATGTTTTCAACTGCATCACCGTAATCTGGGCTCTGGCTTGAAAGTTCCATTACGTCATCTGATATTTTCAACTGGACCTTTTCAGTTCCTCTTTTAGCGATCACCATAACACGTTTGAGCGCTTCGGAGAAGTCGTCCGAGTTCAGTACAACTCTGGTTTTGAATGCTTTCGGCAAGACACGTTTGTAGTCTGGGAATGTTTCCTCAACGGTTCTTACTATCATCGTGACATCGCCTGCGTTGAAGGAAACGATTGAATGGTCGAATGTAATATTTATCGTTGGTTCCGTTGTACTTGAAAGCAACTTTTCAAGTTCTTTTACGCTTTTGAGGGCGATAATGAAGTCGAATTCGTTGTCTATGTCCAGTTTTTGTTCTGCAAGTGCAAGTCTGTAACCATCACTTGCAACAAGTCTCAAAAAACCACCATGAACCTCCCAGTATACACCATTCAGTGCCCTCATAGCGCTTTCGCTTGAAGCACAAAAGCTCACCCTGTCAAGCATCTCTTCAAGAATCGATGTATCTATACTGAATTTTATTCCACCTTCATCTGTTTCTATTATCGGAAATCTTTCGACATCTGATACGGTTGTCAAATTGTATCTTGCTTTTCCACTCTTTATCAGTAACTTACCATTTGCGTATTCAAAGATGACTTCATCTTCCGGTAAGTTCCTTACGATATCATCTATTAAATCGGCATCAACAGCGAATGATTCACTGCCTTCGTACTCGCCCACCTTCACGGTCGATATTACTGAGGTTTGTAAATCAGTTGCGTGAATATTGATATGACCGTTAACGGGTTTAAAAAGCAAGCACTGAAGAATTGGATCAACTGTTCGCGAACCGATCGAAGATGATGCAACAGATATCTTTTCTTGGACTTCTGACTTACTCACAACAAATTTAAGCATCAAGCAATTCCCCCTTTCCTTTGTCATCTTTTAGCCAATTCCTTGCTCTTCGATCAGGCTAAGAAACACTTTAACAATACTTGGGTCAAACTGAATACCGGAATGTTCTACCAATTCTTTCATAGCGACCTCTTTTGGTAAGCCCTTTCTGTAAGGCCTATCACTTCTCATCGCATCCCAAGCATCCACTACCGTGATGATCCTTGATATTAAGGGGATATCCTCTCCGGATAACCCGGATGGATATCCCTTTCCATCCCATCGTTCATGATGGTGATACACGTACTTAGCAAGTTCTCTTAAATCAGAAGAGGTGGATAAAAAATCATGCCCGTAAACCGGATGCTTTTTTATAATCTCGAATTCCTCAATCGTCAGTTTACCTTCTTTGTTCAGTATCGTTGAAGGAATAACAATCTTTCCTATATCATGTACAAGAGCTGCCCAGTAGGTCTTTCGAATCATTTCATCAGATAATCCCATTTTCTCAGCTATAAGCGAAGCCAAGGTTGCAACGTTTTTTGAATGCCCTTTCGTGTAAGGATCGTGGTATTCTAAGATGCGTATGATTGTAAGAATCATGTCCTTTTGAAACTTTCCCTGGTTGGACACATAACTGTGTGTTGCTATAAAAGATGTAAAGAAAGGCCCTAAACTCTTTATAGTTTCCATCTCTTCTTTTGCAAATGGTTCATCGCGTTCGAAAAGTAACTTTGCTTTGAGCTCCCCTCCGATGAAGATATCGGAAACCAACAACATTTTCTTCTCGGAACCGTCTTTGACCAAATTTGGAAAAAGAGCGCTAAGTTTGTCCTTTTCAATGGTATAAACTCGCTCGGTTGCAAATGGAAGTTCTGTCTTTTTCACACGTTTTGCTACGTTAATTGAGGAGTCTCCGAATATAGATACTGTGCTTCCGTATTCACCATCGAGGACTATAAAATAACTCTTGTTAACCCTTTCCAAAAATCCAACTGCGACTTCATGCAGATTCTTGTAAAAGGTTTCTTCCCTCTGAACAACGATGTCTCTTAGCTTTGATGAAAGGTCCTTGAACTTCTGTAGCTGCGATGAAAAATATTTATTTTCTTTGGATTTTTTCATCAGTTTTGATACCAGAAAACCGTTTGCTACAACCGACACTCCTAAAGCTAAGGTTATAATGTTTGAGATTTCCACGTTGCAACCTCCCGAGCAGGAATCTTAGAATATAAGAAACTGATAGGCTTTAATTTTCTTAACCACTACTTGTCACTTTAACAATTTTTACTTCTTTGTCCTTCTTTATAACCCTATCTTCGGTGTACAGCTCGCCATCTACGATTATCAAATGTTCTTCTGGATTCAGTCCTAACTTCTTTAATAAATCATAACCACGCATCGATTCATCAAATTCATAAATCTTGAATTCGTAATAAACCTTCACGGTTTCCCCTCGCAATTTGTTTTTTCTTCTAATTATAGTTCTTCTACAATGTAGACGACATCTCCTGTCTTTAACAATGCTGCGTTTGCTTCATCTGTATCAACATGGAATTCAAGAGCGAACTTTTCACTAACTCTGATGAGCACATCGTCAAAAATCAACCTTCTGTCTCCCTTTTCAACAACAACCTTAACGATATCCTTATCCTTCACACCGAACTTTTCGGCATCTGATGTATGCATGTGAATATGCCTTTTAGCAATTATTACCCCCTTTTCCTTTATAACCGAACCTTTTGGACCGACGATAACAATACCGGGTGTCCCCTCAAGGTCTCCACTGTCCCTTACCGGAGGCATAACACCGAGTTTAAAAGCATCTGTTAGAGAGATCTCCACTTGAGTTTCTTTTCTCTCAGGACCAAGAACTCTAACATTTTCGATAGCACCTTTTGGACCAACGATGATAACCGTTTCTTTACACGCAAACTGTCCCGGTTGTCCCAAGTCCTTTATTGGTGTGAGCTGATAGTCTTTTCCAAAGAGTATATCCACATCCTCTCTTGAAAGGTGAACGTGTCTGTTACTAACTCCTGCGATGATAGGTATCTCCTTCTTCTTCATATAATACTCCTCCTCTCTGAAATCTCGTGGTTTAGTTTTGGGAATTTTGATTAAATTTTCTTTGCGGCTTCATTAAAGCTTCTCTTACGTAAATCCTCACACTTTCCGGCAATCTTACTGTAAACTCGACCGGTCCCCTCTTTACATTTATCCAGCAAAGGCCAGAGATAGAAAGTTCCTGATTTACGTCAACCACGAGTTTTTCTTCTTTGAAAGTAATTTCCTCAACATCCATTTTACCACAGGGTGGGAGAAGTAGCTTTCCAAAATGCTTTGAATAGTTGCTCAAAAAGTTCTGATTTTTCGTCTTGTGGAACGTAACGTTTTCAGGAGCGAAGATTTGGAATATGGGCCTCAACTTGGTTTCTTGTTGATTACCGCTCATAACTGCCTTTAATTGACACAATCCTCCAACGAAAATCGTCTCTTCCGGGAATGGTTTGAACGTCTTTCTTGTAACCTCTCCTTTTGCCAAAATTTTCGACTGGCATTCGGGATCGAAAAGGTCTATCATCCTGTCGTTAACAACAATTCCAGGGGAATCAAAGAGCTTAAGACCGCCCAATTTGTGTTCTATCAGTCCGATGGTTGTTCCAGGATAAGGAGAGACTGTTGCTGTGGAATCCGTTATTGCCTTAAGTATTGATGACTTACCAACATTTGTAACACCTAGCACCAGTGCACTACCTTTCAGAGTTTCCAGTTCTTTTCTTAATTTACTAATTCCAAATCCGTTCTTCGTGCTTGTGATAAATATCTCGGAATTCTTAGCTGGGATGCGTTTTTTCAGCCACTCTTTTAGTTGGCTACCACTCACTGTTTTTGGTAGTGTGTCAAACTTATTTGCAACGTAGACAACGTTAGCATCGGATAATAACTCCACGATCTCTGGTCTGTATGTCCCTTCGAAGTCAAAAACATCAAAGATGTAGATGATGTACTTAAACTTTTTTATCACTTTCATTATAAACTCCATTATCTCCTCTTCATCCGCTTCACTTATAAGCATCCCATAGTGCTTCAGTTTAAAGCATCTTTGACAGAGTATCTCTTTGCCCTCTTCGTATCTTTTGGTGTAGACTTCGTACGGTATGAAACCTGGTTTGCCAGGATGGTCGAACTGTATTTCTGCACCGCAACCTGGACATTTAGCCATCAATTTCACCATCCTTAAAGGTTTTTAAAACGATAAGAGTCCTTAACTTCCCGTTTCTACCAGAAGCTTTTCCATTCTAATGAATGTAAAACGAACGTTCTTAAGGTTTATCCTATTCACTCTGGTACCTACGTACCCAAGTCTTTTGTAGAGCTCTATTGCCTGAACATTTGTATTTTCAACATCTAAAGATATCTTCTTGAATTTCTTTTGTTTTGCGACTTCCTCCGCAAAGAGCATCAACTTTCGCCCGTAGCCTCGACCTCTGTAGTTTTTATCAACGGCAACATTCGAAATATAAAACTCATCAGGTCTAATTTTATTACGCATCCAAACGTATCTGAACATCGGCAATCTTCTAAAAAGCTCGAATCCCATCAACTGGAAGAGGGCGAATCCGGTCTTCAATGCTCGTTTTCTAACGGTGTTACCTTCGAACATAACGATTATCCCGACAACCTTACCTTCATCGATTTCAAGCACATGAGTGTTGTCCAAGGAAAAAACGGTCCCTGGAGTTTTAACTAACCTACCAAGTATCAACTTCACATATGGACCAAAAAGCAATGGCAAAAATGAGCGTCCTGTTTCAAGAATTAAGCTTGCAATAACATCAGCATCTGAAATTTCGGCTTTTCTTATAACTTCCAAAATAAATCACCTCAGCTGATAGTGAAAAAACAAGTACAAAAGAAGAGAAAAAATTTACATTACTAACAAAATTATACCATACATCAGTTATAGGGTGAAGCGATGAACAATTCACCTAATTGTTCAAAGGTGATTTGAACTATAAACAAAAAAGGCTACTACCAATTGGTAGTAGCCTTTACTTTTTCACATATTTCTCCTAAGACCGTTAACGTATTTGATTTCTCCAGAGCTCTTCAGAGGTATCGTTTTATAATTCAAATTATGTTGTGCGATGATCCTTCGTATTGTTCTTGTTCTTGACCTCATGACTATCGATTCTGTGATTGCGGTATTCTTGTAGAATCTGACACCTTTGAGCATATCTCCGTCAGTAACTCCTGTAGCAGCGAATATCACGTTGTCGGATTTGATAAGGTCATCTGTCTTGTAGACCTTCTCAAGATCGTATCCCATTTCTAATAACTTATTTCTCTCGTTTTCATCAATAGGCCAGAGTTTTACTTGTATTTCACCGCCAAGTGATTTCAATGCAGCAGCTGCGAGAAGTGCCTCAGGTGAGCCACCGATACCGATGTATATGTTCACATTGCTCTCTGGAAGAGCGGTTGCTATCGCAGCAGCTATGTCACCATCGCTGATGAGCTTTATCCTCGCTCCTACCCTTCTTATCTCATCTATAATTTCCCTATGTCTGTCTCTATTCAGCACAACGCATGTGAGTTCCGAAATCTCCATACCCAAAATAGCCGCCGCTACTCTGAGATTTTCCCTTATAGTTGCGTTTATGTCCAACTTTCCAGCTAGTTCAGGTCCAACGGCGAGTTTGTACGAATAGTACGTTGGTAAAAATTCAATACCACCTTTTTCCGTTGCGGCGATGACGCTGATGGCGTTTGGAAGGCCGTATGCGACGAGTCTTGTCCCATCGATAGGATCAACTGCGATGTCCAACTCTGGGTCGTCATCCGCCCATCTACCAACTTGCTCGCCAAGGTAGAGCATGGGAGCTTTGTCCTTTTCACCTTCGCCGAGCACAACTGTTCCCTTCATTTCGATATAGTCAAGCATACCGCGCATAGCATCTGACGCCATTTTGTCTACCATTTCCTTGTCTCCGCGTCCCAAGTATCTACTTGCCATCAAAGCCGCAGCTTCGGTAACCCTAACAAGTTCTAATGTTATCTCCTTTTCCATACCGTTCCCCCCTCTTTTGTTCTGACTATAAAATTGTAGCACTCGAGTAGCGAGTAATGTAATTGTTACATTATGATGCATACAAGAATATTATAAGCTGTACGAAAGCATACTGAAAAATTTTACACAGGTTCGTCTAAAAATACCGTTTTTAGACCAAAACAAAGGAAGGAAAAGCTATATAAACCTATAGCTAACCTGCTTTGAAGTCTTTTAAGATGTCGACGTTCAGATCGATTAATGTTACCTGATTTCGGTAGGCGATCTTTGAGAAATAGAATCCGTCCGAGTTCCTTGTGAGGGGGATAGGAGCGGTTATGATGGTGTCTTGAAAAGGTTCACCTGGGACAACGCAGTAAAATGGGAACATCTGACTAATCATCCATGCAGTTTTCTTATCAAGGCTAACCACAATCTTAGCTCCGTGTTTTTCAAAGCTGCGCAGTTTGTGAACATCAAAAGAAGATATGAAGTTGGCTCTATTTCCATGCTTGAAAATTAAAACACCGTTTTTATCTAGGAACACCACATCCTTTTTCAAAAGTCTTTTCGTAGTCTTCAAATCTGCTTGAGTGAAGTTTCGTGCTACAATTACGTCAGCCGTGTTCAGCTCTAATGAAAATTCCTTCAACACACTTTGCAAATCTCTCCCATCGTAATGGATAATAGCTAAATTTAATGTTTGGCTTTTTTGTTTGCCAAGGATTCTCGAGAACCTGGAGAACTTTTTGAAGAAATTCAAGATTAGTCCAAAAAAACTTATGAGGAACCCATTCAGCTCGTTCATACACTTGTAGTTGCCGACACATGCGACTTTAGTTGTGTCAAAAGACAGCCACTTCCCTCCTTTCGAACATCAGTGCCTTGCTTTTTCCAGACGTAGCGATCTGACCTTTCGTTCTAAGGGTAGTTAACCAAGGTTTTCACAAGCCCGTCACTTCAACGATGAGTGATTGACTGGGTTATCTCCTAACAGCGAATTTGTTGGATTTGTCGAGAATTACTTGTTCAAGACAACGATCCTGCCGAATACGTATTTTCTGAGGGAAAGCAGGGATATCGGTCTTCTGTCTACCTTATTTTGATGTATCCCATCCGGCATCTCTGCGGCATCCCAGACCCATATATTTCCATAACCATCGATTTTTTCGAAGATCATCACGTGGTCGTAAACGGTATCTTCGTTTGTGTCAATGAAGATTAGATCTCCTTTCTTTAAGTCTTTCAAATCAGAGATAGGTTTGGTGTTGTACTTATATAGATTATCTGCTGTCACGTCGTACACAAGAAAGCCTTGGTATATAAACCTTTCGTGACCAAGGAGCTTAAGCAAATACAGAACCAATCCACTACAGTCCATTCCGGTGCTATCGATTCCTCCCCAAACGTAAGGAAGACCTTGCAATCTCTTCAATTCGGAAAACATTTTATCTATCTCTGTTTTTGATAACTCACGTGTTGGAGAAGCTAAACTCAAAGATGTGAAAATTAACAAAATGACGATGAATAGTGCGAGCTTAGTCAGAATGTACGTTCTGCGCATAGTATCCAGCCTCCGAGGAATAGAATAACTAGAATAACTACTATGGATTATACCACATACATCCCGTGTTGAAAAACCACGTTGTGTGGTATAATCTTAGGTAAGTAACACATATTTCAATAAAAGATACAAAAGGAGGTTTAAGGTGATGGAGTGGGTGTATATAAAGAACCTAAAAGACTATATTGATAAAGAAGTTGAGCTACGCGGTTGGGTAAGAAGAAAAAGATCCAGCGGGAAGATAATGTTCATCGAATTTCGCGATGGAACAGGTTTTGTTCAGGTAGTTGTTGAAAAGAGCACGGTTGGTGATGAAAATTTCACCGCTGCTGACAAGTTGAGGTTAGAATCTTCGGTTATCATAAAAGGTAAGGTCAGAAAAGATGAAAGGGCACCAAGCGGAGTTGAAGTTCTCGCAACGGAAGTTATCCCCGTTCAAATCCCGACAGAAGATTTCCCCATCCAAAAACCAGACCACAGTATCGACTACCTTATGGAGCACCGTCATCTCTGGCTCAGGGCAAAGCGCCAGTTCCACATTATGAGAATAAGAGATGCGGTCATTAAAGCAATTAGAAAATTCTACTGGGAAAGGGATTTCGTCGAGATAGATACACCAATCTTCACAGGTGCTATCGGCGAAACGGCCGGAAACCTTTTCGAAGTTGATTATTTTGATTACGGTAAAGTCTACCTTACACAAACGGGTCAGCTGTACCTCGAAGCTGCTTGTATGGCATTCGGAAAGGTTTACAACCTTGGTCCAACATTCAGAGCGGAAAAATCAAAGACCCGAAGGCACCTTATAGAATTCTGGATGAACGAAGCTGAAGTGGCGTACTACGAGCACGAAGACAACGTAAAACTCCAAGAAGATCTGGTTTACTATATCGTCCAATACGTTCTCAACAACGCATACGATGACCTTGTTGCTATTGGAAGAGATGTATCAAAGCTTGAAAAAGTCCAAAAACCATTCCCAAGGATGACCTACACAGAAGCTGTTAAATTCCTCCAAAACCAGGGATTTGATATCAAATGGGGAGATGATTTTGGGGGCGATGAAGAGACTGTATTGGCAAAACAATTCGACAGTCCGTTGTTCGTAACCCACTATCCAAGGCAGGCAAAGGCATTCTACATGCAGCCTGACCCAGAAAATCCACAAGTTGTGCTCTGTGACGACTTACTCGCACCAGAAGGTTACGGTGAAATTATAGGTGCTTCACAGCGTATCCATGATTACGACTTGCTCGTCGAAAGACTTAAAGAAAACAATCTACCTGTTGAAAAATACGATTGGTACCTTGACCTAAGGAAATTTGGTTCAGTCCCACACAGCGGATTTGGACTCGGTGTTGAAAGAACGATAGCGTGGATCGCTGGTCTTGAGCACATTCGAGAAGCCATACCTTTTGCGAGAACGCTCTACAGAGTGCATCCATAAAACAGTTATGAAGGAAAAACAAAGAGCGGGAGGCTTTGTGCCTCCCGTTTTATAAAAAAGCTTATTATGAGGTGAACAGGGATGATATGGTGGGTGTTGATAGTATTTTTCGGGGGCTTTTTTGTAGGAAAACTTATAAGAACGGATTGGATAGGTAAATACAAACTCGTGCTCGTATTGACTATGTTATTACTTTTCTCACTCGGATTAGAAATCGGCAGTAACGATGAACTATTCCGAAAAATTGACACCATATTACTCTACGGACTTTCGATAGCAGTTGCTGGGAGTTTGGGAAGCTTCATCTTTGGATTAATTCTTGAAAAAACATTTGGGAACGAAAAGTCGAAAAACAACAGTAAGAAACTTCTAAATGAAGAGGGGGAGCAGTAAAGTGGCGGTCCTTTTTCTAATCAGTTCTGTTGTCGTTGGTGTGCTTGTTGGAAGAATAACTCACTTCCAACTCCCAAGTGGTTCTGTTGAAGTCGTTTTGTACATGCTTGTAGCACTCGTAGGATTGGACTTAAGTAAAGAGAAAATTGAGAAGAAGTTTTTCAAAGACATACTCCTTGTAATCTTATCAACGCTGTTGGGAACGCTACTATTTGCGTTTATACTTTCTTTCTTCATCCCACTGAAAAAGCTTGAAACATTACTTGCTGCCTCAGGTTTTGGTTGGTACAGTCTGTCTGCAATATTGATTACAAGTAGTTACAGTGCTTACATAGGTAGTATCTCATTTTTTGCAAACGTATTCCGAGAACTGATAGCCATAGTAATATCTCCATTTGCGTTAAAGCACACAAGATATGGAACAATATCCGTTGCTGGTGCCACTTCGATGGACACACTCCTTGGAATCATCGCCATGTACAGCGACAGGGAAACCGCATTAGTTTCATTTGGGCATGGGTTTATAGTTTCTCTATTGGTACCTGTTTTCGTGAACTTCTTTTTGAAATTATTGGGCTAAGTTTTCGATAAACTTTCGACGTACTGAACGTATTTCTCCACATCGAATTTCTTTTTAGCGCCTTCGTAACTCATATACCTGATCATTCCGAAGACGGGTCTTGGTTGCCAAGGTCTATCGTGAACACCACCTATTGCCCAAGCTATACCAGTGTATCCATTCGGGTCTCTACCGTCAAGTTCGTACTTATCATTTAAATATATCGCATATTTCAAAGCTTCTTCGGGCGAGCTTGTCCATTCAAGAATCTTCTTCGCCCAGTACATTCTCATATAGCCGTGCATCTTACCTTTCACTACCATCTCCTTTTGCGCTGCATTCCACAGTTCATCGTGTGTTCTCGCCTGTTCTAACTCTTCCAAAGAATAAATGTATGGTCGCTTATCTTGTCTGTGCTCATTCAACGTCTTTTTCGCCCAGTCGGGAAATCCTTCGAAAGAATCATAGTTTTCGTTGTAGAAACAAAAATTATCGGCAAGTTCGCGTCGAACTATGAGCTCTTCCAGAAAACTTGCAACACTCTCTGGATATTCGTGTTCGTATTTGAGAGTTTCAAAAGCTACTCGTTGCGGAGCGATCTGGCCGAAATGAAGGTAAGCGGAAAGGTTCGATGTTGCATCCTTTGTTGGGTCGTTGCGCTGTTCACCGTACCATTTCAACTTTCTTTCTAAGAACTCTTTCAAAACCGACATTCCAGAGCTATATCCCGGTTTCAACCATTCGACAGGTTTGACGGAAAAGTCGATGGTTAGCTTTGGTAACACTTCGCCTATTTCCTTAAACACACTTAACTTTTCATACTCCAAATTCGACACCGGCATCTTTCTCAGTTGCGGAAAATCCGTGAGAAATTCCTGCAAATACTTATGAATTTTCGGTCTTAGAGTGTACGCGCCGTATTCTTGCTTTTGTGAGACAAATAAAGCTGGAACAACATTGTGAGCATCTACTTCGTGAACTGGTACGTTCAACTTCTGTACTAAATTTCTCTTCCAATTCTTTACAACTCTTAACGGATTGAAATCGGTGACGATCATACTTGCTTTGACAACATCAACAATGTTAAGTATTTCCTTCTCAGGTTCTCCGAAGGTGAATATTAATGGAATGTTGAACTCTTCGAGTAAACCTTTGGTTTCGAATATACCTTTGAGCATAAAATCGTACTGCCTGAGCGTGGCATCCAAAAACTTCGGAACGATGTTGAAAACCACTATCAACTCAGAGCCATGTTTTAAGGCCTGTTCTTGAGCGTACAACAATGCCCAATTGTCGTGCGCCCTTTGCTCTCTCTGCATCCAGTAAACCACGGGACCTTTTGATTGCTCAGCGCTGGTTTCAAAATCTTCGAGGCTCCGAATCCTTCTTTTGTCGCAGAACACCTCTTTGTAATCCACAACCATTCACCTCCTCACTTTTCAACAGTGTCTAGAAAAGAATGCAAAATTTCTGAGAATTTTTTAAAATCATGGATTCTGTACAAATTAGATGGGACCTTCAAATCGGAAGCACCGAAACCTTCAATGCATTCGAAAAATTTTTGGAAAGATAACGAAATTTCCTCTTCTAATCTCCTATCGGAAGGAATCAAAACTGCAAAGAGTGGTCTAGCAAATTGCGTCAAATAATCAATATGCCAATGCGATTTCTTGCTGGAAGAAAAATGTCTGAGCACTCTTTTTTCAAGGTTTACCATTCCTGAGCCGATATAAGCGTACGTGCCGGATTTCAACTTCCAGCAATTTCTTCCTACATTTAGCTTAATTGAGACATCGAGTGTTAGAACAATAACATACGCACCTCTCATCGAATATCCTCTCTTTGTTCTTTCTGAACAGATGTTGGAATTGGCACAAGCAGTATACCGTCTGAAAAACTACCGAACCCAAGGCATGTTTCTTTGGTTGGTAAATAAACAGTCAAAGCGCATATTAGCGCATCGTCAAAATCTTCTCGTTCCTTAACACAGCCAAATGACGTCCCACAAAATTCTATGTACTCAGAAAGCTTGCGCTCAATCTCTTCCAATTTTCTTAATCTTTCCTTTCTCTTGCCCCTTTTGTAACTGAACAACTTCCCAAAGAATTTAGCTGCTAAAGTAGCGTGTGGATACACTTCGTATACATTGTTATTAGCGAAGCTAAAACCTATTTCGTTTAGCTTTTCGTACAGCGCCGAAGGAAAAAATTTTGGATACCTTTCCGTGTTAACTGGATAAAGCGGCACCTTTATTGGATAATTCTTCAAGAATTCCAACTCATTTTCCCTGTGACCTTGCAAATTTTTGACAATCAATGGAGCGTCAACACCTATTACGGAAGGTCTCTTCAACTCCGAAACAACTTCAACAATCTCTTCCAGAGCCTTTGCATATACATATCTGTAAAGACATAGCTTCCCAGTTTCCCTATCTTCTCTCAATACAACAACTGCCGTTGGGTTTCTTCCACTCCAAGATGGGTCAATGCCTATGAAATAATCAAACTCTTTTTCATATTGGATTGAAAACATAAACAGCCTCCTACATAAAAATATGGTATAAATAATTTAGCTTAAAAAAATTGAGGGCAGGACAACTTATGTCACCTTGGCTTTTAAGCCATTTTGGGAGTCTGTTGCCTGCCTTTAACCATGATAAGTTGGTTGGGCTTTCAGCCCTCGTCAGCATGGAGGATTGGTTCAGTAGGCTCCCTGCCCTCATCAATTGAAAGGAGGATTTTTCATGGATAACTTCCCTGTTTTCGTCGGCATCGATGTTTCCAAGGATAAGTTCAACGTCTGCGCTATCTCTAATCCCAGTTCCATCATCTTCGAATCTTCTTTCGATATGTCCCAGCAAGGCTTTTCCTCCTTCGCAAACAAACTCTCTGCCTTCCCAAAACAATCCATCATCATCGCTATGGAATCTACTGGCTGTTATCATCTCAACCTTCTGGCTTTCCTTTCTTCCAACGACTTTGCTTGCGCTGTTTTTAATCCTCTAACTGTTAAAAACTTTGCTTCTCTTCGAAAGACCAAAACCGACAAAATCGATGCTCGCATTATCGCTACTGCTTTGTTTTACCTACAACATCAAATTCCTTCTTCTGCTTTTGTCAACTCTGAGCTTCGTGATATTGTCAGAGCACGCGAAAACATTATCCACCGCATCGCAAAAGTTAAAGACAATATCGAAAAACTGCTCAACGTTCTTTTCCCTGAACTCGAAAGAGTTACCAATATCTACAGTGACACTATCCTCAATCTTCTTTCTCATTTCCCTTCTGCCAAGGCTATTCAAAAGGCTCGTAATCTGGATGTGTTCTTTTCCAAAGACCGTGGCAGAAGTACAAAACTTAATGCTCAAAAACTTAAAGAACTCGCTAATAACTCGATTGCTCAATATTGGCCGATGAAAGAAAAGATTCTTGTGCAAAATATCAAAGAACTACAATTTTTACAGCAACAGCTTGAAGAATACGACAAGATGATGAAAGAATATTGCGAATGTAGTGCGATAAACCTTGATATCGAGATACTCACGTCAATACCAGGTATTGGTGAAAACAGCGCGATGCATTTCTTGGCAGAAGTTGGAGATATCTCAAGATTTAGTACATACAAAAAACTCATTGCGTATTGTGGACTCGATCCAAGCATTGCCCAATCAGGCAAAAGCAAAGTAGAAGGACACATATCGAAAAGGGGCAATGCCCACCTAAGACGAATACTATGGCTAATGGCAGTGAGTGTAGTGATTCACAACGAATATTTCCGAACATACTATGAACGAAAAAGGCAGCAAGGTATACCGTACAAAAAAGCGATAATGTCAGTAGTACACAAGTTATTGCGAACGTTGTACGCAATGTTGAGAAAGAAAGAGAAGTTCAATATTGATTATGCTATCTCACACTCAAAACAAAAATTTAATTTTGCATAGTTGACTCCTTAGTGCAGGAAAACCACTTTCGGAAAGATTATACACCAATTGCCTAAATAAGGCACAAAATAATAATGGCTTCTTACAAGAATCAAAACAAGCTAATTCTAGAGTTTTTCGAAACGCCTGAGGAATAGGAAAGTGTTTGGAATGTGTAACATAAGATAAGTGTAATCCGTTACTGAGATGGACTTTACAGTTAACACAAGGCGTAGTAAAATGGCTTTCGCCGTCTGAAAAAAGACAGGCAAAAAGGAAAACAAAAAGCGCAGTTGACAAAATCAAAAGCATGTGGTAAATTAAGTAACGCTTAAGAACGCTTAAGAAAGATTAAGCGAAAAAATTTGAGTCTTGACAAAACTAATAGAGTGTGATAAATTAGCAAAGCGCACAGCAGCGACTCGATGAAGGTAAAAAAAGAGTCCGGTCATTGAAATACGAATAGCAGCCACCGAAAAAAATAAGAGCAGGGTTGAGCCTGACAAGGATTAGCTTGGAGGGTTTGATCCTGGCTCAGGGTGAACGCTGGCGGCGTGCCTAACACATGCAAGTCGAGCGGTGCAGCTGGAGGCTTTTGCCGAAGGCTGCATAGCGGCGGACGGGTGCGTAACGCGTAGGAACGTGCCCCCTGGAGGCGGATAGCCGTGGGAAACTGCGGGTAAACCGCCGTAGACTCGGGAGAGTAGAGGCCGAAAGGCGCCAGGGGAGCGGCCTGCGTCCCATCAGGTAGTTGGTAGGGTAACGGCCTACCAAGCCTACGACGGGTAGCCGGTCTGAGAGGATGGCCGGCCACAAGGGCACTGAGACACGGGCCCTACTCCTACGGGAGGCAGCAGTGGGGGATATTGGACAATGGGCGGAAGCCTGATCCAGCGACGCCGCGTGGAGGACGAAGCCCTTCGGGGTGTAAACTCCTTTTGTCGGGGAAAAAGGACTGATGGTACCCGACGAATAAGCCCCGGCTAACTACGTGCCAGCAGCCGCGGTAATACGTAGGGGGCGAGCGTTACCCGGAATTACTGGGCGTAAAGGGTGCGTAGGCGGCCGAGTGTGTCTGGCGTAAAATTCCACGGCTCAACTGTGGGTATGCGCTGGAAACTACTTGGCTTGGGTGCGGCAGAGGCAGACGGAACTGCTGGTGTAGGGGTGAAATCCGTAGATATCAGCAGGAACGCCGGTGGAGAAGTCGGTCTGCTGGGCCGTAACCGACGCTGAGGCACGAAAGCTAGGGGAGCGAACCGGATTAGATACCCGGGTAGTCCTAGCCGTAAACGATGCTCACTAGGTGTGGGGACGGAAGTCTCCGTGCTGAAGCGAACGCGATAAGTGAGCCGCCTGGGGAGTACGCCCGCAAGGGTGAAACTCAAAGGAATTGACGGGGGCCCGCACAAGCGGTGGAGCGTGTGGTTTAATTGGAAGCTAAGCCAAGAACCTTACCAGGGCTTGACATGCTGGTGGTACCGAGCCGAAAGGTGAGGGACCCTACCGCAAGGTAGGGAGCCAGCACAGGTGGTGCACGGTCGTCGTCAGCTCGTGCCGTGAGGTGTTGGGTTAAGTCCCGCAACGAGCGCAACCCCTGCCCTTAGTTGCCAGCGGTAAGGCCGGGCACTCTAAGGGGACTGCCGGCGACGAGCCGGAGGAAGGAGGGGATGACGTCAGATACTCGTGCCCCTTATGTCCTGGGCGACACACGCGCTACAATGGGATGGACAGCGGGAAGCGAGGCAGCGATGCTGAGCAAAACCCTGAAACCATCCCCCAGTTCAGATTGTGGGCTGAAACCCGCCCACATGAAGCCGGAATCGCTAGTAATCGCGGATCAGCCACGCCGCGGTGAATACGTTCCCGGGCCTTGTACACACCGCCCGTCAAGCCACCCGAGTCGCGGGCACCCGAAGACGGTGACCCTTAGGGGCGCCGTTGAGGGTGAACGTGGTGAGGGGGGCTAAGTCGTAACAAGGTAGGTGTACCGGAAGGTGCGCCTGGATCACCTCCTTTCTAAGGAGAGGATGGTGGCTGCTATTCGGATTTGAGTGATCGGGCTCGTAGCTCAGATGGTCAGAGCGCACGCCTGATAAGCGTGAGGTCGGAGGTTCGATTCCTCCCGAGCCCACCATGGGTGGGGACATAGCTCAGCTGGGAGAGCACCTGCTTTGCAAGCAGGGGGTCAGGGGTTCGAATCCCCTTGTCTCCACCAATGGGTGGAGGGTCATTGAAAAGTGCATAGGGTAAGGTGAAGGTACTAAGGGCACGCAGTGGATGCCTAGGCGGCAGGAGGCGAGGAAGGGCGTGGCAAGCTGCGAAAAGCCTGGGGGAGCTGCAAGCGAGCGTTGATCCCAGGATTCCCGAATGGGGCAACCTGCACGGGAGCAATCCCGTGCGCCACCAAAGGCGCGAAACCCGGGGAAGTGAAACATCTCAGTACCCGGAGGAGAAGAAATCAAACGAGATTCCCTGAGTAGAGGCGATCGAAAGGGGAGGAGCCTAAACCAGCGTTAGTGCTGGGGTTGTGGGACACAGCTAGGCTGAGACCGCTCTGAGGCGTTGTGTAGCCGAACAGTCTGGGAAGGCTGGCCGTAGAGGGTGATAGCCCCGTAGGCGAAACGCAACGCGCAGGAGTGGCTGTGATCCCGAGTAGCGCGGGACTCGAGGAATCCCGCGTGAATCAGGGGGGACCACCCTCCAAGGCTAAATACTACCTGCCGACCGATAGCGCAACCAGTACCGTGAGGGAAAGGTGAAAAGCACCCCGGAAGGGGAGTGAAAGAGACCTGAAACTGCGTGCCTACAAGAAGTCGGAGCCCGAGAGGGTGACGATGTGCCTTTTGATTAATGAGCCTGGGAGTTACCGTACCTGGCGAGGTTAAGCCGGGAGAGGCGGAGCCGAAGCGAAAGCGAGTCCGAATAGGGCGTGAGTCAGGTGCGGTAGACCCGAAGCCGGGTGAGCTACCCATGGGCAGGATGAAGGTGGGGTAAAACCCACTGGAGGTCCGAACCGGTGGATCGTGAAAAATCCTCGGATGACCTGTGGGTAGGAGTGAAAAGCTAACCGAACCCGGTGATAGCTGGTTCTCCCCGAAATGCATTGAGGTGCAGCCTCGGCAGTTCTGTGGTGGAGGTAGAGCACTGATAGGGCTAGTGGGGTTACCTGCGAACCCTGTCAAACTGCGAATGCCACCACACTAATGCCGGGAGTGAGCCCGTGGGGGATAAGCTCCACGGACGAGAGGGGAACAACCCAGACCGTCGGCTAAGGGCCCGGAGAGGTGGCTAAGTGTGAAGAGGAAGGAAGTGGTGCGTCCTAGACAACCGGGATGTTGGCTTAGAAGCAGCCATCATTTAAAGAGTGCGTAACAGCTCACCGGTCGAGACGCACTGCGCCGAAAATGTGCGGGGCTGAAGCCACCCCCCGAAGCCACGGAACCAGCGGAAGCTGGTTGGTAGGGGAGCGTTCCGCGGTAGGGAGAAGGTAGACCCGAGAGGGCTACTGGACGAGGCGGAAGTGAGAATCCAGGCATGAGTATACGAGAGGATGGTGAGAATCCATCCCCCCGAAAGCCTAAGGGTACCTGGGGAAGGGTCGTCCGCCCAGGGTGAGTCGGGACCTAAGGGAAACCCGAAAGGGGTACCCGATGGGAAACCGGTTAATATTCCGGTACCACCTGCGTATCGATACTGTAGGCGGGGACGCAGGAGGCTAAGCTCCGGGGATAAGTGGCAAATCCCTCCAAGCGGTTAGGCGGAGAGGGCTGTAGGTAAGTCCGCAGCCTGAGCTGAGCCGTGAAGGGGAGAGCCCGAGAGGGCTCAACGGGACTGACGCCAGACTGCCAAGAAAAGCCGCGTGTAGTGATACGTGGGTGCCCGTTCCGCAAACCGACACAGGTAGGCGGGCTGAGAAAGCTAAGGGGAGCGGGATAACCCTTGCCAAGGAACTCGGCAAATTGGCCCCGTAACTTCGGGAGAAGGGGTGCTACGGTAGGTTGAACCCAGGGGAAGCCGAAAGGTGGAAACTGGGGGAGGCCGAGGTAGCCGCAGTGACAAGGCCCTGGCGACTGTTTACCAAAAACACAGGTCTCTGCAAACTCGATGAGAGGAAGTATAGGGACTGACGCCTGCCCGGTGCCGGAAGGTTAAGGGGAGGGGTGCAAGCTCCGAACCGAAGCCCCGGTAAACGGCGGCCGTAACTATAACGGTCCTAAGGTAGCGAAATTCCTTGTCGGGTAAGTTCCGACCTGCATGAATGGCGTAACGACTGGGGCACTGTCTCGGCAGGGGACCCGGTGAAATTTCAGTCTGGGTGAAGATGCCCAGTACCCGCAGCTAGACGGAAAGACCCCGTGGAGCTTTACTGTAGCCTGGTATTGTGCTCTGTTGCGGCGTGTACAGGATAGGTGGGAGGCTGAGAACCGTGCTCGCCAGGGTGCGGGGAGCCGCCGGTGGGATACCACCCTCGTCGCAGCGGAGTTCTAACCTACGCGTGTGGAGAGCACGCGAGGGACAGTGCCAGGTGGGCAGTTTGACTGGGGCGGTCGCCTCCTAAAGGGTAACGGAGGCGCGCAAAGCTCGGCTCAGGTGGGTTGGAAATCCACCGTAAGAGTGCAAGGGCAAAAGCCGGGCTGACTGCGAGACCGACGGGTCGAGCAGAGGGGAAACCCGGTCCTAGTGACCCGGCGACTCCGAGTGGAAGGGTCGTCGATCAACGGACAAAAGTTACCCCGGGGATAACAGGCTAGTCTAGCCCGAGAGTTCACATCGACGGCTAGGCTCGGCACCTCGATGTCGGCTCATCCCATCCTGGGGCTGAAGCAGGTCCCAAGGGTTAGGCTGTTCGCCTATTAAAGGGGTACGTGAGCTGGGTTCAGACCGTCGTGAGACAGGTCGGTCCCTATCTGCTGCGGGCGCAGGAGGCTTGAGGAGGGTCGCCCTTTGTACGAGAGGACCAGGGTGAGGGAGCCTCTGGTGTACCAGCTGTCCTGCCAAGGGCATACGCTGGGTAGCCACGCTCCTGAGCGATAACCGCTGAAAGCATCTAAGCGGGAAGCGCGCTCCAAGATGAGGCCTCCAAGGCCGGTCCGAGAAGAGGACCTTGATAGGCCGGTGGTGGGAGCACAGCGATGTGTGGAGCCAACCGGTACTAATAGGCCGACTCCTTCACCTTGACCCTATGCACTTTTGAATGACCCTGGGTGCCGATACCGCGGTGGGAAACACCCAGTTCCATTCCGAACCTGGCCGTTAAGCCACCGTGGGCCGATGGTAGTAAGGGGGCGACCCCTTGCGAGAGTAGGTAGTGCCCAGGATTCCTATATGCTCAAAAAAGCCTCTGCATATCGCAGAGGCTTTTTTATTTTTTGTTGGTTTCTGTCAAAAAGAAAATCAGCTCTTAATGTTATATCAGAAAGTTTTTCTAGTGAACTCAAAAATGTTAAGAATGTATGAACAATGTCCCATCAAGGTAAGAAGTGGTATAATTACAATCGAGGGGTAGCAAACCACGACAAAATAAGAAGTTTTAAAGGGACTTTCTTGAAGAGCTGAGTCGGGGTGGAATAGTGGGGGAAGTCAAAGTGCTTGCTAAGAACAACTTCAGGAGTTCTTTTCGTTTCAGAGCTGTACTCTTGATACTCTTGTCTTTTTCGCTTTTCTTCGTACTTTACATCACCTTAGGAATAGTTAATGCACCTTGCGGAACAGTTATTGAATGGAATCAGGAGCTGGGAAAGTACTACGAATTTCACAAACCTTCCAAAATCGTTTTGAATGGAACCTTCGAGTTCGATGGGGTTAATAACTATATTGTTTTTCAAAAAGTCTTGGCAACGAAGATGGATGTCTACATCAACGGTTACCATGTTGTTTCGTTTGGTGATGGGACTGGCAATCTTTGGCCAAGGTCTCGTGTTGTTAGAGTGCCAAAAGTACTATTGCAAGAGAATAGAACTAATAAGATAAAGGTTACACTCTACGGTTTGGTCGGAGCTGGGATATATGGACAACCGTATGCCACAATTCCGCAAGTAGCCGTCCAGAGAGCTGCTTTGATAGATTTGTTTAGAAATAATATAACTCTTATTGGGATAGGAATGACTGCTCTAATACTATACTTACTGATTATTGCTTATCAAAGCTTAAGCAGAGATGAAAAGCTTGTTTATCGCTATTTGATGATAGCTTCCAGCTTCATGATAGCCTCCCTCATTCAGTTTGTCTATCGTGAGAGTTCTGGGAGTCCCGAGATGTATTTAATTTTTGAAGAGTTGGGAGTAACTGCCTCACCTTTTATTATTACTTACCTATTTTTTGCCATAAGGACTCTTTCAGTACCTGATAAAGCAATTAACAGAAAGCTAAAGGCATTCTTGAAATATTTCCCTGTGGTCTTGCTTGCATTGGCTCTATTTTCCACTAAGGTAAAATACATTCACATTGCAAGTACGCTTTCAGAACTTTATTCATTAGCTCTTATCTTTTCTGTTTTATTTTTTGTTTTTAGGTACAAAATCCTTGATTTCGTATTTCCTATTTCGTTTTTGGTGATGACTGGTATCGAAACTTTGTACGTGCTTTCATTCAACAAATCAAATGAACTCATGATCCACTACGGTCGCTTTGTTTTCTTAGTGTACGTGGGGACTGTAACTATGGGAAGATTCAAAAAGATTTCTGCTTCTCACGAAAGACTGAAAAATGAAAACCTTATTGATTCACTCACAGGGGTGTATAATAGAAAGGTAATAGACCTTGTTCCAAAGAAGGGAACGTTCGTACTTCTTGATCTTGACGGTTTTAAACTTATAAACGACAAGTATGGCCATGTTTATGGTGACCAAGTTTTGAAAAGGTTCGCTGAGATTGTGAAATCGCACATTAGAAGTGAAGATTACTTTATACGGTTGGGAGGAGACGAGTTCTGTCTGATCTTTAATTCGGTAGAGGAAAAAGATGTGCATAAAATCATCATTCGCTTGTACAACGACTGTCGTAACGAACTCAACCTAGGCTTTTCGTACGGAACAGCTCCGTTCGATGATTTCGATAAAGCGTACGAAACGGCTGATAAAGTGATGTACGAAAAAAAGATGGAAAAGTATGCTCAGGAACTGAAAAAGCGAGAAAAAAGATGAAACGGTATTTAAAAGACCAACAAGGAGGAGGTGCTCAAATGCGAGGAAAGAAATTTTTCGGTTTGGTTGGAGTGCTGATTTTGATGCTGCTGTTTGCGTTCTCTACTGTATCGTTAGCACAAAACACTCAGTTTATTGTCAAGAAATTAACTGTCACTTTCCCAGACCCACTTTTTAAATCTGTTGGAACTAAAACGTTTTCTGTGCAATACATCAAGTTATATGAGGATAAAGAAAGCAAAGGTTATATCTTGAAAGCTTGGCTATTCCAATCTGTAAATGTTCAGGAAACAAAAAACACTTTCAAAATCCGAGCTGTTAGTGCTGATGGTAAAAAAGAATACGTCGAAGAGCTCAAAGCAGAACGTGACAAGCTGTACCTTCGCTTACCTCTTGTCCTCGTTATCATGCCTTCCAATTATACATTGTACGTCGACAACCAGATCGTTGAGCAATCCAAACAAACTTCAGGTGGTGATGTCAACGTGCCAATCTTTGGTGATAAATCAGAAGCAGGAATGGTGCTTTTGGTCAAAACACAAAGCGGATACAGAGCTATTTCAGAAGGTGAAACAATATCAAAAGATGATGTTGTACTTCTCCAAATCATAGCTGGTACTTTCCCAACGGGTGGCTACAGAATCGAACTGGATGAACCGGATATCGTGTATCCAGTTGGAAATAATCCAGGAAAAATAACCCTGACAGGAACATTCTACAAGCCAGGTCCCGGTGATATGGTAACTCAGGCGTTTACAACACCAACAAAAACGATAGAACTTGGCAAATTTCCTGCCGGGCAATACGAGCTGGTTGTTAATGTAAAAAACTTAGGTGAGTTCAGAACGATTTTTAATGTAAAGTAATATGCTAATTGGATAAATTCCGAGTGCAGTATGGAGCCGAGTGGTTCGGCTCCTTTTTTAACTTCCTAATCTTTGCCCAACATCTTTGCATATGCTATAATTAACAACGGGAAAGCAAGAAAAATACTCGAAAAATTTAGGAGTGAGATTCAGATGGTAGAATTAAGAATCGCAAAGAAAGTTAAAGAAGCACTTGAAAATGGTCAACCAGTTGTAGCTCTTGAAAGCACGGTAATAGCACATGGCTTGCCTTATCCTCACAATGTCGAAACAGCAAAGCTTTTGGAAGATATATGCGCCGAAAACGGTGTTGTTCCAGCCACGATAGGAGTACTTAAGGGTGAAATCATCGTAGGAATGACTCAGGAAGAAATCAATGAAATGCTGAACGATGAACCACTGAAGATAGGCACGCGTGAGATACCGTACGTGGTTGCGATGAAAAAGAGTGCAGCAACAACGGTCAGTGCGACGATGCGCATAGCAAAGATGGCAGGTATCGATGTTTTTGCAACAGGTGGAATCGGAGGTGTACACGTAGGTGATTGGGATGTTTCGCAGGACATAACGGAAATGGCGAAAACGGATCTGGTTGTTGTGAGCGCCGGTTGTAAGTCTATACTCGATGTAAAAAAGACCGTCGAGTTCATGGAGACTTTCCAGATACTTGTTCTTGGATACAGAACCGATAAGTTCCCAATATTCTACGAAGGGCTATCTTCTTTTGCGCTGGAACATGTAGTCCAACAACCAGATGAGGTTGCGAAGATCTATCTAACAAAGAAGGAACTTGGAATAGAAGGGGCGGTTTTAGTTGCCAATCCAATCCCTCAAGAATATGCAATTGAAGAAAGCGAAGTTCAAAAGTACATAGAGCAGGCTTTGAAAGAATGCGAAGAAAAGGGCATCACGGGTAAACAGGTCACACCGTACATTCTTTCCCGCGTAGCTGAGCTGAGCAACTACAAAACACTGCGAGCGAATATTGAACTTTTAAAAAATAATGTGAGGTTAGCATGCCAGATAGCAAAAGAAATAGTCAATCTCAAGGTCCAAGGTTAGAACAGAAGCTTTTACTCACAAGAACAGAAAAACTCTATCTCAACATACTCGAGGCACCTTACCATGTATTGCGCGAAAAGTATCTACCTGTGGTGGAATTGGATGATACATATCACCCACATGCGGAAGACCTGCACGAGGTCTTAGTTAAGTTGTTGCCATACCTTGGATTGTCTGATCAAGAAGAACAAATAGCTGAATACATAATCTACAACATTGACAGTACGGGGAAGTTAAGGATAACACCAGAAGAACTAACCGAAAAATTTTCGATAGACCTTCTGCATGCTCAAAAAATGGTTGAGCTGATTCTCACAGAATTCTCTGAAGAAATTGCCCAACATACATTTAACGAAGATCAAGCGTACATCGAGCCCGATGTGATAATGACTCCTGAGAAGGTTGAGGTAAGGAAAATAGACGTGAGAGATCCGATAATAGCTAAAGCATTGCATATGAGAGAAGAGACCATCGCAAAGATTTGCGAAGAAATACGGAAGGTGAACGAGTATTTCCTAAGGGGTTACAGGAAATATCCACAGGTCTTCACCATGAGATACATGGCAAGACTTCTCGGATTGCACGTTTCAACTGTAAGCAGGGCAGTAAGGAATAAGTACGTCAGCACCCCATTTGGGATACTTCCGCTGAGGTTCTTCTTTGGAAGAACAATCAATAAAAAGATCGTCCTGCAGGAGATTGAAAAACTCCTCAATATGGACGACAATCTTACAGATTTTCATATCACACTCGTTCTCAAATCGGCAGGCATACAAATATCGCGCAGAACGGTAAATAAGTACAGAAAAATAATCGAAAGCCAAAAAGGAAGACAAATCAAATAGCGAAAAGAAAAACGCACACGAATCAGGAGGATGGAAGCATGGAACGGATGAAAGTGTTGATAGTAAGTGACACGCACGGGTCGGTGAAGGCTTGGGAAGAAATAGAGAAATTATTCGATCTAACTTCATTCACAAGCATCTTCCATTTGGGTGACATACTCTACCATGGCCCAAGGAACCCTCTTCCAGAGGGATACAACCCCAAAGAATTGGTTGACAAACTCAGGAAATACAAAATCAACTACATACGAGGGAACTGCGATGCAGATATCGATTTGAAAGTGCTCGAAATACCAGAGATGCCCAGGATATCTATGGAATCTTTTGGCGATTTCTTATTCATACTTGTCCACGGCGAGCTTTTTGAAGAAAACGATATTGCGGAATTTACAAAAAATAGCCATGCTCAGTTCATCATCCATGGCCACACGCACGTCTCGAAGGTAGAAGAAATAAACGGTAAATACGTTCTAAACCCAGGCAGCACTTCCCTACCAAAGAATAACTCTCCAAGGAGCGTTCTTGTTCTTGAAATCGATAATAACAACTTAGCTGCGAAGTTCTATAACCTTGATACCGGGCAGGTGTATATGGAATCAAAATGGAGCTTGATAGATTCAAAACTGTTAAAGGAATAATTGAGGCCAAGATAAATATAGAGCGTTCAATATTTATCGCTACTATTTGTGAGGTTCAATCGGAAGAAGAGGCAAAATCGTTCATCAGTGAGATGAACAAAAAATACCCAGATGCAACGCACAATTGCCCAGCTTACAGGGTACTTTCGAGCGGTAGCATCATCGAATTTTCCTCAGATGCTGGTGAGCCTTCTGGAACTGCAGGTCTACCGATGTTAAACACACTTCGGAAACACCAACTGCTCAACGTGGCAGTCGTAGTGACGAGGTATTTCGGTGGAGTGAAGCTTGGTGTTAGAGGACTCATAGATGCGTATTCAAAAGCGGTGGAAATGGCTATCGAGCGAGCGCACAATGAGGGACGTATACATGAGAAAAAAAGAGCATACAAGCAAAAACTAAAGATTGATTTCCTTTCGTACGGCAAAAGAATGCAACAACTGAGCTATATAGGGGTTACCATACTTGATATTTCGTATACCGAAGAATATGCTTTAATTGAACTGCTTCACTCTGAGCCACTGGACATGCCAGAAGTTCTAAGTAATGAATTAGTATATATATAACAGCAAATACAAGGAGGAATTTGGCATGGTTTCTAAGATATCAAAAAGGGCAATAGAGACCCCAGCAAGTCCGATAAGAAGATTAGTACCGTACGCCGATGAGGCGAAGAAGAGGGGTATCCAGATTTATTATCTAAACATCGGCCAACCGGACATCAAAACTCCAAAGGTTTGGTATGAGTACATAGAAAAATACAAACCCGAAGTTGTGGCGTACACTCATTCGCAAGGCTTGTTGGAATTAAGAGAAGCATTCTCTAAATATTACGCAAGGCACAATATACACGTCACACCAGATGAGATAATGGTTACCAACGGCGGAAGTGAAGCTATAATGTTTGCCCTCGGGGTTGTATGTGACCCGGGTGATGAGGTTATAACCATCGAACCATTTTACGCGAACTACCTCGGCTTTGCATCCTATTTAAACGTCAAACTCGTTCCTGTCACAGCACATCCGGAAGATGGTTACAGACTTCCTCCACTGAGCGAATTCGAAAAAGTAGTGAGCCCGAAAACAAAAGCCATACTCTTTTCAAACCCGTCCAATCCAACAGGGACCGTATACACGTACGAAGAAATGAAAACAATCGTTGAATTTGCAAAAAAACACGGGCTGGTTATAATCTCCGATGAAGTATACAGAGAATTCACATTCGATAGCAGAAAGCACGTATCGATATTCCATTTCGAAGGTATCGAAGAACAAGTAATAATGGTTGACAGCATATCCAAGCGCTACAGTGCATGTGGTGCAAGAATAGGAACGTTTGTCACCAAAAACAAAGAATTCTACAAAAACGCACTCAAATTTGCTCAAGCAAGACTTTGCCCAGCGGAAACAACGCAGTTTGGAGCCATAGGCTTGCTCACGCTCGGAGAAGATTATACCGACTCAGTGCGCGATGAATACCAAAAAAGAAGAGATGCAACCTACGAAGCTATGAAAGAAATCCCCGGTGTCGTAGTCCACAAACCAGAAGGTGCGTTTTACCTGTCTGCAAAACTTCCCGTAGATAACGCCGAGGACTTCATCATCTGGATGCTAAAAGAATTCAACGTGGACGGCAAAACCACCATGGTTTCACCACTCAGCGGATTCTACGCAACACCTGGAGCTGGAATGAGTGAGATAAGGATAGCCTACGTACTTGAAGCGGAAAAACTCGCAGATGCGGTAAAAATACTTGGAGAAGGAATAAAGGCGTATAATTCAAGAAAATAAGATAAAAACAAGCAAGCGGCATCGTTGGGCGATGCCGCTTTTCTTTGATTATTCCCTAAATTTCTCCAGTACCTTCAATCCGTCAACTGGAATTAAATAATCTTTCAATGTTTTATTCGAAGCGATGTAATTAGGAAAGTAAAATGACTCATCAAGAGCTATACTCTTAGCTAAATCGATATCAAACGAAGCGAAATCACCGCCTATAACAGGTAGTGTGTATTCATTATTCGTGAGCGCAGCAAGATATCCGCTTGACAGATATACAACATACGTTACATCCCTAATTGGCCAGCCCCATTCATTGACACCGGTGTATGAATAAAGTATGAAACTGTACAAAATCGTGTCTATTCCGCTAATTCCGGGGGAGTAAGGAGTTACGGTAACTTTCACACTATTAGATGTGGTTGAAGTGCTAAAAGGAGTGGTAGGATAATTCGCAGGATTAATGGAACTTGTTGCGAACGGTGTAGTTGTTGGGAAGTCTTTTCTGTATTCAGAATAAGAAAAACGCTTCACTGAATAATCGGTATAATTGAAGACATATAGATCTTTATCGCTCTTCAACGAAGTTGGTATCTTGTATCCACCGAAAACATAACAATTTCCGCCGATGAGCCAATTCATTGAAATATCTGTGAAAGCTGGCGCAAGCTCAATATCTTTCAAGTCGGACTCCGTGATAGACAAACTCCTATCTGAGTCCAGTACAAAATCACGCTTTATTGCGATTTTTTCAAAACCTTCATCACTCCACGGACTACCCACAAAAATCACTAAATCACCTTTTGCTTTTGGCAATCCGAAAGCTACTGCTTTTCCATCTTCTACTTCTGGAAATCTGTGCTCATGCGAAAAGAAAACGCTCAATTGTTTTCCTGAATATTGAGTCGGTACATTAATGGTCAACGTAGCAGCATCTTCGTCGGTTGGATTTCCAACATCCAGGGGAATGAAGTTGGTCTCATTGAGCTTTGCATTAAATAAATAAACCCTCTTTTCTGAATACCCCACCTTAGGTTCCGCAACAGCGACAGAATAGATACCGTTTGGATCATTTACATTGAATTTGTAAATCCCATTTGTTCCTGTCAACTTTGTCCATGTCCCTGTTAACCCATCTCTTGCATACACAAGGTGCGCATTTGTAATATGCCCGTGCCTTGATGTCTGGATAACCACCTCTTTGGAAGCAGCAGGCGGGGTAACAGGAACACAAGAAAAGAACACCAAGACAACAGCGAAAACAATAGCTAAAACTCCAAAAACAACCTTAAACTTGCCACGGTTCAACATACTATCGCCTTCTTTCGTAGTTTTTTGGGTCACGTGGTTGCTCCACATGGCCCTATATAACTTTTGACCTTGTGTGAGGAAGAATCGTTCAGTTTTTTCCAACATTGCGTGTTATGGTATAATCTTAAATACTGAAAAACTCCAAATTGTGCATGTTCGGAGGTTAAAGAGTGGGCGATTCCAAAAAGCTTGAAAATATCCTTTTTTATGCAATAATCACAGGAAGCCTAATTATCATCTTTTCAATTATTTTAATCTTCCTAAACAACAAATCTGCGCAAGCCCAAGCCGAACCTACTGAGCTTGCCACTGCTGCACTGTATATTTCATCAACAGAAAGTCCCACTGAAGAAACCGAAGAAAGCATTGTTTCTAGCAAGACTGATTTTGAAACTGATATTCAAGAAGACACAATAACACTACTTGAGCAGTACAACCAAATACGCGAAGAATTGGAAAGAATAAAGCAAGCACTGGCAAGAGATAGAACAGTCGAATACGTAATCTACAGTGTGGTTGACTACGAAGGAGACGAACTCACTTTTGATGAGCTGGGTGGTTTTACAAAGTATGGGATTTCTTCAAAGCACAACCCAGACATTGACGTCTTCAGAGTTACAAGGAAAGACGCCTTCAACATCCTTTACGTTCGCTACTATGTTCCAAACAAACTATATGAGTACCATAGTGTTAGACTCCAGGTTGCTCTCATGCACATGTGTGTTCTCTTCGGCAACAAAGCCTTTTCCATTGCTTATTCTATAGTACCAAAAAGCAAACTCATCATCCTACGAGATTCCGATCCCGAGTTCCCACAGGTAATTGAACAGCTCAGACTTGCCTTTCGACAACATGCCAAACAGCTTGGCATCAAAAATCCAAGATATCTAAACGGTTGGCTAAACCGAATAGACAAAGTATTCTACATAGGCTGATCGCCTAATTAATAAAGGTACAAACGACTTACACCGTCCAAATTTCCAGGACGAATTTTTTTAAAAATTTCAATTATCACTCTTGACAAAAGAGTGCTAATCTGGTAGAATATAACTGCCAAGCAAAAGAAAACAAAAATATAACGGAGGTGGATATATATGGCTAAGAAGGAGTTTGTTGTTGGAATTGACCTTGGAACGACCAACTCGGTCATTGCGTGGATGAAACCGGATGGAACCGTTGAGGTCATTCCAAACGCAGAGGGTAGCAGAACAACACCATCTATAGTCTCGTTTACGAAAACTGGTGAGATTCTTGTCGGTGAACCGGCAAAACGTCAGCTCATTTTGAACTCGGAGAGAACCATAAAATCTATCAAAAGAAAGATGGGTTCAGACTACAAGGTGAGGATCGATGATAAAGAGTACACCCCACAGGAAATCAGTGCGCTCATACTCAAAAAGCTCAAAAAAGACGCAGAAGAGTACCTCGGTGGTGAAATTAAAAAGGCAGTTATTACTTGTCCAGCTTACTTCAACGACGCTCAGCGACAAGCTACAAAAGAAGCTGGTATCATAGCTGGACTGGAAGTACTCAGAATCATCAACGAACCAACGGCTGCAGCACTTGCATATGGTCTTGACAAGATGGAAGGCGAAAGAAAAGTTCTTGTCTACGACCTTGGTGGCGGAACATTTGACGTTTCCATACTCGAAATCGGTGGAGGTGTTATTCAGGTTATCGCAACAAGCGGTAACAACCACCTTGGTGGTGACGACTTCGACCAGAGGATAATGGACTACATAATCGACGAGTTCAAAAAACAGCATGGAGTTGACCTGAGAAACGATAAACAGGCACTGCAAAGGATCAGAGACGCTGCAGAAAAAGCAAAGATTGAGCTTTCTACAAAACTTGAAACGGACATAAGCTTGCCATACATCACAGCAACGGCTGAAGGTCCGTTGCACCTTGAAATGAAACTCACAAGAGCTATGTTCGAATCGCTCACAAGAGACCTCGTTGAAAAGACAAGAGAACCAATAGAAAGGGCGCTTAGCGATGCGAAACTATCACCACAAGACATCGATGAAATCATCCTTGTCGGTGGTATGACAAGAGTTCCAATGGTTCAGAAATTCATCAAGGACATCTTCGGAAAAGAACCGAACAAGAGCGTCAACCCAGACGAAGCAGTTGCTATCGGTGCTGCAATACAGGCTGCCATTTTGGCTGGAACAGAAGGTGCAAAAGACAAAGACGTTGTGCTTGTAGACGTTACACCGCTGACACTTGGTGTTGAAGTCAAAGGTGGATTACTCGAACCAATAATTCCAAGGAACACGACCATACCAGTTAAAAAGAGCAAGATATTCACAACAGCTGAAGACGGACAGACAAGCGTTGAAGTCAGAGTCTACCAAGGTGAACGTGCAATGGCAAGGGACAACATATTCCTTGGCAGCTTCCAACTCGTAGGCATTCCACCAGCACCGAGAGGAGTACCACAAATCGAAGTCACATTCGATATCGACGCAGATGGTATAGTGCACGTTTCTGCAAAAGACCTCGGAACTGGTAAAGAACAATCGATGGTTGTCACAGGTAGACACCAGCTCAGCAGTGATGAAATCGAAAGAATGATTAGAGAAGCTCAGATGTACGAAGAACAAGACAGAAGAAAACGCGAAGAAGTCGAACTCAAGAACAAAGCAGACGACCTTGCATACCACATTGAAAAAGTGCTCAAAGAAAACAGTGACAAGATACCAGAAGATACAAAGAACAGACTCGAAGAAATCATTAGAGACTTGAAAGATGCAATCAACAGAGATGACATTGCAAAAGTCAAGATACTCTTTGACGATTTGCAGAGAGAAAGCATGAAGATAGGCGAATACCTCTACAAACAGCAAGCTCAGGGTGGAGCACCAGAGCAACAATAAACAATAATTAAGTAAAACTGACACAACGGGCAGAAATGCCCGTTGTTTTTTTTACGGACCTCTCACTAAAGTGAGTGCAGGATCGTATAGACAATCACACAAAAGAAACTACGGGTCGATCAAAATTGTTCAAGATAGAAATACGCGTTACACTTATCTCATGGAGGCGATACTCGATTATTAGTGATATTACTTTAGCTTCTTCGGATTTCAAGAATCGAGGTACTTGCTATCTTTTCATTGAAAGAGGTTTGTTGGGTAGAACTGTTTTACAAAATTACTCAGATATCAAGGAAAACCATGAAAAGAATAAATGTAATGAAAGAATCATTAGATCAGTCCTATTTTTTTGTTGTGATTTCTTGTCCTTCATGATATAATATTATACGTGATATAATATCTTTAGTGAACTTTTTTGGTAAAATTGAAAAAGCATTCCACTGAGCAAAGTAGCGCAAATAATAGTACGATATTCAAATTGTACACAATTGGGAAACAACATACAGGAGGCGAAGGGAGGTCAGGGAATATGTTATCTCTAAAATTGAAGTATCTTCCACTGATTTTGTCCGTTATATTGGTAGTTGGTTTTGTCGTCGTTTTTTTTGTCAACAACTTCTTTTCAAACGCGGTCCAGAAAGTCTGGATCAAAACCAGTGATGAGTCTGCAAAGCACAGCATAGAACATGTGCTTGAGGGATACGAGACGCTCTTGAATTCGCATCTTGAACGAATTATAAAGGATGGAGAGGTCATTTCACTTTTCAAATCAGGCAATCGAGAAGAGTTGTATAACGGGCTAAAAGACTATTATCAAGACCTTTTGAAATACAATGTAGAAATCATGCAATTTACACAGCCGGATAACAAATCATTTTTGCGAATGCACAAACCTGAAAGTTTCGGTGACGATTTGTCCTTTAGAAAGACAATAACGAAAGTCAACACCACAAAGCAAAAGGTAACCGCAGTTGAACCCGGCCGGTCTGGTGTTGCATTTAGAGTTCTTGCTCCAATATTTGACAACAATGAGTATTTGGGTTTGTTAGAACTTGGTGTGAATCTTGACGATGAGTTCTTGAAGAAATTCTCGAACATGAATGAACTGGTGCTTCTTGCAGATGATAAGGGCAAGCTTGAAAAACCTCAGTTTGTCCGTTTACCGGGCAAAGGTGAGATTGCAAGCGAAATAGATTTATCAAAGTTCATTAAAGACGAAAACTATTACGAAATTAAGAACGGACACCTTTATCTTTCCACTCACTTCAGAGGTGTTGATGGTGAAACTGTTGCGATTTTGTTGTCAAAAGTACCACTAACAGAAGCTGTCAATCTCAGTACTCGTGCAAAAGTCATATCAGCAGTGCTGGAATTAACTGTTCTAATAATACTCATCATCGTTACAATTCTATTCGTCGGAAGTATCCAAAAACAAGTGAACATCTTAAAATCTGCATTGAAAGATGTAGAAAAAGGGGATTTGACTGTTAAACTTGCTTCCAGTTCACAAAATGAAATTGGTGAAGCGGTAAGTTCAGTTTCACAAGCCATCGAAAAATTGAGGGCTTCTTTTGTGAATGTTGCCGATGGTTTTGTTAATATAAATACGTCAATCAGCGGATTTTCAATGATTTCAGAGAAATTCGAAGAATTGGCTAAGCAAGTTGAGAAAATAGTAGAACGTGTAAACTCTTCTGTGCAGACTGTTTCCGCTGCTACTGAGGAAACAACTTCAGGTGTGGAGGAGATTTCGGCAGCCGCACAAAACGTAGCAGAGAGTGCGCAGGAGATTTCAACGCTTACGAATTCAACTTTTGAGCAGATAGAAAGCTCCATGAACTCCATCAAAGAGCTTGTAAGCAAGATCGACGAAACAATAGCGTCTTCAGAGCATTCATTGGAGATGACAAATTCTCTGGTTGCATATTCATCTCAGATACAAACGATAGTAGACACTATCAATTCAATAGCCGAACAAACTAATCTGCTTGCTTTGAATGCAGCAATAGAAGCTGCAAGGGCGGGAGAAGCTGGTAGGGGATTTGCAGTAGTAGCTGATGAAATAAGAAAATTGGCAGAAGAAAGTAAAAAATCAACGAGCGATATACAGAACATACTGAAAAACATAAAAGAAGGAGTCGAACAAGTTGATCAAGTGGTAAGGTCAAATGCTCAAAAACTAAGTGCATCAAGAGACAGCGTTAACAGGGCACAGGAAACATTTGAGAAAATATATAACATGTCACAGAATATAAACTTAAAGGCACAGTCTTTGGCAGCGGCAAGTCAAGAGCAAAATGCTTCGTTAGAAGAAATAAGTTCAGCTGTTCAAGATGTTACAAATCGTGTTAATGAAATAGCGCACTCGATGATGGAATTAACGAGAGCTATGACCGGAATTGTTGATATGGTGCCTGAGATTCAAAGTGCGGACAAACAAGTGGAAGATACTGTATTGAAAGTTGCCGCGAGTATAAAGAATAATTTTAGGCTGTTCACTAAAGATGATTACCAAACGCTTATCGATAACGCTTTGAAAGATCACAAAGATTGGTTAGGAAAACTTCGTGATTCAGTGAGAACCGGTAAACCTGTCAGATTACAGTTCAATCCGCATAGGTGTGCATTTGGCACTATGTATGATTTTCTAGTAGCACCAAAAGGTCAAGAAGATAAATGGACACAGATAGACAAGTTGCATCACGATGTTCATACGCTTGGTAAACAAGTGATGGACTTGATAAACTCAGGAAAGTTATCTGAAGCTGAAAAATTGTTCCGAGAAGTTGAATCAGTTGCCAACAAAATCATATCCACGCTAGAGGAGATTAAAAGTTCACTTTAAAGGATAAATATCGAAAGCTATCTAATCTGAAAACGCTCGAACAAACTAAGGCCAGTGGTCAAAAGCCACTGGCTTTTATCTTTTTCATGTTCTCAAAGAACGGTTCGCAGAAAAATTTGGTCTAAATGATTAGAAGAACCACTTTGAAGTACGTGGAGGTGGAGAGCATGGTAGGGAAGGTCGCAAAAATATCGGTACTTTTGATTTTCCTATTTGTCGTAGTAAGCTTGCTTGCTCAGAGCGTTGAACCACTACCACTCTATATCCAAGAATACTACAAAGCCTACGGTAGATTTCCAAAACCGCCCGACTGGGTTAAAGTGGGAACGGTTTTCGTATATCAAGAGCAGGTAGGAACAGGTACAAAAGGGGTAGATGCATACAGCACGCAAGGATATAACGTAAAAATAGTGGTAGGTATTGATAAAAATAGCGGATTTGTTGTTGGTTTGCAATGGCGCATCACATTTGACCTTAGAGGGAACATCGATTTCAGTTCACAGATTGCACAAATCCAGTTTGCTGAATTAGAATCGCTCGCTGAATTTCTCTCACAAATCGCACGTGTTTCACCTGTGGGTGTCGAAGTCCAAGGAGGATACTTACCAGACGGTGGTTTTTACTTTGCCTACGCAAGCGGAGATTATTACGGATTTACCAGATACAACTATACTCTCAGCAAAGAAGGAGTATTAGTTTCAAGTGGTTTTCTTGAAAACACTTCCGGTACAAGCTCATCAGTTGGACAATTGGATTTGATAAAAATAACGAATGTCCAATTCCCAATTTCCAGACTTCCGCAAGAAATTCTCAGAAATAATTACACTTACCAAGGGGCGATAATCGAAGGAATGACGGGGATGATAATGACCTACTTTCAGGTCAATATAAATTTCGACAAACAAGTCTCCGATGGAATCTACTCATTCGACAGCGATGCTATCACAAACTACACAAGCTCTCGGTCTAAGGTATTGGGAACGGACCTAATAGGACCAAACTACATAAATCCGCAGTTACTGAAAGGCGAAATACTAAGCATACCTGAAATAGGGCTTAGATGGATGGTTGAAGGTCAAGGACAGATGGGCGGAATACAGACGGGAGTATATATTCAAGGAGTAAAAATCGCATCATATGAATATGCACAAAATGGACTCTTGTTACAATACATATTCAGAACGAGCATGGGCTATCAACAAGGCAGAATTGCTAGATAAAAAACAGCACCGGGCAGAGATGCCCGGTGTTTTTAAACGTTTGAAGAGCCATGTGAATAGTTTTGCTAACGTACTGTAAAGTTTGAAGTCCAACCTTTCTAATCTTTCCTCTTTATCCTAAGCTATTGGGATTCAACACTTTGGTAAAGTTTTTGGTAATATACCCTCAAAATCTTGGTGTAGAAATATTTCAGATTGCTCAAAAATCATTCGAGTCTGAAAGTTAAGTGTTTGGAGCGCACGGATTTATGAGAGACTTAGAACTCAAGATTTCGTACGCATTTTGAATTTTTGAATAAAAATGCTAAAATATGTTTCGGAATGAATAAGCGGATAAACTTTCGAGTATGGGGGTGACAGGGATGGAAAAGAAAAAGATGGTTATCAAAGAACTCACGGTGAAAAACTTCAGGAACTTTTCGGAGCATACTGTTCACTTCAGTGACGGGATAAACGTTATCTATGGTCCTAACGGTTCAGGTAAGACCTCCGTTTTGGAGGCCGTTGCGTATTTGTCCAACCCCCGCTCTTTCAGAGGCGCGAGAGATTACCAAGTTTTGAAGATGGGAGAGAAGCACTTCGAGATTAAAGGTAGGATAGTCAGCGGTGATGAAAAGCACACGATAGAGATCGTCTACGTGCAAGAAGATGACAAGAAGGAAAAGGTTGCTTACCTCGATGGTTCGAAGGTCAAAAGATTCAGGGATATTCAAGAAGTCTTTATCGCTATCCCCTTCAGCTTCAGGGATTATTCGATGGTAGATGGCGGTCCTGCTCAGAGAAGGGAATTCTTTGATGAGATATTCTCTTTGCTTGACCTGGACTATTACGAAACTCTTCGTGCATATGAAAAACTTTTGGATGAAAGGAATGAATATCTAAAACAAGATCCTTCGATGATTGACAGAGAATACTTGATTGAAACAGCTAAAGATCTGCAGATTATGGCTGACAAGATTGTGGAAAAAAGAGAACAGATGGTTCAAGAACTTTCAAAATACCTTGACAAAACCTTTAGAATTGAATACAAAAGCGAATTCAAAGGGAAGAATTTCTTGGATTACATTGACCAAGACATAGCCGAGCAGGTAACAACAATAGGTCCGCATTCTCAGGATGATTATTTACTGTACTACAAAGAGCTTCTTGCAAGACACTATGCTTCCGAAGGTCAGAAACGTTTGCTTTACCTCTCAATAGTGCTTGCGTTCAAGAAACTGATTGAAGAGACAAAGCACTACGAACCTGTCTTCTTGTTTGACGAACCATTCAACGTGCTTGATACGCACTTACTTGAGAAGTTCATATCGAACCTCTCTGGTCAGGTGATTATCGCTTCGATAACACCACTGCTCGGTGCACACAACATAGGTTTGTCGCTTGGGGAGTGAAGGTGTGAAAATGGCGGACAATCAGTCAATGAATGCGACATTAGAAGCTGTATTCAAAAACCTCTGTCCGAACTGCAGTGGTGACATATCTTCAATAAGGTTAATTAAAGGGCTTCCTTGCGAAAAGTGTTTAAGCGAAGAAATAGATGGCAAGGGAGCCCTTTGCCGTTTAAGTAATCTGGAAGGGTTGAAAGAGTTCTGCAACCTAAACCAAGAGTACACCGAATGGGAAGAGACATTCAAAAAATACGTAGGATTTGAGCCATGGGAATTGCAAAAATTCTGGGCGAAAAAATTGCTTTTGAAAAGGTCATTTGCACTTCTTGCACCAACCGGCATTGGTAAGACATCCTGGGGTTTTGCCTCCGCAATATACTTTGCAAAGCACAACAAAAAATCGTACATCGTCCTTCCTACAAGGCTTTTGCTTTTGCAAAGCTATGAAAAACTAAAAGGCAAAGTTCCAGATAAAGACTTGCTCGTTATTGGAATAGAAGAGTCGAAGAAAGAAAAGGACCAGAATAAAGAAAGACTTGCAAATGGCCAATTCAAAGTCCTTGTCACTACGTCCATGTTCCTTTACAAAAATGTCGACCTTATCCCCAGAGATTTCAGCTTCATTTTCGTCGACGATGTGGATTCATTTTTGAAGACAGCGAAGAACATAGACAAAGCGTTGTATTTGCTTGGCTTTGAGCCAAGGGATATTGAATTGGCGATGAAATACATTAGAATGAGAAGAAATATCACAGAAGAAAATACTGAAGAGATTAACTCATTAAGAGAGCAAGTGAGAAGAATTTCAAAGAAAGCGAAAGGTGTAATGGTTGTGTCATCAGCTACGAGCAATCCAAAATCAGAAAGGATAAAACTCTTCAAAGAACTTCTTGCATTCGACGTAGGTAGGCCAGTGTTTTATTTAAGAAACGTAGAGGATATCTACGAGCATGTCGGTCCAGACCAAGCCAAATTGGAAAGCGTACTCGTTGAAAAGATAAAGCAATTCGGTGATGGTGGGCTTGTTTTTGTTTCTTCGGACTACGGAAAAGAAAAAGTTGACGAATTAAAAGCACTTTTCCAAAGATTTGGAATCACAAGCGAAAGCTATGAAAATTTCTCGGAAGAAATATTGGAGAAGTACAAAAATAAAGAAATACAAGTGCTGATAGGCATCTCTTCTTACAGAAACCCATTAGCACGAGGTTTGGACCTTCCAGAAATAATTCGGTACGCCGTATTCTACGGCGTTCCGAAAATCGTAGTGAGCTTGGACTTGGAAGGAAATGTAAAGCACATCCTCCTTGCTCTTTCCACACTAAGACCTCTTATAGCAAGGGATAGAGAATTGGAAAACTGGACACCAACGGTAGATAGGTGGATGAAAGAGCTCAGTAAACTTGGGAATATTGCAAATCCGCCAAAAGAACGTGTTGAGAAACTGAGAGAAGAGATTAAGAATTTCATCCTTTCAGAAAAGGTTGCTTCAAAGATAAAATCCGCTGACGATATTTCACTTAGGCAAGAGGATGGCAAGTGGTATCTGGTGGTGGCTGACGTCACCGGTTATCTCCAAGCCTCAGGCCGTACTTCAAGACTCTTCGTTGGTGGTATCTCGAAGGGTTTGAGCTACTTACTTGTGGACGACAAGAAAGTCTTCAACAACCTCATCAGAAAACTGCGCTGGTGGTTCAGCTCGGATGTCGTGTTCAAAGATGCACAAAGCGTTGATTTGGAAAGTATCATCGAGCAAATCAACAGCGATAGAGAACGTGTGAGGAAGAAAGAAGGCAGAAGAGACGACTTCTTGAAGCCTGTGCTTGTTATCGTTGAATCACCGCACAAAGCAAGAACCATTGCAAACTTCTTTGGAAAGCCAATTTCCAGAAGCCTCGAAGGGCATGAACTATACGAAGTGATAACCGAAGACAAATACGTTGTCATCACCGCGTCCTTCGGGCATGTATTCGACCTAAACAAAGAGGAAGGTTATTTCGGAGTATTAGAAAATGCATCCAACGGCCGTGTTAAATACGTCCCTATATACGAAACCATCGAAGGGAAAGAAAACATCGTTGATGCAATCAGAGAGGCAAGCAAAGAATTTGAGCAGATACTCATCGCAACTGACCCTGATACCGAAGGTGAAAAGATCTCGTGGGATTTGAAAAACTTGTGCAGTGTGTATGCGATGAATATAAAGCGTATGGAATTTCATGAAGTTACAAAACGTGCGATTTTGAACGCACTGCGGGAGCATAGGGACGTCGATGAAGACCTCGTAAAAGCGCAGGTTGTCAGGCGAATATCGGACAGGTGGGTCGGATTTGAACTATCCCAACTGCTCCAAAAAACATTTGGGCGCAGCAACCTGTCAGCTGGAAGGGTTCAGACACCTGTTCTTGGATGGGTGATAGAACGAGCAAAAGAAAGTCAGCAGAAAAAATATCTCGTGACAATTTCAAAAGACGGATTAGAGTTGAAATTTGAATTCGAAAACAAAGAAGAAGCTGAAAGGTTCTATAACGAAATAAAAACAGCTGAAGTAATAAAAGGTGAAGAAAAAACAATTGAGAAAGCACCTCTACCTCCCTACACAACAGACGTGATTTTGAAAGATGCATCGGAAAAATACAGACTCTCGGTCTCCAGAACGATGGAAGTGCTACAAGACCTCTTCGAACGCGGATTTATAACCTACCACAGGACAGATTCAACACGCGTTTCCGACTTTGGTATCAACGTTGCGAAAGAGTACATCTCAGAAAATTTCGGTGAGACATTCTTCAAACCAAGAACTTGGGGCGAAGGTGGCGCACACGAATGTATCAGGCCAACAAGAGCCTTGGATATTGAAGATATCAAATCCATGATTTATTCTGGCGAACTTGAAGGATTCACAAAAGACCACATTGCTATCTACGACCTCATATTCAAGCGTTTCATCGCTTCTCAAATGAAGAACGTTATCCTAAAAGGTTACGACGTTACATTCAAAGTAGTCAACAAGACGCAAGAGATGGAAGTATACGAAGATATTGTAGAAGAAGGATTCAATAAATTCTTCCCGATAAAACTTGTGAAAGTTCCGGAAGGAAGCATCGACGTTTCTAACAACAAATTCATTCGAGCGGTTCCAAAGGTCTATCCATTCACACAAGGTTCGCTCGTTGAAGAAATGAAAAAGCGTGGACTTGGCAGGCCTTCCACGTACGCAACAATCGTGAGTAGGTTGCTTGAACGAGGATATGTGATAGAAAGAAATGGTTTCTTGCTCCCAACCCCACTGGGAGAAAGGGTCTACCAGTTCTTCAATTCAGACAAAGAAAAATTCAAATTCGTCAGCGAAAACTTCACGCGCGAATTGGAAAAGCTTATGGACAAAGTAGAAACTGCACAAGCAAACTACCAAGAAATACTGAGAAGTTTAAAAGCAGAGCTGGAGAAAATTTAGTACGCAAAAAAGCAAAAAGGCCCGTCCCATACCGAACGTGGACGGGCTTTTTCTTTTTACATTGGTAGATACATCTTCTTGGGTGAAAGCATGGACAGGAGTTTGCAAAAGTTAAAGCCAGAATTTAGAATTCTTGTCGAACGGTTTGTTGAAAAGTGCAGAATGGAAAATATAGAAGTATTGATTTACAACACGTACCGAAGCAAAGAAGAACAGTACGCTCTCTATCTGCAAGGCAGGGCACCTCTTGAAGTGGTGAACCAAGCAAGAAGAAAGGCAGGATTAAGACCGATTAAGGAAATCGAAAACAAGGTTGTAACGATGCTCAAAGACTCCCCACACTGCCACGGCTTAGCTGCCGATTTCGTACCACTGATCGATGGAAAAGCGGTTTGGAATGATTACCAGCTTTGGAACAAATGTGGCAAAATAGCTCAGAGCTTAGGCATAGAGTGGGGCGGAAGTTGGAAGGATTTCCCGGATTATCCGCATTTACAGATGAGAAATTGGAAAAGATATGTGAAATAAAAATATAGCCCATCCGACACAGGATGGGCTTTTTTGTTTAAAGGTAAGATTGGAACTACTAAAAGTTTGTTTTACGAACTTTTCTTATTGCATTTCTTTAAAGTTATATTATATAATACTCAGTAACAAATACGTTGAGTGAGAAATTAGAAAGGTAGTAAAAACCTCCCTTGGGAAAAGTAAAATATATCTGAACCGAAAAATCACCCCAAGGGAGGTACTTAGAAAAATTATACCACACAATCTTTCACGAATTCCAACTGTTTGAGAGGAAGGTTTTGAAAGGGCAAAACCGTACTGGTAGAAAACCCAAACTAACAGATGCCCAGATTGCTACGTTGTATGTGCTTTCATACGTTATCTCATCACCAGTATTCAAAGTAGCAAGGCTATTAGGTGAAATCATAAAACATCTTTCGAAAAGAACGAACACAAAGAGAACACAAGTTACTGCAGCAGTAGCTGAGGTATAAAGCACAAGATAGGTTAGGGAAGGTAAATTGGCTGATAGTTGATGGAACAATAATGCCGGTAGCAAGTACAAATAGAGCAAGAGTACATAAAATAAGAAGGCTGTCAGGCAAAAGTTTCTGGGTAAGAAGGAAATTATACAGTGTGCCTTATCAAAAACAGATTGAATTTGAAAAGCTGCAAAGTTTTAGTGATGGTGTTGAGCGATAAAGAAGGTGTAGTATACGACATATGGTATCATCCAGGAAGCAAGCATGAACTAACATCGTTGAGAGAAAAGCTAAAGAAAAGTGGATGCTTGAAGAAAGCGATAGAAAGCAAACAGGTAATAGGAGACAAAGGATACAGAGGAAGCTTGGTAGTGGACGTATGTGAGAAAAAGGAAGAGAAAAGCAAAAGACAACCGGTGGGAAGTGTGAATTCGATATTGAAGAAATTCAACAAGATAAGTGGCTGGAGGTTGGGGATAACGTTGCTTGTGTACCTTTATTCTTATGCGATTGGATATAGCTATTTCAGAAATCTATTGGATTTCGTGTGTTCTTGAATTTCTCACTCAACGTATGTTAAATAAAAATAAATATTTTTCTGCACTATCTTGTGGTATAATTAAAAAAATCTTTTTTTGCCTTACTTTTTAAGAATGAGCAATACGCTTTGAGTTAAGTAAGATACGGATATTTCGTAGGTAACACAATCCGATGGAGGTAAGAATATGATGAGAAAATCTGAAAGTAACAAGAAAAAGTCTGTGTTCAAGAATTTGGAGAAGATTAGAAGAGCACTTTTCTTACTTGCCATACTACTGTTATTAAGCATATCCGTAGCTGGTATATTTCAACTGAAAGCCAATAAAGAATACCAGCAGATTAAAGAAACGTTCAGGATAATCAACCGTGCTGTTCTTGATAAATCATTCGCAGCGGATTTGATAGATTATATGAAAAAATATAAATACGACTACACAGTTTTCGAAAATGCTTTAAAGTCAAACCAAATGGAAGTCGTTGATGAGCAAATCAGAGAATTTGCAAAGCACATGACCAGTTATGAACAAAAGATGCTGACAAACCGCTTCAGAAGTTTCATGTGGTCCTTGGTGTTTTATTTCTTTTTGTTTGCTTTCGTCTACTTTCTCTTCGAGTTAATTTACCGGCAAGTTATTTCACAAGCTTCCAAGATATACAATACAATTAAAAATACTTATGAATCGCTGTACATAGATAAGATTCCACAAATCGAACCAGAAGTATCTGAAGAAGATGCAATTTTAAACGAATTAGTAAGAGAAGTGAATTTACGATACGATATAGTCCAGTATTTCAGGTCACTTCCTTACGTCGAGACACTCGAGGACTACGTAAAAGTAATAGGCGAACATGTTTGTGGTTTCTTCGATGCAGGAAGGTTCTCATTTGCTTTAGTTTCTGGGGATTTAGCCATTGCCGAAAGCGTGTATTTTGTAGAAAAAGACAAAGTACCATTTCTTAACAAAGGTTTTGCGCAGAAATTGGATGAGACTTCCCTTGGAAGAATAATTAAAGAAGATATAAAATACAGGATAATAAAAGATTTAAGAAAAGTCGACTCGATAAGTGCAAAGCTCATAGTCAAAGAGGGATTTTTGTCGAATATGACAGTACCTGCTGTTGTAAACAATCGTGTGATAGGATTTTTATTTTTATCCGCCAGCGAACCAAACCACTTCACAGAGGAAGACGGAAAACTGTTTTACATAATATCGTTGTTGGTTTCTCCCAAGCTTTACCACGCGTTGACTCTCCAGAAAATAATAGCCAACCTTGGTGGGTCGTTCCTTGACCTTGTGGAGTACAGAGACAACGAAACGGGAAACCACATCAAAAGAGTTGCAGAATATTCCAGAATATTAGCGCAGGCACTAAAGTTGGAACCCAAGCTGATTAGGGAAATATACGAATTCTCTCCGTTACACGATTTAGGAAAGGTTGGCATACCAGATAGAATACTGCTCAAGCCTGGAAAACTCGATGAAAATGAATGGGAAATAATGAAAAAGCACGTCGGTATAGGTGAGATGATCCTCAAAAATTTTGCACAGAACAGCCAGGAATTTATAAGTGAAAAAGCCCTGCAAACAGCAATAAATATAGTAGCTGACCATCACGAAAAATGGGACGGCAGCGGCTATCCGAGAGGAAAGAAAGGCGAGGAGATAAGCATAGAAGGCAGAATAGTTGCAATCGCAGATGTCTTCGATGCGTTAACTACGAAAAGACCATACAAAAATGCATTTTCGTTCGAAGATTCAGTAAAGATCATTCAAGAACAAGCTGGAAAACACTTCGATCCCAAGTTAGTTGAGTTGTTTTTAGAAAATCTTGATAAGATATACAACATCTACAATGAATTAAAAGACGTAGAAGAAGAAACAGTAAAAATTATCGACTCTGACGAAGCAAAAAATCAGCAGTGAAAAAAATTCTGCGCATTTGAAACGTCTCATATCCAAAAAACTTGCGCCACATTTTTGTACAAAATTTTTGGAAAACGCTCAAAAGGACGGTGCTTTCAACCGTCCTTTTTTTCTTAACAGTCCGTCAGTTTGTTTTCAAGAATGTGCGAACGCTTAAAGAGCGATATGTGAATCAATAAGATGTACTCTGAGCATTTTTTGTTCTTGCGAGAAAATATGGTATAATAGTACGAACAACGAACTAATTGGGGGTGGCTTTTGTGGAAAAAATAACATTCGATGATTTGTTGAAATTCAAGTTTATTTCTGGATTAACACTTTCTCCTGATCGACTGAAACTTGCTTTTGTTGTTCATGATATGAATAAAGATGAGAATGGTTATACCTCTAACATCTGGATTTACGATATTCAGAAAGGTAAACTCTCGCAGCTCACATCTTCAAACAAAGACAGCTCACCAATTTGGTTGGATAGCTCAAGGATTCTCTTTGTCTCATGGAGAGAGGAAAAAGACAGAAAGAGGAAAGAAAACGGTGAGCCAGTAACACCGTTTTACGAAATAACCGTTGAAGGTGGCGAAGCAAAGCGCACTTTCGAACTGCCGTTCTTTGTCGAGCGCTTAAAGAAATTGAACGATGAGGTCTTTCTATTCACAGCAGTGTACGACCACAGACTTGGTGAGTTTTGGAAATTGAGCGATGAAGAGAAAGAAAAGCTACTCAAATCTTTGAAAGAAGAAAAAGACTACAAAGTCGTTGATGAAATACCTTTCTGGGCAAACGGTTCTGGGTTTACGAACAAGAAACGATTGAGACTTTTCAAATACAATATTCAAACCCAACAAATCAGCCCCATCACCGACGAATATTCCAACGTAGAGTACATCTCTGACAGCCCCGATGGAAATGCTGTCCTGTACATTTCCAATACCTTCAAAGACGTCATGAAAATGCCTAATGATTTGTACCTTTACGATGCGCAAAAAGATGAATCGATTAAATTGACTCACCACGACCACTTCATGTACGAACTTGCTGAGTTTGTGGATGGGAAGGTAATCTTCGCTGGAAGCGACATGCGAAGATATGGAATAAACGAAAATCCGCAATTCTACATACTCGATATCTCAAGTAATCGGGTAGAACCGATAGCGCCTGATTTTGATGCGAGCATCGGCAACAGTGTGAACAGCGACTGCAGATTTGGTCGAAACAGAGCTATTAAAATTGATGGTAAGTACCTGTATTTTGTGAGCACGCAATGGCACGATGCTCAGTTGTTTAGAATAGACCTCTCTGGAACCATTGAGCAGCTCACATTCGAAACTGGTTCGGTCGATGGTTTTGATGTTGTAAATGGACAGATTTTCTTTGTTGGATTGCGAAACATGAAACTTCAAGAAATCTACGAGCTTGTTGGAAAACAGGAAAGGCAAATCACACAATTCAACGAATGGGTGCAAAAGGAGAAATACATATCCAAACCAGAAAGATTTACATTCACCACAAAAGATGAAACAACAACAATCGAAGGCTGGGTTATGAAGCCCTTTAACTTCGAACCTGGGAAGAAATACCCTGCCATCTTAGAAATCCACGGTGGACCGAAGACAGCCTATGGAGAAGTCTTCATGCACGAAATGCAGCTACTTGCAAGTGAAGGATACGTTGTCATGTTCTGCAATCCGCGTGGTAGTGACGGAAGAGGCAATCAATTCGCAGACATCAGAGGAAAATACGGCACAATAGACTACGAAGATATCATGCAATTTGTGGATGAGGCAATAGCAAAATACGAATTCATTGATGAGAATAGGATAGGAGTAACTGGTGGATCGTACGGCGGCTTTATGACCAATTGGATTATCGGCCACACGGATAGATTCAAGGCGGCAGTTTCCCAAAGAAGCATTTCAAACTGGATAAGCAAATTCGGAACGACGGATATTGGATACTTCTTTGTCGAAGACCAGCAATTAGCAACACCATGGAGTGACTTTGAAAAACTCTGGTGGCACTCACCGATGAAATACGCAGACAAAGCTAAAACACCAACACTTTTCATCCACTCTGATGAAGACTACCGCTGCTGGCTTGTTGAAGCAATCCAGATGTTTACATCGCTCAAATACCACGGAGTTGAAGCAAAATTAGTGATATTCAAAGGAGAAAACCACGACCTGAGCAGGAGTGGTAAGCCGCTGCATAGGTTGAGAAGGTTGAAGGAAATTGTAGGGTGGTTTGAGAATTATCTGAAGTAAACTATACAAAGACCGCAAAACATCCCTTGGTGAAAAGCCAAGGGATGTTTCTGACTTTTAACCCCACTTTTCGATAAATGAAAGTGTGGTTTTATCATCGCCAAAAGCACTTTTGAGAAAAATTCCGAATAAAACTCGCAAATTTTTGCCCTTCCCAAAGCTTCCTTTTTCTATTTTAGATTTCTTTATGTTGAAACACAAACCAATAACACTTGCGTATGCATCTTTTCTATACCTATCATCGACCTCATTCCGTGCTTTCTATATTTTTCCCATACATATCGAATGATTACCTTCGTGTGATTCTTGATATCTATACACCTACCTAAATCTTCATATTTTCAGCATACTTTTGATCCATTTGAATTCTTTGTATCCTTTTGTCTTCGTTGTTGAATACAAACCTAATTCTTACTAAACGTATTGAAGTGAGGAACAGTATCAGAAAATGCAAAAAATCATCTATATGCAATTTTGTTTGTACTTCCTTTATGGTTTGGCACACGGATTTTGCGCTGAGAATATATGTGATTATGGTAAGCTTAGTTAACACAACAAAGCCAACTTGGTCTACAATTGTTCAAGCAGCACTTGTCTTCAACAAAGTCTATCTGAAATTAAAATCAATACCTTTTCGATTTTTTAACAAAATGGTTGTGAGTGGCAACCTACTATACAAAGATGAATTTGATAAGTTCTGTGCGTGATTTAACCTTTGTGACACAAAGAATAAGAGCCTGTTTTGAAAAAGTTCTTCTTGTGTGTAACTACACTCGAAAAAGCTTTACTTTATCAACACTTTGAGTCCTAAAGAAGAGAATGGGTTTTGTAGAAAGCCACTTAAAATGCAAATTAACAAACTGTGTATGATAAAGAATGAACATGCGAAGAGTAGAAAATTGCAATTTTTTTGGTTCCTTTTGAAATACTCATAAAAGATACAAACAGCAGTTTACTTTTTTTGGAAAATAAGCTCGAAGAGCAGTCTGAATTGGCAAAAATGTTCGGTATTACTGAGAATGAGTGAAAAATGTAAACTATTTGGTATACTAAGTACAAAGAGCACACCATCAGGAAGTCAGATTTAAACGTTTTAAGAGTTTACAATATTGGAGTGGTTTTATAAACAGCAGTTATTGTTCATGCAAGCTCAAATGTCTTTTCTAAATGTGGAGTTCGGCTCTTAATAGTATCTCAAACCTGGAGGTGCATAGGTATGGAAAACCATCCGCTTGAGGAAATACTTGAAAGAAAGTGGGAAGAGTACAAAACCAAAGTGAAGGAGGGTGGTAACGCTCAAAAAATATACCAAGAAGAAGTATGGCCCATACTCTTACAACTCTGGAAAGAAAGACCTAAGGTTATTCCAGCACCAAAGAAATTCGACATATCGATCCACACTTTGGGCACCAGTCCAGAAGCGACGATTCTTGCTATTCTTGGTACGCAGGCTGATGAGATTTATATACTACACACTCCGGAGACAAAGGCGTTTATAGCCAAACTTGAAAACGAAACGGGCAAAAAGACTTATCCCATCGAAGTAGGTAAAAGCGACGTTGCAGCAATATACAATGAAGTAATAAAAATACTTGAAAAGAATCCGGACAAATGGGTAGCGCTTGACCTCACAAGTGGAACGAAAGCAATGAGTTCAGGTTTAGGAGCGGCAGGTTTCTTTTTCAGAAGATTTTTTGACAAGTTGCGAGTAGTCTATGTTGACAACGACCTATACGATGTTGAAGTAAGAAGACCAAAAGCAGGAAGCGAACGCATGGTTATACTCCAAAGTCCTCACGAAGTATTAGCAGATGTAGACTTACTACTTGCTCTTGAACATTATGAAAAAGGAGACTACATCTCAGCTCAAAGATACTTCCTACAAGCAAGAGAAAAAACAGGTAGCAAAAAATACGAAATATATGAAGACATAAGCCTTATGTACGCATTTTGGTATAACCTAAACTTCCAAAAAGCGTATAAAAAATCAGTTCAGATCATTGAAAAATTAAACGACGAAAAACATTCAAAACATTTAAAAATACTTAATTACAATTATCTTTTCGAACAATCAGAGTTACTCAAACACATGAACGAATTTATTGAAACAGAGAATTACAAAAACAAAATAGGTGTTATAGGACTATCTGAGACTCTGCTCAAGCTAAGTAAAGAAGCATCAAAAAACGAAGAACTGGCATTATCAGCATTGTACTCTTACAGAGCCTTAGAACTACTACTCCAGCACAGAATACATGAATTAGACAAACCAATTGAAACAGAAAAAATTCCCTCACAAGAACTGGAAATGCTTAAACAAAAACTATCAACGCTCCTTAACCAGCCACCTGATTCAATAAAATTCAAACCCAAACTTGGACTACTTGAATTAGTCGTTTACCTAAGCATTCTAAATGATGACGCAGTAAAAGAAGTATTCGATCAAGAAAGTATAAAGAAACTCTGCTGGAACTTGGAGGCAAGAAATGCATCGCTATTAATACACGGTCTAAAAACTCCAAGCGAAAGGGAAAATGAAAGATTGCAAGAAAAGGCCGAAAAACTGGCGAAAACAATCAAAAAATCAGAAGATGTTTCGTTCTCTGTAGAAGCGCTAAAAATTGACAAAGGGATCTTAAGATTTGAAGAATTATAATCCTTAATTATACACCGTTAATTTTCTTCCGCTCACTTATGCCCATTCTCTGGTTGAACTCTCAGAGAACGGGCTGTCTTTTTTTCCATCATCTTCAACTTGACATCACCACTCAAAAAATGCTAAAATTTGATTGTACCAAAACATCTGTTGAAACGCCCAGCATAGTGGTAGCCAGTAAATGAGATAAACTCCGAACATCGTTTATTTATCAATACCTACGGTCATTGACAACAACAAAATTATCACCTCTAATATGTCGAAAATCACGTATTTGTGCTGGTACTCGCTCATTTTTGAACTATTTTCAAAGTATGTTTTTACAAAAAGCGTTTATTCATCAGCGTTCCAAAATTTCATTCGCATCACGAACAACTTTTCCCTACCTATTGTTACAACAATATTTCAAAGTGAAAAACTAACGAACGGTTAGAATTGATGCTTATGCAAGTGGTAACAAGTCAAAGTACCGGTAGGGAATCAGCATGGATATTAGAAGATCTGCAACTGTTAGTCAACCACAAACAAATTTTAAACACGCTAAGATTGGGGGTAGGGAAAATCGCATTCCAGAATATATTTATTTATGCTTATTTTGGAAGGATACGGTAGGAAAGGTGATTCTCTCTGAAAGAGATGGAAAGATGACTATGAGTAGCTTGCCTAACCGTTTGCAGTATATAGTAGGAAAGGTGATTCTCTCTGAAAGAGATGGAAAGCCATCCAGTCCCATCAGCATCTGATTGCCAGTTATGTCGATGTAGGAAAGGTGATTCTCTCTGAAAGAGATGGAAAGCAGTGTATCACCTCTTTCGAGGGACACACTGATCCTGTTGTAGGAAAGGTGATTCTCTCTGAAAGAGATGGAAAGATGGTATACAGACGCAGAAGATGGCAAAGCTAATAGCACGCGTAGGAAAGGTGATTCTCTCTGAAAGAGATGGAAAGTGATATCCTTGAGTTTCTACATACGAATCTTCAAAAGTTTCGTAGGAAAGGTGATTCTCTCTGAAAGAGATGGAAAGTGTAATCTAATTCGGTGATTATCCGCGCAGCCAACTGTCTTGTAGGAAAGGTGATTCTCTCTGAAAGAGATGGAAAGTAAATCTACATTTCCAATATACTTGTTCTTGAACTTTATTTGTAGGAAAGGTGATTCTCTCTGAAAGAGATGGAAAGGTTGGGAATCACCTCGATTCCCAACATCTCACTTACTACGAGTAGGAAAGGTGATTCTCTCTGAAAGAGATGGAAAGATTTCTATGGCTTTAAGCATGGGTTCTCTCAGGTACGAGTAGGAAAGGTGATTCTCTCTGAAAGAGATGGAAAGCACTCGCCGTCGTGGCGCGCTAATTCTACTAATTCATTCATGTAGGAAAGGTGATTCTCTCTGAAAGAGATGGAAAGCCGCCGCATGGGGTTTCACCTCCTTTTTTTATTTTTTTTGCGTAGGAAAGGTGATTCTCTCTGAAAGAGATGGAAAGGTAACTTTCGAATGTTGGTACTACCTTGATAGTTTGCACCGTAGGAAAGGTGATTCTCTCTGAAAGAGATGGAAAGGTTTAATCTTGATTCGTACACGTACCACAAAATAATAAAAGTAGGAAAGGTGATTCTCTCTGAAAGAGATGGAAAGGTGCCCTATTGCAGACTGGTAATCACCAGTCTGCAACATTTGTAGGAAAGGTGATTCTCTCTGAAAGAGATGGAAAGATGTAATTTATTCCGGTTTGCCCTTCAGTGCGAGGTACTTGTAGGAAAGGTGATTCTCTCTGAAAGAGATGGAAAGCCATCTAGTTTCTTTGCTATATCAACAGGCACTCCGATTCGTAGGAAAGGTGATTCTCTCTGAAAGAGATGGAAAGGAGAGCTCGAAACAACGCATTGAGAGACGCCATTCATGGGGTAGGAAAGGTGATTCTCTCTGAAAGAGATGGAAAGTCACTTCAAAAAACCTTCTGGCTTTTGTTGGAATTTCGCTGTAGGAAAGGTGATTCTCTCTGAAAGAGATGGAAAGACTGTGAATGTGTGTTGATATTAGCTTAATGCCGAATTTTGTAGGAAAGGTGATTCTCTCTGAAAGAGATGGAAAGCCGTAAAACGTATGCAACAATCTTAACCGTATTGTCCTTCAGTAGGAAAGGTGATTCTCTCTGAAAGAGATGGAAAGCATCGCATTGTGGGATACCATTCGTGGGAATATGGTTCGAGTAGGAAAGGTGATTCTCTCTGAAAGAGATGGAAAGTTTAATCTTGTCTCGTAAACGTACCACAGAACGATGAAGGTAGGAAAGGTGATTCTCTCTGAAAGAGATGGAAAGCATAGAAACGTACCATTCATGGGAATATGGTTCCAAATGTAGGAAAGGTGATTCTCTCTGAAAGAGATGGAAACGCGATGCCGTCTTTAAATTCGAAAAACCTTCTGGCTTTTTGTAGGAAAGGTGATTCTCTCTGAAAGAGATGGAAACCTGCCCATCCTGCACCCTCAAAAATCAGTGTCTTTTTGTAGGAAAGGTGATTCTCTCTGAAAGAGATGGAAACTTTTTGATTAGTCTTACAATTCTTAAGAAGTCAGCAAACGGTAGGAAAGGTGATTCTCTCTGAAAGAGATGGAAACTGCTTGCTGGTTTTATAAACTTTTGACTTTTCAACGAAAAGTAGGAAAGGTGATTCTCTCTGAAAGAGATGGAAACCACGAGCATAAGTTCTGAGGGCTTCAAATACTAGAGCCCGTAGGAAAGGTGATTCTCTCTGAAAGAGATGGAAACGAAAATAACGATTGCGAAGAATAAAATCCATACGATTACTTGTAGGAAAGGTGATTCTCTCTGAAAGAGATGGAAACCGAAAAAAAGGTTCCTGGAGGAAATCATTCCTCCAGGAACCGTAGGAAAGGCACTTCTCTCTGAAAGAGATGGAAACGCGCAGGTCATATATCTGAAAACCTACACATTATCGGGGAATGTGGGAGTATGGCGTTCTGGCCGTACAGAGATATCGTAGCACTCAGCGGGCTGATTGCACTGGCTGAAAGTTACGGTGTGAAGTATACGAATAAGGCTATAAGGTATTTGAAGAAGTTTAAAGATATTATCCCAATAGTAGAATTTGTGATTGATGAAGTAGTAAATGCTTTCCGTGAACCCAAGCTTTTGCTTGATACAGTGACTGATAAATACAGCTATGAAATTCTTGCTTTGTTTGTCAGCACAGACGAAGAATTTGACGAAGCATATGAGAAGATACTTTATATTTGACTGAGATATTTAGATGAGCTTGATAATTGCCGCGGGGATTTCGATGTCACGTTGCATTAATAGTCTTCATTCGGTATTACCGCACCAGACTACCAAGAGTTCAAAAGAATATTATTCAATACTATCAGTAAAATAGCTCACAAACGTGGAAGTTTCAGATTCACTGACCGAATCAGGGTAGCATATCGTGAGTACGATTTTAACAGATACAGGGTCGTCGTCATACCACTACATCACAAAAGATGGTGAAAAATTCAAGTTTATTGTGTCAACTGAAAATCGAGAAATTGATAAAATGGAGCACTTTGGAGGATATGTACAACAGCAAGAGCCAGAAAGGTTATATCTTAGAGAGCATGGCAATTATTATGCTATATTCTTCCTAATTAAATTATTTGTACTCATTTGTGTTTAATTTCATCTGTTGAAAGGAGGTGCTGTGGGGTATAAAATACTTCTGAAAGGCTTTGTATAAAGGACGGGATGAGGATTTGAGATATGCAAGCTCAGAAATAGTAATCGTGGTCATCATTCTTCTTCTAATTCCAACACTCTTGGAACCAGCTGTTTGGGAGGTTAAGTTGGAGATAGGATTAAGTAGTTTAAATTATCAATTTAGAAAATATGTTGAAGATTTTGTTAGAGAGTGTTCAAAGGAAGGAATCAGTGTGTGGATATATGAAACTTGGCGTTCGAAAAAAAGGCAGCAGGCTTTGTATGCTCAAGGGAGACAACCACTAGAGATAGTAAATGAAAAGCGTAAAGAAGTAGGTCTTCCTTTGTTACGAGAAAAAGAAAATAGATATATTGTCACAAGACTCCGTGTTTCAGCACATAACTACGGTTTGGCAGCAGATTTTGTTCCGGTTGTTAATGGCAGACCTCAGTGGAACAATAATGAACTTTGGCAAAGATGTGGCGAAGTTGCGTTAAGATTAGGTATGGAATGGGGCGGTACTTGGAAAGGGCTTTCAGACAAAGTCCACATTCAGATGAAAGACTGGCGCAAAGTGGCGACCTTCAATCATTTAGATAGGTTGATAATTGAGTAAAACCTAAAAGACCACATCTAACCAAGGTGTTCAACAAAAATGTTTGTGAGTACTTTGTCGTTTTTTATTTGATAGAAAGATAGTTATTTGAACCTCGACCTGGGTGAATGAAAAGAAGTATCTTTTGGATTTCTCCAATATCGTCTAAGACTTATCAACGATAAGGCTTATTTAACACTCGTTAGTTCTTCAAAAGTGATGTAAGCAGTTCAGCGCTCCATCGTAGCTGCGAAACTTTCACTCAATGAAGAAAATAAACAAAACAAATAGTACCCGGTTAAGATAGGAATACTCTCACTGTCTTTCTTACTGCCAAAAGCTGAAGAAGATAAGACGCTTCTTTATCAAGTAATCGGTTTCTTGTTTCAAGGATTTTTATCAAGACTTTTTGATTACCCTCCTGGGCCTGGGTGGAATTTTTCCTCTAATCTGGAAACGTCTACTTTTTGATTCCATACCTTGGTATAGGAATAGAGTATGTAACTTGGGATAAAATGTTTTCTGTTGCAGTGTACACTAATACCATTCCATTTATTGTATTTGCTATTTTACCTGAGAGGCTTGCATTGCCCATAATTCCAATTTTTGGACCGTATATTGACATAATATCTCATTCTAAAAGCTGGTGAGTTTTGGAAATTAAACGGCGAAGAGAAAGAAAAGCTTCTCAAGATTTTGAAAGAAGAAAAAGACTACGAAGTCGTTGATGAAATACCTTTCTGGGCTAACGGTTCTGGGTTTACGAACAAGAAACGATTGAGACTTTTCAAATACACAGACTGAGAAGGTTGGAAGAAATAGTTGTATGGTTTGAGAAGGGCGTTATTTAGAATAACTGGAAGATAAAACAAAAGCTGGGCGAATAATTCGCCCAGCTTTTTTGTTTTTGTGTCTCGTGTCCGATGACCAAGGTTTGTACATGTTCGAAGCAATTGCTTAGGCATGAGTTAAGGCTATGGAGTACAGCTCAAACCACAAAAGGAGATTGAACTAAATAGGAAAGGTTTAATTCTTAAACGAGATGAAATAGGCGGTAGGTGTCAGAATTATATAATTTGGTCGTTTATAATACTTAGAAGACATGAATTTGTGATGGGTAGCGAAGATTTTTATTATCAAGCCAGGTCTTCAATCGCTGATTTTACGTTAAAATGCACATTCAGGGCTTTGGAACAACAATGAGTAACATGTTAGTAATATTGGCGTTACAGAAAAAGAGTATATTAGAACTGTAACTGAATATTTTAGTAACATCCATTTAAGGTGGTGATATCATTGAGAGTGAAATTTGTTATGCGTGGGGAAGTATTTCCTGTTTCGTACAACTTTTTGACACTTGGTATAGTTAAGGAAGCTCTTAAGAATTCTAGTTATGATTACTATAGCGAACTGTTCTACTATGAACAAAAGAACAATAAGAAAGCTAAACCCTTTTGCACTGCAATCGTCTTAAGATCTTACAAAATTGAAAATGAACTATTTAGACTTGAAAGCCCCTTCGAGTTCTGGTTGTCGACACCAGATCCTACTTTTTTTACTCACCTTTACAACGGCATGATTTCATTAAAGTCTTTTGATTACAAGGGTATGAAATTCTCTTTGATAAGTGCTTCTATGTTGAATGAGAAGTTAATACTGACTGAGAAGGTCGTCTTTAAGACGATCTCGCCAATTTGTATAAAAGATAAACAAGGCAGGTACTTGGATGTAGGAGATGCCCAGTTTGTTGAGAACTTGAACTACTATGCAGATCTAATATTGAAAAACTTTCGTAAAAGGGGACTTAAGAAGTCTCTTGAGTTTCAACCGATTGATATGAAAAAGAGAGTGGTTAAGCTTGGAGACGACTTAATTGAAAATAAGAAATACTATGTCAACTCTTGGTATGGTGAATTTTTATTGTCCGGTGATCCTGAGGACTTAAATTTGATATACCAGCTTGGGCTTTCTTGTAGGCGTGCAGAGGCTTTCGGCTTACTTGAGGTAGTCGAGGTGATGTAAAGTGGTCAAAGTTTATATGAATGAATGGTTTTTCAATATGGGATTATTGGGATTGCAGAGAATCTTAGAGTATGTCGGAGCGAGATATGAGGTTATTGATAATTATTTGCTCTTTGATGAGAAGGTGTTAGATAAGTTTGGGGAGTATTACTTTGATTATTTTACCAAAGTTTACACAGACAGACAGCTTAGTAGAATGCTCAATAGACTTTCTAAAATCAAGAGTGTGGAAGATGCTGAGGGTTTGAGAAACTTTTTGACGAGTAGGTCTGTAAAAAATTTATTAGATAAGGTATCGACCATGATTGAGGAAAAGTATAAAAATAGATTGTCGGAAATAGTCACTGTATTTTCTGCCAAACGCAAAAGCTCAAAGAAATTAGAATCAGACGCAGAAGAACCTAAGGTTTCTGAAGCGTGTGAGTATCTGGAAGAGATTTTGAGACTTGTTTTAAAGGAAGATGGCTTGAGAAGAGAAATAGGTCTTACTTACTTGAGAAATGATTTTTATGATAACTTCTTTGGTCAAATAAGCTTTCTGCAAAAGACGATGGCATCCAAGGGATTTAAAAAGCACGTTGAGGTCTTTGAGAAAGACTTTGTGGAACCTGTGAAGCAGTTAATTAAAGAAGAAACAAGCGATGAAAGGTTTTTTGAAGAGAATTCAAGATCAAGAAAGTCAAAGCCCGTTCATACGTGTATGTTATGTAAAAGTCACAAAGCCGAGGTGAGTGACGATAGTTTTTTCGGTAATTTCTTTGTTCCACTTGGAATGACAAAGGTGGCACGCAATTTTATGTGGAACTTCAACGTCGCGTATCCTATTTGTAATTTGTGCATTCTTGTACTTATGTGCACACCAGCAGGGGCAACAAAAGTGAGAGATTTTGATTCGCTCGCGACTATTGTGGGCAGCGATACACAGCAATTTGGTCAAACCGATTTTTTCGCATTTATCAACGTTAGTGACAATCTGGAGAAGTTGATCGAATATAATAACTTACTAAGGTTACAAAGCGGTGATGAACATTTCTTTGAAAGTTTTGTGCAAAGTGCTATTCAGTACCATCAGCAAAGGGCAAAGTTTTACTTAAACGATATTATGGTCTTTGAGTTTCTGTCAAGGTACGAATCTAAAAAGTCAGTTATAAAGTACACTCACTTCGACGAGGGTACAGCAAAATTTCTTATCAACGAGGTAGATGAATTCAAAAAAATCCGTAGTGTAAAACATAGGAATGCCTTCTTTTCAAGAATTCTTTTCGGTGGTTCTTTATCCGACATTATATACGTTAGATTGCGTGAGGAAACTGTGGAGCAAAAGGGCAATGCAGCGTACGATGGATACAAAATGGTTATTTTGAAATCACTGCTTGATTTGTATAGAAAATACCGAGGAGGGGATGGTATGGAAGAAGAAAAGAGGGTTGTATTTGCGATTGTAAACAAAGCGTATAACAGCGGTCAGGAACTGCACAGGGTACTTAGAAACCGAGCTGCAGAAAATAAGATTCAAGGAGTAAGTTACAGACTTCTAAATTTTGCCAGGGCTGGGGATAAGAACGGTTTTGTGGACAGTTTGATTCGTATGCATGTAAGTCAATCATTACCTGTGCCGCAGATAGTGCTTGATATGATAAATGAATCAAAAGTCGATTTTGAAACGTTAGCATATGCTTATGTATCAGGGCTTCTCGGAGAACAGAAGAATAACGATGAGAGTATTGAGTAGGAAAACAAAAAAATGATGCTGTTAACTTGTAGTGATGGAAGACAATAGAACACTCATAACACGCGCAATATCATTGCCATTCAGTTTCAAGAGATTTCTCACTACACAAAAACTGTTTACGTACATTGGAAGATTGTCAATATTCTTAAATCCACGCTTGGCTCGTACAAAGTCTTGGAATAACGAAAACTTCGATTCACATTGATTGTTTTGCCCAAGTCTCACAACAATATGATTGATATTCTTGTATAGTATCTTCACTGCACCATATGCACCAAGTCCATCTGTAATTAGTTCGATTGTTCTTTCGTTGTTACCAAAGAACTTCTCTAACAATATCTTCACTTGACCCATATCGCGATATTTGGATACATGCCAAGCAACAATAAGATTCGAATCGTGCTCAACTAAGAACCAAACGTAGTACTTTTTGGATTTAAACAAAACGACAGTTTCATCACCATGGACTTTGAAAGCATCTACAGGAACGAGGATGGAAAAGAAACAAGACAACTTAAGGATCCACTTGTAGATAGCGACATGAGAGACTTTGATATTAAGTGAGTCTCTGATGGAACGCAAGGACACAGCTTTGAAATAAAGGACGAAGGCTTTAAGGACAATAAAGATAGGGAAACGGAAGAACTTGAAAGAGTCGAAAGGAAGAGGGACAAATTGAGGTAAGTTAGTTGGGATTTCGTCTCTGGTATGGCAAGAACGGCAACGGAACTTAACGAAGGCTTTTTTGATTTTGTGGATTTGCATAGTTTTTCCACAGACAGGGCATTTAGGATAAGGGAAAGAGAAGAGCTTGTGTTTTTTTGAATGAACAAGTCTGAAAGTGCGCTTACAGTCTTTGCAAAAGTATTGTTGGTTACCGTACTTATCATGACCGTTTTTGTAGATGTTGGTAGAGCCGCATTTGGGGCAAGAGACTACAGAATTTTGCATAGTGGAGTACCTCCTTTTTGTGAGAATTGATGGTGGGGGGTGTTCCACTAATAAGAAGATAATACGGTTTTTGGAAATTTTCAATACTTTTAGTTAACAGCATCAAAAAAATGATCCTGTTAACTTGTAGTGATGGAAGACAATAGAACACTCATAACACGCGCAATATCATTCCGTTCAGTTTCAAGAGATTTCTCACTACACAAAAGCTATTTACGTACATTGGAAGATTCTCAATATTCTTAAATCCACGCTTGGCTCGTACAAAGTCTTGGAATAAGGAAAACTTCGATTCACATTGATTGTTTTGCCCAAGTCTCACAACAATATGATTGATATTCTTGTATAGTATCTTCACTGCACCATACGCACCAAGTCCATCTGTAATTAGTTCGATTGTTCTTTCGTTGTTACCAAAGAACTTCTCTAACAATATCTTCACTTGACCCATATCGCGATATTTGGATACATGCCAAGCAACAATAAGATTCGTCTCATGGTCAACTAAGAACCAAACATAGTACTTTTTGGATTTAAACAAAACGACAGTTTCATCACCATGGACTTTGAAAGCATCTACAGGAACGAGGATGGAAAAGAAACAAGACAACTTAAGGATCCACTTGTAGATAGCGACATGAGAGACTTTGATATTAAGTGAGTCTCTGATGGAACGCAAGGACACAGCTTTGAAATAAAGGACGAAGGCTTTAAGGACAATAAAGATAGGGAAACGGAAGAACTTGAAAGAGTCGAAAGGAAGAGGGACAAATTGAGGTAAGTTAGTTGGGATTTCGTCTCTGGTATGGCAAGAACGGCAACGGAACTTAACGAAGGCTTTTTTGATTTTGTGGATTTGCATAGTTTTTCCACAGACAGGGCATTTAGGATAAGGGAAAGAGAAGAGCTTGTGTTTTTTTGAATGAACAAGTCTGAAAGTGCGCTTACAGTCTTTGCAAAAGTATTGTTGGTTACCGTACTTATCATGACCGTTTTTGTAGATGTTGGTAGAGCCGCATTTGGGGCAAGAGACTACAGAATTTTGCATAGTGGAGTACCTCCTTTTTGTGAGAATTGATGGTGGGGGGTGTTCCACTAATAAGAAGATAATACGGTTTTTGGAAATTTTCAATACTTTTAGTTAACAGCATCAAAAAAATAATGGGGGGCGAAATCATGGAAAAGAAGTTCTTAACAGCGACGTTCATCTTCGAAGCGGGAAGTTTGAACTATGGGGAAGGTACTGGAAATTACTCTGAGCTCAAAAAATTAACTCGTGGGAACGGACAGATGTACACATACATCTCCAGACAGGCCTTGCGGTACGATATTGTAAGGCTTGGAGCGGAAATGTACGGCTGGGACCTGAATGTTGTGGACAAAAATCAAGACGTGATACAGTTCAGTAAAGAGAAAACTATAAAGGATTCTGTTGAGATGGATCTTTTCGGATATATGAAGACTCAAAAAAATGAGGCTGGTGTTACGAGATCGGCAGTCGTAAGACTAACGCATGCAATCTCGCTTGAGCCATATAAAGGAGATTTAGAATTACTAACGAACAAAGGATTGGCCGATAGGATCGGGGAAAATCCGAATCTTGCGAACATTGAAAATCATTTGAGTTTTTATAGCTACACGGTTTCTATAGATCTTGATAAAGTAGGAGTGGACGGTGATATTGTGCTTGAAAAACAACAAAGATTGGAAAGGGTTCTGCAGTTGCTTGAGATTTTGAAGGTTTTAAACAGAAAAATTAGAGGACGTATTGAAAATTTGGCTCCAGTTTTTTCAATCGGTGGCGTTTACCCAATACCAAGTCCGCTGTTTTTGGGAAGTTTGAAACTGAAAACCTCGCTTGGAAAGTTTTACATAGATTGCAAACCTCTGGAAGAAGTTCTTAATGCAAAGTTTGAACTCATTGGCGATGGATATACACCAAAGCATGATACGTTGGTAGGAATAAAACGTTCTTTGTTTGATAATGAAGATGAAATAGCTAAATTGGTAGAGGACAGCAATCACGGGGATATTTATAGATTTTTCGAACTTCTGAAAGCGAAGGTGAGGGAATACTATAACTCAAATGGGAAGTGATTTAGTATGAAATGTTTAAAACTCCATTTGTATCAGGAAACAGCGTGTTACAAGAAACCGTTCGCTTTCAAAGTCGCTGAGACATACCCGCTACCGCCGTATTCAACAATAAAAGGTATGATGCACAAGCTTTTAAACGCGGATAGATTTATTGATATGAGTGTAAGTGTTCAAGGAACCTATGAGTCAATTTTCAATAACTACGTGACATTTTATTCATTTAAATCAGACAACGAAAAACCTTCAAAGTTCCCTTTAAACGTCCTGCTTTTGTATAACGTTGAACTTATTATTCATGTCTACAGCCACGAACCTATTTTGGAAAGGATATTAGAAGCACTACGTTCAACTAATGAAACAATATCTCTTGGAAGAGCGGAGGACCTTGTTGTTTTGAAGAGAGCCGACTTCGTTGACTTTCAAAAGGTTTCGATAGATGATCTTGAGGATGAATTGAGATTTTTAAAAAATTCGTTCTACATACCTACGTTCTACAACGCAGTTGACAAAGGTGTATTCTACAAAATTCCATACAAGTATCAGATAATAAACGGGATAAGAACGTGGGAGGAGCTTGTAGACGTTTACCATGTGCAAAAAGGCACCTTTCTAAACTCTGCTACTGCATACATCGACAATGAAAACGATTTGATTTTCTTCCATAAGGAACCTGAGAGTCTTACAAGCTCTTAAATTTGAAGGGCTCAGTACGATTAAAATTTAAGAGGGTGAATACATGAATGAAAGGGTTAATCTGCTTGCGAAAAGTAATGGAGAAACCCTTAAGGTGCATACTAATAAACTTTTGAAAAATCTCTCCATTCTGAGAAAAGTTTACTCAAACGACCTTGAGGAATCTGGTTTTCACGATAAAGATTGGGATTTAGTTTATTACGCAGCCTTGTATCACGATTTCGGGAAAGCAGCGCCAGATTTTCAGCAAAAATTGAAGGATGAAAAACATAGCAAGAATGGTAAGGAAATTCCGCATGGTTTCCTATCACCTGTTTTTCTGGATTACGACACAATTCACAAAAAATATTCTGATGATGAAGCTAAGTTACTTGTTCATGTAATTGCTCACCATCACGATAGGGATATTCCAGATGCAAAAAAATTACTTAGCGTACTGAAAGAGCTTGATGACCTTGCCGATGTGTTAAACGAGCATTTTGGGAAGCCGATTGCGAAATATTGTCCGAAGGAGTATAAGAGATATCTCAACGTCATTTTGAAAAAAGACTTTGAAATATCGGGAGATATAAAGAGAAAGTACATATTAGTGAAAGGATTGTTGAACAGGCTTGATTACTCAGCATCTGCAAATGTTCCAATAGAGATCCGTCCAGCAAGAAGTGTCAGGCAGAAAACAATCGAATGGATGCAAAGACAAAATTTTAACCTCAGAGATGTACAAGATTTTGCAATTCAAAACTCAAAGAAGAATTTGGTCATTGTTGCATCAACGGGTATGGGAAAGACTGAAGCAGCACTTTTGTGGAGTGATGCAAGAAAGACGTTCTTCACGTTGCCGATACGTACGTCGATAAACGCTATATACAAGCGTATCAAAGCGTTGATCGGTTTCAAAGATGTTGGATTGTTACACTCTGCTAGCTTAGAGTTCCTGTACGAAGATTCCAAGAAACAATCCGAAATAGTGGAAGACTACTTTAATGTATACAAGTTATCTAAAGAGCTATCTTATCCGATTACAGTTTGTACGATTGACCAAATATTCACATTCCCATTTAGACATTGCGGATATGAGAGGATTTTATCTACTTTAGCTTATTCAAACGTTGTGATAGACGAGATACAATCCTACACTCCGAAAATTGTCGCCACTATCATCGCTGGTCTTAAAGAGATAACTGATTACGGCGGCAGATTCTTAATAATGAGTGCTACGATCCCAAACATCTACATTAATGAGCTGGAAAGAATAGGGATAGGATTTGAGGTCAGTGAATTCTATGACTTTGAACCAAGAAACATGATGGCAGTAATTGAGGATGAAATAGCGAATGACCTTGGCCGAGTTACTGAGCTTTCCAAGAAACATAGATGTTTGATAATCACAAATACAATTAAGAAAGCTGTTGAACTCTATACGAGGATTAAGGAGACCTCCCCAGAATGCAACGTAAACCTGTTGCACAGCATGTTTCTCAAAAAAGACAGACTTGAAAAAGAAGAGCAAATCATGAAGATGAAAAGACCTGGGATTTGGATTTCAACACAAATAGTCGAGGCATCTTTGGACATCGACTACGATTTTTTGTTTACAGAGTTCTCAACACTTGACAGCTTGTTCCAAAGAATGGGAAGATGCTACAGAAAAAGAACTTACATGGGTAAGATACCCAATGTTTACGTTTATACCCGTAACTGTAGCGGTGTCGGAAGGATTTACGACAGAGAATTGCACAATTTAGGGAAGGATTTGCTTTATGAGTTTGACAACAGGTTCATATTTGGCAAAGATAAAGCACAATCGGTTCGTGAAGCGTATAGTAAAGAAAGGCTCGAAAACACAAGGTACTACAATGAGTTCAAAAAAGCATTGGAGATGATTCTCACGGGACTTCCAACTTGTGAACTAAGTAAACAAGATGTACATAAAGAGCTGAGAGATAGTGCAAAGTTGAAAGTCATACCTGTTCAAGTGTTCGAAGAGCACAAGGATTTAATTGAGCAATTCAAAATGGAGAAGGATAAAGTTAAGAGATTTGAAATGTACATAAGCAACATCTCACCTTTGACGGTGGAAGTGCCTTTCTTCAAGCTAAGTGAATTAAAAGACAAGCTTGAATACGACCAAGAACTTGATGTTTTTAAGCTTTACGTAAGATACGATAAAGAACTCGGACTGATATTTAGCGAAGAAGTTAAACAGGAAAGCGTGGAATTCATATAAAAGTAGTTATTAGGAAGGAGTTGTGTTGTAAATTATATGGAGAACGATTCTTTCAAAGATTTTGATAACTACGAAGAGATTTTAATGCAAGGCACAAAAGTGAATTACTACTTTGTGTGTAAGCGTAAGCTGTGGTTTTATAGTAAAGGCATAACTATGGAGAAAAACGATGATTCTGTGCTTTTAGGTAAGCTCTTTCACGAAGAGGAGAAAGAAAAGTATGGGACACGCGCGGATGTCGAAATAGATGGTGTGATCAAACTTGACAGATTAGATGCTAAAAGAGTCTTCGAACTGAAATCAACTAAGAGCATGAAAGAAGCCGCAAAGTACCAGCTGCTCTACTATATTTATGTTTTGAAGCTTAAAGGTATAAAAAGAACAGGTGTTCTTGTTTTGAAAAATTCAAGGGAATACGTCGAACTAACACCAGAGGAAGAACAGAAACTCGTAGATGTTATTCAAGACATTAAAAGAATTGTGAAAGCAAGCGCTCCTCCAAAACAGAAGAAAACTAAAAAATGCGACGAATGTGCTTATTATGAGCTATGTTTCGGAGGTGCAGATATGTGAGAAAATCATACAACATAGTAAGTTCAGGGACCTTATCGAGAGATGAAAATTCGATATTACATGAAAGCAAGGATGGTGTAAAAAGACGAATTCCTATTGAAACAGTTGATGAGATAAATATTTTCTCCGATTTGAGCATTACAACAAAGTTCTTAAATTTAATTTCGCAGTACGAAATACCGGTACATTTCTTTAATTATTATGGTTTCTATACAGGCAGCTTCATGCCACGAAAACGTAACATTTCTGGTTACTTAATTGTAGAACAAGTCCGGCATTATCTTGATACGGAAAAGAGACTATACCTTGCGAAAGCTTTTGTCGACGGTGCGATTTTTAACATGGTGCGAAACATGAAGGAATATGATTCCACTTTCGAAGAGGTGAAAGAAATAGAAAAGATATGGGGCAGGATTAACGAGGTACAAAACATAGAAGAACTCATGAGTGTGGAAGGAGCAGTTAGAAAATTATACTACAAAAGTTTCTCGAAGATAATTAAGAATTTTACCTTCCAGAAAAGAGTTAAAAGGCCACCCGTGGATCCTGTTAATACACTCATTTCGTTCTTGAACTCGCTTATGTACACAACAGTTCTAACTGAAGTATATAAAACGCATTTGGAACCGACAATCAGTTACTTGCATGAACCATCGGAGAAGAGGTATTCACTAGCACTTGATATAGCTGAGATCTTTAAGCCTATGGTTTGCGATAAAGTTCTTTTTAGACTTACAAATTTGGGTATGATCAAGGAAGAAGATATTGAGTGCGAAAATGATATTTGTTATCTAACTGAGAACGGCAAGAAGAAGGTAATCAAGGAATTTTCAGACAAGCTTTTAACCACAATATACCACAGAACCCTGAAGAGAAACGTAAGTTACAGAGAAATGATCAGATTTGAGTGTTACAAACTTATAAGGCATGTGTTGAATGATGAAATTTACAAACCACTTAAGGCGTGGTGGTAGCTTGTTTGTAATAATTACTTATGACATTGGTGAAAAGAGAATAACGAAAGTAAGAAAAATTATACGCAAGTATCTGTTTTGGGTTCAAAATTCGGTTTTTGAAGGCGAAATAACAGAGGGAAAGTTGCAAAAGTGCATAAACGAAATAAAGAAAGTAATTATAGAAGAGGAAGATTCTATTTTCGTTTATAAAATATACGGAAACGGTAGATTTGAGAAGAAGATAATTGGACTCGAAAAAAGTGTTAACGACGAATTCATATAGCCAACAACCAGTGCAGCGAACTTTCTCCAGTAAAAAAAATACCAGAAAACACTGAATAGATCGATAATTATCGATTATTTTTTTGAAATTTTCTATGTACTGACTTTTGGTTTGCTGCTCATGACACCATTTTCAGTTATCTTATCACTTGATATACGACGGCTTATAAAGTATCTTCCGAATTTGTTTTGATTAGGATAAAATTAAGTACTTTGTGAAACTGTTCTATATTAACTATGTGGGATGTAAATTATGAAAAGTTTGAAAGTTCCGTGTTTACAAGGTACCAAGTTCTATATTAACTATGTGGGATGTAAATGAAAGAGCAAGACGATGTGAACATTCTTAAGCTCACGTGTTCTATATTAACTATGTGGGATGTAAATTTTGATAAAACAGCAAGCGTTCAAGCACCAATTCAGTTCTATATTAACTATGTGGGATGTAAATAAGAAGCACTAAAGGAATATGACGTATTCAAAGCAGGTTCTATATTAACTATGTGGGATGTAAATTATAACGAATTCTATAGCGCACAGACGTATAATTATAGTTCTATATTAACTATGTGGGATGTAAATTCGCCCAGTTTTTGCTCTTAAAAAGAGCTATCAAAGTTCTATATTAACTATGTGGGATGTAAATCTGCCAATCCAGTTCTTTGCCCAGCCTTCAACTTGCAAGTTCTATATTAACTATGTGGGATGTAAATGTGCATTAACTTTCGCACTGCTACCAGAAGGAATAGGTTCTATATTAACTATGTGGGATGTAAATAAGTCGTATTCTACACCAGTCCAGCTTGTAACATTAGCGTTCTATATTAACTATGTGGGATGTAAATCGGCTAGCACAGCTGCTCTTACAACAGCTTTAGCAAGTTCTATATTAACTATGTGGGATGTAAATCGTGTTTAACAGTGTTGCGTTGATGTCGTATTTTCTGTTCTATATTAACTATGTGGGATGTAAATGATACCTCAACGGGATTTAACAACGCAATACCCGTCCTTGTTCTATATTAACTATGTGGGATGTAAATTTGAAACTAATAGTATAGAAGTTACCATCACGGATCCAAGTTCTATATTAACTATGTGGGATGTAAATTAGAACTTTGGATTGGTAACCGGTTTGCCGGTGTGAGTTCTATATTAACTATGTGGGATGTAAATTCTTACAGAAGATGGAGTCTCCTGCGCTGGCTTATGAGTTCTATATTAACTATGTGGGATGTAAATATTAGTAACAAATGCCATCCAAAACACACTGTATAGTTCTATATTAACTATGTGGGATGTAAATAGGTGATCTTGATGCTCGTTTGCTGCTGGCTGAAAAGTTCTATATTAACTATGTGGGATGTAAATTCCGCCAGACCATCACCGTTGCTATCCACGCTAAAGCGTTCTATATTAACTATGTGGGATGTAAATACAAACGGTCTCTACAGGCATTCCTATGCTCACCAATGTTCTATATTAACTATGTGGGATGTTAATCTATGAAGGCGACAAACGTGTGCTTGACGAAGTCAAGTTCTATATTAACTATGTGGGATGTAAATATCGCAAATACAGAAGATTATAGAAGTCAAATTCAAGTTCTATATTAACTATGTGGGATGTAAATTTGTATAAAAATCTTTCTGAAAAGATTACATTAGCTGTGTTCTATATTAACTATGTGGGATGTAAATTTTTGTTATTCCAGAAGGTGTAAAAAATTGTTTTAAGTTCTATATTAACTATGTGGGATGTAAATGCCTCTTCAACGGATTGTCTGTGTCTGTTACAGTATGTTCTATATTAACTATGTGGGATGTAAATAGAGAAAAGCTTAGTCAGATTAACGAGCTCAGGCGAGGAGTTCTATATTAACTATGTGGGATGTAAATTTAGTGGTTCTGTATACAGCGTATCTGTCGTCCCAGTTCTATATTAACTATGTGGGATGTAAATAGGCATAGACGTCCCACTCCTCATCGCCTTTATAAGTTCTATATTAACTATGTGGGATGTAAATTGTTCTCGTATAAACCGAGAAAGTCGTTTCTAACCAGTTCTATATTAACTATGTGGGATGTAAATTTCTAAGTATTCCAGCAAGTCCAAGAGCGATGATTGTTCTATATTAACTATGTGGGATGTAAATACTTGGTCAACAAATTTTCCGAGTTCTTTTTTTGCGAGTTCTATATTAACTATGTGGGATGTAAATAAAAGCCGGCATGAGAGTTGGGCAGAAGCTGCTGTTAGTTCTATATTAACTATGTGGGATGTAAATTAGTAATCCAAGTGGGTAGTCCGGGTAGGTAATTCGGTTCTATATTAACTATGTGGGATGTAAATTGTAACCCGAACCGAGATAGAGTTCAGAGTGAATGTGTTCTATATTAACTATGTGGGATGTAAATCAGTTAGATGGGCTTGTTGGTCAGAGACCGAACACAAGTTCTATATTAACTATGTGGGATGTGAATTTTGTTCGTGAGTATGAATTAAAATCTGTAACATATGTTCTATATTAACTATGTGGGATTTAAATTTCGTTGAAGCAAAAAGCAAACTCGAGGAACAAATCAAGTTCTATATTAACTATGTGGGATGTAAAGAATTAATGGTTTGATTAGCTTGTAGTCCAGATCTTGTGGTTTTATATTAACTATGTAGGATGTAAATAACAACTTCTCGTTCCTCAGCAAGTTGGAAAAGAAAGTTTTATATTAGCTATGTGGGATGTAAATGCGAGATAGAAAGCCTGGTGAAGTCAGGGAATTTTGGTTCTATATTAACTACGTGGGATGTAAATATGGCTTCGGTGATACAAGTTGCTGGTAGGTGTAACGTCCTATATTAACTATGTGGGATGTCAATTTGGGTAACGTTTTACATCATCAACCGTCCATCGTGTTCTTTTTTATAAGTATTTGGATGGAAAGACTACACTCACTGAGCTTCAGGGTGCAAATTTTGGTCGTTTTATATGAACCTGGTGCGATGTAAAGTTTGATGCAAAATAGTGCTAAAATCATGTCAAACAAGACGGTATATTAAATATTTAAGACGTAAAAAAAGTGAAAACTTATATGAGCTTGCCTATTTATAGGTACGTTCAGTCTGTTGAAACTTGCATTTTTTATACAAGTCTGCTGGTTTTTTCGGTAAGTGTATGATATGATACAGTTGGAAAAACTTTTGATCGTGCCTATAAGGGTTTAATCATCCAAACAAGCAGGGTTTTTGCCCTGCTTGTTTTTTGTATTGTAAGATGAAAGATTCCTCTCGTTATGGTATAATATTCTCAAAGCGAACTTTGTATGCTGTGAGGAGGAATCATCAATGCGTATATTGAGCGGTATTAGGCCTACCGGAAAGGTTCATATTGGTCATTATGTGGGTGTTTTTGAGAATTGGGTAAGACTCCAGAACGAAGGGCACGATACTTTTTATTTTGTTGCCGATTGGCACGCACTCACAACGCACTATGAAGATACCAGCGAATTAAGGCAAAATACATTTGAGCTTGTGAAGACGATGATGGCAGTTGGGCTTGAGAAGTCAACTCTGTTTGTCCAGTCCGCTATTAAGCAGCACGCTGAATTGTTTTTGCTCTTTGCGATGGTAACTCCACTGTCTTGGCTTGAGAGAGTGCCTACGTACAAGGAGATGCGCCAGCAGGTTACAAACAGAGACCTTTCGAATGCAGGTTTTTTGATGTATCCAGTTTTGCAGGCAGCGGATATTTTGATTTATAAAGCCGATGGGGTGCCAGTTGGGGAAGATCAGGTGTACCACATCGAGCTGACTCGTGAGATCGCAAGAAGGTTTAATTATATTTTCAAGAAAGAGGTCTTCCCGGAACCTAAGGAGCTTCTTTCCAAGGTGCCAAAGCTTCTTGGTACCGACGGTAGGAAGATGAGCAAAAGCTACGGAAATACGATCCCGCTGATCACAACCGAGCAGGAGCTTTCGAAGATGATAATGCCGATGGTCACGGATACGAATAGGAAAAGAAGAAGCGACCCGGGTAATCCGGAAGTGTGTCCAGTTTGGGATTATCACAAGGCGTTTGGAACAGCTGATAATCCAGAGGAAAAGCAGTGGGTGTACGAAGGATGTACGCAGGCGAAGATCGGATGTATTGATTGTAAGAGGTTGCTTTTGAAGAATATGCTCGGCAAACTTCAGCCGATATGGGATAGGTACAATTCTATTTCAGATGATGAGGTCAAGGCAAAGATGGAAGAGGGAAATGAAAAAGCAAGGCAGGTTGCCCAAAGAACTATGAACGAGGTTAGGGAAGCTGTGCAGATAATGTTTTAAATGAAAGGAGTGGAATATCGTATGCCCATGGCAGTGGTTATGGATATCTTTTGGTCGATTGTTGCTTTGGTAATCGCTTACGTGGTTCACAAGATTATCATGAGTTCTATTAACAGGTTTGTGTCGAGTATAGGAAAGGAAGTTAAGGCACCGAAGACGTTGTCTGTGCTTCTTGGGTTTTTGATATATGGTTTTGCAATTGCTGGTATTTTGGCAATTTGGGACGTTAATCTTGCGCCGTACCTTGCCGGTTTGGGAATTTCAGGTATCGTGCTCGGTCTTGCACTCCAAGAACCTTTGACGAACTTCATGTCCGGTATTCTGGTCTTGGTGACAAGGAAAGTTTTTGAAGGTGAAGTTGTTGATGTGGACGGCCTAACCGGGATTGTTGATGTGGTGAAGATGAATCACGTGCACCTGCGTACGTTCGATGGGAAGTTGATTCTAATTCCTAACCGAAAGGTCTGGTCTGGTACGGTTACGAAGTTCTGGCCTGGAAGGTATAGAAGGATAGATGTTGATGTTACGGTTGATTATTCGTCGGATTTGGACAAAGTCGTTGCTATTTTGAAGAAGGTCCTAGAAGAGGAACCACTTGTTGTTAAGGATGAATCGGTACAAAACAATGTCGTTTTCAAGTCTTTTGATTCGAATGGTGTAACGTATACGGTTCGATTCTGGGCGGAGCGAGAAACTTACTTAGATGCGCTCAATGCTGTAGCGCATAGAATTAAGAGGGAATTTGATGGTTCTCGAATTAAGATACCGTTTACTGTTGTGGAAGTTAGGAAACCAGAATGAGTATTGACTTGGTGAAGTTTTGGAGGGATGAAAGTAGATGAGAAAGGTAGAGAACGTAAGGAATATTTGTATTATCGCACATATCGACCACGGTAAGACGACGTTGACCGATAGAATTTTGGAGATGACGAATGCCGTTGAGAAGCGCAAGATGAGAGAGCAGTATTTGGATAGTATGGATATTGAGCGAGAGCGCGGGATAACGATAAAGTCGCATCCGCTTAGGGTGTTTTACAAGTCAGACGATGGGAATGAGTATGAGATCAATATCGTCGACACCCCAGGGCACGTGGATTTTTCGTACGAAGTAGACAGGAGTATGGCAGCTGTTGAGGGTGCGATCTTGCTTGTTGATGCAACTCAAGGAGTCCAAGCTCAGACGGTTGCGAATACGTACAAGGCACTGGAACATAGCTTGGAGATAATTCCTGCGGTGAATAAGATAGATATGCCAAATGCGAATATAGAGGAAACGGTTGCTGAGATTGAAGATCTGATAGGTATCCCGGGTGAGGATGTTTTTAGAATCAGCGCAAAGGAAGGTATTGGTGTAAAGGAGCTGATTGAGGCTGTTATTAGGTTGGTTCCACCACCAAAGACGTCCGATGATGGGCATTTGAGGGCGTTGATTTTTGATGCAAAGTACGACAAGTACCGTGGTGCGATTGCGTATGTGAGGGTATTTGATGGAGAGATAAAGGCGCAAGATAAGATAATGATGATGTCTTCGGGCGAGGTGTACGAGGTTGTTGAGGTTGGAACGTTTACGCCCGATATGGTTCCTGTTGATGTTTTGAAGGCTGGAGATATTGGATATGTCATTGCCGGATTGAAGGATGTTTCGAAGGCAAGAATTGGTGATACAATTACCAAACCTGATAATCCAGCCCCAGAGCCATTACCAGGTTACAAAGAGGTCAAGCCGATGGTTTACGCAGGTATGTATCCCGGTTTGCCCGAGTACTATGAAGAGCTAAGGAAAGCTCTGGAAAAGTACAAGTTGAACGATGCAGCGCTGGTTTTTAAACCGGACCATTCACCTGCACTGGGATTTGGTTTTAGGTGTGGATTTTTGGGACTTTTGCATATGGATGTTGTGAGGGAAAGGCTTGAAAGGGAATTCGACATGGCTGTTATATTGACCGCACCGAACGTTGAGTACAAGGTTGTTACTCACAGCGGTGAGGAGGTCTTTATCAACGACCCAGCGAAGTTTCCTGAAGAAGGTGAGGTAAGGGAGATATACGAGCCTTACGTGAAGTTGTCGATAATCACTCCACCTGAATATATTGGAAAGTTGATGAATTTGGTGCAAAATGAAAAGCGCGGGACGTTGGTTTCAACAGAGAATGCTGGTCATGAGCGTGTTGTGATGCACTTTGAGGTTCCGCTTGCCGAGATTATTTTTGATTTCTTTGATAAGATGAAGGCGGTTAGCCGAGGATATGCTTCGATGGACTATGAATTTCTTGAATACAGAAAGAGCGACCTTGTGAAGATTACTATATACGTAAACAAGGAACCTGTTGATGCACTTTCGTTCGTTGCACACAGGGAAAAGGCTTATACGATAGCAAGGAAGTTGGTCGATAAACTCGCAGAGCTTATTCCACAGCATCAGTTCGAGATACCGATTCAAGCGAAAGCCGGCGGTAGGTTCATTGCGAGGTCAACTGTTAAGGCACTTAGAAAGGACGTTCTTGCAAAGTGTTACGGCGGGGACGTTACCAGAAAGATGAAGCTATTGGAAAAACAGAAGGAAGGTAAGAAGAAACTCAGGGAAATAGGCAACGTGACGATTCCTCAGGAAGCGTTCCTTGCGATGCTTAGAATCGGCGAGGAAGAGGAATAAAGTTTTTGATATTCTGATAGGGGGGATTACTTTGGAGTGGAAACTTGAACAGCTGTTTGAAAACGATGAAGCTGCAATAGAAAATGCAAGGGTGCAACTGGAAGAGGTTAAAAGAATTGCAAGTGAAATAGAGCGTGAAAATGCTCCGGAAAGGTTAGCGAAGTTGATTAGGGATTTTGAGGAGCATATGGATGAATTCGCGAAATCCATCCAGTACGCGTGGATGAGGTATTCGATTGATACTGAGAGTGCTGAGAGTCAGAAAGTTTTGGGCGTTATCCAGCAGTTGGCTTCGCAAGTACACGAACAGGATGCGATTGTAGAGGTTAAATTGGCAGCTTTGGACGATTCAGCCCTTGAAGAGGTAATCAAATTCGACGATAATTACGAACACTTGATAAGACGCATCATTGAGAGAAGAAAGCACCTTCTTTCAAAAGATGCAGAGCAAGTGCTTGCGCTCACTTCGGTTTCAAGAAGGGACGGGATTGCTAAGATACACAGCCGTCTGGAGAGTTCTTATACATTCGAGCTGGAGGTTGACGGTGAGAAAAAGGTTCTTACCGTGGAAGAGATAAAGGCACTGAGAAGGTCTACTAATAGTGACTTACGTAAGCGTGCGATGCGGGTGTTTTTTGAAAGGTTTAAGGAAGATTCGATAGTGATGACGGAAGTTTACAACCTCGTAGTGAAAGATTACGATACGGAAAGTAGGCTTAGAAGGTTTCCAAAACCTATCTCGATGATGAATTTTGCAAATGAAGTGAGTGATGAGGTTGTTGATAGGCTTATTGCTGTGACGAACGAGAAGACGGAAATTCTAAGGAAGTACTACGACTGGAAGTCCAAGATGCTGGGTGAAAAGCTGACTTTGGCGGATGTGTATGCTCCGATTTCGAATAAGAAAAGGGAATTCACTTTTGAAGAAGCGAGGGATATAATACTTGAGTCTTACTATGCGTTTGATGAAAAAGCTGGCAGTGTTGTTGATGGATTTTTCAAGGAAGAGCGGATAGATTTGTACCCGAGAAAAGGGAAAGTGAGCGGAGCTTATTGTATATACTCTACGACAAAGCTTCCACCGTACGTACTGACAAATTTCACGAATAACATGTACGATGTTATGACACTTGCTCACGAACTTGGTCATGGATTGCACGGCATGTTGTCCAGAAAGCAGACGTTTTTCAACCACGACACACCTCTTACACTTGCCGAACTCGCTTCCGTGTTTGGGGAGTTTTTGGTATTCGACAATCTTAAGAGGAAGTTATCAAAGGAAGAGAAGATGGCACTGATAGCTTCAAAGATAGAAGATATCTTTGCCACAACGTTTAGGCAGAACATGTTTACAAACTTTGAGATTAGAGCGCACGAGTTGATAAGCAAGAATGGGTACGCAGGTTGGGATGAGCTGAGTGGAATATACCACGAGGAACTTGAGAGAGTCTTTGGAAATGTTGTCGAGATTCCGGAATGGTACAACCATGAATGGTCTTCGATACCACACATTTACGAAACTCCGTTCTATGTATACGCGTACAATTTCGCTCAGTGTTTGGTTATCGCTTTGTATCAGAAATACTTAGAGGAAGGAAAAGCGTTTGTAGGCAAATATTTGCAGCTTTTGGAGAGTGGAGGAAGGCATTCTCCGGAAGAACTGCTTGAAAAAGTGGGAATAGACGTGAGTAAAGAAGGATTTTGGGAGAATGCTTTCGAATTCGTAGATGGACTTGTCGAAGAACTAATCGGTATGGGAAATGAGCAATAGAATATTGACAAAGGCGATGTGTTTGATTAAAATATACCAAGAAAATTCGTTCTCTTTTTTGGAAAGTTGTCTTGGAGCTTTGTCGAGTTTTGTGATCAGTCAGAATATTCCAAAAATATTCGTAGGTTAGGAGGGAGCAAAATATGGAGAGAGAAGAACTTTTCAAAAAGGTTGCGGAAATTATTTCCGAAAAGCTTAACGTTCCTATCGAAGATATCGAGGAAGACAGTCATCTGATTGAAGACCTCGGAGCAGATTCTCTTGATGCTTTTGATTTGGTTATGGTCTTTGAGGACGAATTTGGAATCAAGCTCGAGGACGATGAGATTGAAAAGTTAATGACGGTAAAAGATATAGTTGATTTGCTGCAAGAGAAGTTGAAAGACAGAGAGTAAGTTAAGAAGCTGAAAATCAAGGCGGGCAACGTGCCCGCTTTGTTTTTTAGAGTGAGACAAAATTTGTTATGAAGAGTCCATCACCGAACATCTTGAGTTGAGATTTGTCTGATTTGTTGTTTTCGTTGATTATTAATGTAGCATGGTAGTCTTTTGAGATTTCAAAGGGTATGTGCACCATGATTTTATTTTCGTCTATGTCGATATGAGATAGATATTTTTTCATGTAAAAGTACGGTGTTTTGAGTGAATCGGTACTTTCAAAGACGATCTCACTCAATGAGATACTTTTACTAGCTTGTAAAGCTTTTTCTAAGTGTGTTTCCCTCGGTCTGCCCCAGTCGTATATGCGGTAAGTCAAATCGGATGATTGCTGGACTTCGATAACAGTGCTGTTGGGACCAAGTGCGTGGACAGTACCAGCTGGGATGTTTACAAAAGTGCCTTTTTTAACCTTCACAAAGGTGAGTGCTTCATTAAGATGATTAATACGCCCAGAATTTATGTATTCTTTCATTTTTTCCACATCTTCGCACACGGCAAATTCTCCATCTGTTAAGAAGTACCATGCCTCACTTTTTCCCCACGGTTCGTTTTCCACGTTGCGCGCAAAAGAGTCATCTGGGTGAACTTGAACACTGAGCCATTGATTTGTGGAAACGAGTTTGATTAAAATAGGAAAGCGAGGATATTTGTTGTTGTACAGGTTCTGTCCAAATTGGTTAATCGTTAAACCGGTTTCCAAGATGGTTTCGTACAATGGATGGCCGGAAAGAAGCCAGATTTCTCCAATTGGTTGAGTTGTTTCGGATACTGGAAGGTCGAATTTTTTGTTTAGTTCAGAATTCCCCCAGACCATTGGGCGGAATTTTGGAAGGATTTTTACTAATCGCAAAGACATATGAAACCTCCTGTTATTCAAATACTATCAAGTTCCAGAATAGCCACCGGCAACAACTTTTCCGTCCTCGTATCTCAAGACGACTTTCGGAAGAGGTCTGTCTGCTAAATATTTTGCATCGTGAATGTAGACTTCGACTCCGGGATAAAGCATTTTTCGTGCTACTATCTCACAATGGTATCGCATTTCCGAGATTTTTTTTTCCAGTTCTTGCTTTCTTTGTAAATTCTTTTCGAGTTGTTCACGCAAGTTGATTAGGGTTCTTGCGGCTTTTGAAAATTGTTCCTCTTTGTCTGGTGTGAGTTTAGCTCCTCGTTCTTTTAATTCTTTGTACTGCTTGACTATGTTGACAAGTTTTTGAATGCTTGTTCGGTCAATTTCAATTTGAGTGTTGACTAGTTTAAGCTCCTCTCTAAGGTATGGATTCACGCCAACTTCGAGATAGGTCTTGACACCGAAGTCCGAGCCCAATTCATCAGCTTCGATACGCGTCGAAGCGATGCATTCGCCACCTATGATCGCACTACTTCTTCCCTGTCCAATAACGGCATTTGTAACTCGAACCATGCAGTTGAGTAAATTGGACTCGAAATAGAGATTTTCACATTCTATCGTTACAGATTCGGCGTATTTGACGTGTACGTTCTTTTTTGCTTTGATCAACCCTTTATCTTTTCCTTTCGCTCCTGTGAGTTTGATACTGCCTTCCAAGGAAATTATCGTAGAGGCTTCCGCTACCCCCTGTATCTCGATATCACCTCTTGCCCTAACTATGAACCCTGGCTTTACATCGCCCTTGACGAAAACAACACCGGGGAATTCAATATTACCGGTCGCGTAGTCAACGTTTCCTTCTATTTCCAAGTATTCACTTACTTCAACGACACCTTTTTCTGGATCTACTTTCAGTATACCATCCGAAGTAGCTATTATGTGAGCCCCATCTTCGCTCAGTGCGACGTTTTTTCCCAGTACAACTTTTGCTTCATTGCCAGGCTTTGCTGGAACAGGTTCGCCGTACACATTTCTTCCAGGAACGCCTTCAGTAGGCGGATAAACGGTTGCTATTTTTTGACCCTTTTTGACGATGATTCTTTTTTGGACGGGGAATTCCCTGAAGTCAACACGGTTACCAGATGTGGTAAATGAAGGCTTGTGTTGAAAAACTTCGAATACAATTCTGCCGTCTTCTCCATTTTTTGGTTCATCGCCTTTTGCAAATAGAATTGGTGTATTTTCAACTGGATTTTCACACAGGTGTTTGAGTGCAGCAATGTCAATGTTGTGCACTATCTTGGCATTTCTTATTTCTTCCATCAATTTTTCGAGAGTGACCTGTTCTCCGGGCAGTATGTTCGATATTTTGATATATGCCTCCATCTTGTCCGGTGTTGTGGAGATGTTTACAACCATCGGTATCCCCCTTGGATTTGTTGGAGTCTATATTGTGACGCGTTTCTTTATTTCTTTACTTCTTTTACGCTATTATCTGGGTTGAGAATTATTACTTTGGGTCCAGGATATTCTTCCGGGTTGTACAAAGCAAAGGCCATGATGATTATCCGGTCACCTTTTTCAACAAGTCTTGCGGCTGCCCCGTTCAATGAAATTTTCTTTGACCCTCGTGGTTCGGGGATAACGTATGTGACCAGCCTGTTACCGTTGTTTACGTCGGATACCAATACCATCTCGTTAACTTTTATTCCTGCCAATTCTAATAGTTCTTCATCAATACCGATACTTCCTTCGTATTCTATTTCTTTCTCTGTTACCGTAGCCATATGGATTTTGGCTTTCAGCATGAATTCCATCATGTGTGTTCCTCCTTTTATTTTTGTTCTTTCTATTTTTCTTCATTATCTGGAGTGATTTCTGGTTTCGGCAGCTCAACTACAAATCTATTACCATCCTCCGTTGCCTCATGGTAGATTTTTCCTTTATGCTCATCTTCAACGATTTTTTTACAGATAGCCAATCCCAGGCCTGTGCCCTGGACTTTGGTTGTAAAGAACGGGGTGAAAAGCTTTTCAGCGGTCTCTTTATCGATAGGTGTTCCCTCGTTCCATACAGACAACACGATTTTATCAAATTTGACGCGCGTTTCAACTAATATTTTACCATCTTTTGGAGTTGCTTCAATTGCGTTTTGAAGAAGATTGATTACAACCTGTTTCATCCTTGAATATTCAGCATACACGATGATTTCTTCGGCATCTGTTTCGAACGTGAAAAGGATGTTTTTCTCACGAATTTTTTCATCGAGCAATATGTAAACGTCATTGACAAGTTTGTTTAGATTGAAATACCTAAACTCAAGTGACCGTGGCTCACGGCTAAAGTCGAGAATCTCATTTACTATTTGTTCTAATCGCAGTATCTCATCCGCAATAATCTTTATGTATCTGTTTCTTGCTTCAGGATTATCAACGTTTTTCTCAAGTCTTTTGATGAATCCTCCTAGCACTGAAACAGGATTTCTCAACTCGTGGGCTACCCTCGCAGCCATCTCACCAAGAGCGGCAAGTTTTTCTTGCTTTTTGCGTTCTTTTTCCAAATTAACACGCTCGGTGACGTCATCAAGTGTAATGATAACACCTCTTAGCATGAGCTTGTCGGCATCCCAGAACGGTGTAATTTTTACATCGTAGTATCGTTCTCGGCCACCGGTTTGGATAAGGTAGTTGCTTAGTGTGATTTCTTCTTTGATTTTCATACTTTGGATGGCCATCTCTTCGATATCTTCGAATTCAGAACCAAGAGTTCTAAGCTCAACGCCGGTCATCTGCTCTTTTGGACGGTTGAAGTAGACTTCTGCACGTTTATTCCATTCTGTTACCTTGCCTTCTTTATCAATAACGATAATTGCGGAGGACATGTTCTGCAAGATGGAATCAGAGAATTCTCTAAGGTATTCTATAAGGCTCTTTTGGCGTTCCAGCGAAATCGTTTTGTTTCTAAGCTCTTCGTAGTTTTGAGCAGTTTCAATTGCCAAACCGGCGCTATCTGACAAGATTTTTAGGATATCAATGTCGCTTTCTTTAATGCGCTTTTTTGTGAAGTAGTTGTCAACGATTACGACGCCAAAGACACCTTCTCTTCCAACGAGAGGGAATGCAGCGAATTCCTTTGTTCCCAACAAGTTTACTAAATCAGCAGCCTCTAATCCCATTGTATCGATAATTCTTTCGTTTGCAACGAATATTTTCTTCCTCACCACACATTTTTCAAGTATCGGATGCGCTTTGTATGGGAATATCCTATTCTCGATCTGCTGAGTGAGCTTGTTGTTGATCTCTAGAGTCATTGCTTCTTCGCGCAGATATTGAACGACGTCGGCGTATCGCATTGCTCTGAGATTGGCTTTTTTCCAGTCTTCTTCAACATTCTCCGTATCAGGTCCCAGCCACATCTTACCAATCAAAACGTCTCGCTGCCCGTCGTATGTTAGCAATAACGCACGGTTGTAACCAAGTAATCTTCCGGATGTTAGACCAAGCAAAAGAGTCTTGTAGACGTTCTTCACACTGTACATTGTCCGCATAGCTTGGCTGATGTAGTGTACAGCGTTCATTCTTTTGATTTGTTCTTTTTGGTCTTCTATGAGTGCTTCGTGCATTTTTTGAAGCTCTCTTAATTTTGCGACCTCTTCCTCCAGCTTTTGTTCAAATTCTATACGCCCTTTAGCAAGTAAAAATCGTTTAACCGAATCGCGCGCGAGGTCTAAATCCATCGAATCAAAAGATTTAGTCTGTAAGTAAATTTCTTTGCTTTTCTTATTAGCAAAGATGAACCAGTAGTCACCGCCAGGAACGATGAGAGCGGAAAGGACTTTTGTGGAAAATAGTTCGCTCAGTCCGTCGGGTTTGTAGACGATTTTTTCCATACCTTTGAAATAGCGCATCGCTTCATCAGTAAGTTTCGAAATATCCAAATTCTTGTGTACAAATCGTGACGTTTGGCTATCGTAAATTATTATGTTAAGTCCTTCGTCAGAGCTCTCTGAGAAATTCAGAACGGCGGTTATCTCTGCTTCAATGATTTCAGAAATCACCTTTACAAATCCATCCAAAAGCTCTTCATGCGACTTGGCGGATTCGAACAAATTTGTAAGCATCCACAAGGAACGGTACTTGGAAAGGTAGCTCTTCGATTTTTCGTACGATGGAATAAACCACAAACTGTACGCAAGGAAGTCTACGATTTCGGCAAAGTTCGCCATCTTTTTTGGAATTTGGTTTGTCATCACGATTCCGACTTTTTCATCACCAGTTTCCGGGGTGTTGTGGATGAGCTGTTCAACGTATGCATCTACGGTTATTCCATCTTTAAGCTTTAAGGTGAGCTTTGAGAGTGAATTTCTATCACCTATTTCTGATACTGGTACTTTAGTTTGAAGGGGAAGGAAATTACTTATGAGAACTCTGTAAATGTCTTTGGATTTTTCATAAATGGCGACCGATATTTTGTCAACGCCAACGAATTCGGCCAATAAGTTTGCCGTATTCTCTGCTTCTGTTGAGTATTTATCTTTCTCAAATATCTCGGTTAATGCATAGCAGATCTTCTTACCTATCATTGTTCTCACCTCGCATGTCTGTTTCTTTTCTTCGGAGCGTTTGCTGTTTTAAGTTCTGAAGATGTGCTAGATGCGTTCCTTGCCAATACACCTTTCCGCATTTTGGACATCTTTTGAACTTTTCAACAGTTTCAAAGATGTATATTGGGACTTTGTCGATTACTTCTTCTTTAGAGCAATCTTCCAATACTTCGTTGCAGTTTACGCAACGAGCAGCTGTTCTTGTTATTTCTATGTTCAAGCTTTTCAGGATTGCAAATAGTTCAATAACCTGTTCGGATACCCTATTTTTCGTGACGAGTATCCCGCCAAAGGTATTAGCAAGGTTTCTTGATTTTGTGATAAGTCTTCGCGATGTCTGTCTTATGATTTCACCGATCTCATCAACTCTTATGGACCTTGTTATCTCAGTGTCAAATCCCAGGATTCTCAATTTCTTTCCCAGCTTTACAACGGTCAGATCACAGAGAAATCTCAGTTCATTGCTATCATTATGCTTGCACATCTTCGATTCCCAGCGATTTGAGTTCTCGATGTTTGGCTAATTCCAACAAGGTCTTAACTCTCTTTGCTTTTTCCGTATCCACATCGATACCTGTATCTAATTTCATGAGAATATCGTCTATTTCAGGGTAGGTTAAACCAAAGGCTTCTTCGTCCGTTAGACCAGGAATTAGGTCTGGTGTTGGGGGTTTTTGAATTATCTTTTCTGGTACGCCCAGATATTTCGCCAGTGCGTAGACCTGCGTTTTGTAAAGGTGTTTGATCGGTTCAATATCGACGGAATCATCACCCCATTTGACATACAGGCCAAGTGCAAGTTCTGTCTTGTTAGTAGTTCCCACCACGCAGTATCCCAGTTTCTCAGCTTCGAAATACAATTTGCACATCCTCACCCTGTGTTTTGCCCTGTAGTATGCAATGCCTTTCAAGAACAATTCGTCACCTTCATTTCTAAGGTCCATGGAGTACGGATCTGGGTACCTTTGCCATCTTTTCTTTGCATAACTTGCTTTCACCTTCTCCGGTATGAATAATGCGGGTGGGAAGAGTTTGTAAACTCCCATAGCACGCAGTACGTGGGCAATAGATATGATCTTGTATTCAACGTCAAAGTGTTTGCAAACCATTTCTGCATCTTTTGTACTGGATTTCGAACTGTCACGTTCCGGAAGAATGAATGCCTTTACCTTATCGCGGCCTAATGCTTTCACAAGCAGAGCTAAAACGACGGCAGAATCGAGTCCGCCACTGACACCTATCACTGCACCTCTGAAGTTGTATTTTTTTATTGTTGAATTTATAAAGCCGACGATCTTTTCAGTTTCAATGGATGGGTCGAAAGTAAACATGCACATCGCCTCGATTACCACCGGATTGTTTACCAAGTACACTTTTTTCTATTAATATTTTAGCACATTTCGGTGAAATATGTTAAAATATATAGGATAACGATTCTGTGTAAAGGGAAGGGTAGTTATGCTCTTAGCTGAATTGATTGTCAAGATATTGGTTGTTTCATTGATAGAGTCTTATGCTACGTTCTATCTTCTGTTCCCAAACTTTTCAGTAGGGGCGTTGCCGGTGATATTTGTGGTGATCACCTTTTTTATAACGGGTTTGGGAACGAGAATGAAAGAATTGTTGACGGTGGCAGTCGTTTCACCGATAGTTTCGTTTTTCATCCTTCAGATACTCGCTTTTGTTAATTTTAAACAGTACACGACGTATCAAATCTTGCTGACGGTTCTGGCAAGAGGAGCAGTTGGGTTTGGAGTTGCTTGGATGTTGGTTGGGGTTGTGATCGGGAGTGTAGCGAATTTGTTGTTCTCAAAGGGGAATGGGAATAAGGAATACTGAGGTTGAAAAAAGCGAAGGGACTAACCCTTCGCTTTTATTTGTTGGTATATTTTTTCAAGTTGCGCTTGCAGTTCTTCGGGTGATGAGTTGTTTTCAATAACTATACCTTCTGGCTCTATGTCGCTCTGTCTTTCAAGAATCTCTTCTATTAAATCTTCATCGTATCTTTCTTTCAGCCTTTCTTTTATAACTTTCTTATCGCAGACCACCGTAATTGTGATATCACAGCAGTCTATTCCCAACCTACGCTTGATTGCGGCTTCGATAACGATATCTTTTCCTTTTCTTGTTTCCAACTCGTCTTTTAGCAATCGCATCATCGTTGGATGTACAATGCTTTCGAGTAATTTGAGCTTTTGTGGATCTGCAAAGACGATTTTTGCTATTTCTTTTCTATCGCAGGTTCCAAAAGTTTGCTTTATATTCTCTTTGTTCATTTCAAATGCGATGTGTCCGAGCTTGTCCACGTTAATGTATTCGAAACCTCTTTGGGCGAAGAACTGTGAAACTGTGCTCTTACCGGTTGCTATCTTTCCGGTTACGCAGATTACCACGCTCGTTCACCAAGCTCAGATCAGTCGTTCACCAAGGTCCTGTTTCTCCATTTTTTCGTACTCTTCTTTACTGAGTACTACTAAGCTTATATCGTCATCTATACTTTTGGAAAGTTCAGAGATGGCTTGCTGCAAGTTCTTCTCGTCTTTAACAACGACGATGAATTCTTCGTCTCTCAAGAATACCGCTATAGGGTCGAATATGCTCTTAAGGATTTCTACATATTCTTTCATCATTCGACCTCAACTCTTTTCTGTGCACTGTCTGAATAGTTGTATTCTTCAAATCCCTGACGTCCCATCAAAGCGTAAGTTATCTTCTTTCCAAGTTCAACGCCAGGCTGGTCGTACGGGTTGATGTTGAACAAGTGACCAGCGATTACGGTTGCAAGCTCGTAGTACATTATGAATTGACCGATGTGGTATTCGTCGATTTTCGGGAATGTGACAGTTAACGAAGGTCGGCCGTGTTTGGCAAGTGCAAGTTGTGTGCCGAGTTGCTCGCTGTTGAGCAACATGGAAAGTTTCTTACCACCAAGGTAAGCGAGCTCTGGTTCGTTTTCGTGCAATTTTGGTATTAATATTTCTCTGTCAAACTGCTCTGTTCTGAGGAACGTTATTACTTTGTCGTCTGGACCTTCGTTGTAGAGCTGGACTTGGGAGTGCTGGTCGACTGCACCGAGAGCTTTCACCGGTGTCTGTCCTACATTTACTTTGTTTCCATCGTTATCGTACATCTTCCCAAGGCTTTCTGCCCACAGTTGCCTGTACCAATCGGCAAGATAATAAAGTCTGTTAGAATATGCCATCATCACCGATATGTTTCTCTTCTTCAAATAGTGCAGATAGTGTGTCACAGCGATCATTGCTGCCGGGTTTTCCCAAAGAGGTGATTTTATGGTCTTTTCATATGCATCCTTAGCCCCGATTATGAGTTCTTCAATATCAACTCCAGCTGCTTTAGCTGAGAGAAGTCCGACAGGCGTTAATACGCTGAACCTTCCCCCGACGTCTGGCGGGATTTCGAGCATTCTTATACCTTCCGCCCTACCGAGTCTTCTCAAGACACCTTTTTCTGGGTCTGTTGTGAAAATGAGGTGTTCTTTTGGGTCAAGACCGTACGATTCAAGTATGCTGCGCACAATTAGGTAGTTGGCCATGGGCTCTGCCGTGGTTCCGGATTTCGAGATGATGTTGAACAACGTGGTCTTTGGATTAACGCAGTCAAGAACAGAGGACAAGAAGTCCGGATCAACGTTGTCGACTACGAAAATTCTTAAGTATCCGTTTCGTTCATCCACACTCATCGAATTCCAGTTCGCAGGTCTTAGAGCGTTTTGAATTGCTATATTGCCGAGTGCGGAACCTCCAATCCCAAGTACGACGAGGTTGTCGAATGTGAATATGAAATCGCTCAGTTCATTGACTGAATCAACCCATTTTCGAGTAAGTACAGCATTAACAAAGCCCGGCTTGTTTTCATCGAGTTTTTTGAGAAATTCGTGTACTTTTTCAGAATACGAATCGATCTCCTCAGTATCAAGCCCGCCTTGCACGTTTTCCGCAAGCGTGTACGTGAAATCAAATTTTAGCACGAGTCACACCTCCACAACATTCATACGGTGCTTTTCTTTACTGTTTTCAGCGATGGATTGTTTCGTTGATTTGCTCCGATTGTTTTTGAAATTCGTCTTTATTTATATTATTATACTCGAATTAGTATTTAATTGGCGCAATTATCGGCAGGTTGTTGAGCAATCTTCTTGGATTCAGATAAGTGAGCTCAATTAAAAAAGCACTTGCGACAACTTCTCCTCCGACTTTTTCAACGAGCCTTTTCAGTGCCAAAGCTGTACCTCCTGTTGCAAGCACATCATCTACTATCAAGACTTTCTGACCTGGCTGAATTGCATCCTCATGGATGTGCAACTCTGCTTTTCCGTACTCCAGTTCGTATGTATCACTGACGGTTTTGTACGGAAGCTTTCCAGGTTTTCTAACAGGAACAAATCCCTTACCCAAAAGATACGCTATGGGAGCTCCGATGATGAATCCTCGGGCTTCTGGACAAACAACGAGGTCGAAATCGAATTTCTTAACTTCTTCGACTATAGTATCAACAGCATACTTAAATGCCTCTGGGTTTTTGATAAGCGGTGTTATGTCGCGGAATATAACCCCCTTTTGTGGAAAATCTGGAATGTCTCTGATGAATGACTTCAAGTCCATGTCCATATACACCTCCGTCTTTTTTCTATTTTCACGTATATATTCTACCACAAAAGTTTGTATATTGAATACATCAAAGCGGAGAATATTCCACCGTATAGTGGGGCTTCTATCCATGAGAAGAGTATCTTCTGAAATACCTTCGGATTCTGTAGCCTTGTACCTTTTGAATAGCCCACGCCAACCAAACTGCCAATTATCGCATGAGCCGGTGAAACTGGGAGTCCAACAAGTGAATAAAGCCAAATAGTTAAGGCTTGAGTTGCTACAGTCACCATGGCTGTGAAATCGTCAAGCGCAATCAATTCTCGTCCGAGCGTGTAGATTGTCTTTTTACTTAACAAAACTATCCCAGCACTTAACGACAATCCACCTATGAACAAGAGCAGATAAGAATTATAACCTCTCTGGTAGAGTATTCCAGTAATTTTTCCAACATCGTTTGCACCCATTGAGTATGCTCCGTAAATTGTAAAAAACCACAAGAAAACCCTCAGAATGTAGAACCTAACTTGCAAATTACGTATGCCTCTAAACATAGTCGATAAAACTTTCTGAAGGGTGAATCCAAGAATAAATGCCACAACGGGAGTTGAGAACCATCCTAAAACTATGTACAACAAAATCTGGGTATTGATATTCTTGAGCAGGATACCAACGCCGACGTTTGCTCCAATGATTGCTTGCGTCATAGAGATGGGAAGGCCTTTCCTTAGAAAGAAAAGTGTCACAACTGCTGCAGACAGATTAATTATAACCATCCCTGCTAAGTCAACCTTAACTATTCCGGAGGCTAACTTAAGACCGGGTTTACCCCCAAGAAAAGCCCCTATGATCACCACAATAGCGGCAATTGTTATTGCCTTTTTTGCTTTGAACACACCATTTCCAATAGTGACTCCTAATGTATTTCCTGCATCATTTCCACCCATTATTATTCCAAGAAATATTGAAGGTAAAAATAATAGAACATCGAGTACGTTCATTGTTTATAACTGCCCCCTCTTAGATTGCTCGTTTCTTGCTTATGTAAATGGTTATGGAAGACTATTATACTACGTGTTTTGTGGCGTTTGAACAACACTGATAGCCTAAATGATTTGGTTACAAGTGTTTTTTCGAGGGATATAAAAACAAAAGAGGGTACGTTTCACTTTTGTACCCTCTTTCGCAATTTTTCTCACTTTTGGAGCAGGCGGTGGGACTCGAACCCACACCCTCCTCCTTACCAAGGAGGCGCTCCACCGCTTGAAGCTACGCCTGCACCAGCTGAATTTTGGATTTTTGACCGAAGTCTATTTTACCAAATCTTCAGTGGTTGGTCAAGACTGTGAAGATGAGATTGAAAAAACTTACTGCTCGTCTTCTTCGTTTTCTTCGTCTTCTTCATCTAAATCGATGAAGAAGTCCTCTCCACCCATCATGTCTTCCCAAAGCTTTGCAACTTCGTTGAATTCTTCTTCACTCTGTATTGAGTCGAGGAAGACGTTACCTTCATCGTCTTCTGTTTTGATGAAAAGGTATGTATCTCCAAATTCGGAAACCTCATCATTTTCTACGAAGATTTCTTCACATACCCAGTATGTCTTTCCTTTGTTTTCAACTTCTCCTAAAAGAACAAAGTGATGTTCGTTACCTTCCTCGTCCATAAGAGTGAATGCGTCAATGTGGTCATGATCGTGTTCGTGATCATGATCGTGATCGTGATGATGGTGGTGATGGTGTTCGTGATCAAACATGTTAATCTCTCCTTCCTTAAAAAGATGAAAATACACGTTCATATGATACCACAGAATGAATTTTTTTATTTAAGTTTGAGTTAACATTACGTTTTGTTTGTCTTAATACACACTGCGCTTTTGTGGTCTATAGTTTTCAGTTGTTCGATTGTGAGACTAACTTTCTAAGCAGTTTATCAGAGAACTCGCCTTTCAGTCCTGGCAAATTCGATAGGTTAACCAACATTCTAATGAATGCCTCGAACGAATCTTTTGGTACGACGTTGGAGAGTCTTATAAGGTTCAGGGCGATAGTTTCCACATTGTTTGAGAGTTTCTCCAATTCCTTATCATCGACTGTTGTCAGGTAATCCACCAAGCGAATTAGTAGGCCGTTTGCTTGGTGGATGTCTAAAGATTCTGGAATCTTACCTTCTATGAGTATCTCCGATGGAGTGTTGAGTTGGCCTGTAATGGTTTTGTCAATGAACACCTTTGCTGCTTCTGGTCCCACGATACCGCTTGCAAGGATGTAGAGATATTCTTTTTTGTCGTCTTCAGACATAAGCGATAGCACTCTGCTCAGTTTGTGCCAGCTTCTTGGACTGGGCTTAATAGACGCTTTGAGTGATACAGTTTCGTGAACGGAAAGAAATTCCGGATATTTCGATATGAAGTCTATTACTTCCTCTTCTATGTGGTTTTTCTTCGCCCATTCGACCCATTCATTTGGATCAGGATGGATCTCAAGAATGAAGAACCTGCTCAGAAATGCTGGGTCTGTAATGAGCTCGACTTGGTCGTAGTTTTCGTCTGGTGGATTCATGGAAGCCATTATCCATGTGCCATCCGGGAGGATGTGGTTGTGTATTCTTTTGTCAACAAGAAGTTGCATAATGGCGTTTCTGATGCTTCTATGTGCGCGGTTTATCTCATCCAAAAGGATTATGGTGTTCCCATCCTCTGGCCACCAGTCTGGAGCCAGAAATCTTGTCTTGTTCTCATCCCTTGCAGGCAGACCAATCAAATCGCCCGGCTCCATTTGTGAAAGAACGAGTATGATTAGTTTTCTTTGTGTTTCTTGAGCGATTTCCCGTGCTATATCGGTCTTTCCCACGCCAAAATGACCAATCAACAGGGGAATTTCCCCTGCCTCCATTATTTTCTTTGATAGATACTTTGCTTCACGGACTGTCAAAATTTCCACCTTCTTTTAGCACGTATTTTATTCTTCAGGAGGGATTTCTATTTCTTCTTTTCGGATGACCTCAAATGCATCGCTGTGAAAATCTTTTGATTCATCACTGTTAGAAGTATCTTGCTGGATTTGTTGCGTATCTTGTGATTGTATGGTTTCGGGGGTTTCAAAGAGCATTTTGCCTATGCTTTCAAATGAAGCTCCGCCGGCTTGCCTTACCAACTCTTCGATCATGCTTTCATCTTTGAATGTATCTGTTAGGCTATAAACAAACGTTCGACCGAGTTTTCTTCTTTTGATAACTCCGGAGACGAGTAGCTGTTTTATCAAGTTGGAGGAATCTTTACCACGCATGCTATCGATCTCAAGTTTGGTTGCTTGTCTTCGAACGGCTAGGAATACTGCAATCTCAAGTTGAGCAGGTGACAGGCTACCAAGATTTCTTCTTTTGGCTACTTTTGACACTACATCGGCAAACTTCGATTTCGTGTAGAATCGATAGTAATCTTCTATCTGTTTTAGTTCGATGCCATGTTCGTCTGAATCGTACTTTTTCTTAAGATAAGTGATGATTTTATCAAGTTCCTCGTCGGGGATGTCAGTTAATTCGGCGAGAGTCGCTTTAGATACGCCTCTTGAAGCAAAGATAATAGCTTCAACAAGCGATATCTTATCAGGTTGCAAGGTTTTTGTGGATTCATCCACTAAATCACTTAATTCACGCTCGAATGCCCGAGACATCTGGCCTCACCACTTTTCTCAAAACAAGGTCATCATCTATTATGTATCTTTCGAATCTGATTAATTCCAGAACAGCTAAGAACTTCACGATGATTTCGTATTTGGACGAGCTGTCCCTAAGGATTTCCAATAAATTAACGACATCGTATTTTTCCTCGATTTCTTCCATGATACGTTCCAATGAATAGTTTTCCTTCTTTATGATATACACTTTCTGCTTAACTTCGACTTCTTGGAGTGCGGCTTTGACGATTTTGACCAATTTCTTCTCATCAACTTTTGGGAACGAATACGGTACCTTAACAGGGTATTGATCTGCAGAGCTTTTGGTCATAATCTCTTCGGTAAGCTCTTTGAGCCTTGCATATTCTTCGATGCGTTTTATGAGCAACTCTCTTTTGTATTCATACTCTTTCTTTTCTTTCTCACTCATTGGTAACAAGCTTTTCGATTTCAGTTCGAGAAGATAAGCAGCTGTCGCGATGAATTCGGATGTAACGTTGAGGTTGAGTTCCTCCATCTGGTTGACATAATACAAAAACTCATCCGCCAGTTGTGATATCGACAACTGACGGATGTCTATTTTTTTCTTTTGCACTAGATAAAGGAGTAAATCAAGCGGTCCTTCAAACTCGAGTTGCTCAAGTTTAAAAAGTAGCTCCATGTTCGATTATCAGAAGAAACCTTCTTCCTCCACTATGGATTCGTATGCAATTTCGTAAATCTCAAGAATACCTGCAACGCTTTCCGCATCCTTGCTATCAACTTTTATCGAGACCAGCCTTGATTCACCATCTTTGATTGTCAAAATCGACAGAATGTTAATCTTGTTATTTGCAAGCACGTCGATGACCTTCTTAAGCTCACCAGGTTTGTCTGGTAGTGTGAGGTTGATTCTTATACCATGCTCATCCATTGCTGCCATTTCGGTCATTGCCTCGAGGACTTCTTGAATGGTTAGTACTCCTATTACTTCACTGTTTGAATTCACAACGGGTAGTATTGTTTCTTTGTTCTCGATCAGCATCATGGCGGCTTCTTCAATTGTTGAGTCTTCAACTATGTAAAAGTCTGGGAATACAACGTACGGACCCACTTTTTCTTCCATTTCAACTTCTTTAATTACAGACTTGTGGAGCAAGCCGTCAAATTTACCATCTTCATCGATCACTATACAGTAGTCGCATGAGTGTTTCCTCATTTCATGAAGTGCCTCTGCTATCGTTTGTGTGTTTTTTACCTTTGGAAAGAATGTGTTAACCCATCTCACTGCCTTCATTTTTTATACCTCCCTTTTGGTTTTCTTTACTGTGAGTTGGTAAATTTTTAGAAATAGTAGTAATACACTTCTCCGCTGTCTGAACAGTAAACAGCAAACGATGTTGTTGAAGCCCCAATCTTGAAGACCTCAAGTGGATAGTCACCTGTATCGAGTACCATAATATCCTTGCCATTTGTTGTTACCATGACCTTATTGTAAGGTGCACTTAATACCACGATGTAGTTACCTATCTTTGAAACTTGCGTTGGTGTATAAGGTACTTGGAACGAGTTCATTACGGCATCGTCTTTCAGTACGTATACAGTCGAATTTGACATTGATGAAATGTAATATTGCCCAGTATCTTTGTCGTAATGAGCACTTGATATGTACGCTGCGAGCTTTGTTGTTTTACCAGTTGCTAGGTTGTAGACCTTTCCTCCCCTTGTATCAACAAGCAAATCATTTGCAAGAATAGACGGGGTTGTCAATCCAGTCTTCACTGGTTGTTCTCCGAGAAATTCCACATCGTAGTTATCATTCCAGAGGTAGGTTGCTAAAAGTTGCCCTCTCCACAGAAACAGATAAGCAGGAGAACCAGTAAATGACTTTTTGAATATCTGGTTCAGGTTCTTATCAAAAGCGTAGACCGTTCCTCCTTCAAGAAGCACGTATATTTTATCACCATCGAAAAGGCTGCTTTGTATCCTTCTATCAAACTTTGCATTAGAAATCAATTCTCCGCTGAGTGCCATTCTGGAAAGATTCGGACCTGTGCGATCCACAACAATGTAGCTATCTTTTAAATCGTATACAGCAATTACAAAATTTCCGATGTAGTTATAAAAACCAAGAATTTGCTTGCTTGAAAGCTCGTAAAGTGCCATTTTTCTACTGAATGGATCAATGAAAATAACGTCACCGTTGGTTCGATAATTTCTAAATGAGTACTTGATACCAACGTAAACTTTTTCGACTACTAAACTGAATGCTGTACCTGAGAAGATCAATGATAGTAGGACAATAAAAGCGAGCACAAGAACTTTAATACTTTTAGATGTTTGGCGTTGTGGCTTTCTCAACTTCATTTCTCTAATAGCTCGCATACCCTTTTCAACAACTCCTTTGCTACTTCTTCTTTTTTGCCCTCGATCACTACCGTAGGCTTATCTTTAAAAATTAAATACACTTGATTTTCATCACTTCCCATGGCTCTTCTTGCATCATTTGCAACAATAACATCGGCTTCCTTTTTCAAAAGTTTTTCATACGCATTGTCAACGATGTTCTGCGTTTCAGCGGCGAATCCGACAACTATTTGCCCCGGTTGTTTGTTATGACCTAAGAAATCCAATATGTCTGGTGTCTTTGAAAGTTCCAGTACCAGCTTGTCCTGAGTCTTCTTAATCTTTTCTTGTGAGCTTTGGGTGGGTGTGTAGTCTGCGACAGCGGCGCACATTATTAGTATATCATATTCTCTGTATTTTTCCAAAACAGCTTCGAACATATCTTTTGCACTTTCGACACGAATATATGAATCAATAAAATAAGGAACCTCCAAGCAAGTAGGACCAGATATTAGGCATACTTCGGCCCCGAGTCTTTTGGCTACTTTTGCTATTGAGTACCCCATCTTACCACTTGAATGGTTTGAGATGTACCTTACAGGGTCGATAGCTTCCCTTGTAGGACCTGCTGTAATCAATACCTTTTTACCGGAGAGGGGTTTTTCTTCGGAGAGTATTTTTACAAATTCGATGATTTTCTCATTCTCGGGATACCGACCTTTCCCCACTTCACCACAGGCAAGGTGCCCAGCTTCTGGTTCCAACACCTTCCAGCCATGTTCTTTTAATTTCTCAATGTTCTCCAGTGTTACCTGATTTTCATACATTCGTGTGTTCATTGTTGGAACAACTACTTTGTTGGATTTGTTAAATGCGAGCGCCGTTGTTGTTAACAGATTATCGGCAAACCCATGTGCCAATTTTGCAATAGTATTCGCTGTTGCAGGTGCGATAAGTAAAACATCTGCCCACTTTGAAACTTCCGTATGGATGATCCAACCTTGTTCGATTTCGTAAGTGTCAGTGAAAACTTCACAGTTGCCAACTGATGAAAAAACGATGGGACTTATGAGTTTTGTTGCATGCTCTGTCATTATCACTTTCAAATTCCATCCTTCTTTTCTTATCTTACTCGCCAAGTCTACAGCTTTGTAGATGGCTATACCAGACGAAACACCAAGTAATATATTCATCGCTGCTCACCTCTTAGATCGACTTTCTTTTTTGAATTTAAAGCACCCTTGTTTCAATTATACCACCTGGAAAGGACTTCTTTATCATAGGATACTTTTTCTCAAATAAAGCATAAAGAAGTTCACTTTGCAAGAGTAACGTTGTTATTTTAGATTTCGTATCTCTGATTTTCTTGAAAAATAATACTTTTTCATAGAAAAAGTTGTCCATAAGTTTATTTTATCTTATTTCTTAGCATTATGCATTATTGCAATAAAATTAGCTTGACTTAAAACCGTACTTTGTGTTAAAATACAAACAAAAAAGTTAAGTCTGTTACTTTTCCATACGTTCAATATTGGAAGAAGTGGTTTTTCTTCCAAATTTTTCTAAATCTTTTCAAGGGAGGGGTTAGGTATGAGGAAGTTCGGAAAACTTTTGGTGGTCGCTCTTCTACTCAGTTCACTTAGTATTTTCGCCGTTATCAAGATAGGTGCGCTCTTACCACTTACCGGTGGTGTATCGGCTTTTGGTGACTTGGTCAAGAAAGGTATCGAGCTTGCTCACGAGGAGAAAGGAACAGTTCTTGGAGAGAAGATAGAAGTTGTATACATGGATACGCGTAGCGAGAAGACGGAAGCGGCAAACGGTATCGCAAGGTTAATAGATAAGGAAGGCGTCGTTGCTGTTATAGGTGAAGTCATCAGTGGTAACTCTATTGCTGCTGGTGAAATTGCGGAAAAGAAAAAGGTCCCAATGGTTAGTCCATCGTCTACAAATCCGCTCGTGACACAAGGTAAGAAATTTGTCTCAAGAGTTTGTTTCATTGACCCACTCCAAGGAACTGCACTCGCAGAGTTTGCCGTTAAGACGTTAAAAATTAAAAAAGCAACGGTATTTACTGATGTTGAACAAGACTACAGCGTTGGACTTTCGAATTACTTTATAGAAAGATTCAAAAAATATGGTGGTCAGGTCCTCCAAGTTCAGTACAAATCAGGTGACCAGGAGTTCAGCGCACAACTTTCACAAGCTCTTGCGTTTGGAAGCGAGGCCATAGTTGTCACCGGATACTACAATGAGATAGCACTCGTCGCACAGCAAGCGAGGTCTCTGGGATACAAAGGTTACATACTTGCGGGCGATGGTGCGGATGCGCCAGAATTGATAAAAATTGGAGGTCAGGCTGTAGAAGGAATGTACTTCTCTGACCACTACCATCCGGATGCACCGATTACTCCAGTTTCAAAGAAGTTTGTGGATGCTTTTGTGAAGAAATACGGCGTGAAGCCATCTACACTTTCTGCTCTTGGATACGACGCATACATGCTTGTTGTTGAAGCAATTGAAAGGGCAAAGACAACAAAGCCAGAACTCATAGCTACCGCTATCAGATCGATCAAGAATTTCCAAGGGGCAACAGGTGTCATTTCGATTGACCAGAATGGAAATGCCACGAAAGATGTTGTCATTCTAACAGTCAAAAATCAGCAATTTGCATTTGCTGCTAAGATATCTGCAAGCGATCTGAAATAATTTAACAGTGGTATGAAAAATATGGGGGGACTTCCCCCCCATTTTTAGGTAAAAAGTCTCAAAATCTTTATAAATGGAGGTGTGGTGTATGAGGAAGCTACTTAGCTTTATTGTGCTTCTGCTTGCCCTCAGTATCTTTGCAGAGATTAAGATTGGTGTATTGTTACCGCTGACCGGCGGTATTTCTGCTTTCGGAGACTGGACTAAAAAAGGTATAGAACTTGCACACAAGCAAAAAGGTACTGCTCTTGGCGAAAAGATAACACTTGTGTACGCTGATACAAGAAGTGAAAAAACAGAAGCGGCAAACGCCATGGCTAGGTTGATTGATAAGGAAAAGGTTGTTGCAGTTATTGGAGAGATAGCAAGTAGCAACTCAATGGCTGCAGCCGAAATTGCGGAAGCAAGGAAAGTTCCGCAAGTTGCAGTTACTTCGACTAACCCACTTGTCACTCAGGGCAAGAAATTTGTTTCAAGGGTCTGCTTTATCGACCCGCTACAGGGAACTGCGCTCGCAGAGTTCGCAGCAAAGAATTTAAAAGCTAAGAAGGTCACCATATTTGTGGATATAGAGCAAGATTATAGTGTGGGTTTGACTAATTACTTCACAGAAAGATTTGAAAAGAAATACAAAGGACAAGTACTGAAAGTTCAATACAAATCAGGTGACCAGGAGTTCAGCGCGCAGATTTCTCAGGCAATAGCTTTTGGAAGTGATGTCATCATGATGACTGGATACTACAACGAGATTGCTTTAATAGCCCAGCAGGCACGTTCTATGGGATACAAGGGATATTTCATCGCAGGTGACGGTGCGGATGCTCCGGAACTTGTAAAAATTGGTGGCAAGGCTGTAGAGGGGCTTTACTTCACAACTCACTATGTTCCCGAAGCTGCCACAACGAAGCTCGCAAAAGATTTCGTTGAAGCTTTCAAAAAACAGTACGGAACTATGCCGGCAATGAATGCAGCGCTCGGGTACGATGCCTATATGCTTATTGTTGATGCAATTGAACGTGCAAAATCTAAAGACCCTGTGAAGATAAACACAGCCATAAGATCAACAAAAGGGTTCCAAGGAGTCAGCGGAACAATCACAATCGATGAGAATGGAAATGCTATAAAAGACGTAATCATAGTCAAGGTTCAGAATGGACAGTTCAAGTACGAAACAAGGATAGAGCCGAAAGATTTGCAGTAGTTAGAAAAATCCCCTGCCCCGCTTAAAGTGGGGCAGGGCTTAATTTGGCTTAAGGAGGTGCTTGAATTGACTATAAACCTAACGATTTTCATTCAAAACTTATTCAATGGTCTTATGGTCGGTGGGCTGTACGCACTCATAGCTGTTGGTTACACGATGGTCTACGGTATATTGAGATTGATAAATTTCGCCTTTGGTGACATCATGGTTATGGGCATTTACTTTGCTTACTACGGTGCAACACTGATAAGGCTGAGTTTTCCGCTTGCTGTTACTGTTTCTCTTGGAGCAACGGCGATTTTGGGTGTGCTTATCGATAGACTGGCTTATAAGCCACTGAGAAATTCTCCAAGGATTTCAGCACTGATAACGGCAATAGGTGTTTCGTTTTTTATCGAAAGCTTCGCTGTTGTTTTCTTTGGACCTAACTACAAGGCCTTCTTGGAAGCTCTTCAGAACAAGACTATTGCGTTTGAATCGTTTGTAATTGGTAACGTGTATCTACCAAAGATTATCTTCATCATACTTGGCATAACAGCTGTTGCTCTATTTGTGCTTTTCCTGATAGTTTATAAAACTAAAATGGGAATGGCCATGCGCGCAATATCGGTTGATATACCTACGACATCTTTGATGGGTGTCAATGTCGATAATGTTATAGGTTTTACGTTTGCCATATCTTCTGCTCTTGCGGCTCTTGCTGGGGTTATGTGGGCATTGAGGTATCCGAGCTTTTATCCTTACACAGGCTTTGTCCCCGGTTTGAAGGCTTTTGTTGCAGCAGTTCTTGGTGGGATTGGCTCTATCGGTGGTGCAGTGCTTGGTGGAATACTGCTTGGTGTGATCGAGATGATGATAATCACATTCTTCCCGACGGTTATGCAATACAAAGATGCTTTTGCTTTCATTATTCTGATTCTGATACTTCTTGTCAGGCCAGCAGGTCTTCTCGGTAAACGCGCTGTGGAAAAAGTTTGATGCACTAAAGTTGGGGTGAGAGAGATGAGAAACCGAACGAAAAGAGATTTGATTTTGACTGTTCTGTTCTTAATAGTGGTTATTATTCTGCTGGCGATTGCGGATGCGAGCTTTGATTCATATAAAAAGCAAATTCTCTCTTTGATGGCCATATACGGAATCATGGCTGTTAGCTTGAACCTGGTCAACGGGATTACCGGTGTGTTCTCACTGGGTCATGCAGGTTTTATACTGCTTGGTGCGTATACTTCCGCGCTTTTGACAATTCCACCTGACCAAAAAGCAATGATATTCATTATAGCTCCACCGAGCCCGTTAATTGCTAATTTGCACACAGATTTCTTTACAGCCACGATTGTTGGAGGGCTTGTTGCTGCCTTTGGAGCTTTTATTATCGGATTTCCAGTTCTAAGACTTTCTGGTGATTACCTTGCTATCGCTTCACTTGGCTTTTCCGAAGTGCTCAGAATCCTTGCACTCAACTTACAATCGATCACAAACGGTTCACTCGGATTAAAGGGTTTACCTAACTACACAAACATTTGGTGGAGCTGGGGTTGGCTCTTTGTGACGATACTTTTCATCGTGAGCCTTGTGAAAAGCTCGTACGGTCGGGCATTTTTGGCAATAAGAGACAATGCAATTGCAGCTGAAGCAATGGGAATTAATGTCTTTAAACACACGTTGTTGTCATTAGTCATAAGCGGGTTTTTTGCAGGTGTTAGCGGTGCACTCTATGCGCACTGGCTTACGACAATTGATCCGAGAATCACGACATTCGGTCCAATACTCACTTACTACGTGCTTATCATGGTTGTTCTTGGTGGGCTCGGAAGTATAAGCGGATCAGTTGTTGGTGCGATAATCTTTGCGTTTTTGATGGAGTGGCTCAGAGCTTTCGAACAGCCGTTCACACTTTTTGGAAGGTCTTTTCCAGCTATCCAAGGTATGAGGATGCTTGTGTTGTCTGTGCTCTTTGTCGTGACGATGATCGTATGGAAGAGGGGAATTTTTGGCAGAAGCGAACTCACTTGGGAAGGTATAATCAACTTCTTCAAGCGCCTCGGCTTGAGAAGGAGTGGTGAAAAATGAACAATACATTAATGCAAGAAAAGAGATTGAACAACGAAAAAAACAGGCGTGTAATTCTAAAGATGGACCATGTTACAATGCAGTTCGGTGGATTGACGGCTGTAGACGATTTTGACAACGTCGTCTACGAGGGTGAGATCCTTGGCATCATAGGTCCAAACGGTGCTGGTAAGACTACGGCGTTCAACGTTATCACTGGGATTTACTACCCAACAAAGGGTAGGATAATCTTTGATGACATAGACATCACACCGTACAAACCTCACCAAATTACGCATCTTGGTATAGCAAGAACGTTTCAAAACATAAGGCTCTTTGGGACGTTAACAGTTCTTGACAATGTGCTTGTAGCTATGCACCATTTGCTCTCTACAAGGGACGCAGACGAGATTCTGAAAAAACATGGTAAAGATCCTAAGATCAAGGGACACCTTTGGTTCTGGAGAGCTGTGACGAAGGTAGGGTACAGAAAAAAAGAGCTCGAGATGCGCGATATAGGTATGGAGCTTTTAAGAAAAGTGGGCTTGGACCATCTGGCATACGAGATTGCCTCGTCACTTCCATACGGTCAGCAAAGGAAATTAGAAATTGCAAGGGCGTTAGCTACAGAACCCCAATTGTTGCTCTTGGATGAACCAGCAGCTGGTATGAATCCAAAAGAGTCGGAAGAATTGATGGAATTTATTCGATACATAAGGGATGAGTTCAAATTGACAGTGGTTCTGATTGAACACGATATGAAAGTTGTTATGGGCGTGTGTGAAAGGATAATCGTTATGGATTCTGGAAAGATCATTGCTGAAGGAACACCTCAGGAGATAAGTAGAAACCCGAGAGTTATAGAAGCTTACTTGGGTAAGGAGTGGGAACATGCCGGTGCTTGAAGTTGAGGGGCTCCATGTATTTTACGGTTCAATCCACGCTATCAAAGGTATTTCTTTTAAGGTGGAACAGGGACAGATAGTGACACTCATCGGCGCAAACGGTGCGGGGAAAACTACCACGCTTTCCACAATTGCAGGTTTGGTGAAATCAAGAAGGGGAAGAATCATCTTCAATGGTAAAGAAGTCCAAAACCAACCTCCACACCAGATAAACAGGATGGGGGTATGTCTTGTTCCAGAGGGAAGAAGGATCTTTCCCAACCTGACTGTTATGGAAAACCTCATGATGGGTGCTTTCAATAGAAAAGACAAAGATGGAATCAAACAAGATCTGGAATGGGTTTTTACACTTTTCCCAAGGCTTGCTGAAAGGAAAAATCAGCTCGGTGGAACACTTTCTGGTGGTGAACAGCAGATGCTGGCCATCTCTAGAGCTCTTATGAGCAGGCCAAAGGTGCTCATGATGGATGAGCCTTCGCTTGGCCTTGCTCCGATACTTGTGGAAGAGGTTTTTGAAATTATCAAGAAGTTGAATTCAGAAGGGATGACTATACTACTTGTGGAACAAAATGCTGTTGGTGCACTGAACATATCGCACTACGGATACGTCTTGGAAACAGGTAATATCGTTCTTGAAGGCCCAGCAAAAGATCTGCTCAAGGATGAACAGGTAAAAAAGGCGTACCTGGGATTGTAATTCTATCCGTTGATAACTAATTGTTGTTGTCGAAATAATGTTAATACAATATCTTGGGTGGGATTTTGAATTTTCCCACCCTTTTTTCTTGACAATCTGGCATCAGATGTGATACTATATATTGTGTAATAATATGGAAATTCTACGATATAATGTGTTTTATCGACCTTTGTAGCCTCTTGCTTCGGTGTATATTTCTACTTTCCGAACTCATGTACTGTGTTTAATGTTTGTACTAAACTGGGGGGTTTTTATGGAACAAAAGGGTCAAGTTGCTGAACTATTCAGCTCACTGATGTTTGATGAACCGCTTCTACGTGTTTTACGTGTAATGCAAGGCGACCATCCGAGCCTTCCTTCCGTTAGTGTTTACTTCCAGGGGTGCGATGCGTTCCCGAAATGTTTGGGGTGTCATAATCCTGAGACATGGGAGTTTGACGAAAGGTTTGCTATCGACTTCAGGCACCTTGTTGAACACACTATAGCTAAGCTTAGGTTGCTTTTGAGTACGTACGATAAAGTTGCACTCGTATTGCTCGGCGGAGAACCTTTGTCTGTGCGAAACAGAAGGTTTGCGTATATGCTTGCAAAGACGGTCAAAGAGATTTTTCAAGAGCAAGTGGTTGTACTTGTCTATTCTTGGAGAAGTCCGAAGGATTTGTTAGAGCTTGACATACCTTTGGATTACTTCGACGAGTACGTACTTGGGCGGTATATGAAAAAGTATCATCGTGACGGTTTTCCTGCATCGGCAAATCAAATGTATCTCACAAAAGAAGAACTTTTCAAGATCTTGGAAATCTTGAAAAACAAGAGCAAAGTACAAAAAGTAGACATAAAAAAGGGGGACGTGCTATGCAACTGTTGAGAGATGTGCTTAAATCGTTCAGTTTTTCTGATGATTTTATTGAAGAAATATCAAGCATTCCAGAACCATTTTTGGATTTAGAAGGTATCAGCTGGCAGCTTGATGTAGCAAAGTTCACAGAGCACTTTTTCAACAGCGGAATTCTGAATTCTACGATAGATGCAAATGCAAATGTGAGGAGTACAAACGTCTACACGTACTTCAACGAGGTTGTAAAACCTTGGTCGAAGCTGTACTCCATCTACTACATTTACGAACGAATGAAGTCACTCTTTGGTTTGGAAGATGCGAAGAAGTTCCTTAGATTCCAAATGTACGGAGATATTTACCTGCACGATGCTCATCATGCCGCATTCGAGCCGTATTGTTACGCTTATTCCTTGCGACCAATTGTGGAAAAGGGATTATTTTTCATCGATAGTATAAAATCAATCCCGGCAAAACATCTTTCTTCTTACATCCAGCACGTGATACAATTTGTCATGTTTGCATCCAACCAGCAATCAGGTGCCGTTGGTTTGCCGGATTTCTTTGTGTGGCTTGCTTATTTTTACAGAAAAGATTTGGAAAGTGGAGTAATACCAAAAGGTAAGGCAAAGGAATACCTGCACCAGCACTTCCAGATTTTCACCTACTCGATTAACCAGCCGATAAGAGGCACTCAGTCTCCTTACACGAACTTCACATATCTGGATAGGAACTACATCAAAACGATTTTCGAAGGAGAAAGTTATCCAGATGGTTCGGCTATCACAGACTACGTTGAGCAGATAATAGAATTGCAGAAAGAATACTGGCTGTGGATATCTCAAGAAAGAGAAAAGCAGATGTTCACGTTCCCGGTTTTAACAGCATCTTTGCTGTACAAAGATGGTAAGTTTGTTGATGAAGACAGTGCGAGGTTTATAAACAAAGTCAACCTAAGATGGCAAGATACGAACTGGTACGTCTCTGATAGCATTGATGCGGTGGCTTCTTGCTGCAGGCTCACGAGTTCTACAAAGGAACTGAAGTTTAAGATGGGACCTGATAAGCTGTCTGGTATGGTGAACTCCATCGGTGGCTCGGACTTGAACATCGGTTCTTTCAAGGTAGTGACGATAAACCTGCCAAGGATCGCACTTGAAATAGGGAATAAGGAAGGTTTTATCAAAAGGCTTGCCGAGAAAGTAGAACTCGTCCAGAAAGTTTTGGCAGCTATCAGAAACATAATTCAAGAAAGAATCCAGCAGGGCGTACTGCCGCTTTATAGCTTGGGACTGATGGATCTAAACAGGCAGTACGGAACGGTTGGTATAAACGGACTGTACGAGGCGATGGAATTGCTCGGTTTGACGATGGTGGACATCGACGGGGTGAAATATACACAAGAAGGGGAAGAATTTGTAAACGCAGTACTTGACGAAATCAGAAGGATGAACGATATAGCTTTTGAAAAGTACGGGTTCACGTTCAATATAGAACAGGTGCCTGCTGAGAAAGCGGCGGTTACCTTTGCTCAAAAAGATAGACTCCTTTACAACACAGAGTATGTGCTTTATTCCAACCAATGGCTCCCACTCACAACAGACACGGACATGCTAAACAGGATAAAATACTCAGGCATGTTTGATAAGAAAGTCTCAGGCGGGGCGATACTGCATATAAACGTAGATTCACCGTTTAGAACGGAAGAAGAAGCATGGAAGATGGTCCATTTGGTTGCAAATATGGGTGTTGTGTATTTTGCATTTAATCAAAAGATAAGCGTATGTGAAGAAGGCCATGCGTTCTATGGTGAACAATGCCCCGTATGTGGGAAGAAAAAGGCGGATGAATACTTGAGGATAGTGGGATACCTTGTGCCCGTGAGTTCGTTCAACAGCGTTAGAAGAAAAGAAGAATACCCAAAGCGGGTATTCTACAAAGCTTGAACAATCCCCATCCCCCTTTGCTCTGCTTTTTGGAGAGCAAAGAAAGACATTAGAATATTGCTCAAAACATTCTCAACTGTCCCTCGGGGACAGTTTTTTTCGTTGATTTTATTTTCTTCATCTGTCCTTCTTTTAGTATTCCAACTTTCTTTTCTATATCGCTCTTTTCTACTATGATGTCGAGAATCTCCTTTGCTCTTTCAACGATGCTCTGTGGTAAACCGGCGATAGCTGCAACTTCTATACCATAGCTTCTATCAGCCACACCTTCCACCACTTTGTGAAGGAAGATGACACCATCGGCTGTTTCTTTGACCTGGATGGTCAGGTTCTTGATGCCTGGGTACATGTCGGCAAGTTCAGTTAATTCTGTAAAATGAGTAGCAAAGACGGTTTTACATTTCAGTTCATTGTATATGTACTCACTTATCGCCCATGCGATGCTTATTCCATCAAACGTGCTTGTTCCTCTTCCAACTTCATCGAGTAAAACAAGACTTTTTTCCGTTGCTTTATTAAGTATTAAGGCAACTTCGCTCATTTCCGTTAAGAACGTACTTTTGCCGGTTGAAATATCGTCCCTCGCACCCATTCGAGTGAATATTCGGTCAAAGATGGGCAATTTTGCGAATGATGCAGGTACAAACGAACCTATTTGCGACATCAGGGTTATCAGGCCTATTTGCCTTATGTAAGTGCTCTTACCACTCATATTGGGACCCGTGAGTATGTACATTCTCAACTTATCGTCCATGTACGTGTCGTTAGGAACGAATTCATCAACGAACCTTTCCACTACTGGGTGTCTGCCTTGGAGGATTTCGAATTCTGCGTTTGAAAGGATTGGCCTGACGTAACTGTAAAGCCTGGCGAGGTACGCAAACGATGTATATATATCAATCCATGCAAGCGTTTCGGAAGTCTTTCTCAGCTCTTGCGCGTAGTTTTTCAGTTCTTCGCACAAGTTGTTGAAAATCAATTTCTCGAGTTCTTCCACTCGCTCTTTGGCTGCCAAAATCTTTTGCTCGAACTCTTTCAATTTTGGATTTGTGTAGCGCTCAGCGTTGACAAGTGTCTGGAGTCTTGTGTAATCTTCCGGTGCGTTTTTCGTTTGCCCTTTTGGAATTTCTATGTAATATCCAAAAACGTTGTTGAATCCGACTTTTAGTTTTTGAATTCCCGTTCTTAAGCGCTCTCTTTCCTCAAATTCTTTGAGCCTTTCGCTGGAATGATAAAGAAGTTCTCTGTATTCATCTAATTCTTTTGACACACCTTCGCGGATGATCTTGCCTTCTCCCAAATCCCCCTCTATCTCATCGTTTATTGTACTTTGAATCTTTTCTTTGACTATATTCAAATCCGGGAGTTGTTCAACGAGCGTCATCAAATTTTCGTTGCTTTCCAGCGCTTCCCGAATGGGTTGGATAACTTCCAGTGTGTTTTTCAGGCTTATCAAGTCCTTTGGCTTTGCACTGTCGTACTGCAGTCTGTTGATTATCCGTTCCAAGTCGTACACACCGTCTAAATACTCTCTAATTTCGTTTGTGAGCAGAGAATCTTCAAAGAAGGCACTTACCATATCGTGCCTTCTTTCTATCGCCTTTTTGTCCTTGAGTGGATGGAGGATTATCCACTTTAATAGCCTTGCACCCATCGGAGTTTTTGTCTTATTGAGAACATCGAAGAGATTCTTACCTCGTTCTCCCGGAACGAGGGAGAGGTTTTCAATTGTTGTAGAGTCAAGAATCATGTATGTTGATTCATCGAGTATCCTTGGAACTTTCATTTTCGCTGGCTTATTCAAAGTATAGCTCAGGTATTTTATTGTTGCACCGAGCGGGTAGTGTGCTTCACCGAGCTCGAAGTGTTCTATCGTTGCAAGTCCGTAGGCCTGCTTGAGCGCATCGATTGTTCCCGTGTAGTACCAGTCGTCGAGTCGGTCTACGAATATTTTAATTCTGGACTTTATCTTCGGATAAAGACTTTCCGGACAGATGATTTGAGAAATCTCGTGTGTTTCAACAAAGTCAAACAACTCTTCGAGATTGTCGAATTTTTTTACCACAACGTCACCGGTTGAAGAGTCAGCAAGGACAGTGTAGACTTCCCCTGATTTTGTTTCATATACTGAAGCCATGTAATTATTGCTTGTTGTCAAAAGCTCATCTTCGATTATTGTTCCGGGAGTTATTACACGTGTTACCTCGCGTTTCACAATACCTTTTGCTGTTGCTGGATCTTCCATCTGCTCGCAAATAGCAACCTTGTAGCCGCTATCTACAAGTCTCTTCAAGTAATTATCGAGCGCATGGTATGGGATGCCCGCCATTGGAGCATCCTGACGTTTGGTGAGAACGATGTTGAGCACCTTGGATACAACAAGTGCGTCATCGAAGAAGGCTTCGTAAAAATCCCCGAGCCTGAAGAGCAGAATGGAATCTTGATATTTCTTCTTTATATCAAGATACTGCCTCATCATTGGTGTCAATTTCATATCTTTAAGATTAGAAAATAGCGCTTCATTTGATTCTTCTCTTACCGGCTTTTTCACGTTTCCCATGCTTTCCGGATGGTACGCCATTGAACCACCTCAAAACTTGTTATTTTTATTTTTCCTGAATTTGTTTTAGCTTTTTTTCGAAATTCAATTCAGCGATACTCTTTTGTAAATAGAGTGGTTCGATGTGTAGAGCATCCACAAAATTGCCGTTGGCTATCTCTTCGATTGTTAATAAGTACAGATTTCTTACGCTTGGAAAATTGTATTGGGAATACGTGGGTTGTTCAAATACGATGCCATAGTCTTTAAAATATTCCGCACCATCGCCAAGCAAAAGTAGCTGGTTATAGCTTTTAAATCTTTCCCTTACCACATCTATGGACTCGATAAAGGGTTCAACAAGCGTATGCAGTTTTCCATTTTCGGCATGGTAAAGCCCTGCGTAAAGGTAACCCTCCCTTGCCTTTCTCACGACTCCAATATAGCCGTTGGAGGCAAGTGCGTTCATTGCTATAAGTTTCAACGAACTTATTCGAACAAATCTCTTCCCGATTCCCAATCCGAGTGCAAAGGATATGCCAACTCGAAGACCTGTCAAGCCACCAGGTCCAATACCTACACCTATCACATCAAGTGAGTTGAAATCGACTTCCTTCAACTTTTCAACAACTTGTGATACCTGGATACCGTGCTTTGCTTTGGTTTCTAATTCGATCATTATCTTTTTCTCACTATCAAAATAGCAAGCAACAACACGCGGTGATGAAGTGTCAAGCGAAAAAACTTTTAAATTACTGGAGTTTTCCAAACCGTATACCTCCTGGAATAGATAATGTTGTCTATTGATTTATTTTATCACATCAAAGGAGTAAATTCTACAAGTTTTGAAGGATTACTGCAGGCACTTTTAATTGCGAATTGATAATTGATAACGGTATAATAAAAATAGTTAGAGAGGGGTGAATTCGTTGATCGTAATTCAGAAATTAAGAACGGACATTGAGATGATAATTGAAAGAGTCAGAAAATCTGTAGTTCCAGACAATACGGTGAAGGATTGGCTTACTAAGAACATCGAAAAACTCCAAAATAGAAAAGGCAAACTCATTGTGGTATCAATTGGAAAAGCAGCTTGGCGAATGGCGAAGGCCGCAAAGGAAGTTTTGAAAGACGAGATCGAAAGAGGCATAATTATAACTAAATACGGTCATTCGGAAGGGAATATAGAAGGCTTTGAAATCTATGAGGCAGGCCACCCAATACCTGATGAAAACACCTTAAATGCAACGAAAAGAGCGCTTGAACTCACGGAAAATTTAACACAGAACGATGTAGTGCTCTTTCTTGTTTCAGGCGGTGGTTCTGCACTTTTTGAAATGCCAGTGGATGGTATCAGTCTTAAAGATATCCAGAAATTGAACGAAGCGTTGCTAAAAAGTGGTGCGAATATAGTGGAGATAAATACCGTTCGGAAACACCTTTCAAAAGTCAAAGGTGGAAGGTTTGCTCAGCACGTTCATCCTGCGAAAGTTATCTCACTTGTTCTGTCCGATGTGCTTGGCGATAGGTTGGACAGCATTGCTTCAGGTCCTGCTTATCCGGACAACACAACTTCGCAGCAAGCATTGGAAGTGCTGGAAAGGTACAAGATCACTACAAGCGAAAGTATTCTAAACGCACTTAAACAGGAAACGCCAAAAGAATTATCGAACGTAGAAACTTACATCATAGGCAGCGTGAAAGTAGCTTGCGACACTGCTCAAAATGTAGCAAAAGAACTTGGTTACAACACGCTTATCTTAACAACGGTTCTTGATTGTGAAGCAAAAGAAGCTGGTAGGTTCTTAGGTTCGATAGCTAAAGAGATAAAAGAAAATGATAGGCCTGTTAGAAAGCCCGCAGCTGTGATACTTGGTGGGGAAACTATCGTTAGAGTTAAAGGCACTGGAAAAGGTGGAAGAAATCAGGAATTGGCACTTTCCTTTGCTCTTTCCATCGATGGTTTGAGCGATGTTGTCCTTTGCAGCTTTGGAACGGATGGCACCGATGGACCAACCGATGCTGCTGGGGGAATCGTCGACGGTCAAACGGTGCAAAGAATAAAACAAGTTGGCTACCGCGCTGAAAGCTTCTTAGAAAACAACGATTCATACAACGCACTCAAGATCGCTGGAGACCTTCTAATCACAGGTCCAACAGGCACGAATGTCAACGATTTGATCGTGTTGATTGTTGGTTAGAAAAAACAAAGGTCGGCCGCACGGCCGACCTTTTATTTAGAAAATTCAGTCAAAAAGAATGCTCACTTAATCTTGACCACCAGCACCTTCGCCACTCCGTCGCCCACGTTTTCGACACTGTGCAAAATATTCTGTGGAAATTCGATTAGGGAATCTTGTTCGAGTTCATACGAATGATCCCCTACCTCTACCCTAACCTTCCCAAATATGACGAAAAGAAGTGCGAATTCCTTTGAAGAGTGCTTTTCAAGTTTCCCACCAGGCTGGAGTGTAATCTGTGCGACAATAGCTTTCTTGGATTCGTAGAACCTTCGCGCATCGATGGGACCTTGCATTAAGTTCGGGGTATCGGATACTCTGTAGACCATTGCGTTTACCTCCCTTTGATATGATAATCATTCCTCGTCGTATATCCTCTTTTCACCGGTGATTTGTTGTATCGGGGCGATGTCTTGGGTTACTTCAAGGGTTCCGAGGTATTCTCCCTTTTCGTTTCTAACAGCAAAGTACCTTATCAAAACGTACTTGTCACCGAGTTTTATCCAAAAATCGGCGTGATCACGTTTGCCTGATTTGAAGTCCCGCAATATCTTTTCCACGATGTGCACGCTTTTTGGAGGATGACAGTTTTGAACTTTTCTACCGATTATATCACGTGTTCTCAAGAATATCCTCTCTTTTCCTTCACTGAAATATTTCACCTGATCGTTCCTATCAACAAAAGTAATATCGACAGGCAAAGTGTTGAGCATGTATTGTAATTCTTCAATCTCAAACTCGCCAGAGGGAAGCTTTATCTTTTGCTTTTCCGCACTTTCATCGATAACACTCATTTGAACGAGCAAACTTTTCAATTCCCTATAAGCGTTCAGCAACTTTTCAATTTGCGTTGAACCAGTGGAACTTTCCGAGATTGGTTGGGCCGAAGAGTTTTCTTCAACTTTATTAGTTTGCTCTTTTTGTCTCTCACTTTTGAATGGTTCAGGAAAGTAGCAGCAATATCCGATTTCATCGAATGTTTTTCGGATTTGTTTGAATTCTTCTTCACTAACAAGATTAAGAGCGGTTGGGAAAAGTATGTGATTTTCCTTATGAACATGCAACATAAACATTTCAAGCAAATCTGTTGCGAGCTTTAAACCAACCGTCTTCAGAGCTTCAACATCGCGATTTTCGACGATTTCCGTGATTTGCTTAATCATGGAGCGCATTGTATCGTGCTCAGACCACATAACTTTTGGTGGTTGTTCGACACCGTATTTTTCTACGTATGGAAATATACCGTATTCTTGCTTTTGGAAGTGAAGCTCGATACCTTTCATCTCATTAACGACACTTGAAATACTTACGAACGTTTCAAACGAAGGAGAATTCACCGCCGATTCAACAAGATCTTTCAGTCGCTTTAGCATACCAAGAATTTTCTCGTGTTCCTTCATTGAGATGAATACAGGATGCCATGGTTCGACGGGAGGTTCTTCGTTCAGAAACTCTTCCATTAGCTCAAGGTGGATGTCGCAGATCTCCCTAATTCTTTCGACAGTGATCCCGTCTTCTCTTGAGAGTTCATTTTCAACGATAGCGATTTCTACAGGTTTTAGTTCTTTTATAACTGATTTAATCTCGCTTTTCAGTCTCTCAACTTCTTGTGGATTTCGGTCCGCTCGCCTGATGAGGTTCTTCAAGTATTCCCTCTTGTTGAAAATTTCCGCCATATCGAACACCTCCATATGAAGATCGCCGTAATTAGTTTTACCTAATTATACTGTATCAAAGGTTCGAAGTATTGTCCGTAACATAGGTTACGTAATATTCCCTTTTTCGAGGATTAAGGTTTCTGATTGAGAAGATGTGGGACGAATTCTTTATTTAGCGCGAATTTGAATAAGATAAGTATCTTTGATTTTGGATAGAGCCTGTGTTACAATAATTTCGTAGGAGATATGAGCGAGAGAAAACTATTCTTTTACAGGAAGGGGGGCAAGTATGCTAAAAAGATTCACTTTTGTCGGTATGCTTGTTTTTATTGTGCTTGGCATAGCTTTGTTGACAAGCTGTACTCTCTTTGGTCCTGAACCACTACCAAATCAACCTGTCAACGATAGTACCAAGCTCGAGCCAAACGATCCGAGGTATGTAGCGGATTTACTTGCGGACGATGAACTTGAAAGTATATTGGATGAACTCCAGCAAGTTGTTCCATCCAGCACGTTTCAAGCTTTTACAAAGAGCTTAAATGGTTTCAAGCTTTTGGAAGACGAAGAGTTTGATCCGTCAGAGATTTTGAACATTTTAGAAAAACACAAAACGTACATCGAAAAGATAGAAAAATTCCTTGATGAAGGTGCAAGAAGATTTTACACACATCCGGACAGGCAAAAGTACATAGTAGAGATTCAAGGAGAGAGAAAGGACAAAATCGTTGCGCTTGCAAAGAAGATAAAACCAGAGATTACTGAACCTGACAAGCTGTACATGGATTTCAGGGATTTTTCCGTTGCTTATAACGCACTTTCATCGCTTTATCATAGTTACCAATCAGCACTTCAAGCAGAGGAATTAGTAGAAGCATGGAGAAATGTCATGAGAAGTTCCCAGAATCAATTTAAAAGCCCTATTATAATTGATGAAGCTGAGAATAATCTTTACTATTTCCTTATGGGGATACTTATAGAAGATTTTGACGGAATAAAGGAACACTTCGGCAAATTAACAGCAATTGCAAATCCAAAAGATCTTTTGAACATGGCAGATATTTTTGTGGAGGAACCGTTCAAAATAACAAGAGTCAACAAGACGTTAGATGCTCTTAAATGGTCTGTTATGAGTTTCCTTGAAATCGGTGATTTTGAGAACAACACAAGTATCGTAGATGACAAAGGTTTCAGAAAGGATGGAAAAGAAACAATAGTTACACTCTTTGTGAAAGCTGCAGGAAGTGAAAAATGCTTCATAGCAAAAGAGGCACTTAATCAGCCTGTAGATTTGGGTGGGTTTAAGCTGAATGGAAACGTGCCGCAGAAAGTAAAGGATGTACTTGTTGAATTCAACAAAGCTTTACCGAATGCTGGGGTCATTGAGTTTACGAACGACGCAACAACTACTTTTGAAAACAGCAAAGGTAAAAGTGAATATAGTTACAAAGTGATAGTTACTTTAGATTTCAGAAAATTGTACAAAGATTCCATTGACTTGCGTGATAACAACATCGGTATTAGAAAAGCTTTTGTGGACACGGTGTTTAAGGACAAGCAGTCCTACGAGAATTTCAAAAAGTTATTTACAGGAGAACGTGAACCAACAATTGATGATGTTAGACTTATTGTCAATAACCTGCCGTTTATTTATATCAGTGAAGACTTGGCTAATAATCCTGAGTTCGCTTTGAAATTCCAACTAAACAACAACGGAAACTTGAATGACCCAATGATAAAGATTGAGCTCAGAGTAAAGGCGATGTTTACGGAAGTTATTCCTTCAGCTTTTAAGAGAGAGATAACAAGGTACATGATAAGAGAAAAGCTCAAGGAGTTAATTGAGCAGAAGAAATAATCACTACTGCTCTCATAACGGCAAGAAAAAAGGGCAGGCCGAGTAGGCTTGCTCTTTTTTTATTTTCTAAGCAAGTTCTCAGCAAATTTAAAGTACTTTCTAAGGTTATACGAGTAGAATACTATTGCAACTCACCGAAAAGGTGAGAACGAAAAAAGGTTAAAACTAAAAAACTTTGAGGAGGTTGGTAAGTATGAAAAAGTTCTTGGTAGTTTTGGCAGCGGGAGTTCTTTTGGCAGGTAGTATTTTTGCATTTGGTCCCATGAACGCTCAAAGATTCGGTTATCAAGCTGCAGCAAACACTCAAACATCGCAGCAGGTTGCTCAAGCCGTTCAGCAGAGACTTCACAGAAATTTACCGGCAGATGCTTCTTTGAGTGCAACGCAGACGTTTAAAGGTACTGTAAAGGAGTACTCACTCGATTTAAACAACGGATTTGTTTTCAAAGTTCAAGTTGGTGACACGGTCTACGATGTCCATGCAGGACCTATATTTAGACTTCTTCAACTCAAACAAGGGCAGTCTATTGAGATTGTAGGAAGAATTGTAACAACTAGTTCAGATAAGTTCATCGTTGCGGAAAAGGTGACCGTTGATGGGAAGTCGTTTGATTTAGCAAGCTTGAGAGGGCCAAAAGGACAAGTGAATCTCAGAAGAACTGCTCAGGTCAGAAATCCAGCTTTAGCCAAGGGATACAGAAGGTAATTATCAATATAATTCAACCAAAAAGGCTTCGGTCGACCCGAAGCCTTTTTTATACTTCCAAATGAATTATTCATTGCAGAATTCCTTCCTCAACTTTCTGTGCCAATTCCAAGCAGTGGCTATTATCCCATCAAGGTCGTACTTTGGCTCCCAGTTCAGTATCTTTCTTGCCTTTTCATTATCGGCTATCAAGTAAGCTGGGTCCCCTGGTCTTCTACCGGTTTCTTCGACTCTGAAATCAACCTTCGTGATTTCTTTGGCTTTTTCGATAACTTCTCTCACCGAATATCCTGAACCACTACCAAGGTTGAAATAGTCGGTTTTGTTTTCGCTCATTAGATATTCGAGACCTTTTATATGTGCATCCGCTAAGTCGTTAACGTGCACAAAATCTCTGATGCAGGTGCCGTCTTTGGTTTTGTAGTCTGTACCGAATATTTTTACGCTTTCTCTAACTTTGCAAGCTGCGTCGAGGATCAAAGGAATGAGGTGTGTTTCTGGCTCGTGTGCTTCGCCAATTTCGAGCGATTCGTCAGCTCCTGCGGCGTTAAAGTATCTAAAGCGTATGCTTTTCAAAGCGTAAGCACTATCGTAATCCTCTAAGATTTGTTCGACCATGTATTTGCTTCTTCCATATGGATTAATCGGCGCTTTTGGGTCGTCTTCTTTTATCGGTATTCGCTCTGGCATGCCGTACACCGCAGCGGTCGATGAGAAGACAAAGTATTTTATGTTGTGCTTCAGCATGGCGTTGAGCAAGGTGATTGTGTTTGAGACGTTGTTTATGTAGTATTTATTCGGATCTTTCACAGACTCCCCAACTTCTATGTACGCACAAAAATGCATTACTGCATCGACTTTGTAGTGTGTGAATATCAAGTCGAGCAAGGTTGCATCTGCGATATCACCTAAGATGAACTCTCCGTACTTTGCAAAGCTTCGGTATCCGTGAGAAAGGTTGTCCAAGATAATTACTTCATATCCTCTTTCTTTCAGCATCTTGCAAACGTGCGAACCGATGTATCCTGCCCCACCAGCAACTAAGATAGCCATATCTTCCCTTCCTTTCTTTTCTCTTTGTAGGTCCACGTCTAATTTTAGCATACCGTAAAGAAGAAATGAACAGTTATGATTAATGAACGATCTCATCAAGATTGATTATATCAATGCCGAGTCTTTCACCTAAGTCAACTATTTCATCTTTTGCTGTGAAATACAAAAATTGCCATCCTTGGTTTGAAAGTTCTACAAGTTTTTGGATTTGTTTTAGAAGGCGTTTTTTGTCGTATTTTACAAATGGATCGTCAAGGATGAAGAATGCCTTTTGCCCGTTTTCTTTGCCAAAAAGATGTTCAGCAAGAGCAAGTCGAATGGCAAAGTAGAGCTGGTCGTATGTGCCTGCGGAGAGTTGTTCTGGTGTGAATTCTTGACCATCTGCACTTCTGACTTTGATGTATTCGTCGGTTTTGTTTTTACCATACACCACATCGATGTATTTTCCGTCCGTTATCTCAGTGAAGATCTTTATTAAATTGCTTTGTTTGAATAAATTTGAAATGCTTTCTCTCTCCTCTTCCTCGATTTTTCGCAGTATTTCAAGTGCAGTTTTCTCGATGTTTTGTCGTTTTGTTAATTCGTCGATAAACTCTCGAAGTTCATTTCTGAGTTTGATCAGGTCAGATTTGTATACAACGTCGGGCACTTCATCAAAGATTTCATCTAGCAGTTTTGATTCTTTTGCTTTGGCAAAAATGAATTTCATCAATTCTTGCAACTGTCTTTCTTTGTTTCTTAGGTCCTCCAACTGTTTTTGGAGCTTTTCAATTTCGTGCATTATTTTTTCTTCGTATTCTTCGAATTCAGCTAATTGTTTCAACTCTTCGCTTTCTTCTTTTGTTCGGTCTTTACTCATTAGCTCCATGTATTTAACAAGCGTATCCTTTATTTTCGCAAGTTCACCGGCAATTTCTGGCCCACATGGTTCCGGTAAATCTTTAGGAAGGCCGTCCAGCTTGACACCGTAGGTTTTTATCTTTGTAAGAATTTGTGATTTTAAGGCTTGGTATGTTCCTTCAAGTTTTGACCTCTCATTTAGTTTTTGTCTCAACCCTTCTGCTGAATTCACGGACAACAAGTTCTTAAGAGTCTCCAAATCTGTTTCGGCTCTTGAATGTTGTTCAGTTAAGTCTTTGAGCTGGTCTTCTAAATTGTCTATTTCTCGTTCGAACTCAGTTTTACGATTTCTTAATCCCGTTTCTTCTTCAATGGTCTTTTCGTAGTCCTTCATAGTGTTTAAACATTCGTTTTCGAGGGATTCGATATCTGTGAAAGTTGTTCGAAAAGTTATTTGCCCTTCCCTTAGGATTTCTTTCCGAAGTTGCTCGACAGCTCTAATTTGGTTGATTAGTTTGGAATAAAGTGCAAACAAAAAGAGTGTAGTTACAATACCAGCTGCTGTTATTACAGCTTTGAAGATGGTTCCTGATATTGTTAGAAAGAGTATTATGGCAAGAACAATTGCGGTGAAGGTCGAAGTTAGAAGTATGTTTTTGTTCTTGTATTTATTGCTCATTTCAGAGTTCTTGTATAGATATCCGTTGATTCTTTCTTTTATCTTTTCTGCGTTCTTGCTATTTTCACGTAACAAGGATATGTTATTTTCGATTCGCTCTATTTCTTTATTGATATTCTCTACTTTATCTTTAAGTTTCTGCTTTTCGTTAGTGACCTTGTCTATCTCGTCTTTTAACCATTCAATTTTATTCTCAAGTTCTACGTACTTTTGTAAATTTTCGTTTGTGTATGTCTTGTAGTTACTCAATTCATTTACCAACGACTCGAGCTTAGCTATGTCCTCTAAAAGCTCCTTGCACGTGGCAATTTGTTTTGACGTTTCTAAACTTTTTACCTTTGCTCTAAGTGCCTCGAGCTCCTTTTGCACCACTGCTATTTGTTCTTCGATTTCAAAATAGTCGCTTTTTTCAAGCTTCGGTAGTAAGTTGTCTATCTCTTCAATCAATTTATTTATCCTTTCGAAGTACTGTTTGTATTTTGCTTCCTTTTGGTCTTTAAACATACCTGATTCTGTGATGATACTGTTTTCAAGAATCTTAGATTTGATGGATTGGATCTTTGATATCTGGGAACCGACAAGTTTTTCAGAAACTTTGCTGTACACGTCTGGTTCTTTGTTCTTCTGAGAAAACTCGATGCTTAGGTCGCTGTTGCGGATGATGAATATATTTTTGAGTTCTTCGTGGGATAGTTCAAAGTGCTTCAGAAATTCCCCATTTTGCACACGAATTAATTTTTCTCCATCTTCAATGATGAGGTAACCGTCGGGATATTCCTCTACTCGTTCGATATTTTCGTAGATCCTATCTTTTGCCTCTTTCTTGCCAACGAGTATTTTGAGAATGGCCTCTATTGTTAATGTCTTGCCACTTTCGTTTTCACCGTAAAAGATCGTGAAATTATTCAACTTGACAAGTTTTGTAAACGACAAAGGTCCGTATTTTTTGATATGGAATTCTTTAATCCTCATACTATTTTCCTCCTTTTCACATCATTGCGTTAACGAAGAGTTCGATGAGCTGCTTTTTCGATTCCTCGTCGAGTTCTTGCTGATTTATCCTATCTACTATTTTTTTAAAGAGCATGTCGTTGCTGATCTTTCCCAAGTCTTTTGCTAAGAACTCAACCTCAGGTTTTGTGCCTAACGTATCCGCGAGACTTTGGATTTTTGCTTTCAGCTCTGATTCACTGATAGAAAATCTCGCACCGTCGAAGTGCCCGGTAATCTTGAAAATGGGTGAACAATTTTGAGGAAGTTTCAAACTGTTCAAAACATTTGAAAACTTATCAAAAGGATGTTCATCGTCGAAAATGCTCAAGTTTATTTCTATTTCTTCGTAATAGAATGAGCCGAGTTCCAACTCTTGCGGTTGTTTACCTATTTCTAACAGGTTGACTTTCCTCTTGCCTCTTTCTTTTTTCGTAACTGATACCGGTGAACCTGGATAGATGAAGTAGTTATTAGAAATTCTCAGAATATTGAATTTTGTGTGAAAATGTCCAGCAAGAATGTATTGAAAATTCAACGATCTTAGGAGGTTCAAATCTACCGGCATATATCGGCCCTTTTCTCCAAAGTCATCTGGTTCGTAATAAGGACTGAGCAATTCTCCATGAAAAAGCAAGACGTTTGATTTATTCGAAGTTGTAAGTTCGTTGGATTGGCGAAGAACGGCAAAAGTTTCCTTAGCAGATGAATATTCTTTCTTGAACGGAACTGCGATTATTCTTGCATCTTCGAAGTCATAGATGCTCTTTTCTTTTGAGAGAACAACAACGTTGTCTCCAAAATGAAGTCCGTCTTCATAGAATGTTTCGTCGTGGTTGCCAGGTAGGATAAATGTTTGAAAACTTGATCCAGAGAATATTGCTCTTAACCTCTCGTAACTTCTCACGGCATCTTCCCTGCTGTCGAACAGATCCCCGCTGATTACCAGAAGATCAACAGAGTTTTGCTTGGCTTTATCCACTATGAGCTGCAGTGCTTGCCATCTTTCGGGAGAATCGGTTCTTAGATGTAAATCAGACGTATGAAGAATCTTCACAACAATCACCTCTCAGCGGTTATTCGGTGTGCTTGGTATACACATGTATTATAACGCTAAAATTTGGATTTTTTGACAGTTGTGGAGTATAATCTAAAAAAAGCATAAAGATTTGAGGTGATTTGTTGTGTTCAACTTGACGAGAGTCGTTGTGTTCTTGATAATATTTCTGATGTTTTCCCAATCTCTTTTCAGTTGGGGGTCGCATGATATCTTCACGTTCCTGGTGGCAACCTCTATTCCAAATTTCGATTATCAAAAGCTTGTCGAAATAAGGGATTACGATTATGTGGAAAACCGCAGGTACAACACCGAAAAGTACGTCACGTACGACCTTGTTGCACACGGCAAAGCAAAAATCACGTTTGATAGCGATTTATTGAAAGTGAGCGGTGTTGAGCTAATACAGTATCAGCTGGTTCAGGATGGGAAACTTCCTGTATGGGCTATATTTTACGTGTACTCTCGTTCTCCAGACAACGGCATGGATTTTGTTGAGGAGTCTGGGATTGTCAACGCAATCCTTGGAGATACTCAGGCAAATAGGCACGCTTATTTGAAGGTAACCTTTTTTGAATATATGGAGGGTGATAAATCCTTTTTGCACTTTATAAAGATGTCCAAGGAAGCCTTCAGAAAAGGTGATGAGTACTGGGGTTATAGGTTCCTTTCGTATGCACTGCACTATCTTGAGGATTTGATGCAGCCATATCATGTACGACCAGGAACTGTTCCAGAACTTATCCAGTTCTTGTTTGATCCGAAAATGAGAGTATTTCTGAGAAATGCTCACAGCACTTACGATGATTATATGACTTTCTTGTTGACAAGGTCAAAGTACAAAGAAGAGTTTTATAAGCTTATAAGAGAGGCAAAACCTTTGACGCTCCCTGTTTCGGATGAACAACTTATATACGAAGCGATATTATTTTCTTATTCTATGTTTTTCGATGTACACGATGAAGTGAAGAAGGCTTTTGGAGAGATATTGTACAATAGGAGAGCTATGATGGAGGATTTCGAAAAGGCGGAAGAAGACGGTAAGTTGGCCAGGCTTTATGAGTTAACAAAAAAGCTTGCGAGTGTGCTCGCAAGCTTGTGCAAGGGTGTCATTTTAAAAACTGCTTTGCAAAATTGAGAGTTGGTGTGTCCAATTAGCTTTAGAAAGTGAAAATGTTAATGCCACGTTCACCGCATATTTTTGTGAAAAGGTTATCTACTTCAGCGTTCGTATAGATGTTAATTAATTTAATCATCGCTTTTTCAGAATCGAAAATGAGTTTTTCAAGGCTTTCAATAATATTGGTTGGGCATGTTTCGAATTTGAAGAATCCGTCATTTTGTTCGGCTATCAAGCTGTTTTTTGGCATTGATGCTAAAAGTAACCGATAGATGTTCATGGTGCTTACTAGTTTTTTTATCATCACATTTCCAACCATGTGAACGATTGGGATTTTTTCAGTTTGTAAATTTTCGAAAAAGTATGTGAATTTTATTAATTCCTTCCCCTTTAGTGCTTCTTGTGCGTACTCTTCGTCTTCAGCTTCCTCGTATGATATTATGGTAAACGTGCTTTCTTTTAGCTTTCTTACCATATCGTTTGTAAGTCTTCTCATGACTACTGTAGAACCTACGAGGTCGCATATCCGTCCGCCAGAGGTTTTCAAATTTACCATGGAGACAGGCAGAGAATCGTTAAAGGCAATAACGAAGTCAGGTTCTTGTGCAACGACGAGCGCACCTAAGGTTACTACGGTAGATTGTTCTGTGTATTTGCTGAGCCTAACGAATCGCTTATCGACGTTGTCAAGGATTTCGTAGTTAACCTGCGGGTTGGAGAATTTTTCAAAGGTCATATGTTCGTATTTTTCGGAAGCAAATAGTTCGGAAAGGACTTTGTGAATCGTGGAATCATATTTCATGGTGTAATAGAACGCCTTTAGTGCGAACATTCTTCTGTCGTGGAGTGGGACATCTCCACAGGAGTCTAGTAACTTTATAACCTTTGGATAATCGGCTGGATCGCATACAACGACAACGTTCCTGTGGTTTTTCGCAGCGGCTCTAAGGAGTGCAACTCCACCAATGTCGATATTTTCTATCAACGTATCTTCGTCTCTCGTTTGTTTTTGAACTTCTTCAAAAGGATACAAATTCACAACGACCATGTCGATAGGACTGATCGAATGTTCTTCAAGGTCTGCGATATGGGACTGTTCATCGTAATTGGCAAGGATAGCACCGAATATGAATGGGTGAAGGGTTTTTACACGACCACCAAGGATTTCAGGAAAACCTGTTACTTCGGATACTTGTTTCACGGGGATTCCGGAATCTGAGAGAAGCTTTGCTGTACCCCCGGTGCTAATTATTTCCACGCCGCGGTTGTGGAGCTCTTTGGCGAATTCAACGATTCCCGTCTTATCTGAGACACTTATCAATGCCCTTTTTATGTTCACTTGAAAATCACCCCCATTGCTGGTTTCCGTTGGCTTCAACCAAATTATTCAATTTTCAGTGCGTTCTGAACCTCAAGAATTTGATCCATAATTACGGAAAAGATATCTTCTATTTTCTTTTGAGTTTCTCCAAACAACTCAAATGCTTGTCTCAATTCTTCCGAGGTTTTCATTATCTCGTATATGCTGTCTTTTAGGTTGTTCATCTCCGATGATTGTTTTTCAAAAGTTGCCTCAACTCTGTCGAAGTCTTGAGTTAAAATCTGGACGTTATCGATAAATCTGTAGATGGACTGTGAAAGTTTCTCGTTGCTCTTACTTATAATCTCAAGATTGTTGAAAAGGTCGAATAGTTCTTTTGCGAATCCTTCAAACTTGCTGGAGATCAGAGTGATGCTGTTTTCAATCCTTTCCGCAAATTCAGAAGCTTCGCTAGCCAACTTCCTTATCTCACTTGCAACAACGGCGAAGCTTTTACCAGCCTCTCCGGCTCTTGCTGCTTCTATGGATGCATTTAAAGAAAGTAAATTGGTTTGAGTTGCGATAGCTTTTATGAGACTTGAAATATCCTTTATTTTAGCAAAATCTTGGTACAGGTCGTCGAATGTAGATTTCAGTTTTGTGCTCATTTGATTAAAGTTATCGACGATCGTCTCCGTTTCAGAAAAGTTCGCTTTACTATTTTCAGATAGTGCAATTATGTCTGCCATTATGCTATCTGACTTACTGACAGTTTCTTGCAACAGCGACGAAGTTTTTATTATCTCGTCCAAAAAACTTTCGAAGTATTCAACGATATTCTGCAGTTTATCAAGTGTTTCTTGTGCATTCTTAGAAGAGTTGCTGAGGTGTTGGTACAAGTCTTCTATTTCGTCGAAGTATTTTACGGAAGATGATGAAAGCTCGTTCACCTTATCCCTGGAAGCGACGAGATTTTGAATGTAATTGGTCTGTTGCTCCATTAGTCTGCTAATTGCTTCGTTCATGTTCTGAGTATTCCTAAAAACTTCTATAGTTTTTGCAGCAACGTATGTAGCTACGGTGAACCCAAAGAAAAGTTGACCTATGTTGAAGAACATGAATTCAATTTTAATTATGTTTGCTACGGAAAGCAGAGACAAGAAAGTAGCACCGATAACCGCAGAGAAACCAAAGAGTATCAACTGTTCATATCTGTTCTTCGTTTTTCTAATAAGTATACCTAGGACGATTAATAGTAAAATGAGAGAGTAAAGGTAAAAATTCGCATACGACCTTTTGAGTAACGTCATACTGTTAGATAAGACTACGGGAACAAACAACGACCAGTAGCCCAAGATGTAGAGCTTTTCCAGTTTCGTTGCCCTTCTTTTGAAAATCTCGTTTGCGAATCTGTAAGCAAAATACATCGCAAGTGCTGCACCGAGTATCGCTAGTTTTTTCCAAACTATGAAAGGATGCAAGAAAAGGTTCATCTCATCAATGCTTGTCAAGAAGGGAGAAACTATAACTAAAGCACCGTACAGGAAGCTTTTTTCCTTTAATGCAACAGCCAATAAAAGTACGACTAAAAAGAGGCCGAGCATGAAACCGGTGCCCAGATAAAACATGTACTCTTCGATAGCGTTGGCACGTTCAACAAATTTAATTATATCCTCGTGCTTACCAATATAAAATTTCCGCTCGATACCACCGTTCGAGATAAAAGAGAGTTCAATAACCACATCGCCTTGGAGAACAACAGGAAAATACCTGTGCCAAGGATTGACACTACCTCTCTTAGATGAAATATCATATATCAACACGTCATTTTGGTAGATTCGTAAGTACTGGTTAGCGGTCGCCGAAACGGCAAGAGTTTTTCCTTTGTATTTCGACCCATCTATTTTTATTTGCATGACGTACTCGTTGTTTTCTTTGTCTGCTACAAAGTACGGGAATGGTTTTTCTTCACCGTTCACAACAACGGTTGCATCTTTAAACTCTTCTATTCCAGGAACATTTCTGTACAACTGCATAAACGCAACAATCAGGGAAATAGCAAGCAAACCTAAAAGGACAATGAATATGTTTTTGGCCACAGCTTTCATGGAGAACACCCCTGCACTATGTGCATAGAAACTTTGACAAGTTTGTTTACCAAGGCAGGGGTTTCCCGGTATAATCAAGAAAGACCCCACTTTGGTTCAAGTTCTCGATTACTTTAATTATACCAGCCGCTGATTCTTCTGGAAGAAGGGGTGCTTCAGGACCGCCCATGTCCGTCTTTACCCAGCCTGGATGGACGGAAACAACGTACATGTTCTTAAGCCTGTGCGCCAGTAATTTCGTAACCATGTTCAACGCAGCTTTTGAAACAGAGTAAGGCACGGATGTAGTTCCGCCCGTACTTGCAATGCTACCAAGGATGCTTGATATATTTATTATCTTAGCTCCCTCTCTAAGTTTGCTCTGTTTGTAGCATTCCTGTACGAGCATATATGGACCCATTGTGTTGACTTTGAAGGATAATATCATACCTTCCTCTGTGACTTCAGGGAACCTTTCTTCAATAAGCACACCCGCGTTGTTTATAAGCACGTCTATAGGTTCAATTATTTGAGAAACGAAGGTTTCTATAGAGACTGGATTTGAAGTGTCGACTTTCAATACCTTAAGATTTTCATGCTCTATGGGCATGGATGTTCTGACGCCCACGGTTACCTTCTCACCTTTTGATAGCAGTTGTTTGGTCAGTGCTAAACCGATACCTCTATTTGCACCTGTGATAACCCAGTGCATGCTCTAACCCCCCTGGGAACAATATCTTTGAATGTTTTGGCTAAATAGTCCAAATTTTGTCTTGGGTTTATTGCTCACTTTCTATTTTATAATTCGGATTCTCTTGGTGCAACTGTTCCAAATATTTATTTGCACTCTCTTCGTCTCCAAGTGCTTTGTTCATTCTGTATAGATATTCAAGTGCTTTTTGCCTTACTTCAGGATTTCCAGAGTTGCTTAGTTCTTCAAGTTCAGAGAGATTTGAATATATGTATTGCAGGACAGACAACGTGTCTCCGTTGTTTATGTAGTTTATAAGAATCTTCGAGAGTTCAACGTTGTATTCCAGAAGAACGTTTTCTGAATTGTCAAACTGCCTGAGTCTTGCAAGGACCAAGAAAGATCTGTATCCTAATTCATAAAGTTCTCTTACAAGTGCTTCGTATTCCTCAATGTACTCTTCAACTAGATTGGCATCCTCCAAAGCAGTTAGCAAACCTGTTAGTACGATAGGATCAGTCTCTATGAGATTCCCAGTTTCATTGAAGACTGTAGAATAGTACTGTTCAACAAGCTTTTCAGAAGGTACATTTCGGACCATATCAAACCATATTTTGTACTCTTGAGGCACAGCGAAGTTGATTTTTTCACTCTTAATTTTTTCTTCAACATATTTTTCAAATTTTTCGTTGGAAAGATTTGCCATAACTTCCTCGTACATTGGTGATTCTTTGAACTTTTCAAATGTGGAAAGGTCATTTAGATTCTTTATGTTGAACACAAAGCTTGCGTTGTCAGTCGTGTGCATTTTGAGTTTCTTTTCAGATGGTGTGAACAGCACATCTATGAACGAAGCGCTCGTTTGACTCTTTTTAAGTCCGGCATAGGAATCTGAGTCCAAAAGTCCAGAAGACTCGGAAGCTTCACTAATAGCTTTTTCAAAGCCGACTTCAGAGGCTCTATCGTAGAATTTTTTTGCTTCTTCTTCCGTTTCAAAAACAGCGTAGTCAAAGTCCACGTATGCTTCTTGTTGGATGTCTTCTCTATTTTCTTCGTAGTATTTTTCCATATCAGATTCCGAAATTTCAGAGTGAGCAACCTTGAACTCTTCAGAAGATAGACCTTCTGCTTCTGAAAGATACTCGACGAACTTGTCCTTAAGTAGTTGATTCATTATCAGTGCTTCAACGTATGGTTTTTCAAATATAGGATCGAAAGAACCGTAGTACATTTCGTAAAGTTCGTAAAGCTGGTCAATATCGTCCCACGTAATTCCAGTGAGAATCTTTCCACCTCTTTCAAGATAAGCAGCGAAATTCTGCTGAGTGCTTGCCAAAGCAATTGAACTGAGGAACAAGACACCAACCGTAAGGAGTAAAGAGAGAATCTTCAAATACCTTTTCATAATAACACCTCCAAGTGTTTGTTGAGGATTGAATTAGACCAAGAATCTGACATTTGAAATTATCCCCCGCAGGCTTTGCGGGGGATATTCTCACTCGTTATTTATTGTTTGTATCACTTGTTTGTGTTGCGTTGTTTGTAGTTTGTGTCGATTCATTTGTCGTTTGCGTTGCTTCTGCTTCTTTTTGTTTGATCATATCTTCGAGTTCTTTTTCCGCTGAATCAAAGTTTATACTATAGTCCGGTTTAAGTTCTTTCAGCTTTGCCAGATATCCTTTTGCCGTTTTAGGATCATCGAGAAGCTTGTTCATTTCGTACAATTTGTAGTATGAATCTGCCCTTATTTTAACATCGACATTCGTGGCTTCAGCAAGATCAGCAAAACCTTGGTAAACTTCGAAAAGTTGATTCATTACGTAGTAAGCTCCGCCAATTGAAAGATACGGTTTTATAGTGTCGTACAATTTTGAGTAGTAATCGTAGGTGATATCTTTCCTGTCTGGGTAATACTCTTTCATCCTTCTGAGTATTTCAAGTGAAGAGCCTTTCACTTGCTCGTATATAGATAGAACCACTTTCTTCTCAAATTCCCTGACATCGCCTTTTACAGTTTCAAGAGCTGTATCTGTACTCTCAATTATTCTATCTGCAATTACCAAGAAGGCGGCTTTTTGCTCAGCTGGTATATCGCTTTTAACTTCCTCTTTCTCGGTGAAGAACTCTTCGTAAAATTTCTTGTACGCAGTCAGTAAGTCTTTGCCTTCCGAAGTAAGCGCTCGGTACCATGCGTTGTAAACGGGATCCCTTATCTCAAACGCAATCTTGTTTTCTTCTTTCCATTTCTTGAAGTTCTCTCCGAATCTCTCGTTCTTCAAGTTCGTGACAATTTCGTTGAAGGCGTCGGATTTTTTGAAATTCTCAAATGTATCAACCTTTTGTACACTTTTCACATTGAATACAAAGTACGTGTCGTTGTACGGGAATGAAACGAGTGTCGATGTTGCATCGAAAATCATGTTTTCAAGTTCTTCAGGAAGCGTACCTTTGTTCAGCGTGTAATCCGTTAAAGTCAATGAAGCTTCGGATGCAGCTTGCGTTACACCTTTTTCCATAGCTGATTTGACGAATTTCTCCATTTCTTCTTTGCTTTCGAATGTCAAATACGATGTTTCTGCTTTTGTGTATTTGTTAATTATGTCTTGTTTGTTTTTGTCGTAATAGTTTTGAATCTCTTTATCGGTAACAGCCCCGAGTTTATCTCTTACAGCTTGTATTGTTAGCTCCTGTTCTTTCTGACGTGTTAGTTCTTTCTCGTAATTTGTGAGGCTTCCGTACTGAGTTTTAATCTGCTGGAGTTTTGTATTGTCCTTTTTCAATTCGTCTATTTCCTTTTTGACTTCTTCCTTGACCTTATTTTTATCTGGTTTGATATTGTTGACTTCTGCGTAGTAGAGCATAAGTTTCTTGTTGAGTAGGTCAACGGCGATGAGTGTCTTAACGTATGGTTCTTCAGTAACGGGATCAAGTGAAGGGTTGCCGTACTGAGCTAACAGGTTTCCGTAGACTTGTTCGATGTCTTCCGGGAATACCCAATAAGTCTCATTCTTCAGAGGTGTCCCATCTTTTGTTAAGTACGCTGCAGTTTCTTCTAATGTTCTCTTCATTTTCTTTGCTCCAGGAGTGTAATTAACCGCTAAAGCCCAGAGTGCTATACCTGCGATGAATGCGATCGCTATGATCCAAATGAATACTTGTTGCCACTTACTTATGTGTTTTCGGAGTTTTACATCTTTGCTTTCTTTGCTCATACTCTATCTCCCCCTTCTTCTGCTTTCTCAGAGATTTCAATTTCTTCTATATCAATATCACTTTCCGGTCTGACAAGCGGGAATGCGATAACGTCACGGATGTTCGCACTGTCTGTTAGCAACATGACAAGCCTATCAATCCCTATTCCAAGTCCACCAGTTGGTGGCATTCCGTATTCAAGTGCGCGGACGAAGTCTTTGTCAAGCATCTGTGCTTCTTCATCACCGAGGTCTCTTAATTTCAGCTGATTCATGAACCTTTCAAGCTGATCCACAGGATCGTTGAGCTCACTAAACGCATTCGCCATCTCGCGACCGTAAATTATCAATTCAAACCTCTCGGTAACCCTAGGATCTTCCCTGTGTCTCTTTGCCAGGGGCGAAATTTCAACTGGATGGTCGAGTAGGAACGTAGGCTGGACAACCTTGTCTTCAACAAGGTCCCAAAGTTTTTCGATCATGTGCCCCCTGTCTTCTATTTCAACATCGACACCGTGGGTTCTTAGAACAGACAACATTTTTTCGTCTGAGTCTTCGAGTATATCAACACCTAGGTTTTCTTTTATAAACTCTCTCATCTTAACCCTTCTCCAAGGTCTTGTGAAATCTATTTCCTGACCCTGGTACGTGATCTTCGTGGTTCCAAAGATTTGCTCAACAAGATATGTGATGAGCTCTTCAGTGAGGTTCATCATATCTTCGTAGTCTGCATACGCTTGGTAGAGCTCTATAGAGGTGAATTCTGGATGGTGTTTATAGGAAATACCTTCATTCCTGAAAATTCTTCCGATTTCGTAAACTTTGTCGAAGCCTCCAACAATAAATCTTTTCAGATGGAGTTCAGTTGCGATTCTTAAATACATATCGATGTCCAGTGCATTACAATGTGTAATGAATGGACGTGCTGAGGCACCACCGGTGAGGTATTGAAGAATAGGTGTCTCGACCTCGTAGAATCCTTTCTTGTGTAGAAATTCACGGATCATTCTAATTATGTCTGACCTTATTCTGAACCTCTTTATGGTTTCGTCATTGGCAATCATATCGACATACCTTTGACGGTAGAGTATTTCTTTGTCCTTTATACCGTGCCATTTCTCAGGCATCGGTCTAAGAGGTTTGACCAAGAGCTGGAACTTTTCGACAAGGATAGTAATCTCACCGGTGTTGCTTTTAAATACTATACCTTCAACACCGATGATGTCTCCCACAGTTACGTGTTCTTTAAAGAACTCAAAGTTCTCTGTTTTATCCTTTCGAACGTATGCTTGTATGCGTCCGTAGGTGTCTTTGATATGAAAGAACGCACTTTTGCCGTGCTCTCTTATGGACATTATCCTTCCAGCTGTTGAAACCTTTTGATCTGTGACTTCTCCGTTTGCAAGGTGTTCGAATTGCTTCTTTATATCTTCCGTTGTGTGTGTTTTCGGATAGGAATATGGATAAGGATTTATGCCCATATTTCGCAGTTCTTCTATCTCTTTAACCCTTTGCTCTCTAAAGTCCTTAAGCAAGATGAATCCCTCCTAAGCTGCTTCAAAAGTGTAAAAGTTATTTCATTTTGGTAATTTTAGCTGACTACTCTGCTGTTATATCGAGCACCTGGTATTTAACAATTCCTTTCGGTGCCTTTACCTTTATAGTCTGCCCTTTCTTCGCTCCGTTAATACCTCTTCCAAGCGGGGAGTCAATGCTTATCTTATTTGCAAATATATCAGCTTCTTGCGGGTTTACAAGTTGGACTTTCATTTCTTCACCGGTTTCGAGGTTCTTTAGAAGTACCCAGTCACCAAGACTCACGGTTGAGGAATCGAAGGCTTCTGATATTATCTCTGCGTTCATGAGCATCTGTTCAAGTTCGTTGATACGAGAAGCAATTCTGCCTTGTTCGTTCTTTGCTTCCTGGTACTCTGAATTTTCCGAAAGGTCTCCTAATTCTCTTGCAGCTTTTATCCTCTCTGGGATTTCGAACATAAGTTGGCGTTTTAATTCATCGAGTTCTTCTTTGAGCTTTTGATAACCTGCTCTTGTTAGCTTAACTTTTTCCATCACTTTCTCCCTCCTACTAAGAAATTTAATCACTTTGTTTTTGTGATTCCCCGCGCAATTCTTTGATGACTTCTATAAATTGATCAATTTCTCTAAAATCTTTGTAAACCGATGCGAAACGAACGTAGGCTACTTGATCTATTTTCTTCAACTCTTCCATGACAATTTTCCCGATTTGTTCAGTACTTACTTCGACCGAGCCACTTTTTTGCAGAGTCGAAACGACATTGTCAACTATTCGCTCGATATCTTCCAAAGTGACAGGTCGCTTTTCAAAAGCCTTCAGAAGACCGTTCAATATCTTTCTTCTGTCGAATTTTTCCCTTCTGCCGTCCTTTTTTATTACTGTTATTGGTCCAGTTTCGTACCTTTCATACGTGGTAAACCTCGCATGACAGTTCGGACATTCTCTCCTACGTCTTATCGCCCTACCTTCACTCAGTTCCCTCGAATCAAGCACTCTTGTGTCTTCGTAACCACAGAATGGGCACCTCATTCTCCCTCACCACTTCCTTTGGTCTTTTCCAAAAGCTTTTCTAATCTCTTAAACCTATTATACACCATGCTTTTCGTCATTGGTGGGTCGAAGAGTTCTCCAAGTTCCGTTAAAGGAAGGTCTTCGTGCTCCAACCTAAGCAGAGCCAGTTTCCTCAGTTCGTCAGGCAAATTTTCCAAGCCGATTCTTTTAATAACTTCGTTGATAACTCTGATTTGTTTTGCGTTGCTTTCGCCTGTTCTTTTAGCATTAGCACTCAAAAAATTAAGAGTGCGGTTTATATCCGCTTTTATCTCCCGAGATGTAGTGATTTTTTCTATATGCGACGCTGCACGAATTGCGCCCATTAATTCTAAAACTTCTTGTATGTCGTAACCCCTTTTTAAGTAGTACCTATAATTATACCTCAACTTTGTGATTTTTCCAATTACACCAAGAAAATCTTCGAGTTTTCTATCAATGAAATACAGTAGTTGTTCGTTATAAGAAACCAATTCGAAATGATAGTTCTTTGCTGGGTCGGTAACAGATCCAGAAGCGACAAAGAAGCCTCTCAAAAATGCACCGAATAAACCTATGTCTTCTTGGATTTCTTTAGGCATTGAGAGTATGGACAACTGGAGTTTGTTTAAGATGTCTGTTGGAATAAAGATCTGAACTCTTTTGCGCTGGAGTTTGTTTTTTATCAGTGTAAGCTTTTTCTTGTCCGTTCCTAAAATGTGCAGCAAATTCATGACCCTACGAGCAGCTGGTATGAAACCAACTTCGAGCAAAATATAGCTATCAACCGAAGTTTTCACGTATGTTCCTTTACCTTTTAAATAACCAACAATCTCAGCCCGTGCCTCTTCCTGGCTGAGAACATCAACTTGACATAATTCACCTTTAACTTCTTCAGAAAATGTGTATTTCACGACTTCACCTCTAAATTTGTAAACTTTCACTCGGTATTTTGTTCTTTAACGAGCTCAGCAAGTTGAATAATACTTCTGAGATTAGCAATGGATCATGTCTAATTCGGTATTCATTTTCGAAAATAACCGAAGAGTAATGTCCTAAGATTAAGCGATTATCGTTGATATCCACCTTCAGTGGTTCGGAACCCTTTTCGATGTATCTTTTCAAAACCTCTTCGTTTCTAGGAGGTAAAGAGTGAACTATGTAATCGATAGAGATTCCCGCATATCTTTCAATCTCCTGTACATGGTCGCCAAGCGAGTATTGCAAAGTCTCACCGGGTTGAGTCATTATATTGCTTATGTAGATTTTTATGGCTTTCGACCTTTTAAGACTCTCTTGAAATCCACCGATAATTAAATTCGCAATGACGCTTGTATACAGACTTCCGGGGCCGAAGATAATAGCATCGCTTTCTTCTATTGCGTGTTCAACCTCTGGATTTATTCTCACAGGTTCTTCTAATCTCAATTCAACTATTCGATTCTTGGTAGTCTTACCATACTCAACGATGTTTGTTTCACCAACCACGCACTTCCCATCGGAAAAGATTGCAGTAAGCCTTGCCATCTTCAATGATACAGGGAGCACGCGACCTTTTATTGCAAGAATATCAGACGCTCTTGCTACGGCTTCTGCAAAACTACCTGTAATCTTTGTTAGCGCGGCCAAAATGATGTTACCGACACTGTGGCCTTTCAAAGAGCCATCTTGAAATCTATAGTTAAACAACGCACTAAGAATACTTTCAGAACTTGCAAGCGCTACCAAATTGTTTCTTATGTCACCAGGTGGTGGAACGTTTAGTTCTTCCCTAAGTATACCTGAACTTCCACCTTCATCAGTTATTGTAACTACGGCTGTTATATCGAATGGATAATTTTTCAAACCACGTAACAACGTAGAAAGACCTGTTCCACCACCTACGGCAACGACCTTCATCCAAGTGCCACATCCCGATGTTCAACGGTTGTTTTGAAATTCTCTTTTTCAAGCTGAGAAGACAACTCTTCAGCAAAGTAAACAGACCGGTGTTTTCCACCGGTACATCCTATCGCAATAATTAATTCTTTTCTACCTTCTGAGTGGTATCTATTTATGGCAAACAAGATAACGGATTTTATCCTATTCAAATATTCGGTAATACCTTCTATATTTCTCAAGAATTCTTTAACTTCCTCATCGCGGCCGTCTTTCGGGCGGAGTTCTGGAATATAGAAAGGATTTGGAAAGAAGCGGACATCGAAAACAAAATCCGCATCAAGCGGTATTCCATATTTGAAACCAAAACTGATTATATGCACGGTAAAATCCTTTCCTTCCGTGGGCTCAAGAACCTTTGTCAATTTTTCTCTTAGTTGGTGAGGATTCATCTGGGACGTATCGATCACGATGTCAGCCATCTCGAGGATGTCTTTCATCATCTCAGCTTCCAGATCTATTGCTTCCATTATCGATGTGGCCTGTTTAGAAAGTGGGTGAGACCTTCTAGTGTGCGCAAATCTTTGGACCAAAGTTTCTTTCGTGGCGGTTAAGAAGATAACCTTTGTGAACGGGAACCTTTCTTTGATATCTTTGATGGCTTTTGTAACATTGCCGAACATATATCCTCGAACGTCAATAACAATGGCCAATTTTTCCACACTTGGCAACACGAGGCTGGCTACTTGGTATATAACTTCAGGTGGAAGGTTGTCTATGCAGAAGAATCCCAAATCTTCGAGTAGACCTGCAGCAGTAGACTTACCCGCTCCCGAGTACCCTGTCAATATCACAAGCTCTTTCAAAGTATACCACCTTCTGCTCTAGTTCCGAAACATCAAGATGTTTCACCTGATAAGGATGCCTGAAACCTATCTTTTTGAGTTTCTTCTCAAATTCATTAGGATCTCCTGTTACGTAAAACTCGACAAACGGCTTTCCACTACCCACAAGGTGAGAAATTTCCCTAACCATTTCATCCGCCGGGTCGATAATCCTAACGTTTTCCATAACACGTGCTATTATGTCTTTAAGGAATGGAAAATGTGTACAACCAAGTATTAGTTCATCTGGTTTGAATCTTCTAAATGGTTCAAGATAGAACTTAACAACGGCCTCAACCATATTGCCGTAGAATATACCTTCTTCGACTAATGAAACAAAAAGCTGAGCAGGCCTTTGAGCTACCTTTTTACCTCTTTCTTCAAGGGCGTGCTTGTAAATACCGCTCTGAACGGTCGTATGTGTACCTATAACTGCAACTCTTTCGTACTTTGAAGCGTTGACCCCCGCTTGGATGATACTATGGTACGGTATCTTAAAAGCGTGGCGATATTTCGCCATTGTTGAATCTGAAGTGTTGCATGCCGCAAATATGCGCTCGACTTTTCGCTCCATTAGAAAACCAATGATTTCCCTACTGAACGTTTCTATTGTATCACGAGACTTCGTGCCATAAGGGGCACGCATAGTATCGGCAACGTAAATATAATGAGCAGGAAGAGCTTCTATTAACTTCTTAAGAACGGAAAGCCCACCTATTCCGGAGTCAAATAGCCCGATTCTCATCTGGTTCTAAATCCCTCCATTGTGTAGTTTTTTAACTGTTCTTTTAGCCTAAAGTTCTGACTTTCTCTTTTATCCTGTTGTAGAGTTCGTCAAGCTGTTTTTGTGTATTATACTCGCTTTCCAGTAAATCGCAAATCATCAGAACCAGAAGTTCGTCGAATGGAATTTCCTCGAACAAATTTCTATAAGTGATTTGAAGCTCTTTCAATCTTCTGAGAACGTAGTCTATAAGTTCATCGGAACCGTCAGTGGCGAATTCGTAGTCCTTACCGAAAACCGATATTTTAACCTTCCTCATGTTCGCTCACTTCCAGTATCCGCATTAAATCTTTTACTCGTACTACGAGCTTGTTTATGATCTCTTCGTTGTTCCTTAGCAAGTTCTCAAGATGGCTTTTTTCTCTTTCCAACTGACTAATCTTCTCAATCGCTTGATTGAGCTCGTTCCATAATTTTTCATTCTCTTTTTTTAGTTCAACATAACTCGTTACTATACCTTCTACCAAACGCTCTAATTCCTGCACCTTTTCGTTCATTATACCACGCTCCCTTGCGTTTTACCAGTTTCCGAAAACAATAAAATTTGTAACATTTGTAATAAAAATAACTAACGGATGCATTATCATGGGCAAAATCCACAAGACAAGAAGTCCCAACATGAAAAGGATACCATAAAATTGGAACTTTATGTACCACTCGTAAGACTTGTCCGTTAAAAAGGCTAAAACCATACGCGAGCTATCAAGTGGAGGAAATGGTATCAAAGAAATAACTCCCAACGTAAAGCTCCATTTAGAAGACAGATATAGAAGGTTGAAAAGTATAGGAGAGTTTGAAAATCTACTTGCCATTCCGTAGATTAGTCCAAGCAAAAAGCTGGCAAGTATACCATACAGTGAGAAAAGAAACAACTTTTTCCGTCGCACTTTAATGTAGTCAACAAGTGGAGGTTTAGTCCAGCCAAAGTCAAAAAACAGAAATGTTAACACACCTATAGGATCCACATATCCAATTAAAGATTTCTTAAGGAATGGGAAAAGCTTATTCGTCGTTCTTTCTCGTCCAAAGCTTATTCTGTAGAACACACATCTGAGAAGCTCCCGTGGCCAACTAATTAAAATGTACGCTGCAAAACCGTATAAAACATTTTTCAGCAAGGAAGATATAAGCTGGTTCAAAAAGATCCCCCTCTCGAATACCACTTGATTTCCAACAAATGTCATATAATTTTGTTCCCATCTTTTTTCCATCCAAGTTCAATCTTCTTTTGTTTGGCGTATTCTTTTACTTCGTGTATTTGTTCGTAAGTCATATTGCCCCACCAATACGGCAAAACCGTGTTGTTAAGCAGCAGAGGATCTTCAAGCCCCGTGAGTTTTCCTTTGTTCACCAAATCGATCCAGATATCAGTTCCCACAATAGGCGTGAACTCATTTACGGAGAAATCTATATCTATTGATGCACACACGTCGATTGCGTTCTTCACATCCTCTGTAGTTTGTTCAGGCAAATTAACCATTATATATGCCATGACTTCTTCGCGTGTGTACCCTGCACGGTGAAGTATCTCAGAGGCGCGAACTATATCTTCATCTCTAACTTTCCCACCAGTTGCTATTTGAAGCTTTCCAGATGTTTCATATCCGAGTTTTATTGTTTTGAAATTTGCCTCGAAAAGTAGATCTGCAGTTTCCTGATCTAATAGCCTTGCATGGATACCGTTAGGAAGATGAAATCTAAGTTGCTTGTGCAAGTTCTTTTCGAGTATCTTTCTCAGAATGACCTTAAAGTGCCTTTCTTTATTAATAAGTATCGCATCGTCAAAAAAGACAATATCTTTGACACTGAGCAACTCGGAGAACTTTTCAATTTCTCCTACCACCACGTCCGGATCTTTGAATTTCATGACTTCCCAGTTTCTATGGGCTATACAATAAGTACATCTGTATGGACAACCGAGTGTTGTTAATAAGACAACATACCCTACCCTGTTGTATAACTCGTACGCCGGAGATAGATCTGTGAACCAATCTATTTCCGTGTCTGGAATATCCCAACCAAGCAGTTCATTCAGAAACCGCGGTAGATACCTCAAATCTGTTTTAGTAAAAACGTATGCGCCTGATTTTTTGGCCACATGAGGCTGGTTTCTTGCGAAGAACCCCCCAAGCACGATAGGAACAGAAAGCTCCTCTTTCAACACACGAATCGTATCAAAGTAACCTGGATACCAATAAGTCAAAGTCGAAGTAACAAAAACAGCGCTAACATCTTTTCCAATTTCTCGCAATCTTTTTCTAAAAAGTTCCTCCGGCATTCCGTAGCGTTTGTACTTTCTGGGCACGAAGTCAAGTATCTCAGGCTTTTTAATTTCCATATGTGGAAATTTACCTGTGCCGTAAAATTTGTCTTTTGGAACTCTTGTATACAGTGGTAATTCTGGGTCGTATCGATTCATCAAATCTATCAATTCAACTTCTATTCCTATACTTTTCAAAAAACTTCCCACATAAAGTAAGCCAACTGGCTTCAACCAAAAGTCGTACGCAGCAAAATCTTCAATCCAAGGGTTAACGAGTAGTATTTTTCTTTTCCTCATAAAAATAGTACATCCCTCGCAATGTCAAATCTTTGTCAATTATTCCGGCCACTATATCTTTCACGAAAATAGCTTGACCCCCTGTGTGAATAATTTTGGGATCAGTTGAAAACTCTTTAATAATATTTTCCACAACATATTTCACCGCACCAACCGTTGCATTTATAGCTCCGATCTGTATATTCGACTCGGTATCTTTGCCAATGAATGTAGGAGAAGGTCTAAGTTCCACAAGCGGTAGTTTTGCAGTTCCTTTGAAAAGTGCATTTACAATCATTGCAAAGCCTGGAAGTATTGCTCCACCCTCGTAAACCCCATCTCTGAGGACTTCTATAGTTATTGCTGTTCCATAATCAATAACGATACAATTATCGCCGTAGTCTTTCTTGGCAGCTATCACATCGCAAACTCTGTCTGCACCTATCTCTTTCGGATAGTGCACGTTCCATATTATTTTATCATAATCATGAGCCTTAACAAAATGTACTTCTCCATTTCCGTATTTTTGGGAAAAGTACTCAAAAACCGTGTTTACAGAAGGAACAACGGAAGATACAACTATCGGCAAGTTCTCAACATAGTCCTTGAAAAAGCTCTTTAAGAATGCGTACAGTTCGTCTTCTGTTTCGTACTTTGAAGTTGAAATTCTGTATTTTTCAAAGTCTTTGCCGTTTCTTGTCAGTGCAATAGTTGTATGCGTATTTCCAACGTCGAAGAGTAGGACCATGGTTTGACATTCACCTCACATTCTATTACCACATTTTACCACCGTGTAGTTACTTCCACACCAGTTTCAGGGAGTATCTTGTACTTCTCTAGTATCTCACGTATATCTTTCGTGACGTAAATCCTTATGATTTGTATTAAATTACTCTTCATAAAGTTGTACGCTGGATATTGTCTGACGTATTCTTCAAATGTCATGAGGTTGTGTTTTCTCAGTATGTAAATGTTACTTCTCAAAAATTCTTCCGGATGAACAACTGTCAATTTATAAGGTGTATCGATTTTGAATAGCTCGTCAAAGTTGCCAAGGATGTGTTTTATGAGTCTTGTATCTTCTTCGTCGGCAATCTCCAAACATCTTTCCAATCTCAAACGGATCTTTTGGAGCAAATCACCTGCTATACCTTGACTTACGAGCGTAGGATCGACTCCTTCTATCGAGAATGGTGTTTCTAAAACAACCTTCCATAAATTACGGGATTTCAGTCTTTCAACGATTTCGTATGCCATTACGATGTCAAGTTCAAGCGGTTGCAGGTCTATTTCGTATTTCAGGAGTGCTTGTTTTGTCTCTTCTCCTCCACCGTATTGTTCGACAAGGTTGTAGAAATTAAATACAACCTCGTTGATTATTGTTTGATCTGTAAGGTCAAGGAATTTTTCTATATCGAGTACTCGCTCGTCTAATTTAAGGGCTTTGTAAGAAAGGTCAAGAAGTTCTTGGATCATCATGTCGGCAGCCCTAGAGGTTTTGTGGAAATATACGTTTTTGTACATCATAAACCTGCCGAAGAGAATTGTGTATATCTCATCTACAACCTTTGAATCGTAAGCAAGTATGTACCTTCCATCTTTTTCCACTATTTTTGAATTTCTTATCAACCTATCTATTGAACCTGTTCCAAAGCCACGTGTTCCTGCATAATAAGAATCTCTCAGAACAAAATCGAGCCTGTCAGCTCCAAGAGGACCTTGAACAATCGCGAAATCAATAGTTCCTTTTTCTTCACCTTCGTAAACCTTAACAACCTCTTCCATCAGCTGAGCAAAATTATCCTTCATATTATTCGAAAGTTCTCCGAGTGTTATCTCCAAATCTTCTAAAACAGCCCGTTTTAACGTCGAAGGTGCTTCTTCGTATTTTTTTGTTAGTTCCTTTGGAAAGTATTCTCTTAAAAGTTTGGTTCTATACTCATCGTGACCGTCATCAAATCCAAGTCTTTTGTAAACAACATCGTCAAATTGATGACTGAACGGACCGTGACCGATATCATGTAGAAGTCCTGCAAGGCGTAGGATACGAACTTTGTCAGGCGTGTCGTAAAGATGTTCCGCATAGACTCCTGAAAGATGCATCACACCAAGAGAGTGTGCAAAACGAGTATGGGTTGCACCTGGATAAACGTATTCTGCTCCTACTAACTGGCTAAGATACCTAAGTCGCTGCATTGCTTTTGTGTCTATGACCATTATTTCAATCGGGTACAACATGATTTCGGAGTATATGGGATCTCTTGATACTTTATGATACACAAATATCACCTCCCGGTATATTGTTATTTTATCATATATCCTTAAAAATTGGAAATATATTCAATTACTTCACCGATAACTAAGAATGCTCTATTTTAGTAGCTATTTGTTGGCTACACCTACTTGCAATGGATGGTAGAAATGTTGTATAATTTATGTAGCTTTTGTAAAGTGGCTAAATTTGTATCATTACTACTCTGGTTTTTTAATCATGTATTAATGCAAAAAGCGGGGGTATGTTCCCACACCATATCAAAAGGAGGGGTCAGCTGTGAAGAAAGTTGTTGTGGGACTTTTGGTGCTTGTTGCACTCTCTATCTTTGCGGTGCAGGTTAACTACGGTATCTTTTCCGACATTACAACCACGAACATTTGGAACTTACTTGGCTCAGGATCATCATCTTGGAACTTCGTTGTTCAGCTCTGGAAGTATCCATCCTTGCTTGGTATGAACAAAGACGGAACGCTCATCCCATCCGCAGCTGCTGAAATTCCAAAAATCGTCAAAGAAGGAAACATGTACACCGTAACAGTTAAGCTCAGAAAGGACATGCGCTGGTCGAATGGTGCTCCATTTACAGCGGACGACGTTGTATTCACTTACACCACAGTAAAAGAAATGCAAATCCCTGGTGGTAACTGGGGTGGGGCCTACGAACCAGAAAAAGTCGAAAAAGTAGACCAATGGACAGTGAAATTTTACTTCAAAGAAAAGAAAACAATGACGATCTACTACGACACGCTTATGACTGCTATTGTTTGCAGCAACTACTGGAAACCGATCGTTGAAAAAGCAAAAAAACAAAAAGACCCAGTCAAGTGGCTTCTTTCACAGGAAGTCATAGACCCAGGTATTACTGCACTCAACCTTGGGAAAGTTGAAAAAGGTGCGTTTATCCAGGTCACAAAGCAAGTTGCAAACGACAAGTACTGGGCATACGGTGAAAAGAACATTTACTACAAAGGCGGCGGATTCTCAATAGTTAACCCGAAAACAGGCTTCAAATGGTCAACTGGAGACACGAAACAACCAGTTACACTCGAAGTTGAGAATGGTCCATTTGTAGACACGATAGTTTACAAAATCTTTGGTAACAAACAAGTTGCTATCCAAGCACTTATTGCTGGTGACATTGACTACATCTACAACCCTGTAGGATTGACAGCAGGTGAAGCTGAACAACTCAAAGGTCAGAAAGATATAAAGATCGTTTCAAACCCACAACTTGGCTTCAGGTACCTTGCATTCAACATGAGGAAGTTCCCGATGAACGTGAAAGAATTCAGACAGGCACTCGCTGCTCTCATCGACCGCGACTTCATTTGTAACCAAGTACTCCAAGGTAGAGCTATTCCACTTGCAACACCAGTTCCACCAGCTAACAGCTTCTGGTACAACTCTGCAGTTAAGACAATCGGTGAAGGTTTGAGTATGGGTGAAAGATACCAGCTTGCGGTCAGTTTGCTCAAGAAAGCCGGCTTCAAGTGGGATGTGGAACCCGTCATCGATCCAAAGGATACGAAGAACCCAGTTAAGACTGCCGGTAAGGGCTTAAAAGGTCCAGATGGAAAACCAGTCCCAACTGTTACGCTCCTTTCACCGGGTATGGACTACGACCCAATGAGAGCGCAGACCGCTATGTACATCGAACAGTGGGCAAAGAACATCGGTATACCACTCAACCTGAAACTCACAGACTTCAACGAAATAGTCACAAAAGCATTTGACGATGTTGACTTCGATATGTACATACTTGGTTGGGGTATTGGAAGAGTTCCAACCTACTTCAAATCGTTCTGGCATAGTTCAGAAATGGCACCAGATGGTTTCAACACACCTGGTTATAGCAATCCAGAGTTCGATGCCCTTGTTGAAGAATTCGAATATGCAGACACATTTGAGCAGGCAAGAAAAGCTATATTTGAAGCTCAAAAGATACTTGCAGAAGACCTTCCATATATAATCCTCTTCACGAACCCAATGATAGAAGCTTACAGAACAAGTATCAAATTCCCGTTTGACCAAATGCTTGATGGTATCCAGGGTTACTACGGATTCCCAGAAGGAGTAAGAAAGGTTCAGTAATCCAATAACATTCCACTTCTGATAGTTTGTTCACTATATCTTTTTCAGGTCCCCCCGCAAGGGGGGACTATTAAATGAAGATCTTAAAGTATAAAGTTCTGATTGAGCAACATAAGTAAAGTGCGTCAGGGTTGCGAAACTAAGAAAAGGGAGAGGTGAAGATGGGAAGCTTGGAGCTGATTTTATTCGCAGTCGTCGTACCGCTGTTAGGTGTCTATTTTTCCATTAATAAAGGGAAAAAACCTTCGAATTACATATTTCTCGCAATTTCGTTAGCACTGTATTATGGTGCGCTTTTCAATGTGAAGTATCTTTATTTGTTTAGCCCGAGATTCAACTTTATCATTGCACCGATAATCTATTTCTATGGTTTTGATCTTCCTGGACTTGCCAAATTTATCAGAAATAGAACGGCTCAAATAGTTCTTTTGCTTGTTATTTATGTAACAGTTGTATTTTTCATATTCCTTGCCATGCCTGGAGATTACACAACGAAGTTCCTAGACCCAAAGTTAATGAGAAACCCAGAAATGTACGAAAGGATGAAAAAACTTTTTGGTGTTGACGACCCGTGGTATGTGAAATATTACAAACATATGAGGAACTTCTTCAACCTCGAAATGGGAATATCGTTCAGCGAATATCCAAAAAAGGTAGAAGAAATCATAGCAGAAAGACTACCAAGGACACTTTTCTTGTTCCTTGCCAGTTCCGTACTTTCGTTCCTACTTGGTTTTGACCTGGGGAAAAGAATTGCGTGGAGAAGAGGAGGATTAATCGATAAAACCGCTACATTTGTTGGAATTGTTTTCTGGACGATCTTCACTCCATTCTACATGCTTATCCTTATATGGCTTTTCGCCGTTACACTGAGGTGGTTCCCACTATCTGGATTTGTTACGCCCGCAAAGTGGTTTAACGCCCCGTTTAGTGCACAGGCTGTGTTCATCAAGCTTCTATGGACTGAATTCTTCTTACTGATTATGTGGATAGCAGGCATTGTTGTGGCTTCCCGATTGAAGACTATTAAAGCGAAACGAACAGCTGTTTGGTCGTTTATCATCGCGGGAATAGTCTTAGCTTTTGTTTATTGGTCTACAAACGGTATGGGAAGCTATGCTCTTGATATCATCTATCACCTCGCGCTACCGGTCATCGCTTTAGTGACGCTGCACTTTGCAGGTGACATGCTTGTTATGAGAGATACGATGCTTGAAGTTATAAAAGAAGATTACATCACTACAGCACGTGCGAAAGGATTACCTGACAAAGTGATAAGAGACAAGCATGCAGCCAGAACGGCTTTGCTACCGCTCATGACAAGCTTTGTGATCGGACTCGCCTCCACAGTAAGTGGTGGAGTTATAACTGAAACAATGTTCTCCTGGAAAGGTATGGGACTTACTCTACTTGAAGCAACAACTTCGCAAGATACACCACTGGCTATTGGATGCCTTGTTTTTACAGGTGTTTTGGTATTGGTTGCACACTTGGTTGCGGACGTACTCTACGCATTCTTAGACCCGAGAATCAGATACTAAGTGAGGTGACAGCAGATGGCACAAGTGCATAATGCCGAAGTAAAAGAATCGATTTTAAAGATAAAATTCAAGCTCTTTGTTAAGAATTTCAGAAAGAATTGGGCACTCTTTAAAGAGAGCAAAATGGGAATGTTTGGGCTTTGGGTTATCATAGCGTTCGGTATATTTGGGGCACTTTCCCCTATCGTTCTTAACGTGCTCGATCCGAATATTTATGATCCTGTCACGGGGCTTGATGCCAGGATTCTTTCCAGTAAATACATCACCGATTACTTATCTACGCAGAACTTGGTCAAGGGAATTGAAGTTCCGACAGCGCAGATGTGGGTATATTCGTTCATGGACAAAGGCGAATCCTTCAAGTCATCGATGGAGAACCTCGTTAGGAACTCACAATACGAAATCATGACAACTTATGCTCCGGACGCACTAAGGCACTTACTTGATACGATAGCGGATAGCTACATTCCTGCAAAAGAGAGAATGTACTTCCAAAATAGCATTTCTGAACTTGTTGAGAAAGGTATAATCAAATTCTCTGCTTTAGTAAGTGTTAAAGATGTAGGCAACAGAGATAAGTTCACGTTCCAAAATTTCTCAGAGCTACTCCAGAAAGTTGATTATAAAACACTAGCGGTTGCGCTCTCTGCGTTCAAAGATTCTGACGAAGTTTCAAGAGTACAGCTCTGGTTCAGAAGTTTGAACAGGGATAGACCTGAAATTGTCGAAGAGTTCAACGAACTATTATCTGCAGAATATTCAGAAGAGGAAGTTGAAGAGGCAGAAAAGAAAGTATTGGAAGTTGCAAGAGGATTGGTTTCTGGAAGTAGTGGGCAGCAGTTGTTCGTCAATTCAGATACGCAGTTAGCAGAAGTTATTAATAACAGCATCGTCAGTGTCTCTGACTTAATCAATGCAGCGGTCTTTTCATTGATACAGGACCTTTTGATTTTGGGTTATGAAGACGAGGAAATATCCAAAAAATTGGAAGCTTCCAAGTTTAATGCGCTTGTAGAAATTGCAAAAAGTAAGCTTTCTGACCTTTCAAAGAAAGAGATACTCGAACCTGCCTTGAAAAAAGCTAAAACAACGCTGAGTGCAATTGAGCAAGAACTGAAAGAAGCGGGTGTAGAGATTTCGCACGAAGATGTTGAAAAGTTCCTCGAAATTTACGCAGGTATGGAACTTGCAAAAGTCTCAGTTGATATCGGAACAGAGACAAGAGCAAAACTTGAAAACGAAATAATGGAATACTCAGAAGAAGTTCACAAAGGATATGTTTATGAAATGAACAAGATATTCAAAGACATCGCAACCGCAAGGACCATGATGGCAAAACTTCTTAATGACAAAAATGTTCCAGACAGTTACGAAATGCTTGGAAGTGAGGTTATTAAGGTTATCTCTGATCCTATCACTTCACTTATGGCCTATGCTTTTAGTGGTACAAACAAACTGCAAAAGGTGATCTCAAACATCGAGAATTCACAACTTGATGATTTTAGAAGGCTGGATATCGTTGAGAAGTTGAAGATTTTCGAAAATAAAGAACCTATTGAAGCTGTTAATTTCCTGATCGGCAAGGGAGATATAGACGAAGAAATATATCAAAAAATGATAGATGAGCACAAAACGTACCTTGAAAATTCTGCGCTTTGGGACAAAATCTCTTCTGAAACAATTGCACAGATGGAACCAAAAAGGGTGGAGTGGAACAAGCAGTTTGCAGAAGCGAAACTCGTCGAGATATTCAATAGGCTGTCTCTTACAAACAAAATCGGAGTTGCGCATCCACTACCACCAAGTAAATGGCATTGGCTTGGCACGGACCCAATAGGTAGAGATATCTTAGTCCAGCTCATGGTCAGTACCCCCAGTGAATTCGTGCTCGGTGTACTTGCAGCACTCATCACCGTCGTGATTGGTACGATAATTGGTACGGCATCAGCTTACTACGGTGGAGCCGTTGATGTTATATTCATGCGTATAGCTGACTTGATGATGCTTTTCCCGTCAACAGCGTTCTTGATAGTCCTCTCTGGTTTCATGACGATGAACTTGTTCAAACTGGCGGTTATACTTGGTTTGCTCGGAGGGTTTGGAGGTATTACACTTGTTCTGAAAGCGCAAGCACTTACAATCAAGGTTAAACCATACATAGATGCTGCAAGGGTCTCCGGAGGTAGCCATGGTTATATAATTTTTAACCACATCATCCCGAACGTTATGCCACTTTCCTTCCTCTACATGATGTTCAATGTAACTGGTGCGGTCTTTTCAGAAGCGGTTTTGAGCTTTTTTGGATTGATGAAAGTGAGAATGTCTTGGGGCTTGATGATAAACACCGTTTGGAGTTCCGGTTACCTTGGCTCTGGTAACATCGGTGCGTATTGGTGGATGTGGGTTCCGGCCGGTGGAGCTATCACGTTGCTTTGTTCTGCTTTCTACTTCCTCGGTAGAGGACTTGAAGAGATTGTCAACCCAAGACTTAGAAAGAGGTGATTGCTGTGGCAGTGTTGAAAGTAGAGGATCTAAAGATGCATTACAAAACAAAAATGGGCTATGTTAAAGCCGTTGATGGGATATCATTTGAACTCGAAGCCGGGGAGAGCTTAGGTATCGTTGGTGAATCTGGTTGTGGTAAGACATCCGTTTCCATGACATTGCTCAGAATACTTCCAGAAAACGCACAGTTCATGGGTGGGCATGTGTGGTTTAACGATAATGGGAAAATGGTTGACCTTGTTAGTTTGGAAGAAGAGGAAATGAGGCACTACAGATGGAAGGGCATCTCCATGGTCTTCCAGGCCGCAATGAACTCATTGAACCCAGTGTACAGAGTCGGAGACCAAATCGTTGAGGCTATACTCAACCACTATCCAGACACACCTATCGACGACGCAAAGGCAAAGGTAGCGAAACTTTTTGAACTGGTTACACTTGACCCAAAACGTATGGACCAGTATCCACACCAATACAGCGGTGGTATGAAACAAAGGGCGGTTATCGCACTCTCGCTGTCTTGTGATCCAAGAGTGATTATTGCCGATGAACCTACAACAGCCCTGGACGTTATCGTTCAAGATAAAATTCTGCGCGAGTTGAAGAAGATTCAGAAAGAACTCAACATGGCGATGATTTACATTTCGCACGATATTGCAGTCATTGCGGAAGTCAGTGATAAGATCGCAGTCATGTACGCAGGTAAATTCGTCGAACAGGCTGATGCAACGACGGTCTTCAAACGACCAATGCATCCGTATACGTTCCTGCTCATGAACGCATTTCCGAGCCATGTAGGTGAGAAGAAGAAACTCTTCACAATACCGGGCGAGCCACCCAACTTACTCAACCCACCAACTGGTTGTAGGTTTGCTCCAAGATGTCCTTGGGCAACGGACAAGTGCCGTGAGCAAGAACCAGAGTACAAGGAAGTAGAAAAGGGGCATTTCGTTGCATGTTGGTATCCACTTACAGAAGAGGTGAGAAGAGATGCGTTCAGAAAATAAAAATGTGTTACTTGAGATAAAGAATTTGAAAAAATATTTCCCAGCTGAAAGGGCTCTCTTTGCCAGAGCCAAACACTTTGTACATGCTGTTGACGACGTTTCATTCGAAATACTGGAGGGTGAATCACTCGGTCTTGTTGGTGAATCGGGATGTGGAAAAACAACAACTGGAAGAATGGTAGTAAGGCTCGAAGCACCGACAGATGGGACTATAAAGGTCTTGGGAAAAGACATCAACGAATACGAGCGCATGGAATACCATGCGATGGTCCAAATGATATTTCAAGACCCGTACGAATCACTGAACCCGAGGATGACGATATTTGATATCATCGCCGAGCCGCTCAATATACACAACATAGGAACGCTCGAAGAAAGAGAGGCCAAGGTTTCTCAACTACTCCAAGAAGTGGGACTCACACCGCCTGACAGCTTTCTTTGGAGGTACCCGCACGAACTTTCTGGTGGACAAAGGCAAAGGGTTGCCATCGCAAGGGCACTCGTTCTAAACCCGAAGCTCATCGTCGCTGATGAACCGACATCGATGTTAGACGTCTCCGTTAGAACTGCCGTTATGGAACTTATGATGGAACTACAGGAAAAACACGGTATGAGCTATTTATACATCACGCACGATTTAGCTGTCGCTCGATACATGGTTGGCCGGATAGCGGTTATGTACCTTGGAAAAATCGTTGAACTTGCTGAAACCGAGGAATTACTACACCATCCGATGCATCCTTACACAAAGGCTCTCATGGATGCGGTCCCAGTACCAGATCCAGAATACAAAAGGAATGAACCAAACATCATTGGAAATATCAGCGTTCCAATTGACCCACCACCAATTTGCCGGTTCTACGATAGATGCCCATTTAGAGTTGAAAAGTGCAAAACCGATCCGCATCCTGAACTGAAAGAGGTTGCTCCAGGTCACTACGTTGCATGCTATCTTGTCCACGAGGGAAAGATAAAATGATTCTGTAGATTGAAAAGCAGACTTATAAATCCCCCTCCTTGCTGGAATTTTCCTTAATCTGCCAAGCGAGGGGGATTTTTAATGTTCGCATAATTCTCAAAGTAGAAATCGTGGAACGCATTGAATTCTTAAAAAAGTGGTGAGTAAAAGTGATACAATCTTTGATTAGATGTGGATACTCCACAACCTTGGAACTGGGGGTAAAGTTTTATGCGGAAAGGTATGCCGAACAAGACTTTGCTACTGATCTTGACTTCTTTTATTCTAATACTGTTCGTCACGTCTTCGTGTGTTATAAAGTTGCCTTCCATAGAAAAGGGACTCGTTACTTACAATATCGATATCAACGAACTTACGATTAGTTGGAGTTCCAATTTGTCAAGCATTCACTTTAATGTGTACGTTTTGAAAAAAACAGGTGAGAAGAAGCCTTTGGGTTCAACAAGTGCAACAACACTAAGTGTAAAAGACTTTTATGGTAAAGACTTCTGGGAAGCAGAGAAATTCGGAGTTTGTGCGATTGTTAACGGTAAAGAGAGCCAGACTAAGTACATCAACAAAGAAGATGTGAGTATAACTTCGTTAAATGTTCCACTCACGTCCTCAACGATGTACACACTCTTCATCCGCTCTTTTTACGATACAAACAACGACGGTGTAGGTGACTACAACGGTGTTGCCCAAAAAGTAGACTATCTCAAAACGCTTGGAGTGGATACAGTTTGGTTCTTGCCGTTCAACAAAGCAAAATCGTACCACGGTTACGATGTTGAAGACTACTACGATGTAGAACCTGACTATGGAACATTCGCACAACTTGAAAATATGATAAAAACACTCAATCAGAACGGAATTCGTGTCGTTATGGACTTGGTTGTGAACCACACTTCCGATACACACCCGTGGTTCCTGGATGCCATTGAGAACACAACGAATTCGAAGTATTGGAGCTACTACATAATGACACTTGAAAATAGAGACGGTTGGAATCACTGGCATTGGAAGATAAACTCAAAAGGGCTAAAAGTTTACTACTTTGGACTGTTTGACTCATCAATGCCCGATTTGAATTTCGACAATCCACAAGTAATGAACGAAATCAAGAGAATAATCGATTTTTGGATAACCGTTGGTGTGGATGGTTTCAGACTTGATGCACCAAAGCACTACAAAGGCTGGGATTGGAACGATGGAATTTCGGATTCTGCAGCAATCGCAAGGGAAATAGAAAGTTACATCAGGAGCAAGTTAGGAAACGATGCGATAGTTGTTGGAGAAGTGTACGATGGAAATCCATCGGTTCTTTCGCAATTCGCACCGATGCCGGCATTTAACTTTACATTCATGTATGGAATAACAGGCAACCATGAGGGGAAAGATAACCTGCTGGGAGAAACAATTTCATGGGTTAATGGAGCGAGTTATTATCTCAACGTAAAACATTTCCCGTTCATAGATAATCACGATTTGAACAGATGGATATCTGTACTTATCGACCAAAAGTATAGTGGAAACACACAAGTTGGTACAAAGCAGTATATTTTGACGAATGCACTCTTGCTTTCTTTAAATGGTATGCCTGTTATTTATTATGGGAATGAAATAGGCTTGAGAGGATGGAAATGGGATCAAGATCCGTGGGACTTGCCAGTGAGAGAGCCGATGCAGTGGTATGCAAGTCAAAACGGAGCTGGGCAGACATGGTGGACGAAGCCAATTTACCAACAAAAAGGAATTACGTTTGGAAATGCAAACGTCGATGGTGCGATGTACGATGATCCGAACGATGGGGTTTCAGTAGAAGAGCAGATGAATGGTTACACGATATATAACTTCTTCAAACAATTCATAAACCTGAGGAAGACATATCCGGCTTTATCGAAAGGTTTGTTGACGATAGAACGCGACTGGAAGAACTTGTACGTTGTCAGAAGAACATACGGAAGTCAGGAAGTGCTTGTATTGATAAACTTAGACCCAACTTGGCCGAACAATTACACAGTACCAGCAGGATACAGATGGGTCTGGTATGCGTTCTTTAATGAAAGCTTATTTGAATTTGGCAATAAAAACGAATCAACACTGAGTCAAGATACCAACTGGACGGTCAATCCAAGGCAAGTGTATGTGTTTGTGAAGGACTAAGAATTGTATTTTACAATTGGAAGAGTGTGGAATTTGTTCCACGACGAAAAATCTATGCTCTGGAAAATAGTATAATATAAATTTGGATGATCTAATCGACCTATTTTGTTCTAACGATGTCCGCTGCTACTTAGTAACTGAACTTAAAAAACCTTTAGAAAGGGGAGGTATGGGTTATGAAGAAAGTACTGTGGTATTTGCGGCTGTTTTGGTTGTGTTGCTGCTTACGAGTTGTGAACTCTTCCAGGCTCCACCACTTCTTAAGACCGTGACACTTGACGGTAGCCTTTCAGATTGGGGAAACTATGTTTACACCGACGGAGCAACCGATTCACAGTGGGGTGCAAATAACGAAATTTACAGAGCTGGTATTCTCTTTGATGCGACAAATCTTTACATCGCTGGCGAGTTTACGAAGGAAGGCTTCAACAACTTCATGGTCATCGTCGACCTTTCAGGTGTAACTGGTGCACAAGACACAACCAAACATCCTTGGGGAAGAAAATACAAATTCGAGAAAGGTGATGTGGACTTTGTCCTTGAAACATGGGGCGATGGCTACGGTGCTTGGAGATTTACATCAGCTGAAGCTACGAGTGTTCAAGTTACACTTGCATCAACAGAAACATCTGATGGTCACAAAGTAGTCGAAATAGCCGTCCCACTTAATAAGCTTGGTGTCACGGATCCCAATAAACTTTCTGTAAAGGCTGTTTTCGTATTAACTGGTGGATTGAGCAATGACGGAAGCAAGCAATACGCAGGGGACTTCTATCCGAATCAGGGATTTGAAGCTGGAGATGGTGGTTATAACGTGCCGGTTGTCATAGCTAAGACTATTTCTAATCCTCTAAAAAAATAAGTTACAGAGCTCTAACTATAGATTTCCACTTAGAAGGGGCGTATGCCCCTTCTTTAATAGTAAGAAACTGAACGAAATGCCAGCAGCTTGTAAAAGGGGTGATTTTTTTGAGAAAATGGCAGAAAAAAAGTTTGTTTATTTTGCTTTACACCATCTCGATTTTTTTACTTGTTTTTGGAACCGTTTCAAGTTGTATGAAATTATTGAACCTACAATTACCTGATGGTGTGTACGTTGTCGGAGAATGGAATGGCTGGGTGCCAACAGAAGCAGACAAAATGACTTATAGTAGCGAGGAAGATGCATATGTATTTGAACTACCGGTTGCATCTGTCACGTTTAATCCGAGTAGATCAGGTCCTCAGTTTTCGATCGGATGGTACAAGGTTATATACAAACAAGGTGGAGTTACGAATGTTTCTTCAGCGATACCCGTTTGGAAAGAAAACCTCGGTTCTGATACTAAACTGACGATCTACGCAACACCAACGGCTATGGTGAACGGTCAGGCAGTCGGGGTGGGTGATTCTGAGAAATTCAAAACAGCACTTAAGAACTGGTCAATTGGTGGGGAAATTAACGGTTGGAATTTGTCGCAAGGGCAGATGAATTGGGATAGTGCAAAGAAGGTCTTTTTGTACGAAAGAACGAACTTCACAGGTGAGAAGAAAGAGTACAAATACAAGCTTTCAAGAACAGACAACGACTGGAAGCCGTGGGAAATGAACTACGATGGGAAGAAATACGATGCGGGGATGGGGCAAGACGCATCATTCTCGCTCCCAGAGGCTGGAACGTACGATGTAACGTTCACGTATAATCCAAAATTCTCTATTCTGGAAGTGAAATACGAGAAGAAATAGCCTTTGTTGGTAAATATGAATAATTACCTTGTGAGGTGATGATGGCGTGAGAAATGCTCAGAATTTGACCAAACGGGTTGCAATATTATTGTGTACTTTGCTACTTACCGCAAATGTTTTTGCATTCCAATCGACTTACTCGGCGAATTTTTCACTCGGCTTTGACTTTTCGAACGGCTTTGAAGCACCAAATACGTGGTTTTCAACCGAGTTTCGAATGAATCCTTCAGCATTCGGTAGAGATTTCGATCTTTCGGTGAGTTTGAAAGATATTAATCTGGAATCTGCGAAACTTTCTTTGAAGCTCAGCGATTTGAAATTGAACCTCTATAAGAATATATCTTTCATTTCCACAAGCGATCCAGTTGTATTGTACAAAGTTGATGGCGGTAGGGATGGGATAGATGTAAACACTGCTTTCGGTAAGTTGGTTCTGAGCCAGGATGTGATGTATTTCGATGCTCCAGTGCCGATGATTCCCAACCACAAAGTCATGCTCGGTAAGAGGGGGAATAAGTTTGACGTAGCGCTTTCCGGTTATCAAAAGGTCTCAGGTTTTAATCTAAGTTATGAACTCATCCAGCAGGATTTAACAAACTTTGAACTCAAAAACAGTGTCGCCTTTTTATCGCTTGCAGAAGGAAGCTACAACTGGGGAGTTAGGTACATTCTTGCTGGTGCTACAAATACTCGCTTAGCGTTGAGCCCGACGAATATAAGCAATCAGAATGTCGTAAGCCTGTGGTACAAATTTGGCAGCTCACCGGCGTTTAATACGTATGTGAACACAAACTTTGATTTTGAGAACACTTTCGATGACCTGCTCAACAATTCCGAAGCTGGTATAGATGTTAATTTCGGTCAATTCTTTGCGAATCTCAAAAAGGTAGGTTTTTCTGATGTCACAGGTTTCATGCCAACAGAGTGGGGAAAGTTCATCGTAACTTTTGGGTCCACGTTCTCGTTTATGGACTTTTCAGGAAAAGCGTCCTACTCGTTCGGTAAACCGATACACTCCTCGATTAACACAATAGGTGAAATATACTACTTGGAATTGGGAAGGTCGTTTGGCAACGTCTCAGCGTTTGCAAAATACCAGAAAATTATAGGTTATTACGAAGAAAAGGACTCCTTCTTCGGTGAACTGAAATTGACAGGATTTCAGAATGCTCAAATCTCTATGCAGCTCGGGAATGGTGATTTTGCAGGTGATAATCCATTCAGGCCAGTTGTTAATGTTATTATAAACACCTGGTGGTAATGAACAGATGTTTGAAAAAATTATCGATAAATTGGTTAAAAATTGGGAGTCAACTATGCAAAATTAAATTTTTGTTTTGAGTGTGAGATAGCATAATCAATATTGAACTTCTCTTTCTTTCTCAACATTGCGTACAACGTTCGCAATAACTTGTGTACTACTGACATTATCGCTTTTTTGTACGGTATACCTTGCTGCCTTTTTCGTTCATAGTATGTTCGGAAATATTCGTTGTGAATCACTACACTCACTGCCATTAGCCATAGTATTCGTCTTAGGTGGGCATTGCCCCTTTTCGATATGTGTCCTTCTACTTTGCTTTTGCCTGATTGGGCAATGCTTGGATCGAGTCCACAATACGCAATGAGTTTTTTGTATGTACTAAATCTTGAGATATCTCCAACTTCTGCCAAGAAATGCATCGCGCTGTTTTCACCAATACCTGGTATTGACGTGAGTATCTCGATATCAAGGTTTATCGCACTACATTCGCAATATTCTTTCATCATCTTGTCGTATTCTTCAAGCTGTTGCTGTAAAAATTGTAGTTCTTTGATATTTTGCACAAGAATCTTTTCTTTCATCGGCCAATATTGAGCAATCGAGTTATTAGCGAGTTCTTTAAGTTTTTGAGCATTAAGTTTTGTACTTCTGCCACGGTCTTTGGAAAAGAACACATCCAGATTACGAGCCTTTTGAATAGCCTTGGCAGAAGGGAAATGAGAAAGAAGATTGAGGATAGTGTCACTGTAGATATTGGTAACTCTTTCGAGTTCAGGGAAAAGAACGTTGAGCAGTTTTTCGATATTGTCTTTAACTTTTGCGATGCGGTGGATAATGTTTTCGCGTGCTCTGACAATATCACGAAGCTCAGAGTTGACAAAAGCAGAAGAAGGAATTTGATGTTGTAGGTAAAACAAAGCAGTAGCGATAATGCGAGCATCGATTTTGTCGGTTTTGGTCTTTCGAAGAGAAGCAAAGTTTTTAACAGTTAGAGGATTAAAAACAGCGCAAGCAAAGTCGTTGGAAGAAAGGAAAGCCAGAAGGTTGAGATGATAACAGCCAGTAGATTCCATAGCGATGATGATGGATTGTTTTGGGAAGGCAGAGAGTTTGTTTGCGAAGGAGGAAAAGCCTTGCTGGGACATATCGAAAGAAGATTCGAAGATGATGGAACTGGGATTAGAGATAGCGCAGACGTTGAACTTATCCTTGGAAACATCGATGCCGACGAATATGGAGAAGTTATTCATACAAGAACCTCCTTTCAATTGATGAGGGCAGGGAGCCTACTGAACCAATCCTCCATGCTGACGAGGGCTGAAAGCCCAACCAACTTATCATGGTTAAAGGCAGGCAACAGACTCCCAAAATGGCTTAAAAGCCAAGGTGACATAAGTTGTCCTGCCCTCAATTTTTTTAAGCTAAATTATTTATACCATATTTTTATGTAGGAGGTGTGTTACTTAATGGAAAGTTTGAGAATGGTGAGGAGATTCTTATTGGTTGCATTTTTGATTGTTTTCACATTTTCGTTTGCTGCTGTTCAGTACAAAGATGGTAAGGTCGTATTCACATTTAAAGCTCAAGCACAAGTTGTCTATCTTGCAGGCTCGTTCAACAACTGGAGCCCAACAACGTGGCCTATGAAATTAGTTGACGGTGTTTGGGTGTACGAAGTCGAGTTGAAACCCGGTACTTATCAATACAAGTACGTTATTGACAGCAAGATTTGGAAAGAAGACCCAGAAGCTCCAGCATACACAGATGACGGATTCGGCGGGAAAAATGGAATGTTTACACTTACACCAGACGGCAAAATATTAGGGCAAGCGGAAAGTACACAAGCCCAACCAACTGGGAAGAAATATGTGTTGAACGAAAAGAGAGAAAACACGATTTTTGTTGATGTCGATGGTTACGTCATCATCCGCTACTACAACAAGGATGCAAAGCAGCCATATATCGCTGGTTCATTCAACAATTGGAAAGCTGATGACACACCGCTTTATTTCATCGAAGATGGCTGGTGGGAAGCGGTTTTGGAACTAAAGCCAGGGGTGTACGAATACAAGTTTGTTGTTGACGGTAACTGGATACCAGACCCGAATGCATTTGCGTACACAGATGACGGATTTGGCGGGTTGAACTCAGTTCTTGAAGTTGCTATGGAAAGTGGAAAGCTCGTTGTAAGAGCACCAGCCGGAGCGGTCAAGGAAGGAAAGCAAGTAGTTAAGGCAGAAGAAAAGCCAGCAGTAGTGACAACCGTGAAGGTAACTCCGGGACTTTCAATTGTCGATGGCAAGGTTGTGTTTGCTGTTAAGAAAGAGAACGCGCAGGAGGCTTACCTTGCCGGAACTTTCAACGGTTGGAATCCAAGGGCGCAGAAGATGCAACTTGTTGATGGTTATTGGGTGACTTCACTCGCTCTGCAACCGGGGGTTCACAAATATAAATACGTTTTTGTAATTGGTGGAAACGACGTTTGGGAAGAAGACCCGCACGCACCTGGGTATGAACCAGATGGCTTTGGTGGTAAGAACGGTGTTTTCAACCTAGTCCAAAAGGATGGGCTTCTAAAAATAGAGGGAGTAGAAGCACAAAGTGGGGGACTACCAGTAAAAGGGAAATACGAATTCACATACACACTCCAAACGAACGCAACGAATTACCTTGTTTTCTCTGGGGCAACAAGCAAGTTGACATTAACGTTCACCCCAAATCCAGACCTTTCCCTGTCATTGACATACGGTGGTGCAGCAATTTCCAACGCATTGCTGAGAATGAAAAACGATGGACTGCTTGTTGGTTTCCACTACAAAAAGCCTTGGACTTTGCCTGTTGAAGGAAAGGATACAGGAATAGTGTTTTCTTACGAAATTGCGAAAGATACCAGCATCGTCTTTGGCTTGGGATACGAAAGTAACAAATTGCCCTTGATAGCAGGTATTGAGTTCGGTGGTATTAGACTTTTCGGCGCGAAGGATTATTACACAAATAACTATTCAGTTGTTGGTGAATATTCTCTACAAGGTGCGATAAATGTCTCGCTCGTTGGACTTTACAGTTTGGACAACAGCTACTACTTCGCGCTTGGTTTCGATACCGAGCTCTTCGGGTTGTCTGTTGATTTCGATGGTTCGATAATCGGAATGAGTGGAAACGTTGTGCTTGGTAAAGAAAAATTGGCATTTTCTGGTTCTTTCGACATTTCAAGTGCGGACTTGAGTGGGAATGTTACGTACATTGCGGATGGTTACAAAGTTGGTTTGGGTTACACATATCCAACCAAGGTATACCTCTTGTTCGGACTGTTCGATAAGGAAAAAGGACTTAACATAAAGATAGAAAATCCAGATATTACAGACATAATGACAAATACAATAATGATTAGTGGGTATGTGAACTTCTAGTCTGTTGTCCAATAATTATTGTTTTACAAATTACAAAGCCCCGGGTTGGAACCTCCGGGGCTTTTTTGTTTTTTCAGACTCTTATGGTAAAATACTGATAAGTATTCTTTGGAGACTGTAAAATTTCGGACGGAGTTTGGGGGTGTTGTTGATATGAAGGCGTTGTACGCACAGTCGGGTGGAGTTACGAGCGTTATAAACGCGAGCGCGTACGGAGTTATCGATGAGGCAAGAAGGAACGGCTTGGAAATATACGTCGGCATCAACGGTGTTACAGGAGTTTTGAAAGAGAAGTTTTTAGATGCAACTGAGCTTGACATAGAATTTCTGAGGTATACTCCTGCAGGTGCGTTTGGGTCGTGCAGGAAAAAGCTGAAAAGCGAATCTGACATAGAGAAACTCTTCGAGATTTTTAGGAAAAACGATATTAGATACTTCTTCTACAATGGTGGTAACGATTCTATGGATACAGCTTGGAGGTTACAAATGGAAGCACAAAAAAGGGGATATGAACTGAAAGTTGTCGGTGTGCCCAAAACAATTGACAACGACTTGCCCCACACCGACCATTGTCCAGGGTACGGTTCGGCTGCGAAATACATAGCGATAGCAATGATGGAAGCAGCTCTTGATTTGCGAAGTATGTACGTGGACTCGACACAAGTCTTTGTTATGGAAATCATGGGAAGACATGCGGGTTGGCTTGCTGCAGCGGCTGCTCTTGGCTGGGTGAATGGTATAGGCGCAGATATTGTCCTACTTCCGGAAGAACCTTTCAATAAGGATGAGTTTATCGCTGCGGTTGATAATGTCGTTTCGAAAAAGGGGCACTGCGCAATCGCAGTTGCCGAAGGTTTGAAGTATCCCGATGGTTTCTTTGTCTCGGATATGGGATTCACCGACAGTTTTGGTAACCGACAGCTTGGTGGTGTCGGATTTACTATCGCTGGAATGGTGAGGTCCGAGCTTGGTTTGAAAACGCATGTTGCAATTCCGGACTATCTGCAAAGAAGCGGCAGGCATATAGCAAGTGCCACTGATGTCCAGGAAGCTGAGATGTGCGGAAGGATGGCAGTGAGGTATGCACTTGAGGATAACTACGGTGTTATGGTCACAATGGAGCGCATTTCGGATGATCCATACGAGATTAGGTATTCTTCCGTACCACTGAACTTAGTCGCTGAACAAACAAAGATGCTTCCGAAGGATTACTTTGACAAATTTACGGTAACCGAGAAGTTCTTCAGATACGCCCTACCGTTGATCCAGGGAGAGTTCTATCCACCATTCAAGAACGGGTTGCCTGATTATAAATTGCTGGATTTGAAGTAATTCTAAAGAAAAGAGGTAACTAAAATGTGGATATTCACACTTATAGGGATTTTGGTTGTTGCACTGATAGTGATTTCATTATTGCCGTTCTTAACACCACTTTTGGTTTGGATCCTTGGTGTTATCATATTTTTGGTAATGCTTGTAATTGCGTACGTCTTCTTGGCTGCACTCGTTCCTATAGTGGCTATAGGGTTTTTGATCTGGATAATCTACAGTGCGTTTAGAGGTTTAAAAAGAAGATAAGAAATAGATAATCAAACAGGCCCAGGGAGGATAATACCTGGGCTTTTTTTATTTTGTAAATTTTACGTTAACCATCAATTTGGCCGTAGATACATCTCATTGCCTGCGCAGGTAGCGAGCAGCAAAGTATGAATACTGGAACATGATCCTGTTAACTTGTAGTGATGGAAGACAATAGAACACTCATAACACGCGCAATATCATTCCCGTTCAGTTTCAAGAGATTTCTCACTACACAAAAGCTATTTACGTACATTGGAAGATTCTCAATATTCTTAAATCCACGCTTGGCTCGTACAAAGTCTTGGAATAAGGAAAACTTCGATTCACATTGATTGTTTTGCCCAAGTCTCACAACAATATGATTGATATTCTTGTATAGTATCTTCACTGCACCATACGCACCAAGTCCATCTGTAATTAGTTCGATTGTTCTTTCGTTGTTACCAAAGAACTTCTCTAACAATATCTTCACTTGACCCATATCGCGATATTTGGATACATGCCAAGCAACAATAAGATTCGTCTCATGGTCAACTAAGAACCAAACATAGTACTTTTTGGATTTAAACAAAACGACAGTTTCATCACCATGGACTTTGAAAGCATCTACAGGAACGAGGATGGAAAAGAAACAAGACAACTTAAGGATCCACTTGTAGATAGCGACATGAGAGACTTTGATATTAAGTGAGTCTCTGATGGAACGCAAGGACACAGCTTTGAAATAAAGGACGAAGGCTTTAAGGACAATAAAGATAGGGAAACGGAAGAACTTGAAAGAGTCGAAAGGAAGAGGGACAAATTGAGGTAAGTTAGTTGGGATTTCGTCTCTGGTATGGCAAGAACGGCAACGGAACTTAACGAAGGCTTTTTTGATTTTGTGGATTTGCATAGTTTTTCCACAGACAGGGCATTTAGGATAAGGGAAAGAGAAGAGCTTGTGTTTTTTTGAATGAACAAGTCTGAAAGTGCGCTTACAGTCTTTGCAAAAGTATTGTTGGTTACCGTACTTATCATGACCGTTTTTGTAGATGTTGGTAGAGCCGCATTTGGGGCAAGAGACTACAGAATTTTGCATAGTGGAGTACCTCCTTTTTGTGAGAATTGATGGTGGGGGGTGTTCCACTAATAAGAAGATAATACGGTTTTTGGAAATTTTCAATACTTTTAGTTAACAGCATCTGGAACATGAACGGGGGTGTGAGTATGAAAAGATTGGTTTTGAGATGGGTAGTGGGGTTTGATGAGAACAACGAACCTATTTACAGAAGGCAGAGTATCGCGGTTTCTGATTCTTTTAACAGTGAAAACGCTCAAGTGATTGTTTCAATACTTGATAAGTATTCAAAGTACATGTGCGAAAGTGCTCAGCTTGTTACTACCGAAAGTGTAGGTGATGAATTATGAAAAGACTCACACTGATGTTTAGGAAAAGCGATGGAACAAGAATGCGAACTTATAGGTTGAACATTCCAGAACCTGTTGATTCTATCAATCCAACAGAATTGACACAAGATATGCAACAGCTCAAACAGCTCGGTGTTGTACCCGATGGGTTCGAACCAGACGAAGCAAGATTAACAGAAACAAACGTCGAAATCCTTGTTAATCTGATCGAATAACTTATGAATGGTTGAAATTCTCTTGGTGCAGATTGCGGGTGATAGGGATGAAGTGGGTTTGGGACATTCTTAAGCTCTTCATGTACCTTGTTGAAAGGCCCGGTGAGGGAGACAAGAAGAAAGCGGAAGTCATGGAACTCATGGATGAACTCTACGATGAACTAAACATACAGATTCCAAGGGAGATCTACCACTTGATTGTTTCATCGGCGATAGATTACCTTGCATTCGTACTCTTTTAAAAACCTGATTTGACATTGTTTAGAGAATAAGGAATTAAGATTTTTAAGCTCGATTAACAACGCCCTGAGGATTTAAAGGTCCTCAGGGCTTTTTTGTTTAAAATATGGGTTTCCATTTTTCCACTTCGTCGATGTGTACAAATTTAATGCCAGCTTTTTCTGAGGACATGTCAAATTCCGAGTCACCTATCATTACGCATTCATTTGGTGAAATGTTCAGTTTGTTGAGAATTTCTTGGAAAAACAAGGGATTCGGTTTAGCGTACGTGCTGTTTTCCATGTGGGCGATATAAAAGAACATGTCGGGTTCTAAACCAGCAAACTGTATCCGCTTGTGAGTTGCAATTTTGGGAAAGAGAGGGTTTGATGCAAAGATAACCTTTTTGTTGGTTTTTTTAATTAATTCTATTAATTCGATGTTTGGTTTCACTATCTTTGAGAGTTCGTCGAATTCATTTTCATAGAAATCGTAGAATAGATTCTGCCAGTATTCTTTGGGTTTTTCTGACTTGCTTGAAATCGCTTTGCTGAACTTTTCAAAAAGGCTTTCGTTCGGTTGCATGTTTCTTATACTCTCTTCCACTGAAGACATTACAAGCTGGAACAGTTGGTTAAATTCAATACCCGATTTCTTCGAAAGCAACGAGAAGTACTCTTTTAGAAATTCTCCTTCCGCGTTTTCAATTATCGTCCCGTCGTAGTCCAAAAAAATGTATCTAACTGGTGTAGTATCCATTTCTTAAGTACCCTCCTTAGCAAATGGATTCATACGATCGCTTTTTTCCAATTTGAGAATTTGAAGAATGCGTAAGTAATGAAGAAGACGATCAAGTTACTGATTATCATACCTATAAAAATCCCTTTAAACCCCATAGTTGTTGCAAGTACTGCGATTATTGGAATCCTTATACCCCATAACCTCAGTATATCTCCAATCATTGAAAGCACAGTTTTTCCAGCACCTATAAGTGCGCTATTGTAAATCATGTAGGACGTGAATATGGGCAATGAGAACGAAATGTACTTGAAGAATATGTCCCCCATTTGTATAACTTCCGGATCGTTGATGAAGAATTTTGTGACCTGTTTTGCGTATACAAACGTAAGTACCGAGAGAATACCAACAATAACTACATTCCAGAAAAATGCAGTTTTCACCGTCCTTTCCGCATCTTCGTACCTTCTTGCCCCGATGAACTGACCAACCATTGTCGAGACTGCCCCCGCCAAACCAAAAGAAACCATGGAGACAAGGTTTGTCACTCTGTTGCCAATACCATACGCACTGATCACCGCAGGTCCGAACATCGCTACGTACTTCATTATGACTGCAAAACCTGCCGATGTTACGGACAAACCTATTGCGCTGGGAAGCCCAAGTTTCAAGATTATAGATATCATCTTCCAGTCAGGCTTGAAATCATGCTTTTGGACTTTTAGTACAGCTCTTTCTGAAAAGGCGTGTTGGATACTAATCGCTGCAGCCACGAACCTTCCCAAGTTTGTGGCCCATGCGGCTCCCGCAACACCAAGCTTTGGAAAAGGACCTATTCCGAAGATCAACAGAGGGTCGAAAATCATGTTAATTACGTTCATGTAAAATGTCATTCGCATTCCAAATTGCGAATCACCTATGGCCCGCATCACGGAGGTCGTGGAGTTGATAACAAAAACAAGTGGAAGACCTATCATGTCTACAACATAGTAACTAATCGCATATGGTATTATTTGCGGGCTCTTTGGACCGACTATTCCATATACGATGGGTTTTGTAAAAGCAAGTCCCAGAATAGTTGAAACAACACCTGTGACGATTGTTACTAAATACAGCTGACCAGCAGATTTTTTCATGGCTAAGGTATCTCTCTTACCGGCGTTTTGGGATACGAGGGCTATACCAGCATTTGCAAAGCCCATCGCAAGGGAAATAAATGTGAAAATCACCGGCCAGGTAACGGTCGCAGCGGAAAATTGGATTGGCCCAAGCTTACCAAGGAAGTAAGAGTCTACGATGTTGTAGATTGTTTGAAGTGAGTTAGAAATTATCAACGGCCAAGCCAGTTGAAAAATCGAGTATTCGATTCTTTGATTTAGTACTTCAACTCTAGCCACTTGAAAAGCACGCTCCTTTGGTGCAATCTTTAGGATGTTTCGTATAGCGAACAATACATCTTTATTCTAACATATATTTCTGCAATTATCAAAGGTGTTCTACGCACCGAAAATTTCGCAATTTGGAAAATAACTTTTTAAAATCATGCTGAACAAGTAAGGAAAGCATTTTTCTTGAATTATTGGAATGGGCGGTATATAATTATTCAGGTTTGAGGAATGTAAATTTTGTAAATTCCCGAGGGGAGCGGACAGGCGCAGGCGGTCGCACAAGGCTGACCTGAGGAAAGTCCGGACTCCGTGGGCAGGATGCTGGCTAACGGCCAGGTGGCGCGAGCCACGGACAGGGCCATAGAAACGAAAACCGCCCTATTTTAGGGCAAGGGTGGAAAGGTGAGGTAAGAGCTCACCAGCGGTGCAGCAATGCACCGGCTTGGCAACCCCCATCCGGAGCAAGGCCAAGCAGGGGGTAGGGTGGCTCCGCCCAAATTCCCCCGGGTAGGCCGCATAGACAGATGCCTGTCTAGACAGAATCCGGCTTACAGCTTCCCTCGGGTAGAGTGATAATGCAACCTTGAAATAAAAAAAGGGTGCCGTACACCCCGCTTCGACTTGTCCAGACCCGGCCGTACACACCCTGCATGGCTCCAGCCGGGCACCCCCACGGCACACACTTACCTACTTAGGGCTGCTTCCTTCCGGACCTGACCCGGTTCGTAGGCAGTTATTGCGTGGGACCCAACCTTCGTTGCCACCGGGTGTGCCGGTACCGAACCCGGGCAGCCTCAGTCGGGGAGTTCGGCCCCGCTAAGGTGGGTTTCGGGTTACAGGGGACCACCAACCCCCCGCCTAGTACGGCACCCGTATGAATTGTACCACGTTTTCGAGATTTTTCAATTGTGCTTTTTTGTGGTATAATGTTTGTAAATAGGAATGTTTAATAATTTTTCTATTGTGAAGAGGTTTTTAATATTGAAAGTTCAGTGCTTTTTAAACTCATTGACGAGGAGGGGGAAGCGTATGATGATGGATATTAGAAAATTATCTGTTGAGGACCTTTGTAATAAAGTGAAAGAAAAAACACCGGTTCCAGGCGGAGGAGCCGTTGGTGCTGTCGTTGCCGCACTCGGTGCATCGCTGAACTCGATGGTTGCAAATCTCACGCTCGGAAAGAAAAAATACGAAAATTACGAAGGACTCATGCAAGAAGTGTTAGAAAATATGGAACTTGTTGTAGAAAGAACACTCAGGTTAGCTTCCGAAGATGTCGAAGCGTTCAATAAGGTTATGGAAGCTTACAAACTGCCAAAGGAAGATCCCGAGAAGGAGAAAAAGCTTCAGGAGGCACTTAAAAAAGCTGTTGAAACGCCTTTCGAACTTGTTGAATGTGCGAGAGATATACTCAAATACAGTGAAATTGTTGCAAAGTGGGGTAATCAGAACGCAGTATCTGATGCTTTCAGCGCCGCAGAATTGGCAAGAGCCGCTTGTAAGATAGGAGAATATAACGTTATGATTAACCTCAAGTCGATAACCGACGAAGAATTCAAAAATAAAATTTTGGATGAAATGTACGAAGTTATGGGAGAAGCAAAAGTCTACTACGAAAGAATACAGGAGTTGGTAAAAGAAAATGGGTTCACTAAGATTTGAAGTTTTAAAAACTGTTGGAAATGCAAGACGGGGAAGAATACACCTTCCGCATGGTGTTGTTGAAACTCCTACGTTCATGCCGGTTGGTACTAATGCGAATGTAAAGTTGGTCACTCCGCATATTTTGAAAGAAAACAATGTTCAGATAATTCTTTCAAACGCGTTTCATTTGTACCTCAAGCCGGGCTTGGATGTTATCCGCGAGTTTGGTGGGCTGCACAACTTCATGAATTGGGATAGACCTATTCTGACCGATAGTGGAGGATTCCAGGTCTTTAGCCTTAAGAAAGGTCAGAAGATCACAGATGATGGCGTGTGGATTATGTCTCCCATAGACGGGTCAAAACATTACATTACGCCGGAGTTGTCTATGGAAATACAGGCAACACTCGGCTCAGATATCGTTATGGCATTCGATTACTGCGCCGATCCCAAGGACGGGTATGAAGAAGCAAAAAGGTCTGTGAAGCTCACAACGAAATGGGCAAAGCGGAGTTTAGAACATTTAAGAAGAATTTCTCACCAGGCGATCTTTGGCATAATACAAGGCGCAGTATACGAAGACCTCAGAGAAATGAGTTTAAGAGAAATCACCGAATTGGATTTTGATGGATTCGCCATCGGTGGGCTAAGTGTTGGCGAACCACGAGAGGTTACTTTGAAAATGGTTGAGTTCGTAGGTCCAAAGATGCCTGAAAACAAACCAAGGTACTTCATGGGCGGTGGTTCACCCGATTTGTTGGTAGATCTGGTCGCAAATGGTGTTGATATGTTTGATAGCGTTTTCCCAACACGTGTTGCAAGACATGGGCTTGCAGTTACGTGGAATGGAAAATTCAACATCCGCTCAGCAAGGTACAAATATGATAAGACACCGATTGATGAAAATTGCACGTGCTACACTTGTCGCAATTTTTCAAAGGGCTACATAAGACACCTCTTTGATAGGGAAGAGGTACTCGGGCAGATACTATTAACCATTCACGACGTACACTTCATGATGGAATTCGGTGAGAAGATGCGCGAAAGCATAGAAAATGGTACCTTTTTTGAATTCAGAGAGAAGGTGAAAAAAGCGTATGAAAAGCAATCTTCGTAAGATTAACCTTCTTGTTGTTATTCTTACTTTTATAACGACTTCATTGCTGTACGCACAGTTCTACGAAAATCCCGTATATTTCACGTCGGGTAATAATACATTGATGTTTACAATCAAAATTCCACAGCAGTCTGATTGGGAGCTTGGAGTTTACTGGAGGCAGAGGCAGGGAACACTCTTTGGGGAGCTCGGTTACACAACGGACTCCACCTACGCAACAGGGACTATAAACTACAGGTTGGTCGATATTTCAAAGTTGTACGGGCTGAACCTGAAGCTTAAGTTACTCCCATTCGATGCTAAAGCTTTGAGCTTGGATGTCGGAGGATTGATTAAGATTTCGGATTCTTCCAGTTTAAGTTTTGCAATATACAATCTGATGCTCTACTCGGAAAGACAGGAACGCCTTTTGCCCAGTATGGAATCGGTTTTCGGCTGGTCTGTTACACCTCAGACAACTTTAAAATTTGGCTTGATGAATCTTGGGCTTGATTATTTGAAATTCAATTTAGGCTTCGTGTTATCTAAATTACTGCCACTTGACGAGGTAGTTCTTTCATACGTTCCAGTCTACGCACTCTCTGGAGGGATGATATACCATCTTGTCTACGGAAAGATGAAATTGCTGATTGATAACTACATAATCGAAGTGAGTGGATTTTACAATTTTGGTGAAAGCGTTTCGACTTACGAGGAACTGAAGTCGAATTATGGACTCAAAATAAGTCTTGGATTTAATATGTAGAATTGTGGGATATTTAGGGCAAGCACCGATGGTGGGAAGTGAGAAAATGGTTAAGATACTGGGAGAAGACGATGTTAGAAGGTCGCTTATGCGTATATCGCATGAGATATTAGAAAAGAACAAAGGTGCCGAAGATTTGGTGATAATCGGAATCATCACGCGTGGTTGGTATCTGGCTAAAAGGATAGCTAAGAATATATCGATGATAGAAGGTGTGGAGCTCCCAGTGGGGGCGTTGGATGTTGCACCTTTTAGGGATGACGAAAAGAGAACCACAAAGGAACAAGACAAAAGTATAATTGATTTCAATTTGCAAGGCAAGAAAGTGATTCTTGTCGACGATGTACTCTTCACAGGTAGAACGATTAGAGCGGCAATGGATGCGATCATCTCGCGTGGAAGACCGAAATCCATACAGCTTGCGGTTCTTATTGATAGAGGGCACAGAGAATTTCCAATAAGACCGGATTACGTGGGAAAAAACATCCCAAGCTCAAAAGACCTTGAAGTCGTTAAAGTCAGGTTGAAAGAAGTTGATGGTGAAGACGGAGTCTATATTTTAAAGGTGGGGGATGACATATGAGAGGGGATATAGAGTTCAGGGGTAGTTATGCACTCTTGAAGGTGTACCTCGGACCTGGTGAGCAAGTGAGAGTAGAACCTGGCGCGATGGTTTATATGAAAGGTCCAATCAACGTTGAGACGTCAACAGGTGGAGTGTGGAAGGCATTAAAGCGTGCGTTTCTCGGTGGCGAGAGCTTTTTCATGAATACTTATTATTCCTCAGGAAACGGAGAGCTCGGTATAGCTCCGGAACTACCTGGTGATATAGAAATCGTTCAGGTGAACGGTACGCTTTTTGTTCAGTCGACATCATTCTTGGCGAGTGATACGCAAGTTGATGTAGATGTCTCCTTCGGTGGATTTAAATCATTCTTTGCAGGTGAAGGCATCTTCCTACTCAAACTTCAAGGGTACGGTGATGTCGCAGTTTCTTCCTTTGGGGCTATTAAGATGATCGAATTGGGAGTAGGTGAGAAGCTAACCATTGATACAGGACACGTCGTAGCTTTTGATGGAAGTGTTAGCTACAATGTCAGAACCTTCGGCGGAATTAAGTCTACGCTTTTTGGTGGGGAAGGCTTGGTTTGCGATTTCACAGGACCCGGGAGAATATACGTGCAAACGAGAAATTATCCTGAATTTGTGGAGTGGATCAAATCCCTTGTTCCTCGAGATACTGGAAGCAGATAATAAAAACGTTCGGAGGTATTCTAAACTAACAAAAAAATGAATCAAGGGAGGATTTCTTATGAGGCTCTTTGGAACTGATGGCATAAGGGGTGTGGTTAACGAAGAACTTACATCAGAAATAGCGTTTAGGTTGGGAAATGCACTTGGCAGATACATCAGTAACAGAATATTTATAGCTAAAGATACAAGAGCGAGCGGTGATATGCTCGAAGCGGCAATTATTGCCGGGGCTACTGCTGCGGGTGCCACGGTTTATCGATGCGGTGTTCTTCCGACCCCAGCGTTGGCGATAATAACGAAACTTGAAGATGCTTTGGGAGTGATGATTTCCGCTTCGCACAATCCTCCAGAATTCAACGGCTTAAAGGTCATCTCCAAAGGCTTTAAGCTTCCAGATGATGTGGAGGAAAATTTGGAAAAGCGGATGAAAGAGCTTCATTACGCTCCTTACAACGAGATAGGTTGCGTGGTTGATTACAAACTCGCGTTTGAAGAGTATACAAACTACGTCATCCAACAATTTTCGGACTTGGACCTCTCGGGTTTAAAAATACTGGTCGATGCTGGAAATGGAGCAGCCTTTGAAACAACACCGTTCGTTTTAAGACAACTTGGAGCGAAGGTAGAAGTGATTAATAATACGCCCGATGGGTACAATATAAACGTTAACTGCGGTTCTACAAATCCAGACCATGCAAGAGAAAAGATGACAAGTCACAACCTTGCGATACTTCACGATGGTGACGCTGATAGATGTATTTTGCTAGATGAGAAAAAGCAGGAAGTTCATGGTGACAAAATATTAGGAATGTGTGCGGTCCAGATGAAAAGCGAGGGACGTTTGAAGAACAATGTAGTTGTGGGAACTGTGCTTTCTAACATGGGGCTTGAGGTCTTCCTTAAAAAGCACGGTATCAAACTTTTAAGGGCGAAAGTCGGAGATAGGTACGTTCTTGAGCAGATGATGGAACATGGTGCGGTCCTTGGTGGAGAGAGAAGCGGGCATATTATCTTCTTGGATAGGTCGACAACAGGTGACGGATTGATAACGGCATTGGAAACTATAAGGGTAATGATTCTAAAAGGGAAGAAACTATCTGAACTTGCTGACGAAATATCGGATTATCCACAAGTTATGCTCAATATCAAGTGCAAGAATAAACTTGTTGTTGAAAACAAAGAGGTAAGAGAACTGATTGAAAAATACAAACGAGAAGACACGGACATCGTCGTCAGACCGTCGGGAACCGAACCGCTTGTAAGGGTCTTTGTTCAGGGACCAGATGAAGAATACATTAATAATGTTGCATACGAAATAGCCAGTAAGATAGAAGAGCTTACCAACGGAGGTGAAAATGCATGACAAAGGAAGAACTAAAAAATGCTGTGTGGAACAAACTTAAGGAAGTTATTGACTGGGAGATAGGACTTGACGTGGTTACATTGGGTCTTGTTTACGATATACAGGTGGATGACCAAAACAATGTCAAAGTGCTCATGACGATGACTACCCCGATGTGCCCGCTCGCTGGTGGAATTATGGGTGATGCGGAAATGAAGATAAGGTCTATAGAGGGTGTTAATAATGTAGAAGTCGAACTCACATTTGACCCACCTTGGACACCTGATAGAATAGATCCAGTCATTCGAAAACAACTCGGGATTTAAGAACAGTGTTTTGAGTGCTCGAAGGCTCCATGAAGTTTTCTGAAATTGTTCGCACTTACAAGGAAAGAGGGCTTCCCGAGCGGGAGGCTCTTCTTTTGATTGGAAAAGTACTTGGAAAAAGGAAAGAATACGTAATTGCGCATTATGATGAAGAATGCCCAGATGAACAGCTTGATTCCATAATTCACCTGTTTGAGAAACGTCTCACAGGATATCCGCTGCAGTATATCGTTGGCGAAGTGGAATTTTACGGCAGGTTGTTTTACATAGAAGAAGGCGTGCTCATACCAAGGTGGGAAACAGAAGGACTTGTAGATTTGAGCCTGGAGTACATAAGAAAATACAAGCTGAGGAAAGTTTTAGACATAGGTGTTGGTAGCGGAGTGATAGCTGTGACCATTGCACTTGAGTGTGCTACCAACAAAGAATTGTCAACACTTGGTGTGAAAGTTCTCGGAACGGACGTTAACGAAAAAGCGATAAGACTTGCCAAGAAGAATGCGGAGAGATATGGTATAAGTTGTGAATTCAGACTTGGCAGCTATGCAGAACCGTTCCGAAAAGAGTGGGATAGTATAGAATTGGTAGTCTCTAATCCGCCGTATGTAAGGAATAATGCCAAACTCCAAAAAGAACTCGATTTTGAACCAAAAGAAGCACTCTTTGCTGGAGAGGATGGGCTGGACTTTTACAGAGAATTCTTCAATCGCTATGATATCTCAGGTAAAATTGTTATAATGGAAATAGGCGAGGACCAAGGTGAGAAATTAATAAGTTTAACCGGTGGAAAAATCTTAAAAGACCTCGCTGGAAAAGATAGATATTTGGTTATTGAGCCAAGAGATTGAGTCAAATTTCTAAAGTTTCAAAAAAGGGGTGAAGAAGCTATGAAAGTAGTCCTGATGCAGGATGTTCCGAAACTTGGAAAAAGAGGTCAGATAGTCAGCGTTTCCGATGGATACGCCAGAAATTTCCTTATTCCAAAGGGATTGGCTAAGGAAGCGACACCTGAAGTGATTAAAGAGTTGGAAAGACAAAAAGAAGAGGAAAAAAGAAGACAAGAAGAACAGAAAAAAGCAAGTGAAGAGCTCCTTGCCGAACTTCAAAAACACCTCTTTAAAATCAAAGCAAAAGCTGGCGAGGGCGGTAAGTTATTTGGTTCGCTTACAAATTCGAACATCGCAGAGGAAATAGAAAAAATCTTAGGAAGGGAGTTTGACAAAAGGTGGATATCACTTGATACACCTATAAAAAGCGTGGGACTCTACGACGTGGTTGTTAAATTACCCGGCGGTGTTTCTGGAAAAATTAAAGTTGAAGTAGTGAGGGGCGAAGATTAATAGACCAAGATCCTAAATGCGCTGAAAAAGGAGTTGAAGATGCAAAGATATGAACATAGTAGCTTTTTCCAAGGCACTTTATTCCACATGGATTTACTACTCACCTGAGCGCATACTATTTGACGCAGGTGAAGGCGTAGCAACGATGTTAACAAATAAAATATACGCAGTTAAGCACATCTTTTTGACGCATGGTCATGTTGACCATATATCAGGTCTATGGTCGATAATCAACACAAGAAACAATGCAATGGGCGATAGAGAAAAACCTTTGACCATTTATTATCCTTCGGGAAACAAAGGCATAGAACTGTACGCAGATTTCTTAAGGAGAGCAAACAGCGAACTACGATTTAAACTCCAGTTTGTGCCTCTCAAAGAAGGTGAAAAGGTTCCATTGAGAGATTCTGAAACAACGAATCGTTATATAAAACCATTTAGTGTTCTGCATACTTACAGCGAAACGGCATTCGGTTATCACCTTGTCGAGGTCCGCAAAAGGTTGAAAGCAGAATATAGGGACCTTTCGAAAGAAGAAATAACAAAGCTTGTCAAGACTTATGGAAGCGAGCAAGTGACGGAAACGTACGAAAAAAAGGTTCTGACTATCTCGGGCGACACGATCTTGTTGAAAAAAGAAGACATACAAGACACCGAAATCCTCTTTCACGAGTGCACTTTTCTAAAGAAAGAGGACAGAAAATTCAACAACCACGCATCACTCGAAGAAGTAATAGAACTTGTGAAAGAGGCAAATGTTCAAACGCTCGTCCTTTATCACATATCTTCCAGATACATAAGAAGCATGGAGAAGGTCATCAAGAAAATACAGATCCCGGGAACAAAGATATTGTACGTCCATCCTGAGAGAATATTTGAACTCTAATAGAAAAGGGGATGAAGTTGGGATTTGAGGAATATAATATTCGTCAGTGATTTGCACATCGGAGATGGAAACGGTAAAGATGATTTCACACAAGACGAACTTTTTACTAACTTCATAAATGAGTGGAACAGTTTGGAAAACCCAGAGCTTGTTATTGTAGGTGACGGGTTTGAGATTCTCGAGTCCGAATACATTAGGCATGCTGGGTTAAAACCGTTCTGGGAAATTGTTCATTCGCTTGATGGAAAACTTATAGATTCTATAGAGCAAGCTCATCCCAAAGTATTTGATGCTCTGGCAAAATTTAAAGGAAAAGTTACATACGTGGTTGGTAACCACGATTACTATATTTTAGGAAATGAAACGCTGCAAGAAAGGCTAAAGGAAAAGATAAGAAATCTCGAAATAGTCCCGTACTACTACGATGAGCAAACACAGATCCTAGCGGTACATGGCAATCAGTTCGATGCTATCAACAAGTTTACCGAAGTCAACGGTGAGATAATCCCTCCACTTGGTGATTTTATCTCAAGGTACATGATGATAAACTTCGACGACGTGTTGAGAGAATATTTGCCAGAAGAAGTAGTGAGCGACTACGATAACGTCAGACCTTCACTCGATGTTTTCCAATGGCTTGAACAGATTTCGAAATTGTATGAAACGAGCGTCGATTTACTGAAGTTGTGGATAGACAACTTCATAACCATGATGCGCGAAGATGAGGCTAAGTACTGGATGAAAAAAAGGTACCCGTTGATGAGTAACTTGTCGATACTATTTTTGAACAAAATTGGCGGAATAAAACTTGGTGAGTTATTGGTACGCGGGGTTATGAAAGCACGAAATGTTAGGAAAACGGATTATTTGAAAAAGGCTGCGATTAAGATATTCAAAGATCCGGAGTGGTTTTTCAAGAATATGGATGGGTATTTAAACGAAACTTTTCTTAGCAAGCCTTTTGAAGACATACAAGGTATTGTGATGGGACATAACCACAAACCTGGTTTTGACTTGATTAAAATAAAAGACGATGTGAAGTTTTACGTGAACTGTGGTTCTTGGAAGCCCGTTGTCGAAAGAAAGTCAAAGAATATTTTCCAAAGATTCTTTGAAATATTCTACGCTATTGCTCGTGTTGATGCCTCAGGTGAAATTGAAATTGTCACAGGTTCTGTCAACAAGTTAAGAAAGAGGGAAGTGATTGTTTGAAGGTTATAACCACTCACAACAATCCAGATTTTGATGGGTTTGCTTCTTGTGTAGGTATGAAAAAACTCCATCCGGACTTTGAGATCGTTATCTCTGGGGTTCCCATGCAGAACCTTAAAGAATACCTACGACTTTACGAGGACGAATTTCCCTATTTAACAAGTGATCAGATTGCGAAGGTGGAAGAGGGTATAGAGGAACTGATAATCGTCGATACGCCAGGCTTGGAGAGAATCGGTGATGAGATAAAGAAGAAACTAAGACCTGATGCCAAGATAACGATAATTGACCATCACCCCGATATAAGAGGTTCTGATAGTTCAGAAAATAGCACAAGTACGCTCGGATATGGTATCACTAAAATCTTTCGACAAACAGGAGCTGCCGCAAGCATCGTAACGAAAATGTTGAGGGAACACGGGGTTAAACCAAATAGAATAGAAGCTACCTTGCTTGGGATTGCCATATACGAAGACACTGGTAATCTGCTCTTCTCAAGCACAACGTTGGATGATATCGATGCAGTTAGATATCTATTTGAATGCGGTTTAGAGGTGGAAATAGTAGCCGAATACGTGAAATTTGATCTGACGATAGACCAGAAATTACTACTCCAAAATTTACTACAGAACACGCAAACTTACACCATAGACAATCATATCATTACGATAACGCATGCGGAAACCGAAAAATTCGTAGGTGGGCTTTCTGCGGTCGTTGCAAAATACTGGTATGCTCAAGAACCGGAGACGCTGATCGCAGTGGTGAGAATGGGAAAGAAAGTCTTTATCGTGGGAAGGACGAAGTCTCCCGATGTGGACATAAGAGGCTTGATGAGTGAATTTGGAGGTGGAGGACATAGGCAGGCAGCTTCTGCGACGCTCTCGATGGTGGCTGTCGAAGAGGTCATACACAAGGTTTTGAATACACTTCCAAAATACATTTCATCAGGCCTCAAGGCTAAAGACATCATGTCTTCACCTGTTAGAACGGCGTTGGCATCGGAAACAATAGAAGAGGTTAACAAAACAATGGAAATAACCGGGCACAACGGTATACCAATTGTTGAAGGTAATAAGCTTGTTGGGATTGTTACTAAAAAGACGATAGAAAAGGCTATTAACCACGGTTTAGGCAAAAGACCCGTTAAATCGGTAATGACATCGAAGCTTATAACGGCAAAGACAGACACACCTGTAAGTACTCTCAAAAAGCTGATGATCGAGCACGACGTCGGGAGAATACCTATCTTGGATGAAAACAATATACTTGTTGGAATCGTTACAAGGTCAGATATCATCAGGGCAAGTCAAAAGCAACCGGTTCAAACACCTCAGGAAAGCGAAGTTAGCTTTAATTTCAAGAATGTAACTGATATTATATACGAAAGGCTCGACAAGAGAATTGTCAACTTGTTGAGACTCATTGGTATTTATGGACATGAATTGAAGATGCCAGTCTATGTAGTGGGTGGATTTGTCAGGGACTTATTATTAAATATACCTAATTACGATATAGATATAGTCGTAGAGGGGAATGGGATTGAGTTTGCAAAGTACGTGGGCAAACAGCTCGATGCGATTGTTGTCCCTTACGAGAAATTTTATACTGCAACGTTGGTATTTAAAGATGGTTTCAAAATAGATATTGCAACAGCGCGAACGGAATACTATGAAAAGCCAGGAGAACTTCCACAAGTTGACGTGAGCACGATAAAGAAAGACCTGTACCGAAGGGATTTCACAATAAACGCAATGGCAATAAAGTTGAATCCCAATGAGTTTGGAGTGCTCTATGACTTCTTTAACTGCCAGAGAGACCTTCAAGAAGGTATCATAAGGATACTTCACAACTTGAGTTTCATAGAAGACCCTACTCGCATGATTAGGGCTGTCAGGTTTGAAACAAGGTACAACTTCAGAATAGAAGAACATACATTGGACATTTTGAAAAAGAATCTGGAGGGCAAATATTTAGAAAGGGTTTCAGGATCGAGGATAAGGCAGGAGATAGAAAAGATATTGGAAGAAAGAGAGCCGATGAAAGCAATCAGACGTTTAGCAGAACTTGGGATTTTAAAACACATCTTTCCAAAAACATATTACACACCTACTATGGATGAAAAACTGGAACGAGTCTTTAAGTTTTTGCCAAGTGTCAAAGAAAGGTACCAAAACATCAGTGATTTTTACGCGATATCAACGGTTCTTCTGGAGTTCTACGACAAAGAGACTCTGGATGACATGAGAAACCGCTACGGTTATCCAAAGAAGTTCATTGAAAGTTTGAAATTCACTGAGAATATGATGATGCCTTTAAAGTCGATGATCGAAACGCGATTGAATTTTTCAGATATCTACAAAGTGATTGGCAAAGGCAATCCGTACATCTTTATCCATCTCTCGGCATACCTTGAAGAGGATGACCAAGAATACCTAATAACTTACATAGACGCTATTCTTAACACAAAACTTGAGAAAGTCTCTGGTAAATACGTTATTGAAAGATTTAGTCTCAAATCCGGACCTGTTATAAACGAGATTTTGGAAAGACTGTACGCAATGAAATTGGACAATCCAAAACTTGATGAGATTCAAACCGTTGAAAAAATCGCTGAACAGTTCCTGAAAAACCTTGAGCAGGCGGAAATTTCAGAAAACCAAAAGACATGAGCAGATCAGTAGACTAAAGTTGTGTGGGTGAGAACTGGTGTCAGGAAGTTCTATAAGGCGCTTTATACCGTTTGTGATGTTCTTTTTTATGTTTTTCTACATCATTTACGGTCTTGTAAAAGTTCAGGTCATAGACCAACCAAAACATAGGGCTTTGCTCAATTCTTTGCTTGAGCGGAGTGTTTACAGTAAAGGGTTACGTGGAGCGATATACTCTTCAGATGGTGTCAAAATTGCTTGGAGTGAAAGAATACCAACACTCGTTTTGAAAAAATACACTGCGGAAGATGAGAAGAAATTACGAAAATATATTGATGATTCACAGCTTGCAATCTTAAAAAACAACGGTAGTGTTGAAGTTAGCTGGGAACAAGCTTTTGTTTTGCAGAGTATGGGATACGAAATTATCCCCACTGAACGACGAAAGTCTTATGGCTTCCTCTATCATATAGTTGGTAGCGTTAACAAGGACGGAGAAGGTATTTCTGGGCTTGAATATGTTTACAACAATGTACTAAAAGGCAAATTATCCGTCTCATACGGCATCAGGTCACCGGGTGGTAAATACCAGCAAAGCATCATAGAAAGCTTCGGAGAGAATGGCCTTGATTTACAGACAACGATTAACTTTAAACTCCAAAAGTACGCTTACGACCTGCTCAGTGAACTTGCAACTCCTTCTGTTATCATTGTAAGCAATGTTCAAACAGGTGATATTCTCGCAATGGCTTCCTATCCTGCACCGGAGGTAGATTTAAACGGGGTAGATGTTCTCACATGGGAAAAGCTCGTCAACGATCCACTGAAGCCTCTACTAAACAGGGCAATATCAAACGTTTACCCGCCAGGTTCGACGTTTAAAGTTGTCACTGCGATAGCCCAGATGCTCTATAGCCATCCTAATACAATAACGTGCAACGGAGTTTTCAGATATAGAGATTCAAAGGGGAGAGTGACAGCAACTTACAAAGATTGGCTAATTACGGGACATGGAGTTGTGGATTTGAGGAAGGCCATTCGAGTATCTTGTAATGTTTACTTCTATAACGCAGCTTTAGATGTTGGAATTGATAAACTTATTACCGTTGCAAAGGCATTTTACCTTGACCAAAAAACTGGCATAAACTTGCCCGGAGAAGTTGCCGGAACGCTACCAACTCCCGAGTGGAAATTGAAAAAATTAGGTGAGAAATGGTATCCAGGAGACACAATCTTATTTGGAATCGGGCAGGGATTTCTTGACCTCACTCCGATTCAAGTGCTGAGCCTTTACAACACCGTAGCTAACAAAGGGCTGTTTGTTAGACCCAAATTGGTTTTGAATGAGGAAGTTTCAACTAAGAAAATACCGCTGAACGTTCCAGAGAACGTTTGGAACACTTTAATAGATGGGTTAGAACAGGTGACAACAGTTCAAGGTCCTGCTTCCAGCGGTGGAACGGCTACGAAAAGTTTCCAAGGTTTCGAAATCACAGTTGCTGGTAAGACGGGAACTGCACAAACTCACAGTGGTCCTCCCCATGCTTGGTTTGTGGGTTTTGCACCTTCAAGAAGTCCGAAATATTCGGTCCTGGTGCTGGTAGAAAACGGAGAAAGTGGTGGACATAACGCAGCTCCACTGGCTCGCAAAGTCTTTGATTTCATGTTACAGAACGGTTTTTTTGATGAAAGTAGTGAAGAAAACAAAAAGTAGGAGGTTGGTCAGAAGGTTATGAAAATAAAGGCTCTTTACTTCAAAAACGATAAGTGTGGAGTGTGTGTTGCGTTCTTACCGAAAATGAAAAGAATATCTGAGGAATACAGCCTCGAGTTAGAAGTCGTCGATGTAGTTGAGAAACCAGAGATAGCAGGTCAGAACATGGTTTTTACAGTTCCAACTATTATTTTTTTAGACGACGAAGGAAACGAGCTGAAGAGATTCGCAAGGAATTTTTCTGAATTTGAAATAAGGGAATATATCCAGAGAATGTATGATATACTTGGTATTGAGCTGGATGCAAAGTGAGTTTAAAGTTTCAACTCTTCGATGCTGTTAACTTGTAGTGATGGAAGACAATAGAACACTCATAACACGCGCAATATCATTGCCATTCAGTTTCAAGAGATTTCTCACTACACAAAAACTGTTTACGTACATTGGAAGATTGTCAATATTCTTAAATCCACGCTTGGCTCGTACAAAGTCTTGGAATAACGAAAACTTCGATTCACATTGATTGTTTTGCCCAAGTCTCACAACAATATGATTGATATTCTTGTATAGTATCTTCACTGCACCATATGCACCAAGTCCATCTGTAATTAGTTCGATTGTTCTTTCGTTGTTACCAAAGAACTTCTCTAACAATATCTTCACTTGACCCATATCGCGATATTTGGATACATGCCAAGCAACAATAAGATTCGTCTCATGGTCAACTAAGAACCAAACATAGTACTTTTTGGATTTAAACAAAACGACAGTTTCATCACCATGGACTTTGAAAGCATCTACAGGAACGAGGATGGAAAAGAAACAAGACAACTTAAGGATCCACTTGTAGATAGCGACATGAGAGACTTTGATATTAAGTGAGTCTCTGATGGAACGCAAGGACACAGCTTTGAAATAAAGGACGAAGGCTTTAAGGACAATAAAGATAGGGAAACGGAAGAACTTGAAAGAGTCGAAAGGAAGAGGGACAAATTGAGGTAAGTTAGTTGGGATTTCGTCTCTGGTATGGCAAGAACGGCAACGGAACTTAACGAAGGCTTTTTTGATTTTGTGGATTTGCATAGTTTTTCCACAGACAGGGCATTTAGGATAAGGGAAAGAGAAGAGCTTGTGTTTTTTTGAATGAACAAGTCTGAAAGTGCGCTTACAGTCTTTGCAAAAGTATTGTTGGTTACCGTACTTATCATGACCGTTTTTGTAGATGTTGGTAGAGCCGCATTTGGGGCAAGAGACTACAGAATTTTGCATAGTGGAGTACCTCCTTTTTGTGAGAATTGATGGTGGGGGGTGTTCCACTAATAAGAAGATAATACGGTTTTTGGAAATTTTCAATACTTTTAGTTAACAGCATCAACTCTTCACAAGGGGGTGTGAGCATGGAAAAAGTGATAGGTATACTGAGATTTGCGTTGATGCGAGAAATTGAAGGTAGAGAATTTTACAAAGAGAAAGCAAAAAAGGTTTCCAGCAAGGAAGTCAAAGAACTTCTTGAAGGTCTTGCAAGCATGGAGGAGGACCACATCAAGTTCATTGAAAACTTGATGAAAAAGGTTGAGAACAACGTGGAAATAACACTGGATGATGCACAGCAAGCGATAGTTCGCACGGACTTTTTGGAAGGAAGAGAAAAATCAGAGATGGTAAATGGAACACTAGACCAGATGGCGAATGATCTTGCCATACTTAGAATGGCATACCTGATTGAAGAAGATTTTGAGAAGTTCTACAAAGAGAGTGCACAGAAAGTGTCAGATTTGGAGATGAAGAAAATCTTGGAATTACTTGGGAATTGGGAAAATGGTCATAAAAAAGTCTTGGAGGATGCTTACGAAGAGGCAAAAAGAAATTACTGGAATCAGCAGGGCTTTGAACCGCTCTTTTAAACCGCTCTTTTAATCTAAAATAAATCAAATCAGAGGCTTGGGGAAACCTGAGCCTCTGGTTTTTATTTTCAGCAGTTGACATTTATTATAAAGTCTCCATGGAAATAGTGCTTTCTCTGGCTTTTGAAAAGAGATGTTGTGGTATAATACTTAAGAATTCGGTTTGCATTTTAGAAATAGCGGAGGGAGTTTTATGGATAGGGGTGCAAAAGATCGAAAAAAGATCTCTCTTTTTCTTTTCTTGCTACTTGTTGTATTGAATGCAGACCAGATGGTAATGAGTCCTGTGATTGGAATGATAGAGAAAGAATTCAATATCACGGATTCACACATAGGACTCATCGGAGGAGTCTTTAGTATTGTTGGTGCACTCATCAGCTTGATCTGGGGATATTTAACAGACAAGTACAGTAGAAAATGGTTACTGATAGGCTCAATCCTTGTTGGTGAAGTTCCTTGTTTGCTAACTGCTATTTCCGGTTCTTACGGCGAACTGTTCTTTTGGCGAGTTTTAACAGGAATTGGAATTGGTGCTTCATTCCCAATATCTTATTCACTTGTCGGGGACCTTTATGGTCATAGGGAAAGAGGTAAGATAGTATCTGTATTAGGGCTTGCCTCAACTGTCGGAAGTATAGTAGGAATGCTTGTAGCAGGTTACACTGCCAATATTTTTGGATGGAGGATACCGTTCATACTCGTTTCCGCTCCAAACCTTCTTTTGATTCCTTTAATAATCAACGTGCTCCAAGAACCAAAACGTGGTGCGAGCGAAGAAGGTTTCTCTGAGACACAAGCGGATTATTCTTATACCATAAAGCTTTCGGATTATACTCAACTTGTAAAGATCAAAACAAACCTTCTACTTTTTCTGCAAGGTATCGCAGGTACAATACCCTGGGGTGCTATTCCCTATTTCATGATAGAATTCTTCAGGCGTGAAAAGTCCATGGATTTAAACCAAGCAACGACGATGTTCCTGCTTTTTGCACTTGGAAGTATCGCTGGTAATATCGCAGGGGGTTTTATTGGTGAGAAGATTTATAGGCGCTCAAAGAAATTGGTTCCGCTTGTCTCTGCAATAACGACGATATTGGGTGTTTTTCTAACAGTGAGTGTTTTTAGGTACTCGTACACATCTAACACATCTAACGGATTGATAGGATTCTTAACATTTGGAATGCTTGGATTCATCGCTGCTGCGATGGATTCGTACACTGGTCCGAATGTGAAAATGATGTTGCTGAATGTGAATGAACCAAAGGACCGTGGCCGAATCTTCTCGATATTTAATCTAACGGATTCAGTTGGTACTGGAATCGGAAGGTTCGTTGGTGGTTCGTTATCTGTTACTTTGGGAACTTTGGGAGCAGCGTTGGAAATCACAGCGTACTTTTGGCTTGTTTGTGGTTTCCTACTCATGCTTTCTGCGTGGTATTTTGAGGTAGAAGTAGAGGCACTCAATAAAAAGATGAGGGAACTTGCTATGGAAATGGCAAGTCAAACGCTTGATGCGAACAGTTCTTCGGAAGGAATGAAGGAATAAAAACAAAAAAATGGCGGAGGCGGTGGGACTCGAACCCACACGGTGGTTTGACCACCACCGATTTTCAAGACCGGCTCCTTAGCCAGTTCGGACACGCCTCCGTCCAGCACGAAAGATTATACAACAACTCTTTGATATCGTCAATAGCCATGCTGCACAGGTTGTGATAAAAGGTGAGAAGGAGGTATAAAGATGAAAGAACTCAGGGAACTAAGCAAGTACCTAAAAAGGAAGATAACTGGTAAAACACTATACGCTCTACCGCGTCAGTGGATTATTTCAAATTACCCTGGAAAGCTTTCCATAAAGGACGGTAGGTATTTTGTTGACCCTTACGAGTACTACTCAATAGTTATCGACACTATATTGGAACACGATAAGGGTTTGGATTATTCGAAATCACTTGCGCTCTTAAACGGCGAAAAAGATGCGATTTGGCTAAGAAAAGCAAAAATGTACGGTGCTCTGCCAAGGGCAACGGTTGCATACAACCACAAAGGGTTCGGTGCATTTGAACCAGAAGACATCTTTGGATATCGGGAATCAGGAACATTTCTCAAAATGATAGGCCTTTTGCCTTATCTGAAACAGATGGGTATAAACGTACTCTACATGCTTCCTATTTCTAAGATGAGCGATGTTTTCAAAAAAGGAGAGGTTGGCTCTCCTTACGCGGTGAAAAACCCTGTAGAACTTGATGAAAGCTATGCGGATCCACTTCTTGATGGAATAAAATTAGAAGAACAATTCAAAGCTTTGGTTCAAGCTGCTCATGTGCTTGGAATAAGGGTGGTCTTGGATTTCATCCCGCGTACAGCCGCAAGGGATAGTGACTTGATAAAATCTCATCCAGACTGGTTCTACTGGATAAAGATAGAAGAGGCAGCGAGTTACAGACCACCACACATACCACAACTCCCGTTTAAAATTCCAGACACAGAAGACTTAGAGATAATCTACTCATCGGAAGAGGTGAAAACACACCTTTCAAAATTCACCTTGTCTCCCGATAAGATCGATAAAGAAAAGTGGGAAAAAGTCAAGAAGATGGAAGGCGATATACTTTCAAATATAGCTAAAGAATTTGGAATCATCACCCCTCCCGGTTTCTCCGACTGGGTTAACGATCCACAACCAACGTGGGATGATGTGACGTTCCTGAGGTTGTATCTCGACCATCCGGAGGCGAGCGCAAGATATGTGAGTAAAGACCAACCACCTTATATTTTGTTTGATGTTATAAAGTCAAGCAAATTCCCTGGCAAAAAGCCCAATAAAAAGCTCTGGGAGTACATAGCGAATATCATACCAACCTATCAGAAAAAGTACGGTATCGATGGTGCAAGGATAGATATGGGGCATGCATTACCATCTCAGCTTCAAGATATGATAATTTCAACTGCCAGAGAAATCGACCCAGCTTTTGGATTTATCGCAGAAGAGCTGGAAATGAAAAACGACAAGAAAGCTAAGTCGGAAGGATACGACTGCATACTTGGTAATAGCTGGTATGCAGCAGCAAGACCTTCGGAATTCTACAAATTTATCGAAGAAATAACGCCTAACCTCGAGGTTCCGTATATAGCATCCTGTGAAACCCCGGATACACCAAGAATTGTGGCAAGAGAAAACGGAAGTAAATTAAAGTACCTTGCACCAGCACTATTGTACCTATCACCGAACTCAATAGCATATATAAACTCAGGTCAGGAGATAGAGGAGATTCAACCCATGAACTTAGGTCTTGATAACACCATATATGGAAAAACCGTCTTGCCACCTGATGACCAATTTTATGGAAAACTTGCGTTCTTTGACTACTATGCTTTGCACTGGGAGAATTCAAAAGATGATATGTTCAATTTCCTCAAATGGGTTTTGACTATACGTGATGAGATAGCTGACTTTATGGATTCGGAGTTTAGATACGTGTATCTGAACTACCAGGATGGGACAACCGCAAACTACAGTTATTGGAAAGACGACAAAGGAGTAATAGTTCTTGGAAACTTGGACTTCGCTCATGAAAAGTACATCGAAATCTTGGTAAATGAAACCGTTGGTAGAAATATAGAAATAAAAAGTGTTACAATCGCAACAAGACATGGGAAAAGGAAAATGACGTACGGTATAGGAAATACCATACCTGTAAACCTGATGGCTGGCGATTTTGTGATTCTGTTTGTCAATTGGGAATAGTGTTCTAAACTACCACTTTCAACATGTTGGCGCGCTCAGATGAGCGCGCTTTTTTTATTGTATAGCTCGCTACACGTACAAACTGACTTGGAGTTTCTGAGCGGTAAAATAAGATAAAGATCTTAATCAAATTCAGCACGAAGACAAATTGGGTTGTACAAATTTTAATTTATGATAAAATTTAATATTGAAGCTGCAAAAGGAGGGGAAGCTTATGAAAGTGAGTATTTACGGAGCCGGAAGGGTTGGTGTAAGTGTTGCTTTTTCACTTTTGCACTATTCGATAGTGGATAAGATTGTTATGGTGGACATAGACAAGAACAGAAGTATTGGTGAAGCGATGGACCTTCTACATGCTTCTGGGGTTTTCAAGTATTGCAATATATACGCAGGTGATCCATCAGATATCATAGATAGCGATTTTGTTGTGATAACTGCTGGACGAGCACAAAGACCAGGTGAAACAAGATTGGACTTGTTGATTGACAATGTGAAAATCATAAAGTCTATCTCAGAAGATATAAAAAAGTACGCTAAGGACAGTATCGTAATTAATATAACTAATCCGGTAGATGTACTAACGTACTTAATATGGGAGTTCACTGAATTCGACCCTAGAAAGATCATTGGAACTGGGACGACGCTTGATACTCTTAGACTACGGACTTTGTTAGCTCAGCAATGTGGAGTTTCATCCGCCAGTATCCATGCATACATCATCGGCGAACACGGTGATAGTGAGTTCATGCCATTATCGAGTGCAACAATCGGCGGAGTTTTGTTAAGAGATTACTGTGCAGACTGTGATATGAAAGCCGAAGGTTCATCAACTTGTTTGGACTTCGAAAAGATAGTTGAGGAAGTAAGAACTGCTGCTTACAAAATTATCGAGAAGAAAGGGGCTACAAATCTGGCAATTGGTGCCATAACAGCAAAACTAATAGATAGTATTTGGAAAAACGAAAAGAGGGTTTGGACACCTTCAGTGCTTATCGATGACGTGTACATCGGGTTCCCTGCAGTTTTAGGTCGAAACGGGGTAGAAAAGATTGTAAAGCTGAAATTAGCCGATGAAGAGCAGGAATTGCTTGAACACTCCAAAAGCGTTATCAGAAAGGCTATTGAAGAGATTAAGAAAGTCTTAGAGACGAAAAATTCACCCCTTGACAGAATTAGTGGTACATAGTAAAATGTGTATCGCTTGACGGCAAAGAATTAGTGGGTGCGTAGCTCAGTGGGAGAGCGCTTCCTTGACGCGGAAGAGGTCGTAGGTTCAATCCCTGCCGCACCCACCAGTTTTTTATGGAACTACAAGCTAAAGCAAAGCGCTGGGGCGTCGTCTAATTGGCAGGACCCTGGACTTTGGCTCCAGTTGTGTAGGTTCGAGTCCTACCGCCCCAGCCAAATTGCAGAAAGTCTAAAGAAAAAGCCGGGCGCGTTTGCGCCCTTTATTTTGGATTTTGTAAATGGCTTAAGTGTGCTTAATATTTTATACCCTTATCAGAAACGCCCGACTGAGTGTTCGAAACAAAAAATTCACACGGGCTTTATTGTATTTTCTAAAATAGGCGGTTATAATATCTCACGAATGTAGAGTTTGAAGGGAGGGTTAAGATGCCAACTATTAATCAGTTAGTAAGACACGGAAGGGAAAAAGTTAAGGAGAAATCCAAATCACCAGCACTCCAGGGACACCCACAGAAAAGAGGAGTTTGTGTTAGGGTTTCTACAATGACCCCAAAGAAACCAAACTCCGCTTTGAGAAAGATTGCAAAAGTAAGACTTTCAAACGGTATCGAAGTCACGGCATACATCCCAGGTATCGGACACAATCTTCAGGAACACTCAATCGTTCTCGTCAGAGGCGGAAGGGTTAAGGACTTACCAGGTGTTAGATACAAGATCATCCGCGGAACCCTTGACGCAGCTGGTGTTGAGAACAGACGCCAGAGCAGGAGCAAGTACGGTGCAAAGAGGCCAAAAGCAGGCGCAGCTGCTGCAGCAAAGGGTAAGAAATAAGGAGGGAATTAGATGAGGCGAAGAAGAGCCGAGGTTAGGGTAGTCCCACCAGACCCAGTCTACGGAGAAGTTCTTGTGACTAAGATGATTAACAAAGTTATGTGGGATGGCAAAAAGTCGATTGCTCAGAAAATAGTTTACGGAGCTATCGAAATACTCGAGCAGAAGACAGGAAAAAGCGGAATAGAAGTTTTCAAGCAAGCGGTAGAGAACGTTAAACCAATTGTAGAAGTTAGACCGAGAAGGGTTGGCGGTGCAACGTACCAAGTTCCTGTCGAAGTTCAGGAACCAAGGAAAACAGCTCTTGCCATCAGATGGATCGTCGATGCAGCAAGAGCAAAGAAAGGTAAGCCAATGAAAGAAAAACTCGCTGAAGAGCTTCTAAATGCATATAACAACACAGGTACAGCTATTAAGAAGAGAGACGACGTCCACAAAATGGCTGAAGCAAACAGGGCGTTTGCGCACTTCAGATGGTAATTTGAAAAACAAAACAGGAAAGTGCCTTCGAGGAGGAAACTATGGAAGAGATAAAGGCTTTATATGTTGACTTGGATAAGCTTAGAAACATTGGAATAATGGCTCATATCGACGCCGGTAAGACAACAACTACCGAGCGTATCCTGTTTTTCACTGGAAGAAAGCACACCATCGGAAGTGTTGATGATGGAACAGCTACGATGGACTGGATGATACAGGAAAAAGAAAGAGGTATCACAATCACCTCGGCTGCGACAACGTGCTTTTGGAAAGGTCACAGAATAAACATTATCGACACACCGGGCCACGTCGACTTCACAATCGAAGTCGAAAGGTCACTGAGAGTTCTTGACGGTGCAATAGCAGTTTTTGATGCGACCGCTGGTGTTGAACCACAGTCTGAAACGGTTTGGAGACAGGCTGATAAATACAACGTTCCAAGAATTGCGTTCATGAACAAGATGGATAAAACAGGTGCAGACTTTGAAATGGCCGTCCAGACCATGGTTGAAAGACTCGGTGCTCATCCAATTCCAGTCCAGATACCGATGAGTGCGGAAAGCGATTTTAAAGGTATTATTGACCTGATTCAGATGAAGGCCATCAGGTGGTTGAACCCAGAAGGAACTGAGTATGTCTATGAAGATATACCTGAAGAATGGCTCGAAAAGGCTGAAGAAGCAAGAGAGGATATGATTGAAAAAATAGCCGAAGTAGACGACGAAATCATGATGCTTTATCTTGAAGGTGAAGAACCAACGGAAGAGCAGATCCATGATGCACTGAGGAGAATTACAATAGGAAATCTAGGAACACCGGTATTCTGCGGTTCAGCAAAGATGAACGTTGGAATTCAACCACTTCTGGATGGTGTTATCAGGTATCTTCCATCCCCACTCGATTTACCACCTGTCAGGGGATTTGACAAGAACGGAAACGAAGTTCAGGTATTTCCAAAAGAAGATGCACCCTTTGTTGCTTATGCTTTCAAGATACAGACAGATCCGTATGTTGGTAAGCTCACGTTCTTGAGAGTCTACAGCGGACGCTTGGAAAAGGGAAGCTACGTTATTAACACCACAAAAGGTGTGAAGGAACGTGTCTCAAGGTTGATATTCCTGCATGCGGATAAACGAGAGGATGTTGAATACGTTAGGGCAGGAGACATCGTTGGCGTTATAGGGATGAAGAGCACGATAACAGGCGACACGGTTTGTGAAGAAGGTACACACGTCATCCTTGAGAAGATGGAGTTCCCAGAACCAGTTATATCTATTGCGATTGAACCAGAAACAAAGGATGATGAAACGAAACTTTCAAAAGCCTTACAGGCTCTTCTTGAAGAAGACCCATCGCTTAGAGCGTACGTCGACCAAGAAACCGGAGAAACAATTCTTGCTGGTATGGGCGAGCTCCACTTGGAAATCATAGTTGACAGACTTAAGAGGGAGTTCAACGTAAACGTCAGAGTTGGCAAACCACAGGTGGCCTACAGAGAAACAATAACCAGACCAGTCAAAGCAGAAGGTAAGTACATTAGGCAGAGTGGTGGTAGAGGTCAGTACGGACATGTCATCGTTGAATTCGAGCCATTAAGTCTTGATAAGACATTTGAGTTTGAAGATAGAACAGTTGGCGGTGTTATACCGAAACAGTACATACCGGCAATTGAAGAAGGTATCAGGGAAGCGATGCAGGTTGGAGTTTTGGCAGGTTACCCAGTTGTCGGAGTAAAGGCTACCCTCGTCGATGGTTCATACCACGAAGTCGACTCATCCGAAATGGCGTTCAAAATAGCTGCAAGCATGGCATTTAAGGAAGCGATGGAAAAAGGCAGTCCCGTTCTTCTGGAACCAATAATGAAAGTTGAAGTAACCACACCAGAAGAATACATGGGTAACATCATTGCAGACTTGAACTCCAGAAGAGCGCACATCGAGGCGCTTGAAAACAGAGGACACTTGAGAATTGTAAGGGCACTTGTGCCGCTAAGTGAAATGTTTGGCTACGCTACAACGCTGAGGTCACTTTCTCAAGGAAGAGCAAATTATGTAATGGTACTTTCCCACTACGACAAAGTGCCTGACAAGGTTGCTGAAAAGATATTGAAAGGTGCTTAATACCGATATCAATAAAAAAACAAAAACTATACTCCACCATAGGTGAAGAAGGAGGGTCAAAGGTATGGCAAAGGAAAAATTTGTAAGAACCAAACCTCACATGAACGTTGGTACGATCGGACACATCGACCACGGTAAGACAACACTTACAGCAGCTATTACAAAGTACTGTTCGTTCTTCGGATGGGCAGACTACACACCATACGAAATGATTGACAAAGCACCGGAAGAAAGGGCAAGAGGTATCACCATCAACATCACACACGTTGAATACCAGACAGAAAAGAGACACTACGCACACATCGACTGTCCAGGTCACGCTGACTACATTAAGAACATGATCACTGGTGCAGCTCAGATGGACGGTGCAATCCTTGTCGTTGCTGCAACAGATGGTCCAATGCCACAAACAAGGGAACACGTTCTTCTTGCAAGACAGGTTAACGTTCCAGCAATGATAGTTTTCATTAACAAAGTTGATATGGTTGATGACCCAGAACTTGTTGACCTTGTTGAAATGGAAGTCAGAGACCTCCTCAGCAAATACGAATTCCCTGGTGACGAAGTTCCAGTAGTTAGAGGATCAGCTCTCAAAGCAATAGAAGCACCAAACGACCCGAACGACCCAGCATACAAACCAATCAAAGAACTCCTTGACGCAATGGATACATACTTCCCGGATCCAGTTCGTGAAGTTGACAAACCATTCCTTATGCCAGTTGAAGACGTCTTCTCGATCACTGGTAGGGGTACGGTTGTCACTGGAAGAATCGAACGTGGTGTAATCAAACCAGGCGTTGAAGCAGAAATCATCGGTATGAGCTACGAAATTAAAAAGACAGTTATCACAAGCGTTGAAATGTTCAGAAAAGAACTCGATGAAGCAATTGCTGGTGACAACGTTGGATGTCTGCTCAGAGGTATCGACAAGGACGAAGTTGAAAGAGGACAAGTTCTTGCAAAACCAGGCTCCATTACACCTCACAAGAAGTTCAAAGCAAACATCTACGTTTTGAAGAAAGAAGAAGGTGGACGCCACACGCCATTCACAAAAGGTTACAAACCACAGTTCTACATCAGAACAGCAGACGTTACAGGTGAAATCGTTGACCTTCCAGCTGGAGTCGAAATGGTCATGCCCGGTGATAACGTCGAAATGACAGTCGAACTCATCTACCCAGTTGCTATCGAAAAAGGTATGAGGTTCGCAGTTCGTGAAGGTGGAAGAACGGTTGGCGCAGGTGTCGTTTCCGAAATAATTGAGTAATTTATGAACTTTAAGACGCGATCAGGTGAATACTTTTTTTGCTCTTTGACAAAACGGTAATCGGGGGGGTTCCCCCCCTTTTCTAAGAAGGAGGGTAAGACATGCCAGGACAGAAAATTAGAATCAGACTAAGGGCATATGACCATAGATTATTGGATGAATCAGCAAAGAAGATAGTGGAAGTAGCTAAGCAGACGAATGCAAAGGTTTCAGGTCCAATTCCACTACCAACGGAAAGAACACTCTACGTTGTTCTTAGGTCACCGTTAAAGCACAAAGACTCACGTGAGCAATTCGAAAAGAAAATACACAAGAGACTTATAGATATCATTGATCCAAACTCAAAAACGATTGACGCTCTGATGAAGATAAACCTTCCAGCAGGTGTCGACGTTGAAATCAATCTGTGAGTCCTCGGAGGTGTTTTGTGATGAAATTTATAATTGCTAGAAAAGTTGGAATGACCCGCTTGTGGAAAGATGATAAGGTTGTTCCTGTTACGGTTCTTAAAGCTGGTCCATGCGTTGTTGTCCAAAAAAAGACAGCTGATAAAGACGGATACAATGCAGTCCAATTGGGATTCGAGGAAGTAAATGAGAAGAGACTTACAAAGCCACTTCTTGGAGTGTTCAAAAAGGCTAACGTAAAACCTATGAGAGTTTTAAAAGAATTTAGGGTTGACAGTGTAGACGAATACTCCGTTGGACAAGAAATCACAGTTGCAATTTTCCAAGAAGGCGATAAAATTGACATTACGGGATGGACAAAAGGTAGAGGTTACACTGGCGCAATGAAAAGATGGAACTTCCAAGGTGGTCCGAAATCGCACGGTGCGAAATTCCACCGAGAACTTGGTTCTGTTGGTCAGCACACCGAACCAGCAAGAATTTTCAAAGGCAAGAAGATGCCTGGAAGATACGGAAACGAAAGGGTAACAGTACTCAATTCGGAAGTTGTGAAAGTCGATCCAGAAAATAACCTTATAGCAGTTAAGGGTGGAGTGCCAGGAGCGAGGGGCAGCCTTGTTCTCATCAGAAGCGCTGTGAAAGTAGACAAGTAATTTTTTTCTTCGAAGGATTTCTTGAAAAAAAGCTTGGCGCTTTCTGATGCAGTACAAAGGACGTGCTCCGAAAACGGAGTAAGGGAGGAAGAAGAACATGGCACATGTGGCACTTTTGAATATCAAAGGTGAGAAGATCGGAACGATTGAGGTTAGCGACGAAGTTTTTAACATTGAACCGAACCTCGATGTTATGTGGCGTTACATCGATATGCAGCTCACAAACGCAAGGTCAGGAACGGCATCGACAAAGACAAGAGGAGAAGTTTCTGGTGGTGGAAGAAAACCGTGGCCACAGAAACACACCGGTAGAGCAAGGCAAGGCTCGATAAGGGCTATTCACTGGAGACACGGTGGTGTTGCGCACGGTCCAAAACCAAGAAAGTTCTTGAAGAGATTGAATAAGAAAATGAAGAGGTTAGCACTGAAATCAGCGCTCTCTGTGAGATTCCAGGAAGGCAACCTTATAGTTGTGAGCGATATACGATTTGATAAGCCTCAAACAAAACAGATGAGAGAAGTTTTGAAGGCTCTCGGAATCGCTGACGAAAAGGTTCTTTTCGTTCTTCCAAAGAAAGAAGATTCCTACGTAAACGTTAAGCTTTCCGGAAGAAACATCCCCGGTGTAAAGGTTATCATTGCTGACAACCCGAACAACAACGACGGAAATAACATTGACGGATTGAACGTTTACGATATCATCAACGCGTCAAAGGTTGTCCTTACGGAGGGCACCGTTCGCAAAATTGAGGAGGTGCTCGGAAAATGAGGAAAGAATACTCAGATATCATCATCAGGCCGATTATCAGTGAAAAATCGATGAATCTACGTGCTGAAAGAGAATACGTTTTCGAAGTGGACAAGAATGCAAACAAGAAACAGATAAAAGAAGCTGTTGAAAAACTTTTCAACGTTAAGGTAGAGCGTGTGAACACACTTATCGTGAAGCCGAAGCCAAAAAGAGACCTCAGAAGAGGCTATATGGCGAGAGAAGGACATACAAAAGAATGGAAAAAGGCCATAGTCAAATTAGCAGAAGGCTACACGATTAAAGAACTCCAAGCGTAAGGGGTGAATAACAATGGGTCTTAAAAGATTCAAGCCAACAACTCCAGGTAGAAGATTCATGGTCATACCAGACTTTTCGGAGATCACAAAAACAGAACCCGAAAAGTCGTTAATTGTTCCTCTTAAGAAGACAGGAGGAAGGAACCACCACGGTAGAATAACCGTTAGGTTCAGAGGTGGTGGCCACAAGAGGCTCTACAGAATAGTTGACTTTAGAAGATGGGAAAAAGAAAATATCCCCGCGAAGGTTGCAGCTATAGAGTACGATCCTAACAGGACTGCAAGAATTGCGTTACTTGTTTATGCTGATGGTGAAAAAAGGTATATCCTTGCTCCAAACGGTTTGAACGTTGGAGACACAGTAATGGCTGGACCAAACGCGGAAATTAAGCCCGGTAATGCGCTTCCACTTGAAAACATACCAGTTGGTACAATTGTGCACAGCATTGAATTCTATCCACGCGGTGGTGCCAAGATTGCAAGAAGTGCCGGTGTTTCCTGCCAGCTCATGGCAAAAGAAGGGGACTACGCACTTCTTAGGATGCCATCTGGTGAACTCAGAAAAGTTCACGTTAGATGCTATGCAACCGTTGGTGTTGTAGGTAACGAAGACCACAAAAACGAAGTGTCCGGTAAAGCTGGTAGGGAAAGATGGAAGGGTAGAAGGCCACACGTACGTGGTGTTGTCATGAACCCAGTTGACCACCCACATGGTGGTGGAGAAGGTAGAGGTAAAGGTCACCATCCACAGAGTCCATGGGGCGTTCCGGCAAAGGGTTACAAGACCAGAAGAGGTAAGAGGCCAAGCGACAAATTCATTGTGAGAAGAAGGAATGCTTAATAAGCAGTGTTGAGTAGCCAATCAGGAGGTGTAATAAATGAGCCGTTCCAGTAAAAAGGGACCTTACGTTGATCCGAAACTGTTAAAGAAAATAAGGATGCTTAACGAAACTGGTGAGAAGAAGATAATCAAAACATGGAGCAGGGCAAGCACAATCGTTCCGGAAATGGTTGGTCACACGATAGCTGTATACAACGGAATGAAACATATACCAGTCTACATAACGGAGAATATGGTAGGACATAAGCTTGGCGAGTTTTCATTCACCAGGAGATTCGGAGGACACACAAACAAATCTGCTAAAAAAGGTGAGGTCAAGAAATAAGGAGGGAGTATATAATGCAACCCATCGTCAAAAGAGAGGGACTCAAAAGGTCCAGGTTCCATGCGAAACGCAAAGAAGTTCTTGCTACGTTACCAAAGTATGAAGCACGTGCTGTTGCGAGGTTTGTCCGCATATCTCCAAGGAAGGCAAGAGCTGTCATCAACTCCATAAGGGGTAAGAATGTTTCAGAAGCGTATACAATTCTTGAATTTTCGCCTAAAAAGGCTGCACGACTCGTATATAATGTGCTAAAATCTGCAGTAGCGAATGCAACAAATAACTTCGGACTTTCCGAGGACAATCTTTACATTGCTGAGTGCTATGTGAACGATGGACCAAGAATGAAGAGAGTATGGCCACGCGGAAGAGGAAGAGCGGACATCATTCAAAAAAGGATGTCCCATATAACTGTTGTTGTTAGAGACAGGGAAAAAGAAAATGCAAAATAATACAAAAACATGCTTGTGAGGTGATATAGGTGGGTCAAAAAGTTCATCCGAAGGGTTTTAGGCTTGGATTAACAACAGACTGGGATGCACAGTGGTTCAATGAAAAGAAATACAGCGAATACCTACTTGAAGACGAGGCTATAAGAGACTTCATAAAGAAGACCTACAACCAGGCAGGTATAGCAAGAGTGTTCATCCAAAGACCAGACGCCGAAAGAGTATTGGTTACAATCCACGCGGCAAGACCTGGAATACTCATAGGAAGGAAAGGTGCCGGTATAACGGAACTAAGACAAGCTCTTGAGGGCAAATTCAACAGGAAGTTCGGTGTTGATATAGTTGAAGTGAAAACGCCTGAGACCGAGGCAAGCCTTGTGGCAGAGTCCATAGCACAGAAAATTGAAAAGAGGGCTTCCTATAAGATTGTTATGAAAAGAGCAATTGCTGCGGCAATGAGAAGGGGAGCAAAAGGAATCAAGATAATGGTAGCCGGTAGGCTTGCTGGAGCTGAAATCGCAAGAACGGAATGGTACCTGAAAGGAAGACTCCCACTTCAAACTTTAAGAGCCGTTATAGACTACTCAACAGCAAGAGCAGAAACAAAATACGGAACCATCGGTGTAAAAGTTTGGATATACAAAGGCGATGCAAATATATAACAGTCAGAAGCATTTGCCCGCGATTGACTCGAGAGCATGACACGATATAGCGTAAAAGGAGGTTAGCAAAACCATGTTGATGCCGAAAAGAGTAAAATACAGAAAACAGCAAAGAGGCCGAACAAAGGGCGACGCAAAAGGCGGAGCATTGGTCGCATTTGGTGAATACGGTCTTAAGGCATTAGAACCGGCTTGGATCACAGCACAACAGATAGAAGCATGTAGGTTGGCTATAACAAGGACACTTAAGAAAGAAGGAAAACTTTGGATAAAAATATTCCCAGACAAATCTTATACAAAACATCCACCTGAAACGAAGCTTGGAAAGGGAAAGGGTAACGTCGAAGGATGGGTTGCAGTAGTGAAACCAGGAAAGGTTATGTTCGAAATCGGTGGTGTGGACGAAGAGACAGCTATTAGAGCGCTCGAATATGCGGCGACAAAGCTCCCGATAAAGACAAAAATAGTCACGAGACATCACATAGGTGGTGAAGCAGTATGAAACCTGTGGAAATTAGAAATATGAGTAATGAAGAATTGTTAAAGCTACTTGAAGAAAAGAAAAGAACGCTCATGAACTTGAGATTTCAGAACGCGATGGGAGAACTCAGAGATTTCAGCTTGATTCAGAAGACAAAAAGAGACATTGCACGAATCAAGACAATCCTTCGCGAACGTGAACTTGGTATAAGGAGGTAATCCACATGCCTAAGAAAAGATTCATCGGAGTTGTTGTAAGCGATAAAATGGATAAGACAGTAACAGTTAAAGTTGAAAGACTCGTTAAACATCCAAAGTTCGGAAAGTACGTTAAGAGGTCCAAGAAATTCTACGCACACGATGAAAACAACGCCTGCAGAGTCGGAGATGTTGTTGAAATCGAAGAATCAAGACCCCTTAGTAAACTTAAGAGATGGGTTGTTGTAAGAATTGTCGAAAGATCGAAACTTGGAGAAACGCCTGAGACAGAGGTATTAGACACAGACCTAGTTGAAGGGGGTAGTGAACAATGATACAAAACGAAAGCTACCTCGTAGCGGCGGACAATTCCGGTGCTAAGGTTTTAAGGGTTATAAGAGTGCTTGGAGGCTCACACAAGAAATACGGAACAGTTGGAGATATAGTCGTTTGCAGCGTTAGAGAAGCTGTTCCAAACACTGACATTAAAAAAGGTGACGTTGTTAAAGCAGTTATAGTAAGAACGAAAAAAGAAATTAGAAGACCAGACGGAAGCTACATAAGGTTCGATGACAACGCAGCAGTTGTACTTGATAAGTTCAATCAACCAAAAGGGACACGTGTCTTTGGGCCAGTGGCAAGGGAACTTAGAGAAAAAGGTTTCATGAAAATCGTATCTCTTGCTCCAGAAGTATGGTAAGGGGTGGTAATCGATGGCACAGAAGATTAAAAAAGGCGATACAGTCCAGGTTATTTCTGGAAGGGACAAAGGTAAAAGAGGAGAGGTTATCCAGGTTCTCCCAAAGGAACAAAAATTGCTTGTCAGAGGAGTTAATGTAGTAAAGAGACACCAAAGACCAACAGGACAATTGAGACAAGGCGGAATCATCGAGAAAGAATCACCACTTTACTGGTCAAAAGTTATGCTCGTGTGTCCTAGCTGTGACAAGCCAACAAGAGTTGGATTTAAAGTACTAGAAGACGGTTCAAAGGTGAGATTCTGCAAGAAATGCGGAGAAATCATAGATAAGAAGTAAGGAGGAGTAAAAAATGGCCTACGAATACGTACCGCTGAAAGATAAATACCTTAAAGAAGTGGTACCGACGTTAATGAAAGAGTTTGGATACAAGAACATCCACGAGGTTCCGAGACTTGTAAAAGTTGTCATCAACATGGGTGTTGGTGAAGGTGCCAGAAACAAGGATGTTATTGAGTCACACGCAAGAGAACTCTCATTAATTACCGGTCAAAAACCCCTTATTACAAGAGCAAAGAAGAGTATATCAAACTTCAAAATCAGAAAAGGCATGACAATCGGTGTCAAAGTAACGCTCAGAGGACCAAGAATGTACAATTTCGTTTACAAGCTTGTCAACCTTGTCCTTCCAAAAGTTAGGGACTTCAGAGGACTCAATCCGAACTCATTTGATGGAAAAGGAAACTATAGCTTTGGTTTAACAGAACAACTTGTCTTCCCAGAAATTTCGCCAGACCAGATCAAGAGAATTCAGGGAATGGATATCATAATTGTTACGACGGCAAAGAAAGACGAGGAAGCAAGGAGGTTATTAGAATTACTCGGCTTCCCGTTCAGAAAACAGTAATTTCAGTAGAAAAGTAGTTCAACGTGAGGAGGGAATATTAAATGGCGAAGAAATCAATGGTCGAAAGATGGAAAAAGCCGAAAAAGTACAAAGTAAGAGAATACACAAGGTGCCACATTTGTGGAAGAGTACATTCAGTTTATAGAGAATTTGGAATATGCAGAGTTTGCTTCAGAAGACTCGCTAACGAGGGAAAACTCCCGGGCGTTAGGAAAGCAAGCTGGTAATCGTGGAGGTGTTAACCGTGTGGAGCGACCCAATAGCTGACATGCTTACAAGAATTAGAAATGCAAACCTTGTTTTCAAAGATCAAGTAGATGTTCCTGCTTCAAATTTGAAAAAGGCGATAGCAGATATTTTGGCAAGAGAAGGATTCATAAAAGGATATACGTACATTGAAGATGGAAAGCAGGGAATACTCAGAATCCAGATGAAGTACAAAGGATCCAGAAAGAACAAAGAAAGAGTAATTCACGGAATTGTTCGCGTATCAAAACCAGGAAGAAGGATATACGTAGGCAAGAACAATCTTCCAAGAGTGAAGAATGGTTTAGGAATTGCGATAATCTCAACATCCAAAGGTGTGCTCACCGACAAAGAAGCAGCAGAACTTGGAGTCGGTGGAGAAGTTATCGCCTATATCTGGTAAGGAGGTGCAGCCTATGTCTCGTATTGCGAAAAAGCCCGTCGTACTTCCATCGAACGTTCAATTAACAATCACCGACTCTGAAATAAAAGTAAAGGGTCCGAAAGGCGAGTTGAAACTCGCAGCTCATCCCTATGTAAATATCAAAATTGAAGGAAATGAAGTATGGTTCTCACCAAATCTTGAGATTGCAAAAAGGAAAGCAGACGAAAGAAAGTTCAAAGCGATGGTTGGTACATATTGGAGACTTGTAAGGAACATGGTGATAGGTGTTACTGAAGGATTCAAAAAAGAGCTTGAAATCGTTGGTGTTGGTTACAGGGCTCAGCTTCAGGGAAACAAGCTCGTTATGAACCTTGGTTATGCGCACCCCGTAGAAATGGAAATACCTGCCGATGTAAAGGTTGAAGTACCAGCACCGAACAAAATCATCGTCAGCGGTATTGATAAACAGAGAGTAGGACAATTCGCAGCTGACATCAGAAGATGGAGAGAACCGAACCCGTACAGTGGCAAGGGTATTAAGTATGTAGACGAGGTCATCAGACTCAAAGAAGGAAAGAAAGCATAAGGGGGTATAAAACGTGATTAAGAGAGAAGATCGCAAGAAATTGAGACTTATCAGGCATAGAAGAATAAGAAAGAAGATATTTGGAACGCCCGAAAGACCAAGACTCGCCGTTTACAGAAGTGAGAAGCACATCTATGCACAGATAATAGATGACATTGCTGGAAGAACGCTCGTCGCAGCATCCACTGTCGAGAAGGATATAAAGGAAAAGGTTAAGAAGACGTGGAACGTAGCAGCAGCTAAAGAGGTCGGAAAGATTATAGCCGAAAGAGCGCTGGCAAAAGGTATAACTACCGTTGTTTTTGACCGCGGTGGATTCAAGTACCACGGAAGAATTAAGGCTCTTGCGGATGCTGCAAGAGAAGCTGGATTGAAATTCTAATTGTATAGGTTAGGAGGTGCTCACAGTGTCAGAAATTACAGAAAAGATAAAACAATCTGCTGAAACATTTGAAGAAAGAATAATAGAAATCAGAAGAACAACAAAGGTTACAAAAGGTGGTAAGAACCTTTCATTCAGAGTTCTTGCTGTTGTTGGTAACAGGGAAGGTAAAGTAGGTGTTGGAGTAGGAAAAGCAAGAGAAGTGCCAGATGCAATTAGAAAGGCACTCGTCAGCGCAAGAAGGAATATCATCGATGTACCTGTAGTGAAAGGAACAATTCCTCACGAAGTAATTGGTAGACAAGATGCAGCAAAAATACTTATGAAGCCAGCTGCACCCGGTACTGGTATCATCGCAAATGGTACGGTCCGTGCTATTCTTGAACTGGCTGGTGTTCAAAACGTTTTGACAAAGGCTATGGGTTCAACAAACCCAGTTGTTATGGCTCAGGCAACGATTAATGGTATTAAGAACCTCTATCCAATTGAAAAGATAGCAGCGCTAAGAGATATAACCCCTGCTCAAGTAGTTCGCGGAGTAAAAAAGGAGGGCTAAGATATGAAAAAGCTGAAAATTACGCTTGTGAGAAGTCCAATTGGATACAAATACGACCAAAAAGATACGGTCAGAAGACTTGGTTTGAGAAAAATGCACCAGACGGTAATTAAAGATGATACTCCGCAGATAAGAGGTATGGTTGAAAAGGTAAAGCACCTTCTTAAGGTTGAAGAGATTGAAGAATAAAAATAAGGAGGGAATCAGAAATGCCTGAAATTCTAACTATAGACCAGCTCAGACCAACACCAGGTTCAAATAAGAAATTCAAACGTCTTGGGAGAGGTCAGGGTTCAGGAAAGGGTAAAACGGCAGGTAAAGGACACAAAGGTCAGAAGGCAAGAGGAAAAGGTAAAGTTAGTCCATGGTTGGAAGGTGGTCAGACACCATTACACAGAAGACTTCCAAAGTTTGGATTTAAGAACTTCGCTAAGAAGGTCTATGCAGTTGTTAATCTTGACACACTTGAAGAAAAATTCGAAAGCAACGATGTAGTAACTCCAGAAGTTCTTTTGGAAAGAGGCATAATTGACAAATTGTACGATGGTGTCAAGATACTTGCAAGAGGGGAAATAACCAAGCCACTTGTGGTTAAGGCACACAAATTCAGTGAAAAGGCGAAAGAGAAGATAGAAAAAGTCGGCGGTAAAATAGAGGTGATCTAATAATGTGGAAAGCGCTGCGCAATGCGATGAAGATTCCAGAGGTTCGGGATAGGGTTATCTTTACATTCTTAATGTTACTTGTTTTCAGGTTGGGAATTTACGTTCCAGTTCCTGGTATAAACATCAAAGCTTGGGGGGAAGCGCTTTCCAAGCAGGGCACCGGCCTTGCCGGTGGCGTTCTTAGTTTCTATGACGTTTTCACCGGTGGTGCATTCAGCCGATTCTCAGTATTCTCAATGAGCGTTACACCGTATATCAACGCATCGATTATCATGCAGTTACTTGCTTCCATCATTCCTTCACTCAAAGAACTTTTAAAAGAGGGAGAAGAGGGAAGGAAGAAATTCCAGCACTACACAAAAAACCTCACGCTTGGACTCGCAGCGCTCCAATCGTTTGTGGTTTCATTTGGTTTGGCAAACAGTTATCAAGGTATAATAGCTGTTAACAGATGGTTATTCTCATTTGTTTCAACGGTATCTCTTGTTGCTGGAACGATGTTCCTTCTTTGGATAGGTGACAGGATCACGGAAAAAGGTATCGGAAATGGTGTAAGTATACTCATTTTCGCAGGTATCGTTTCAAGGTACCCGGCTTACTTCAGGACTGCTGTTCTTGGCAATCTCAACATCTTCGGTTGGATTTTCCTCATCGCTGTTGCGATATTCATGGTTGTTGCTATCATCTACGTTCAACAAGCTGAAAGAAGAATCAAGATCGAGTATGCGACAAGGATGGTTGGAAGAAGGATATATGGTGGAACGAGCACATACCTGCCGATAAAGGTCAACCACTCGGGAGTTATTCCAATAATCTTCGCATGGGCAATTGTCAGTATTCCTGAAGCAATCGCTCAAATAACAGGTGCTCAATGGGCAGTCAAGCTCTTCAGTATGCAGAGCCCACTTATGATAATAATCTACGCACTACTCATATTCTTCTTTACATACTTCTACAGCGTTGTAGTTATTGATCCAAAGGACATCTCGGAGAATATCAAACGTTACGGTGGATTTATCCCTGGTATCAGGGCAGGTAAGCCGACGGAAGAATACATCACTTACGTACTCAACAGGGTGACGTTCATAGGTGCTATCTTCTTGGTAGGTATTTCCCTGCTTCCGTACCTCGTTGAGGGTATAACCAGGGTAAACATCTGGCTTGGTGGGACAAGTGCGCTTATCGCTGTTGGTGTAGCACTCGATATCGCACAGCAGCTCGAAGCACACCTTATCATGAGAAACTACGAAGGATTTGTTAAGAAGGGTAAAATAGCTGGTAGGAAATAAAAGAAGGTGGAATTATGAACTTGGTCTTCTTAGGACCTCCGGGTGCGGGAAAGGGAACTTACGCGAAAAGAGTTGTGGAAAAATACAATATTCCTCACATCTCAACAGGTGATATTTTTAGAGAGGCCATAGCAAAGGGTACTGAGCTTGGGAAAAAGGTCCAAGACATTGTCAATTCAGGGAACCTCGTTCCAGACGAGCTGACGAACGCTTTAGTTGAAGAAAGATTGAAACAACCAGATTGTGCAAACGGGTTCATTTTGGACGGTTACCCAAGAACTCTTAACCAAGCTCAAGCATTGGACGAAATGTTATCGGCTATGGGTAAAATACTTGACGCAGCTATATATTTCGAAGTGGATGAAGAGACAGTTGTTCAGAGGATTTCAACAAGAAGAGTCTGCTCAAAGTGTGGAAAGGTTTACAATTTGATCACTTTACCACCGAAAACCGAAGGTATTTGTGACGACTGCGGTGGGCAACTCATCCAAAGAGAAGACGACAAAGAAGATGTTGTTAGAGGCAGATACAGAGTCTACATCGAAAAAACATCGCCGTTAATCGAATATTATAGAAATCAAAACAAACTTTTTACTTTGGACGGAAGAAAGAGTGTAGAAGAAGTAATGAAAATGTTGTTTAATATATTGGGTGGTATTGAAAAGAAATGATACGTGTAAAGACCAAGCACGAGATAGAAAAAATGAGAATAGCAGGTCGTGCGGTTGCAGCGGTGCTTGAGCAAGCAAAGAGATTAGCTGTTGAGGGAGCAACTGCGTACGATATAGAAATCATGGCAGAAAAGGTCATTAAGGAACATCGTTGCAAACCAGCTTTCAAGGGTTACGGTGGATATCCTTATATCACGACGGTTTCCGTAAACGAAGAGGTTATTCACGGGTTTCCCTTGAAAAGCAAGGTGTTCAAAAAAGGTGACATTGTCTCAGTAGATGTCGGGGCAATTTACGAAGGATACTATGGAGACGGGGCAGCAACGTTTATAGTTGGAACGACTGACGAGATAGGTCAAAAGCTTGTCGAGGTCACTAAAGAATCGCTAATGAGGGCAATAGAGGTTGTGAAACCTGGTATCAGATTGGGAGATGTATCTTACACTATTCAAAGCTATGTAGAAAGCAACGGATTTAACGTGGTCAGAGATTTTGTAGGACACGGAATCGGCAAGCAACTTCACGAAGATCCGCAGGTTCCAAATTATGGAAAGCCCGGCACGGGTGTAATCTTGAAGGCGGGAATGACACTTGCGATAGAACCTATGGTTACTGAAGGCGGCTGGCACGTAGTGGTTTTGGAAGATGGTTGGACGGTTGTTACCGTTGACGGTAAGAGATCAGCACATTTTGAACATTCTATTGTTGTAACCGAGAGTGGTTGTGAGGTATTAACAACTTTGTAGTTTTTTAACCAGGCGGAAAGTCTCGGAAGGCTGAGAGGTGATTTTTCTGAAAAACAAGGAAGACGTCATACGAATGGAAGGAACAATAGTTGAAGCACTACCCAACGCTATGTTCAGAGTACAGCTAGACAACGGTTTCAAGGTATTGGCACACGTGTCTGGAAAGATGCGCAAAAATTTTATCAGGCTTGTACCAGGAGACCGTGTGGTTGTCGAACTAACGGTTTACGACCTTACACGTGGCCGAATAGTTTATCGAAAAAAGCTCGACGCTAAAGGTGAAGAAGAGATACTTGACGACGAAGAATAAATGATAATAGAACAAATTTTTTCCGAAAGGAGAGGGAGCTATGAAAGTAAAAGCATCCGTTGGGAAAAGATGCGAGTACTGTAAGGTTATAAGAAGAAAAGGTAGAGTTTACGTTATTTGCAAAGTAAACCCAAAACACAACCAGAGACAGGGTTAAGATAGTGGAAAATCTTTTGAGGAGGGAGATTAATGGCTCGTATCGTTGGTGTTGAAATACCGAGCAACAAGAAAGTACATATTGCTCTTAGATACATATACGGAATTGGACCAACCAGAGCACTCGAAATCTGTAAACACACAGGTGTAGATCCAGAAAAAAGAGTTAAAGACCTCACAGAAGATGAAATCAGCAAGATTTCGTCGTTTATTCAGCAGAACTACAAGGTCGAAGGTGAATTAAGAACAGAAGTCATGAGAAATATCAAAAGGCTCATAGATATCGGGTGTTACCGCGGCTTAAGGCACAAACTGGGGCTTCCAGTGAGAGGTCAGAGGACCAGGTCAAATGCAAGGACACGCAAAGGTCCGAGACCAAGTAGGATTAAGAAAAAGGGTAAATAAGTAAAGACTTGACCGGTTAGGTTATTCAAGATATTTCTGAGGACTGAGAGAACCGAAGGAGGGAAAGCTAAATGGCGAAAGGTCGAACAAGAGCGAAAGCTAAGAAAAAGGTAACCGTTGACCACGGTGTAGTCCACATCAAATCCACGTACAATAACACAATAGTCACATTGACGGACCCAAATGGAAATGTGTTAAGCTGGGGCAGTGGAGGAACGGCAGGTTTTGAAGGAACAAGGAAAGGAACACCTTACGCGGCACAACTTGCAGCAGACAAGGTTGCAAAAGAAGCTGTTAAAATGGGAATCAAAAGGGTAGATGTAATCGTTAAAGGACCTGGTGCAGGTAGAGAAACAGCTATAAGAACACTTCAAGCGGCAGGACTGGAAATTGAAAACATAAAAGATGCTACACCAATTCCATTTAACGGATGCAGACCACCGAAAAGAAGAAGAGTATAATCAGCTCAATTTGGTGTCTAAGTGATAAGGAGGGAAAATAATGGCACGATATACAGGTGCTCTTTGCAGGCTGTGTAGAAGAGAAGGAATGAAGCTCTATTTGAAAGGCGAAAGATGTTTCAGCGAAAAGTGTCCTTTCGATAAAAGACCATTCGCACCCGGACAGCACGGTAGGGAAAAGAAAAAATTAACGCAATACGGTTTGCAATTGAGAGCTAAACAGACGATGAAGAGAATATACGGAGTTCTTGAAAAACAGTTCAGGATTTACTACGAAAGGGCAGCAAAGCAGTCGGGCGATACCCGTGAAAACTTGGTTGCTCAGGTCGAAAGAAGACTTGATAACGTGGTATATAGACTTGGATTTGCCATCAATAGACGAACTGCAAGGCAGCTCGTTTCCCATGGTCACATACTTGTGAACGGTAAGAAGGTTGACATACCATCTTACCAAGTAAGACCCGGTGATGCAATCTCAATAAAAGAAAGCAGCAGAGGAATTCAGCCGATAAAGCAAGCACTTGAACTTAACAAAGGTAGAGCAGTTGCTCCATGGCTTGAAGTCGATTACGACCAATTCACAGGAAAATACGTCAGGAATCCGAAACTTGAAGAAGTTACAGACCTTCCAGTCAATGTACAGGCTATCGTTGAATTCTACTCGAGGTGATGTTAATGCTTCAAACTTTTGGAAGAAAGTTCAAGCTCGAGGAGCAAGCGGTTTACGAAGACCACTACTATGCGAAATACTCAATGGCGCCGCTTGAAAAGGGCTATGCAGTTACGATAGGAAACACGTTGAGGAGAGTCTTGCTCTCTTCCATACCAAGCTTTGCAATTACGGATGTTAGATTTGTAAAGCCTGAAAAGTACCACGAGTTCGATACAATAGAAGGCGTTAAAGAAGACATAATGGATATCTTGTTGAATTTGAAAAAAGTTCAGTTGCGTGTAGAAGCGTACGTCGAATCTCCAGTTAAGCTGATAATCGAAAAGAAGGGTCCAGCTATATTAACGGCGAAAGATATTCAATGCCCAGCAGGCGTCGTGGTGGTAAATCCAAATCATTACATAGCCACGCTTAATGAAGATGCTGATATCGAAGTTGAGCTCTACGCAACGTTTGGTAAAGGTTTCGTTCCAGCGAGCGAAAGAAACGAAAGACCAGAGATAGGCTGGATTGTCATGGATGGTGTTTACAGTCCTGTTTTGAAAGTGAACTGGCTCGTTGAGAACGTACGTGTTGATAAAAGAACAGACTTTGAGAAATTGATACTTGAAATCTGGACGAAAAAGAGCATAAAGCCGGCCGAGGCATTGAAACATTCGCTAAAGATCATACTCGACCACTTCAATTTCATTGAGCAGAGCCTTAGCGACGTCGAAGAACTACCAATTCCAGCATATGAAGAAACATATTCTGTAGTTGAAGAAAGTGTATCGGCTGAAGATGTTGCATCGAAAAAGATAGAAGAGCTTGAGCTTTCAGCAAGGTCACTGAATTGTCTGAAAAGAGACAAAATAGAGACAATAGGCGACTTGCTCGAAAGAACTGAAGAGGACTTACTAAAAATCAAAAATTTTGGTGTGAAATCGCTTGACGAAGTGAAAGAAAAACTCAGAGAAAAATTCGGTCTTTCGCTAAGAAAGGGGGACAAATGAGATGAGACATCGAATGAAGAGGAACAAAATCAATAGATACGGTTCACACAGGGCTTCTCTCATGAGAAACCTTGCAAAAGAGATAATCGAACACGGAACAATCATGACGACGACGGTTAAGGCAAAGGTCGGGAAAACGTACATTGAAAAACTCATAACAAAAGCAGTAAAGGCTTACAAGATAAAAGATGAAAACAAGGCTGAAAGTGTTGCTCTCAGAAGACAGATATTCGCAGAACTTGGTGACAGAAGGCTCGTAAATAAACTTGTCGATGAAATAGCTCCTAAATACGCATCCAAAAACGGAGGATACACAAGGGTTATCAAAGTTGGCCAGAGAAGAGGCGACGGAGCAGAGCTTTCAGTCCTTCAACTTGTTGAAGAGTAATCCTGAGTCAAAAATGTGGAACTGATTATCTACACAAAGAGGGGGCGGAATGCCCCTTTTTAAAGTGATAAATAATAGAAAACAGTTTTTTGGTGAATCCAGGAGGTGCAAAGATGGAAGTCAAAGAAATCTCAAAAGATAAGAACGTTATAATAAGAGAGTACCTTTTTGGCAAAGAAGATATAATGAGACTCGAAGACAAAGCCGTGGCAGAGCTGAACAGGAAAAATTACCACATCGAAGGTTTCAGACCCGGAAGAGTTCCAAAAGAAGTATACAAACTTAGGTTAAAAGATGCATTCTATGAGATATACGTAGCGGATGAAGCGATTAAAGAGGTCGAAAAGGAGCTCGATAAAGAAGAATTCCAACTTCTTCTTCCCCCCGTAATTGCCGATGCCAATTTCACTGCAGAAGGTGGAAAAGTCGTTGTTGAACTTCATACGGAACCGGTAGTTAAATTCGACCCAACAAAGCTCAAACTAAGAAAGGCAAAGGAAGACGAGGTTCTTGATGGTTATGTTGACATGAGAATAAAATACGTGATAGAGGAAAACGCTGTTCTCGAACCAAAAGATGGCGAAGCAGAAGAAGGCGACTTGGTTAAGGTGAAAGAAACGGTTATGCTCGGGGAGAAGAAACTTAGGGATGCGGAAGAAAGAGAATACGTCTTGTTAAAGGATGACGAAAGAGAAGTTGTCAAACAGCTTTACGGAAAGAAAAAGGGTGATGTTGTTGAATTCGAAAGAGCATTCGAAAAGGGCGATGACAAAATCGTCTACAAATACGTCCTTGAAGTAGAAGAGGTATACAAGAGAATTCTCCCAGAATTCACCGATGAATTTGTAAAGTCTTTGGCAATTGAAAACATAGAAACAACAGAACAGCTCAAAGATAAGTTTAGAACAGAAGGTAAAGAGATATACGACAGAGAACTGGCAGAATCCTACCGTGCACAGATTATTGACCAAATTTCGGAAATTTCGGAAATTGAAATCAGCGAGAAGACAATCGAAAGGGCTGTCGAGAACATTATAGATAACCTGAAAGAAGATGGAAAATATGATTCCTACGTTCAAAATTACGGAAGCGAAGAAAAGCTTGTCGAAGAGTTGAAGAATTACTACCTGAATATGATAAAGAAAGACCTGGTAGTTAAAAAGATTGCGGAAGAAAACGATATAAAAGTTGATGCCGAAGATATAAAAACTTACGCTGAGAGAGTTTCGGTTGAATGGGGAGTAAGTCCGGATAGGGCTGAGGCGATAATCAAGAGCAGGCAGGATATAAGAAACGAAGTAGTTATGGAGATAGTAGAATCAAAGGTTGCAAAGATTCTTGCACAGCAGGCTCAGATAGAGGAAGTATCGTTTAAAGAACAGGAAAAGCAAAACGAAGAAACAAAGGAGCAAAGGGAATAAGCAACTTTTCGAAATGTTTAGGGAGATGAGAGTTTATGGAAATGGATAGAGAAATGAAAAAGATACTCGACCAGTACGTGCCGATAGTTATTGAAACAACAGGTAGATACGAGCGTGCGTACGATATTTACTCGAGGCTCTTAAAAGATAGGATTATCTTCCTTGGTAGTGCCATTGATGATCACGTCGCCAATCTTGTTGTTGCACAGCTGTTGTTCTTGGAGGCGGAGAACCCGGACAAAGATATACAGCTTTACATCAACTCACCGGGAGGTTTGGTGACGGCAGGACTCGCCATTTACGATACGATGCAGTACGTTAAATGCGACGTTGCAACGATATGTATTGGTCAAGCTGCCTCAATGGCTGCAGTGCTACTTGCCGCAGGTACAAAAGGCAAGAGATTTTCGCTGCCAAACAGCAGGATAATGATCCACCAGCCACTCGGTGGTGCGGAAGGAACCGCTAAGGATGTAGAGATACTCACGAAAGAACTTTTGAGGATTAAACACCTCCTAAACGAAATCCTTAGCAAGCACACTGGTCAACCGATAGAAAGGATAGAAAAAGATACAGACAGAGATTTCTTCATGAGTGCACAAGAAGCACAGGAATATGGTATAATAGATAGGGTCATCATGCCGGGAGAAAGATAATCAAGAGGCATTTTAAATAAGACAACTGAGTAGGGAGGAAGAGAGTATGTCGGGTCACAATAAGTGGGCAAATATTAAGCACAGGAAAGCCGCCCAGGATGCAAAGAGGTCGAAAATCTTCACAAAACTCATTAGGGAAATCATCGTTGCCGCAAGAGAAGGTGGCGGAAATCCAGAAACGAACCCAAGGTTGAGAGCTGTTCTTGAAAAAGCAAGAGAAGCGAACATGCCAAAAGATACAATTGAAAGATCTATTAAGAAAGGTACTGGAGAACTCGAAGGCGAAAAATACGAAGAAGTTATCTACGAAGCATACGCTCCTGGTGGAGTTGCGCTTTACATTCTCGCACTAACGGATAACAAGAACAGAACAGCGCAAGAATTGAGGCACATACTCAGCAAGAACGGTGGCTCACTTGCCGAAAGCGGTTCGGTCGCTTGGATTTTCGAAAGAAAGGGTGTCGTTGAAATACCTGCAGAAAAGATCGCCGATATGGATGAATTCACACTCTTGGCAATTGACGCAGGGGCGGAAGACATAGAGGAAGGCGATCCAGTGCTTGTCTACACATCTCCTGAGAACCTTACAACACTGAAGGAAAACCTTGCAAAGAACGGCTTTGAAGGTTCTGCAAAGATCACTTACAAACCAAAGAACTATGTAAAAGTAACAGGTTCAGATGCGGAGAAAGTTTTAAAACTTGTCGATGCACTTGAAGATAACGACGATGTACAGGAAGTTTTCGGAAACTTCGATATCGACGATGCCGAACTTGAAGCGATAATGGCAAAGTTGGAAGGCTAAGCAGTTTCGAATTGCATATTTTGTGATGACCCGATAGTAAAAAACATTGAGAATGGAGCTGAACACATTGAAACGTAGAGCTCCAATTGTAAGGAGTATCTTCTTGTTACTAGTTGCTATAATTCTCATTGCGGATACGTTTCTAATGGGAGAGACGCTCTTTTTTGGCGTCTCTCCATTTGATACTTCATTTAGATTAGTCGGACGCTACGATTTTTCATTTTGGAAATTTGTAGCTACGTTTAGTGCAAGTATCAAAGTCGAACAAAAAGTTGGGTTTGTAAGACTCATTCCTGATTTTTCCGATGTGTTTGAGTATTTTGAATTCAGAAATGAACCGTATAAAGTTACCTACTCAAACCTGAACAACGATATCCCATTCACAACATTTGCCAACCCCGCCAAAAAAAGCTGGAATGCAACTTGGGTTAACACAGGTTACTTTGCTGATGGCTACATCCACAAGAATGATTACTTCTCAATACTGAGCGATAAGACTAATATTAACGTGACGTTCAGGGTTTACGGTATGGATATCTTTTTCGAGAATTCGCAAGATGGATTTACAATCGGAGCAGGCAACAAAGTATACTTATTTGCTGGTGATAAGACCGGTGTGGGGCTTTTGTTAAATGACGAAAATTTTCTCATCTACGCACTTGCTTTTTACAAAGATGGTAATTTCTTGACAAAATCAGGTTTTACATTGAAAACTGATAATTTTGAGATCAATGTGCTGAATGATGTGATAGATGGAAGCAATGTCTTAACTGGGAAAGTTATTTTGAAGGTAGGTGAGATGTATGTCATTGGACGACTTCAAGGACAAGAAGTTCGCTTGGATTTCGAATTTCCAATCTGGTGAGATCCCAGAACTCCCATGGGATCAGTTCGAATGGTTTGTTGAAAAAGTAAAAGAGACGATGGGATTGGACCTTTCCGGTTACAAGCCGGAAAGGATGAAAAGACGCATTGAAATGCTTATAAGGAAGTACAATTGCAAGAGCTATAAAGAGTACTTCGAACTCATTTCAAAAGACAACAAGAAGAGGGACGAATTTCTTGACAAGCTCACGATTAACGTTACGGAGTTCTTCAGAAATCCGGAAAAATGGGAAGAATTAAAAAAGGTATTTTTACCTCAACTTCTTCAGGAGAGCGGCTCGAAGTTCCGGGCTTGGAGTGCGGGATGCTCTTCAGGTGAGGAACCATACTCACTGGCGATACTACTTGAGGAGCTGAAAGCTCCTCCAACAGCTAAGGTTTTAGCAACGGATATCGATATTGGCGTGCTTACAAGGGCGCAGATTGGTGAATACGAAGAACGTTCAATGGTTAGTACACCGCCGGAATACATCCAGAAATACTTCATCGTTCGAGATGGAAAGTACATTGTAAAACCAAATGTAAAAGCACGCGTTCAATTCAAACGGCACAATCTTCTCCAAGATCCATTTGAAAAAGGCTTCGACTTGATACTTTGTAGAAATGTTGTTATCTACTTTGAGATGGAAGCAAAAGAAGAGCTCTACAGAAAGTTTGCTGAAAGCCTACGCGTTGGCGGACTATTATTCGTGGGTAACACGGAGAGGATATTCAATTACAGAAACCTTGGACTTGAGGTTGCTTCTCCGTTTATTTACAAAAAGGTCAAATAGATTTTTGAAAGGGAGATCAAATGTTTTGGATAGTTCTTTCTCTCACGCTAGACCAAATCACAAAGCATCTGGCAACGTTGTATCTTCGGTTTGGTGAGATTAAAACCTTTCTCGGCTTTTTCCATTTCACTTACGCTACCAACCGAGGTATTGCATTTGGATTATTTCCCGGTGTAAAAGAGGCAGTCATCTACCTCACTTTGATTATCACCGTTATTGCCTCTCTGATACCATTGGTATTCAAAGTTAGCAAACTAACAGAGATGTTCATTGGATTCATCGTCGGTGGTGCATTAGGGAACTTAGTTGACCGTATACGGTACGGTTACGTTGTCGACTTTCTAACGTTCACCTACTGGCCCACCATAATAAACGTAGCCGATATCTTTATTACAATCGGTAGCATAGGTATAATGATCCAGATGATAATCGCCGAATCGAAAGCGAAGAATAAAGGTACGATTGAGAGCACAAAAGACCGGAGGGAAGAGAAGGGAATATATGAGAGAATATACGGGCGACTTCGAGGACATGGAGAATATGGAGGAACTGGAAGAACTGGACGAAATGGAGGAGCTACAGCCGGAGCCTCAGCAACTGGAGAAGATGGATATACAGGTAACAAGCAGGGAAGACGGTTGGCGGCTAGACAAATTCGTGATGGAGAAGACTCCAGACTGGATATCAAGAACGTTTATTCAGAAAGCGATAAAGAATGGCGAGGTTCTGGTGAATGGAACTTTGAAGAAGCCGAGCTACAAGGTGAAGTCTGGGGATACAATTACCTTGATGGTACCTCAGAAACCCCAGATTCCAGAAATTCTACCTGAGAATATACCGTTGGATATCATCTACGAGGACAGAGATATCCTTGTAATCAACAAACAGCCTGGCATCATAACCCATCCTATTCCGTCACATACTTCAGGGACCATCGTTAACGCGGTATTATACCACTGCAAAGACTTACAAGGTGTTGGCGGTGTACTACGCCCCGGAATCGTCCACAGGCTCGACAAAGACACAAGCGGTGTTATGGTAATAGCCAAGAATGATTTGGCCCACCAGTCTTTAACCAAACAATTCAAAGACAGAGTTACGGAAAAGCTATATGTTTGCCTTGTAAAAGGTGTGCCAGAGAAAAGTGAAGGGGATATAGACGTAAGCATCGCGCGAAATCCTGTACTGAGAGTTAAAATGACCGTGACACAAAGCAATTACGGGAAACCAGCACTCACATATTACAAGGTTGTGAGGAAGTTTGGGGATTTGGCCTCGTTGGTCTTTGCATGGCCAAAGACAGGAAGGACACACCAAATAAGAGTGCACATGAAGTACATCGGGCATCCATTAATGGGTGATGAAGTATATGGAAAGGCAAAGGAAGATGAGAAGTTCGACATTCATAGGCAGATGCTCCATGCATTAAGCCTGTCGTTCTACCATCCAAGAACAGGTGAACGAGTAAAATTCATTGCGAGATTGCCAGAAGATTTTGCGAGGGCGATCAAAAACATTCAGAAATTCATTGAAGACAGGTACTGACTCAAAAGTTTCGAACTTCTTCATTGTAGCGAGAGGTCACTATCGCAATCATATCTTTTAAATGCTTGTTGAATGCTTCAACTACCTTTGGATCAAACTGCTGACCTTTCATATCGTTCATATACTCCACAGCCTTTTCAACGGGCCAAGCTGGGCGATAACACCTGGCATGGGTTAACGCTTCAAATACATCGGCAACCTGTACGATCCGAGCTTCGATGGCAATCTCTTCGCCTTGCAATCCGTAGGGATAACCTGTTCCATCCCATCTTTCGTGGTGTTCTAAGGCAACAACAGCCCCTATTTCAAAAACATTTAAAGTTGAATCGCGCAATATCTCAAATCCTATCATGCTATGCTCTTTTATAACGGCAAACTCCTTATCGTTGAGTTTCTCAGGTTTGTTGAGTATGTAGTCTGGAACTCCAACTTTTCCGATATCGTGTAGAGCAGAAGCCTTCTTAATCAAATTCGCGTCACTCGAGTTGAATCCCAAGGCTTCTGCCAAATATCCAGAAAGCTCAGCGACACGATTTACATGGTCACCTGTTTCCTCAGATTTCGCTTCAACAACCTTTGAGAGCATTATGACAAACTCTTCCTCAACATCCGGATACCTCGTCGAAATAACTGACCTTTGAAGATTCTTCAAAAGACTTCTAACATAAGATATTTCGAGTGTATTTAACTCTTTCGATGAATATATGTTAAAAAGAATTCTATTTTCCTGCACTTTTGTTTGGAAATCATACCTATGTTCAAGAGGCTCGCTCTTGATGAATTTTGGTGGAAAAATACGCTCGTTGTTAACAAAGATCTCACCGTTCAATTTTATGTCCGGTCTTTTTAAAGACAAAAACGTTCGAACTTGGAAAAACGTATTTATGAGCAGTTCTTCCAAGCTCATTTCGGTTGCGTTCGCTGTTACGTTTTCTAACGTTACTATCGCACGCTCAAGCGAGACTATATCCTCATATGTCTTTAACATGGAGAGAACCGTGAGCTTCATTGAAAACGGCGAAAGATGATTCTTTTCAAGGTATGCATTCACATCATAATCTTTTGTTAATAAATCAGAGGGTATCTTCTCGGGATTTGCGGTCATAAGGATTATTCTGGTTCTTTTATCGTTATACGTATGTCTAATGTGATTTATAACTTGGATTCCAGAATCATCGCGCTCCATAACCAAATCGGTAATGACCAGTGCATACTTTTCAGGAACAAAAATCTTCCGGAAGTCTTCAAACCCATAGGCATGTTCTATATCTAAAACTTTACCATTCAGATAAATATCACTTAAAATAGCTGTAAGTTCTGAATGAACAGTTTTCGAATCGTCAACTATTAAAATCTTCGTTCTCTCCATCTCTAAGCCTCCAAGATTAATAATCTTTGAAGGAGTTTGAAAAAGTTAATTCTTGTTCATATCAGGTAAATTTTAGATTTACAAACTTATTATAACACAAAAATTCCTTAGACAAGAATATGGAAAGAAAAAAATTTCAAAAAATCTTGATAAAGTTGAACCTGTGTGGTAAAATAAACAAAGGATTTGGGATGTTTAGGTATCTAAAGTTCTGGGCGTAGTTCAGATGGCTAGAACGCCAGAATCGGGATCTGGTGGTCGTGGGTTCAAGTCCCACCGCCCAGACCAGGTGTTTTTAATAATTAGAAAGCGAAAGCCCGGGGATTCCCGGGCTTTCATTTATTCTTCTTGGGTTTTTATTTCCCTTCTTTTTGATATAGTTCCCTTACCATTGTTTCAATCAGAGAAATCCTTCCTGACAGTTTCTGCACCTCGTTGAAAAGTTGTGTCACGTATCCATATAGTTTGACAATATCAACATCCTGAGCGCTAACTTTGTCAGCAACGGTTTTCAATGACACCGAAATGTTGTCCATCTCTTCTTTTACCGGAATTATCATCTGCTCAACATCTTCAAGCGACGGTTTGGTACTCATGGTGTCGTATATCATATTAGCGTATTCCTCAAGTAGGGATATCCTGTCTTCAATATTCGAATTTCCCAGTGTCCCAACGACACTTTCCAGGTTCTCGATTCTAACGGTGAGCTCTTCAACGTCCGAGACGTTAGCCTTTGTGGATAGTGCATCATAGATGTTTACGATGTCTTGATCGTGCATGTCTAATCTAAGTGAGACCGTTTCGAGGGACTCCTGAAGTGGAAGGATATTCGCTATAGATTCTTCTATCGATGCTATTTCCTCAGTCAGTGTTGATGTGATGTCATATAGTTTTAAAATGTCAGAATCGTGTATATTTAGAGCAACTTGTAGGTCATCTAGTATAGGGCTCAATTCGTCAAAGACTTCGCTCTTTGTGGCATCTTTCATTTCCGTAAGTGATTTAATTGTGTCTTCAAGTAAGGACAGCTTTTCGGAAACCTCTCCGAGCAAATCGTAGATCTTCAGGATGTCGGAGTCATGGATATCCAAAGTAACTTCGATATCGGCGAGTTTTGTGTTCACTTCATCCAAGACGGTCGTCTTTACCTCCTCGACTGATTGTGCCGTAGCAACGTTAATGTATTCCGTTAACCGATTCTCCAAAGAATCCAAATTCGAAGAAATTTCGTAAATCATATCGCGCACTGCTGGAAGCCCCGTTTCGATGGTTGATTCCACGTTCAAAAGCTTTTGCTCGACCTCGGATAACCTGAGCTCGAGCTCACTGGAGAACATCTCGAAATCTTCGATGCTAAGCTTAGTTGAAATGAGCTCGTACAACATGTTGGTAAGCTCTTCCAGTTCTGAAATCTTTGCTGTTAGTTCTTCATCGATAGTTTGTAACTCTTTCTCTGCTATGGTTATATCCCTTGACTCAGCAACTTCACAGGCACACTCTTCACCCTCTTCGTGATGATGGCCGGAACTGGTTTCGGCAAACATCGGAAGTTGGATGATCACTAACATCATGAAAACCGCAATAATCGTGAATAACCTTTTCATCAGTATCCCCCCTTCCAAAGGTTGAAGAACAGGATGGTAATCAAAATCTATTATATAACGATTTGTTAAAAAAAGTTCCATAGAATTTTTAATTGTTATTCTGAACAAAAAACGGCGCTGATGCGCCGCGAAGGTTAGGTTAAAAAAGATTTATTCAGAGTAATTCTCAGTAGCAAAAACCAATTTTTCGAACTGGTAATTCTGTTTTTGGCTCGCCAAACACAATAACCATTTGATGTACAGCCTCTGTTATTGGCGTCTGGATTCTTAAATTGAGTCCGAGTTTTGATAAAGCATTCTTGAATGTTGTCATTCTTGAGTAATCATGCATTGATATTACGAAGAGCCCTTTTCTTACCAGTTTGGTTATCTCTTCTTGAAGTTTCTTTTCCCGGTCGAATGAAAAGTCAGGATAACCGACTGCGTACACGGGACCTTTGGAAGGCTTTGGGATGTTCAAGTTTTCAATTTTCCCAACCATGCCAACAACCAATGTTGGAGGTATCCCTTTCTTTTTGTAAGTGTTATACAGTGAAGCATTTCCCGAGGCTACGGGAACGTCGAATCGCTCACAAGCGTCTCTTAGCCCTTTCATCTGTCCTGCCAAGCCCAGTGGTTCGATGTCTGGATCTGCGTAGTTTATACCATCGGTTATCGCAACAGGATTTGCACCAACAGATAAGGTCTTTCTAATGGCTTCCAGTACGGTTATGTATGCACCCCAGTATGGATCTTGTGCGCCTAAATCGGCTCGGCTATGGATTACGAGTGAATATCCTAACGCTGAGCTCTTGACCCTCATTACCGCAGGTCCTAAGCCTGGTGGTAGTATTGTGTCGGTCCCTACCATGTAGTCGTACCTTTCAAACACATCGTGTGCATCAACGTTCTTGAATCTGATCCATCTGAACTTTCTGAAAGGTGCAGGTGTATAATCGTAAATTGGTTCCTCAGGTGATTCTTCTAACAGTTTTGCTGGTACATCAAGTATGACTTCATCTTTATACTTAGCCACGTACCTTCCATTGTCGGTAACTTCAGCAACAATATCACCAAAGAGCAGATGTTTTCTTGCTATCCTCAAAACTTCTTCTGCCTTTTCCGCTGATGTGACAACCGCCATGCGTTCTTGACTTTCGCTTATCAGGATTTCTATTGGCAACATGTCAGATTCTCTAAGAGGAACTCTTTCAAGATGTACAACGGCACCCAATCCACCACGTGCAACGAGTTCACTTGTGGCGGACAGCACGCCACCAGCGCCAAGGTCTTGCGCACCTTCAACGAGCCCTTTTTCCACCATCTCAAGAAACGCTTCTATTAGCAACTTCTCAGCAAATGGATCTCCTACCTGAATGGAAAGTTTTGTGGCCTTTTCACCTGTTAAATCTTCTGAGGCAAAAGACGCACCGTGTATTCCATCCCTGCCGGTAGCTCCACCAAATATGACAATAACTTGTCCGGGTTTGGAAGCTTTAGAAGATATGAGGTGTTCGTTTTTACCCACTCCAACGGCCATAACGTTAACGAGAGGATTGTGTTTGTAGTAATTCGATATGCGCAGTTCTCCACCGACGGTTGGAACACCAATGGAATTTCCGTAGTCGGATATACCTTCGATGATTCCGTCTATTATTCTATCCATATGAAGAGAATCCAAAATCGCCGTTGGTCGTGCGCCCATGGCGAGCACGTCGCGAATAATTCCCCCCACCCCAGTTGCTGCGCCGTTGAAAGGCTCAATTGCGCTTGGATGATTGTGACTCTCGACTTTGAAAGCTAAGAAATGATAGTCATCGAGCGTTATTATCCCGGCATTACCTCCAGCTCCAACTTTTGGCAGCTGTCTTATATAGCCTTTTGTATGGGAATACCCACAATGTTCGCTCCACATCACGGTAAACGCTTCTATCTCTTCCCTTGTTGCTTTTCTCCCCAATTTCGATTCAAGGACGTCTAAGTACTTCATCCCCTAACACCACCGTTAGTTTTGATGTAATTAAATGCCGACAAAAAGACCCTCAATCCATCGTCTGAGCCGAGTACCTTTTCCATCGCACGTTCCGGGTGCGGCATTAAACCAAAGACGTTCTTGTTAACATTAGTTATCCCTGCTATCAGCTCGTCGCTTCCGTTGACATCTTCCACATATTTCATAACTACGTTAACATCGTCTACCTTGACGTACCTTCCAAAACCGTGAGCTATGGGTAGTTTGATTCGTTCACCTTTTAAGAAGTAGCTGGTAAATGGCGTTGAATTATCCACAACTTCTAAATCGACGATTTTACATATGAATCGGCCGTTGGAATTTTGAAGAAGCGCTCCGTCTAAAAGTCCCATTTCTACGAGTATCTGAAAGCCGTTACAGATGCCAATAACAAGCCCCCCACGGCTAACAAAATCTTTTATCTTTTGAGCTATTGGTTCACGCGCCGCAACTGCCCCGACTCGCAGATAATCTCCGTACGAGAATCCACCAGGTAGAACCAGCAAATCAGCGTCGATTTCTGAGTGGATATCTATGAATTCTGCATCAAAGCCGACGTATTTACAGGCCCAAAGGGCGTCTCTATCACAGTTGCTCCCAGGATAGACAACTACCTGGGCTTTCGGGATGTTCATATCAGTCTCACCTCATATGTTTCCGTAACGGGGTTAACCAGAAGTTCTTTGCAAGCCTTTTCTACCAAAAGCCTTGCCTCTTCTTCATTTTCTGCTTCCACCTCGAGATGTATAGATTTTCCTAATCTCAAGGAACTTACTGGTATGGAATACTCCTCGTTGAGCACCCTTTTTATAGTTTCTCCCCTTGGGTCACGCACATTGCTTTTGTACTGGATATCGACTACAAAAGTATACTTCTGCATAAGTTCAACACCACCTCGTATTTTTCCATGGGATTTCCAAGGTCTCTTCTGTAGATGTCTTTGTCAAAAATCTCTCCAGCTTTTCTAAGGCGCATCGTGTCCGGTGATATCTCATCACCAAGACAGATATTCCCAGCCTCGTCGAAACCGTACTCGAACTTTATGTCCCAGAGTTCAAATCCATGCAAGGAGAAGAATTCCTTCAAAAAATTAGCTGCCTGCTTGGCTTGATTGATAATCTTGACGGCATTTTCTCTGTCCAAAATACCGAGCACTTCGAGATGTTCAACGCACATCAATGGGTCGTGCATGGCATCGCTCTTGTAAGTGAATTCCACAAGAGCTTCAGGTAGATCTTCCCCTTCCGTTCCCCCGTACCTTCGCACAAAGGAACCAGCTTTCTTGAATCTTACAATAACCTCAAGAGGTATCATCTTTAACTTACGCGCGCGGATTTTGTTAGGTGGGATGTAGTTGATGAACATCGTGTAGACGCCCTTGGTGTTTAGATAATGCATCAACCGTGCGGTGGTTTCTGAACAGAACTGCCCTTTTGAAGTCAGAACATCATGTTTTGCGCCATCCCCAGCGGTAATATCGTCCTTAAACGTTAAAATAACGCTCTGGCCATCTTCCGAAAGTTCAACAATTTTCGTTTTTCCTTCGTACAAAAACGTTCCGGACATCCTTGTTCACCTCTGAGAGTTAGATTTTAGGTATTCCAAATATCCCAACCTTTCTAATTCACAAGCCTTCTCAACTACTTCCTGCCTCATGCGTTCCTTGTAGGCTTTTAGCTTTTCCCTAAGGTCTGGGTATTTTACACCGAGTATAGAAATTGCGAGTAGACCAGCATTTCTTGCGTTGTTGATAGCAACGGTGGCAACTGGTACACCTTTTGGCATTTGGACGATCGAAAGCAGTGAGTCGAGCCCTTCCAGATTGGAACCTTTCACAGGAACACCTATCACGGGTAAAGTTGTTATCGATGCGGTCATTCCGGGCAAGTGCGCAGCACCGCCTGCGCCCGCTATTATCACTTCTATGCCTCTTTCTTCTGCCGTTTTTGCGTATTCGAACATCCTTTCAGGAGTTCTGTGGGCTGATACAATAGTGATTTCATATGGAACACCGAACTCTTCAAGCACTTGCGCAGCCTCTTTCATGATAGCAAGATCAGAGTCACTACCCATTATTATACCAACAAGCGGCTTTTGAACGTTGTCAACGTTATTCAAGATACATCACCTCGAAATATGCGTTTATTCAGAACCTTCTGAGATAATCTTAACACTATCTTTTAATCTTTTTGCTTTTCCAATTGCAGAATCTAAACTTTCGTCGATTATAGTTACATGTCCCATTTTTCTAAACGGGCCTGTTGTAGATTTCCCATACCAATGCAGATAGGCTCCGTCGGTTCTTAAGATTTCCTCGAGCCCAACGATGGCTGGTTTACCGTAGTAGCCAGGTTCACCGAGCAAGTTTATCATAACGGCAGGTGAGTGCTGTTTTGTGGAACCCAACGGTAAGCCTGCGATGGCTCTGAGATGCTGTTCAAACTGGCTTGTGTAACACGATTCGATTGTGTGATGACCGGAATTATGAACTCTCGGTGCGATTTCGTTTACAAGTATATCTCCGCTCTTGGTAAGGAACATCTCGATGGCAAAAACCCCCACAGCTTTTAAATTGGAAAGGACAAAAGAATTAATAACATCAAATGCGATCCTCTTTGCCTTTTCTGAAATTTCTTCCGGTATCCGAGCAGGTGAAATGAGCATGTCTAGGATGTTCGACCTACTATCAAATACCATCTCAACCACCGGATATGACTCCACGTTACCTTCAAGGTCTCGAGCGACTAAGACGGCGATTTCCTTCTCTATTTCGATGAATTCTTCAAAGAAGGAATCGGTTTCTAAGACCTTATGTAAGTCATTTTCGTTTCTGATTACCGCAACCCCTCTCCCGTCGTAACCGCCCTTTCTTGCCTTTTGAACTAAAGGAAATTGTGGAAGTTGCTTTCTTTTTGATTTATAAGCAACAGTTTCTTCTTTACTGACCTCACATATCAGTTTTGATGTGGGGATGCCGTGACTTATCAGATGGACTTTTTGCTTGAGCTTATCGTTTATTAGTTCAAGGAGGGCAGGTGATGGGAGAATGTTTATTCCTTCTTGCTCGATGCATTTTAAAGTCTCGGTATCGGTGTGCTCAATTTCGTATGTAACCACATCTGACTTCTTTGCAAGTTCCAACAACTTCTCCTTGTCGTAGAGTGAGCCAACTATTAACTCATCGCATATCGAGGAAACCGGACAGCTTGGATCTTTATCGAGCGCAATGATTCTTAAACCCATCTCTTTTGCCTTCAGTGTTAACATCTTTCCAAGCTGTCCTCCACCTATAATACCAACGGTCTTGATAGGTAAGGAGTGTGCAACTTTCTCAGTCGATCCAAACATTTCTTAAATCCCCCACGGCTTTATGCGGCTTTCTTTTTCTATCATTTTTCTAATTTCTCTGGAATTACAAGGTTAGCTATAATACCGACGATTGCAGCAAGAGCCATACCTTTTAGCTCAACGACACCTATTTTGATGCTTGCCCCACCTATACCAAGTGTTAGGATAAGTGCGGCAATGATCAGATTTCTGGATTTCGAGAAATCCACTTTTGCCTCAACGAGCGTGCGCACACCAATAGATGCGATCATACCGAAAAGGATCAAGCTTACACCACCAATTACAGGAGTAGGTATAGTCTGGAGAACCGCACCGAATTTTGACAGAAAGGCAACGAGCATGGCAAGGAGAGCTGCACCGCGCAAGATAGATGGGTCGTACACTTTGGTGATAGCTAATACTCCTGTATTTTCACTGTAAGTTGTGTTAGCAGGTCCTCCAAGAAGTCCTGCAATCATCGTAGCCAAGCCATCTCCGAGAAGTGTTCTGTGGATACCTGGCTTTTCAAAGAAATTCTTTCCGACAACTGCACCATTCGTTGTTATATCTCCGATATGTTCCATCACTGTAACGAATGCAACAGGTGCTATCAGGCTAATCGCTCCAGCATCAAACTTTGGGAAGGTGAAATTTGGAATTGAGAACCACGATGCGTTTACTATAGGTGAGAAATCTACTATACGTGAAAGGATCGAGGTTATGTATCCAACAAAGACACCCGTGAGGACGGGGATAAGAGAGAAGAAACCTTTGAAAATTGTTGCAGATGCGATAACGGTAATGATTACTACGAATGCGATAGGCCAATTCGAAGAAGCCATGTTGACTGCAACGGGACTCAACCCAAGACCTATAACCATTATCATTGGACCAGTTACAACAGGAGGGAATAGTTTCTTCACTATGTTTGTCCCCAACAGTTTTACAACCAACGAGAAAATCAGATAAACAGAGCCTGCCACTACGATTCCGCCAAGGGAGTAACGTATATCTCCGTATTTTTCTTTAACTAATATGACAGGAGCTATGAAAGCGAAACTTGAACCTAAGAAGACGGGCACGATACCACCAGTTAAAAAGTGGAAAACCAGTGTTCCAAGTCCTGCGGTAAAGAGTGCTACAAGCGGGTCAAGTCCTGTAAGGAGCGGAACTAAAACGGTGGCACCAAACATAGCGACGAAGTGTTGAAGTGAAAGCAGAAATCTCTTTGAGGCAGGTAAATCAATTCGGTGGGTAACGTTGGAAGCAGAAGAAACATCATTTGCCGGTTCAGAATTACCAAAAATGACGTCTTTTTCCATCTTTTCTCCTCCTTTCTCGCCTCGCTGGACGAGTTTAAAGGTTTTTGAGTTCCTACAGCATTATATTACCACACTCGTTTTTAGAAAGTCAACGTTAAGAAAAAAAGACAAATGTAACGAAAACTTGCTAAGTGACTCGAAGCAGAAGAGAAAATCTAACATCGACAACTGCTATATTAGAATAACAGGATAATCATTTTCCGGATGACGTAGTATATGAACGGAAATTCCGTAAACACTGTCTATGATTTCTTTCCTTATCACTTCTTGAGGTTTCCCCATGGCGACGATTTTTCCATCGTTCATAACGCATATTTCATCGCAGTATTTCGCGGCTAATGATATGTCGTGGAATGTTGCAATTATTGTCTTCCCGTTTTTGGTAAGTTGCTTTAAGTAGTCCAAAACTTTGACAGCTTGGCCCAGATCAAGGTGATTAACCAATTCATCTGCAATAATGATAGGCGTGTTTTGATATATCGCACGTGCGATCAAAACCCTGCGCTGTTGACCTCCACTTAAGGTAGAAAATATTCTTTTTCTGTACTCAAGCAAATCAACGGTCCTAAGTGCGTTCTCGAGTTCTTCTTCGTAGACAGGTGTTTCAAAAAAGTGTACGGAACGAGCAATGCCACCCATTTCAACAAGTTCTTCAACCGTGAAATCGTATGCTGGATTGAAATCTTGCGCAATATATGCTATTAACTGGGCAATCTTTTTGTGCGAAAGTTTAGACACATCGTTGTGATTAACAGTAATCTTACCGCTTTCTGGTCTTTGAAATTTCATGATCAGGGAGAGCAAAGTTGTTTTTCCTGAACCGTTGGGACCGATGATACCGAAAAAGCTACCTTTTCGGACAGAAAATGTTATATCTTTCAGTTTGAAGTTCGGGTAGGAGAAACAGAGATTTTCAGCCTTTAATATGATTTCATTGCCCATCAGACACACCTCGAAAAGTACTTTTTCTCACTTTTTGTTGTCTGTTACCCCAAAAAGAGGTGGTAGTTTATCTGTACTACCGCCGTTCGAATTAGAAAGCGACCCCGTTAAACTATTCGTTGATGTGTTAGAAGCATTCGCCGTTTCTGTAGCACTTGGTGCTGGATTCGACAAAATTTGTTCGAATAGGTCTGTTTGTGTAGCACTGTTTGATAGCGAAGCGTAATCAGAGGTATTTGGAGAAGCGTTCTGCTGTTTACTTTTAAGTTCCGCGATGTGTAGACCTTCATAATACTCGTACTGCTTTAGTATCATTTGAGCGTATGATGTTTTGTTCTTGCCGTTGTTGTACATTTCTAGTGCTTTTTGGAAACTACCTGTCTTTTTGTAAAGATAGGAAATATACGCTGTGCCGTACGTTATGTTCATCCAGTGATTTGTGAGTAATTCATCCCATCCGTTCTTTGGTGGTTCCAAACCGAGTAGCTTAGATATATTTTTGGCGGTGGAAATCGAAATTTGCATCATACCAACAACATCTCCACCACCTTTTACATTGGCGAAGTTACTTTCCACAGAGATTAGCGCAGCTATCAATGTTGGCGGAACTTGGTACTTTGTACTTATGGTATATATCGCACTCCACAGGTCGTTTATGAATTCTGGCGCAGTCTTTAAATTTATACCTGCTCTTTTTTTAACTACCGCGTTTTTAAACCATTCTGGTGTTTGAATCTGATTGCTGGATTGATTTTCTTGACCGAAACCAACAATGCTTGCCAAAACAAATACGAAAAGCAAGAGCATGAAAGCGTTCAATTTAATCATTCGTGAGAAGACCACCAAAATTTCACCTCTTTCTTTAAATAAACAAGTCTCATCGATAGAACTTGACAGTCAACAGTGCAACAATCCAACCAAGCAAAAAGCCATAGATAGCTTCCATAAGCGTATGTCCCTTATTCGGGTCTACATTCCTTCTTAGACCAACGGCGTCTGCTGTCGTAATGGCTAAAAAGATTGCAGCTATAGCCGTTAATGATGAGTCGAATCCTGTGGTGTAACCTACAGCCCATGCGAGTGCTGAAGTGGTAGCAACATGTGCACTTGGCATCCCACCATACCTACCAAAGACGCGAAAATCTTTGTATATTATTACCTTAATAAACTGAGCAGATAGAAAGCCGAAAAAAGCAGCCATAAAAGATGGATTCTTTGACAAGCCTATTAACCAGCTCATTGTACTTTTTCCTCCAACTAAAAAGAATCAGTATTCTCTCAAAGTTTCGTTATTTGATGTTCCATCCTCCGGTTTTTTCGGAGGAATCAGGAAGGAACGCTTAAGATACAGCAGATTCCCCTCGCTTACGTCGCGGAACTCCATTACATCAAAAATGCGCTGGATGATGTAAACCCCAAGTCCACCGGGTCTAATGTCGTCCAAGTTCCGAGGTTTGATTTTCGCAGGGTCTACTTTTGGGCCAAAATCGCGAAGTAATACTTCGAGTGTATTGGGCTCTACCCAGTTCATAGTCATAACAATGTAGTTTGGTTCGCCTTTGTACGTATGCTGAATTATATTAGCAATGGCCTCATTTACGGCCAATTCTGTATCAAATATGTCCTTATCGAATACGCCCCTGAATGTTAGGAACGTGTGTATCACAACTCTTGCCAATTTTATGTTTTCGGTGAGTGCTCTAAATGATATCGTAACTGTCTGGTTCAAAATCTCCTCCTCCCCTCGACTTGGCGACGATTATGCCAAGCGCAACCGTTTCAAGTCTTGAAAATGGGTCAAAGTACGTCTCAGTTCTGAACTCATTCAGCTTTCTTATTATACCAGAAAAATACTTTTCCTCAAAATCTCCAACAAGTACGTACTTCACCAAATCAGTCCACTTCCCGAGGTCAATGTTGTCGGTTTCCAGTGCTAGCCTCGGCAACTCGTTATAAGCTCCTCTTGCAAACCATCGAGCTATTAAAAGCGCTTGTCTCAAACCTTCTTCAGGTCTTTGAACTACACTTGAAAGACAGTATCCGGGCTTTTGCCTTACTTTTACATTGCTCGGTAGTAGATGAATATCGACGTGGTTGTACGATACAACACCGAAGGTTATATTAGATAAAGAGTACCTTGCGAATTCCTTTTCTTCGACGGTGTTGTACTTTACGACCAATATCCTGAACTGTTTCAATTCAGTGCGAAAATGCTTAGCAAGTTCTCTTATTTCCTCAGGATAAGTGAAGTGCTTTAAAATAGAGTTGCGGATGTATTCGTTGAGCAACGTATTAAATACCTCTTTATCGTCATTTATTTCGATAAGAACAGTAAAGTCGCCGATACTTACGGGCACAAATGCGTGCTTTTCACCGCCTGAATCATATTCCACCCTGACCTTCGATGCAAATGCGATGGAAGCGTACTTTCTTTTTTCTTCTTCAACTTCTTCTAAATTGTAGTATATCTTCATACCTCAACCTCACTTTTCGTAACTTTCCAAGCGGTTTCTCCGTCGGAGTGCCTGATTGAGTAGATGCAGCCGCAGTAGTTTTGCCTGTAAATCCCAAGTTTTCGTACAAGCTTTTGTGCATCGTTGTAGAGCGGACTTTTTCGATATACGTTTGGTAGAAATTCAATACCGTGTTGTTTTTCTAACTCCTTTCCGATTCTGTTAATCATCTCCACGGATTTTTTCGGTGATGATGTAAGTGTTGTTGAAACGCTCTTGTAACCGTGCTGTTTTGCGTACTCCATTGTTTTCTCAAGTCTCATCCTTATACAGATTTCGCACCTTGGACTGCCTTCGGGTTCTTTTTCCAATCCTTTTGTGAGTTTGAAAAATCGTTCAGGGTCGTACGGAACTTGGATAACATTCATCTGAAATAAAGAGGCGACTTTGAACACTTCGTTGTACCGCTTTTCGTATTCGCTTTTTGGATGGATGTTCGGATTGTAAAAGAAAATATCACCACGGGCACCTGACAAATATGAAATAACCAAATCAGGTGCGCAGCACACGTGGAGTAAATGGCAACCTTTTACATCATTTTGAACGATAAATTCACTCTCTGTTTCAATTGCTCTTTCAGTCATAGGTTCACTATCCTCACCAAATATACTCAAAATACCTTCTTTGAGTCGAGTAACAACGTGACTGGTCCGTCGTTTTGTATTTCAACAAGCATGTGGGCAGCGAAAATACCGGTTTCCACATGGACACCATAGCTTTTCACCAGTTCTATGAATTTTTCATAAAGGGCTTTTGCCAGATCGGGAGATGCACTATCGGAATACGAAGGTCTTCGACCCCTTCGGCAGTCACCGTAAAGTGTGAACTGTGATATAATCAAAGCTTCCCCTTTCACATCGAGCAGAGAGAGGTTCATCTTCCCATTTTCATCATCGAAGATCCTTAGATTGACGATTTTTTCAGCTAAGTACTTCGCATCCTCCTCAGTGTCGTCTTTCCCAACTCCGAGCAAAACGGTAACACCGGTCGAAATCTTCCCGACGATTTCGTTTTCCACAGTAACACTTGCCTTTGATACTCTTTGAACAACCGCACGCATCTTATCCGCGAACCACCTTTCTAACTCCCGGGGATGATTTGAAGTATTCCATTATATCCTCCAGTTCCTCAAGAGATTTAACTGTAACACTGAGCGATATAATCACAAAATCGTCTTCTACGGATTCGAATTTGAAATTTCTGACTTCAATTTTCTTTTCCATTGTTTTCGAAAGTAACTCTGGAACACGTTCCTTCTTATCGAGTTCCAGCTTCACCAAAACGCCGAACTGAGCGGTTATATCCGAGCGCCAAATGGCTGGGAACTTCCTATCCGGTCCAAGGGAAGCAACGTTCGGACAATTCGATCTATGGATCACAATTCCCCTCTTACTGGAAACTCCGACGATCTTATCCCCCGGAATCGGGTTGCAACATTTTGCAAACAGAGTTTCAAGTGTTGCAAGGCCATCCACTATGACAAGAGAGCCTGTACTCTTTTTCTTTGCCTTTGCTACCTTCTTTTTCGGAGGTTCTTTGAAACCGACTATCAAGAGCAGTTCTTCCTGTGTTATCGTTTTGTCTCCGAGTCGAATTATGAACTCTTCTTCATCGATTTGGTGAGCACTTATGTATTTCTTAATCTCCGGCTTATTCAGCAGGTCCTCGATAGAGATGTTCATCTTCTTCGCGACTCTGCGAAGAACGTCTTTTCCTCTCTCAATGAGTTGCTCTCTTTCCTTTTCTTTGAAGAACCTTTTGATCTTTGCCTTTGTTCTAGGGCTTTTCGCATACCGGAGCCAATCGAGGCTCGGGCCCGGCGAAGATTTGTTGACTATAATTTCTACCACATCTCCGTTGTTTAACTGATAGTCAATGGGCACGATTTTCCCATTCACCTTGGCGCCCGCATAGTGGTGGCCTACTTCTGTGTGTATGGCGTAGGCGAAGTCTATAGGAGTAGCACCGTAAGGCAAGTGGATGATTTCCCCTTTGGGAGTTAAAACGAACACTTCTGACATCTGTAATTCCTTTTTCAAATCTTCTATACTCGCATAGCCTTGGGCGAGTTCCTTACGCCATTCCGCAAGCCTTAAGATCCACTTTTGTTTTATATCTACAATCGCTTCTCCGCTTTTGTAAGCCCAGTGTGCGATAAGACCGTATTCAGCCTCTTCGTGCATCTGCTTGTCACGGATTTGGATTTCCAAAGGTTCGCCAAATTGGGTGATAACCGTCGTATGAATTGATCTATAGCCATTTGATTTCGGCGCAGCGATGTAGTCCTTGAACCTTCCTGGTAATGGCACCCAAAGGTTATGGACCACGCCAACGGCGGTGTAGCACGTTGTGACATCGGGGACAATCGCTCGCAAACCCATGAGGTCGTACAGTTCGTTGAAATCTTTACCTTTTTGAATCATCTTTTTCCATATGCTGTAGTAATGTTTATACCTTCCTTCAACTATTGCATCTATGTTGTGCTCTTGGAACGATGTCTGGAGTTGTTGGATGTATTTCTTTAACCTTTCTTCTCGTTCGACCTTCTTTTGAGAGACGAGTTGCTTTATCTTCTGGTATTCATCGTAGTGCAGCACTTTAAAGCTCAAATCCTCCAACTCGGACTTAATGACATTTATACCAAGTTTGTGTGCTATGGGAGCGTAGACTTCCAGCGTTTCCATTGCCTTATATCTTTTCTTTTCCTCATCTTCCACAAAATCGATTGTGCGCATATTGTGGAGCCTATCAGCGAGTTTAACAAATATCACCCTTATGTCCTCTGCCATGGCAAATAGCATCTTTTGAATGGTCTCAAGCTTTTTCTTCTGCTCAACATTCCCAACAGGTGCGTTTATCCTGCTGACCTTTGTGACACCGTCTACTATCTTGGCGATGTCTGCCCCGAATGCCTTTTCTATCATCTCGTAAGTCACTCGGCCTTCGCTATCTTCAATTGCATCGTGCAACAACGCAGCCACTATGCTATCTATATCGAGTTTCAAAGAAGCGATTATCTTTGCGACTTCTATAGGATGGGTTATAAAAGGTTCTCCAGACTTTCTGTACAGTCCGCGATAAGCAACTTCCGCCATGTCGAAAGCGTGCAAAACCACATCTTTCTCCTCGTCTCCAAGTTGCCTTCCAAGGAGTGATTCTATCTCAGATATGAAATTTTCCCTGTCGTATTCACGAATAGCTCCTGTAACATTAACCCTTGTTGTGTTGGCTCTCATGTTCTCAACGTTCTGCGTCTGAACTTGACTTTTCCTGTTTTCTTGTGTTTCCAAACAGATACCCTCTTTCTTCTTTCTTAAATAACTAATTTTTTCACCGCATCGAACTTTTCTTTGTCAGCAACGTGCAGATATATGCTTGTAGTACTCAAATTTGCGTGTCCCAGCAATTCCTGGACAATCTTGACGTTTACGTTGTTCATAACTAAGTGTGTTGCAAAGGTATGTCTCAACGTGTGCGGATGGATACGCTTTGTTATTCCAGCACGCAACGCTGCTCTCTTGACAATTCTAAAGACCGTCGAAGGGTGTAACGGTTGACCTTTATTTTCGAAGAAATAGATCTTCGGCTTGTACTTTTCTACATATCTTTCCAACAATGGGACGACATTTTCGCTTATAGGAACCAACCTGTCTTTGTTCCCCTTACCCATTATAACTTTGACGTACGGTGGGTAGAACGAAACATCCTCGACACGCAAATTGCAAAGCTCACTGACTCGAAGCCCACAGAAATACAAAAGTGAAACTATGGCTTTATACTTAAGCTTTCGTTCTTCATCGTAAACAGAAAGTAAAGCTTTAACTTCCTCGAGTGTCAAAAAGCTCGGTATCTTCTTCCTCAGCCTTGGATGTCTAACCCGTTCCATTGGATTTTCTTCAACGACGCCTATCAGTTCGAGGTAATCGAAAAACGTTCTAAGCGAAGAGATATACCGCGAGACCGTCGACTCAGTTACCGTTTCCCCAGTTATATCACCCTTTGAGAGTGCTTTTACGAATTTTTCAACATCTGTACGTTCAACTTCCTTTGGGGACTTTCCAAGGTATTCGAAGAACCTTTTAATATCCTTCATATAAGCCTTTACTGTATTTTCTGAACTTCGTCTCACATGTCTTAGGTAATCTTCAAAAGTTTTCAGTAAAGCTCCAATGTCGATAGGAATCCCCCCAAGAGATTTTACCAGCCTTTTTCAATACTTAATCACCATTCTTCTTGTCTTCTTGATTAGAAGTCAGTATTTCATAGGCCTTTTTTGCTGCATCCTTTTCCGCATCCTTCTTTGATGCACCTGTGCCCGTTGAAACCCTTTGACCTTGCAGATACAGATCGACTACGAATCTTCCATTTTCATCCTGTTTAACAGTTCTGTACTCAGGTAACTCTCTGTACTTTTCCTGTGTAATCTCTTGCAGAGCGGTCTTATAATCAAAAATCCTTTGCCCTGTCAGAAAGACTTCAATGGCTTTTTCAAACTTTCCACCGAAAATCTCCTTTACTTTTGCCAATCCAGCATCAAGATAGATAGCTGCACAGACCGCTTCAAAAGTGTCAGCTACTATACTACTCCTTGTTCGACCGCCAGTTTTCTCTTCGCCTTTGCCAAGGAAGATGTACTTACCGAGTTCATACTGGCTGGCTATCTCGGTAAGAACTTCTTCGCTGGCAACGGCTCCCTTAGTCTTTGCCATTTCTCCCTCTGTTGCTTCTGGGTATTTGTTATATAGTATATCACAGACGACCAATTCTACTACAGCATCTCCTAGAAATTCCAACCTTTCGTTGTTCTTTATATTCCTCCCGAGTTGGTTCACTTCGTAGGCGTAACTGGAATGGCAGAGGGCATTGAACAAGAGCATTTGATCTTTGAAATGATATCCGAGTTTTTCTTGAAGTTCTCCCAGTATTCTTCTTTCTCGTTCTCGTATGTCGTCCATTCACGCACCTCCACAACGTGAAAAGTTCTGAGTTTGTTGTTTTTCGTTTCGTGCCATTCAACCTTGATTGGTACGGCAAATTCCGGCTTTAGTTTGCCTTCAGCTATCCAGTATCTTGATTCCTCAACTCTGTAAATCGACGGATTTGCAACAGCTACCAAAACCAAAGGCCTGTCAGCGACAACCACTTCGTCAATTACTTCAATTTTTCTCAACTCTTCAGCTAAATCATAAACCTCCTTTCTGAAAGGTTTGACGTTGATGACCGCGATGTTCTTAGATAGCGGACCGATTATCTTAACATTCGCAATCTCATTTCCTTGAGGGAAGTACTTCAAGACCAACTCATTTGCAACAACTGTTGCCTGTCCGTGATAAGAGGGATTTGTCATGGGTTTCAGTAAGTGCTTGAGTTTGCAGCCTTCCCTAGTAGCGTGTTCTCCGATTCTTCGGATACCTACACCGTAGTCGTCAAGAATCGCTTTTATTTCATCCTTGGTCAAATCACCAAGAGGTGCGTACATTCCGTTGAATACTCTTAAGCCTGTTTTTCCCCAAGTGTCTGATAAATTTGAGCCGGTCACAACTATACGACCATTTGCGTATTTCAAAACGGTTCCCATCTTGATCGTTTTCGTGCACATGTTACAGGATGGCCCTGTCTTCCAGATTTTCTCTTGTCCGAAATTTTCAACGAATGTAAGCTTGAAACCGTGGTTTTTTGCAAAATCAGAAACTATTTTCAAGGCGTTAGAATACGTATATGGGCCGTAGACTACATGAACAAGTTCAACGTGCTCTTTTCCAAGTGCCTCGGCACACAGCAATGCTGCAGCTGTACTGTCCATACCTCCAGAGAACGCTACAACAAAATCCATGCCATACTGATTTGCAACCTCTCTTATCTCATTTATGATTTCTTCCTTAGATTTCACTGGCATCGATTTTTGCACCTCTTTTGCTTTCTTGCTTTTTTTTTAATATTCTACCATATTTGAGAGCAAAATTGAATAGCACGAAGCTTTTGTGAAAACATAGTTTGAAGTGGCATAATAAAAATGTTTTAATGTAACTTTCTATGCTTTCAAGAAGCAAAAAGCCGTGGTAAACTTAGAATGGGAGTCAACTATGCAAAATTAAATTTTTGTTTTGAGTGTGAGATAGCATAATCAATATTGAACTTCTCTTTCTTTCTCAACATTGCGTACAACGTTCGCAATAACTTGTGTACTACTGACATTATCGCTTTTTTGTACGGTATACCTTGCTGCCTTTTTCGTTCATAGTATGTTCGGAAATATTCGTTGTGAATCACTACACTCACTGCCATTAGCCATAGTATTCGTCTTAGGTGGGCATTGCCCCTTTTCGATATGTGTCCTTCTACTTTGCTTTTGCCTGATTGGGCAATGCTTGGATCGAGTCCACAATACGCAATGAGTTTTTTGTATGTACTAAATCTTGAGATATCTCCAACTTCTGCCAAGAAATGCATCGCGCTGTTTTCACCAATACCTGGTATTGACGTGAGTATCTCGATATCAAGGTTTATCGCACTACATTCGCAATATTCTTTCATCATCTTGTCGTATTCTTCAAGCTGTTGCTGTAAAAATTGTAGTTCTTTGATATTTTGCACAAGAATCTTTTCTTTCATCGGCCAATATTGAGCAATCGAGTTATTAGCGAGTTCTTTAAGTTTTTGAGCATTAAGTTTTGTACTTCTGCCACGGTCTTTGGAAAAGAACACATCCAGATTACGAGCCTTTTGAATAGCCTTGGCAGAAGGGAAATGAGAAAGAAGATTGAGGATAGTGTCACTGTAGATATTGGTAACTCTTTCGAGTTCAGGGAAAAGAACGTTGAGCAGTTTTTCGATATTGTCTTTAACTTTTGCGATGCGGTGGATAATGTTTTCGCGTGCTCTGACAATATCACGAAGCTCAGAGTTGACAAAAGCAGAAGAAGGAATTTGATGTTGTAGGTAAAACAAAGCAGTAGCGATAATGCGAGCATCGATTTTGTCGGTTTTGGTCTTTCGAAGAGAAGCAAAGTTTTTAACAGTTAGAGGATTAAAAACAGCGCAAGCAAAGTCGTTGGAAGAAAGGAAAGCCAGAAGGTTGAGATGATAACAGCCAGTAGATTCCATAGCGATGATGATGGATTGTTTTGGGAAGGCAGAGAGTTTGTTTGCGAAGGAGGAAAAGCCTTGCTGGGACATATCGAAAGAAGATTCGAAGATGATGGAACTGGGATTAGAGATAGCGCAGACGTTGAACTTATCCTTGGAAACATCGATGCCGACGAAAACAGGGAAGTTATCCATGAAAAATCCTCCTTTCGAATGATGAGGGCAGGGAGCCTGCTGAACCAATCCTCCATGCTGACGAGGGCTGAAAGCCCAACCAACTAATCATGGTTAAAGGCAGGCAACAGACTCCTTAAATGGCTTAAAAGCCAAGGTGACATAAGTTGTCCTGCCCTCAATTTTTTTAAGCTAAATTATTTATACCATATTTTTATGTAGGAGGTGACAGTATGTTGTCTGACATCGAAATCGCAAAGAGTGCCAAACTGAAGGATATAAGGGAGATTGCGGCGTTGATTGGAGTTCCAGAAGAGAAATTGAAGCTGTACGGCAATTACATTGCGAAAGTGGACCACAAATATTTGAAGGAGCTTGAGTCTCAAGGAAGGAAAAATGGAAAGTTGATACTTGTTACCGCGATTACACCAACACCGGCTGGTGAAGGGAAGACGACAACGAGCATAGGCTTGTCGATGGCATTGAATAAAATCGGAAAAAAATCAATAGTGACACTTCGAGAACCTTCCCTGGGTCCTGTTTTTGGTGTGAAAGGCGGTGCCGCAGGTGGGGGATATTCGCAAGTCTTACCGATGGAGGATATAAACCTTCATTTTACTGGAGATATACACGCAGTTACGGCTGCGCACAACCTAATATCTGCGATGATAGACTCGCACGTAAACCATGGCAACGAACTAGGGATAGATATCCGAAAAATCTATTGGAAGCGCGCAATGGATATGAATGATAGAGCTCTCAGGCAAATTGTTGTGGGGCTTGGTGGAAGTGCAAATGGTTACCCAAGGGAAGATGGATTTTTGATTACCGCTGCTTCCGAGATTATGGCAACTTTGTGCCTTGCTTCAGATATTGCGGATTTGAAAAGAAGGATAGGCGAGATAGTTGTTGCACAGAGTGAAAATAAAGGTCTCATAAGGGTGAAGGACCTTGGTGCACAGGGAGCAGTAACTGCTCTGTTGAAAGACGCGATTAACCCAAACCTTGTGCAAACAATTGAAAACACTCCGGCGTTTGTTCACGGTGGACCATTCGCAAATATTGCACACGGAACCAACACACTTATTGCAACAAAATTGGCGCTTAAATTGGCAGATTACGTAGTGACTGAAGCGGGGTTTGCAGCCGATTTGGGTGCTGAGAAGTTCTTAGACTTCGTCGCTCCGACGGGTGGACTGTTTGTCGATGCGGTTGTCTTGGTTGCTTCCATAAGAGCTTTAAAATACCACGGAGGAGTTTCAAAAGAAGAGCTTTCTAAAGAAAACGTAGAAGCTGTAATAACAGGAATGGAGAATTTGAAGGTCCACGTTGAGAATTTGCAAAAATATGGTGTTCCTGTTGTCGTTGCGCTCAACAAATTTGAAAGCGATACAGCGCGAGAGATAGATGCAGTCGTGAATAACAGCCCAGTTCCATGTGTACTTAACGAAGCGTACGCAAAAGGTTCGCAAGGGGCTATTGAACTTGCAAAGACTGTAGTTGAAACGATCGAAAAAATACCAAGCAACTACAAACCACTTGTCCCTATGGAACTACCGGTTGAACAAAAGATAGAACTCATAGCGAAGGAAATATACCGTGCTGGTAAGGTCACATATACAGAAACTGCGAGAACAAAGTTGAACATGCTTAAAAAGAACGGATTTGGAAACTACCCTGTGATTGTGGCAAAGACTCAAAACAGCATTTCCGATGATCCAAAGAAGATAAATGCGCCAAAAGGGTACGAATTTACAGTTAGAGATTTCCAAATCAGCTCGGGTGCAGGTTTTGTTGTTGCGCTTGCTGGAGAAATTATGCTCATGCCCGGCCTTCCGAAAGTGCCTGCGGCAGTGAATATCGACATAGACGAGAATGGAGAGATTACAGGTTTGTTCTGAGAAACGATTGATGTATATGAACGCATAAGCAAAGATAAATAAACATCTAAGAGAAAAAAGAAGATTTTTAGCCTTCTTTCAATGTAAATGTGATACCCTTCACAAAATGAACGTTGATACTTTGGCCAAGCTAAAAGATAATAGACTTGGAAATGATAAATCTTTGCAGTCTACACGCTGGCACGTAGTTGCGCCAGCATCAAAAATCAGGGAGGTTGTGAAAAGATGAAGCTGAGCACGATGGGTAACCTTAAACCATTTGGACCACTCTATGAAAATGCGCAGAAGCAGTTCTTAAAAGCGGCAGATCTGATGGACCTTGACCCAAACATTGGGAACTTTTTGCTGTGGCCACAGAGAATTCTAGAAGTCCACTTCCCAGTAGTAATGGATGACGGAAGAGTAGAGATATTCGAAGGTTACAGAGTTCAGCACAACACAGCAAGAGGTCCAGCAAAAGGTGGTATCAGGTATCACCCCGATACGAACCTTGACGAAGTTGCATCACTTGCGTTCTGGATGACATGGAAATGTGCTGTTATGAACCTCCCATACGGTGGCGGAAAAGGTGGAGTTAGGGTAGATGTAACTCAGCTGTCGGAAAAGGAACTTGAAAGACTCAGCAGAAGGTTCTTCTCCGAAATTCAAGTATTGGTAGGACCTCAGAAAGACATCCCAGCTCCAGATGTAAACACGAATGCAAAGATAATGGCTTGGTACATGGACACCTACAGTATGAACGTTGGTTACACAGCCCTCGGTGTTGTTACCGGAAAACCACTCGACCTTGGTGGTTCGGAAGGTAGACCAGAGGCAACAGGACGTGGTGTTGCAATAACAGCTAATGAAGCATGCAAAGCGCTCGGTAAAGATATATCCAAGGCAACAGTGGCAATTCAGGGGTTTGGTAATGTCGGTTCTTACTCTGCGAAGATACTGAGTGAAGAATTCGGTGCAAAAATTGTTGCAGTCAGCGATGTAAGTGGCGGGCTTTACAACGAAAACGGGCTTGACATCAACGACCTCATCGCTTACCGCGATGCAAACAAGGGGCTCATCAAAGGTTATCCAAAAGCCAAACCGATCACAAACGAAGAACTACTCGAACTTGATGTGGACATCCTTGTTCCAGCAGCACTTGAAAATGCAATCACAGAAAAGAACGCAAGCAACATCAAAGCGAAGATCATCGTCGAAGGTGCAAACGGTCCAACAACCCCAGAGGCGGAAGAAATACTCATAAAGAAAGGTGTTCTCATAGTTCCAGACATCCTTGCAAACGCTGGTGGTGTTACGGTCTCCTACTTTGAATGGGTACAAGACCTCCAGACGTTCTTCTGGGACATCGATGATATTAGAAAGAAACTCACAAAGATGATGGTCAACGCCTTTGCAGAAGTCTACAAGACGAAAGAAAAATACAATACAGACATGAGAACGGCAGCATACATCGTTGCAATCAACAGAGTTGCAAATGCTGTCAAGGAAAGAGGATACTATCCAATGTAATAAATAAATTCGGTAAATTCTTGGAGCCCCTAAAATTGGGGCTCCATTTTTTATACTTTCGTGTTATAATATTGTTCGTAGAACAAACTTTTTAATTTTTAAATACAGTGCATTGAACAAAGAAACTTCTCAAATGGGAGTGAGCTGAGTGTTTAGAGAGTTCATCAGGAAGAGGTGGCATTTTTACGTTTTTGGTATCATCTCGTTGATCGTTATAGACCTACTACAGCTTTTTGTACCTAAGGTCATATCAAAAGCTATAAATTCGCTGCAAAGTATAAGAGACATTTCTGAAGTACGGTTTCTTGTGCTTACAATATTGGCACTAGCGTTTGGCATGCTTTTAGGCAGGTTTTGGTGGCGATATTTCATAATGGGGAGCGCACGATATTTCGACTACTACGCCAAAAAGAATCTTTTTGACAAAATACTAAGTTTGGATATGCACTTTTTTGATAAGCACCGCTCCGGAGATATTATGGCGTACTTTACAAACGATGTGAGTACGGTTGAAAGGATGCTTGGAATAGGGGTTGTCCAACTAACCGATGCACTTTTCATGAGCTCGATGACGGTATTTTTCATGGCGACATCCACAAACTGGAGGTTAACATTAACAGCCCTGATTCCACTTCCTGGGATAATCCTTGTTTCCCTCTTTTTTGGTAAACTAATATTCAAAAGGTCCCGCTACACGCAGGATGTTTACATGGACCTGAGTGGTTACACGGAAGAGACTATGGATGGAATAAGGGTGATAAAGAGCTTTTCAATACTGCCGAAAATAGAAGAACTTTTCGATAAAAAGGCCAAAGAACATTTCACAGCAACGATGTCGTTGATACGTATATGGGGTATCATGTGGCCACTTGTTCACTTCATAGGAACTCTTGCGTTCTTTCTTGCACTAACCGTCGGAGGTCCCATGGTGGTGAAGGGGACGGTCACACTCGGTGATTACGTTGCGTTCAATAGCTACATAGGGATGTTGGTCTGGCCCCTCACTGCGTACGGTATGGTCATGAACGTGATCCAGCAAGGAAGGGCTTCATTGCAAAGATTAAAGGAAATCAGCAACGCTGAGCCTGTGGTGATAGAGCCTGAGAAACCTGTTAAGATAGATAGGATAGACGATATAACGATCAACAACCTTTGGTTCAAATACCCTGGAACGGAAAGATATGTGCTAAAAGGTGTTAATTTCGAAGTGAAACGGGGACAGTTTGTAGGTATCGTTGGAACTGTCGGCAGTGGCAAATCAACGTTGGTCAAGGTTATCAGTAAGTTCTATCCAGTTGACAGAGGTAAAATCTTTATAAACGGAATCGATATAAATGACATACATTCGCAAGATATTCGAAGACTTATTTCGTACGTGCCACAAGAAACATTCCTATTTTCCGACACTGTGGCAAAAAACGTCGCCTTCGCTATGGAGGAATTCGATTTGGAAGAAGTAAAGCAATATGTAAAACTTTCTGCAGTTGATGAAGACATCGAGAAGTTCCCCGAAAAATACGACACAGTCGTTGGGCAGCGCGGTGTGATGCTCTCAGGTGGTCAAAAACAAAGATTAACAATTGCAAGGGCGCTTATGAAAAAAGCGGATGTCTACATCTTCGATGACTGTCTATCCGCTGTAGACCCGGAAACCGAAGAAGAAATCATCCAAACACTTAGGGATAAAATGAAGGGCTCAACGATGATAATAATAACACATAGACTAAAAGTGCTCCAAAATGCTGATGTCATCTATGTACTTGATCAAGGTGTTATACTTGAAAAAGGCACGCACTATGAACTCTTGCAAAACGACGGATTGTACGCGAGGATGTATAAAAAGCAACTGGTGATCGACGACAATCAAAATTGAGTAAAATTTTCAGAAGAAAAAAAGAATATGGCTCTTCGCAGCCTTTTTGTGATAAAATAAATGCCAAGGAGTTACTAAAGCCTTGGCATTTTTTTCTTAAGGAGTGATAAAATGGTTTGGTTTGTAGTTTTTCTGATTAGCATGGTAACTATCCTTACGATCTTTTTTGTATTACTGAAGCGCAGATTAAGTGACAAAATCGAAAGCGAAGCATTTCTAAACAAGCTTCTTGCGGGTTTCGGAATCGTATTGGATACAGAAAAACTCGGAATATCCATATGGATTGACAACGATTTGACGTACATTAATAGTATTTTGCTGGAACATTCGAATCTGTTGGGAATCGATATAAAGAGTAGAAAAGAACTTGATGAGTTGTTTGCTCATCCAGAGAAGCATCTTGTTATTTACGATGTTATAACTGAGATTAAAAAACGACGTGAAGCAAATGTGCAAGAATATTACGGCTCATGGAGAAAAGAGATTGGCCAAAAGTACATTGAAATAAAGTACATCAGAAGATTTTTAGACGGGAAACAGTACGTAGTTTTGACGACAAGGGATGTTTCTCACGAGCTCTCAAATTTGGAAACCACCATATTAGCCGAGCTGAACGAGATTTTTGAAGAGGAAATTTCAAAAGAGAGCATTAGCTTATATGAATTTGGTGACAGGATTAGGACTATACTTAATAAGCATGGTCTTGTCGATATCTTTGGAGTAGGATTGCTAAGGACCAACGGTGAGATTTACTTTCCATATTTTAAATACGCAGATGAAGATGATAGAAGCGGCCTTGTGATGTCACCTTCAGAAAAGACGATGTCGCGGTACATCATAGACAAAGGGCTTAAATTGCACATAAAAAGCGCTTTAAAACAGCAAGATTTGGGGGATGGATATAGGCTTAAGAAGATAAGAGGAGAAGACTTCACAATCTACGGCGTTCCAATAATCTTCAGAGGACAAACAAGAGGAGTGATCCTATTTGAAAAGCAAGGGACAGAACAATTTCGAACGCAACGCTTGCTGTATTCGATAAAGTAGCACACTTCATCTTTCTTGCCCTCAGGTTCATCGATATATTGGAGGAGCTGGAGGATGAAAAGAAAAAACTCTTGGAGGTATCAATAAAAGACTATCTAACCGGTGCATACAGCAGGCTATTTTTGGAACAGTTCCTAGAAAAAGAACTGAGTAAATGCAAAAGGACGAATTCGAAGACAGCCGTTGCCTTTTTGGATGTTAACGAATTCAAGAGAATAAATGATACTTATGGACACGTGTACGGAGATAAATGAGGTTATATACAAAAATATCAGAATAATGGACTTAGTTGCAAGATACGGCGGTGATGAATTTGTGATTGTTTTACCTGAAACAACGCCGGAGAATGCCGGTTTAGTTATGAAAAGAATAGTGGAAGCACTTGGTGAAAAGAATATATCAATTTCGTATGGGATGATAGAAATTTCTGAATTCGCAACAATTGAAGATATTTACAAAGAAGTCGACAGAAGAATGTATGAGATGAAAAAGAAGTCTAAGCAAGAAAATTCGGCTGAGGATTAGAAAAATAAACAAAGTAGGAAGGAGAAAAACATACGATGTTAGGCGATGAGAAAAGTGTGAGGTACGCTTTTTTAAATAGATTAGGCTTTTTTTCAACGAGCCTAATCTTTTCTTGTTTTACAGTCACTATTGCTGTCACGCTCACGATTTTCCTGCTCCTTAGTTCTTGCGCGCTTACAAAACAAGGATATGAACAACTCAAAGAAGGCCAATCCACCAAGCCCTCTGTCTGCATAGATGAGACCGGCAATGAGTACTATCCCAATCGTGTACTCATCGGGTACTCTGATGTAAGAAAGATAAGTCAAATCCTGAACCTTTTGAACGGAAGATTGTTGCTCCACATTCCTGAGATAAGTGTAATTTCTGTAGAAATCACCGAAGATGCGAAAAAGGCAATTCAACTGCTGGAAACGGAAGGAATCAAGAATAAATATGGAATACGCTACGCAGAGTACGTATACGTTAGAAAACTGGTACCATTTGAAATTGGACCTCTTCAAGAGGTAAACAGAGCGCTTGTTGCATCCAAGGTATCCTCATATTATTCCAACTACACAGGTGAATCACTCGATGTATATTTGTGGGGGCTCAGAGCGATTAAAGTGAAAGACGGTTGGAAAGCTGGATATAATGGTGATGGCGTTATCGTAGCCGTGCTTGACACCGGTGTCGATGGAACTCATCCTGACTTAGAAGGGCAGTTGGTTGAAGGATACAGGCCTTTGAATGATGAAATACTTCCAGCTGGCAGTGATTCATCGTTCGGCGGTGCGCACGGGACACATGTTGCAGGAACGATAGCAGCGAAGTTAGATGGTAAGGGAATCGTCGGCGTTGCGCCACGCGCAAAGATTATGCCTGTTGTTTTGTTTGACAACGGTGGATGGTACGTGGGAGATGATTACGCTGCAAAAGGCATCGTTTGGGCGGTCAACCATGGTGCGAAAGTGCTCAGCAATTCGTGGGGCGGTTCTGGTTATTCACAGACGCTGAAAGAGGCGTTCGATTACGCACTTGAAAGAGGTGTTGTCGTAGTTGCGGCAGCGGGAAACTCGAAATCGACACAATCTTATCAATATCCTGCGAACTATCCCGGTGTAATACAAGTCGGTGCTGTAGAATTCAACGGTGGGAATTACATAATAGCGGACTTTTCAAGTGGAAGCCCGATGATAAGTGTGTGTGCACCTGGAGTTTCGATTATTTCAACGATGCCACAAAAAGACTCTTATGGACACGAAGCGAAGCAAAGCTTCGTTATACCTGAAAACGGCGGCTATTACGGTTTCATGACCGGTACCTCGATGGCAACACCGCACGTGTCAGGTTTGGTGGCGTTGCTATTGCAAAAGTATCCAACCGCAAAACCTTGGCAAATAAGAAAAATGCTCGAGCAAAATGCTTTGGATATTGAAACTACTGGTTACGATGAAAAGGCAGGCTATGGACTCATTCAGGCTAATGCTGTCGAAGACGACTTACCTTCAAGTGGAGGATTGGACTATCAACTCACCGTTACAGATGCTTATAGCAGTTGGAGGGTGCCTTCCGTTAGTGTCTCACTTCTTGGAATTTCAAGTACTGGTCGCAATGTTCGGTACTTTGCAAAGACCAACACTGAAGGTATTGCGAAGTTTATCGGTATAGACTCCGGTAGGTACGATGTAATTGTCAGTGGTCCAGACACGAAAGTGAACTCAAACGGATTAACGAGGGTAGCTTTCAGAAAAGCAGAGGAACGAACGGTGATTTTCCAAGCGGCTTTGGTTGATAACCGTAACAATGCGGTAAGGTTTTCCTCATCTGCATCGTTGCGTCTTGTGAATCCACCACCGGCGGTTGTTAATTCGCAAATTGTTTTCGTTGATGTGACAAAGTTGCCCACGGAAACAGGATATGAGATAGCAATGAATTTAGAAGAAAATTTTGTTGACTTCTCAGAACTCAGCGGACGGTATCTGATTAAGCTGAGATTGCCTCAGAAAGCTGATACGGATATCTTACTTTCTGGAACGTTGACACTGAACGGGGTGGAAATCCCCGTGAATGGAAAAATAACCAAAAATTCCACGGAAACTTACTTGTCGGATGACAACGGTTCATATACCTGGTGGACGCTTTTTGGAAAAGCGGAATAAAGGGTTAAAAGGCAGATTTAGTGGAGAGTGGAAAAATGAGAAAGCTGAGACAACTATGGACAAACTATTCTTCTTATGTTTTACTAACAGTGGTTTTACCACTTTCGCTACTTTCTCTTAGTTCTTGTGTTTTCCTCAATGCTGGAAGGCCCAATGCAAATGATGTTCAGATATCTCTGTTCGTTTCGGAATACAACAGCGGTCCATCTGTTGAGGATGCTATTGTCGAGGTTATTAAAAACGGAAGTGTAATCGACAAGAAAAAGACAAATAGTGGATTAGCTCGGTTCGAAGTACCGCGATATTCCGGTCCTTATTTGATAAGAATTTCGAAAGATGGGTACGCAACCACTACGATAAAGGTTTTAAACATACATTCCCCACTTGTACTCAACACCACTTTGAGAAGACCGAAATTTCTGGTCGGAGAGCAAAACACGAACGAGATAGACATATCATTTGATATATACACTTCTGATAGAAAACTCTCCAAATTGCTTCCTGATGAGAATGGAGTTTATAGCATTTTCGGACTGCCAAAGTTATACATATCAGCGCAAAGCACAGTTTCAAGACTCCCCATAGCTTTTATGTACGCAAAACTTGGCAATCCGCCAGGTGCAGAATACCTTAGCTCACCGAGGTTGTTTGCTGAATCTGATGTTCTTGAAGGCTATTTGGAACTTACACCATTTTCGGGTAAGACGTACCTATTTATCGATGCATACGATGTGAACGACAACAGATACGAAATAGTGGTTCCTCTGAACATAATCAAATCGACGGATTTAAAGATTGTACCATACATCGTTGAAGCTCAACAACCTTCCGTGTACGCTTACCATCTAAACACCACCGTCAAGTACTATTCAACCGAGATTGGTGAATCGTACGATTCAAAAGAAAAACTTACGAATCTTTACGTGAAGCTCGTTTGGAAAAAATGGAGCGATAGTACTCAAAGAAGCCGGACGAATGAACCAGACGGATACGTTATTTACAAATCATACGACGGTCAAAAGTACGAAAGACTCTCCGTGGTTGGTTCAAAGCAGAATGCATATTACGACACATACAATAACTTACCTGATGTCAGGGTTTGGTATTCGATTAGTGCGAAATATGGTGATTTGGAAGGACCAAAGACGTTTCTTGGCAGTGTTGTCCCGCTTCCAATGGTTTACATTACCGACGTTTCACCGACGGACGGAGCCACAAACGTGTCTTTAACACCTACTTTCAGCTGGAAAATGGCCGGTGTGGACAAATACGTAGGCAAAGTCAAATACCTCTACGACATTTGGTTGTACGACCTTACTGTAAACAGCGGACAATTCCATTATCCACTAATAGAAGACACATACTTTGTAAGTGAGTCCTCACACGTTTCGATAGCTCTGTCAAGTTATTCATGGTATAAGCTTCCAGATGGAAAATTACAGAGTGGGAAACCTTACGAATGGGCACCGGAACTCATAGCAGCAATGTGGGAGGACAGAGAAAACAACTCGGTTTCACTCTCAGTTAACTGCGATTACAACTTCAAAGTTGCACCTATGGTAATCGCGCCTGAAAAATACTACCTATTCGTAACGGGTTCTGAGTAGGACTCTGGGTTGTTGACCTTTATAAAAAGGTTTCAAATGTGAAACTTAGTAAACGATTGTGGTTTACTCCTTTTCGTGGTATAATATTTTAATAGAGAGAGTTCTTCCTGATAATACGCTTATTTCACGAAAAGGGGTGATTTGTATGGAAGATGTGAGGTCCCGTGTGGTAAGTTCGCTCACAAAACTTATAATGATAGTTGTTTTCTTAATCGATTTCCCTGCTTTGATGTTCAGCTACTATGTTTTTACAGGCATCGGGAGTTACCCGATACTGAACATGGTGATAGGATATATGATTGCGGTTCTGATAACGCTTCCTGTAGTGCTGTTCCTGATTAGAAGCAACGCTTTAAAAGCACTGAACGGGAGCGGATTCAATGTTTCAATCTACACATCGGTGGTGCTGTTCGTGGCTAATATCGTAGCAGCCACTGTAGTTGGAATAGTGGCCAACAAATTGTCACCTCTACCTGAAGGCTCACTTATTTTGAGGCTCTCAGGCGCACTCGCAATTAATATGAACATAGTTGCGCTTGCGATTTTTATCTACTCAAAACTCAACATTGCAAAAAGTGTACCAGATAAAGTATTTGACAAGTTCATGATTCCAACCACGCTGAAAATAAGCGTAGGTGTTATGTCTGTCTCGCTTTGGATAGGTCCGGCTTTGCTAAAGTACGCTACTTTGAGGTTTCAGTTAGACCAGTCGGTACAAGGAAGGTTGGTCCTGATAAGTATTGTACTGAATTTTCTGATTGCAATAGTGACAATCGTACTTGTAAGCAGAGTATTGAAAAGCCTACCGATTTTGAGACATTCTTTTGAAAAAATCGCTGCGGGTGATCTGACGTTTAACGTTGAAATTTCATCTGTTGATGAGTTTTACCAAATCGGTTCTATGTTGAATTATGCAACAAAAAGCATAGCCAAATTGATCGAGGATTCAAAAACAACTTCGACTCTAACGAAGGAATCGTTAGAGGAATTCAGAAAGCTCTTTGCAAAGTACGAAGAAAATTCGCGGGTCTTTTTAAACAGCATAGAAAAGCAGCAGGAAGCTATTGAACGAATCACAAGCTCAGTGGAAGAAATAAATGCAACAATTGAAGAACTGTCCAGTCAAGCTGAAGGTCTGAGCAAGATTTCTATTAATGCCGCCTCTCTTGCAAAGATACTTGAAGAAAAGACCGAATACGGAAGTAGCGAGCTGGAAAGTGTCAGAAAATTGACAACTGGCTTTGTAAAGGAGTACGAAGAACTGAGAAATGGTATCCGTAACCTGGCCGATGCGACGAAGAATATTGGGAGTATAATAGAAACGGTTCGCCAGATAGCTGAGCAAACGAACTTACTCGCACTAAACGCTGCAATTGAAGCTGCAAGAGCTGGCGAAGCTGGAAGAGGTTTTGCTGTAGTTGCTGACGAGATTAGGAAACTGGCAGAGCAAACAAAAGCATCAACCGATACTATTACCTCTACCATATCTGCTGTGGACGAATATTCAAAAGTTTTGGAAAAGCAGATTGAAAGACTTTACAAAGAGGTTGAGCAGACCGAATCGGGATACAACAAAGTCTCTGAAAGTTTTGAAAGGATTGCAAAAGTGGTCAGAGACATCACCAATTTAATTGACAGCATCGCTGCTCACTCGGAAGAGCAAACAGCAAGTGCAGAAGAAATGAGGTCAGCTTCGACAGAAATCGTTCACAGTATGGAAGGAATTGAGGAAAGTGGACAAATGATACTTGAAAAAACGCGTGGGAGTATAAGTGAAATAGAACGTATCGGTGAGCAGATAAGCAAACTGAGAGCTGTTGTCGATAGATTAATTTCGGAAATAGGAAAGTTTAAAGTTTAGTGAACTGATAAAACTGAAACCCCCACGACAAGTTGTGGGGGTTTTTGATTCATAGAACCTATCTACCTCATTTAACTAATCCCAAGACCTTCAAAGCTACGGTCTGTGAGCGAGTTGGTGTTCCGTACGCCAGAAAAGCACCGGTGATTATCCTTGGGTCGTACACGTACGTTTTACGATAACCCGTCACTATATCCCCGGTAGATGGATTAAACGTTCCAACAGGCCCCCTGACGTTTTGCATTATGCTCCCAAAAACAAAAAGCTGACCTGCTGAGCTACCTTGGTTGTATCCATCTACTTGGAACGACCCATCAAAGGCAAAAAGGCTTGCGAATATCTTCATATTTTGCAGTTTTTCACCAACTCTTATGTTGTTTATCGCAACAAGATTCAAAGCAGAAGTTTCGTTGGAGTTGACAAAATTTTTGATTTGATCTATTTTTGACTGACTAACTAATTCACCGTTTTGTCCGTGTTCAGATGCTCCAAAATGGTCTCTGAACGTTTCGTAAGGTATTATGCGCTGTTTTAAGACAATATCTCCTTCAGAGAACAGAGTATACGCTCCTTTGTAAGTGGAAAGTTTGGTTTGCCCTTCCACGGTGATATTTCCAGTTGCGTAAATTATCCCATTAAAAAGCATGTTAATTGTTTCCTGAGGACCACCGCCACGTCTTGTGAGTCTTGCGTGCGGGGGTTCAGGATTCCATGTGATAATGTAGTCTGTATTTCCTTGAGAAATCATAACGTCGTAATTAGTTGCGCCTTGACCGTGGTTGAAGCTTACTTTTACATCCCCGGTGAATTTTATCCCACTCAGTACATTTGGATTGTTTTTTATCGTGTTGTAATCACGAACAAGGTCGTTGACCGTTCTTCGGTATTCATCCTTGATGGCAGAAAAATTAAGTGCATCAATATCTTGCTGAGTTAGTATGCGGTATGGTGGATTGCCGAGCAGGTTTGCGTGAGAACCGTAATTCGATTCTGGAACAACTTGCCCGTTCCTGTCCTTTATTCCCCTTACTTCTATTGTTGACCTAAACGTCGGTCTTCCACCAGCGTTGTTTATGTTTATAAAATCATGACTTCTCAGCGGTCCATCGATCAGTTCATCTTTTATGAAATATATCGTTGTACCATCGGGTCTTGTTTCTCTGTTTGTGAAGTATATGTACTGATTGAGTAATTTTGAAGTCACGATTCCGTATGCGTACGTTACCAGGTTCTTCTTCTCAACTTTCGAAACAAGCATAACGGTTAGAGGGAAAGTAGTTCTGAAGGCGTATATGGAAATGCTGTCTAGATTCCTCGATGATAGATAGTTTCTAAGCTCATCTCTCAATACATTATCCTCAGCAGATGCGCTTGTAGTTGTTATTGTGGCTATCGCAAACGAATTGTTACTCAGCACATTTGTCTGGAAGAAACCCTTCCACTCCGCGCCGAGCCTTGACAAAAATGTATTATACCATTGTGGAACTTGATTCTGGTACACGATGTTGAATCCCAATACCCCAGCCGAACGGGTTCGGATGTAACCGATACCCGTGTTGAGCACGTTGAGTGCATCAACATCAAGTTGCGAACTTATCTGTGTTCTCACGATATTCGTTCGGTAATTCGCGACGAGTTCGTACAGCGCCAAAAGTGTTATGCTTCCAACTAAAAGAAAAATGAGCACTAAAGCGGTTATAAAACCTTTTCTTTTCATGAGCAGCCCTCCCACGATTTTTCTCACACTTTTCACGATGCGCTACTTAGAGCTGTGAGCAGTGGAACTACAAATTCTCTCCTTTTCAACTTTTGACTTCGAGGGGTGAACTTTAACTCCAAATACTTCGGGTCGGTTATCACGCCATTATCTTGTCTTGTCTGAAGAGCGATCGTTATACTTTCTATTCTTTCCGAGCATGTGTAAATAGTTTTACCATCGAACTTAATAACAATCTTATTATCTTCAGGTCTCTTATCGAATTTCAACTCCATTTCTCTGGCGACAACGCCTGATCCAGACGGAGCGAAGAACGCTAAACTTATATATCTACCATTCGGATCAATTTCGTTTGGATTTGGGCTTTTATCGGTATTCAGCCAGTCATCATTCCAAACACTTTGAGTTAGCAGATTATCGATGAGCGATGTTATGGTTTGCACTTCCGAGTAAAAACTCGCGTATTCTTTTTGCTCATTTAAGACACTCAACGTGATATTAACTATCAACCCTAACATTCCAATTATGAAAGCCAAAACAACCATCGATGCAATTAGTCCAGAAAGAGTTATATCCATTTTAACACCCCGCTTTCGCAAAGATTTGATTAATATGGCTTGTACTGGTACACAATGAACGGTTGGAATTTACTTGGAGAGGTTTCTATAGTAAAAGTATATTTTGTAAAATATTGACCAACCGTTGTGGTTTGAACACCAGTAACTTTGGGATAAGAAAGCTGGCTTCCTTGATAAAACGCTTTATTTATGTTTTCTATGTTGACCTGCGCATTCTGTGTACCCAACATGTACACATACCTTGCGATAAAATTCTCCAACTCAATTACACGTTGCTGGTTTGATAACATCGAAATCGACTGAAGAACAACCGACAACCCACTTGCAATAACGGCAAAGACGATGCCGATAAGTAATAACGAAACAAGAGCTTCGGTTAAGGAAAAGCCTCTTTTTAAATACAAGTTATTCACCAAGTTCACCCCCTGGTCACCTTAACAAAATTTTACTACATTATCCCGAAAAATTTTCCCACTCTTACATGCCTTCTAAAATATTAGACCAAGTTAGACGATAATTTGTTCAGGAAGGAAAAACAAACTTCATTGGAGCTGAAAGCATGGAAAAGTTTGAAGAATTGATTTCTTTGAGAACGTCAAGTCAAATACCGAACTTAACGATGTTGGTAGTTGATTTCATAACCGAGTTGGACGAACTGGAATTTGTTGATAAACTTGCAAAAGCAGTATATGTGCACACAAATGCAAACGGAGTCCGGGTAATGACCCCTAACTTCGTTAAAATACTCGGCACCAATTCAGGTGTCCCGCTGCATTTTGACTCTGAGCACGTAAAAATCATAGTTTACTTCTCAAAGATCTCCAAAGAGGACATCGAACTTCTAAATTCAGCTTCAATCATTTGTGAACTGCACTACAGAAACATTCTAAAGCACAGCACAATTTCAAACATGGCGTTGTACGATTATCTCACCGGAGCGTACACAAGAACGGCAGGGATGAAAATCCTGGGGAGTGCAGTGGAAAGTGTTCAGCGAACTGGCAGAACGGCGTTTGTAGTATTTATCGATATCGACGATTTGAAGACAATCAACGATGCATTTGGGCATTCAAAAGGGGACGAAACCTTAAAAGAATTCGCACAAGCGTGTTTGAACAACATGAGAAAAACAGATTTTCTTGTCAGATACGGAGGAGACGAGTTTGTTCTTTTCGTAGACTCAGAAAATCCCAACGGTTTGCTTGAGAGGATAAGAAGTAGTTGTGGTGTTGAATTTTCTTATGGACTAGCTCGCATCGAGCAAGGGCAAACCTTAGTCGAAATTCTGAAACTTGCCGATAAGAGAATGTACGAAGAGAAAAAGAAAAAAAGAGTGTAGTTCTCCAACCAGACAATTGAAAGAAAGTGTTTTCATAAGCTTTTGAAAGATTTTCCAAACTTACAGGGGGCTTCACTTAAAAGACGGTTTTGTATGCCTATTTCAATGTTCTCTTTCCCAACCATCCTGTGATATAATCTATTAAAGAACGTAAAGGGGTGGTCATAATTGGGGAAGGGAACATTTTTATTTTCCTTATCGAATCTATTCACCATACAGCGCTGGAACAACCGACCAGCGCTCCTTAGGTTTACCGAAGCGGAGAACTCTTTCAACACGCTCTTCCTTTCTTTTGTCTTCCTTACAATTAACGACGAAGAAAAACAACTGATCGAAAACAGCCTGCGCTGGAGACTTTCCCGCGAGCTGCCTAAAATCGTGCTTTCAGACGTTTCCCTACAGCTCAAAGAGCGTATCGAGCGCTTTGCGCCAGATGTGTGGAACCAAGTAAGAACGAAAGCACTCGACGATTTAAAGGTCATGGCAGACGAAGAGACTGTTAACGTGCTTGTGCCCCAAGTACTTGACTGCAATCCCCTTGACAAACTTGCCGACCTTTACATAAGCTATCTGGAAGCTTACGAAAATGGCAAGCTCTACGACTACAACCAGCCTCTCAGGGAACTGAAAGAAAAAATCGACAGAATGGCTGAAAATATTCCACCAAGCGAGATGGAAAAATACTGGCAGATAGCACAGTACGTCTGGAGCCCGCTTGTCAACCTCACATCGATGGTCCGCTGGAACAGAACGCACAGGAATGTCCGCACAAGTGTCAGTGGGCATTCGTTCGCGGTTGTCACGATGGCTTACCTAATAGCCAAGCTTTCCGAATTCGAAGGTGTCGAAGAGGTAATCGTCAAAAGCATCCTCCACGATTTGCCGGAAGCTTTCACCGGCGATGTGATAACACCCACCAAGAAAAAAGTCCCTGGGCTTGATGAACTTGTGTCAAATGTCGAAAAAGAGATGATGGTTGAGTGGATAAGCGGATGTGAAACTATGTCTGCGCTCAAAAGATACATCGACTGGGCTGTAGAGCCGTTTTCTGGAGAAGCCGGCAGAATAGTCAGAACAGCGGACTATCTTGCTGCGCTCTTAGAATGTGCTGTGGAGATAGATTCAGGAAACAAGATAGAAATCTTTCGGGAAAACTTCTTCAATTTCAAAAAACTGATAAAAGAAACCTCTCCAATAGACGTTTCGCAGTGGATAGATGAAATAGAAAGCGTGATTTTCTAAGTTTAATAAAAACTTGGTGGAGGAGAACAGGCATGGTAGATTTCAAGATGACGAAGGATGGATTGGTGCTGTACATAAAAGATTACGCGGATATCGTTGATGTGCTCCAGAAAGTGGAGGACAAAGTAAAATCGATGGGCAATTTCTTTGCCAAGGGCGATAAAATCATGCTTTTGGTCGAAGAGCACGAAAAACACATCTCGGATATCCCAAAGATCGTTGCTCGGGTCCAAGAACTTGGACTGACCATCTCGCATGTTCTGATGGGCTCGGAAGGGAAAGACGATGTGATAATAAAAAAGAAAGTCGATATGGTCAACCAAGGTGACACGCGCTCTGGTACAAAACTTGTTAAGAAAAACCTCAGAAGCGGGCAGAGCATCATCCATTCCGGGGATGTTATCTTGGTCGGAAACCTGCACGCCGGTGCGGAAATCGTTGCCGGTGGTAGTGTTGTCATCTTCGGTAGATGTCAAGGAACGGTAAGGGCGGGGATAAACGAAGGCAGAGAGGCTATAATCATCGCACTTTCATTTGAGTCGCCTTTTGTCCAAATTTCAGACTTAAAAGGCACGTTTACGGAGAAGTTCAACTATCCAGTTGTTTTACACGTAAAAGCAGGAAGAATAGAGGTCGGAAAATACGATACAAAGATAGGAGGGATAGAACTTGGCTGACAAACAAGTCGAACTGAAGACAAACGAATTATTATTGAAGTTAACATCCATACCCGGACCGTCGGGATACGAAGATGGGGTGCTCAGTGAAATTGAGCAGATAATGGAGCCATACATCGACGAGTGTTTTAGAACACCCATGGGTAGTTTGGTGTGCGTTAAGAAAGGTTCTGGTCCAAAAGTGGGATTTTTTGCTCACGCTGATCAGATCGCGTTCGTTGTGACTAAAATCTACGAAGACGGCTTTCTGAGGTTTTCTGGAGTAGGCGGTTGGGATCCAAAAACGATAATCAGCCAAAAGGTGTGGGTACACACAAAAAAAGGTAAACTCAGGGGAGTTATCGGATTCATGCCGCCACACCTCCAGACAACTGAAGAATCGAAAAAGGTACCAGACTACGATCGTATCTTTGTGGATGTCATGATGAATCAAAACTGGAAGGATATCTCAATTGGAGATTTAGTCACACTCGATGTTGAAGGCTTTGAAAAAAATGGAACGATCTTCGCACCTGCACTCGATAACAGGGCAAGCTGTGTCGCGATAATCAAAGCAGCTGAACTTTTGAGCAAAATTAAAACAGATGCACAAGTTTACTACATCTTCTCCACGCAAGAAGAAATTGGAGGACCCGGGGCAAAAAGCGGAGCGTACATATCTGAAATCGAATACGGTGTAGTCATCGATGTAACACACGGAGACGAGGATGTTCCGGGCTATCCAAAAATAAAAATGGGTGAAGGACCCGCTGTTGCCATCGGACCTGTAACGAACAAAAAGTTTGTAGAACACATTAACACTGTAGCAGGTAAGTACAACATAAAGACACAGATAGAACCGATAGCAGGAAGGTCTGGAACGGACACAGACGAAGTCCAGCTCACAAGAATCGGTGTCAAAACAGCGCTTGTATCCATTCCTCTGAAATACATGCACAACCCATATGAAAAAGTCTTTGTTAAAGACGTTGAAGACACCGCAAAACTACTTGCATTCTGCGCAGCGCACCTTCCAGAAGTTGGTATTGAAGAACCAAGCAGAGACTCGGCTTTGGCTAAGATTTCCGGTAATAAGTCAAGAGGAGAAAAAATAGAAAAATAAAAAACCTAGTCAACACTTTGACTTTCAATAACTTAATATTTCACTTTCATTCTTCACATACTTGATTTCGTTCTTTTTACCTATTTCATCGGTACATACGGTACGTTGTTCTTTAGTAAATAATACACTAAATTTACTAATTTCCTTGCAGTTAATATTAGCGCTCTCATGTGTTTGTGTGTTGTTGCTTCTGCGTACTTTTTGCGATAATATTCTTTGTATACAGGATCGTATGTCTTTACTCCGTTCGCTGCCATTACTAGGTATGTTCTTAGATACTTGTTCCCTTTTTTCGTTAGTTGGTTGTTTTCTGATTTGTAATTTCCACTTTGATTGATTGTCCATACAAGCCCTGCGTATGATGCTAACGCTGAGGCTTTTTCGAAACGATTGATGTCTCCTATTTCGGCTATAATTCCAGCTGCAGTTATTTCTCCTATCCCTTTGACTGTTGTTAGTGTGTTCGAAATTACTTTAAGTAATTTACTTATTTCTTTCTTTACTAGTTCGATTTGTTTTTCATAGTGCTGTATCAAATCGATAGTGGAAACAATAGATATTCTCAGAGTGTTTGAAGGATTAACAGACAACCTCAAGGCATCTTTAGCAAGAGTTTGGAGTTTTTCTGCTAAGACTTGTGAAGAGACATTGTGTCTGGAAATTTTCGCAATATATTCAAATAACTCTTCAATTGGCATGTTTGCGATTTCTTCGATTGTATAATCTTTAAGCAGGCATTCGAAAGTCTTATTTAGTTTAAAGTCAAGTTTAGGGAAATAAAGAGAAACGCCTAAGTTTCAATCGAGCGATATCTTCGTTGAACTTTAAATAAAGTCTGGTGAGATTACGAAGCTCAGAGATGATATATGAGTTATTGACAAAAGGGACTAAAGACTCAGGAAATTTAGAAGCGATAGAGAAAATAAGTTCAGCATCGATTTTGTCAGTTTTAGGACGATTGAGAATTTTGCGATAGAGCTTAATGTTATCAGTTTTAACCCAAAAGACAGGTACGTTGTTTTGAAAGAAGAAGTTAGCGACATTAAAAGAAAAAACACCAGTTGATTCAAGGACAAGAGAAAAATCGGAAGAAGAAGCAAAAGCTTTGTTAAAAAGTTCAACAATACCTTGAGGAGAGTTCTCAACAGTCCCACTACCGATGAAATCAGAAAAGAAAGAAAGATAGTTCTTTGAGACATCAATAGCTAAAATAGCCAAAGGAATCACCTCCGGATTGAGTACAGCCTTACAACCTCGCGGTACATAAGAAAACGAGGCAAAACATTTTCCGGCAAGTAAAAAGCTGTACTCTAGTTAGGCAATCTTATTTAAGAGAACAAAGTCTCAAGGAGGGGCAACCTGAAACTATTTTACCAGAGGTGTTAAAAAATATGCATTCAATTTTCAAAGACCAATTTTAATTTTTACCGAACTTATTATACGAGGAGGGAGAATGATGCTTAAGTACCTGAAAGACTTAACAGAGTTTGCAGGTCCATCGGGAAACGAGGATAACGTCAGAGAGTACATAAAAGAAAAGATCGCTGGCAAAGTCGATGAGGTAATTACGGATAGAATGGGCAATTTGATAGCACTCAAAAAAGGCAAAGGTAGTGGCAAAAAGATACTGCTTGATGCACACATGGACGAAGTGGGCTTTCTGATTACAAACATAAACGAAGACGGGACACTCTCATTTGCACCGGTTGGCGGTGTGGATACGAGGGTTGTTATTGGCAAGAAAGTGAAAGTTGGGAAAGACGTCATCGGTATTATCGGCTACAAAGCGATACATCTGCAAAGGGATGGTTATCTGAGCACACCTAAATACAGCGAACTTAAAATAGACATCGGAGCAAAATCGAAAGCCGAAGCTGAAAAACTAGTAAAAATCGGTGATTACGTATCGTTTGTGACATCATACGAAGAGCGGGGAGATTACATAATCGCCAAAGCACTTGATGATAGGTGTGGTTGCAGTGTATTAATGGACTTAATAGAAGAAGGCATAGAAACAGACCACGACGTATACTTTGCATTTACCGTTCAAGAAGAAACAGGTCTTAGAGGACCAGCTATCATAGCTGAACAGTTCAAAGTAGACATAGCAATTGCAGTTGAGACCACAACAAGCGGTGATGATCCTGAACTTGAAAGACAGCTTTGGTCCACACATCTTGGAGACGGACCAGCCATCACCTTCATGCACAGCGGATACGTAGTAAACCAGACGATATTTGAAAAACTCGTTGAGACAGCAAAGCAGAACAACATACCATTCCAATACAAAATGCGCACCGTTGGTGGAACGAACGCAAGAAGGTACGCACTAACGGGCATCCCAGCAGGCGTTGTTTCAGTGCCGGCAAGATACATACACTCACCGGTGTCGATAATCAACAAAAAAGACTACGAGCATACACTTGCATTGTTGAGAGAATTTCTTAGAAGGAATGATTTTTAACTAAGCTTTACAACGATGTACCGCTTTTTGAAATATAAACAGAAAATAGGGACGGATGGTATTGACATCAAAATATAAAAATTGTATAATTATTATGCTCTCCTAACAAACAAAGCTAACGGGGGAAGCTAAACGAAAGTCCTCAAATTACCAAGCCTGCAATATCACATCTCTAAAACGAGGGGGGATTAGTGTGAAGAAAGTGGTATTTTTAGCAGCCAGTATCATGTTGTTTTTGCTGCTCACACTCACCAGCTGTGTGCCGGTAGCACCGGTTTGGGATAAGCCAAATTACACCTTGACTGGTACCGTAGGGCAAGAAGTCAGCTTTGATCTATCTGGGAAAGTAACCGATCCAAATGGGGATCAAGTCACGATTACTATTGTGGGCGAGACTCATGGTGCAACTATTACAAACAAGGTCTTTAAGTTTACTCCAGCATCAGTAGGAACTTATACATTTACATTGAAGGCTTCTAACGGAAGAGGTGGAGAAGCGTTTGCTACTTTGATAGTCGTGGCTTCAGCTGCGCCGAACAACGCTCCGATGTGGAATCTTCCAGAAGACATTCAAATAATTAAGGGTCAAAAGCTTGACTATGATTTAACGAGCAGAGTTAGTGATCCCGACGGTGACGAAATAACTATAACGCTCGAAAGTGGGCCATCGGGAGCACTAATAGAAAACGATAGGTTAAAGTGGGACACAGCTACTTTCGCAGAAGGGCTTTACATATTCCTTCTAAAGGCTACTGATTCGAAAGGTGCATTCTCATATGGTCACTTAAAGGTTTCTGTACTTCCTGTTCCTACTACCAACAGAAATCCTTCCGTTTTACCAATAGCGGACCAGCTTGTGAACGTTGGTAAGATGTTAACTATTAATCTTTCCGACTATGCATACGATCCAGACGGCGATGCTTTGACATTCAAAATCAAATCTGGTCCCGGGTATATTATCAGTAATAAATACTATTGGTTCCCAACAGCAAAGAGTTCAACAAAGAATACGGTGACAGTTGAAGTTTCCGACGGCAAAGGTGGAACAGCTAACATGACATTTAAAGTAAGCGCACCATACGACGGAACTGGTTCATTGGTAGTTTACGTGACTGATTATAAATCCGGTAGCGCTACTGTTGACGCAGCTGTTAAATTGATGGTTGGTAACACTCAAGTAGCCGTTGGTACAACTGATGCGAATGGAAAGGTTCAATTCAACAACGTTACTCTATCCACAACAACAGATTTTGACATAGTAATTGAAAAAGCTGGATATGCCAAGACATATATCGAAGGATTAAGACTGAAACACAACGAAACAGTTAAATTCGAAACACAACTCAGAGTTGCAAAACTCGGACCGACAACCTCTGTAAAACCTTTCGAACTTAATTTTGCGATGTATGATGCAAACAACAACGTGGTACTCCCCAACGGTAACCTGAGTACTGATACCATAAGAGTTGTTGGACAAGCTACTTCAACCGAATACACACTCAATCTATGGTACGTCAAAGTCGGAGGAGTACCAGGAACTGCAACATTTACAGCTCCGCGAACTATTGGCTACAGCAATCCTATCGTAGCTACTCAATCAGCGGCCGAGTTTGAAGGTATGACACCAGTTCTTATTGATGTTTATGATCAGAACGACAATAGATATGAAAAAATAGTGTACGTCAACATTGTAAGACAAGCAGCAACAAACATCGTTCCTTACATTGTTCAAAGGTACACAACAGCAGCTCCCACAAGCTACAACATTTTGGCATATACAAGAAATCTGGCTGTAGAGTACTACAAAGGTGGAGAAAAGCCGACAGCAGCTCCTAAAGGTACTAATCTCTATGTTGAAGTGCGCTGGAGAGCTTGGTATTCTGCGTCAAATACAACACGTCCAAAAGCTTACAGAATCTATAGGTCGTTTGATAACATTACATACGAACCAATAGCAACGGTGCCTAACACAACGTATTACTACCGTGACTACTCGGCAGAACTTGAACCACTGAAGAGGGTATACTACGCTGTTTCGTCGGTGTACGACGGATTTGAAACGCCGTACACGGTTATCGGAGACGTTATCCCACTTCCGATGTTCAATGTAATCTACGTATCTCCTGTAAACGGTTCAACGAACGTTTCAAGGGACCCAACATTTAGGTGGAGATTTGATGGTACGTCTTCAACTGCTGAAGGAACGGTTCAATACCTCTGGGATATCTGGTTGTACGATGAAGTGGTCAATGATTACTGTTACTACTCGTTAGGTACGAATCCTACATCCGGTTCTTATTCGATATTCGGAACTCTTGCAACGGCTCCGACTGTTGAATTTAAATTCAGTGATTTCACGTCTGGAACATATCGCTGGATAGACTTTTCAGCACAAGCATGGTATCCATACAACAAACTACAAGCCAACAAAGTCTACGAATGGGGCAATGAATTGCTTGTTGCAAGAATCATTGACCCAAGCGATAGAAGCATCGCTTACGCAATTAGAGTCGATAATAACAACTACATTGGTCTTGGAACAATTCCTACAGAAATTTACCACAGATTCGTAACTGGTGAGAATTGAGAAGGGGGGGATTGTGATGAGAAAAGCATTCTTGATCATTTCTGTTGTTGCTCTTCTTCTTGCGCTATTTTCATGTACTAATCCGAGCTTTGAACCAAGAAATGAGATTAAAGATCTAACCTCTCTACCTGAAATCAAGCCGAACGGATTCAACATTCTATTTGGCGAATTGAAAGATGGTGAATACACGGAAGGAAGAATTCTTGTTGGGTATAACGACAGAAAAGAAGTCGACAAGATTGTTAAAGCAGTTAATGGAAAAATCGTACTTGAAATACCAGAAATTAAGGTAGTTTCAATCAAGTTAAATAACATGACGGTCAAGCAGGCTTACGATAAAATAAAAACACTCAAACTTTCTGGTATTAGGTACGTTGAACCAAGTTACAAGAGAGAACTGATAAAGCCAACAGTCGTAAAACCAAATCCGGAAATGTTCAAAATAGGCAAACCTGGATTAAACAATACGAGGAATTACGGAGAAGAACTATCCAACGAACTTTGGGGACTTGAAGCACTCGGTATAACAACGACACTTTGGGAGGAAGCATCTGGAACAGGAGTAATCGTAGCCGTTGTCGATACCGGTGTTGATGGAACGCATCCAGACCTGCAAGGGCAAGTTATTGGTGGCTACAGACCAGCTTTTGATGAAGAACTTCCTGCTGGAACAGATTCCTCATTCGGCGGTGCGCACGGTACGCACGTAGCAGGTACCATCGCTGCTAAGAAAGACGGTAAAGGCATCGTCGGTGTTGCACCCGGCGCAAAGATAATGCCGATAGTGATTTTTGATGATCCTGCACTTGTTGGTGGAAATGGATACGTTGGTGACGACTTTGTAGCTGCAGGTATCGTCTGGGCAGTTGATCACGGAGCCAAGGTAATGAACCACTCGTGGGGTGGCCGGGGATACAGCTACACTATGAAGGAAGCATTTGACTATGCACTGAAAAATGGAGTTGTGATGGTTGTTTCGGCAGGTAATAATACTTCCGATTCGCATCACCAATACCCAGCTGGATACCCTGGTGTTGTACAAGTTGCAGCACTTGAATACTACGGTGGTACCTTCAGGGTAGCAAGTTTCTCCAGCAGAAGCGATGGAGTTTCAGTGGGTGCTCCTGGTGTTGCAATTCTTTCGACAGTTCCTGGTGTGGCTAGCCTCGGGTATGAAGGGCATAACCCAAACGTTCCTGTAACCAACGGTGGTACATATGACTATTATCAGGGAACATCGATGGCCGCACCGCACGTAACCGGCGCCGTTGCTGTGTTGCTGCAGAAATTCCCAAATGCAAAACCATGGCAGATAAGAAAGCTGCTTGAAAACACAGCGTATGATTTTAACAACAATGGTTGGGACCACGATACAGGTTACGGACTTGTGAAATTGAATACAGCACTGGAAGGTTCATTACCGACAGCTGGCGGTGTCGAAGAATTTCAGGTCGTAGTTACCGATGCGTACGAAGAGTGGGGAGTTCCTACGGTGTTTGTTTCGTTGATGAGAGATAATGGTTCATGCTACTTTGCAAAGACGGGCCTGGACGGAATTGCGAGGTTCCCACACATAGATGAAGGAACTTACAAAATTATTGTCGGCGGTCCAGATCATTGGGACAGGGCATTAGCACCGTACGGCGGTGAAAGCCAGCCTGGTGCTTATGCGATTTCTTGGAGAATGGAAGAGGAAAGACAGGCGGCGTTTGATAACTTTGATGTTTCTCAGGAAAATCCGGAACTAACAGTAAACTTCTCATCAACCTTTAAAGTAAAGTTTGATACTGATCTAACAGGAGTGAGATTCCCCGAGTTCGTAATTGTTGATCCAGCTCTGAGAGGAATTTACGGCCGCTACAAGTACCAGAAGGGCAGAGAGTATGACATTTCTTACTTATCAGGTCCGGTAGCCCTAGGTATTCAGACGCTGTTGCCCGCTCAATCGGATATATTGATACAGGGAACGGTAACAATTAATGGCTATGAAATCCCAGTCAGAGGTGTGCTAAAACAAGGAACAACGTGGGTGATAATGGACGAATACGGTGGTTTAAACCTCAATACTCCTTCGGATCCACTCTACATTTGGTGGACTGTCTTTGGTATGGAATAGGCATTAAGTAAATCGAAAACACAGCAAACCGATGGGGCAATCCCCCATCGGTTTTTTTATTTTTATCTAAAGCTATAAACCTAATTTTTCCACCTCGTCTATGCTTGGAAACGCGCTCACCGTACCTAAACGCGTGCACGTTATTGCTGCGCATTTGTTGGCAAATTCAAGAATCTTTTCAATCGCAAGGTTGTGCAAAATACCGTATATACACCCGGCGCTGAACGAATCACCAGCTCCTGTCGTGTCAACTGGTTGGATTTTAAAAGCACCTTTTCTAACGATTCCCTGCTTGCTTGCATGTACGCTCCCTTTCTCGCCGAGTTTGAGAAAGATGTTCTTGATGCCATATCTTAAGAGCTTTTCAAGAGCTTTGTCGATATCTCGTGTGTTGGTTATATTTATTGCCTCTTGTTCGTTGAGTGAAACAAAGTCTATTTCGCTGAGTAAATCAGGTTCAACGGCTTCGGAGAGTTCTAAGAATATCGGTTTGCGAAGTGTTTTTAAATAACGAATAATTTCATTTTGGTTTCCTGTACCTGATTGGTAGAATATGATACTGGAACTGAGTAGTTCGTTCTTAAAACTTGAGATATCTTCTACAGAAAGTAATAAGTTAGCGCCGGGATAGTTGAACATGGTGTTTTTTCCATCGCGTTCGACAACGATAAAAGTGAAGCCCGTCATGGCGGGCTTTACTTTGAGAAGGGAAATTACACCAAATGTTTTCAACTCTTCAGTAATCCTTTGTCCGAAAGGGTCATTACCAATATCTGCAATCAGCTGTGACTGTATACCGAGTTTTTTGAGTGCTACCGATACATTTGCCGCCTTCCCACCGAGGTGGAGGTCAACTGAGAGTGATACGTGGTTGTCCCCCAAATGTACTTGCTGAATAGAATAAGAAATATCCAAGTTGGCTTTCCCTATGCAAGTGACCATCATTTCAGATTTGTGAACCGCTCATGACTGAAGTCACGAGCTTCCTGCTTCACTGACAAGACTTGCTACCAGTGGTACACCACCGATAGTAGAGGTCTTGCCTCCACAGGCATCGCCTTCCGGCTCGGACCGTCCCAGCCCTACGGGTTTATTAATCTCGCTAAGCAGCTTTAGACCTTCTGCAAGTATATTCCTCGCCGCATTGAAATCTCTGTCGTGTACACTACCACACCTTGGACACTCCCAATCTCTCACACTCAGCTCTTTCACTTCCTCATTCTTGTATCCACAATCACTGCATATTTGTGATGATGGAAAGTTTGGCGATACCTGCATGAAAATCCTGCCTCGTCTCTCGGCTTTGTATTTTAGCATTTGTAAAAATTTCGACCATGATGCATCATGTATGCTCTTTGCAAGCCGTCCGTTCTTTACCAGGTTTTTAACACGCAAATCCTCGCAGATAATTACTTGGTTTTCGTTAATCACCTGCAAGGATAATTTCTCCAGAAAATCATTTCTGATATTTGATACCTTCTGATGCAACTTAGCAAGTTTGATTCTTGCTTTCTCAAAGTTCTTGCTTTTTACTTTCTTTCTTGATAAATCTTTTTGCAGTTTCTTTAGTTTTTTCTCATATTTAGCAAGCACCTTCGGTGCTTCGACACGATTACCGTTGCTATCCACGTAGAAACTTTTAAGCCCAAGGTCAAGTGCAACTGCATAGTTGATTGGCTCTGGTGTTTGGTTTTGTTGTTAACTTTATCAACCTCAACAGCGATTGAAACATAGTAATGTCCACTGGGAAGTAACGTAACTGTTGCAGTCTTTATCTTACCGTTGAACGTTCTGTGTATTCGTGCCTTAATCCAACCAAGTTTTGGTAGTCTTATTTTTCCCCAACAGCGGTTCTTGGTCTTATCTTTTGCCATAACTCCGAAATCAATCTGGATGTTGTTGTTTGTAGAATACGTTGTGTATGAAAACCTGTGTGATTTTTTCTTCTTAAAGCGAGGTTTACCGGATAGACCCTTGAAGAATCTCTTGTAAGCATTATCCAATCTTATCAATGCATCTTCCAGAGCAAACTTATCGACTTCCCTAAGCCAAGGATACTGCTCTTTGAGCACGCTATTTAGGTGTTTTCTACACTCAGCCTCAGTGGTTGCGAGTTTTTGTTCTTTGTATCTTTCCTCTCTCCAAGCAAGAAAATAGTTCCACACAAATCTTGTGCAGCCGAATGTTTTGGCAAGTTGCAGTTTTTGTTGCTTGTTTGGATATATCCTATATCTGTACGTGACTATCAACTTAACTTCTCTCCCTACCTTTCCATCTGTAAAGGCACGCCACTACCGATGCTCATTTGTAGGTAAATTAACATGCTAAATGTATTATACCATCTGTTGTTTGAAACTCAAAACGACGATTCTGGTAACATAACTATCTAACATATCAGCTGTTACTCATGTCTGAAGACACGAGAGTGTCTTTAGCTTCAAACATCTCCTTGGCTTCTGCCTTTTCTCCGGTCTTTAAATACAGGTAACCAAGCTCAAGGCAAATGTTTGGATAATTGAGCATAAGCTTTAAGGCAGCATTAAGAAGCTCTTTTGCCTTTTTGTAATTGTACAGTGGCCATGGAACGTCTCTGTATCTCATACCAGAAGCGATATAGGCAAAGGTCTTGTACAATCTTTGTTCTTCGTCATTTTCGTTTAACAGCTTAATTGCGTTGTCGATGTATCTGTCAAAGTCTTCAAGCATGAAAAGGCTTTGGACGATGCCTCTGTACCGCGCGAGTCTTCCTATTACAGAACCTGCAACGTATGAAGCTCGACCGTTTTTGGGATCGAGTTTGAGCGTGGCTTCAGCGTAACTTCTTGCCTTTTCGTAAAATTTTTCTTTCTCTTTATCGCTTGCACCCCATACACCGTACTCCATACAAGCATCCGCAAGGATCGTAAGAAGCCTTGCGTCTTTGTCGAATCCCGGAGTGCCTTCGATAGTTTTTATGACGTTTTAAATCTTTTGAACGTCGTAGTCTCACCTTGCTTCGTTGAACATCTTGTTGAGTTCCTTTTTGGTAACGTTACCAAAAACGGAGATAAAAAAAGAACCGAGAAAAAGACTGAAACAAAAAACCGTGAAAACTTCATGCTCCTACCTCCGCCTTGATATAGTGTGGATTGTTTTACGCATTTATTATAACATGCTACGTGCTGCGTTTTTGCATTGCAATAACCAGAATTAATGTGGAATTTCTTGTTTTAAATCTCAACTTCAGCCGATGGCATCGTTTTTCTCAGCCAATCATATCGATGTACTGCAAAACAAAAATGCCTCGCTTCGCGCGAGGCAATCATGTGAAGATTATTTTAAACTCTATTTCAACTTTTTCAGTTCTTCCTGAGCTGTTTTCACAGCTTCTTCGTGTGTTTTAACAAGCCAAGGATGAGGTGGCATGGAAATTACTTTCTCGAACATCTCCTTTGCTTTGGCTTTGTCACCTGTTTTAACATACAGAAGTCCAAGTTCTAAGTAAATGTTTGAATAGTTTGGAGTAAGTTTCAACGCGTTGTTCAGAAGCTCTTCAGACTTTTTGTAGTTGTACAGTGGCCACGGAACATCTCTGTATCTCATGCCAGAAGCTATGTAAGCAAATGTTTTGTACAACCTTTGTTCTTCGTCTTTTTCATCGAGGAGTTTTATTGCGCTGTCGATGTATCTGTCGAAATCCCCGAGCATGAAAAGGCTCTGCAATATACCTTTGTACTGAGCAAGCCTGCCAATTGAGGCACCTGCTATGTAAGATGCCCTGCCATTCCTTGGATCGATTTTGAGAGCCATTTCTGCGTAGGAGCGTGCTTTTTCGTAGGTCTTTTCTTTTTCTTTGTCACTTACTCCCCACAAGCCGTATTCTAAATACGCATCTGCTAATATCGTTAGAAGTCTCGAATCTTTGTCGAAATTTGGTGTTGATTCGATGTCTTTAATAACACTTTGAATCTTGCTTGCATCACGGTCTCTTCTTGCTTCGTAGAACATTTTGTTTAAGTCTTCTGTTTTTGAATCTGCAAAAGCCAGAGTGGTTAGTAAAATAGCAAACACCGTGAAAAGAAAAATCCACCTTCTGTTTTTCATCGTTCTCCCTCCTCGTATAATAAGTTCGGTAAAAATTAAAATTGGTCTTTGAAAATTGAATGCATATTTTTTAACACCTCTGGTAAAATAGTTTCAGGTTGCCCCTCCTTGAGACTTTGTTCTCTTAAATAAGATTGCCTAACTAGAGTACAGCTTTTTACTTGCCGGAAAATGTTTTGCCTCGTTTTCTTATGTACCGCGAGGTTGTAAGGCTGTACTCAATCCGGAGGTGATTCCTTTGGCTATTTTAGCTATTGATGTCTCAAAGAACTATCTTTCTTTCTTTTCTGATTTCATCGGTAGTGGGACTGTTGAGAACTCTCCTCAAGGTATTGTTGAACTTTTTAACAAAGCTTTTGCTTCTTCTTCCGATTTTTCTCTTGTCCTTGAATCAACTGGTGTTTTTTCTTTTAATGTCGCTAACTTCTTCTTTCAAAACAACGTACCTGTCTTTTGGGTTAAAACTGATAACATTAAGCTCTATCGCAAAATTCTCAATCGTCCTAAAACTGACAAAATCGATGCTGAACTTATTTTCTCTATCGCTTCTAAATTTCCTGAGTCTTTAGTCCCTTTTGTCAATAACTCATATATCATCTCTGAGCTTCGTAATCTCACCAGACTTTATTTAAAGTTCAACGAAGATATCGCTCGATTGAAACTTAGGCGTTTCTCTTTATTTCCCTAAACTTGACTTTAAACTAAATAAGACTTTCGAATGCCTGCTTAAAGATTATACAATCGAAGAAATCGCAAACATGCCAATTGAAGAGTTATTTGAATATATTGCGAAAATTTCCAGACACAATGTCTCTTCACAAGTCTTAGCAGAAAAACTCCAAACTCTTGCTAAAGATGCCTTGAGGTTGTCTGTTAATCCTTCAAACACTCTGAGAATATCTATTGTTTCCACTATCGATTTGATACAGCACTATGAAAAACAAATCGAACTAGTAAAGAAAGAAATAAGTAAATTACTTAAAGTAATTTCGAACACACTAACAACAGTCAAAGGGATAGGAGAAATAACTGCAGCTGGAATTATAGCCGAAATAGGAGACATCAATCGTTTCGAAAAAGCCTCAGCGTTAGCATCATACGCAGGGCTTGTATGGACAATCAATCAAAGTGGAAATTACAAATCAGAAAACAACCAACTAACGAAAAAAGGGAACAAGTATCTAAGAACATACCTAGTAATGGCAGCGAACGGAGTAAAGACATACGATCCTGTATACAAAGAATATTATCGCAAAAAGTACGCAGAAGCAACAACACACAAACACATGAGAGCGCTAATATTAACTGCAAGGAAATTAGTAAATTTAGTGTATTATTTACTAAAGAACAACGTACCGTATGTACCGATGAAATAGGTAAAAAGAACGAAATCAAGTATGTGAAGAATGAAAGTGAAATATTAAGTTATTGAAAGTCAAAGTGTTGACTAGGTTTTTTATTTTTCTATTTTTTCTCCTCTTGACTTATTACCGGAAATCTTCTGTGTTTTCGTTTTCACTCTAATCGTTCCTATAAGTTTGCTGCATCTAACATTGTCAATTATACCAAAACTTCTTGGATTTTTGCAACTGATTTTAGAATAGGCTTTTGTGGTATAATAAGAATGCGATAGATATTAGCTTCTGAGAGGTTTATTGGAAATCTTAAATCCGAAACGCTGGAGGTTGGGTAGATGAGCGGTGTGAAGTCTAGGGAAGATTTGAAAATACTCTTTCTTGGTACTCCGGAGTTTGCCGCAAGTTATTTGGAATTCTTGCTGGAAAGGAATTACAACATTGTGGCTGTTATCTCACAGGCAGACAAACCGCGCGGAAGAGGTCAGAAATTGTTGCCAACCCCTGTGAAGGAAGTGGCTTTGAAGTACAGAATACCTGTTTTCCAACCGAAGAGTTTGGCAAAAGAAGGGATGGAAGTTATCGAGAAGTTCAGGCCAAACATTGGCATCGTTGTTGCGTACGGCAGGCTTTTGAAAAAGCCGTTTTTAGATGCGCTGAAGTTTTACAACGTTCATACTTCGCTTTTGCCTAAGTACAGAGGCGCAGCTCCTATGCAAAGATGCTTAGAAGCAGGTGAAAAAGTTACAGGGGTTACTATATTCAAAATCTCCGAAGGAATGGACGATGGAGATATAGCGATGCAAAAGGCGTTTGAAATCAGCGAATGTGAGACGCTCGGTGAATTATACGAAAAGATGATTAAATACGGAACGCAATTGCTCGATGAGTTTTTAACAAATTATCCAGTTCCATTGATCCCCCAAGACCACACGCAAGCCAGTTATGCTCCGAAGATTGAGAAGAAAGATCTGTGTGTGGATTTTTCAATGCCAGCAGAAGTGGTGAGGAATAAGATCAGAGCGTACGATCCTGTTCCAGGAACAAGGGCGTTGTTAGACGATGTTGAAGTTAAGTTGTTCGGTGCTTGCGAAGTTGAGGAATTTGAATTCGATAGTGGGCATGGGGCTTTACCAACGCCAGGAACGGTGGTATGTATAGACAAATCGAAAGGTGGGCTTGTTGCTTGCGAAGATAAAGCGTTGTGGATAAAGTATATCCAGTTCCCGGGAAAGAACAAGATAACCTTCAGTGATGCGAAGAACGGTGGGCTTGTAAAGGAAGGCATGGTGTTGAAGAAAATTGAATAGCTCGGTCAAACGATGATCGTCCCCAGAACGATGTTAGGGGGTGAATTGAATGGAGGTTATCAAAGCAAAGGAGTTAACAGAAGTCTTCGATGAGCTTGAGAAACGGTACGGGAAAAATTGGTACGAACACGTTCACGTTGATATTAGTACGGATGCAGATAGTACTATTCGTGTAATCATCACACCTATTGCCTTTAGAGCTTTTGTAGGGAAAGAGGTAAAAGCCACGGAAGATTTTCATGATGTCGTTGCTGGAAAGAAGATGGGAGAATATTTGGAGGAAGCAGTTTCGAAGATTGAAAATCTTGAAGAGAAGCTCAAAGAGTATGAAAATCCAAGAATTTACGTAACAGTAAGCGAAGATGAAATGAAAGCGTATGTCACCATTATCCCTGGACTTGAAAAGGAGATGCCGACAATAGACGAACTAATCGGTGCCCTGAACAAATCAGGTGTGATCTTTGGTATCAAAAAGGATGTTCTTGAAAAGATAATCAACGAGAAGATGACCTACCAGCAGATATTAGTTGCGGAGGGAAAACTGCCAGAAGCCCCTGTGAATGCGATGATAGAATATAGGTTCAAAATATCAAGAGAACTTGAAGGCTTAGACGAATTCCCCAGTTGCACCGAGGGGCAGGTGCTTGCCGAGAAAATTCCCCCAAAGGACGGCGTTCCAGGAAGAACGGTGACTGGCAAAGAAATACCGAGTGATGCTGTTAACTTGTAGTGATGGAAGACAATAGAACACTCATAACACGCGCAATATCATTCCCGTTCAGTTTCAAGAGATTTCTCACTACACAAAAGCTGTTTACGTACATTGGAAGATTGTCAATATTCTTAAATCCACGCTTGGCTCGTACAAAGTCTTGGAATAACGAAAATTTAGATTCACATTGATTGTTCTGCCCAAGTCTCACAACTATATGGTTGATATTCTTGTATAGTATCTTCACTGCACCATACGCACCAAGTCCATCAGTGATTAGTTCGATTTCTCTTTCGTTGTTACCAAAGAACTTCTCTAACAATATCTTCACTTGACCCATATCGCGATATTTGGATACATGCCAAGCAACAATAAGATTCGAATCGTGCTCAACTAAGAACCAAACGTAGTACTTTTTGGATTTAAACAAAACGACAGTTTCATCACCATGGACTTTGAAAGCATCTACAGGAACGAGGATGGAAAAGAAACAAGACAACTTAAGGATCCACTTGTAGATAGCGACATGAGAGACTTTGATATTAAGTGAGTCTCTGATGGAACGCAAGGACACAGCTTTGAAATAAAGGACGAAGGCTTTAAGGACAATAAAGATAGGGAAACGGAAGAACTTGAAAGAGTCGAAAGGAAGAGGGACAAATTGAGGTAAGTTAGTTGGGATTTCGTCTCTGGTATGGCAAGAACGGCAACGGAACTTAACGAAGGCTTTTTTGATTTTGTGGATTTGCATAGTTTTTCCACAGACAGGGCATTTAGGATAAGGGAAAGAGAAGAGCTTGTGTTTTTTTGAATGAACAAGTCTGAAAGTGCGCTTACAGTCTTTGCAAAAGTATTGTTGGTTACCGTACTTATCATGACCGTTTTTGTAGATGTTGGTAGAGCCGCATTTGGGGCAAGAGACTACAGAATTTTGCATAGTGGAGTACCTCCTTTTTGTGAGAATTGATGGTGGGGGGTGTTCCACTAATAAGAAGATAATACGGTTTTTGGAAATTTTCAATACTTTTAGTTAACAGCATCACCGAGTCAAAAGGGGCAAGATTTTGATTTGAGAAAATACGCCGGTGAAAATACAAAGGTCGTAGACAACAAAATCGTTGCTGCAATTAGCGGTCAACCGTATGTAGATGAAGAAGGAAGAGTCCACGTTAGGGACGTTCTTATCATTGGAGAACAAGATTTGGAAAGATGCCGGAAGTTTGATTTTCCAGGAACGATTGTTGTTACATGTAATGTCGACGGGCCTTTTAGAATAAGTGCCGGTAGGGATTTAAATATCAACGGTGTAGTGTCTGGAAGTGTCAAGATTAAAGCTGGTGGGGATGTGTACATAAAAGGTGGGTTCTTTGGCAGGGGAAGAGGTTTGGTGATGGCTGATGGAAGTGTTACTGTGCAGTTCATAACCGAGGGGTTGGTGATAGCTAAAAAGGACATTTATGTAGGAGATTATGTGATGAACTCAGAAGTGATAGCAGGCAGGTCAGTCAAGGTTTCTGGAGAAGGATTGATCTTGGGAGGTAACGTAAAGGCTGGGGAGCTCGTTGAAGCAAGACGCATTGGAAATGAATTCGGGGTGGCAACGAATGTTGAAGTAGGTATAGATTTTGAATACGAAACAAGAAAAGCGGAGATAACACACAGGTTGAAGTTGCTCTTAGATGAAATGAGCGATATAAGTGTGTATGTCTTAAAACTAAGGGCTGCATATGAGAAGCTTTCTGAAAGTTTTTCTGTTAACAAGGACAAATTTAGAAGCCTTATCGTTCAACTGGAGGCCAGGAGAGAGGAGATTGCAAACGAAATCAATGAGCTGAGACAAAAACTAAAGGCCCTAAAGTTTGTTTCTACTCAGGAGATGTTCAAGTTAAATCCGAGAATTATCATAAAGGAGACTTGTTTTGCAGGTGTGACGATGACGATACTCGGCGAAAGTTACAAGACAACATTTGAACTGGGACCAAGGGCATTGAATCTACAGGCTTTAAAAGAGTTAAAAACTCAAAGAACAAAGAAGTAATAGTACAAAAAATCCCCGTGCGTTGAAAACAAACACACGGGGTAATGTCTTTTCATTGGGGGATAGGGGAGGGGGAGAATTTATTCTTTCTTCGCGTTGTTTCCTAACCTGAAGTAGTCCAGATTTTCGTCGTGCTCAATTTTTTTGTATCTTTTATTTGCCGCTTCGTACATTCTGTTTATTATCGCTTTCAAATCACTCCCTGCAGAGAGTTCATCAACTGCTTGTTTTAGTTCATCCACGAATTCGAATTGGAATTCCTTTTCATCAAACCGAATTTGCTCTTTGAATGAAAATGGTATGTCCGGGTTGATCATTCGCAGCAATCTGATAACGAACTCGGCAAAAACTTCCCGAACATCGCTTTTCCTCTTTGCTTCGGCGAGTTTTTCCCGGTATTCTGGTTCCAGTTCGTGTTCGTATTTCACATAGCTGACCATCTTTTCTTTTTCCATATAATCCCCCCTTAAGCTGTAGGATTAAGAAGGAACACACAACATACCGGTCTCACCAATAACATCTAGAGGTTTTCCATTCTTCCCATTATTTTAGACCCTAGATTTTCAAAAAACGTTCAAAGGTTTGGAAAAAGTTCGAAAAATGTTTTATCCTTTAGGCTGATATTTACTTTCGGGATTTGTTTCTGAGTTTTTGTTCTTCCCAAGCAGAAAAGCGTACCACGATGCTCCGAAGATTATGAGCACTATGCTTACTATCTGCGCAGTTCTGAGGTGACCTACCATGAGACTATCTAAACGCAGACCTTCTATCCAAAACCTACCCAGAGAATACATCACAAGATAGAGTGCGGTCGTTTCTCCGAAGTGCCTTTTTCTTTTCTCTACGATGAAGTAAAGTATCACAAACACCGCTAAATCCCAGAGGCTTTCGTAGAGAAATGTTGGGTGGTAATGAGTTGCCATGTCGAAACCCGGCATGCGCCTTTCTGGTGGAACGTACATTCCCCATGGCAAGTTTGTCGGTCTGCCGTAGGCTTCGTAGTTAAAAAAGTTCCCCCATCTACCAATCGCTTGGGCAATTGGAAGAACGGAGGTGAAAAGGTCAGCTGCCTGAACGAAGGTGAACCGTTTCTTTATTTTTGAATACACATATATTGTTAAAAGCGCTGCGAAAAATCCACCGTGTATAGCGAGTCCACCGTGCCAAATTTTGTAAATTTCAGAAGGATACCGTGAATAATACGACCAGTTGAAGATCACGTAGTAAGTCCTTGCACCAAGTATACCGAATATAACTCCCCAGAATACACCTTCGTCGAGGTCTTCTGGGGTTATAGGATAGTTTTTCAGTCTTCTTCTGGCAAGAAAATACGCTGTGAAGATCCCCGTAGCTATGCATACACTGTACCATCTGATCTGAAAACGTCCAATTTGGAAGATGTAATCCCTTACGATCAGCCTACCTGAAAAAACTTCTTTCAAAAAAAGAAATAAACCGAAAGCAATTGCAAAGAAAATAGCCGCTAGTAAAACTGCTCTTAAAGCTTTTACTTTTGTCACAGTCGTTCCCCCTTTTCATTAGTACTGGTCCCTCTGCCTTTTCCTTAAATCTCTTTCCCATAGTTGTTGGTAGATGTAGCTCACTTTGGATAACTTTTCCTTCACTGAATCATCGAATGGCATGTATTTCCAAAATATCTCCCGAACCGCTTTGTCGAGTTTTTGTATACCGTTTGCTTCTTTTGAAAGCCAGAGGATGTAGTCTTTAACGAAATATTCAGCAGGTTGACCCTTGAGTTTGTTTTCTTCGAGGTACTGGTAGTATTCCCCCGTTAGTCCCTCTTCCATCCACCTACCGAATGAAAGTTCTTTTTCAAGCTTCCATCTGTATTCCCCGAACGCTTGATAGAACGGATCAAGCCCTTTTCTGGAGAATATGGGGACAACAATACGACCACGTCCATAGATATTTAAACCTTCGATAGGTTCCCAGCAAAAGCCACTTTCACCATAGCCTGGAACTAATATTACAAACGGTGACATGAAGACCTCAGTACCTTTGATCGTTCTTCTCAATGTTGTTGGATCAAGCAATTTGAGTTCTTCAAAGAGCTTCAGCGAGTTTTTTTTGGAAAAAATCGCGCTGATTTCTCTTAAGTAGTTCGAGGTGAGCGCAGGATATTGAATACCAAGTTTTCCTACTGTCTTTTTAACCATCTGACGGATCACCAAAGGTTCCGTAAAAGCTGAGGATTTCCCATTTGATTTAGGCAGCCGCTGGACTGCCTGTGCTTGCTCTCTAGCTTTGTCGAGAGTTTCTTTTAAATTTTTGATGTCGTTATCTAGTTTCTTGAGCTTTCCGATTGATTTTGTTATCTCGTCGAATATAACGTACACGCCTTTTGTGTAAGGCCCTTTTCCTTGTACTCCTTTCACTAAGTCCTTCAGTTTTTCTTCTTCCACATTTCGTTCGAAAAGCTTTCTTTCGTATTCTTTTTCGATCCAAGTATAATCATAAGTGCGCTTTTCTTGGGGTTGTTCTTGGATTACTTCTTCGAATGTCGAGGGATTTATCTTTCCATTTTTCACCGCAACTAACCACTCGTCGACGTAGTAAAATGTGTCATCCGGTTGAGAAATCATGCACTCTTTGATTCTTTCCAAGTCATCTTTCGTCAGGTACCTGGGATCGACAAGCCCAAGTCGAAGGAAGAATTTCTGCTCAAGCGGGGACGTTTCATCTATGTTTTGTGCGATGGCTTCGTATAATTTCCAGAATACTTCAGAGAACTGGTCTTTGTATTCCGAAAAGTTTTCCTCGTTCAACTGCTTCAGCGATAGAAATTCTTCTTTCAGGCTTTGTTCAACACCAGCGAGAAGCTTCTCAAAGTATTCTTTTTCGGACATAGCTGACTATCCTTTCCACACGAGTCTTAACCTATCTTTGCTGAATTCTACAGTGTAGACATTCCTATAACCTTTGTCGAGCAATTTTTTCGCCATTGACTCGGCGTTCTTGAATGAAGCGACTATGTAGGCATCAGCCTGAACGCGTGTGTCAAGTGGCATAACCGGTATCCCTTCGATCCGACTTCCGACCTTCTTTTCATCTTCATCTAAAAAGGCTACTACATTGTGGGTTTGCCTTGTGGAAATCAACTGAGCAAGCATCTTCCCAACAACACCAGCTCCGTAAACACAAAGGTCCTTCTTGCCTGTGATCTTCAGGAATATGTCTTGGAATTTGAGTTCGATGCTCTTGTACATCTGGGAGATTTCCGATAAGTATCCTAACCTCAGGTAATTGAGCCGAACGATACCTTCACTTGTTAATTCGTAGCCCTTTTTTGTTTTACGAACCAGTCCTTCTTTTTCAAAGTTCTTCAGGTATTTGTTCACAAGCGATGGAACGATTCCTGCTTTCAAAGCCAGTTCGGAATGCTTCGTTATTCCTTCAAACAAAGCTTGAAGGATAGCCATCTGTCTGTAAAGTGGGGAATAGTCAAAAAACACGAAATTTTCGGCTCTTTCCATACCTTCCATTTCCAATCCTCCTGACAGGTGTAAAATCACAGGTTGAACTTCCCAATTTCTTCTTTGAATCTTTCAATCTCGTCTTTTATGTTCATGATAGCTTCTTCGAGCTGTTCGATGCCCGAATAGAGTTCTTCTACCGATTCGTGAGCTATACGTGATGCATTAACAAGTTTATCGACGTTTGTGGTCGAAGCTTGCGACACTTGGAGTATCGTGTTGAGCGATTCTCGAACGGAGGATAGGCGTTTTGTGATTTTTTCTGTTATCAGCGTCGTTGATGTCACTATGTTTTCAACATTTTCAAGAGATTGTTTGCTCTCTTTTGCAAGGTTACGCGCAGAATTGGAAAGCTCCATAATCATTTCAGCGATCCTTGACAATCCTTCCCTGTCTATGTTCTGTTTGCTCGTTTCGATGGATACGTTAATTGCCAAAACGGTGATGTTGTCTGAAATATCGGTAATGCTGTCGGTCAATTTTCCAAGAGATTCCGTTAACACGGCGAGTTTCGAAGTGTATTCCGTTATCTGCTCTATTGTGTTTGTGAATTCGTTAAGCCCTCTTATCGTGGTTTCAGTTTCCGCTCTGCTTTCTTCTAAGTAAGCTGCAAATTCTTCGAGCGAGCGGTCTACTTGGTTTGCTGCACTTTCGGTGTTCTCTGCCATAGCCTTAATCTCCGATGCAGAAGAAGACGTCTGTATAATATTTTCCGAGATATTTTTGACTAAGTTGTTTGAAACTTTAAGTTGGTACCTCGGTTTTTTCAAAAGGAATTCGGCCACAAAGTAGCTACTCACAAGAGTGAGTAAAATTACCACTGGTAGCAGCACTCTGTTGAAAGTGGTTTTGAACTTTTGGAAACGGTTAAGTAACTCGTTTTCCGATGTCGCGTGTGCAAAATAATATTGTCCATCGTATGTAAAGGCAACGTACCGCTTTATGCCTTCGTATTTGTATTCGTAAACTCCTTTTTTATTTTTTTCCATGAATTCGAACAGTTCGGGGACTTGTTCTCGGACATTTAGTCCAACTTTTGTTCTGTCCGTGTGAGCAACGGTGTACCCTTTTTCGTCCACCATGTAGTAGTATCCGAAAGATGGTTTTTCCATAAATATTAAAGCATAGCTTTTGGTCTGTGAAATGGCGACGACTTCCTGCAGTAAAACTTTGTAAGCGACATCGGTGGTGGATTTTGTTGCTTCTGACATGAAGAACAAAAGGATAACGACAACCCAGGCTAAGACAAAAATAGAAACAGTTATCGCGTAGCTCCAAGAAATGCGCAAGTTGATTTTCATAAATGCTCTCCTCCCCAATCTTCTTTATTTCTTGCTTGATAGCCTTTCAAAGATCTCACCGATACTTTCATCTTTCCATTCAAGGATATATGTTTCTATGACCAATTCTTTTAAATCTTCGCATCTGCCTGGTTCAGAGCAGAGCTTCAAAAGTGAATCTATCTGAGCTTGCGCTTGTTGTTGGTTTTTTCCTAATAAGACTACTAAGAATTCACCGATTGAGACTCTTGCAACTGTATCGGAAAGACTTTCTTCAAGCAATGTTACAAAGCTTTTCAGCAAACGGTTTGTATATTCCGCACCTTTGGAAATGTAAAGTTTCCTTAGACTTCGCAGTGTGATACGAACGAACAAGAGGGGTAGTTCGCTTCTTTTTGAGAAATCCATCAAATTGGTTATTTTGGCAGCTATCGAATGACGATTGTAAGCTCCCGTTACTTCATCTAATTCTTTCCCACTACCAAGTAGCTTGTTGTAATTGAGCAAATCAAATAATTGAGAGATGCTGTAATTAGCAAGTGCAAGGATATGTCCCGCGACTTCGGGGATTTTCGGATTTTCGATAAGAACGAAGCCTATAGGTTCATCTTTCTTTGACATGAGCTCCACGACAGCTTGTCCTAAGTTTCTATCGGCAAAGTTGTAGCATTTCTCAACATACTCGAAGTAACTAAAAAAACCGTAATTTTCTGCTTTTTCTAACACACTGTACGGACTTGCAAGGTCAGTTTTCCCAAATGCGTATATTCTTGCATGTGAGTAAGTAGAGATGCAGGCGTAAAAGTTGTCGAACTCAAGCAGTTCGGTGAAAAGTGAGTAGATTTTCTTCATGATAAGGGTTTCGTCGTAGATGTATTCTGAGAGTTGCAAAATTTCCTTTGTGATTGTGGAGTCTCGCAGACTTTCCTCAAGTATGTCCACAAGTTCGCCGTACGGTTCGATGTGGAGCGTGTGGAGTTCTCTTGACCATTCCATAGAGAACGGCTGGGATACAAACTCAAGAACGGTTCTTTCGATCTCACTCTGAGCTGCCGTCTTTTTCAAGAACACATTTGCACCGCTCTTTTTTGCCCAGAACGGATTTATTGTCTCTTCAGCCCCCGTAAGGATCATAATTCCGACGTTCCTGAATGTACTGAAGCTTCTAATGAATCTTGTGAAGTGAACACCGTTTAGTTTTGGCATGACGTAGTCCAGAATGACCACATCAGGTAGGAACGTGAAAAATTTATTCAAGCCTTCAAGCCCATCTTTTGCAACTTCAGTTGTGTGCCCGTGCAGTTCTAAAAGATTCTGTAGATAAGTCCTCCACACAGCAGAATCATCCACTATGAGTACCTTTTTCAATTCCCATCACCGCCTTCTGTATGATTTTCAATTTTTCGCGCCTTTTCCGAGGAATTTTGGATATTTATCGTCTTGATCAGCTCTCTTATCCTTTCAATTTCGTATCTTTCGTACCTTTCACCCAATTGCCGAGCTATATTGTCTGGAAGATACGGAAACTTCGGCGTCTTTTCGATAACGAATTTTACACCTTTTGCCTTCAATTCTTTGACATATTCAGCACCGTCGTTCCCCAAACCACCGAGGACAATTATTGTGAAGTCCGGATTTGCCACTTTCCTAAGAGATTTAAACAAAGCGGAGATGGAAGGATGTACGCTTTCTTTCGATGTTTGTTCATCGATAACCGTTACGGTCTCTTCGTTGACAAAGACCAAATCCTTACCGCCTTCGGGCAAATAGATCCCCGGCTCAAGGATGGTTAGACCGTCGACTATCGTCACATCATGGCCGGTTTCAGAATGAATATGCTGTGCAAACGTCGGTATTGCACTGCTTGTGAAGTGAATAACTACAACAACAGGTATATTCAATTTTTCTTCGATCTTTAGAATGTCCACAGCTACTGAAGGACTTCCAGCTGAGCCTACGATAATGACCTTTTTTGTGTTTGACGCGCTTTTTTGATTTTTCAACTTCAAACCTCAACGACCCCCAAAGAAATCTTATCAGCACTCCAAGATGAAACGTACTTTATTCCTGATCCTGCTCGTTGGCTTTCCCAGATTGTAACGCAGTTAGCACTTTTGAACTGAATGTTTCGATTTCTTCCTTTATTTTAATTATAGCTTCTTCGAGCTGTTCGATACCTGAGTAGAGCTGTTCAACTGAATTGTGCGCCATCTTCGAAGCACTAACTATCTTCTCAACGTTCGTCGTAGATGCCTGGGCCACCTGCACGATAGAATCAAGAGATTCTCGAATTGATGATATTCGCTTTCTTATCTTTTCAGTTACAAGCGTTGTTGAGGCGACTATATTTTCAACGTTTTCAAGGGAATGTTTGCTTTCTTTTGCAAGGTTACGCGCAGAATTTGAAAGTTCCATTATCATCTCGGCGATCCTTAGTAAGCCTTCTTTATCAATATTCTGTTTACTCGTCTCTATGGAAACGTTTATTGCCAAAACGGTGATTGTGTCGGATATATCTGTTATCCTGTCTGAAAGTTGGCTGAGTGTTTCCGTTAGTGTAGCAAGTTTTGAAGTGTATTCGGTGATCTGCTCAATGGTGTTGGTGAACTCCGTTAGACCATTTATCGTCGTCTCGGTCTCTGCACGGCTTTCTTCAAGATATGCGGAAAATTCTTGCAAGGCTTTGTCAACTTCAGTCGTTGCTAATTCTGTGTTTTCTGCCATTGACTTTATCTCGGATGCCGAAGAGGAAGTATGTATGATGCTCTCTGAGATATTTCTAATAAGGTTCTCGCTTGCCCTGTTGAAAGCAAGTTGCTTTTTTATACTCCTATGCATGAAGAACGACATGGAAAGCAAGACGGTAGCGATTATAATTGAAAACACTATGGTGATTATTTTGGATGTTTTTTCCTGTGCGTAAACGTTTGTCAGAGGAATTTTTGACAGAAGAATTGCTACTGTTTCGTTGTCTATGTTTTTAAAATGGCTTGACATGTAAAGATATCCGTTTTTGAATTCGTAATAATTCTCATCTTTTAGGAATTTATCGATATCTATTTCTTTGGCTAAATCGACGTTAGGATTGCTCTTAAGAACCGTGGGTGTTTCCAGCTTTCCTTGGTGGTCGTAGAGGATGTACAACTCACTAACACCACCAACTTTGCTCTCCAATTCTTTCAAGAGTGATTCATCGTATATGATCCCAGCTTCGACTATACCTATGAATTCTCCATTTTCCATTATCGGAGAAATAGCCCTTAAGACTAAACCTATGATCCCGGGCTCTACACCTGTTAATTTTTGTTTTGTTTCGATGACCTTTACAAGCATTTTTCTGAACGACAGGTCGTCGCCGTATTCTTCAGGCTTGTGGAACCTCAAAAACGACTTTAAGTCCGGAGTTATGAAGTGTAGCTGGCCTACTCCTACGTTTTTGAAGCTGAGGTATTTAGGGAGAAGATAATTATACAAACCTTCTCTGTCCCGCTTTTTAAAAAGTGTAATTGCTTTGTCATCGTCTAAAATAGTTTCAACAAATCCTTGGATTAATTTAGTTGATTTGACAACGGTTTCGATTTGGGTATCTGCCAGTGCTTTTACCTTTTTAATCCATTCTTCGTTGGCGGCTTTGGTTGTGAAGCTCACCTCAAAATACATGGCCATTAGTGACACAACAACAAAAATTGCAAAAACAATCGGGAGTATTTCTGTACTTACTTTTTTCCATCCCATATGTTTTACCCCCTAACGATATGTGCTGAAGATAGCTGCGTTATTGAAGAAATTTCTCTATTAATCGAACGAGTCTTTCCGGTGGTTCGTCTTTGGATAGGTACGCGTTTGCCCCCACTTCAAGTCCTTTGGCAAGCTGTTCATTCGTAAGTGTACTGAAAATAATAACAGGAACATCTTTGTTAAGCTCTCGAATTTTTCTGGTTGTTTCAAAACCATCTATACCGGGCATTTCAACATCGCATATTACAACATCGGGATTTTCTTTCTTGAATTTTTCAATACCTTCAAGACCATCTTGCGCTTCAATAACCAAATATCCAAAGTTAGTGAGGAACTTACCAAGTATCGTTCGTGTCACAACGGAGTCGTCGATGACAAGTACTTTTCGCGCACTTTCTTTTAATGCCTGGGCACGCTCGAATTTCTCCGGTGAAATTATCGGAAGAGGATAGACGAATATGTTTTTGACAAATCCTTTGATTATTTCGTAGCTTTCGTTCGAAACTTGTCCGTCGAATATACCAACTAAATTGTTCACCAAAATTGCCTTTCCTGAAGTGGTGATGATGGCAAATCTTGGGTTTGAACAGCTAAAGCTAATGTCGTATAGTTTGTCTTTGTATTTTACTTGATTATTTGTGATTTCAGGCTTGCTTACGAGTTCCAAGATGTCCTGTACGTCCAAACAGAACTGTAGTTCGTCTGCTTCAACGACGAGAACACGCACGAGGAATGTCTTTATCGGGAAATGGACGATGAATTTTGTCCCTCTTCCCAGAGCTGTTACCACTTCCACATCGCCACCGCGGGCCATGGCGAAGTTCTTTACCGCATCAAGCCCTATGCCCCTACCTGAAGTACCATCTGCTTCTTCTTTTGTCGAAAACCCAGGTACGAATATGACATCCTCAGGTCTGAGGTTGCCGAGCCCTTTTTGTCTTGCTTTTTCCCTTATCTTTTCAAAATCCAAACCTTTCCCGTCGTCTTCTATCTCCAAGAAAAGCTCACTGCCTTGCACGTAACTTCTGATAGTGATTTTTCCAACTTCTGGTTTGCCTTTCTTCAGGCGTTCCTCAGGAGTCTCGATCCCGTGTGCGACCGCGTTCCTTACCAAATGCACAAGCATGTTTAAAAGCATTTCTGTATCTTTTTTCTCTATTCTTTCTTCCCCAATTTGTAGTTCGAGTCTTACATTCTTCTGGTTGGCAACCGCTTCCTGCATTACTAAAACCTCAAAGTTGGAGAGTACCTGCTTCAATTTAACGTAAAATGCATTTTGGAGCAAGGAGATGATTCTCTGTTTTACCACTCTAATCTCACGGAGTGCGTTTTTTGGATCTTCGCGCATCAAGCTGTTTTCAGCGCTCAACGTGTTGGAAAGTAGCTCTTGGAGTATCTCTACAGGTAACGTCTCGGCTGTGGTAACAAATGTCGTCGATTGTGCTGCGGACTTTTTTCCTTCGAGCACGTCAATGTAGTTTTGTAATTCTTCGTCTGTGAGATCTGAAGTTTTCTTGAGCACTTCTGGAACTATACTAAGAAGCCTGACCATAAACTCATTTGTCAGGACATCTTCTCCACTCATTTGGCGTTTGAAGTACTCCTCGATTCTGTGGAAAAGCTCTTTGAAACCGTTGAAACCAACGAGGCTCGCTGAGCCCTTTATAGTATGGAAAAGTCTGTAAATTTCGGTTATAACCTGCGGATTCTTATTCTCAATGTAAGCTTTTATCAAGTTGATAGCTTCCTGACCCTTTTCGTTCAGCTCTTGGAGAAATATTTCAAGAAAATCCATACAATCATCCCTTCGTTGATGCTATTATTCGATTATTTTGAAAATTCCATCGGGTGTTTCGAGGTATTTTTCATCCGCTGTTTCTTTCGTGAGGACTTTCCCTTCCGTGATGCCGACCTTTGAAGTTCTGTATCCGACACTTTGTGTCACTACAACGAATTTACCAGCTCTCCCCTCATCCATGTTTCTTACAGGGATAGTCCTTTCGTAATCAATGAAACCGTCCCATTGTTCAGTCTTAAACGGAGTTACTATATCAGCGGATAATATCGTTAAGACGTTCTCCAAAGGCAATGCAAATTTGTTTCCAATGACGATGTACTTTTTTCTCAGCTCGCCAAAATGCCTTTCGCTTTTCGTTTCTGCAATCTCTTGTTTCACGATACGCGCGGTTTTTGGAAGAGATATATAAAAAGTATTGTAGACGTAAAATAGCTCCTGCTTGCCGTTATCTGTTTCTAAAACAATAACGCCGGTGTACTCTGTAAGTCTTTTGAAATCCTCACTCTTATCGGTTGGAATATCGGGCGAGAGTGGGATTGGAACAGCCTGGGTTTTTTGAACGATCCTCGTAACACCAAAAGCAAACTCTTTCAGAATTAGGTAGTATTTAAAGACAGGTTCCTGCAAGTTACTATGCGTGACTACGGGATAGAGATATCCGTCATGCAATGCAAATCCAAAGACACCGATTTCTTCGGGTGCTGGGAACGCAATATCACTAACTCCAAGGACTAAATCGCCTTGGATTGCTATACGAACTGCTCCATTTTTATGCGATATTTCACACAAATAGTATTCGTATTCCATGGTATCACCTCAAAGGGATGTTTTGAAACTATTTGAACTTCGTTCGGAAATCCAACGCGTGTTTCAGCTGCCATATTTCATCATCTGCACTGTTTAAGAAAATGGCGCGCTGCAAGGAATTCTTAGCGGATTCTAAGTCTGAATTCTCAAGCTCGACAAGGGTTCTATACTTCCACAGTACGTAACTTGTTGGATACTTCGTGCAGGATTCTTTGATGAGTTCGTATGCTCTGTTGTAAGCCTTCTTGGCGATGTATTCCTCAATCAACTTTATGCGCTCTTCCAAATCTATGCCGTCGATAGTCTTTTTTAACAGGTTGACAATTTCAAGTTCTTTCGGTTGATGCTGAACTTTTTGTTGTGTATATTCTCTACTACTGTCGCTGGGTTCGGCTCTGGTATCTAATTGAGAATTTATCTTAGTTTTCTCAGATCTTGTCTTTGATAAAAATCCCTTATGCTTGTGAGTTTCGTCGTGTTTTAGTTTTATTTTCCTGTAGAACGTTCCCACGTCCGCAAAAGCGGGGGTGAAATGCTCCAAAACTTCCGGAAAGTACTCTCCAGCACCGAGGATCAAAAAGCCGTTGTCTTTGAGCAAACTTGAAATTTTGTGGATAACAGGCTCTAAGTTGTCTATGTAGAGCAATACGCGTCTTATAAAAATTATATCAAATTTTTCTTTAGTTCCAAAAATCTCCGTGCCAGTGTCCAAGATGTTGCCTTGTATGAATTCAACGTTCTTTTTGTAGACGTCTTTTATGCAGTACTGACCATCGACTATGTTGAAATACCTTTCTATATCTTCTTTTGAAAGGAATCTGACACTCCAGAATTGGTAGCAACCCTTCCGAGCCTGAGTTATCCGTTGAAAGTTTACATCGATACCTTTGATTCTACACTCAACTCCGACTTCGTTACACACAATTGCCGTTGAGTAGACCTCTTCACCTCTTGAGCAGCCAATTGAAAGCACGTTCCAAGAGGGCTTTTCTTTTAACACTTTTCTGAGCTTATCGAATGTTTGGATATCTCTGAAAAAATACGATTCACCGATTGTAAGGTTTTCCAGCACAAGGGCTTCCAGTAACTGGGGTGAAAGTACGTGAGATATAGGCGAAATGTTTTTTATGAACCTATCTACGTGCCTTTTTTCTGCTCTTATACCGTGCCTTTTTAGAACCTCTTCTATTCGTTTCCCTAAGTCAACAGGTGGTTTGTCCTCTGGAACCTTGCTCATCATATAGTTTCTTTACTCCCTTTTGTTTTTCGAACTCTCTTCTTTATTATACCACCTTTTCAAAGAATTTTTTTGATTTCTATTTTGCCGCTCTTAGTTGTTATGGTATACTTTTTTAATAGGTGGTACATCCAATAATTCAACATGTTGGAGGTTTAAAAATGGGCAAAAAAGAAAGTGTGAAAAATATCGGTGTTATTGGTTATTCGGGAAATACTGAAAGTACTCCGATCCGAGAAATTGCTGAGCTGTGTTTGAAGCTGGGGCAAGAACTAGGTAAAAGGTACACAGTATTTACCGGTGGAAGAAACGGTGTAATGGAATTGGTATCGAAAGGGGTTAAGTCGGTAGGAGGCTTTTGCGTTGGAATACTGCCTTGGGAAGGCGAAGATGCTAATGAATTTAACGACTTGGTCGTGAAGACCGGTTTGGATTTCCAGATGAGGTCTTTTGTTTTGGTAAAAAGCGTTGATGCTGTCGTTTCTATAGGCGGAGAAATTGGAACGGCATTAGAGATTCTCGCTTCGTATGCGAATGGGAAACCGGTAATCTTACTAAGGGGAACTGGTGGATGGACGGATAGAATCGCCACGGTCTTGATCGATGGAAAGTATCTTGATAATCGAAAGCTATCTGAAGTTTATCAAGCGTGGAGCGTCGATGAGGTTATAGATATACTGGACAGTATATTGAGATGAGAACGCAGCTAATGACTTTCTTGGAGGGATGTTCTTGTGAGTCTACTGCAGTACGTTCCGGTTGTGCTTGTTACAATATTTTGGGGGGCATCGTTTGTAGCAACAAAGTTTGTTGTTAATGTTTTTGAACCTTTTCCGGCTGCGCTTTATAGGTTTTTGATTGCGTTGGTTGTGCTTTTACCGTTCACTAAGAAAAGGAAAATAGGGGATATCAATGCATTCTGGTCTGGTTTTTGGGGGATTACGATGTACTTCGTGTTCGAAAACACGGCGCTGAGGTACACATCACCAACGAACGCGGCGGTTATTGTTTCGAGTGTTCCTTTGTTGTACGTGCTTTTCACTCATCTGATACATAAGGTTGAAACTACAAAGTACCACTACGTTGGCTCGGTCCTTGCGTTTCTAGGTGTTGCGCTTGTTATTCTAAATGGGCGGTTGATGAAGCTTAATCCAATTGGTGATATCTTGGCGTTTGGAGCGGCGGTTTCTTGGGTCTTCTACACGCACTATGTAGTTAGGATAAAAGACGTGTCAGGAATTGACCAGACTTTTTCTATCACATTTTGGGGAGTTGTAACGTTGATTCCCTTTGCGTTTTTCCAAGATATGAAAGTTACATTCGAAGTGAAAAGTGCCTTGAGTTTGATTTACCTTGGTGTGGTTTGTTCTGCTCTTGGCTACTTGCTCTGGAATAAATCTATTGAAATAATAGGCGATAGGCGGACAACGAACTTCATATATTTTATTCCGATTGTGACCGTTATTTCTGAGTTCGTTTTAATGAAGTCAGAACCGACGATTTACAATATCCTTGGTGTAACAATGTTGGTATTAGGATTATACATCTTCGAAAGGGGAGAAGAGTATGGCAAAAAACGACTTAGGAATTGACCTTGGAACGGCGAACTTCATCGTTTATCAGCAGGGAAAGGGTATTGTGCTCAACGAGCCTTCCGTTGTAGCGATCGAAAGGAAAACGGGAAAGATCATCGCAATCGGTTCAGAGGCTAAGGAGATGTTTGGAAAGACGCCTGAAGAAAAGGTGATGGCCGTTAAGCCTATGAGGGACGGTGTTATTGCCGATTACACCATCATTGCAGAAGTGCTCAAGTACTTTATGAAAAAGCTAAACAAAGGACTGTTCATCAAATGCAACATGGTAATAGGTATACCAACGAAGACAACGAGTGTTGAGCAAAGAGCGGTCTACGATGCGGCCCTGAAAGCCGGAGCAAAGAGGGTGCACATAGTTCTTGAACCAACGGCAGCAGCTATAGGTATTGGGCTTGATGTGATGAAACCGATGGGGAACATGATTGTCGACATCGGTGGTGGAACAACTGATATCGCCGTGATAAGCATGGGGGGGATTGTTGTTGGAGATTCCATCAAACTCGCCGGTAACGCGCTCGATGATGCAATTGTTAAAGGTGTGAGAAGGAACTTCGGCTTGCTCATCGGTGACACGACTGCAGAGGAGATAAAAGTAAAAATAGGAAAAGTGCATCCTGATGTAGAAGACTTAGAATTGGAAGTGAGAGGTAGAGATGCGGTAACAGGTCTTCCGAGGACCGAAGTGATAAATTCAACGGATGTCTACAAGATGATTAGACCTGTAGTTGATAATATCATCTCAAGGATAAAGCTGGTTCTTGAAAAAACTCCTCCGGAACTCTCAGCAGATATCGTGGAACACGGGATCATGCTAACGGGCGGTGGCGCACTTTTGAGGGGCATAGATAAAGCCATAGAGGAAGACATAGGTGTGCCGTGTAGGGTTGCCGATGAACCACTTTTGTGCGTTGCGAAGGGAACGGGTCGATTGTTGGAAGATGAGGAATTGTTGAAACACGTTGCAGTAACTTATGAGAAGTAAATAAACGCATTGGAGGGATTTTCTTGTACCGTGGTGTGTACACAGCAGCGATGGGTATGCTTGCAGACATAACAAGGATGGATGTCGTTGCAAACAATTTGGCTAATGTAGAGACAAATGGATATAAAGCTGATACTCCGGCTTTCAAATCCTACTTTACTCGGGAAATATATCGCATCAAACCAGAACCTGAGAATAGGAAGGTTGAGTTTGCAAAGATAGGCGATGTCGAGCAAGCGATCATCGTTGATGAGATTCGTACACACTACTCGCAGGGTATACTTGAGCAAACCAACGTGCCTACACATTTGGCAATTAGTGGCGATGGATTTTTTGCTGTAAGAAAGGGAGATCAGGTTTTTTACACAAGAAACGGAGAGTTCATCGCAGATAACAATAGACGTTTGGTGAATACACAAGGGTATTATTTGTTGGATTCTAATGGCCAAGAGATAACATTGCCAGAAAACGGATATATAGACGAATCGGGAAATGTTTACGATGCAAACAGAAATTTGGTTTCAAGCATTCCAATCTACGTGTTGCGCGAACCGAGAAAAATAGGTGAAGCCCTCTTCACCGGTCAAGCGCAAATTGTGGATATAAATAATCCAAACTCCGGCGTTAGGATTTTACAGGGCTACGTAGAAAAATCAAATGTGAACGTTGTTCGTGAAATGGTAAAGATGATAGAAGCTCAGAGACACTACGACGCATCTTCCAAAGCTATAGTCGTCCACGACGAACTGCTGAACAAGGTTATAAACAACGTAGGAGCTTTAAGGTAATTAGAAGGTGAGGAGGGGTATAGATGATCAACAGTCTGTACACTGCAGCAACGGGTATGTGGTCTCAGCAATTTAAGATGGACACGGTTTCCAACAACATTGCGAATGTTGATACCGCTGGGTATAAGAAGGTCAAAGCTGAGTTTCAGGACTTAATTTACAGCTACTCGAAAAATGCAGGTGCCGCAACCGCTCAGAATTCCACGACGCCAACGGGTATTTACATTGGTCATGGCGTCAGACTTGCGGCAACGACAAGGATTTTTACGCAAGGAAATATAGAAAACACAGGGAACGCTTTAGATTTGGCTATCAGTGGTGACGGCTTTTTCCAAATACAGCTCCAAGATGGTAGGATCGCGTACACAAGAGACGGTCAATTCAAGTTGGACAACCAAGGCAGGATAGTGACTGCCAATGGTTTGCTTTTATCACCTGCCATCGTTGTACCACAAAACGCGGTATCTCTAACGGTTTCACCGGATGGCATAGTCTCTGTCGAACTTGCGGATGGAACGATCCAGCAACTTGGAACAATAACGCTAACACGCTTCGTTAACCCCGCTGGTTTAAAATCGATAGGTGACAATCTCTACGTAGCAACCGCTGCGAGCGGTGATCCAATTGAGGGAACCGCTGGTCAGGATGGTTTTGGAACAATTATGCAAGGTTACGTTGAGAAGTCAAATGTAGACGTAGTAAAAGAAATGGTCGATATGATTACCGCTATGAGGGCGTACGAGTTCAACTCAAGGTCCATCATGACGGCTGACCAGATGCTTCAAACGGCAAGCAACTTGAGAAGATAATAGCTTAGTAGTGTGAGGCAAAAAGCTGCACGACCCCAAGGCTCAGCCTTGGGGTTTGTTTTTGTCGTGTGTTTGCCTACAATGATTCATCGGATGAAAGTTGTGATATAATATTGTGGAATATTTGGAAGTTTATGCGAAAGAGTTTAAGAAGGAGGAGTATAGAACCGTGGCTGGAAACGGCATTTTTTTTGATGATTTCGGTAATGCAAACGATGGAGGTTATAACAGAGAACAAAACGAAGCACTGGAAAGGCAAAGAGAGGAATTGATAAGAAGAATAATTGAAGAAAAGGGAGAAGCTGCTTACGATGAGATGATAGCTCTGCTTGAAAAGGAAGATGACGATCCCGAAGTAAGAGAGATCGTTACTGAAGTGCTTTACAGATTAGGAGAGAAAATAGCTCCAAAATTGGAAAAGACGATCAAGGAAAAGGTAAGGAGCGGGGTAAAAAACGACGTACCTTTACTCTATTTAATCGATTTAGCTGGAGATTTGGGGTTGAGAAGATTAATTGCAGATATCACCAAGTCATTGGAACTATACGATTTTGAGGAAGCCCAACTGGTTATATACGAGGCTTTAGCAAAACTTGGTGCTGGTGAGCAGTTCTATCCGCTTTTACGCTATATGTTACTGGAAGGTGAAGAGCGATTCATGTACGGAGCTCAGGTTGCTATGGTGCTTTCTTATCTTGATATTCCAGAAATCATCAACGACCTGGTACAGGCAATCGATAGTGGTGACTTCAAAGGAGAGGAATTAGAGACCATCAAACAGGCTTTAACGAACATGATAAACCTACATCCAAGCTACAAAGAGATTCTTATAACTCTTGTAGGTGAAGATAACTTTGAGAATTACGTACGATAAGGCGCACTAAAACACTCTGTCTTCGTGGAGGGATGTAATGTGGAACTGTTTTGGGCGGCTGTTGTGGGATATTTCTTCGGTGCGATACCGTTTAGTTACATTATCCCGAAGTTGAAAGGTGTGGATATAACGAAAGTTGGTAGTGGAAACGTTGGTGGTACTAACGTACTAAGGAATATGGGAACAAAATACGGTGCGCTTGCGATGTTTTTAGATATTATTAAAGCAGTTGTTGCTGTTTTAATATTCAAGCCATTTGGTGAACATCCGATGGTGATGGCTGGTGCTATGTCTGTGATAGGCCATTGCTATTCTCCGTTTGTTAAGTTCAAAGGTGGGAAAGGCGTTGCTACCACACTTGGGACCTTCTTTGCGATATATCCTCAGGCAGGTTTGTTCGCGCTTGGAGTGTGGATCGCTATCGTTGCAACCACGCAGTACGTGTCTGTCGGTTCAATCGTCGGACTGCTTGCTGGTGCTTTTTTTGCACTTGCCTTTGGTAAAGATTACTGGGTGATATTCTTGGCTCTTGCGCTCTTTTCTGTGTACAGGCATAAGGAGAACATAAAGAGACTTTTGAACGGTAATGAGAGAAAAACAAACGTGGTCGATTATTTCTTAGGATGGATGGACAAATACGAGCGCAAAGGAAAGTGAGATATTGGGGAGAGGTAAAAGTGAAGGTACACTTTGCAAAAGAATTATTCAGGGTTTTCGTGTTGTGTTCGCTGATATTAATTTCCGTGTCAATGTATGGCATAATAGATGAGGAAACTGCCAGAACTTACTTCACTCAGGCTTTGGAGAAAGTTTACGCTGGGGATTTCAAAAGTGCGTACGATCTATCTGTTAAGGCAATGTCAGGTAGGATATACGTTGAAGAGCTACCCTATTTCTGGTATTTGAGAGGTAGGCTTGCTATTGCCAACGGACTGGTAGATAAGGCTTTGGAAGATTTTAGAAATTTTACACTGCTTGTTAGAAATGACGACATCGATAATCTTGTGGGGAAAGTTAATTATTTCAGAAAACTGAATCTTGGGCCTTCGCAATCGTTCACGATGGGTTATGTGGATTCTATTAAAGGAAATGTCAGGGGAATAGAATATTTCCAAACACCGACGAGTTTGACTGTCTACGGTGATAATTTGGTGCTCTTGGATCAGAAGAATAAGAGGCTTGTGTATTTCAAAAATAACAAGATGCTGAAGATCAGGAAAATCTCAAAGGATGTAAAGCAGGTCTTCTACAACAGAGATGGCAACTTATACTTACTCGGGAATAAATCACTTTACGATGAAAAAGAGCAAGAGCTTTTAAGCGACCTCCAAGTTCCGTACATCGCAGGTGCAGACCGCTCGGGAACTATTTACATTGTGGACTTCGACAGAGTAGTGAAGTTCAATACGAGAACGAAAGAGCGTAGTAATTTCAAGCTGCCGCAAAGGACGTTCTGCCTTGATGCTGAAATGACAATCGATAGAATTTACATTTTAGATGCGCTAAAGCAGAAAATAGAGATTTTTAAGTTAGACACTCTGGAAAAGGTTGGCGAAGTGAGCCTTGCTGAAAAGGTCTGGTCTTTCGAAGTAACTCCCTACGGTGATTTGATATACCTTGGAAAAGATAAGCTCGTAGCTGGTGGGAAAGATTATCCCTTAAAGGATGTGGATTTCATCGAGTACTCTTATCCCACACTCTTTGCAATCAAGTGGAAAGGAAACACTGTTGAGCAGTACACGTTTAAGGATGATAAACCTATATTAGTAAATATTCAAGACGTTTCATTCGATGAAAATAGCGCGTACGCTTACATCAGTGTTGAGGACTTATTTGGGGATGAGATACACTACATAAAATACGCTCTTTCAATGTACGAGCACGATATCTACGTACCTACGGACATCTACGCTGAACAGAAAGATGTTCAACACGTAAAAGTTGAAAAGTGCTCTGGGGAGCTTGTGTCTTACAGGCTCCAGGGAGTCAGGGTTGTTGGTAATTGCCCGATTTTGACGAAGTTTACCGGGAGTGTTCGAAATTCTGACGATCTATTAAGCAAGAAGGTCGTGTGGATTGCCAAATGGGTGTATCTCAAACCTGTTCCGCCAGGCATAATTAAGCTGAGTGCAAAGGTTGCTTTTAAGGAGCAGATTTATTACGATACGATGTTCTATACGCAGAAGATGGTATTGGATTCTGTTGGGAAAAAGAAAGAATAATAACATTTTGGTGGTGGATATGGCGGAAAAGCAAAGAGCTGACGATAAGCATGCCAATATAGAAATTTTGCTAAAAGAAGCTGTAAAGCTCACGGAAAATGGTGATTACGAAAAGGCCTTAGAGATTTACAATGAACTTGCGCGATATGAAATACCAGAGGTTTTCAACAACATGGGAAATGTATTCAGAAGGCAAGGTATGTTGGGAAGGGCAATTGAGATGTATAAGAAAGCGATTCAGTTATCTCCTAATTTTCCATTAGCCTATTTCAACCTTGCTTGTGCGCTTATGGAAGTTGATAGATACAACGAGGCAGTTATGTTCTTTGAGAAGGCAGAAAAACTCGGTTTGAAAAGCTTTGATTTGGATGTCCAGTTGGCCTTGTGTTACGTAGCGTTGGGAAATAAGAAAAAGGCCAAGGAAAGGCTCAGGGATGAGAGAGTGAAAGCGGAAGTTGAAAAGTACGTGGAAGGGGGATTGGAGTTGTGAGTGGAACTAGTGTGAATTTTGACATCCAGAATATAAAAAAATTGGCCGAATTTTTTACTTCAAGCTGGTATCTCTTTCTTCCACTTTCAGTTTTTGTGCTTATATTTCCAAATTTGGTAGAATTGGTCACACTTTTAGCTATGGGACTAATCGTTGGTTATGGTTACGTTAGCCCTTTGATATTTAACTTTGTGGAAAAATTTCTACCGCAACTTTCTAATTCTTTTCAGAGCAATGCTTTGCTTTATTCAATTATTATCTCCGTCATCTTTGCTGTAATTTTCTATTCGCTATATAAGTCGATAATCTTTTTGGGAAGCTTTATTATTTCGTTCCTCGTAGGTAGCTTCTTAATTAAATCATTTTTGACTCCGTATCTAACGCTAGAATGGTACGTTTACGTTGTTATTGGTCTACTCACAGGGTTGATTGGAGGATTGTATGCGGTTAGGAACAGCTCAAAATTTGTGGGGCTTGTGTCAACTGCGGTATGTTCGTTCATTTTGGCTTCTATTGCTTCATCGTTTTTTGACAAGTACGTATTTGCTTTAAACAACACCGTTTTTGGCTGGATTGTCTTTGTCCTATCACTATTTATCTTTTTGGTGAGGATCACGAAGTTGTGGGGTGTGAAGGAGCATGGAAAATAAAGACAAAATAGGGCAAAGTAGCGAAAATATTTTCGTGAAGTTTTTCAACATCCTAAGAAGTGTTTGGCTTATAGTCGGTGCGTTTCTCTACATATTTGTCTACGGTGCTATCGTCCTACTTGTTGGATTGATATTAGGCAAAGAACGAGGAAAAAGATTTGTTTTAAAGCAGGTTGAGATATTTGGAAGGTTGGCCTTTAAGCTACTTGGTGTGAAGGTCTATGTTTGTGGCAAGAAACTGGATGTCAATACGAATTACATCGTGGTTAGTAACCATCAGAGTATTTTAGATATACCACTTATCATCGGTTACGTGGGTCCAACACCGTTTATCGCCAAAAAAGAACTCGAGAAGTTTCCGATGGTGAACGTTTATCTTAAATACCTTGGTAGCGAATTAATCGATAGGGGAAACGTGAGACAAACTGCGACTGCTATCAGGGAGGTCATGAGAAAACTAAAAGAGGGATACCACTTTGTGATTTTCCCAGAAGGGACGAGGTCGCCAGATGGTGAAGTGTTACCGTTCAAACCCCGAAGCCTCGAAATTGCGTTCAAGGCCAAGGTGCCTATATTACCTGTTGCTATCTGGGGAAACCATCTCGTGATTCCAAAGCATAAGCTGATAGTTAGAGGCAATAAGACGGGCATAATGTTCGGCGAATTGGTTCATCCAGAGAATTTTCAGAGTGAAGAAGAACTAAGACAATATGTGGAGAGCGTTATAAGGCAAGGTACGAAAAGGTTAAAAGAGGTGATTGAAAATGAAGAGAGCGTTTGTTAAAGCTTTAGTACTGGATAAAGTTTCAAACACGCCCGTTGTTCTGTTAGGAATTGAAAATACAAAGAAAATTCTCCCTATTTGGATAGGTGCATGCGAAGCGAGTGTAATGGCCATAGCTATCGAAAAGGTGCCTTTTGATAGGCCACTGACACACGATTTGATAGTTACTTTGGTAAGTGAATTGAGTCTAAGAATCGAACGATTCGTGATACACTCCATCAAAGACAACGTCTTTTACGCCAAAATAGTACTAAGGGACCTTGTCGTTTCCGAACAAGAAGCTGCAGAAGGAATGAATCCGTTTATAGAAATCGACGCCAGGCCATCTGACTGTATAATCCTTTCACTGAAAACCGGAGCTCCACTTTACGTAACAAACGAAATCATCGCGACAGAGGCTATCACTTTTGAGGACCTGAACGAAAACGAAAATGAAGAAGAGTTCAAGAAATTTATTGAGAACCTGGACATTAGCGAATTCAAGAAACTTCTGAATGACAACCCTGAGAATTTCACAGATTTTGGAAGTGACGAAGATAGTCAAGATAATGACGAGCAAGATAACGACAATAATCCTGATGATTTCGATGACCAATAAGTGAATCTTCAAAAAACAGCGGGGGATCCGGATGCCAAAACTGCCGAAGCTCGACTTTTCAAAACTGGCAGCAGTTCTCAAGTTTGGTAAGAGTAAAGAACAAAAGAAGCCTGAATCAAAAGAGCAAGCCAAAACACAGAAAGGCTTGGGAGTATTATTAGAAAAGCTAAAATTTTTCTTGACCTCTCTTTGGCACAGGAAGGTCTTGTTCTTTTCTGTTGTTGGTGCAATAGTGTTACTTGGTATTTTGATAGCGTTGTTATTTCGGCCAAAATTACCTGAGGCGATTTTATCAGAAGGGACACAAACTGTTGAGAATCTTATCATTTCAATACCAACAGGTGCATTTCCCTATGAGAAATCGTTCAAGGTGCGAGTAGTTTCGCAGGACTCAGTCCAAGGTGTGCTTAGCTCTGGTAATTTTGTGAGTCCTATTTACGAGTTGATACCTAGCGATGGACGGTACGACATGGCGACACTACCAATAAAGGTGAGGTATTATTTCCCCTCCAGGCTTATTGGAAGCAACGATTCGAATGCGCTCGCTTTTGCCGGTTTGAGCAGTGACGGGAAAGTTTACAACATTATCTCAGGGAGTTTTATAGATAAGGATAGCAGAGGATATTTTGTTGAGGCGAGTTTTTTCGTAGTTCCTCGCTGGCTAGGTGTTGTTTCTGTTCCGGGAAAGGTCTTAAAAACTGGTATTCAAGAAGTGTATCGTGTAGTTTCCGCTTATCCTCCTATTCTTATCATTCCCGGTAGTGATGCGAATTTTGCGGGCTATTACGAATCAGCAAAGGTTACACCGCTTTCAACATGGCAGGGTGTTTTCCCAGAAAGGTCGATTTACGTCTACAGGTATCCACTTAACGATACGAAATCGTACAACTACACGCGAGCGTTTAAGGCGTTCCGAGAATCTAATCCAATCCCAAGTCCCATCCTTTTTGAAGCGGAACGACTGGCGCAGGAACTGAAAAGGTATCCAGATGTTCAATTCGATGTCTTAGCTCATGAAGTTGGAGGACTTATCTTGTACTATTGCTTGGCAACACATCCAGAGATAAAGAATATAAGAAAGGTAGCGTATGTGTCAACACCATTTTACGGGACAAATGTAGTAGACCCACGCCTGGCTACGACTGTGTACGCATCGAAACCATCTGCCGCAGCGTTACTGTACAACCTGCCTGAGAGCGTTGTAGCAACGTTACAAGGTTATCTGAAGTCATACATCGAAGCTGTTAATATTTATTATTCCGATGTCTTGCCAAATTCTGAATTTTTGAAACGCTTGCAGTACTTCCCATATAGGACTGATATCCCTACGATAGCATATATGGGAAATACACCTCCCTTATCGATAGATGTTGGTGGGAGTTTACTTGAAAAACTTTATCCTGAGCTCACGATGAATTTAGGCGATGGGGTCGTTACAAAGAATTCTGCAAGACTTCCTTATATGACTTTGAAGATATTCAACGGCAGTTGGAATGACTTTTATTCATCTGAAGGGTTCATTGAGGAGATCAAGAGATTTTTCGCTTTCGAAATTCCACAAATTCCGGCTTACAAGGACGATACATTTGCGGAACGTGTGAGAAGTGAAAAAGAGAAAGTTTTCGAGCGATTCATAACTTCCGGCTCTGCTGAACAATTCTACGTTGATGAATGGAAGATAGGAGACAATCCTTATGTAAAGTTCTTGAGGAGCTACAATTACCCAGGTACTCAAGTTGCCGTTTATGGCGGAATAGTATATACAGCTGACGAGAAAGGACTTTACATAGCTGGAACAAGAGTATGGGAAGAGTACATAATGGGGTTGAAAGAGACGATCGATGGGGTTAGCTATGGAACACAAACAAAGGTGTACTACCGAAAATTGGCAGATACGGTGGCTTTCGAACAGACACCTGCTGATGACTTCATTGCTACGAAAGACTACGCTATTTTCGCAAAGCCCAGAAGCAATGATAAAGTAGATTTCGTTGATAACACTGGGAATGTTTTAACCACGCTACGTGGTGTTTATGGAAAGGTTATATACGATGGAAATGAGATACTCTTTATGACTAATATGGAGGTCTATAGATACCTATACGGAGTGAAATACACCGCACCGTTGGGGTTGAGGAACAGCTACGACCTTACATACGCAATAGTAGCCGATGATTATATCTTAGCGACAACGCGCGCATACGGTTTACTCATTTTCGACAAACTAGGCAATTATGCCTACACCGGCGAAGGATGGATAGGCAATCTTGGACTTTACAGGTCTGGTAATTTCGTCGTTGCTGTAGGCGATAGTTTCATCACGCTTATAGATATTTCAGCAAGACGCATTCACAGGATTGTTGAAGATGTAGCTGGGATAGTTTACGATGCTACAGTATGGGAAGACAAGCTTTACCTTATGACAAGTGAGGGACTCTTGATTTTCAAAATAGGTTAGAATTCCAAGTAGTCTTCGAAGGAGGTCAGTTTGATGGTGCATTTGTTTTTAGCCCACTTTGTAGCAGACCATGGATTTACGGATAACGCAAAGATCAGACATTACAAAGGTTACAAACTCATCGAACACATCATTTGGTCGATTTTTGCGTTCCTTGCGTTCACATTCGACACACTACTCAAGAGCACAAGGGGTATCGTCGTTTTACTCACAATGATAGCCATTCACGTTGCAGGTGATATTATAAGAACAAAGATTCAATCTGACAGGATGAAATTACACATCCTTGAACTTTCAGAATTAGTTGTCGCACTGATTCTGAATTTTCTGGTAGCGGATTTGTTTGTCTATTCGTACATATCAAAGGAATTTGCGTTGTATTTGCTCGGGATGGCTGTCGTAACAATGGCAGTGACTTATGTCTTCAAGAATTTTTATCCCGGGGATGAGAATTACAACGATTTGGACGGGATTTCCGAACGATTGGCTTTTTACGTATTTTTCCTTGGCAAAAGCTATTGGTTGGCTATACTTTCACTGGCACTCGGTTTTCTCTACAAATTTTGGAAACGTGAGCGAACAAATCTCTACACTTGGTGGATAAGCCCTTTATCTGCGATTGTGATTACCGTGATTTGGAAAATGTTGATATTTTAAAACCAATCAATGAAGTAATTGGGAGTCAACTATGCAAAATTAAATTTTTGTTTTGAGTGTGAGATAGCATAATCAATATTGAACTTCTCTTTCTTTCTCAACATTGCGTACAACGTTCGCAATAACTTGTGTACTACTGACATTATCGCTTTTTTGTACGGTATACCTTGCTGCCTTTTTCGTTCATAGTATGTTCGGAAATATTCGTTGTGAATCACTACACTCACTGCCATTAGCCATAGTATTCGTCTTAGGTGGGCATTGCCCCTTTTCGATATGTGTCCTTCTACTTTGCTTTTGCCTGATTGGGCAATGCTTGGATCGAGTCCACAATACGCAATGAGTTTTTTGTATGTACTAAATCTTGAGATATCTCCAACTTCTGCCAAGAAATGCATCGCGCTGTTTTCACCAATACCTGGTATTGACGTGAGTATCTCGATATCAAGGTTTATCGCACTACATTCGCAATATTCTTTCATCATCTTGTCGTATTCTTCAAGCTGTTGCTGTAAAAATTGTAGTTCTTTGATATTTTGCACAAGAATCTTTTCTTTCATCGGCCAATATTGAGCAATCGAGTTATTAGCGAGTTCTTTAAGTTTTTGAGCATTAAGTTTTGTACTTCTGCCACGGTCTTTGGAAAAGAACACATCCAGATTACGAGCCTTTTGAATAGCCTTGGCAGAAGGGAAATGAGAAAGAAGATTGAGGATAGTGTCACTGTAGATATTGGTAACTCTTTCGAGTTCAGGGAAAAGAACGTTGAGCAGTTTTTCGATATTGTCTTTAACTTTTGCGATGCGGTGGATAATGTTTTCGCGTGCTCTGACAATATCACGAAGCTCAGAGTTGACAAAAGCAGAAGAAGGAATTTGATGTTGTAGGTAAAACAAAGCAGTAGCGATAATGCGAGCATCGATTTTGTCGGTTTTGGTCTTTCGAAGAGAAGCAAAGTTTTTAACAGTTAGAGGATTAAAAACAGCGCAAGCAAAGTCGTTGGAAGAAAGGAAAGCCAGAAGGTTGAGATGATAACAGCCAGTAGATTCCATAGCGATGATGATGGATTGTTTTGGGAAGGCAGAGAGTTTGTTTGCGAAGGAGGAAAAGCCTTGCTGGGACATATCGAAAGAAGATTCGAAGATGATGGAACTGGGATTAGAGATAGCGCAGACGTTGAACTTATCCTTGGAAACATCGATGCCGACGAATATGGAGAAGTTATTCATACAAGAACCTCCTTTCGAATGATGAGGGCAGGGAGCCTGCTGAACCAATCCTCCATGCTGACGAGGGCTGAAAGCCCAACCAACTAATCATGGTTAAAGGCAGGCAACAGACTCCCAAAATGGCTTAAAAGCCAAGGTGACATAAGTTGTCCTGCCCTCAATTTTTTTAAGCTAAATTATTTATACCATATTTTTATGTAGGAGGTGCTCTTTGTGAGAGTTTCTTTGGAATGGCTTAATCAGTACATCGATGTTAGCAAAGAAGAAGTTTCCGATTATTTGCCAAAGCTGGGCTTTGATGTTGGTGAGGAAGGTCCTGTCTTTCCACTTCGTGGTCCAATCGTTGTTGGGCGTATCGAAAGTGTCGAGAAGCATCCACAGGCTGATAAGTTGGTCGTTTGTAAGGTGAATATTGGTAATGAATATAGAACTATACTGACGGCAGATCTTTCCGTGCAACCTGCTAAGTACGTGTATGTCGCGCTGCAAGGGGCAAGGCTTGTAAGCGGTTTGGAAATCGAAGAAAAGGTCATGCGCGGTGTCCCTTCACAGGGTATGATGTGTTCCTTGGAGGAATTGGGACTCGAACAAAAAAGCGAACATGTTTATATGACTGATGAGCAATTACCGCTCGGGGCAGATGTTATCAAGTTGCTCGGTTTAAACGACTGGTACTTTGAGATGGAAATCACTCCAAATCGTCCGGATGTGCTCTCGTACTTCGGAGTTACAAGGGAACTCTCTGCGGGATTGAAACGTAGACCGCACTTTCCCATACCGGCTGTTAAAAGTGCACAAGGAAACGATAGAGTTGATGTTTACATAGAGACCGAAGGATGCTGGAGGTACACGGCAAGGGTAATCAGAAACGTCAAAGTTGGTCCAAGCCCGGTGTGGATGCAAAAGAGATTGATTGCATCAGGAATCAGACCAATAAACAACATTGTTGATATAACGAACTATGTGATGCTTGAAACTGGGCATCCGGTTCACGCATTTGACCTTGCGAAGCTAAGCGGAAGAATCGTTGTTAGGGACGCAAGACCGGGAGAAAAGATGTTACTGTTAGACGGGAAGACCTATGAATTTTCTGGAGGAGAGGTGCTCATAACCGACGGGGAGAAACTACTTGCACTCGGTGGAATCATGGGTGGAGAAGAATCCGGAATATCAGAAGGCACAACGGATGTACTATTGGAAGTTGCTATGTTTGATCCCGTCAGAATAAGGAAAGCATCCAGAAGACTTGGCGTGTCTTCCGATTCTTCGTACAGGTTCGAAAGGGGTGTTGATTTCGATGATGCACTCTACGTTATTGAAAGGCTCTCGCAATTAATTGAAGAACTTGCCGAAGGCGTACCTTCTAAAGAGATAGTAGACAACTACCCACGGAAGATAGAACAGAAGAAGATATTTGTGCCCAAGCATTATTCAAGGAAAGTGCTCGGCATAGAGATTAAACACATCGGAGAATACATAGAGCCGCTGGGATTCGAGGTAGAGGAGACAAAAGACGGCTACGAAGTTTATGTCCCATCGTTTAGGTACTTTGATATCTCACTCCCAGAAGACATAATGGAGGAAGTCGGCAGAATTCATGGATACGAACATCTCCATGCCGAGCCGCCAAGGATGCTTGCAATAGAACATGGCAGGAGCGAGAAGCAAAAACGAAGATTCGAAATTAAGACACTCATGACGTCAATGGGTTTCAATGAATCCAACACGCTTTCGTTTGCTGCTAGCAAGATTATAGAGCAGTTTGACATAAATGGTAAAGGTGTTCCTGTAAGTAATCCGATCATTTCCGATTTCGACACGATGAGGCCTTCGCTCCTTTATGGATTACTTGATTCACTTTCCTACAACTACAAGCGCCAAATCAAAGACGTCAGGCTCTTTGAAGTTGGTAAGGTCTTTTCGGTTGCTTATGGAAAACCACATGAGCAAGAGGCACTTGGCTTTGTCGCAACGGGAAGAGAATCGGTTAAGGACTACACCGACAAACGGACAGTTTCGTTCTATACGATGAAAGGCGTGTTAGAAGAACTTTTTGAGCACTTTGGTTTGGTAGTCGAGTTCAAAAGAATTGAAAAGAAAGGTTTTGTCTCGACTGTAACTGCGGGAATTTATCACAAAGGTCAGATGATAGGCTTCGTAGGCCTTCTGGACCCGGAGCTTTCCGATAAACTTTACGACGTCAAAGACGAGATTTACGCCGGAGAGATTTACCTTGAGGCTATCTACTCAGCCCAAGAAAAGCGTGTCTACCAGCCATTACCTCAATTCCCGTACGTGCGAAGGGATGTTTCTTACCTTATCCCGATTGGACACGAAATCGAGAGTGTGTTGAAAATCTACAAAGAGAATCCTCTCGTTGAAGAAGTGGGAATTGACGATATTTACAGAAAAGTTGGCGATGAATTCTACAGTGTAACAATCTATGCGAAATTTAGACATCCAGAAAGAACGCTAAGCGATGAAGAGGTGGACCTTGCACTTGAGGATATAAAAGCGAGGATCAAAAACGAATGTGGGATCAATCCAAGGTTTTGATAATCTGACCAGATGCATAGATTAACGTAAATGGGGAGAAAGGGGGGAAGCTTGTGAGTTTTAATCCGAAAGATAACGACTTTGGAAAGATGATCTCTGCAGGACGAGATTTTTTAAAATCAAATTGGGAAATTTTAGAGAGGTACGTAAGCGACCAAAGAAAAGGGATTGAAATGCCCCCTTTTGAAAAGCCGTACCAGAAAGACGCATTTTTGATAAAGCTGCCGGATTTTAAAGACATTGCAGATTTCAAGAAGAAAAGCTTGTTTGAGGCTATCGAGAATCGAAAAAGTCACAGGAAATACGACGGTAAACCTTTAAGATTAGAAGAACTTTCGTTCCTGCTTTGGACTACGCAGGGTATAAGGAATGTAACTCCAAAAGCTACATTTAGAACGGTTCCTTCAGCTGGAGCGAGGCATCCCTTTGAAACGTATCTTTACGTTATAAACGTCGAAGGACTGGAAGAAGCAGTGTACAGATATTTACCTCTCGAACATTCTTTGATTTTACATCGGAAGGATAGATATCTGAGGGAAGAGATTATCCACGCGACGTTAGAACAAGAATTCGTCGGTCAATCGTCCGTTGTGTTCATCTGGACGGCTGTACCTTACAGAACGGAATGGCGGTACGGTCCTGCATCGCATAAAGTGATACTTTTGGATGCGGGGCACGTTTGTCAAAATCTCTACCTTGCGTGTGAAGCGATAGAAGCTGGAACGTGCGCGATAGCTGCGTATTCTCAAGAGCTCATGGACAGGTTTCTTGGTGTAGATGGACAAGATGAAATGGTCGTTTATCTTGCACCTGTGGGAAAAATTTCAAAAGGATAAGATCTGGAGGCTGATATGAGGAATAGAGTTGTAAAAGAATACACTTTGAAAGATAAGTTCATAGCTGTTTTTTGGCTATTAACTCTTACGTTTTTGTGGGGACTGACCTTTCCCATCCAAAAGCTCGTGCTCAATAAAGAAGTTTCCCCATTTCTGTACAATGCGATCCGGTTTTGGATCGCAACTTTTTTATCGGCGCTTCTTTTTAGAAAATCCGACTGGAAGCGCGGAAGTATACTGGGGTTAGTCATGGCTATCGCATACGCTACACAAACCTGGGGATTGACGATAACTACCTCCACGAAGAGCGGGTTTATCACTTCGCTGTATATAGTCATCGTACCGTTTTTTTCTTACCTCGTTGAACATGAGAAAGTGAGAAAACTTCAAGTTGTCGGCTTTACTGGAGCTCTGATTGGAATGTACATGCTTAGTGGTGGAATCAGTGGATATAACTTCGGAGATTTTCTTACAACAATTTGCGGTGTCATGTACGCACTACATGTTGTTTTGATAACAAAGTACTCAAAGCAGGTCAGTGAATACGCTTTGCTAACTCCACAGTTCTTCACAGTGGCGCTCTTAAACACGATATTTAACTTGTTTTACCAGAGTGGTAGCGACAAGTGGTCGTTCTCTTTAAATGCGCTCTTTGTTGCGACCTTTACAGCAGTAACAGCCACAATCGTTGCGATAATTATCCAAGCGAAGTATCAGAAAGTTGTAGGTAGCAATATTTCGGCTCTCATATTTGTTGGCGAGCCTCTCTTTGCGATGATTCTATCTGTTCTAATTCTAAAAGAGCATCTGACCGCACTACAACTCATTGGAGGTTTGCTTATGGTCGTTTCAATAATACTAGGTGTATTGAATTTAAGTGAGAGAGAACCTGAGATGATGGAAAGGCAGGGTTAAATGCAAGGATGGGGGAGAGTAAGAAACGTGAGCTTTGGATCGACTATACCAGAGGCACAGCGCTGATAATGGTTGTCTTAGCACACTCGCAGGTTCCTGAGAAGATGTTCGCGTTTATCTCGTATGTGATCGTCGTCTTCCCGTTCTTGTCTGGTTATTTGATGAAGGCTTTGAGCTTCAGGGAATTTTTCAAAAAGCGCATCACAATGGTCATATCTTATTACTACATAGGGTTGATCGGTTACATAGTATGGATACTTACCGTTCCGGAAGGTTTTAGAAAGGCTGACAACCTAACCTATCTGAAGAACTTTCTTTTGGTTAGGACGGATCTGCTTGATCAAATTCCGCTTACAATCGTACCACTGTGGTATTTGATTTTTCTTTTTGTAGCAGAGTTTTTCTTTTTGCTGTTTAGTAAATTTCATATACTTCCATACACGCTGGCTCTCGGGATCTTTCTAAGATTTATTCAACCAGGTGCGCTTCCTTTCAAGGTCGACGTAGCATTTTCCGGGCTTTACATGTTCTGGCTTGGAAAGTTGGTGAAAGAAAAGAAGAAGGATTTTGAGAGGTACTTGGGAGTAATTGGCTTTACCGGATTGATTGTTTGGACGTTAGTTGCTCTGTTTGTTGATGGTACTTCGTGGAATATGGATCATTACGGAATCAACCCCATACTAACACTTGCTGGTGAGCTTGGAACGGCGATGTTCTTTCTTTGGATAGGTAAAGATATTGAACAATTTGCTATCAACTCGACAAATAAGATTTCCGGTAATAAGTCAAGAGGAGAAAAAATAGAAAAATAAAAAACCTAGTCAACACTTTGACTTTCAATAACTTAATATTTCACTTTCATTCTTCACATACTTGATTTCGTTCTTTTTACCTATTTCATCGGTACATACGGTACGTTGTTCTTTAGTAAATAATACACTAAATTTACTAATTTCCTTGCAGTTAATATTAGCGCTCTCATGTGTTTGTGTGTTGTTGCTTCTGCGTACTTTTTGCGATAATATTCTTTGTATACAGGATCGTATGTCTTTACTCCGTTCGCTGCCATTACTAGGTATGTTCTTAGATACTTGTTCCCTTTTTTCGTTAGTTGGTTGTTTTCTGATTTGTAATTTCCACTTTGATTGATTGTCCATACAAGCCCTGCGTATGATGCTAACGCTGAGGCTTTTTCGAAACGATTGATGTCTCCTATTTCGGCTATAATTCCAGCTGCAGTTATTTCTCCTATCCCTTTGACTGTTGTTAGTGTGTTCGAAATTACTTTAAGTAATTTACTTATTTCTTTCTTTACTAGTTCGATTTGTTTTTCATAGTGCTGTATCAAATCGATAGTGGAAACAATAGATATTCTCAGAGTGTTTGAAGGATTAACAGACAACCTCAAGGCATCTTTAGCAAGAGTTTGGAGTTTTTCTGCTAAGACTTGTGAAGAGACATTGTGTCTGGAAATTTTCGCAATATATTCAAATAACTCTTCAATTGGCATGTTTGCGATTTCTTCGATTGTATAATCTTTAAGCAGGCATTCGAAAGTCTTATTTAGTTTAAAGTCAAGTTTAGGGAAATAAAGAGAAACGCCTAAGTTTCAATCGAGCGATATCTTCGTTGAACTTTAAATAAAGTCTGGTGAGATTACGAAGCTCAGAGATGATATATGAGTTATTGACAAAAGGGACTAAAGACTCAGGAAATTTAGAAGCGATAGAGAAAATAAGTTCAGCATCGATTTTGTCAGTTTTAGGACGATTGAGAATTTTGCGATAGAGCTTAATGTTATCAGTTTTAACCCAAAAGACAGGTACGTTGTTTTGAAAGAAGAAGTTAGCGACATTAAAAGAAAAAACACCAGTTGATTCAAGGACAAGAGAAAAATCGGAAGAAGAAGCAAAAGCTTTGTTAAAAAGTTCAACAATACCTTGAGGAGAGTTCTCAACAGTCCCACTACCGATGAAATCAGAAAAGAAAGAAAGATAGTTCTTTGAGACATCAATAGCTAAAATAGCCAAAGGAATCACCTCCGGATTGAGTACAGCCTTACAACCTCGCGGTACATAAGAAAACGAGGCAAAACATTTTCCGGCAAGTAAAAAGCTGTACTCTAGTTAGGCAATCTTATTTAAGAGAACAAAGTCTCAAGGAGGGGCAACCTGAAACTATTTTACCAGAGGTGTTAAAAAATATGCATTCAATTTTCAAAGACCAATTTTAATTTTTACCGAACTTATTATACGAGGATGGTTTAATGCGTAGGTTCATTGCAAAATACGTACTTTATATTCCAAAACTTTTCTCAGATAACGCCATTTTCGCCTTTGGGTACCACATATTGATTGGCGGTTTAGTGGTGCTGTTCACTATGGCTTTAGGTTTTGTTGTTACCGAAGAGACGTTACGACAATACTGGTACATCGCCTTCGCGTTAACTTTCGGAGCGATGACAATGTTAATGGTGCTATTACCAAATTCTGTGAAGTTACTATTAACCCAGCCGGATCTGTTTGTGAACGGACTTAGGAAAGAGAGGAGTTCTGAGAAATGATAACAATTAAGAACCTTTCGATATCCTTTCCAGAAAAAACGCTCTTTTCGAGTTTCAATGCTACCGTACTCTCGAGAGACAGGATAGGTCTGATGGGGAAAAACGGCAGTGGAAAGAGTACGTTGTTGAAGGCGATTGCGGGAATTTTCAAAGACTATCAGGGAGAAATAACGGTCCAAGGTAAAGTGCTTTACATGGACCAATACAGAACTTTTGAAGCAAAGACGCCTTACGAGTACTATATGAAAGTTGCCGATACACCAGAGAAACAAAAGCAAGTGCGGAGTATACTGAAGGGATTAGGTTTTCCGGAAGAGGATTGGGAGAGGGATATTTCAACATTCAGCGGTGGGGAAAGAACGAAATTGCAGTTGGGCAGGCTTTTTGTTGAAGACCCTGATTTTCTGCTGTTGGATGAGCCTACAAACTTTCTTGATATCGAGAGCATAGAGTTTCTGAAAGAATTGCTGAGAACGTTCCGCGGAGGGTATATAATCATCTCGCACGATAGGGATTTTCTCAGAAATACATGCGAGAAGTTTTGGGAGATAAACAACGAGCGCATCTGGGTTTTCGACATGGGCTTCGATAGTTACCATTTGGAGAGGCAAAGGATCATGGAAACTCAAAGAAGACAACTCGCGAATATCCAGCGTGAAATTGAGCGGTTGAGAACGATAATAGACAGGTACAAGAAGTGGGGCAGGGAAAAGTTCACAAAGCAAGCAAAAAGTAAAGAAAAAATGCTTGAAAAGATGCTCGAAGAGCTTGAAAATATGCCAAACCTTTACATTGAGGAAGAGGAGAAAAATATAAGCATTCCGGAACCTGACAACACTGGATACGTTGTTCTTGAGGTCAAAAACGTCTCTTGGAATAATTTACTGAGGAATGTTTCGTTCACCGTGTATCAAGGAGACAAATTAGCGATTGTTGGACCAAATGGCTCTGGTAAAACAACGCTACTGAAGATTATAACTGGGCAGATTAATTACACCGGACAAGTAATTTCTGGATACAATGTAAAAGCCGTTTACCTTGAACAGTTCGTAGACCAACTTGATTTGGAAAATACTGTATTCGACGAGTTGTTTGAGGAAATGCCTGACAGACCGGACTACGTCATCAGGGCATACGCCGGCAGATTTGGATTTCGTGGCGAAGATGTCTTCAAAACGGTTAGCGATTTGAGTGGTGGTGAAAGGCAGATACTTGCACTGGCGAAAGTCTTGCTGAGAAAACCAAACGTTCTTATTCTGGACGAGCCGACGAACCACATGGATTTGGAAACGGTAGAAGCCCTTGAATCGGCACTTAAGGAATATAAAGGGTCAGTTCTGCTGGTCTCTCACGACCTCGAGCTGATTAGAAATGTCTGCAATAGGTTCTTCACCATCAAAAACGGTGAACTAGTTGAATCGAACGAGCCGGTATTTTTTGCCAAAGAAAAAAAGAAGGTTGAGAAGGAGAAGAATGTGGATTTTGAGGAGAAAAAGAAGCTGAGAAATCAGCTGAAAAGCTGGAAGAAACAAGTCGAAGACTTGAAGGCAAGAGAAATGCAGATAACAGATCTGCTAAACGATTTGGAAAGACGGATGCACATAGAACAAGACTACGTTAAACTGATGGAACTGATGAGTGAAAAGGAACAATTGGAAGAAGAATTGCTGACGATAATTGAAACTTCCGAAGAACTTGAAAGAAAGATAAGGGAGTTAGAAGCCACGGACAGTTAAAAAATTCTTTGCTAAGAAGGTAACAATGTCGTATGCAAAATTAAATTTTTGTTTTGAGTGTGAGATAGCATAATCAATATTGAACTTCTCTTTCTTTCTCAACATTGCGTACAACGTTCGCAATAACTTGTGTACTACTGACATTATCGCTTTTTTGTACGGTATACCTTGCTGCCTTTTTCGTTCATAGTATGTTCGGAAATATTCGTTGTGAATCACTACACTCACTGCCATTAGCCATAGTATTCGTCTTAGGTGGGCATTGCCCCTTTTCGATATGTGTCCTTCTACTTTGCTTTTGCCTGATTGGGCAATGCTTGGATCGAGTCCACAATACGCAATGAGTTTTTTGTATGTACTAAATCTTGAGATATCTCCAACTTCTGCCAAGAAATGCATCGCGCTGTTTTCACCAATACCTGGTATTGACGTGAGTATCTCGATATCAAGGTTTATCGCACTACATTCGCAATATTCTTTCATCATCTTGTCGTATTCTTCAAGCTGTTGCTGTAAAAATTGTAGTTCTTTGATATTTTGCACAAGAATCTTTTCTTTCATCGGCCAATATTGAGCAATCGAGTTATTAGCGAGTTCTTTAAGTTTTTGAGCATTAAGTTTTGTACTTCTGCCACGGTCTTTGGAAAAGAACACATCCAGATTACGAGCCTTTTGAATAGCCTTGGCAGAAGGGAAATGAGAAAGAAGATTGAGGATAGTGTCACTGTAGATATTGGTAACTCTTTCGAGTTCAGGGAAAAGAACGTTGAGCAGTTTTTCGATATTGTCTTTAACTTTTGCGATGCGGTGGATAATGTTTTCGCGTGCTCTGACAATATCACGAAGCTCAGAGTTGACAAAAGCAGAAGAAGGAATTTGATGTTGTAGGTAAAACAAAGCAGTAGCGATAATGCGAGCATCGATTTTGTCGGTTTTGGTCTTTCGAAGAGAAGCAAAGTTTTTAACAGTTAGAGGATTAAAAACAGCGCAAGCAAAGTCGTTGGAAGAAAGGAAAGCCAGAAGGTTGAGATGATAACAGCCAGTAGATTCCATAGCGATGATGATGGATTGTTTTGGGAAGGCAGAGAGTTTGTTTGCGAAGGAGGAAAAGCCTTGCTGGGACATATCGAAAGAAGATTCGAAGATGATGGAACTGGGATTAGAGATAGCGCAGACGTTGAACTTATCCTTGGAAACATCGATGCCGACGAAAACAGGGAAGTTATCCATGAAAAATCCTCCTTTCGAATGATGAGGGCAGGGAGCCTGCTGAACCAATCCTCCATGCTGACGAGGGCTGAAAGCCCAACCAACTAATCATGGTTAAAGGCAGGCAACAGACTCCTTAAATGGCTTAAAAGCCAAGGTGACATAAGTTGTCCTGCCCTCAATTTTTTTAAGCTAAATTATTTATACCATATTTTTATGTAGGAGGCGACTATGCAAAATTAAATTTTTGTTTTGAGTGTGAGATAGCATAATCAATATTGAACTTCTCTTTCTTTCTCAACATTGCGTACAACGTTCGCAATAACTTGTGTACTACTGACATTATCGCTTTTTTGTACGGTATACCTTGCTGCCTTTTTCGTTCATAGTATGTTCGGAAATATTCGTTGTGAATCACTACACTCACTGCCATTAGCCATAGTATTCGTCTTAGGTGGGCATTGCCCCTTTTCGATATGTGTCCTTCTACTTTGCTTTTGCCTGATTGGGCAATGCTTGGATCGAGTCCACAATACGCAATGAGTTTTTTGTATGTACTAAATCTTGAGATATCTCCAACTTCTGCCAAGAAATGCATCGCGCTGTTTTCACCAATACCTGGTATTGACGTGAGTATCTCGATATCAAGGTTTATCGCACTACATTCGCAATATTCTTTCATCATCTTGTCGTATTCTTCAAGCTGTTGCTGTAAAAATTGTAGTTCTTTGATATTTTGCACAAGAATCTTTTCTTTCATCGGCCAATATTGAGCAATCGAGTTATTAGCGAGTTCTTTAAGTTTTTGAGCATTAAGTTTTGTACTTCTGCCACGGTCTTTGGAAAAGAACACATCCAGATTACGAGCCTTTTGAATAGCCTTGGCAGAAGGGAAATGAGAAAGAAGATTGAGGATAGTGTCACTGTAGATATTGGTAACTCTTTCGAGTTCAGGGAAAAGAACGTTGAGCAGTTTTTCGATATTGTCTTTAACTTTTGCGATGCGGTGGATAATGTTTTCGCGTGCTCTGACAATATCACGAAGCTCAGAGTTGACAAAAGCAGAAGAAGGAATTTGATGTTGTAGGTAAAACAAAGCAGTAGCGATAATGCGAGCATCGATTTTGTCGGTTTTGGTCTTTCGAAGAGAAGCAAAGTTTTTAACAGTTAGAGGATTAAAAACAGCGCAAGCAAAGTCGTTGGAAGAAAGGAAAGCCAGAAGGTTGAGATGATAACAGCCAGTAGATTCCATAGCGATGATGATGGATTGTTTTGGGAAGGCAGAGAGTTTGTTTGCGAAGGAGGAAAAGCCTTGCTGGGACATATCGAAAGAAGATTCGAAGATGATGGAACTGGGATTAGAGATAGCGCAGACGTTGAACTTATCCTTGGAAACATCGATGCCGACGAAAACAGGGAAGTTATCCATGAAAAATCCTCCTTTCGAATGATGAGGGCAGGGAGCCTGCTGAACCAATCCTCCATGCTGACGAGGGCTGAAAGCCCAACCAACTAATCATGGTTAAAGGCAGGCAACAGACTCCTTAAATGGCTTAAAAGCCAAGGTGACATAAGTTGTCCTGCCCTCAATTTTTTTAAGCTAAATTATTTATACCATATTTTTATGTAGGAGGTGAGAATGTCGTATGGGCAAGTTTAAACAAGAAGATCACAAGTTGACCTTTCGCGTGAGCGAAGATATCTTGTTAGAATTACCTGAAGAAGATGTAATGTACTTTTCTGAAAGAAAAATCACGAAAGCAAAACCTGTTGTACTGGTGTTTTCTGTTGAGGAAGATGGTAGGATAGAAAAGATAGGATTTGTTGAATTCGATTTGAGGGTTCTGAATAGGAACGCTTATATAACTTACTATGTGTCACCGGTGTGGCGTGGTAGGGGATTGGGAAAGCTCATGCTGAAAAAGGCCTTTGATTTTGCCTTTAGGGAGCTCAATCTTCACAGAATCACCGCAGAAGTGTATGAGTACAATGAACGTTCGCTAAAGTTACTCGAAGGCTTAGGCTTTCACAGGGAGGGAATACTCAAGGAAGCAAAATACCACGATGGACGGTACTGGGATATAATTATCTTAGGAATGCTTAGAGAAAACTGGAAAGATCGGTAAACGACACAGATGATTTAGAAGGTGAGAGTATGGATGGTAAAGATGGTAGAAAAGAACTGATACTTGGTGCACACATGCCCATTGGTGGTGGATTTGCAAGGGTACCAAGAGAGACCGTGGAGATAGGTGGAAACGCATTCCAAATCTTTCCTCACAATCCGCGTCAGTGGAAGGCAAAACTACCGTCTGATGACGATGTGGTTCATTTTTTGCGTGATGTTAAGAAGTACAAGCTCAACCCGGAGAATTTTATGTGTCACGCAGGCTATCTTGTAAACATAGCGAGTCCAAAGGAAGACATTTGGGAAAAGTCGGTTGAGTTACTTATCATAGAGGCGAAGATATGCGCAAGACTTGGAATAAAGTATTTGAACATACATCCGGGAAGTCATCTGGGATTGGGTGAGAAAGAGGGCATTGAAAAGGTTGCGCGCGCTTTGAACATAGTTATGGAAAAGGAAAAGAACGTCCAGATACTACTCGAGAACGTTGTTAAAAAGGGCGGGAACATAGGTTACAACTACGCACAGATGCGAGAGATAATAAGCCTTTGCAAATATGAAGACAGAATTGGATTGACCTTTGATACTTGCCACGGTTACGACGCAGGCTACGATGTAACAACAAAGGAAGGCATCAGGAACTTACTGGAGGAAATTGAACGCGAAGTGGGAATAAAAAGACTGAAATTCGTCCACCTCAACGACACGAAGAACGAACTCGGTTCGCAAAAGGACAGGCATGAGAATATAGGAAACGGCAAAATCGGCGAAAAGCTCGAAGTGTTTTTATCAGAGCCAGTTTTCAATTCACTACCGCTGATTTTAGAAACCCCCGGCGACAATCCGGAACACGCAGAGGATATAGCGAAGGTTAAGGCTATCTGGAAAAAGATAGATTGTTGAGCTTTCAAATAAACGAAAGTCGAGGTGCAATTCTAATATGCCAATTTCAAATGATGAAATGGAGTTTCATGAAAGGTTCAAAGCCCCTATCGACGTTGTCTGGAAGACATTCTATAACCCGAATGGCTGGGATCCTTGGTTTACAGATGGTATGAAGATAGATGAGGATAGCGGAGAGATATACTTCCGCTGGTTCAGGCTTACCGACGGACAAGTGGTTACGGACACGGGCAGAATCGTCAGTGTCGTTCACAAACGTATCTTTTCCTTCTGGTGGTACGAATACGAGGACGGTTATCGCTCGTTCGTTGAGCTATCTTTTCAACCAACAAGCGAAGATGAGACAATTGTAACCGTTAAGGATAGGACGTTTGTAAAAGATGAAAACGAGCTCCACATAAGGTACGGCTGTGCGTACGGTTGGGGACAGATGCTCTTGCTTGCCAAGGTGTATGTGGAGCGAGGCCTTATACTTATATGAAAACCATGATAATATCTCTTAGGGGGGATTCAAGTGAAAGCCTCTATAATTCTTAACGGGAACTCTAATGGTACGATGTACATAACCGGTGAACTTATCGTTGCCGTCGATGGTGGGGCGGAAGAATTGAGAAGAAGAAAAATAATACCACACGTGCTTATCGGTGATATGGATTCCGTTACAGATGATACGCTCGAATATTTTGAGTTAAATGGCGTCAAGATCTACACGTATCCTGCAGAAAAGGACGAGACCGACCTTGAACTTGCGCTCAACTACGTTTTTAAGCACGGAGCAACGGAAGTTGAGATATTGAATTGGCAGGGTGAAAGAATCGATATGTTGCTTGCGATGATAGGCCTTATGAGCAAGTACGACAACGTGGTAGCGATATCCGACAAGTGCGAAGTTGGTGTTATTAAAGCTGGCAAGAAAGGTACACAAACGCTAAAAGCTATCGCCGGAGAGCTATGGTCATTCGTACCGCTTTGCCATGCGGAGTTTTCAATAGAAGGTTTCAAGTATCCGTTCAGTGGAAGCATGGATATAACTACTCCGATTGGTGTTAGCAACGTGGCTCTAAGCGACATGGTGAAAGTAGAAGTGAAAAATGGTAAGGTGGTGTTCGTGCGTTGGAAGAAAAAGCCGCTGTGAAAAAGGTTGTCATATTTGGCGCCACGGGTTCGATAGGAACTCAAACGGTCGATGTAGTAAAGCAGCTCGGAGGTTTTGAGGTTGTCGGTATTTCTTTTGGTTCAAACATCGAAATAGCGTCGAGAATCATGCGAGATTTAGGTGTGGAATACTACTTTTCCAAAAAAGATATCGGCTTTGGTAAGCGGTGTCAAAGTGTTGATGAATTGTTGGAAAAGACATCTCCCGATATCGTGGTCTGCGCGATTCCGGGATTTGAAGGGGTTAAGACCACATTTTCTGCGCTAAGGTACGCAAAAAGAATAGCACTTGCAACGAAAGAAGCGTTGGTCTGCGCAGGTCCATTCGTGAAAGACTTGGCTCGAGAAAATAACGTGGAGCTCATCCCTGTTGATAGTGAACACTCCGCGATTTTCCAACTCTACGAACCACATATCGAAAAAATTCTCATAACAGCCTCCGGAGGTGCAGTTCGCGACGTCCCTCTGGAAAGAATATCCGAGCTAAAACCTTCCGACATCCTTAAACATCCGACGTGGAGTATGGGTGGTCGAATTACAGTTGACTCGGCAACTATGGTAAATAAACTTTTTGAGGTGATCGAAGCACACGAGTTGTTCAACTTAGAATACGGTAGAATCGATGTAAAAATCAACCGCTTGAGTTTCATTCACGGGATTGTCTTTTTGAAAGATGGGGTTATAAAAATCCACGCTGGGAAACCGGACATGAGGATACCAATTGCGTATGCACTTACCTATCCCGAAAGGAAGTACCACTCGTACGTGGCAGACGTTGAGGAGTTCGACCTTACGTTGTTTGACGTTGAACGTGAACGTTATCCACTCTTTTTCTACGGTTTGGAACTGACAAAAGATAATGACGATCTGGCATGGAGAATCGCACTGAACGCAGCTGATGAGGTGGCGGTTAACGCATTTCTTAACAGGGAAATAATGTTCACAGATATTGAAAAAGTAGTTAGAATGACTATTGAATATATCTTAAAGCAAAACATAAGCGTACAGTCAATCGAAGATGTCTACGAGATTGACAATTTGGCAAGAAGCTATGCGCTGAAATATGTAGAGAAGGAGGTCAAGAAATGAGCGTAATTATCAACATAATGGCATTTATTTTGGTGTTCATCTTTATCGTAGTTGTTCACGAATTTGGTCACTATCTGTTTGCCGTTTTATTCGGTGTAAAAGTCCACGAGTTCGCAATTGGGTTTGGCCCTGCGATTTACAGGAGAAAGGGCAAAAAAACAGATTTTAGAATTAATGTATTTCCTCTTGGTGGGTACGTCAGATTGAAAGGTGAGGATCCGGAAGAACAGGAAGACCCAGATTCACTTTACGGAGTTGCCGCCTGGAAGCGTTTTCTCATCGTACTTGCAGGCCCTGTATTTTCGATTTTGGCAGGTTATCTTTTATTTGTACTGATAATTTCCGGTTGGGGGTACACACCTATCATCATTGATAAAGTTATTCCAGGTTCACCTGCCCAGCAAGCGGGACTTCAACCGGACGATATAGTTTTGAAACTGAACGGGAAGCATGTCTTCGATACGACAGATATGACGAGTATAATCCGAAAAGGTAAACCGCTCACCTTGGAAGTGCTCAGAAACGCTGAACGAATAACGGTAAAAGTCACACCAGCACTTACTCAAAAGGAATACTTCGTGTATCTAAAGGACGTCAAAGGAGACATAGGCGGGAAAGTCGAGAGTGTTAATAACATTCCGTTTGAAAGGTACATGGCGAAATATCAAAAAGAATACGTCACGATAAAATCCGAAGTTGGTGAGCTGAAAGGTTTACTGGACAACGTCTCCGTTTTACCGGAAAGATACGCAATAGGTATCTACTACGGTCAGTTTTCGAATGTCTTTGCGAAAGACAACGAACTTTTTAAGAAAGGGGATAAACTGCTCAAAGTGGAGGATATGGAAGTCCAATCAACCAACGACTTAATGGACGTGGTAACGGCTCTTGGCTTGAAACCGGATGAACTTTACATACAATTCAGTGGCGACAAAGTGACTCAAGTGCTAAGACCACTCCCTGAGATGACAAAGGTTCTTTATGAATCAAACGGTACGCAAAAAGAAGTAATCGTTTCGAAAGAAAAGCTCTTAAGCGTACTTTCCGTTCCCGGAGTGCTCGAAGTAAAAGCTCCCAAACTCAAACCGCGTGGACTGGAAGCAATTTCCGTTTCAGTAGCGCGTAGCAACAGGCTCGCACTTTACATTTGGAAAACGTTACCGGGAGTGTTCTTGGGAAGGAATCTTCAGGAAGTTTCAGGACCAGTGGGTGTAGTACAAGTTATCGGACAAGCGGTGCAGTTCGGTTTGGAAACGATTCTTACGGTTGTTGCAATAATAACGATAAACTTAGGTATATTCAACCTCTTCCCACTACCGGCGTTGGACGGCGGCAGGATCATATTTGCACTTGCCGAGATGATTTCCAGAAGGAAGATAAACAGGAACGTTGAAAACCTGATACACACTGTGGGATTTTTCCTACTTTTGGGTTTCCTTTTCTTCATGACGTTCGTGGACATCAGTAGGCTCTTCACAAGATAGGTAACACTGAAAGGTGTGGTACAGTTGCTGAACAGAAGAAATTCAAGACCAGTCAAGGTGGGGAATATCGTTATTGGAGGGAACGCACCGATAGTAATACAATCGATGACAAATACCGACACGAAAGATATCGAAAAAACTGTTAAACAAATCAAGGCTTTGGTTGAAGCAGGCTGCGAAGTTGTTAGAGTGTCTTTGCCTGATATAGATAGTGCTCGGAAAGTTGGCATCATCAAGGAAAGATTAAGGCAAGAGAACGCGGATGTCCCGTTAGTGGGAGACATCCACTTCGATTATAGAATCGCTCTTGAGGCTATAAATCAAGGTATCGATAAAATTAGGATCAATCCTGGAAACATAGGGGATGAGTCGAAAGTTGTTGAGGTAGTGAAGGCTGCAAAGGAGCGCGGTATTCCCCTGAGAGTTGGTGCCAACAGTGGCTCGCTACCTAAGGACTTGGAACACTTACCAAAGTCCCAAGCGTTGGCGGAAAGTGCACTAAGAGAAGTGAGAATATTGGAAAAGCACGGGTTCTACGATATAGTTATTTCCGTTAAAAGTTCCGATGTTGTTGAAACGATAGAGGCGAACAGGCATATTGCTAAACTTGTCGATTACCCGCTCCACGTAGGTGTGACAGAAGCAGGTACTATTTACAATTCCTTGATAAAATCGTCGGTAGCACTTGGAGTACTGATACTTGATGGTATAGTAGATACATTAAGAATTTCAATTGCCGGAGACCCGGTGAACGAAGTAATTGCTGCAAAGAAACTTCTAACAGCACTACACTTAAGAAGGGGACCAAACGTAGTTGCATGTCCCACTTGTGCGAGGACGGTCTTTGATGTAGAGTCTGTGGCTTTAGAAGTGGAAAAACTAGTTGCACATGTACAAGAAGATATCACAATCTCCGTATTAGGTTGTGTGGTAAATGGTATAGGAGAAGGCAAAGATGCGGATGTCGGAATCGCAGGTGTAAAGGATGGTGTTGTTGTTTTCTATAAAGGAGAAATAATGGGGACTTACAAATTCGATGAAGGTTTGATAAAATTAAAGGAACTGGTAGCACAAGCGTTGGAGGAAAAGAAAGGTATTGAGAGAGGTCAAGAAGTTTGAAGGTTTCTTGCTAAGGGGGAATGAAACGTGAATATACTCCTTGTCAACGACGATGGTGTCACCGCTCCTGGTATACTGTGCGCAGCTAGGTATCTAAGCAAAGAACACTACGTGATAGTAAGCGCTCCAGAATCTGAACAGAGCGCAGTTGGACACGGTATAACGTTGAGATTTCCACTCTGGGCGAGGAAATTGGATATAAACGAGCCATTCGAAATGTATGCAGTCAGCGGAACGCCAGCCGATTGTGTCAAGATAGGTCTGGATGTTATATACAAAGACAAAGGGATAGTTCCAGATGTCGTAATTAGTGGAATAAACCGTGGTGAAAACCTTGGAACCGATGTTGTATACTCAGGAACGGTGAGCGGTGCTCTTGAAGGCGCTATCGCTGGTATACCTTCTATCGCCATATCGGTAGCTGACTTTAAAGACCCGCTGTACGACACTGGTGCAAAATTTCTTGTGAAATTCCTTAGAGAGTTCGACTTAAAACTCATCCCCAGATTCACGGCTTTAAACATCAACGTTCCATCGATACCTTACAAGCAAGTAAAAGGTTGGAAGCTCACAAGGCAGAGCAAACGCAGGTATGAGGATTACTTTGAAAAGCGCTTAGACCCATACGGTAGAGAGTACTACTGGATGCTCGGTGATATAATAGAAGATGACCCGGATCCGAGGGCTGATTACAAGGCGCTCGCTGAAGGTTATATATCAGTAACACCTATAACTATATTCATGACGAATGAAAAACTGCTTGAAGAATTGGAGGGAATCTATGGTGAAGGTCAGGATTTTGGGAGATCCGATACTTAGAAAAAAGGCACAACCGGTAAATGATTTTGCACAGGTCCGTGCGATTTTAGAGGAATTTAAAATGACGATGTACGCAGAAGATGGAGTAGGACTCGCTGCACCTCAGGTTGGGTTATCTTTGCGTTTCTTTGGGATGGACGATGGTAGCGGTTTTAAAATGGTTGTTAATCCTGAAATAATAGAGCATTCCGATGAGAAGGAACTTGGAGAAGAAGGCTGTTTGAGTATTCCAGGTGTTTTCGCCGATGTCTGGAGATTCAAATGGGTGCGCGTGAGATATCAAGACGAACATGGGACATACCACGAAGAACTTCTTGAAGGTTACCCTGCACGCATATTCCAGCACGAATATGACCACCTTGATGGTGTCTTATTTATCGACCATCTCGATACAAAAACACGAACGGCTCTATCACAGCAACTGAAAAAGATAATGGAAGAAAGAAAAAGGGAAATGACAAAATAAAAAGAAAAATTAAGAGTATTAAAGTTATTTGCATAATTTAGACTCTTGTGTTATAATACGTCCGAGGACCGAAGTTGGTTTGCTCGGAGGTGATTCAAATGGAAAAGAAAGTAGTGAAGAATTTTACGTTGACTTACGAACTCGATATTCTCAACAAGAAGATCAAGCTCAACGGGTACCCGGAAGAAGATTTGAAAGACTTTTTGCCTAAGCTGAAGGCTTCTGATGATGTTATCTCCCAGATGCTTTACAAAGACATCGTAGAGAATGCAATAACAGAGATGCGTGTTATGGCATGGTCTGGAATGGATATCAAAGAATGGTTGAAAGACGTAGGAGTAGAAGCTCAGGAGTGAGAAAGTCCTAAAGCCAGTAAAAAATGAAGAAAATCAAAATGGAAGCGGGCAGAACGCCCGCTTTCTCTTTCTTTATGTTCTCTTGTTTGTGCTATAATATCCTTAGTCTCGGAGGTGGTACTTATGGTACGTTCAGAGGAACACGTTGACAGAAAATCCTCGTTTTTAGTAGCTTCCGTAATCTTAGGAGTAGCATTCGTAATCGGCATGTCTATCTTTGGATATTTCTTCTATATTTCAAAATTACCGCAAAAGACACTTTCAGTAACTGGAAGTGCAAGGGAACTGGTTGTCTCAGATGTCGCAAAGTGGGGATCGAGTTACTCAGTTAAAGTACCAGAATCCAAGTTAAACTATGGCTTTAGACTGATGAAAGAGCATGAGAAAAAGGTGTTGGATATCTTTGAGAAGAATGGTATAAATAAAGATGAAATCACCTTGTCGGCGATAAGCGTATCGGAGATGTACGTTGAACCAACGCAAGTTGTTGAAAGACAGTACGTTTTGACGCAGTTCATCAACGTTCAAACTAACGACGTTGATGGCATAGCACAAAAGGTTAAGAACATAACACAGGAGATCTTGGATTTGGGAGTGGCATTCCAGGCAAACCCGGTGGAGTACTATTATTCAAAGTTGGCAGAAAAGCGGGTTCAACTGCTTTCAAGTGCCGTTCGAGATGCAAGAAGGCGTGCAGAAGAGATTGCCAAAAGTGGAGGGCTGCACGTAGGAAAGGTGATTAGTGCAAAGAGTGGAGTTGTCCAAGTGCTCGCACCAAACAGTGTCGAAGTGAGTGATTACGGTACGTATGATACATCGACAAAAGAGAAGGAAATAATGGTTACAGTCAATGTTGTGTTCGAGGCGAAATAACATTTAGAAAGCCAACAATATTCTTGAGAAAAGAACCAGAAGGAGGCGTGGACATGAGAGACTATATGGCTGAGTACAGAAAGTGGCTTGAAAGCCCGTACGTCGATGAAAAGACAAAGGAAGAGTTAAGAGCTTTAGAGGGAAACGAAGAAGAGATAAAAGAAAGATTCTTGTTTGACTTAGAGTTCGGAACTGCTGGATTAAGAGGAAAGATAGGTGCCGGAACGAACCGTATGAATATCTACACCGTTTCGCAGGCAACCCAAGGGCTTGCAGACTATATCAACAACCGTGGAGAAGATTACGCAAAGCGTGGTGTAGTGATCGCTTACGATGTAAGACGTATGTCGAAAGAATTCGCAAGGATTACAGCCCAGGTGCTCGCTGCAAATGGTATACAGGTGTATCTATTTGATGATATCAGGCCAACTCCTGTGCTTTCCTTTGCCGTCCGATACCTTGGAACGGCTTCTGGTATCGTTATTACCGCAAGCCATAATCCACCCGAGTACAACGGATACAAGGTCTACTGGGAAAAAGGCTCGCAGATTACCGATGATATAGCAAAACCCATTGAGGAAAACATAAGGAAGATAACAGATTTCGGGATGATAAAGAAAATGGATTTTGATGAAGCTTTAGCGAAGGGATTAATAAGGATAGTCGGTTCAGAAGTTGACAACGCTTACTTTGAAAAGATGCTCTCGTTGGCACTTTGCGATGACATAGATAAGAACATCTCCATCATTTACACACCGCTCCACGGAACAGGTGGACGATTTGTAAGACATGTGCTTGAAAAGCGAGGCTTTACGAACTATTTCATAGTTCCTGAACAAGAACAACCAGATGGAGAATTTCCAACTGTTGAGTACCCAAATCCGGAGGACTTGAAAGCGTTCAACCTTGCGCTCGAGTATGCCAAAAAGCGTGATGCAGATATCGTTCTTGCAACGGATCCGGATGCGGATAGAAACGCAGTCATGGTCAAGTGCAATGGTGAATACGTAGCGTTGAACGGTAACCAGACCGGTGCATTGCTAATAGAATACTTGCTCTCTCAGAGAAAAAGGAAAGGAATACTTCCGAAAAACGGCATCATTATCAAGTCAATAGTTACGGGAGACCTCGGAAAACTTATCGCCAAAACTTACGGTGTTGAGACATTCGAAACACTGACAGGATTCAAGAATATATGCGGTCTTGAGAATGAACTCGAGGGAAAGTATTCGTTCCAATTTGGATACGAAGAGAGCATAGGGTACGTGACAGGCGATTTCGTCAGGGACAAAGATGGTGTGATGATGTCGATGATTATCTCGGAAATGGCAGCGTACTACAAAAAACAAGGTAAGACGCTTTTAGATGTGCTTGAATCACTTTATAAAACATATGGTTACTATCTTGAGGACAACTTTTCTCTGATCTACGAAGGACTCAAGGGAATGGAAAAGATTAAGCGTATTATGGAGGTCTTTAGAAAGAAATATCCAAAGGAAATCGGGACGTTGGACTTAGTCAAATACATAGATTACTTAGAAAGAAAAATATACGATGCTCACGGAAAAGAAATAGGAGAAGTTGAAAAGCACATCCCATCTTCAAACGTCCTTAGATTCTTCCTGAGCGACGGTTCATGGTATGCGATAAGACCGTCTGGTACGGAACCGAAGTTAAAGGTCTACATTTATACAGTCGACAAAGTGAAAGAAGAGGCAAAAAAGAAACTGTCTGTTATAAAAGATACTATATTGAAACTCATAGCCGAAGCTTGAAAATTCAACAACAAATCTTCACACCTTGACAGATTATTAACCGTGGTGGTATAATATCCCACGGAGCCGGGGTGGCGGAATTGGCAGACGCAGCGGACTTAAAATCCGCTGGGAGTTAGACTCCCGTGTCGGTTCGACTCCGATCCCCGGCACCAGGTGGGAGTAATCAAATGAAGGCTAATATAGATAGACGTCGCGGGGTAGAGCAGTCTGGCAGCTCGTTGGGCTCATAACCCAAAGGTCGTGGGTTCAAATCCCACCCCCGCTACCAGAAAAGAACCGGGCACAAGAAGTGCCCGGTTTTTATTTTTTTGGTTAAATGGAGTTTGGTAAGCACATTCACCTGATTTTAAAAGCTAAAAGCTAAGCTTTGCTCTTTTAATTCTGACTTCCTGGAATGTACAACGAGAATTTTTCTGCGAAGTTGACATACGTAGTTTCAGTTAATTGAACAACCTTTGTTGGATGGAATCTCAATCCAACACCGAAGACGAGTAGGTAAACCTTACCTGCCTTTCCTACTGTTATCGTAGCATTTGGAGGAACGATTATATCGTAATTCGTTTTTATCCTCGGTTCTTTGAAGTAGAAGAACCTGTAATTTGAAAGTCCAGGTTTTAGCTCACCACTGAAGTACGTTTTTTGGCTATCCTTTATTGAAAACCAGCTACTTTCGTTGCCTGTTACAAAAACCATGAAATAACCAGTTGTGGGATCGTCGTTTATCGATACGAGTACCTTTTCGAAATCGTAACCGAACTCTCGCAAGTAGTTTGCCGCAGCGATATATTTATCAACTAAAGAATTTGGTGCAAGGAGTTCTTTGATTCTTTCATTTTCCGATTTCATTTCAGTAACCTTTGCATCCACGTAACTTTTTAGCTCATCGTATTTTTTTAGGATCTGTGTGTAGCGTATGAAGTTTCCAACCGAGAGAATCACCGAAACAACAACAATTAAGAAGAACAACATGCCGAAAAAAGAAGAAAAATCTCTTGCTCTTTTCTTTTTAGTCACAGGCACCTCTTATCACTCCCAAAGGAAAAAAGGTTTCTTTATAAACTTCACATAACTTGTCGTGCTTTTTTTGACACGGCTCGTGCCTTGATCAGCAGTCCTATAAGCGCGGAGAAGACAACTGTTGAAGTTCCTCCATAGCTTATAAACGGCAGAGGAATTCCGGTAACAGGTAGTATCCCCAGATTCATCCCCACGTTTTCAAATACGTGAAAGGCAAAGATAGAACTTACTCCAATTACAACAAATTCCCAGAAGTCGTCCTTATACCGTCCTATTTGAAGCAAACCTGCTAAGAGTATTATACCATACAACCCCACTAAGATAAGACTGCCAATTAGACCGAACTGTTCTGCGAAAGCGGAAAAGATGAAATCGGTGTGCTGCATTGGGACAATATGCATGTTCGTGCCTGTTCCAAGTCCGTAACCAGTCCCGTAAACACCACCGTTAGCTATCACAGACCTTGACATAATAACATTATATGCGCCTTCTTGGAAGTGTTCCTCAGGATTAAAGAGCGCAAGTATGCGAACGCGTTGATAGTCTTCCAGCAGGAAGAAAAAAGCAAAAGGTATTGAAACCAAACCAAGAACGATGATGACGAGTATGTATTTCTTTTCCACGTCACTTGCAAGGAGCATTGAAAACCATATAAACGCCATCAGTAAGGTCATGCCCAAGTCTGGCTCCAAGAATATGAGTCCAGCTGGAAGTAAAGTCATAACGGATAAAATAAGCGCCTTTGTTTTGTGATACTGTGAAAATATAGTTGCCATCATCAAAACCACAGCAAATTTGAATATCTCAGAGGGTTGTAGATCGAATGCGCCTATGTCTATCCAACGACGTGCACCATACACCGTTTTTCCAAAGATAAGCACCAGTACCAATAATACCACAGAGATGGCGTAAAGATATTTTGCATATGCTTTTATTCTTGCCTCTTTTTCAAATATTATGTAAATCATTGCGGCGATACCAACGATGTCCCATACAAGTTGTTTGATAAATCGCGACTGCTGTGAAGTGTCTTTGACCACGCTTCTTAATGTGAGAAGACCAAGAATCATAAGTATTATAACAACAATGATTAGTAAGTAATCGAGCAATGAGAATTCGTTCTCTTTGATTTTGAAGAGGTTGGACTTGTATTTCAGATATTCCACCACCTTAAAGTTTTTAGTGGTTGCGCTCTGGGATTTTATCTTCCAGTGCGTTATCTTGTTGAGATACAAGGTACAAGTTGATTCTTTCTTCGAGTTTACAATACTGGCACTTTTCTTCAGTTGTTGGATAACCGCACTTAGAACAAGCTCTTAATTCTACCTCGTGGTTCTTGGACAGTTGGTCTTTGAACTTTTCAAAGTATCCGAATAGAAACCGGTGTTTTACACCCGGTTGCTCGTATTCTAATAGGTTCAGGTGTTTTTTATACATAGAACTGGTGGCACCTTTTGAGAATGGACACTTTTGTTCCATGAATGGAATGCTATTTAAAAAGACGTACGCATAAGTTTCCTTTTCCGAAACGTAAATCAAAGGTTTGGCTTTCCTCACGAATTTTTCGTGCGTTTTTTCAAGCACTGGCCATTGTCGTACCATGTATTCTGTTTGCCAGTTCATTATGTTCCCAAATAAGAACGTTGCCTCGTCGTCCATGTTATGTCCTGTCACCAGAACTGTGAAGCCATTCTCTACTGCGTACCTGTTCATCCAGTGTCGCCGTACGATACCACAGATACTGCAAACAGGTCTTTTCACAATCTTTGCAATCTCACCTGTTCCGAGTCCACCGAAGTATTGTGTAACATCGTGTACGTTTACTTTTGCACCTGTGGCTTCCTCCAGTTGTTTTACAACGCGTTCAGCGGCGTTAGTATGTCGTCCCATTTTTAAGAACAGACCTTCAACATCGTAACCAAGTCTTTTTAGAGCGTACAGCACAGCTGCACTATCTTTTCCACTCGAGACGGCTACCAGTATCTTGTCCTTCTTTGTGAACATTTTAAAATGCGTGATGCCTTTCTGAACTCTGCTTTCGAAGAATTCTATGAAATGTTCTTTGCAAAGTGCTATGTTGTGTGCTCTTAGGTGAATCACAGCTTGATTAGAACACTTTTTACATTTCACTTATGAGATTCCTCCTTTTGTTAAACTTCATCCCTCAATTATACCGAAAACCCCCGCTTTTGAACAGCGGGGGTTGAAAATTTTTCAATTAACTGATGTCTTTCTAATTAATTGTACCTGAATGAGAAGACGGAGTTAACACCGTTGTAGTAGTAGAAAATCCCAATGTAGTCGCCTTTCTTGATGTTGTCTACAACCTTGTTCCAGTCGTTCACATTTCTTATGTTGTAGGAGTATCCATTCACAGAGATTCGGTAGATCACAGCACCTACTCTAATGTAAGAATTTTTGGATTCTTTGACGATTACACCTTCCAAACCTGCTGGTATTCTGTATGTGGACCTGTCATCCGCTGTTAAGTTTGCAACTTTAAGTCCGTAGAATTCTTTTGAAGTGGATGTCGCAGAACCGTTCTGGCTTGGTAGTGTTCCGAGAGCCACTTCTACTGTCATCTCTTTACCTGCCCTGTTGAGTGTCACTTTAACTTTCGTCCCAGGAGTGTAATTTCGGACAAGTGAAGTTAGTTCCTCGGCACTTTCAACTACCTGACCGTTGAATTTTACAATAACATCTCCCTCTTTGATACCTGCCTTTGCAGCTGGTGAGTCCTTCTCGACCTGAAACACATACACACCTTTTGTGACTTTAAGACCTAAACTCTTAGCAAGCTCTTCTGTAACGGTTTGGACGTAAACTCCAAGGTACGCCTTTTCGACCTTTCCTGTTGCAATAATCTGGTTTATGAACCTCTTGGCTACGTTAATTGGTATTGCAAAACCGATATTCATCGCTTGTGTTGGATTTATAATCGCAGTATTAATTCCAATGACCTGACCGTAGATGTTTAGCAGTGGACCACCGCTGTTACCTGGGTTGATTGCAGCATCGGTTTGAATAAGGTTTGTGTAGTAACCAGAACCGTCCGGCTTTGGTATCTTTCTGCCTGTAGCCGAAATAACGCCAACGGTTACTGTGTGTTGGAAGCCAAGGGGATTTCCAATCGCTATCGCCCATTCACCTATCTGGAGTTTGTCCGAGTCGCCCATTTCAAGAACAGGCAAATCCTTTGTTGGTTTAATCTTTATAACTGCTATATCGAGTTCCTCATCTCCTCCGATATACTGTGCATCGTATATATCGCCGTTTAGCATGGTAACGGTGATCTTTTTAGCACCTTTGACAACATGGTAGTTCGTAACGATGTATCCCTCTTTACTGATGATGAATCCAGAACCAACGCTGTTCGACTCCTCGAACTGTCTAGGAATATCCCCAAAAAACTGCCTGTAGAACTCTCTGATAAATGGATCAATGTAAACTTCTGTCTGAACGACCACATCTATCTTCACTACCGCCGGAGCTGCTACTTTTACAACGTTGACTATGGGGCTCTGGTAATCCGCGTTTACAATGGCAAAAGAAACAGCAGCGAAAATTACCAAAAGACCAACAAAAAACTTCTTTGTGTTTTGAATAGCCTTCATATCGAACACCTCCTCTTTCGATTTTTTGTTTATAAATCTTTCTTCAGCTAAGACCAATAGAATTATAGCATACCTAAGCTTAAATTTTCCTTAAAAGGAATAACTCCGTAGTGAAAGAGAATACCGAAAGGAGATGCTAGTCTGAGGGATTTAAACGAGTTTTTCTCTGTAGAGTTTCTTGTTTTGCTTAATTTGGAAAGAAAGCGCAGTATTTACTTTTGTGAAGAAATATGGTAAAATGTAAATGCAACGTTACAAACCAGGAGGTGTTGTTAATGGTTATCAGACTTATCTTAGGCAGAGAAAATCCACTGACTGTGGATATCACAGATGAAACGCCAATGCTCGTTATTTTACGCGACCTTTTCTATTCTGGTGATTGGTACAACATGAGAAAGGATTTTGAAGATCGTAAAGAACTTTGCGACGAGATTAAGAAACTCGAACTGTTGGAAGAGAAGGTAGTTTCTCTTAATGAAATTATATACGAACCGATAGTATGGAGCGAGGTTGTGGAATTTTTAGAACAGTACGGAATGACGCCGGAGAAATTTCTCCATGCAACTGCTGATGGATTGTACGAATTGGCAGTAGAATACGCCGATAAGAACCAGATAGAGGTTGCTAAAGATATCTTAAAGTTTGCAATGAAGCTCGACAAGAATTACGCCCCTGCGTACGAATTCTACGGTTCGCTGTTACTTGAAGAAAACGATGTCGAAGGGGCTATTAAATATCTTACAAGGTCTATTGAACTTGACCCGTGGCTTGTTCAGTCTTACTCTATGATTGGTGAAGCGTATTACAATATAGGAGATTACGAAAAGGCGGTTGAGTACTGGGAAAAAGAATTAAGACTTTCTCCAACAAATACGTTTACCTACTTCATGCTTGCAGACGCCTATTCAAAGATGGGAAAGGTAGAGAAGGCAATAGAGGTACTGGAGAAATTCAGGGAATCTTCAGAGAACAGTATAATCGCGCTCTTTGAACTGGCCGAGCTTTACAGAAAGCTTGGAAACGAAGAAAAGGCGAAAGAATACGAAAGTTTGATTATGGAAATCGACCCAAGGAACGATCCCAACGGTATAGATATATGGGCTAAGGTACATCTGAAAAAAGGCAATTACGATAAAGTGATCCAAGTTATCGAGAACGTTGTGAGAACCAATCCGGAGGCAAGGCATTTGAACCTTGTTCTGGCTGTTGCATACGCTAAGACAAACCAGTACGAGAAGGCAAGGAAAATTGTAGAGGAATTGAGAGAGGATAATTTCTGGTACCTTTACGGAAAGCGCGAATTCTTTGATGAACTCCTCACGCAGTCTGAGAAGGAATTATGTGGAATAAAGTAAGTTTGTTGTTTTGGTTTGCTTTAGGAACAATTTTTGGTAGTTTTGCAAACGTGCTAATATACAGACCAATCGCGGGGCTCAAGTTAACAGAGCCCCGTTTTTCAGTTTGCCCGCACTGTCGAAGACGTATTGCTTGGTATGATAATATCCCAATAATCAGTTTTATTCTCCTTCGCGGCAAATGTAGACATTGCGGTGGGAAGATTTCTTTAAGGTATCCGCTTGTTGAATTGTCCTTTGGACTCTCTTTCCTTGTTAACCACTTACTCTTTCCTACGGATATAGCTTTAGCAATGGATGCAATTTTCGTAGCTTCGGTTCCAGCTCTGTTCACAGATTTCAAGCTCATGCTCTTACCTGATTACACGTGGATAACTGTACTGATTTCTTCATTTTTAATAAACCTCTTTCATTTCAAGGCTCTTATACTTTTGGATGCTCTTGGTGCACTGATTTCACTTGGAATACTATTTGTGCTGAAACTCAGGTACAAAGATGGTATAGGTGAGGGGGATTTGTTCTTGCTCCCCGTTTATGCCTTCGCGGTTGGCATAACTTTCATGCCTTTTCTTTTGCTTGGCTCTTCTTTAGGAGGTATAGTTTATTCACTCTTACGGAAAGACCGCCTGATACCGTTCGGGCCATTTATAATATTTTTTGGTTACTTGCTTCTCTTCTTAAGAGTATTCTTATACGTTTGAACTCCCTGTTTAACAATGTTGTTTAAATTGAGCTTTGTGCTATAATAATTTCAGATATGTTCTTTTGTTCCCAGAACAACCTGGGATTTTTTGTGTTTTGAATAAATTTTGTGTTTTGAATAAATATAGCGATTCTTATGTTCTTAGGAGGAGACTTAGCCGTGCGTGTACTTTTGACTGTAGTTTTCTTAGCTATCATCTTCTCATTGCTGATTTTAGTGGACCTTTTCCCACTGAAGTACTACGATATTGTTGTCCAGTACGCTGGAGATTTGGATCCACTTTTAGTGATAAGTGTGATACGTGCGGAAAGTAGTTTTAGAACAAGTGCAAAATCGAATGTCGGAGCTTATGGACTTATGCAACTTATGCCAGAGACAGCAGAATGGATAAACAGAAAATTCAAAACAAACTTTGACTATACAACAGTAGAAGGAAACATAGCGCTCGGATGTAAGTATTTGAACTACCTGATGGAAAAAGATGGTGACCTCAGAACGGCTTTAGTTCATTACAATACAGGCCCATACGCTTCAGATGACATTAAGACAGATGCTGGCGGACGTTATGTCAGAAAGGTGTTGACCTTTTACAGGATTTATCGCTTCCTTTACAGGAGATGAGAGTATGACTGTAATAACGAGCCAAGAGATGAGAGAACTAGAAAAAAGAACTATAAATGATTTTGATATTAACGAAGAAATACTTATGGAACGGGCTGGGATTTCCGTAGTCCAAGCGATTTGGAATGAGTACGGCGAATTGTCGAACAAGAGTTTTGTTGTTGTTTGCGGTTCTGGTAACAACGGTGGAGATGGATATGTTGTTGCAAGGGACCTTCTTAATTATACGGAAGCGGTAAGGGTTATCGCCGTAGCACAGCCCAATTCAGAGGTGGCGAAGAAAAATTACGAAAGGTATTTAAAGCACGGAGGAATTGTCTACATCTACCAAGACCTCGGATTAGAGAAAGCCTCAAGGATCATTTCCGAAGCGGATATCGTTGTTGATGCGTTGTTTGGAACGGGTTTGAGTAGAGAGATTACCGACGATAATTTGGTCAGATTGATTGAAGTTATGAACCTATACTCCAAACGGATTGTTTCTGTGGACATACCATCCGGTGTCTCTGCAGACAACGGAAAAATCATGGGATGCGCAGTTCAGGCAGACTTAACGGTAACTTTTGGCTTCCCAAAAGTAGGGCACTTCTTGTTCCCGGGCCGTGAATTGTGTGGAAAGCTCAAAATAGCGAAGATAGGTATTCCCAGTTTAGAGATGCTAACTTATGATACCAATAAAGAACTTATAACAGCCGAAGCATTGTACCTACCAAACAGACCGCGCTGGTCAAACAAAGGAACTTATTTGCAGGTATTAGTATTGGGTGGTTCAAGTAAATACATAGGTGCACCAATTTTGAGTGCTCTTTCGGCGTTGAAAAGTGGAGCAAGTATGGTGAAGTTGATTTCCATTTCCAAAGTTTGTCAATGTGCACTGAGTCACGACCCGTCTTTGATATGTTTTGACGTCGGTGACGGTTTTAATGTGGAAAGAATTGAAGAATTTATTTCAAACATTAGCAAAGATGTGGTTTTTGTTCTTGGTCCTGGTTGGGATACGGAGAATGCAGAAGAAAAACTCAGGATAATTAAAAAAGTTTTACAATCACCTAATGACGTTATAATAGACGCGGACGGTCTCAACGTTTTGGCCCAGAATGTCGAAGTTCTAAAAGAGAAAAACCCTATGAAGACGGTTATTTTGACTCCGCACCCAGGGGAGTTCTCCAGGTTAGTCAAAAGGCCTATCGAAGAGGTTAAGCAAAATTACGAATTGTTGTTCGAGTTCTCAAGGAAATACGGGGTTATAACGGTTCTGAAAGATGCAACTTCCATAATCGCAGACGAAAAGAAGATATACTTTAACATTACTGGGAACACAACACTTTCGAAGGCTGGAAGCGGTGATATCCTTTCTGGTGTAATTGCCGGACTTCTTTCCCAGCACCTTGAACCCACTGAGGCAGTCAAGACAGGTGTGTATCTTTTTGGCTTAGCAGGAGAACTGTTACCAGTAGAAGGTATGAACAGCGCGTTTGATGTGCTAAATTATATCTCAGAAGCCTTTAAAGCACTTAAAGAAAGAAGATAGAGTCTTCTATACTTTTTGAAACCGGGGTGATAAGGTGTGGATTTTATAGGTTCAGAATTCAATTTTGATAAGAGTTCAGATGCTGTTGAGAGATTTATAAGGTTCTTAATATCAAACAACGAGCTATCGCTTGCCAGAAATATATTGGAAGCTCTCGGCAAAAAGTACAGTCACTTACTATTCGAACTGGAAGTGAAGGCAGGAAATTACACCAGGGCTGTCGAGATTTTCAATTTTATGCCCAGGGAAAAGCAAGAGCTTTACATACATGTTGTTGAAACCATAGAAAAAGATGCAAGCACTGTGTCTGAGGCACTTGAAAAGATTCTTAAGGAATTCAACGAAGAGAATTATCCAATAGTAATAGCCGAGGTTCAGAGGATAAAGAAGGAGTTTCCTCAAATAGTAGAAATCATCGCGATGGAACTTCTAACAGCGCTTAAACGCTCAGATAAGAAGAAGATAGAACTGCTATCGGAAATTCTTCGCCAGCTCGACAAAACTCATCCTGTCCTTACACAGGTCAAAAAGCAAAAATCTATGAGCGGTTTTCTCCTACCAGCAGTTACATTGGCCATTTTTGTCGTTGTTTTGGTAAACCTAGTCATTTCTGTGACAAACTTTACGAAATCTGGAAGTCTTGAATTTGATAAACTGGAAAGAAGTATCGCAAGTCTCCAAGGGAAAGTAGAAGGGTATACGACTGACATGTCGAAGAAGTACGAGGAACTGTCCAAGACATTGGAACTTGTAAAGACCAGTCTTGATTACATAGACAAAAAGCTTGAAAACCCCGTTCAAACATCAAATGACGTGTTGGCAAAACCCCTCTCAGACCAACTGTCTTTAATAAACGAAAAGTTATCAATTGTTGAGAACGAGCTGAGCAAACTCGCAAAAGATGTTAATACCAGAGCAAATCCAACTACTACTTCTGGCGTTCAGACGACGGTTGTTAAGTACGACGATGCCACATTAAAAGAACTCAGTTCTCAGGTAAAGCAGCTAAAAGAGAAAATAGTTTCCCTTGAAAGCAGATTGGAAAGCGTAAAGACGTCTTCATCCGTTGCTGCGGGCTCTTCTTCGGATGATTTTGAAAAGATTTACTCGGAGCTTGATAACGTCAAGGCCCGTTTGAACCGAATAGAAAACAACGTAGTTGAGATAGCAAAAGCTAATATCAGCGAGAATATGAAAAATATTGCAACAAAATTAAATGAAATCTCATCTCAGATTTCTCAGCTAAGCCAATCGTCATCAAATTCAGCAAAGTCTTCACAAATAGATTCTAAGCTCTCACTTGAGCTTGAGGAAATTCGGAAACGACTTGACATTCTAACTCAGTCTGTAGGAATCATGTATGCGGAAGTTTCATCGCTTAAGTCGCAACCTGTTGAATCGACGATAATACAGCAAGAAGTTGGCTCAACTTCCGCTGAAAGAATCTTAGCTTTAGAACAAAAGCTCGAAGAAGTTCTGACTTTGATACGCGGGCTTTCAAACAAGGCTGATTCCCAGCGAATTAGCCTTGGTAATATAGAAGACAAGGTTTCGAATTTAAGCAAGGAAACAACTACTGTAAAAGGCTATACCGAAAGCGTTTCAAAGCAGGTCGCTGACTTGCGAAATGATATAGAAACTTTGAAATCAAGCGTGTCTAAGATATTGGAGATGTTGAATTCTCTAAATTTGAACACTCAAAAAATTCCAGATGACTCATCATCTGTGGATAAGAAAACAGAAGATTTGTCGAAGGTCGAAAAATCGAAAAATAGCTCGAATAGTTTGGAACAAAGTTCTTCCTCCGCTTTTATCCCCACTTATACATCGACCAATTCCGCGATTCAGACTCAGCAAGTTGTCGAACAAAAGGTTGTAAGTACAAATCAGCGAAGCGAGGTTGTTGAGCAAATTCTCAATCAAACAAAAGACTTGAGGGAACTGTTCCTCGTTGGTTTGAAGTTCTACGTCGACGGACAGTACGAAAATGCTGTGGCCATTTTCTCGTACATAGAACCACGTATCGAGGATATTGACGTTTATTTCAAAGAAGATGTTTACTACTACGGAATTCTCAGCTATCTTGGGCTTGGAAAAAGGGACGAGGCAGTGAAAAAATACGAAGTATACAAAAAGCTCTACCCGGCTGGACAGTACGTTAGGGAACTTAGTACTTATTTTAAATGATTAAAAATATGCAAACAGACGGATGAGGTGTGAGTGTATGCAAGAAATGGAGAAGACAAACAGTGTTCTCTTTTCCAGAGAAGTGAAACCTTCGCTTTTTGATTACCTACCGATAGATTGGTCTAACATCTTCGGTAACAACAACGGTGTTATCGTCGAAATTGGCTTTGGAAGTGGGGAATATTTGCAGTCATATGCAGTTAAACATCCAGAGAAGAATTTCGTAGGTTTTGAAGTATCAATTACCTCTATGAAAAAGGCCCATAAAAGGATAGAAAACCTTGATAACGTGAGATTGGTAATAACCGATGCGAGATTCGGACTCAGAGAGTTCTTTGGACCTAAGAGTGTTGAAAAAGTTGTCATGAACTTCCCCATTCCATGGGATAAGAAATCGCATGAAAGACGACGTGTTATCGTACCAGAGTTTTTTGAAACATTATCAAATGTTCTCGTAGACGATGGGACGTTTGAACTGGCGACGGACGTTGAGTGGTACGCAAAACAAACGATGGAAACAGCTAAAGAGATGGGGTTTGAAGTCGTTGAGTTTTTGGAAAACCCTGACAGGGAGATCAAAACACGCTACGAGCAGAAGTGGATTAAGTACGGTAGAAACATATATTCGCTTTTGATAAGGAAGGTTAAACATTTAGAAGTCGAAAGATTAATAGGAGGTAGGCACGAAATGCCTCATGCGAGAAGCGTTGTTATCGAGGAAAAAATATCACTACTAAACAACAAGATTTTCAAGGAAGGTAAAAAAGTAATAGTTGTGAAAGGTGTTTACAAATCGACTCATAACGATGCCTACGTTATAAAAGTAATTTCAACAGATGGTGAATTTCAACAGCATTACTATTTGGTTGCTTACCCGGAAGAGCCCGGAAGCAGAGAATGGATAATAAAACTGGATAGTGCTTCAAATCCTTACAGGACACCTGCGGTAAAATGGTCTGTCCAAGTTTTGGCTGAGTTCTTAGCACAAGAATGACAAAGAAAATAGAGGTGTTTTCAATATGAGATACTTTGTCCTCGGGGCAGGGAGCTGGGGTTGTACAATTGCACAAATGCTCAAGGAAAATGGGCACGAGGTTCTACTGTGGGCGCATAGCGAAGAACACGCGCAGTTGTTGAACACAAGGAAAAAGATGCCCCATCTTCCGGATGTGAATTTGGATGTTTCGGTGACATCTGATATATCGGTAGGAAGAAATTTCGACGTCTTGGTTCTTGCTGTTCCTGTTCAGTACATCAGGGGTGTTTTGCAAAAAATCGATTATGATGTCCACGTAGTGCTCAATCTGTCCAAGGGAATTGAGATAAGTACCGGTAAGAGAGTATCCGAGATCGTTCAAGAGATTCTAGGGAGCGAGTACGCAGTTCTATCAGGACCTTCTCATGCTGAAGAGGTTGCTCTGAAGTTGCCAACAGCCGTTGTTGTAGCAGGAGCGATGGCACCAGAATTTCAAAAGGAGTTCTCGAACGAATATTTCAGGGTCTACGTTCACGACGATGTTGTTGGTATCGAACTGGCTGGTGCCCTCAAAAATGTTATTGCGATAGCTGCTGGAATTGTCGACGGACTTGGTGGGTGGGACAACGCAAAGGCTGCGTTGGTTACGCGTGGATTGTACGAAATTGCGAAGTTCTCTATAGAATTTGGAGCCAATCCACTAACGTTTATGGGACTCGCCGGAATAGGGGATTTGGTGGTTACATGTGGAAGTAAGCACAGCCGGAACAGGCGTTACGGCGAAATGATCGCAAAAGGTTTTGACCCTATCTATTTACTTGAAGCCAGCAAGGAGATCGTTGAGGGTGCGTTTACGTGTAAAGCCGTTGTCGAGAATTACGGCGATAGGTACGATTTACCTATCATCAAAGAGGTCTACGAGGTCGTCTACAACAAAAAGTCACCGATTGATTCTATAAAATCTTTAATGACCAGGTCACTTAAGGTCGAGATGGAGGAAGTAAGAAGATGGTTGGAAAAGAATTTGAAAAATTAGTTGAAATCATGGCTCAGTTACGTGGTGAAAACGGTTGCGAGTGGGATAAAGCACAGACACACGAAAGCTTGAAACCGTACCTGATAGAAGAAGCATACGAAGTACTTAATGCAATTGACAATCAAGATGATGAAGAACTGAAAGAAGAACTCGGAGATGTGCTCTTGCAAGTGGTTTTTCATTCGCAAATTGCTGCGGAACGTGGAGCGTTTACTATAGAAGATGTCATAAGGACACTTTCTGACAAACTTATCAGGCGTCATCCACATGTGTTTGGTGATGCACAGGGTTATTCTTATGCGCGTTGGGAAGAGATAAAGGCTAAAGAAAAAGGTCAGAAGAAACGCTCAAGCATAGGTGATGTGAACCACGCACTGCCAGGACTTTCGTTAGCCAGAAGGGTCCAAGAAAACGCCGCTGACGTTGGATTTGACTGGACTGAAATCGAAGATGTTTGGAACAAGGTGGAAGAGGAGATAAGAGAACTGAAAAAAGCGAAGAATGAAGAAGAGATAGAAGAAGAGATGGGTGATTTACTCTTTGCGATAGTAAATCTGGCAAGGTTTTTAAACGTAGACCCAGAGAGCGCAATTAGAAAAGCTACAGAAAAATTCATCACAAGGTTCGAAAAAATGGAAAAGGAAATAGAAAAAGATGGGAAGAAGTTAGAGAATATGACCGTTTCTGAGATGGATGAATATTGGAATAAAGTAAAAGCGACAGAGTACAAACATCCAGAGGTACACGAGGAAGTGAAAGAAAAATGATCGTGTACGGCAGGAATGTTTTAAAAGAACTCTTCCAAAGCAAACAACCGATAAAGATGGTGTACTTTTCCGATAGTGGTGATAAGGAATTAGAAGGCCTTGTAGAGGAAGTCAAGAAAAGGAAGATACCATACTCTATAGCGCCTAAAAATGTTTTGAAAAAATTGTGCGGCGAGGAGAAAAACCAAGGCGTTGTTATAGATATCGGCGAATTTGAATATGCAGACGAGAACGATTTACCAGATAATCCGTTTCTTGTTCTTCTTGACCAAATTCAAGACCCGCAAAATCTCGGCGCTATTGTAAGAACTTGTGTTGCGGCAGGCGTTGATATGGTCGTGCTGACAAAGGATAACAGTGCCCATGTTACACCCGGAGCAGTTAAAGCATCTGCAGGAACGGTCTTTAGAATACCGATAGCCATAACCGTGAATCTGTCGAGGTATATTGAAAAGCTCAAAGAAAACGGTGTCTGGGTTTTCGGAGCGGATATGAGAGGCAAACCTATCTGGGAAGCGGACTTAAAAAGACCTCTTGCCATCGTTCTTGGCAACGAAGGTAGTGGGATTCGGCAGCTTGTAAAACAATCATGCGACGAGTTGGTCTCAATTCCAATGAAAACAGCTATTGATTCGCTGAACGTATCCGTCAGTGCAGGTATTATCGTGTATGAAGTGCTCAGACGCGAGATGGCGAATGGATAATTTCAACTGTGGAGAGATGGTGGAAGTTGACTATCGTTTCAGGGAACGCTCTGGTGACAAGTGAGTACGATGTGGATATATTCATAACCACCAGCATCAACGGATACAAATTCAACGTTCCGTATACCTTTTATTTCGACGGGAATAAGGTCTACATCTATCAATACGCATTACTTAAACATACCATCGAGAAAAAGGTCAATGTGAAATTCGATAACTTGGTTTTTCGCATTCTCATAGGTAACGAAATAGGCATAATCGAAAACTACGTCAAGCATCCTCCACACCTGTTCATATGTTTCGAGCGGACAAGTTATCCGTCTAAGTTTTTTTACAGAAAATCCCAGATGTGGATAGGTGCCCAGGTTTCAAAGATAAACGTCTTTGGTCATATTGTATACAACAACACCGTGAATCGTATGCTTTTTTCCGCAAATGTCGATGAAGGAGTCATTTTTGAAGGGACCGGTGTAGTCGTTCTTGATGAGAATCTTATATTTTCAAACAAAAAGGAAGGTACTTACAAGAACCGCAAAAAACAAAGTGAGCAGTAATTGGAAATGCTTGATTTTAGTAACTTGGTTTAAAACTTTACAAAGTGGGGGAACTCGTGTTGCTGAATGAATTGAACAATGTTAGCAATAATGGACTTTTTGATTTCGTTGCGTTCTGTTCTTCGGGGTTGGAAGGTGCGGTGGCGTTAGAGCTTAAGAAGTTCGGATATAAGGTCTATTATTCCTCCTCCGGGAGGATATTTTTTAAAGCAAGGGTGGAAGATATACCTTTCTTAAACTTGTACATGAAGACGGCCGATAGAATATCATTGCTGATTAAGAGATTCAAAGCTGAGACCTTCGATGAACTTTTCGATAACGTTAAAAGTTCGAATTTAAGTGAGCTGGTGGAAAAGAACGCAAAAATTGTAGTAGATAAGTTGAAGATAACGAATTCAAAACTCAGTGCTACCGGAGCGGTTGCTTCGGTTTTGAAAAAAGCCATCGTAGAGAATTTGGGAGGAACTAACGAAAGTGGTCCTGTTTACAGCTTTGTACTTGTTTTGAAAGATGACGAAGCATTCTTGCTTCTTGATACTTCGGGAGATGCTCTATCGAAACGTGGCTATCGACTGAAGACAAGTAAAGCACCACTAAGAGAGACAATAGCTGCGGCAATTGTTGTTCTTTCACGCTGGGATTTTGAAAGCAGTGCTCCTCTTTTTGATACCTTCTGTGGCAGTGGTACAATTCCAATAGAAGCTGCTACACTCAACTTGCCAAACATAAGCAGAAGATATATTTCCGAGGAATGGAAAATCCTAAAAGAGCACTGGGAAAAAGTAAAAAAACGATCACTTGGAGAGCTCAAGCAACTTTCCAAGAAGCTCACACAAGCTTTTATCCACGGGAGCGACATCGATTGCCAAGCTATAAAAGTGGCACAGGAAAACATGAAGCGAGCTTCTCAAATCTTTCAAACAAAGCTACCGATTAAATTTTCTTGTACTGATTTTAGAGATTTGGCTACTTTCAATGGAAAGGCTTGGATAATTTCGAACCTTCCGTACGGTGAACGTTTGGATGACAAGAATGTAATAGAAGGTGTGAAGATATTGAGAGAGAAGTTCCCAAATGGAAATTTTTATCTACTCCATGCCGACAAAGATTTTGAAAAGCTCTTTGGTAAGGCGAGAAAGAAAATAAGATTTCAGAACAGCGGCATTTGGACATACCTTTTCATGTACTACTGATTTCTGAAAAGGTTCTTAAAAAGAGGGTGTTATCATGCTTCTTGTTGAAGAATTTCTCGACAATTGTTATGAAATTGCCAGAGACGTAAGTGAAGAATCTTTCAACGCACTAGTAGAGTACATTGAAGATAATTACGAAAGGATAGATGACCCTCTTCTTTTTGAAGATGAAATCCGCAGTAAGCTCGAAGATTTTAAGAATTATATAATTGAAGCCAAAAAACTCTCAACAGAGCGTGCATTGAAAAGGCTTTCCCAGGTGTGCGGAATGGTGGAACGCTTTAAGTACAATTTCCTGACGTATTCTATTACATGCGAAGGTACAGAAGCTGGTAAGCCATTGGAAGTGCCGATAAAATACGCAAAAGGTGTCGGACCAGCGCGTGAGAAACTACTCAAAAAACTCGGCATCCAAACCATAGGGGATTTGGTGAGCTTTTTCCCGAGAGATTATGAAGATAGAAGAAAAATTATCCCTTTGATGTACGTTCGCGAGAACGAGAAAATAACAACCAAAGGCATTTTGAAGAGCATTGAAAAAACCAAGAAGGGAGACCTGGTAATTATCAGTGCACTCTTGCAGGATGGAATCAATCAGGTGATTCTAAAGTGGTTCAATCAGGAGTTCAAAGAGCTGGAGTTGAAACAGCTTGTGGGTAAGGAAATCTACGTTACTGGTACTGTTAAAAGAGGATTTTTTGGAGCCATGGAGATCCAAAACGCGGAAGTTTCTGTAAGTGAAACACCCGAAAGGGCGATCCTTCCGATATATCCGTTAACGGAAAATCTAACGCAAAAGGCAATTAGAAAAATCGTATATGAAAATCTTCCGAGCATATGTAACTTGAAGGAGATGTTACCTAAGGAACTAATTGAGGAAAGAAGACTTATCGATGTGTGGAAAGCATACACTGGAATGCATTTTCCAAAGAGTGCCTTTCATTACAAAATATCCAGAAGACGCTTAGCTTACGAAGAACTGCTTTTGTTCCAAATTGCTTTGTATCTGTCAAAGCAAAACGTCAAACAAGTTGGCGGTATTGCAAAAAATTTTTCTGGAAAACTTGCCGAAGAATTCATCTCAAAATTACCATTCAAACTCACAAATGCTCAAAAAAGGGCGCATTCGGAGATCCGTGGAGACATGCGCAGCCCAGATCCAATGAACAGGTTACTCCAGGGAGATGTTGGCAGTGGTAAGACGCTGGTTGCTGAGCTTGCGATAATAGATAACTACGAAGCCGGTTATCAGAGTGCATTTATGGTTCCAACTTCAATCCTTGCCATTCAGCATTTTCAAAAGCTCTTCAATCATTTAACAGACCTCGGTATAAGGGTTGCACTACTCATAGGATCCACTTCTCAGAAAGAAAAAGATAAGATAAAATTCGCTCTAAAAAACGGTGATTTGGACGTTGTGGTTGGAACACATGCACTCATCCAAGAGGACGTACACTTTGCAAACCTCGGGCTTGTGATAATAGATGAGCAGCACAGATTTGGAGTAAAACAAAGGGAAGAATTGATATCGAAAGGTAAAGTTGTGGATACACTCATCATGACGGCAACTCCCATCCCAAGAACACTATCACTCACTCTGTACGGTGATTTAGACGTTTCCGTTATAGACGAGATGCCACCTGGTAGGAAAGAAATCAAGACGTTCACATTGAGACATACAAGGGCGAAAGAAGTCTATAAATTCGTTAGAGAGCAGGTCCTTGAAAACGGAGACCAGGCCTACATTGTATACCCGTTAATCGAACAATCGGAAGCCATCAATGCAAAAGCTGCGGAAGATATGTACAGAACTCTCAGTAAAGAGGCATTCCCCGATATCCCCATGGGATTGCTTCACGGACGAATGTTGGATGAAGAGAAAAGCGATGTTATGGCTAAGTTTGCTCGAGGCGAAATAAAGATCTTGGTTTCAACGTCGGTTATAGAAGTCGGAGTAGATGTTCCAAATGCAACCATAATGGTTATCGAGAACGCCGAGCGATTTGGACTTGCGCAACTGCATCAGCTTAGGGGACGTGTTGGTAGAGGTGAGAAGCAAAGTTACTGTTTCCTTATTGTGAGTGAAGCTGGCGAAGAGGCGTGGGATAGACTCCAGTTCTTCGCGAGCACCAACGATGGCTTCAAAATCTCAGAATACGACCTAAGATTGCGAGGACCTGGTGAATTTTTCGGTACACGTCAGCACGGACTGCCTGAGTTTAAGGTCGCAGACATCGTGTCGGATACAGAGCTGATGCTCATAGCTCGTGAAGATGCCAAGCGTATAGTTGAAAATTATCCAGATAGTGAGATAATAAGAGAGGTATACAAGATTTACGGTGAGCGAATCAAATTTTTAGATGTTGGATGAACTTTCAAAGTATGTTATAATTAATTAGCAACTTAATTCACAATAAAACTCAAGGGAGGTATGACGGGATGAAAAAGTACGCAAAAACTCACGAATGGATTGATACCGAAACAGGAAAAGTTGGAGTTTCGAACTACGCTCAGGAACAACTCGGGGATATTGTCTACGTTGAACTTCCAGCTGTTGGTAAAGAAGTTAAGAAAGGAGAAAGAATAGTATCTCTTGAGAGTGTCAAAGCTGCTGGCGATGTATACGCACCAGTCAGTGGAAAGATAGTAGCAGTTAACGATAAAGTTAACGCAACTCCGGAACTAATAAACCAAGACCCAGAAGGCGAGGGCTGGCTAGTTCAAATCGAACCATCTAATCCAGCTGAGTTTGATGAGCTTTTGACAGAAGACGAGTACAAAGCTACACTGTAAGTTTCGAGGATGTGGTCAAATGACAAACGTGAATGCTTATTCTGTCTTGATGTTCATTGCCAACATCGTCTTAGCGGTACCTATACTACTTGCCGTGGTACAGCAAGCCAAGGCTTCAATGAATATTGCAAACGTTGTATCCGCAGTGTACATACTTATTTCCGTTGGGTTCTTTTCAGGAGACTTCAAAGCTTTCTTCACTAAACTCGGACTCTCCATATCACCTGTAGCCTACGTGATTTTGGCAGTTTTTACGTTCCTTATCGCAAGGGATTTTGGAGAGCTGAGAGTTAGGCAAGGTATGAGGAAAGCGGTTTTGATGAGTGTGATAATGATAGTTCTGAATATCATTGATTTCTTCTGGGTGAAGAGCGCAGCACTCATACCGCTGTTCTCAATCACTTGGACTTACGTAGCTGTGATTGTTATTGGTATAATGAAGTGGAACATAGAGTAACTTTGCGTTTCGATAGAAATGAAAGCCCGCATCTTGTTAAATGCGGGCTTTTTTCTTTCGTTTTTGTGGTATAATATGAAAAAGGTACGAACTGGAAATGTAAAGCATACATTAGAAAAACGTAGATTGGAGGTGTAAACGTGCGAAAAACGAAGATAGTTGCAACTATAGGACCAGCAAGTGAATCAGAAGAGAATATCGTTAAACTCTTAGAGTGCGGAGTTAATGTCTTTAGGTTGAACTCTTCTCATGAAACTATCGATGTCCACAGGGAAAGAATTAAGAGACTAAAGAGGGTAAGAGAAGGAGGATATCAGTTCGCTATACTTCTTGATTTGGCAGGTCCGAAGATAAGAACTGGTAAGTTTGAAACGGAATATGTAACGCTTGAGGATGGAAAAGAGGTTGAGGTTATCTGCGGCGAAGAATTCGTCGGGAACGCACAGCGTTTCTGGATAAATTACGATAAGTTGTATGAAGAAATCAAGCCAGGCGAGAAGATTCTAATAAATGACGGAGCTGTGGCATTAAGTGTAAAGAGTGTCGATAAGTCAAGTAAGACGATATTGTGCACGATTGAACGTGGAGGAACAATCACTCACAAGCGTGGTGTTAATCTTCCGGGCGTCGATGTTTCTATACCATCCATCACAGAAAGGGATAAAGAATTCATCCAACTCGGGAACGAGGAAGGCATAGATTACTTCGTACTGTCATTTGTCAGAAAGGCGAAAGACGTTGAAGATGCGAAGAAGTTAACAAGTATTCCCATCGTAGCTAAGATAGAAACTGCTCAAGCGCTAGACAACTTGGAAGAAATTGTTCTAAAGGCTGATGCTGTTATGGTTGCGCGTGGAGATTTAGGCGTAGAAATACCGATAGCGCAGGTTCCAATCGCTCAGAAAAGGATAATAGAGGTTGCCAATCTTTACAAAAAGCCCGTAATAACTGCAACGCAGATGCTTGAAAGTATGATAAATAGTGCAACTCCAACGAGAGCCGAGGTAACGGATATATCCAACGCTATTTTGGACGGAACAGATGCGGTAATGCTATCAGCGGAGACCTCCATCGGTAAGTATCCATGTGAAGCGGTCCGAGTTATGGATGAGGTTGCTAAGAACACGGAGGCTTACATGGAAGAGTACGAAACGTTTAGGCTCGACTGGTTAAAAGAGTATTCCTCGAGTTTGGATTTGCCAAGTGCCATTTCCTATGCAGCGACGAATCTGGCTAAGAACATCGATGCAAAGCTCATAATAACGGCAACGGGTACAGGGGCAACTGCTATACATGTTTCTAAATACAAACCATCGATACCTATAATGGCTGCAACAAACTGCTACGAAACCTTCTGCAGGTTGTCTTTGGTTTGGGGTGTGGTTCCGGTAATGCTCGAAAGGAGCTTAACAACGGACGAGATGATAGAAGAGGTTACAAGAAAGGCAAAAGAACTCGGATTTGTCCAGACCGGTGATAAGGTTGTTATCGTTGCCGGTATTCCATGGGGAAAACCCGGAACAACTAATACAGTCCAAGTCCAAGAAATCAAATAAAATTAACGAAAGCTACAAAAAATCCTACTTGAATTTGCAAAGAGAATTGGTATAATATACCACGTAGTGGTTTCTACCGTGTTGTTTGAAACACAGGAAATATAAAGCAATTAAAATCAAAATAAAGGAGGAAGCGGTCATGGCAAAGTGCGAAATTTGCGGAAAAGAACCAAGAGCAGGTAAAAACGTCAGCCACTCCAACAGACACACGAACAGATGGTTCAAGCCAAATGTCCAGAAAGTGAGAGTTTTGCTTGATGACGGAACTGTAAAAAGGATGAACGTCTGCACAAGCTGTCTGAAGGCTGGAAAGGTCAAAAGGTACGTAAGCAAATCACAATCCGTTTCAGTGGAGGCATAAAAAGCGGGGAAACACCCCGCTTTTTTTGAAGGTAGATGATTATGGTCATGAGAGTGAAGAAGTGGTATAAATTGCTAATATTATCATCAGTTATATCGAGCACACCAGTTGTGCTCTATCTTTTTTCTTTGCAGTTATCGAGTTTGGTGCTCTTTCTAGTTATGTCCAGCTACGCCGGTCTGTTATTACTTTTAGTAGAAAGCCTTATCTTAAAGCTGGAAGTCTCAAACAGCGAACTTTCAACGATATACTTTTCTGTGCCGTTAAGTGATATAATTGAGGTTGAGGATGGATTGTTTGCAACGAAGATAAGAACAAGATGGAGGGTGTACAGGTTACCTCCTATGGAAAACATACATATGATTCCCAGTAAAACTTCTAAAAGTCGGTTTTAATTGGGAAATTGCATCTTAATACGAGGGTTGGGAGGCGCTGTTTGTGGAAAGTCGAAGGACATTTGCAGTGATAAATGTTAGAAATTATCTTAGCAATCTTCAGTTCTTCCAAGAGCACTGCGCGCCGGCAAAAGTTATGCCTGTGGTCAAGGCAAATGCGTATGGACATGGTGCCGTGGTTTTGGCAAAGGCAGCTGAGCGTGCTGGGATAGACTATTTTGCCGTGGCGTTTTTGGAAGAAGCACTTGAGCTGCGTGAACATGGTTTGAAATCCAACATCTTGGTTTTCAACTACGTAGAACCAGATATGCTAACGATAGCTTACAAACATAACATCACAATCACACTTTACTCTTGGGAACAGCTTTGGAGGTATTCAAAGGAAGTGCTGAAACCAAGATGTCACATTAAGATAGACACGGGGATGCGTAGGTTGGGAGTTCCTACTGAACAAGCGCAGGAATTTCTTGAAGCGGTAAGAAAAGCAGGATTCGAGGTCGAAGGGGCATATACTCACTTTGCTGTAGCAGACAGCTTGGAAGAGTCGGATGTTGCATTCACTAAAAAACAAGCAGAAGAATTTTCAAGACTTGATCTCGATGTTAAGATAAAACACGTTTGCAACAGTGGAGCAGGGATTTCAAAAGTTGTGAATTGCTTTGACTACGTCAGGGTAGGAATAGCGAGCTACGGTCTGCAACCAGGGGACACGGTTCAGAGTGAAAAATTGAAACCCGTGCTGACTTGGAAAACCATCGTTTCGCATGTGAAAACCATACAACCTGGTGATACTGTGAGCTACGGTAGGACGTTTACAGCTTATAGTGAAATGAAAATCGCGACTATTCCTGTTGGATACGCTGATGGATACTGGAGGAGTTTATCCAATAAAGGATACGTTCTAATTCATGGAGAAAGATGCCCAATCGTTGGAAGGGTTTGTATGGACCAGTTCATGGTGGATGTCAGCCATTTAGATGACGTAAAGATTGGAGACGAAGTTGTTCTCATCGGCAAACAAGGTTCAAATCAGATTACTGCGGAAGAGATTGCAAAATTGGTAGGGACTATAAATTACGAGGTAACCTGCAGAATTTCAGAGCGGGTACCGAGAAAATACGAGGGGTTGGAATTGTGAACGGATTTAGAGAGGCTCTCGAAAAGCTCAGATCTCCCTATGTGGAGGAATTAAAAAACTGGATCGATAAAGAAATTGATGGGATATACAAAATTAGAAGCAAGAAGCTTCAGGAATCCAAGGACGGAAAAAAATTCTTGCTTTTGACTTTGGAAGATCGAACCGGGAGTGTTCGAGCGATCGATTGGTACAACGCTGAATCAAATGACGAAAAGCTCCAGGTTGGTCATGTTGTCAATGTGAGAGGAAGAGTGGTATATTTCGAAGAGCGCGTGCAAATTAACGTCTTGAACGAACAGGATGCTGTAAGAAGACTTTCCGAGAATGAATATGATATAGAACGCTTTGTAAAAAGTGTTGAAAACGTTGATGAGATGTATAAATCACTGCTCAGGCTAATCGACACCATTCGGGATGAGGACTACAAAACGATTCTGCAAAGGTTCTTCGTTGAGGATAAAAACTTTGTAGAGATGTTTAAAAGTGCACCTGCGGGTATGAGGATACATCACGCATACAAAGGCGGGTTACTGGAACATTCTTTAAACGTCGCAAAACTTGTGGATAGTATCTGCAAAATTTATGGCCAACTCGACAGAGACCTTCTTGTTACAGGAGCGCTTCTGCATGATATTGGGAAAGTCAAAGAGTATATGGTCAATTACAACGGCATAGAGGTCACAACCGAAGGTGAATTGATGGGGCATATAGTCATCGGAGTTGAAATGTTGTCTCAAAAAGCTAAGGGAATACCATACGAAAAGTTGCTGAAACTAAAGCACCTTATCGCATCGCATCACGGCGAATTTGAATGGGGTTCGCCTGTCTTGCCGAAAACCCCCGAGGCACTCGTACTCCATTTTGTTGAAAACATGGATTCTAAAGTGAATAGAGTGATGCAGATTATTGATAAGGAAGATAGAGAAAAGAGTTGGAGTGAATACGATTCCAATCTCAGTAGAAGGTTCTTCCTCAAATAATAGCATAAAATTTGATTTTCGATTTATATCTTATGACGCGGAAAGATAGGAAGTAGGTGGAAGCTATGGCAAAATCTAAAGTCGTTGAAAAAGATAAGAAAAACGAATTGGATAACCAGAGCGCTGATATTGAATTGAAAGGACAAAGCAAGAACGAAGAATCCAAAGGCGGTAAGAAGAAAGTAATTATCGTTGAATCACCTGCGAAAGCGAAGACAATAGAGCGAATTCTCGGAAACGATTATCAAGTCATATCCTCAAAAGGTCATATCCGAGACCTGCCTCAAAAGCAATTTGGAGTAGACCTGAATTCACTCAAACTGGATTTTGAGATTATTCCAGGCAAGGAAAGTGTAGTTGAGCAGATAAAGAAGATGACTTCCGGGAAAGAGGTACTACTTGCGTCTGACCAAGACCGCGAAGGTGAAGCTATAGCTTGGCATCTTTCAACAATCCTCGGAGTTAAAGGAAAGAATAGAATTACGTTTACAGAAATCACCGAGCGTGCAATAAAAGAAGCGGTTAAGAATCCTCGAGAGATAGATATGAACAAGGTAAACGCACAACTTGCACGCAGGGTACTTGATAGAATTGTGGGCTACATGATTAGCCCATTACTTTGGCGTATCATAAAGGATGCAAGGAGTGCTGGAAGAGTCCAATCAGCTGCATTGAAGATAATTTGTGAACGTGAAAGGGAACGCTACAGATTTGTCCCGCAAAAATATTTCAAGGTCTGGATAGATATCGCTGGTTTGAAAGCGTACTTAACGAAGGTCGATGGAAAGAAAATAAAACCTACCGATATCACTGAAGAAATCTCGAAAGATGTACTTCAAAAAGTTAAGAGCGTACGATTGGTAGACATCGATGTCAAGGAAGTAAGAAAGAACCCACCTGCACCATTCATAACCAGTACTTTGCAGCAGGACGCTGCAAGCAAACTCGGTTTTCCAGTTTCCAAAACGATGAAAATTGCCCAGGAATTGTACGAAGGCGTGGATACAAAAGAAGGTCATACCGCGTTCATAACTTACATGAGAACAGATTCAACAAGGGTGTCAGACGTGGCTAAAGAAGCTGCGGAAAAGTTTATTTTGAAGAATTTCGGAAGAGAATATCTCAACGAAAGTTCAGAAGTTGCATCAAAGAAGGGCTCAAAGACGAAAGGTAAGATGCAGGATGCACACGAATGTATAAGACCTGTCGATGTGAATATTACACCCGAAAAGGCGAAAGAATTACTAGATAAGGACCACCATAAGTTGTACGAACTCATCTGGAAACGGTTCATCGCATCGCAGATGAGCAGCGCTATTTACAAACAGTACAGCTACGATTTCGAGAGTGGAAAGTACGTTTTTGAAGCGAGCATAAGGGAACGTATATTCGACGGTTTTGAGAAAGTGTACACGATAGATAACGAACCGAGCGAAAAACACAAGGAGTTGAAAGTAGACCAAGAATACTTAGTCGAACCGAAATCTGCAGAAGCGCAGACGACACCTCCGGATAGATATACAGAAGCTTCTCTTGTCAAGACGCTCGAGATGGAAGGAATAGGACGACCGAGTACATACGCAACTATTATTCAAACGCTTCTGGACAGAGGTTATGTGGTTAAGAAAAGAAAGACACTGATACCTACAATCCTTGGGTTCGTTGTGAACCATTATCTCGAGCAAAGGTTTCCAGATATAGTTGACAAGGGGTTTACGGCTGAGATGGAAAAGGAACTCGACGAGGTAGAGAACGGCAAGAAGGATTGGAAAGAAGTCGTTAAGTCGTTCCTAAAGGAGTTCAACAAAGACCTTGAGAGAGCCAAAAACGAGTTCTTTGCAATAGACTTTGACACCGATATAACTTGTGAGGATTGCTCAGGTAATTACAAACTCAAGGTTGGGAAGTACGGCTTGTATTTGCATTGTCCAAACTGCAAAACGAACAAGGCGTTGAAATCGGATGTGTTCGGCGTCATAGATGGAAACAAGTTGTACGTTTTAGAAGAACAAGAGAGTCAAGAAGAGAACGGTGAAAAAAATAGTGTGCAAAGTGAAGAATCGTCAGCCAACTCTGGTAATAGAAAATTCTACCGAAAGAGAAGAACTTCAGGAAGCAAAAAATCAAGTACCAAAAGTGCCTCATCAAAAGCGAAGAAGAAATAATGAGAGGTGTTTCTCGAATGGGACTCTGGGCGATTGGTGATATCCACGGTTGTCTAAGACCTTTGGAGCGACTGATAGAGAAGATATCACCAGGTGAAGGTGATAAATTAATCTTCCTTGGTGATTACATAGACAGAGGACCAGATTCTAAAGGCGTAGTTGATTTTCTGATCCATCTTTCCAAGAGAGTACAGTGCGTATTTTTGAGAGGTAACCATGAGCAGATGTTACTTGATGTTGTAGACAATAACGACGACATTTTTTTATGGAACTTAAACGGAGCGCAGGCTACGATTAGAAGTTACGGAAATCTTCTGGAACTTGAAACAAGTGAAGAGCACATGAATTTTTACAGAAACACGAAGTATTACCACATAGAGGGAAATTACCTCTTTGTCCACGGTGGTGTAAGACCAAATGTTTTGATTAATAGGCAAGAACCAAGGGACTTAATTTGGATTAGGGAAGAGTTCATACGCAAAAGGCACAATCTTGGCTTTATAGTAATCTTTGGTCATACCCCGTTTGAAGATGTGTACAAGGACGCAGACAAGATAGGCATCGACACCGGATGTGTCTACGGAGGTAAACTAACAGCTATTGAGCTAAAAATGGGAACTGTTGTTCAGGAGGTGTGCAGTAATGTATGATGAAATAATCAGACCAATAATAGTAGGTGTTTTTATGGGATGGGCAAATGTGATCCCGGGAGTTAGCGGTGGAACGATTGCCGTGATAATGGGGATTTTCGAGAGGTTCATAGATGTTATAAACGACATAATGGGATTCAAATTCAATAAGAAAGACTTGATTTTCATCGTAACCCTAGGTATTGGGATTCTTATCGGTATCGTAACGGGTAGCAAGTTACTCACATGGGCATTTCAAAACTATCCGTTCTACACTTACAGTTTCTTTTTCGGTCTCATACTTTTATCGTTGTGGAATTTCAGAAAGATGTTCTCACATTTCCGTTTTGTTGAGTTTATAATAGGACTATCTATAGTTGTAATTCCCTACATTTTTGAAAAGGCCCAGCGCTACCACACGCTTTCGGTTAAGACTGCTACTGATTACCTTCTTTTGGCACTTTCCGGTGCGATTGCGGGGGCTTCTATGGTATTGCCCGGTTTGAGCGGCTCACTTATGCTCATGCTCATCGGATACTACGAGACTGCAGTAAAAACGGTTTCTAAATTGACAAAAATCACCAGTGGTGGATTTACGTCTTCCGATATCTTCTTTCTTTTAGTTCTCGGAACAGGTGTATTGATAGGTGTTGGAGCCATTTCGAAGCTATTGAAAATCTGGTTTGAAAAGGCAAAGGTATCCATATTGAACTTCATACTTGGTCTGCTTGCCGGATCTTTGTACCCGATAACTCCAGCGTATCACGGTACAGGGAGTACTTTGGGAATGTTCATCTGGATTGCGGTAGGAGGCATAGTTGTCTACGCACTTGGTAATTTTGAGAGATAATTTAAAAAGAATTCATAAGGGGGAATACAAATGGTTTCAGGATACTCTGAAGAGCTTAGAAGTATACTTGAACGTGCGAAAAGCGAGATTTCAAGTGCATCGGATAGTAAACAGCTCAACGATTTAAGGGTAAAGTACTTGGGAAAATCTGGAATTGTTACGTCTTTGATGAAGAAGTTGAAAGAACTACCACCAGAAGAGAGACCTAACTTTGGAAAGGTTGTTAACGAGCTGAAAGATGAAATAGAAAGCTTGCTTGAAAAAAGAAAAGACGAGTTGATAGAAAATGAAAAACAGTTGCTTTACAAAAAGCTGTGGGTTGATCCGACGATGCCGGGGGCACGCAGGTCGCGTGGACACCTGCATATAATCACCAAAGTTCAAAGAGAACTTGAGGATATATTCATTTCCATGGGCTTTTCTGTTGTAGAAGGTCCGGAAATTGAACAGCCATGGTTCAATTTCGATGCACTCAATACACCTGAATGGCATCCAGCAAGAGATTCACACGATTCATTCTACATCAACGATGAATACATGCTTAGAACACACACCTCTCCTGTTCAAATAAGAACGATGCTTTCAAGAAAACCACCTCTTGCCATCGTTGCACCAGGTAGAGTTTACAGAAGGGATTACGACGCTACACATCTTCCGATGTTTACCCAAATGGAAGGACTTTACGTGGATCACGATGTGACGGTAAAACACCTGAAGTATTTCTTGGAAGAGTTCGCAAGAAGACTTTTGGGCGAAAACACAAAAGTGAGGTTAAGACCGAGCTACTTCCCATTCACCGAGCCGAGTTTCGAAGTTGATATATACTTTAACGGCAGATGGTTCGAAGTTCTTGGTGCAGGTATGGTCCATCCGAATGTCTTCAAGAACGTCGGATACGACCCAGAACAATGGCGCGGACTTGCGTTTGGGCTTGGAATAGAAAGGATTGCAATGGTAAAATACGGTGTAAAAGATATCAGAGACTTGGTGCGAAACGATGTTAGGTTTCTGGAAAATTGGTAAGTTTAAAACATGAGCAGAAAGACTTGGAGTGATGTTGTGCTACCTACAGTTTCTGGAATACTCTTGGTAGACAAGGAAAAAGGGCCGACGTCTCATGACGTTGTGGAACGAATAAGACGGTTACTCCGAATAAGACAAGTCGGCCATGCCGGGACATTGGATCCGTTTGCTACTGGACTTCTTATCGTTGGTGTAGGAAAAGCTACGCGACTACTTGAGTATCTACAACATGAAGACAAAGTCTACAAAGTAAAGTTCAGATTGGGAATAATCACAGATACGTTTGATATAACCGGTCAAGTTATGGAAGACCATTCTGAAGAAGTATCGAAGCTTTCTGAAGAAGATGTGTTGCATGCGATAAGATCCTTTGTGGGTACGTACAAACAGGTTCCACCAGCGTATTCCGCTAAGAAATATCAAGGAAAAAAGCTGTATGAACTTGCAAGGAAAGGGAAGATCATAAACCTTCCTCCGCGAGAAGTAACGATATACGATATTTGGGGCATAAAAATTTCCTTACCTGAAATAGAGTTTACAACGAAGGTCTCTTCGGGCACGTATATAAGAAGTCTGTGTATGGACATAGGCTACAAGTTGGGTTGCGGAGCAACGGCGGTGGAACTTAGGAGGATATCCGTTGGAAAGTTCGTAGTTGAAGATGCAATTATGATTCCAGAACCTAAAAATTTTGATTCTGAAACTTTCGAGAATTTGCAAAGGGTGGTGCTGGAAAATTTAATCCCGTTGGAGAGAGTGCTTGATTTTCCAAAAATAATTGTAGGAAGCCAGGAGAAAGTATACAACGGTGTTCAGCCGAAAGTGGAAGACATTATGGAATATGAAACCTTTAAGAAGGACCAGTTAGTTCAGTTGTTTTACAACGGGAAACTAATTGCAATTGCACGGGCCGAGAGGAATTCGGATTTTATCGAGACGTTGAAAAGACACAATAGAAACGAACGAATCGCAACATTATTAAAGGTATTCAAGGAGGAATAGAAAATGAAGGTAGGAATCGTTGGTCTGTCCCAAGTTGGTAAGACAACGATATTTTCATTGCTCACCGGGATTGAAGTGGACCTGTTTTCTCAGGAGCATCAAAAAGGAACCGCAAAAGTTCACGATAAAAGGGTCGATATCCTTGCAAAAATGTACGAACCAAAGAAGGTAACGTACGCAACGCTGGAATTCTTCGACACACCAGCTTTGAAGATAAAAGACATAAAGGAAAGAACAGCCGTGTTCAATGCTATTCAAAACGTCGAAGCAATGCTCATAGTTGTTCGAGCGTTCAGAAGTGACAATGTTCCGTATCCCGAAGTAGAAAAGCCAATAGATCAACTTAAAGCCACGTTGGACGAGTTCTTATTCAGAGACCTCGACGTGGTAACAAATAGAATCAGCAGATTAGAAAACGCAAAGAGAAAGCTTGAGCCAAAAGAAGAAGTAGAACTCAAACTCTTGAAACGTTTGCAAGAGACCTTGGAAAACGAGCAACTGTTGTCGAAGATAGAGCTTACAGACGAAGAAAAGAAGATGCTTGGCGGTTTTTCCCTCGCTACGTTGAAGCCCATAGGTGTTGTGGTCAACGTTGATGAAGAACAATTCGCTGAAAAGAATTACGAAACAAAAGATGAAGTCTTAAAACTTTGCCAGGACAACGGATTTGCCTATGTCGAACTGTGCGGAAAATTGGAGATGGAACTGAACTCGTTGAGCGAAGAAGAGAAGATGGAGTTTCTAAAGGAACTGGGAACAGAAGAAACTGGGATCGAAAGGCTCTCAAGAGCACTTTACACCCAATTTGGACTGATTTCGTTCTTCACAGTTGGTAAAGACGAAGTCCGAGCTTGGACCCTTAGAAAGGGCGCAACTGCAGTCGATGCAGCAGGTGTGATTCACAGTGATTTGGCAAGAGGCTTCATCCGCGCAGAGGTTATAAAATACGACGATTTAATAAGACTTGGTTCTGAAAAGGCGCTAAAGGATGCAGGATTGATGAAGCTTGTTGGAAGAGATTACATCGTTGAAGATGGTGATATAATAACAATAAGGTTCAATGTATAGAAAAGTAAAGACGGCGAAATGGGGGTAGGAATATGTCCGAAGCAGTTGCGAGGATAAACGAGAACATCTACGTTGTAAGAGACAGGGTGGTCGCCGTAGTACCTGTCACGTCGACGGTTTCGAGGCGCATAAGGGCAAGTAACCAAATCGGTGGTAAGATGGTTAACTTGTCGTATGGAAAAGAGTGCAAATCGATAATTTTCATGGACAGTGGGCATTCACTACTTCTTGCAGAACCAGCACTCGAAGTAAGGAAGAAGATATGGGGTTAGTAGGAGGTATTTCAAAAGAGGGAAAGTATGTTTAAACGACTTGTATTCAGAACAACAAAGCATAATCGGTACAGTGTAACAGCAATCGTTGGAGCCATACTAAGTGAGGTCAACGACATAGAAATCTTAGAAACTAAAAATGTTGCTGAAATCTTGCAGTATCCGGTAACGGATACTGCAGTTGCTTTTTCATTTATGACATTCGATTTGGATACAGTCGTTGAAGAGTTAAGGCTACTTAAGAGCCACGGTTACACGGTAATTGCAGGTGGACCTCACACGACGGCTTTACCTTTTGAAATGTTGAAACTCGGGTTCGATTATGTATTCCTTGGCGATGGAGAAGAGAACATCGTTAGGTTCCTAAAGGGCGAGAGGCCTGAGAACAGGATGTTCGATGGGATAAAGAATCGAGTTGACCTGAATAAATTTCCGCCCATATGCGAGAAAAAGAAGTTATTTATGCCTATAGAAATTTCAAGAGGATGCCCCTTTGATTGTGGTTACTGTCAAACACCGAGGTTGGCGGGAAAGGTAGTAAGACACAGGGATATTGAACAGATAGTTGAATACGAGAAAATTTCTGTAAAACACGGTAAGACCATCGCTAGATTCATCACCCCGAATGCCTTTGGATACGGCAGTAAGAACGGTGTCACACCAAGACCGGATATTGTGGATGAATTGCTTTTCAAAGTAAAGTCCACAGGTGTTAAGGAAATTTACTTCGGCACGTTTCCATCTGACGTCAGGCCCGAGAGTGTCACAGATGAGATGGTCAAGGTCGTTAAGAAGTACGTAAACCATAATTATGTTGTAATAGGTGCTCAAAGCGGTAGCAACAGGATTCTCAACCTTATACGTCGGGGTCACACCATTGAGAAAGTCGAAGAAGCACTTGAAATCTTGGCCCAAAACGGTTTTTACGCGAAGGTAGACTTCATTTTTGGCTTTCCGTTCGAAACAAAAGAGGACGTAGAGCAGACGTTTAATTTCATAGAGAAAATTGTGAAAAAGTACAACTCTAAGATTCACGCACACACATTCATGCCACTTCCAGGTACTCCACTTGCCAGTGTCGGACCCGGTATTTTACAAGATTACCACTACAAATTCTTAGGACAGCTCGCAGCCAAAGGTATCCTCGATGGTTACTGGCTAAAACAAGAGGAGCTAGCCAAGAAGGCGGCTCAAAATATAAAACTCAAGGCGGGAAACTCTTTTTGAGGGGGTAGGAGGCAGGTATGACGATTAGAAGAGAGTACGTTCATTCTTGCGATCCAGAAAGACTTTACGAAATTGCTATGAAAGAAGTTGAGCCGTACATCTCCAAGTTCAATGTGAAGATAACAAGAGTTAGCGAGAACATCTTCGAGGCGAAGGTGAGTATATTTGGGAAAGGCACTATAGAAATTCAGAATGACAGAATCATAATAACGGTTGACTCTTCCTTCCTTGGAATGCCTGGTATGAAAGAAAAGGTTGAAGAGATGATGGATAAATACATGAATGAATTGATTGAGAAATGCAAAGCACAATCGTGAGAATGTATTGTGAACCAAGAAATTTTTCCTATATTGACTTTTTTCAGAGCCTTGTGATAAAATACGTAAAACGAACAAATCAGCGCAAATCAGTTCATAATGCTTCAAGGCGGGATGATTATGGGAAAGAACACTTCGAACCTAACGGTTAATCAAAAACCAATATTTTCCAAGAATTTCTGGTGGTGGTGGACAACCGGTGGTTGTCCGCCAGCTTGTTGTTGCCGTAGCAAACTGTAGGCAACGACAAAACGAAATCATGTGGACAATCGCCGGGTACGAATTAAGACATCGTACCCGGCTTTTTTTATTTAAAAGATGATACTAACGCTTGAGAAGGAGGGGGTTTTATGTTTAGAGAAGTTGTGTATTTAAAACCTGAGGAGATGCCTAAAAGTTACTACAACGTGCTTGCAGATTTGCCGTTCAAACTTGATCCGCCACTTGATCCTGCAACGGGTGAGCCGATGAAACCTGAAAAGCTGCTTGCGATATTTCCTGAGCCATTGCTTGAGCAAGAAATGAGTGACGAAAGGTTCATCCCCATTCCAGAACCTGTTCTGAGAGAATACGCCGTCTACAGACCGACACCGCTTGTTCGAGCACGGTTTTTGGAAGAATACCTCGGAACTCAAACGCGAATTTACTACAAATACGAAGGAGTAAGCCCAACCGGTAGTCATAAAACAAACACGGCACTTGCGCAGGCGTACTACAACAAAATTAGTGGGACAAAGACGCTGGTTACTGAGACAGGAGCGGGGCAGTGGGGGAGCGCTCTTTCGTACGCTGGTGCGAAGTTCGGTTTAGAAGTTCGTATCTTTATGGTTAAAGTCAGCTTCTACCAGAAACCTTTCAGAAAGTTGCTAATGAACATTTTCGATGGGAATGTCGTCCCTAGTCCAAGTAGTCTGACGCGATTTGGCCAAAAGTTTGATGGTGAACATCCCGGAACACTTGGAATAGCCATCTCTGAAGCGATAGAGACTGTACTTAAGCAAAATGATGCAAAATACGCATTGGGCAGCGTCTTAAATCACGTGTTGTTACACCAAACGGTGATTGGTCTTGAATTGAAAGAGCAGCTTAAAAAATTGAAAATCATACCCGATATGGTCGTTGCCTGCCATGGGGGAGGCTCGAACTTTGGTGGTACAATACTTCCATTTATCCCAGATGTTCTTAACGGAAAAGACATAAAAATCATTGCGGTTGAACCAGAGAGTTGCCCATCTCTAACAAAGGGCGAATATCGGTACGATTTTGGGGATACAGCAGGTCTGACACCGATGATGAAGATGTACACGCTCGGCAAAGATTTCGTCCCTCCGGCAATCCATGCAGGTGGATTAAGATACCACGGAGCAGCACCTATCGTTTCCAAACTACTTCACGAAAAACTCATTTCGGCAGTTGCCGTGAGTCAAGATGAGGTATTCCAAGCGGGGAAACTCTTTGCAAGAGTTGAAGGGATCGTCCCAGCACCCGAATCGGCGCACGCGGTTGCGTATGTGATTAAGGAAGCTAAGAAAAACGAGAAAAAGACGATTGTTTTTACACTTTCTGGTCATGGATATTTTGACTTGAGTGCTTATATTAACGCATAGTTAAACGCTGAGAAAGGAGGCTTTTGTTGTATGGTTGCTAAAAAATCGATTGTAGTACCTTTCTTGTTAATATGTCTGAATATTTTTGCAGTTGTGAAGGTAGGAGTTTTACTGCCGCTAACAGGTCCACTTGCAGCTGCAGGTGATTTGGTGAGAAAGGGTATAGAACTTGCCCACGAGGAAAAACGTACGGTTCTTGGTGATCCAATCCAACTTGTCTATGCAGATACCAGAAGTGAGAAGACAGAGGCGGCAAACGCAATGTCGAGATTGATAGACAAAGATAAAGTTGTAGCCGTGATAGGAGAGATAATGAGTGGAAATTCTATGGCTGCAGCAGAGATAGCTGAGAGCAGGAAGGTTCCACTTCTATGCCCTGCATCCACAAACCCACTCGTTACGCAGGGAAAACGGTTCGTTTCAAGGGTATGTTTCATAGATCCCGTTCAGGGAACAGCACTGGCGGAATTTGCTGCAAGGAATCTGAAGCTGGATAAAATAGCTGTCTTTACAGATATCGAACAAGACTACAGTGTCGGATTGTCGAATTATTTTATTGAGCGGTTCAAAAAATACGGCGGTAAAGTACTACAGGTTCAGTATAAGACAGGTGACCAGGAGTTTAGCGCACAGATTTCCCAAGCGATAGCTTTTGGTAGCCAAGCAATCCTGATTGCCGGTTATTACAATGAAATTGCCTTAGTTGCACAGCAGGCAAGGTCTTTGGGATTCAAAGGAGCCATTCTTGCTGGGGACGGGGCAAATGCTCCAGACTTAATTAAGATAGGAGGAAGCGCAGTTGAGGGGCTGTACTTTTCTGACCACTACCATCCAGACGCAGCAAAGACAAGTACGGCAAAGAAATTTGTGAGTTTGTATGAAAAAAAGTACGGTGAAAAACCATCAACACTTTCTGCACTTGGATATGATGCTTACATGATTTTGCTGAAAGCTATTGAAAATGCCAAGTCCACGGATCCTGAAAAGATAGCGCTTGCTGTAAGGCAGATAACGAACTTTGACGGAGTTACTGGTTTAATCAGCATCGGCAAAGACGGGAACGCAACGAAGGATGTAGTTATTCTGGTTGTCAAAAGCGATGGCATGAAATTCTTTAGCAAGGTATCATCCTTATCTCTGAAATAGTATTTCAAAAACAAAAAGCGGTCCGTTTGGACCGCTTTGTTTTAGTAAGTTTTAATTTTTAGTTTTATTCTCTGGGGAAGACAATGAACTTAAGTGCTGTTCTTGTTTCATTTTCTACCGTTACATCCGTGAATGCTGGAACGCAGACGAGGTCATAGCCACTTGGTGCAAGGTAACCTCTTGCAATTGCAACTGCTTTGACTGCCTGGTTGACAGCACCAGCACCGATTGCCTGGATCTCGGCTTTGCCCTTTTCTCTAATAACTCCAGCCAAAGCACCTGCTACCTTGTTTGGGTTTGATTTTGAAGAGACTTTTAGTACTTCCATAGTTCTACCTCCCCTTTTCTGGCGCCTGATAGTTCAGTAGTTTGTTTTAAGCACTGGAGAATGGCAACCGTACTTCTCGACCGTGTTTGCAAATAGAACGCTATTGTTTTTCAAAATCTGGCGCGCCCGGCAGGACTTGAACCCGCAACCATCGGATCCGAAGTCCGACGCTCTATCCAGTTGAGCTACGAGCGCGTCCCTGATGATTATGTTATATAAAAAACTGGGGTGGCTAGAGGGATTTGAACCCTCGACCACCTGATCCACAGTCAGGCGCTCTGCCAGCTGAGCTATAGCCACCACAGATAGTTTTCTATTGAGTTATTCTTTTGGCGCGGCCGGCGGGACTCGAACCCACAACCCTCGGATTAGAAGTCCGATGCTCTATCCTGTTGAGCTACGGCCGCAAACCAACTTTTTGGTGCAAAGCTTACCAAAAGATTCTGGAGCGGGCGACGGGACTCGAACCCGCAACCCTCGGCTTGGAAGGCCGATGCTCTACCAATTGAGCTACACCCGCATCGCTGGTCGGGGCGACTGGACTTGAACCAGCGTCCTCCGGTTCCCAAGACCGGCGCGCTAGCCAACTGCGCTACGCCCCGACACGAAAGACCGAAAGTTATTATAGCACAGTCGTTTTTGAGTGTCAAGTAAACGAAAGAGATAAAACTACGTTAATTTTGTGTTGATTGTGGAGCACTAATTAAGTTGTGTTATTCGCCGCCTTCCTTTGGAATGACGCAGATAAAGGACGCTTCTTTATCAGTGAAGTTATGGAACTGGTGTTCCTCGTTTGGTTCAACGAACACGAAAGAGCCTTTTGAAACCTTTATCCTACCATCCTTTTTCACAACTTCGAGTTCCCCATCAACCACAAATACTTCGTGTTCCCACGGATGAGTATGGTACGGTGTGGAGGCACCTGGTTTTAAGGTAAAAAGCCTCATCACAAAATTTGGTGCGCCATCCCTCGGACCTATAAGAACACGTTTCAATATATTACCACCGTCAATTTCAAGTGGTTGCATTTCTGAAATGTTTCCTATCTTCATTATTCTTCCCCCTCCTTTTTGCTTCTATTACTACGTACCTGTAAGGTTCCAAACCTTCGGAGTAAGTATGTATATCTTTGTGTTTCTTGGCAAGCTCATGTACGATTTTTCTTTCGAATGCAAACATTGGATCCAGTTTTACCTTGCCGAATTTTCGAGCACGTTCAATCGCCGTTTCAACGATCTTTTCTAATTGTTCTCTTCGCTTTTCGCGGTAATTTCCTGCGTCGATGATAACAGTGACTTTTGTGTCTGTTAATCTGTTAAGATATATGTTCGCAAGGTGTTGCAGTGCGCCCAATCCTTTTCCGTGCTTGCCGATTAGCTTTCCGATTTCTTCGCTGTGACACGTTGCAATGAATGTTTTACCGCGACTTGCTATTTCGACAAAGTAATCGACACCGAAGCGTTTGAAAATTTCTTCCAGAAATTCTCTGAGCTTTCTTTCATAGTACTTGTTTGTTATCGTGATTTCTACTACCGCATCTCTTGCAAAAAGTCCAAATATTCCATGAGTTCCTTTGTCGATAACGTTTATTTCGTACTCTCCGTCCAGAACGTCGTGTTCGGTTCTGAACTGCTGAAGTATCTCATCAACACTTTTTCCTACGTAGTTTATCGTCTTCAAGTCACCCACCCCTTTGTCTTACTGCGTACTTTCTCTCATGTTTATTTTCTGGTTTATGCCTTCTTTTTCTGGACTCCCCAGAGTTCGTGATGAGTAATGCCTTTAATCTTGTACCTCTTGTAGATGTAGTAAGTTATACCAAGCTGAATTATTGAGTTCATAGTCCAGTACAAGAATATACCGCTTGGTAAACTTATGAAGAAGAATGGGAATATGGCCCCCATGAGTATTTGTTGCCATGCTGTCCTGCTGTCTTGACTTGTGATAAGTGCAAGGTAGTAACTTGTAATTATCGTTATCACAAGGAACAGCCAGTTATTTGCCCATCCACCAGTGGAAAGGTCTTTCCAGATCAAGAAACCTGGGGATACGGAGAAGAGTTCCTGGTAGCTTTGAATTACTCCGTAAAGTAGCATAAAGATCGGTAGTTGGATAAGTAACATCAAACAACCACTTGAGGGGTTAATTTTGTTTTCCTTGTAAAGCTTCATTAACTCTTCTTGCTGCTTTTGTGGATCTTTGTACTTCTTCTTGATAGCTTCAACGGCTGGCTGTAGTTTTCTCATCTGAATCATCTGTTTGGTCTGCGCGTGGTAGAAGGGATAAAGTACCAGCCTAACTATAATGGTGAATATGATAATCGTTAGACCAAAGTTTTTTGTGAACGAGTTTATCCAGCTGAAGAACTCGTTGAGGCCATCGGATATAAAACTGTACCAGTTTCCAACACCTGGAATAGTTTTTACAAGCGTTGCCAGCCTTTCGTAGTCTTCTTTGAAAACATGTTTCACAACGACTTTCTTGTAAGGTCCCATGTAAACTGTGAAGTTGAAGTCTTTTCCGACAACATGTGTCTGATCCAATTTACCTGAGAATTTAACGATCGATGAATAATCCCTATCAGGTCTAAATGAGACGAAGAAATTTACCGCTGAGCGAATCGTTGATTTGTCCCAAATTAATGGTAGTGCTACTTTAATTTCCTCTGGAGAGTGAATCTCTACATCGAAAGTGTAAGTGTAAAACCTTTTGTCAAAAGAATAGACCTTTTCAATCCCGTTTTCGTAGTTGAAAATGACTTTTACACTCTCATAGGAATCTTTCGAATCTTTTGATCGTTCTGCGTACTGAATATGGTACGTTGGTGTCGCGACTGAGAGTTTTTCGCCTTGTGAGTCAAACAGATCGAAGCCATCGTTGTCGTTTACGTAAAACAGGTATGCTCTGCCGAGCATATGTGAAACCTTTTGCAAATTACCATCCTTACCTAATTCTACCTGAAGATATTTCGACGTGATGACAATAGAATCAACACGTTCTTCAACAAAGAATCCAGCAAAACCAGTCAACCCCACTATCATCGTTATTAACAACAAAAAAATGACGGTTAGTTTTCTCAATTCGACCGCCTCCTTTGGATGCTATTTATTTTTTTGATGTTCTTTCGAAGCGTTCTTTTGGTGTACATGGAATACTGAGAACTCTTCAGGGACAGGATCGTATCCACCTTTTGAGAGAGGATTACATCGGAGAATGCGCCAGAAACCCAGGAGGAGTCCCTTGAAAACACCAAACCTTTCCACAGCTTGATACGTGTATGTGGAACAAGTTGGTTCAAACCTGCATGTCGGAGGTTTTAGAGGAGAAATGTAATTTTGGTAAAATCTAATAACTGCCAGTATTGCTTTCCGCATCAATTAACCTCTCAAAGTTCTCCAAAAGTGATTCACAAACGCTTTTGTAACTGCTGTTTTCAAATTTTTCAGACAAGGCTCTCCTCGCTATAACGATAAAATCGTACCCTTTTGGAATAATATCTTTGTTCAGCCTAAAGCATTCACGGATCCATCTTCTCAATTTGTTTCTGCGGTTCGCCTTTCCAAATTTCCGTTTAACGATAATAGCCAATCTGCTGTAATCAAGTCCGTTTTTCTTGTAAAGGACTACAAAATTCTCACTCTGAATTGCCTTTCCGAATCTAAAAACGAGGGATATATCCCTCCTGAGTCTCAGGCGCTCTCTCTTTCTGAACGTATACCTTTTCAGACCGTGAGTCTCCATCTACCTGTTCTTCTTCTGTTCTTCAAAACTCTTCTTCCACCAGGCGTGGACTTTCTTGCAAGGAATCCATGTGTTCTTTTCCTCTTAATGCGAGACGGTTGGTAAGTTCTCTTCATAGCACTTCCTCCTCTTCTTTCTATAGTAGGTCTAATTCCGATTATACCAAATCTTTCTGTTTATTCAACACGTGATTTTTTGATTTATTTCACTTAATATAAACAAAAAACTGGTGGCCAGGGACGGAATCGAACCGTCGACACGTGGATTTTCAGTCCACTGCTCTACCAACTGAGCTACCTGGCCACCTTTAAGTTTTTATATAATCATTTCGATTCATTTTTTCCACCTGGTGGGTGCGGCAGGACTTGAACCTACGACCTTCTGCTCGTAAGGCAGACGCTCTCCCTCTGAGCTACGCACCCAACCAATCCTGTTTAAAAACTGGCGCCCCCAACGGGATTCGAACCCGTGCCGCTGGCTTGAAAGGCCAGTGTCCTAGACCGCTAGACGATGGGGGCGTTCATTTGACAACTTCACTTTTTTCACGTGATTTGTCCGTGAAATCAGTGACCGTTACCAATAATACCAAAGAAAAAATTTTTGTCAAGTGGGTTTGAATATGTTCGTATGAAAAGAAAAGGTTAACATTTTGTATCGGATAGCTGAGAAAATATTCTTTGCTTTCTTTTTTGACGTTTCAAGAGACGGACCTGTGGTATAATGAAATTAAGTTTGTAACTGTGCTATGGAAGGGAGGTATTGGATGTGTTTAGAGTGTTGTTCTCCAAGCTAAGACCAAAATCAAGACCAGCACTTGCCAGTGATGCTTTTCGAAAAGGTGATCTGGAAACTCACAGAAAACTCCACTCACCAGAACAGATAGGAAAAGAACCATGGCACAAAACTGAGCAAGGCAAGTACATTGGCCAAGCCGTTTACGGGGCAAGTGATGGTATCGTGACAACGTTTGCCGCAATTTCCGGAATAGCGGGAGCTAACCTGAATCCGAAAATCGCCATTATCGTTGGTTTGGCGAACCTTTTTGCGGATGGTATTTCTATGGCAATAGGCGATTATCTTTCAGAGAAATCAGAGAAGGACTACATAAGATACGAGAAAGAACGTGAGATGTGGGAAGTTGAACACATGCCAGAAGCCGAAAAGCTGGAAGTCAAAGAGATATACAAAAGAAAAGGTCTAAGTGGCGAGAAGTTGGAAAATCTTGTGGATGCAATTACGAGTAATAAGGAGATCTGGGTAGATACGATGTTGCATGAAGAACTAGGGCTCTTTGAGGACGACACTAATCCTCTGAAAAGTGCCGTTGTGACGTTTTTGTCTTTTGTCATCGCTGGTTTCATGCCGTTGATTGCGTATGTATTTGCTTCGCAATCCCAGATTTTGGCGCAAAATCAGTTCTTGGCATCGTGTATCATAACCGCTGCAACTTTGTTCTTTGTTGGGGCGCTTCGCCAAATTGTTACCGGTGTAAAGTGGTACAAAGGCGGTATCGAAATGCTATTTGTGGGTGGTCTTTCGGCAGCGGTTGCGTATCTGATAGGTTGGGTGTTGGAGAAGATCGTTCATATTACTACACTATAAAACGCTGAATACTAAACATTAATCACATAAGGTGAGTGGTTAGCGTGAACCTGAAAGATTTAATAGTGCTTTATCCTTTGATTTTTTTAGCTGGATTTGTCGATTCTATCGCCGGGGGTGGAGGGCTCATTTCCCTTCCAGCTTACCTTTTTATAGGCCTTCCGAGTCACAATGCACTCGCAACGAACAAACTTTCGTCAACGATTGGAACGATTTTCAGCACGTTGAGGTATGCAAAAGGTAGAGCCATAGTTTACGTTGTTGCTGTTCCTTCTGTTATTGGTTCACTCATAGGCTCACATATCGGCGCAAGGCTTGCTCTTGTACTAAGTGATAGCGTTTTGAAAGTTATCTTGGCTTTCTTAATACCTTTTGCGGCTGTGGTTGTGCTTTTAGCAAATCCGAAGAGATCTGCAACGTATGAAGTAGAAAATATTTCCAAAATCCGCACCATTTTAATTTCTGGACTCATTGGCCTAACCATAGGAATGTACGACGGCTTCTTTGGACCGGGGACTGGCACATTTTTGATAATACTCTACGTTAGTGTATTATCCCTGGATCATATAAGTGCATCGGGGACTGCGAAGATAGTGAACTTGGCTTCCAACGTTGGTGCGCTTTTGACTTTCATTGTCGGTGGCAAGGTCATGTATGCAATCGGGTTGCCTGCAGCGCTCTTTGGAATTGCTGGTAATTGGATTGGTTCAGGTCTTGCGTTGAAAAAAGGGGCAAAGATTATCAAACCTGTCATGATAGTTGTTCTTATAATTCTATTCACCAAGGTCCTAATGGACTTAGTTTGATTGATCTGCAAGGGGTGAGATTTATGGGTGATATGTTGGTGAAATTGTACGAATTGCCAGAACTTGAAAGTGCATTGGAAGAAGTGAGGAAACACGGAATAATCATCAAGCGTCCCATAGGCCCTGAGAAATATTTTGTCGTTGAATGGGTTAGGGAAAAGTTTGGTAATCACTGGGCAAGTGAAACCGATATGACGTTTTCTAACAAGCCCATCTCGTCCTTCATAGCTATAGATGAGAAGACAAACAAAATTGTTGGGTTTGCCTGCTACGATGCTACAGTCCGCGGCTTTTTTGGACCAACAGGAGTAGACGAAGCCTACCGAGGTAAAGGAGTAGGCAAAGCACTTCTGCTTGCCTGTTTGCACGATATGTTGAATGTAGGGTACGGATACGCTATTATCGGTGACCCAGGACCAGTAGAATATTATAAAAAGACCGTAAATGCGATAGAAATCGAAGGCTCTTACCCAGGGGTCTACAAATACATGGTCCGGGAAATTTGAATTCGAATTTTCTATACCTACACAAGTCCCCTTATGGCAAAGCGTAAGGATTTTTCGATGTTTTTCATTTTCTCACATATGATAACGTTACCATGTTTTCGTGAAATTCAACGAATATAGGCCAAATGAACAGATAAATAGCGATTCAAACCTTCAAGGCGAGATTTTCCGTTCTTTTTAGTGTATACGAGTTTTTGTTTTTAAGGTTGTATTTGTGGTTAAATATATATGATAACGTTACCACATATTTTCACAACCAGCTAAACAAACGGTACGCAACGGTAATTTGGTATTCGGAAACAGTTTCTTAGTTCTCAACCTTCCAAGGGGGTGGTGTGGATGAAAAGGGTATTTCTAGTGCTCTGGTTGGTAAGTATTTTTGCGGTTGTTTTTGCGGCACCGTACAACACAACGATTAAAGTGCTTGCTTGGGATGATGCACTTACACAGGCGCTCAAGAGTGGTATACCAGATTTTGAGAAGGCGACAGGGATTAAAGTTATTCTTGAGCTGATACCATCTGGTAACTTGCTCCAAAAGATAGGCGTAAGTGTGAGTGTCGACAAGACGGACTACGATTTGGTAACGGTAGACGAGCCATTCATACCAGCACTTGCTCATCTTATGTTACCATTTGACCGCTGGAGCATGGGAAAGATATACAAGAAGCCAAACCTTAGTGTGTTTGCACCTAATGCGTTCGAAGCAGCTCAATGGGGCGGAGTTTTTGTAGGGATGCCAATCAACGCAAACGTCTACATCTGGATAACTAGGAAAGATTTAGTTAACGATCCGAAGTACAGAAACGAGTTTAAATCAAAGTACGGATACGACCTTGGTGTACCAAAGACGTTTAAAGAACTCAGAGACATGGCTGAGTTTTTCCATTCGAAAGGTATCTACGGTTTTGCACCGTTTACAAAGCAAACTGAAGGCTCTACCGCAGAAGCGATATTCATGTTTGAATCATTTGGAACGAGTCCTTTAACCGTCCAAGGCGGCAAGGTTATCGTCTCACTTGACGAGAAGAAGGCAGTGGAAGCGATCAACTTCTACAAGGAGTTGTTAAAATTCTCACCTCCGGGTGCACTTGATATGGGACATTCCGAACGTATTGCAGCGTTCAATCAAGGAAAGGTCTTCACCATGTTCCAGTGGCCAGCACTTGTTCCTCAACATGAGGATCCGAACAACTCACTTGTAGCTGGTAAAATCATCTATTCAGCACCACCAGTTGGTCCAGCAAAGGGCGCTGCTATCCGAGGATGCTGGGTGTTAGCTATGCCAAATGCTTCGAAAAATAAGGAGGCAGCAGCAGAATTTGCATATTGGTGGGCTTCGTATGAGACTGGGCAAAACCTCATACCGAAAGGGTTTACACCGGCAAGGTCTGACTTGCTCTTAAATCCAACTTACAACAAAGAAAGACCATGGTTCAAAGCTATTTTCGATTCCATGAAAAATGCAGTGGCAAGACCAAGGTTTACAAAGTATCCTGAGGCTTCCCAGATAATAAGAAATTACTGGTTAGCTGCTATCAGCGGAAAGATGAGTCCAGAAGAAGCAGTAAGGAAGATGAAAGATGAACTCAACGAGCTTGTCGGGAAGTAAAAAGATTAAGAATTTCGGGGGCGCAAGCCCCCATTGGTTCTTCCTAACTCCTGCCTTAGTGATTGTGTTTGCAATTTTGATATTTCCGGTAATATACTCTCTGTATATGTCAACATTTGACTGGCACTTATTTTACAGTGCCGAAAGGAAATTTATCGGTCTGGGAAATTTCTTCCAACTATTCAAAGATAGAGAGTTTTTACATTCGTTGTGGCTGCAGTTCGGTTTTGTTGTTATTGCTCTGCCAATAGAAACGGTAATAGGTTTTTTCGTGGCACTTTTGCTAAATCGAGATGGTAAGTTCTACGCTGTAGTAAGGTCTTTGCTATTGCTACCGGTTTTCATACTCCCTGTCATCTCCGGCTTAACCTGGCGACTGCTCTTGCAACCGGAGTACGGTATGGTTAGTTTCTTTCTTGAAAAGCTCGGGTTTGGTATAAAGGCATGGCTTGCAGAACCTGATTTTGCCTATGGTATGGTGATAGTCCAGGATGTCTGGCGCATGTGGCCATTTATGTTCATGTTCATATACGCTGGATTGACCGGACTGCCAAGGGAGATCATAGAAGCTGCCGAAATTGACGGGGCTTCGTTTTGGACAAAGGTCTTTAAGGTTATTTTACCTCAGCTCAGACCGACAATTGCAACGGCATTCCTGCTCAGGTTAGTTGACGCATTGAGAATCTTCTCAGAAGTTTATGTGATGACCGGTGGAGGTCCTGGGAACGCAACTATGCTGCTGTCTCTCTACATCAATAAACAAGCGTTTGAGTTTTTTAACATCGGATACGCAGCGTCGATGGGTGTTGTCTTACTGATTTTGGCCCTATTTTTGTCTTTCTTCATTGTTAGAGGGAACGTGAAGTTTGAAGGTGAGCGTGGATGAAAACGAATCAGAGTGTAAAGAGATTAAGGAAAAAACTTATTCCATTTTTGATTCTTATCGTCTCGTTATTCGTCTTAATGATTGAATTAATGCCTATAATGGTTGTCGTTACCAGCGGATTTAAAAGGGATATCGATATCTGGGCACGCGGTCCGTTTTACTTCAAACCAACACTGGAAAGCTACAAGCAGGTACTGTCAAACAGAGATTTTCTGCTAAGCTTGAAAAACAGCTTGGTTGTTGGTTTAATTTCAACTGCGATTTCTATCATCGTTGGTTCAATGGCTTCTTATGGACTAACTCGATATGTGTTCAAATTCAAAGAGATAATCGCTTACACGTTTCTTGGTTTTAGAATGATTCCTCAAATTTCGCTTGTCATCCCGCTTTACGTGATGTTCAACTACCTTAAATTGAGAGATACACTAACGGGAATAGTCTTGGCGCACGTCAGCTTCAATATTCCGTACGTTGTATGGTTACTTCTGCCTTTCTTTGCAGCAGTGCCCCGTGATTATGAGGAAGCAGCAAGAGTTGATGGGGCTACGGAAAACCAAGTTTTCTGGCGGATTTTCTTTCCTCTCGTGTCGCCAGGACTCGTAGTGGCAAGTGTCTTTGCATTTTTGATGTCATGGAACGAGTTTTTGTACGCGCTCATTTTGACATCAGTGAACGCAAGAACAGCACCTGTCGCTGTTAATGGGTTGCTCGGTCAGTATGCGCCAAAGTGGGGGCAATTAACAGCTGCAGGCACAATTATGTTAATTCCTGTTTTTGTGATAACTCTAACTCTTCAGAAGTACATCATAAAGGGGCTTATATCAGGGGGGATTAAGGGATGAGCAAGGTTACAAAGGAAGTTAGGAGAGAAAACGGTAACGAAAAGGTTCCTTTCATAACAAAGTTTTTCTTTGGTTTTGGCGATGTTTACGGCGGTGGTGTATTCAACATCATCAACTTCTTCTATGCGATTTTCTTGACCGATGTGGTTAAAATACCTCCGGCGTATGCATCGGTGATTTTCCTGGTCGGTAAAATATGGGATGCCGTGACGGATCCGATCATGGGATATATAAGTGACAAGACTAAATCGCGGTGGGGAAGGCGAAGACCGTACTTCTTATTCGGCGTACCGTTTATCTTCCTTTCTTTTGTTATGGTTTGGTATCCAGTGTCTTTTGAGAGCACCTTTGCAAGGTTTCTATATGCACTCTTTTCATATATGTTCCTCAATACAGTCGTAACGATGGTTCTCATACCATATACAGCAATGAGTGCAGAAATTACGCTTGATTATAATGAAAGAACAGCGATTAATTCGCTAAGGTTAACGTTTTCGCTACTTTCGTCATTGCTGTGCGCAGTTCTACCGATGATGATTGTTAAAAGTGCAGGCGATCCAAGGAAAGGGTATTTAACGATGTCGATCATCTTTGGAACGTTCTTTGCATTGCCTTACCTTGGGGTTTTCGCATTCACAAAGGAAAAGAACTTCAAGCCTGCTACAACCAAGTTGAACTTCAAGGAACTGATTATTGAACCACTCAAGATAAAGACGTTCAGGCTCTATCTTGGTATGTTCCTTTTTGCCTATCTTGCTATAGACACCGTTTCTGTTATATTCCCATACTATATGAAATACTACATTGGTAAGCCGTATTTCGTTTCAGCGGTTTTGGGTGTGTTGCTTATAACAGAAATCATCTTCGTTCCTGTGTACGCTATGATTGCAAGAAAGAAAAGTAAGAATTTCGCATATATTGTAGGTGCTTTAGTTTGGATGGTTGGTGCTACATTAACGTTCTTTTTCAGACCTGAATGGCCATCTCAGATGCTGTTAGCTGTAGCTGCGCTCATAGGCGCCGGTGTTTCCGCAGTTGCCGTTATGCCACACACGATACTTGGAGATGTTACAGACGTAGCTGAGTTGAAGTTCGGTGAAAGAAGAGAAGGAAATATTTCTTCAATGGCAACGTTCTTGAGAAAGGTAGCATCTGCACTCGTTCAAGCAGTTATTTTATTGATACTTGGCTTAGTGGGGTACGTAAATCCCAAAGGGAACGAGATTCCCCAGCAACCTGAAAGTGTTATTTTAGCCATTCGGTTGATAGTCTTTGTGGGACCTATACTCTTACTTTTGTTTGGAATTTACTCTGCATTAAAGTATCCGCTCAGGCCTGAAGTGCATAAAACTTTGGTTAAGTTGCTCGAAGCTAAAAGGCAGGATGAAGATGTTAACAAGCATGTCTTGGAAGAACTGCAAAAAGAATTGATTTAGATGACAGTTGAGTTTCGATAAAGGAGAGGGTGTTTATAAAGGCATTGAGTTTACCGGTCCTCGTAGTTGTATGGGGAAGTTATTATATAGCGAATAAATTAGCATTGTCTATGTTTGGTGTTGTTTTCAACGGTGTTTTCATAAGAACGTTTGTACTTTTTTCGATGTTGTTAGTTGGGACTTTTACCGGGAAAATCAAGGAAATACTCAGAGTAGGGTACATTTTTCCAAGGCTTGTTCTGATAGGTCTACTTGGCTTTGCGCTCGATATCACAGCTTTCCTTGGTTTTAAGTATTCAACAGCGTCCAAAGGAGCCGTTCTGTTGAGAACTGATGTTCTTTTTTCCACAGTTATTTCCATGTTTTTGGGGGAAGTACCTGGTTTTGTGGATATCCTTTCAATGGTATTGATGCTCTTTGGAGTTGTACTTGTTTCAGGCAGTACGGATTTAATAAAATTCAGCTACGGAGATATCTTTTTTCTGCTCAGTGCGTTTTTCATAAGTTTAAACGCCTTTGTTATTCGCAGTGTACAAGAAGACAAGAGAAATCCCGGTTCGGATTTTGTTATTGCGTTCTACAACAACTTTTTTACGCTTGTCTTCTTTTGCCTCTTTTCGATAAACTCGTTGGTCCGAGAGCTAACCAGAAATTTCACTTTGCTGGGTGCAAACATTGAAACCGCCGGACTTGTTATGGGTGGTATTTTCCAGTACCTGATATACGTGGTCTATTACAGGAATTTGAGAATCTTCCCAGTCTGGCTTGTGAGAACTGTGCTGTTGCTTATGCCTGCGTACGTGATTTTTGTGATGTCCTTCTTTGGTGAGTCCGTAACAGCAAAGCAATTAATAGCTGTTCTGGTGATACTCTTTGGTGGTTTTCTGCTTACTATGAGTAATTATTTCACCAAAGGCAGAGAAAAGAGGTGACGAGGATGTTCGGAACAGGTCAATTTCAGCTTTACAATCCTGTTAGAGTTATTTATGGCAAAGGTGAGCTGAAAAGGTCTGCGGAGATATTCGGCGTATCGAATGTACTTGTTATATGCGACCCTTATGTGAGCTCAAACGAATACTTCAAAGAGGTGATGACAGGATTTAACTCCGTTTTTATTTACAACAAGATAATTCCAAATCCTCCCTGTGAATTAATCGATGAAATTATAGAGTCGGTATACGAGCATTCAAAAGGTGCCCCCAAATTTGAAGGAGTGATAGGGATAGGTGGAGGAAGCACACTTGATACGGCAAAAGCGGTAAGTTCTTTGCTTGTCAGTGAAGGTAAATTGGCTGATTATGTTGAGGGAAAGAAGAAATTTGAGAAAAGGTTACCTTTGATGCTTATACCTACGACATCAGGTACAGGAAGTGAGGTAACAAACGTTGGGGTTTACACATTGAACGATATAAAAAAGCCAATGACAAGCCCAACGTTCTGGGCTGATATCGCACTGGTTGACCCTGTCTTAACCTACTCGATGCCGAAAAGAGTTGCTGCAACAACAGGCCTTGATGCACTTACACATGCCATTGAAAGCTACTGGGCTACTAGTACACAACCTTACACGGAAGGTCTTGCTCTGAGATCAGCGAAGATGATATTTGAAAGTTACGAAGCCTCACTTAACGGTGAAGAGTGGGCAAAAGACGAGATGGCGATTGCGGCAACAATAGCAGGTATAGCGTTCAGTCAAACAAGAACAACGGCGGCACACGCAATAAGTTTCCCGATTACGAGTTTTTACAACGTAGAACACGGACTTGCATGTGCTTTAACGTTGCCTACTTTAATTCGCTGGACTTACAAGTTCATCTCAGAAAAGATGGATGATTTTGTCCGATACGTTGGATTTAAAGATGTTGAGGAACTCGCAAAGAGAATTGAGCATATGATGGAATACTCAGGTTTTTCATTGAAACTGCATGACTATGGTGTAAAAGAAGACGAGCTTGAGAAAATAGCAAAAGTTTCGGTTGAAGCAAATATTATAAACCTAACACCAGGGAATCCGAAATACGAAGACGTCTTGGAGATTTTGAAAACCATATATTAATTGCGCTTGGTAGCGTATTGAAGGAGGGATTCATCTTGAACGTTCACCTGCTGGATTTAACACCTGAGGAGGTCAGGTTTTTGAAAAGGAAGGCCACACAGATAAGGATTATTACTCTTGAGATGATAGGTCACCTTGGCGTGGGACATATTGGCGGTTCTCTGTCAATAGCCGAGGTATTGGCCGTGCTTTATTACAAAGTTATGAGAATCGATCCCAAAAACCCCAAATGGGATGAACGCGATAGGTTCGTGTTGTCAAAAGGACATGCTGGTCCAGCGCTTTATTCTGTTCTGGCTGACCTTGGGTACTTTCCATACGACTGGATATATACATTAAATAAACCAAATACGAATCTTCCGAGCCACTGCGATAGGCTTAAGACTCCCGGTGTGGATATGACTGCTGGTTCACTTGGACAGGGCTTGTCAGCGGCGGTTGGCATGGCACTTGGGGCAAAGATTAGAAAAATGGACATCCGTGTTTTCGCACTTATAGGTGATGGAGAATCGCAGGAAGGTCAGATCTGGGAGGCAGCGATGTTCGCTTCCCATAACAAACTGAACAATTTAATCGCGTTCACTGACTATAACAAGATGCAGATAGATGGTTACATTCACGAGGTCAACAATCTCGAACCGCTGGCAGATAAATGGAGAGCGTTTAATTGGCATGTCGTAGAGGTTGATGGTCACAACGTTGAGCAGATATATAACGCCATTCGCGAAGGAATGGCTCAACAGGAAAAACCAACCATGATAATACTGCACACCATAAAAGGCAAGGGTGCGTTCTTTGCAGAAGGTAAGGTAGCGTCTCACAATATGCCGATTAAAGAAGAAGAACTGCGGATAGCGGTTGAAACTTTAAAGAAAGAGATGGAACAGTTCAAAGGGGCTGATACGAAATGAGCAATAAGAACATCGAGGCGAGGAAATTGCCATTACCAACGCAGGATGAAAGGGAAATCAGAGATGTATACGGTGAATTATTGCTTAGTTTGGCAGAGGAAGACGAACGGATAGTAGTTTTAAACGCAGATTTAGCAAGGTCAGACAGTACGTTAAAATTCAAAGAAAGGTTCCCCGATAGGTTCATCGATGTCGGAGTGGCCGAAGCTAACATGATGGGTATAGCTGCTGGTCTTGCGAATATGGGGTTAATCCCAATCGCACACAGCTTTACTCCGTTTGCTACAAGACGTGCGTATGACCAGATAACGATATCCATTGCTTACGCAGGATTACCTGTTAAGATAGTGGGAACAGACCCGGGAGTTACTGCGGAACTCAACGGAGGCACACACATGAGCTTTGAGGATGCAGGGATAATGAGAAATTTACCGAACATGGTTATAGTTGAACCAGCCGATACACACCAGCTGAGAAGTTTATTCAAACAGATCATCTACCATAATCGGCCAGTCTATACGAGACTTTACAGAAGAAGAAAAGACAGGTTCTTCAATGGCAACGAAAATTTCGAAATTGGAAAGATATTCACGATGAAAGATGGAAAAGATATAACAATAATTGCCTCTGGCTTGATGGTTGGACAATCGATAATTGCTACGAATATGCTCGAAGATGAAGGCATCAGCGTAAGGCTTTTGAACATGCACACGCTTAAGCCGGTTGATGAGGAAACTATTGTCAAAGCTGCTAAGGAAACGGGCCGAATTGTAGTTGCTGAGAACCACAGCATATTAAATGGCTGGGGAAGTGCGGTCTGCGAAGTGGTAACTGAATACTACCCCGTTCCAGTTGCGAGAATAGGGGTAAGGGACCATTTCGGGGAAGTTGGACTGACGGACTTTCTACTGGAAAAGTACAAGATGACGGCAAAAGATATCTACACTGCTGCTAAAAAGCTTTTAAATATTTAAAAAATGACTCTGTTGATGTTTCAGGGGTGAAAAAATATGATTGAAATCAGCGAAAATTCTCTTACGCTAAGAATAGGTAACTTTGAACTTGCCCATAGCGAAGATTTTCCCATATTTGCAGTGGGTCGAGGTGAGAATACGTACGAGATGTCGCACGGGAATTTCAATATTTCAAAGTACTATAATGAGAAAATACCTCTGAGAAAGTTCAAGGTGCTTTCGAAAAATGAAAATCAATGCGAGATACTGTTCTTTTCCCCAAGTGGTGAGGAACTGAAGAGCAAATTCAGTCTTATTGCTGATAAATTAACCATTGAGATTTTGTCGGCTTCAAAGAATTTGAACAGATTTTGGATTTACATACCTACTTATGAGAGTGAAGAGATATACGGATGTGGGGAACAGTACTCGTATCTGAATCTAAGAGGTAAGAGAGTTCCACTGTGGGTCTCAGAACAAGGCGTTGGGAGAAACAAAAGAGACATTATAACTCACTTTGCAAATTTTAAGGACGATGCGGGCGGAGATTGGCACACAACTTACTTCCCGCAACCAACGTTTGTTTCCAGCAGAAATTATTATTCGATAGTGCACAGCTATGCTTACAGCGAATTTGATTTCTCTCATAGGAACTTTCATGAGTTAGAAATACATGAGATACCTCAGAAAATCGAATTTGGTACTGGAAATTCGCTTATTGACACCGTCGTAAAGCTGACCAAGAGTATAGGTCTTCCAAATCCTCTGCCTGATTGGGTATACGATGGCGTGATTTTAGGACTCCAAGGTGGGCGAGATGTAGTTGTTCCCAAAATCATGCGCGCACTTGAGAAGGGATTGAAAATCACAGGTCTTTGGATTCAAGACTGGGAAGGCAAACGTATCACAACGTTTGGAAAACAACTGATGTGGAACTGGGTTTACGATGAGAATATGTATCCCAATTTACCAGAGATGATAGACCAGCTTAGAGATATGGGAATCAGAACACTTGGCTACATAAACACATTCCTGGCTTTAGAAGGTTCGCTTTACCAAGAGGCTTCGAAAAAAGGATACCTTGTTAGAAAACCAAACGGGGAAGAATACCATGTTGTTGTAACCACGTTCCCTGCAGCACTTGTCGATTTTACAAACCCAGAAGCCAGAGAATGGATAAAAAAAGTTATTAAATCAAACATGATAGGAATTGGACTTTCTGGGTGGATGGCTGACTTTGGAGAGTATCTACCAACCGACGCGGTGTTGTACGATGGAACACCAGCAGAGCTATATCACAATAGGTACCCCGTGGATTGGGCGAAGATTAATGCAGAAGCTGTCGAAGAGGCCGGAAAAATGGGCGAAGTTGTGTTTTTCATGAGGGCAGGTAATCTTCACAGTGCAAGATATTCAACCCTTTTCTGGCACGGAGACCAACTTGTGAATTGGTCAAAAGACGACGGATTACCGTCTGTAATTGTTGCAGCACTCTCTATGACCATGTCTGGTATTGGACTTACGCATTCAGATATTGGCGGTTACACTACATTGGCGAAAAACGTGCCCGATATCGTCGTCACTAAGCGCACGAAAGAGCTCTTCATGAGATGGGCAGAGCAGTCGACGTTCACGCCGGTTATGAGAACCCATGAGGGTAACTGGCCGGATGAGAACTGGCAGTTCGATTCCGATGAAGAAACTTTAAAGCACTTTGCCAGGATGAGCATGGTGCATTATGCATTGAAACCTTACATAAAACAGCTTGTCGAAAAGTACGCTTATGAAGGAAAGCCTATAATAATGCCACTGAACTTGAGGTACAGAATCGAAAACACAGAAGAGTTGAAATATCAGTACCTATTCGGGGAAGACCTGCTGGTAGCTCCGGTTATAGAAAGTGGGCAGGATACAAAGAAGGTCTTCATTCCAGATGATGAATGGGTGCACTTGTGGAGCGGCAAAAGATATACCGGTGGTACTTACGAAATAGAGGCTCCAATTGGATATCCTCCAGTTTTTTACCTGGCTGATTCTGAATGGAAAGATGTTTTTGAAAAAGCAGGTGATATGAAGTGATGCAAGCAAAAAGAAAGCTCAAGGTGGGCCTTGTTGGTCTCATTCAGTTAAATTACAGAGGAAATAAGCAAGAAGTATATAACAAAAGCGTAGAAGGCTTGAATAAACTGTCACAAGAACTTGGGTTTGAATTCTACTGGCGCAAAGATTTTGTTGTAACGAAGAAAGATGCTGCTGAGGCACTTAGAGAAATTGAGGACCAAGGTGTAGATTTCTTGCTAGTACAGTCTACATCGTTCTCGTCAGGATATTTAATACAAACATTGGCTCAAACAAAGGCTTACCTTGGTCTTTGGGCAGTTCCAGAGATAACCAAGTCTGGTCCGCTGCCACTTAATTCGTTCTGCAATATGAATTTAAACATGAGCATCATGGATAGGTTCATGCCTTATTTAAGCAAGGATGCTAAGTGGTTCTATGGATTTGTAGAAGATGAGCTTTTCAGAAGAAGATTTGAAGTATCGATAAGGGCACTCAGGGCCATAGTTAATGTGAAAGGCTCAAATTATGCACTCGTTGGTGGACGTGCACCGGGTTTTGACAACCTATTCTACGATCCGAGGATATTATTTTCCAAATTCGGTGTCTCTGTTGATGAGATAGAGTTTGGGGATTTGAAAAAACTGTTCTTTGAGCAGAGTGAAAGTAAAGTCAGGGAGGTCGAAAAAGAAATCCGTGAAAAGTACGTGATTGCGGATACGTTCACGGAGGGTTTCGTAGAAAAGATGGCGAGGCTTGTCAGTTCGGTGAGGGAACTTGTTCAGAAAGGCAACTACGATGGGCTTGCCATCAGCTGCTGGCCAAGGTTTAGGAGTGAGCTTGGGATGGTTCCCTGCGGAGCATACGCTTTCCTTTCTGACGAAGGGCATACGACCGTCTGCGAAGGAGATGTTGTCAGTCTGCTAAGTATGAAAATGCTTGAATACATATCAGGTTATCCTGCGATATTGATGGACTTATCGAGCTTTGACATGTCGGATAACAGTATATTCTTGTGGCACTGCGGGATTGGAAGCAAATACTATAGCAGCGCACCCTTGGTTCTGGAAAGGCACTTCAATCCAGGACCGTACATAGAAGGCAAAGGATGGTTGGAGATGGCACCGGTATCGAGTATGAAATTTTCAAAAATGGCGGCCACGATAGCAAGGATTGGGAACAATCTGTCTGAGTACTTCGTCTTGACAGGTGAGTTTATAGACGACGAAAGCAAGCCGGATTACTTTGGGAGTAGGGGCTGGCTTGGAAAGGTGAAGTACTTTGGTGAAGAGATTAATGCGCTGGATTTGATGAACACGTTGCTTGTTAGGAAATTGGAGCACCACTTTCCAGTTGTGAAAGGGATTTGGGATAGTGAAGTTATTGAAGTTATGAACTGGTTTGGACTTGCTGGCGTAAAGAAAGTTCCATACAAAGACTATTATCAGAACTATAAACTCTTGGATTAATGAAATTCAGAGGAGGAATATAAAATGGATGAAAAGAGGATAGTTATCGGTTCTGATAAATCGGGTTTCAACCTCAAAGAAGCTGTGAAGAAACACCTTCAGGAAAAAGGATACGAAGTAGAAGACGTAGGAACATTAGATCCTGAGAACTGGCTTCCATACTATGTTGTTGCACCACGAGTAGCTAAGAAAATACAATCTGGTGAATACAAAAGGGGCATCTTGATTTGTGGCACAGGTGCTGGTATGTCCATCGTTGCCAATAAGTTCAAAGGTATATACGCTGTTGCTGTTGAAGGTAGTTATACCGGAAAGATGGCAAAAGTGGTTAATAACGCAAATGTATTAACGATGGGTGGTTGGGTGATAGCTCCCGAGCAAGCGTGTGACATTGTGGACAAATGGCTTGAGGCTTCCTTTACCGAAGGGTTCCCGGAATGGCGTCAAGAGTTTCTCAGAAACGCGTATAAAGAGGTTCAGAAAATAGAGGAGGAGAATTTCAGGTAATGGTGAAAAGAAAAAGATTCGCAACTATAAAAGATGTAGCAGAAGCATCAGGCTTTTCGATAAATACCGTATCGCGAGCGTTAAGTGGTCGTGGGTATGTAAAAAAAGAAACGAAAGAGAAAATACTCAAGGTTGCGGCAGAGTTAGGATACACAAGGGACTGTACCGCAAGTGCGCTCAGAACAAGGAAGACGCATTTAATAGGTGTTGTCGTTGTTGATAACACCAATCCTTTTTACGCGGAAGTAATAAAAGGAATAGAACTCGAAGCTCGGAACTACGGATACACCATATTACTTGTGAACACAGATCGAAGCTACGAAAACGAAGAAAGAGCGATAAACACATTACTACAAAGGCGAGTTGATGGTTTGATTATCACCGCGGTACAAACAAAGATAGACGACATTATAAGATTAGTTCAGCAAGGGATACCAAACGTTGTAATAGGAGCAAGGTTCGAAAAGATACAAACAAACTACGTTTGCAGCGATGATGAACGCGGTGGATATATAGCTATGAAATATCTTTTAGACACAGGGCACAAAAACATTCTTTTTTTGAATGCACAAAAACATAAATATGCCTCGCGGGTAAGGGAAGAAGGTGTGAGAAGGGCTTTAGAAGAATTTAAATCGGAGATGTCAGAAGGACAGATAAGCTTAGAAGTGATATACTCAAACGAAGGTTTCGAAAGCGCATACGAAACTTTCAAAACGTTCGTTATCAGGAAAGGTCAAAAGTTCAACTACGATGCACTGCTGTGCTACAACGACATCTTTGCTTATGCAGCTATCAAAACACTGAAAGAACTCGGATTCAAAGTCCCTGACGATGTTTCAGTCGTTGGTTTTGATGACATAAGCTTTTCCTCAATAATTGAACCACCTTTGACCACAGTGGCTACCGACAAACTCAAGCTTGGTTCGGAAGCATTTAAGAGTTTGATAAAAAACATGGAAACAGGTTCGGTTTCTCAAATTATTCTGCCTGTTGAATTGAAGTTAAGGAACTCTACTTTGAATCGCATACCACAAGATCTGTAACAACTATCTCTTCAATTTGTGTTAAAATATTATCAGGGAAAAAATAATAGGCGAAAGGGTGGTATGGATATGTCTGACATTAGCACAATTATCAACAAAAAGGTTGATGAGTATTTTGATCAAATCTTGGAAGCTCTCAAGAAGGTTATAGCCATTAACTCCGTAATGGGTGAGCCGAAGGATGGAATGCCTTTTGGCGAAGGACCTGCAAAGGCTTTGGACGAAACATTAAAAATAGCTGAGGAGCTGGGCTTCAAAGGTGTAAACGTGGACAACTACGCTGGGCATGTTGAATATGGTGAAGGTGGCAAGCTTTATGCTATTCTTGGGCATCTTGACGTTGTTCCTGAAGGAGACAGAGAAAGATGGACGAATGATCCTTTTGAGCTTGTAATCCGTGATGGAAAGATGTACGGGAGAGGCGTATCAGATGACAAAGGTCCAAGTATCGGAGCACTTTTTGCATTAAAGATTGCTTCGGAACTGGTCGATAAACCAAAAAACAGAGTGAGAGTTATATTCGGAACAAATGAAGAAAACGGATCCCAGTGCTTGAAGTATTATTTTACGAAAGAACCATATCCGGACGCTGCCGTGACACCAGACGGTGACTTTCCAGCAGTTTTTGCTGAGAAAGGTATTGTTACTTACTCCATAAGGCGAAAGATTTCAAAACATTATTCCACAAAATTACTTGAGCTAAGGGCAGGAACAGCCGCTAACGTCGTTCCCGAAGAATGCGTTGCGGTAATTGAGACAGATAAGGTGAACGAAATAGCCTACCTTGTTTCTAATTATGTCAGCTCTTGCAAGTATGAATATGAGGTTATTGGTGATAGTATTATTGTGAAATCGCTCGGAAAATCTGCCCACGGTGCGCACCCAGAAGCTGGTATCAACGCGGCAGCTGGTATGCTGGAATTACTTTCAAGGATCGATTTCGGACCAGAAAATGAGACAATTAGGGTGTTGTACGAACGTCTTGGGAAAGATTACTACGGTATAGGTCTTGGCATATCTGGTCAGGACGATGTGAGCAAAAAGTTGACCTGTAACCTCGGGATTTTAAAACTGGAAGATGACACTATAACAGCAGTGATAAACATCAGACATCCGATATTCTTCAACGTCGATATGATAACAATGCAGATTAAAGAAGCTATGAAAGGTTTTGAAGTCGAGAGGATGAGCTATAGCAAACCGCTCTATGTGTCAAAAGATAGTGATTTCATGAGACTTTTACTGAGAATATACCGTGAAGAAACAGGCGATATGAGCGAGCCAATTTCTATTGGTGGAGGAACTTACGCAAGGAGCGTTCCATACGGTGTTGCTTACGGTGCGGTCTTCCCGGGGGAAGATACGCACATGCATCAACCAGACGAATGTTGGTCTTTGGAATCGTTTAAAAAGTTCATACGAATATACACAAAGTTAATATACTGTTGGCTTAGTGAATGATAAATCAATAAGATAACATAACAAAGAATGGAAGGCAATTCCCCCCTAAAAGGGGGGATTGCTTAAAGAAAGGGGTGAGCACATGAAAAGCTTTTCAATCAATTTGAAAATTTTATCAACATTAACTCTGACCTTGTGCATATTTATTTCAGTTCAACTGCACGGAATTGACTGGAGCAAACCGATGTTTGTTGGGAACTATCCCATTTCTAATTATGATCAATCAAAGCCAGAGAGTGCGTTTGGTTGTGTATTTGCTAAAGAAATATCTGTAAGAGTTGTGCAGAATACACTGGTGGCTGTAAATAAATTCAAAATTGACACCATAAATGCTGAACCAGGTGCCGGACCGTTTGCCAGAGTAGCACACACTTATGCTGTGGATTTTAACAAAGATGGATACGCTGATATGATTGCTATAACTTACGACGCGAAAGTTTTTGTAAAAAGAAACACTATGCCAAACACGGGAAATATTAATTTCGATGATAAAACTTCTTACATCATTCCATCCATATCTAATGGTGAGGGTAGTTTGGTCGTTGATGACTTTGATAATGACGGTAAAATCGACTTATTCTTCTACAGTTCCAAGAAGTCTAGTAATAAAGCAGCTTTCATCAAAGACGCGACTGAAAATCCTGTTATTACTGTAGAAAGTATTTCAATAGATAGTAAGTTCTCTACTAACTGGACTGTTAGTGCAATGGCAAGCTTTGACTTTGATAAGGATGGTTTCAAGGATATCATATACGCTGACATGAGTGGAAGGGTTTGGTTTTGGAAGAATGATCCAACAAAAGGCAACAGGAGATTTTTTACTACTTCACAAATATACTTACTATTCTCTGATTCAGAAATTGGTACAACTGCTTCTGAAGGTGCTGCGGTCTTGGACATTGCGGATTTAAATGGGGATGGGATACCGGACATAGTAGCAGGTAATACCGACAAGAGAGGTATATTCATATATTATGGTGAAAAGGTCAACGATCAGATAAAGTACGATCCTTCAAAAAAAGTTGCTATCGTGAAAACCGACGGAGATTTAGGAAGTGCCGCTATGGTGGATGGTTCAATCCCAAACTCCAAAAATCCAAAAAGCCTTCCATCTTTTGCTCCAACAATAATTAAAGTTACGGATGTGGATAGAGATGGTTATCCAGACATCTTCGTTGGAACGGATGCTTGGCGACAAAATGCAAATTTCGGTGGTTCGATATACTTGTTTAGAGGAAAAGACAGAGATTCAACTGGAAAACCGCGTTTTGTGAGTCTTGAACTTGTTAGGGGAAGCTATTCGAGTGAAAACAAACCTCCATTTGACTTTGATGCTGGGACTATAGGTGACCTTGATAACGATGGGATACCGGACTTTGTTGCAGCGGATGGGAACAATTCCGGAAACTTCTACAAAATTGTAACCAAGACTGTGAAAAAGTACGAAATCAAGCCCGGAATACTTGTTAGTGACAAGCTGACGAATGTTGTGGATTACAAACTTCAGGATGGGACAGTAGTAAAAGGTATTCCAAGAAGTGTGCTACAGAATCACTTTGTGCAAGCCATGGAAGTTGAACTAGAATTTACCAAAGATGGTCAAGGGACTGTTGAGTTGAGGTATTCTAAAACATATATTAACCGACCCGAACTTATCGATCCGAATAATTTTCCAAGAATGCTTGATCCAGTTCAGATAACCTCAGCTCAAACCGTGAAAGCCAGAGCAGTTCTCGAGACTCCATCACCAGATCCACAAATAATAATAGTTTTAAAACCAGCCAATGAGAACACTGCTCCCCATTTGAAAAGGATAACTTACAGAATTTGGACTGCACCGGCAAGAGTAGAGATTAAGGGGTTCAGATGGTTAAAAAGTGAGTTTTGAGATCACTTGAGAGTTGTAGGGGTGATAGTTTGAGAAAGGGTTCTTTGCTTGTTGAAGCTCTTGTAGCGATGATCATTATAACTTTCTCCATAGGTATAGCTATGGTAAGTTCGTTCAACTTGCTCCAAAAGTCGTACGAGAACCAGGCTCTTGTTGAGCTCGGTGATATTCTTCTTAACGAATGTGAGAAGATAATTACGCAGAACCAATCACAGATTTCTGACTCGTCAAAGCAAATCGAATACCATGGTAAAAAGTTCACGGTAACTATTACGCGAAAAACAGTAAATTACCGTGGCAAGTTCATCCAAACTTCTGAACCGGCGGATACAACTCCTTTGAATATGTCCAGCCTAGCTAACACTGTTGTTGTAATCGTTAGGGTGACAGATTCAAAGGGACGTTACATTGAGACAAGGGTGGTGCCGAAACAATGGTAATTTTTTCTAAACGTTCGCGCCGTTCCATTTTCCGCAGTGGATATACTTTAACTGAGATGATAATTGCTATGCTTATCATAGCTTTAATTTTGGGAATAGCAACCCCGATAGTTTATAATCTTGCGAAGAACCTTCCTGCAGAGGCTAAGCTGACATCTGTTTCCCAAAAACTGTTTTTCCTACTTTCCGATGCACGACGTGAAGGGTTCAACGGTAATTCTATTGTGTGTATCAAGTACGAAGATAGAGAGTTTCTTGCGTTTATAGACAACGATTTTGATGGTCAAACCGATAAGAAGGATAATAATGGTAAGGAAGAGTACATCGCACGATTTGATTTCCGCGACTCTGATTACTCAGGAATGATTTTTAAATTCAACGAAAGTGAAGTAACGAGAATTACAGATTTATACACGATAGATGGAATATTTGTAAAACATTTGTCAGGCTCTAATTTTGACGTATCGTACTCAAATTGTACCTTTGAATTCTCTCTTCAAGGGAAGTCAGTTTTTGTAAAAATCGAAGATTCTTATCCAAAGATAATCGAAAAATAAAAATCATGCTTCTTACTTGCGGAGGTACATGTGACTATGAAAAGAAAGGGTTATACATTTGTTGAAGTATTGATAAGTCTGGTTGTGATAACGATATTTTTCGGAATTCTCACCTTGATAGTGGACATGACTTTGAGGTCGTACAAAGTTTCGAAAGCTACGCTCCAGTCACTTTATGCAAATACCTATGTGAATTTTCTTTTCGACGTCATGGAAGGAGAACTAAAATGGGCTGGTAGTGGTTCATCTTTGCTTGTCAATCAACGGTATAAAGACGATCCTAACAAGAAACTTCAAAAGCCGAAGTTTACACTGGGAGTTGCAAGCAGCTACACTCGACCTGGGGAGAATTATAAACAGATAACTGATCATCTATGGTTGTACGATAGCATAGATATTGAAAAAACAGCTGACGGTTTCAGGATATATGTAACGTATGTGATAACTTATCCCGTTGTGCTGAAGAGAAATAACGACAATCCTCCCACTTATTCCCCACTCCAAAGTGGGTATTTGGGGCCCTCCGGCTGGGCAATAATTACAAATGCGTTGTCACCTTCAAGTTCCGAGTACAGGCCTAGGTACGCGAAACTAAGGTATTATTTGAATGGTCAGGTTTTCAACGGTGGATATGTTAAACCGACGGATAAGTTTACTTTAAAAGAAATTAATCTTGCTGTTCAGTCTGTATCGACAGATTTAGACCTACTCTCTGAAGATAAGTTTGTATACCCTGTAGCGCGTTTCAAAAACGCTGTCTTTAACAACGGTTATGTTACGCGTTCATTCAGACAAGTCATAATTGAGTACAATTCCACTGAAAAGAAATTTACAATGACAAGATTCATGCCTGCATTGGATTTGACTAATAACTATTTTCCGATAACACTACTTGAGAACGTTGAGCAAGTCGAAGCTAGTCTGGTCTACAGATACAGAAATGAAGAAGGAGGGATTGAAGAAAGAAGGATAAGATTCGACAACATGGCAGATTGGAATACTTACAAAAACAGTCCTGCAATCCAAACAATAAAGGATGACATCATAGGGCTTGAGCTGAAGATAAAATGGAAAATGTCTTGGGGATCTTTGGTAGGCAATACTGGAGAGATAGTCAAAACCAAATTCATAGTCTTTCCTCAAGCATCAAAGTAGGCAGTAGGTGGTGATAGAATGCTCAATTACAGAAATTTTAGAGAAGGTATCATCAACATATCGGTAGCGCTCCTCTTACTTTTGCTGTCTTCCATTGCAGCGGTCATGATTTCAGGGGTTATGAAAGAAGTCTTAGATATCAGCCAAAGAGTAGAAGCTTCTATTGATTCTCAAAAAAGCCGTATCGCTATAATGTCTGCAGCAAACATTTGGTCGAGATTCCTTACCGAAAACGGAGGTCTTTGGGATAACATACAACCTGTTGATGCGATTGGAAATCCGAAGGTAGGGAGTGCTTTGATAATAGATGATGACTATTTGAAGGTAAATTTGGCTGGTTCGGAAAGAATTATCAATTATATAATTGAGTCTACTACAGTAATGCACTCCGTAGAAGATAAGTACATATCCGTGGAATTTGGTTTAAAAAAAGACGGCGAAAAATTACCTTTTGGCGCAACTTTCGATTTCGGTTGGCCGGGATTTTAATAGTGTTCACTTTTTTTCTTCAAGCTCTATTTTCTTCAATAACTCCATCTGTTTCTTAAATTCCCGAATTCCCATATTTTGCAGTATGAAACGTCCAACGAGAAAGCCAAACGGTAGCCAAGTGACGTGGCCACTGGGGATTATGTACCTCTTCGGTCTACCAAGTGCTTCCCATAAAAGTTTTCTGCTTCTTCGTGGAAGCGCTTTGTCAAATAACGCTTCCACAAAGATGATTTTTTCTCTGTTAACGAACTGGGCATATGCGATGGGGTCTAATTTTAAGTAAGGATGTATATCACTTGCTTGCATTTCTTCCACATATTTGAATTGTTTTAAGGTCTTAAGTTGTTCTTCGAAAATCTCTTTTATCTTCTTTTGGTCATCGATAAAGTGTTTTATCTTTCCTTTCGTTTTTTCGCTTGACTTAAGTTTCTCGATGCTCCTTCGAAAGTACGCAAGTGTTGGAGAATGCCACATAAGGGTTGCCATTTCTCCACCTACGGTCATGAGAATTGTCTTTTTGAAGTCATCTCGGATAGCATTTATCATGACTGAAACCATGCCACCAAGACAGAAGCCAAAAAGGTGAGAATTCTCAACCCAAAGGTTCTGAGACTTTAAATGATCAACGACTGACAAAACATCAACGACCGATTGCTCCCAAAACCTTGTTGCTCTATCCACGTCTGCATCGAAGAAATCCTTTCCACTCACAGAACCGTGGGCTACTCTTGTGAAATTTCCCGGGAGGATTGGGAGAACGACCCTAACATTAGCATTCGCAAGGTGTGTTGCCATCCAGAGTAAAAATGGTATGTTTGAAGTGCCAAGACCGTGTAAAATGAATAGTATTCCGACTGGATCCTCTTTTGGATCAAAAAGGTAGTATTCAACAATTTCTGTCCCCTTTTCTGGGTTCGGGTACAATGTGTGGAAACGAGTGTAAATACCGCGAAATCTTTTTGATTTCATAATGTATCCTTGTGTAAAGTCAGTTATTTTGCCTCTATAATCAAAGCTCACCATAATTTTCCCTCCAAAAACGATGCTGTTTTCTGAATTATATCAATTGTCTTTTGATCTCTCAATACGAATTCAAAACCGTGGTCACCTTTCGAATGAATCAAGAGCTTCGCCACCAGCCCCTTTTCTCTGAGCCTTTTGAACATCTTTACAGAAGAGATATATGGCACGACAGAATCTTTCAAACCGTGCACAAGAAGAGTTGGTGGATAATTCTCGGTGATATTGTTGATAGGTGAATATCGTTCGTAAACATCTTTTGCTCTGTTTGGTAATCTCTTAAGCGTTGTTGCAGCTGCGAATCTTGCAAAAATAGAAGCTGAGCTCCAGATGTCAAGTAGGTCGCAAGGTGAGTAGTAAGCAACGACATTCTTTATCTTCTCAGGCACGCGACTTGCAGCTAACAAAGCAAGATGTCCGCCCGCCGAGAGTCCCATCAGTGACACTTTTTGGTTAAGTCCGAACCTTTTTGTCGTGTAGCTTTCCAAAAAATCTATAGCCTCGAGAAGTTCTTCGATTAATTTTTCTATACCGGCTTTGTATCCTCTTTCATAATCTATAGTTGCTACCACAAATCCTTTGCTTACAAGGTACCTGTACCAGGAGATATTGTTTGGTTGTCTTCTGTACCCGCTTATCCATCCCCCACCGTGTGCGAAGAGTACAATTCCCTTTATATTTTCGGTTTTCTTCATCGATTTGAGAGGTGGTGGGTAGAAGACATCAAGATATAAATTAGGTGCATACTCAAAGGTTTCGTTGCAATTTAAAATGTTTGATTTTCTTAATTCTTTGGTATCGGTAGGGAGTCTTCCGAGAATAGATTTTCTAATAAGTGGAATGTTCAGAATCAGAGTTACTATAAAAAATAACAAGAAATTGGAAAAAGCAAGAAATAGGGAAAAGAGTATCAAAATTCCCTTTAGTAACAATATTAGTCTTGTAATTCTCGCTACTCTTTCCATTTTTCTAAAGAAACTACCAGCGGGCTTTTCATCCATATATTCCACAATCCTTGTTCAACGGTCTTTCGTAAAAATTATACCACGGTGGGAACAAAAAAAGTGGGCCGAGCCCACTTTTTCAACCTTTTAATATTTCTGTCTTGCTCTTTATTGTTTTACGGAACCAAGGACGCCTTGGACGAAATGTTTTTGCAAGGCAAAGAAGACAACGAGCATAGGCAGAGTAGCTATAACAACTGCCATCATCACGACCCCGAAGTCGGGAGTGTATCCGGAAGCAATACTTGAGATCATAAGCACAATGGTTTTGTTCTGTTCACTTTGAATAATAACAAGCGGCCAAAGATACGCATTCCAACTCGTCATGAACGCATATATTGCCGCCGCAGCATAAGCAGACTTCATTGATGGAAGGACTATTGAGAAGAATATTCTTAGTTCATTTGCTCCATCAACTCTGGCTGCCATAATAATTTCCTTCGGATATTGTTTGAAATTCTGCCTAAAGAAGAAGACGAGGAAGACAGAAGGTATCATTGGTAATATAACACCCCAGTGCGAGTCTATGAGATTGAAAAAGTACATAAGCCTAAAAAGAGGAACCATAAGTGCAGCAAAAGGGATCATCATTGTGAGCAGAATGGCACTGTAAACCTTGTTCCGAACTTTGGAGGAGTATATTTCAAATCCGTATCCTGCCATAGATGAAACAATTATCGAAAATACAACAACAAATATGGAAATCTTAGCTGAATTAACAAGTACCTTCCCCAGATTGTAATTTTCCCAAAGATTCTTGAAGTTCTCTACAAATTCAGTACCGAAGGAGAGTTTTCCTTTTAAAACATCGACGGATTTGTTCGTGCTCCCGACGATCATCCAGTAAAAAGGAAATACGGATATAAATGCCGAGATCGTAAGAAATATGTATATGAAGGTGTACCTTAATTTTCTACTCATTCTCTTTCACCTACCACTTTGAATTGGATGAAAGCAAGGACTGCAGCGATCAGAACTATAACGTACGAAATAGCCGAAGCGTAGCCAAAATTAGGAGAGTACTTGAAACATACGTTGTATATATACACAGAAGGAGTCAAAAGCGAGTTCCCAGGTCCTACACTTGACCCTGTTACAACGCCAGCCGCTAAGTTCATCGGTTCATCGAAAAGTTGCAAGGTACCTATCGTGGAGGTAATCGTCGTGAAAAGGATGATGGGCTTCAGCAATGGAACTGTAATTTTGAAAAACTGCACAGTTTTTGAAGCTCCATCAATTTCAGCAGCTTCGTACACTTCTATCGGGATGTTCTGGAGCCCTGCGAGATAGAACATCATATTGTAACCAGTCCATCTCCAAGTCAGTGCTACTATCAGCGTTACTTTTGCCCAGAAAGGATCTAGTAGCCACCTAATAGGTTCTTTTATTATTCCAACAAACATAAGAACATGGTTAACAAGTCCATCGTTACTGAACATTACTCTGAAGATCACCGTATAAGCAACAAGGGATGTAACCGCCGGAAGAAAGAGTGCAGTTCGGTATATTCCTTTAAATTTTATCTTTGGGTCGTTCAACAAAGTGGCAAAGATTAAAGCAAGAAAGAGCATGATGGGGACTTGGATTACGAGAATTGTAAGGATGTTTTTCAACGAAAGCACAAAGTACGTATCCTGGACAAGCTTTATGTAGTTACCAAAACCCACAAAAGTTTTTAAAAAACCTCTTGTTGAGAAGGTTGAGAGGTAAAGAGAGTAAGCGATAGGATAAAAAACAAAGAGAATAATACCTAATAGCATAAGGCTGATAAATACCCATCCCCACTTACTCCAGATGTGTTCTAATCCACGCGTCTTCTTTTTTTCAGACATCTTTCCAATCCTCCTTAGAATTCTGAGAGGTATTAAAAATCCGGGAAGGTCTCCGGAGACCTTCCCGGATCTTTGAAAGTTCACTTTATTGAGTTCAAGAACTGTTGTTCTGCTTTCTTCAACGCTTCATCAATGGAAAGCTTACCGCTATAAACGTCTGGCATAACGCTCATTATTGCGGCATCCGCTTCATATGTGTAAACACCAAAGTCCACCGGTGGAATCTTCTTCATCCATTCTGAGAAGAGTTGGAAAACCTGTTGATTACCAAAGAACGGGTCTTTTGCTTTGTAAGCTGAACCGCCCTGTGCTGGTAGCCAAGTTCCGACCGCTCCACGCTCAATTAATATCTTTTGATAGAAGTCGGAATCGCGCGCATATATCTTCTTCAAGAAATCTATAGCAGTGTCTCTGTATTTGCTGTTCTGCAAGACGTACCAGCTTGAACCACCAAGGTTGGAAGCATTGACTGATTCTTTTATGTTCATCCTTGGTACTGGGGCAACTCTCCATTTTCCAGACTGGCTCTTTTCAGCCTTTATGGAACCTATGATCCATACTCCGGTAACAACTGCCGCAACCTCTCCCCTATTAAATGCGCCGACCCATTCGTTCCAACCGGAGACTTCTTTTGCGATGCCAGAATCTTTAATCTCCTTGTACAGTCTTACAGCTTCTTTTAAAACAGGATTATTTGCAATATAAGGTTTACCAGATTTGTCAAAATACCATGTTCCTGCTGATTGTAAGAGTATTCTCATCAATCCGCCGTCGTACGGGTCAGCAGCGATCATGAATTTTCCTGTCTTCTGTTTGACGACCTTGCCAATTTCGATGAATCTGTCCCACGTAATATTTTCAAGATCAGATGGTTTGAAACCAGCTTGTTCGATGTAGTCTATTCTATAGAAGAACCCTGCAACTCCAGAGTCAAATGGGACCCCGTAGACTTTGTTGTTGAGGGTCATAAGTTTCACTTTGTATGGTGCGAATTCTGACCAGGTGAAGTGCTTTGTTAAATCAGCAAATGCTCCTGGGTAGGACTGTAGGTATTTTTGTGCGTTGTAGTCTTCAATCAATACTATTTCTGGCAAACCTGTCTTAACTCCCGATGCGAGTATCGTGTTGAGTTTTTGCTCCACATCGGCCTTTGCCATGTTCACGATTTCAAACTCGACATCTGGATTGATTTTCTTGTATCTTGCCGCAGCTTCTTGCATGATCGGAATGTTGAAGTTTGGATCCCATGCCCAGATGGTTATCTTCGCCTTTTCAGCGTACAACAGAGCGGACAGTCCGATCAAAAGAACAACCAAAATCCTAACAAACATCCTTTTCATATGGCCACCTCCCTAAGTTTTTGACTTTTTGTTTCAAACTGATAAGGTTTTCACCACTCGGCTTTCGATAAAAGCACTCCGTACAGTTCACACCTCCCTGCATTGCTTGTGTCCTTTCAGACAACTGGAGTGTTGAGAGTGTTGGTAACGTTACCGAAACAAATCACTTATATTATACCAAAACGCTACCTTTTATTCGCAGTTATGTTATCAATCAAAAACAATCGCTTTTCGCAAAAAGTGGTTCGGAAAGAAGATAAACCTTTTTCTCTGTTAAATTTTCTCGTTAAATCTTGTTAATAGGGACACAAAACAAGTTAAAATGAGGGTATGGTATAATACTTATGAGTTTTCACTACGGGGAGATGAGAATTTGAACGCTCTTGTTGTGATACCAGTAACAGATGTTCGGGCTGAAAGGAAGTTCAGAAGTGAAAGAGTACACCAGCTTGTTTTTGGAGAGATCGTGGAAGTCTTGGAAGACATAAACAGTCCAAAAGATTCCGATTATATTCTGGTTCGGGATGCGAGGCTGGATTACAAAGGATACGTAAATCGGAATACGTTGTATTTCCTAAGTGATGAGGAGGAAAAGAAGTTTGTAAACCTCGAAGTTCTCAAAGTTTCAGCTCCTTTTTGCAAAGTTCAAGGCTTTGTAAATTTCATACTGCCTTTTGGAAGTAGGTTATATACCGAAAATTACAGGGATTTTCTGTTACCTAATGGGAAGACCTATACTTTAGTTGATGAACCAGTTATTAATTTTCGATCCGTGGTTGAACTCGCATTTGAATTGCTTGGAGTTCCGTATGTTTGGGGTGGAACGTCTTCGTATGGGTTTGACTGTTCTGGTTTTGTGAATCGCCTGTACGATGTAGCATTTAATATAGACCTTCCAAGGGATGCGGGTGATCAAGAAGATAAACTCCCATCAGTTGCCACAGTCGAGGAAAGAGAAAAGCTACTACCAGGAGATTTGATGTACATGGAGGGTCACGTTGTGATGTATATCGGTGACAGGAAGGTTATACATGCGAATGGGCACGATATGTGTGTGGCTGTGACGGATCTGGATGAGGAAGATTACGGTAAGTTTTTGAAATCTCGAATCAGGAAAGTTTGCAGAGTGACTTCCACATGGTAAAATTGTGTGCAAGAAGTACATTGGAGGTGGGGTTATGGGAAAGTACGAAATGGATTTTGAGAAATACAGGAAGGCAGTTGAAAAGGTTATACAGAGGTTTGCTGATAGAGGCTGGGAGGAGATCAAGATAGAAGAGGTCTGGTTTGAAACCTCGCTTCCGGTTGATTTGATAATAGAAGTTATCAACCAAGGCATTTCGATACCATCGGAAGTAAAGTTAATCACACACGGGGGCAAGACCATATGGAAGAATCCAGAATCAGAAGCATAAAAAGAGCACTTCTTCTATTTTTCTTGCTTTTACAACCTTGGCTAGTATTAACAGGGTTTGCTGTGGAATTTTCACTTACAGCAAGCTACAACATCGGGGAGAGCATCTTCACGATTTATAACCTTGAGCGGCTAAATACTCCTGCGGGATTTTTTAACTTCGATATCGGAATAAATCACTCCTCAGAAGCTTTCCAATTCAAAGCCATCATGTCGGCAAGAAACGATGGTGTGTACAACGATCCATTTTCAGAGAGTTACTATGCAGGGTACTATTTTAATTTCAAAGAAGGCTCTATAACCTTCAAAAATAATTCACTTTCCATCTCTGTTGGTAAAACACACTTGCAAGATGTAGTGGATAGTCCATATTCGCTCTTTATATCTTCCGTACCTATCCCAAGGAATGTTTTGGATTTCACTTACGACGACGGAAAGTTCTTTTACGTGACCAGATGGATAGAATTATGTAATCGTTCAGAAGCTGGCTTGGACACAAGAGAAAAGTTAAGAAGTGCGAATTATAAGGTGTACGCTTTGAGACTTGGTAATCTACGCTTTGGTTATCAGGATGTAAGTGTATACGCTGGTCAGAATTTTAGTTTTGAATATTTTGCTAATCCTCTTCCTTCGTTTTTCATCCAATACGTAAACGATGCGGGAAGGCCTTATCCTGAGGGTCTGGGGGAGACGAATTATATAAGCGGATTTTTCTTAGATTACGATGATGGAAAGAATTATTACTGCGCACAGGTCCTTGTAGATGACATAAATATGAACAGATTTCTTCATCCGGAAAGTTACCAAAATCCTGATAAGATCGCTTGGTCGCTGGGTCTTGTTCAGAAAACGAGTATCGGAACATTCGGGTTTTATCATGCAGGAGCCACGAAGTATACGTTCCAGCCATCGGCAGAGTCTGGCAACCAGAGGTTTTACGGGTACACGTACTATACGGATTTTGTTTACAACACCAGCATGATTTTACCACTTGAATTCGTGTACGCAGGATATAAATACGGAGAGAATAACATCGCGTTTATGTTCAGCTACGTACCTTCTGATATTCCTGATTTGAACACGAGTTTTGAATTTGTTGTCCTTGGTGAGAGGTCACCTGTTAATGCGTGGAATGACAGAACAACGTACATACCCGGAACACATCTTCTCGACGATCCAGTAAGAGAATATCGTGCTGTTGGCGAGATTTCTTATTCTCCTGTTATTTCAGATGGAGTTAAATTATTCGCTTCTTTAAGTGCAGGTTTTATTTGGAATGTTTCAACTCTTGTTGAAATCGATTCTGATAACGTAAAAAAGCCACTTTTGAGACCGCAACACGGCAACAATATACCGTTCTTTTCGGTTAATATAGGAGTGTTGCTCAGCAAGTCTTTCTGAATTTCAAAAAAGTGAGGGAAATAGAATTGATAAGGCAAGCGTTCAATGCTGTAGTGCCTTCTTTTATAATGATGTTCGTTGGTTACATGTACGGAAAGTTGTTCAAAGACGATATAACTTTATTTAATAAAATCGCTACTTGGTTGATGGCACCAGTTGTGACCTTTGCTTTCATGAACGATTACATCCCCACAACGGGTGTGCTCCTACGTTACGGGCTTGGCTTTTCTGTGATGTTTATTTTATCGTTCCTGCTTTCGATATTACACAAAGAAGAAAGGGAAATCTTCTTTACGGGAAATGTGTATGTTAATTCAGGTTATCTTGGCTATCCCGTATTACTTGCACTTTGGGGAGAAGAAGCCCTTGCGCTGGGCGTGGTTTACTCTTTCATAAACGTATTTTTTGGTAGCACATTCTTACCGGCATTGATTAGAGGGAAGTTTGAGTTGAAAAATGTTCTGAAACTGCCGTTTCTTTACGCTATCATTTTAGGTTGGGGACTAGGGATGGCTGGAATTTCGTACAAGCAACTACCGGTTGGTGTGCTTACAGCTTTCAACTGGCTTAGGGAAATGGCAATTCCATTTTTGCTCTTACAAGTTGGGTTGGGTATCTCCAGGATTAATTTTGAGACTTCGACAATCAAGGATTATGTTTTTATTGTCTTGGAAAGACTGTTGTTAGTTCCGCTGGTCTTACTACCGATAGCGCTTCTTTTTGAACCACTGGAAGCAAAAGTTTTTCTTTTAGAATGTGCAATGCCGATAGGGGTCAATAGCGTTGTTGTGATAGGAGCTTTCAAAAAGGAGCTCGTTTCCAAAGCAGGAATGACAGTTGCAATTACAACGTTATTTTCCTTGATAACACTTCCGTTGTGGGCGTATGTAATTGAAAGGATTTTTTGAATATAATGGTTGGAGAATTTATAAACTTGAAGGGAGGAACTCAAAGTGTACTTACAGGACGTGATAAAGACGCTTGATGAATTCTGGGCAAGCCAAGGTTGTTTTATTGAACAACCTTACGATATGGAAATGGGTGCAGGTACGTTCCACACCTCAACGTTCTTCGGGGTTTTGAGAAAAAGACCGTGGAACGTTGCATTTGTTCAACCGAGCAGAAGACCTACCGATGGAAGGTACGGTGAAAATCCAAATAGAATGCAGAGATTCTATCAATATCAAGTGATTTTGAAACCACATCCAGAAAGGTCTCAAGAACTTTATTTGGAGTCTCTGAAAGCACTTGGAATAGATCCAAGAGAGCACGATATACGCTTTGTGGAAGACAACTGGGAATCCCCAACACTCGGAGCGTGGGGCATTGGTTGGGAAGTATGGCTCGATGGAATGGAGATTACGCAGTTCACGTACTTCCAACAAGTAGGTGGGATCTCACTGCCCGAGATCCCTCTGGAAATTACGTACGGAATTGAGAGGATAGCCATGTACCTGCAGGGCGTTGATAACGTTTACGACGTCATGTGGAACAAGGATGTCAGATACGGTGAACTTTTTAAAGAAAACGAGAGGCAATTTTCTATCTACAACTTCGAGGAAGCAAACACGGATGCGCTTTTTACTCTTTACGACATATACCGGAAAGAATTTGACCGTTTGATAGAAAAAGGTTTGATCTTCCCAGCTTACGAGCAGCTGCTGAAATGTTCGCATACGTTCAACTTGCTCGATGCAAGAAATGCGATAAGCGTTGCCCAAAGGCAGACGTTTATACGAGATATAAGGTCTATGGCAAGCCAGTGTGCAAAGTTATTCATCGAAGCGGAGGGTGGTAAAAATGAGTGAATTCCTCTTTGAATTAGGAGTTGAAGAACTTCCAACTACGGAAGTTCCGGGCATAATTCAGCAACTTTCCGAAAAAATACCTGAGGTGCTAAATAATGAAGGGGTTAAATTTGAAACGTTTAAAATTTTCGTGGCTCCAAGAAGGTTTGGATTTGTCTTGGGCGGACTTTCTGAATCTACGCCAGACAAGGTTGTTGAGAAAAAAGGTCCAGCTGTAAATGTAGCGTACGACAAAGATGGTCAGCCTACGAAGGCGCTGCTTGGGTTTTTGAAATCGAACGAATCAACACTTGACGATGTCAAAATTATAGAGAACTATGTATATATCACCAAAGTACAAAAGGGTGCGAAGACTGAGGATGTTCTAAAAAGGATTGTACCACAGATAATTCAAGGTATGAGGTTTAGGAAACCGATGAAGTGGGGAGACGGGAAATACGAATTCGTAAGAATTCCGCACCACGTCTTGGCTATATACAATGCGAATGTTGTCGACATGGAGATTTTTGGTTTGAAAGCATCTAACAAAACAGTTGGTCACCGCTTTGTTGTGGATGAATACTTCGAGGTTGGATCTTACGAAGATTACGTCGAAAAGCTAACAAAGTACTACGTTATCCCATACATAGAAGAAAGAAGGGAATTCATCGTAAAACAGCTCGAAGAATTTGAAAAACAAGGATATGAAATCGACAAGGATAGGTCTCTGATAGAAGAAGTGGCAATACTGACGGAATATCCAAAGATGATACAAGGTGAGTTCTTGGAAAAGTATTTAGAGCTTCCTGAAGAATTGATTAGGACAACTATAAAACATCATCAAAGGTCTTTCACGGTTAAAAAGCACGGAAAAATGACAAATTTATTCTTGGCTTTCATCGATATGCCAGAAGATGTGAAGGGTAATGCAAGGAAAGGCTATGAAAGGGTCATCAACGCGCGGTTAGAAGATGCCAGGTACTATTACGAAAAAGATGTAAAGGTTCCGCTTGAAAGTTTCAACGAGAAACTTAAAGAGATGGTCTTTCAGAAAGAGCTTGGGACGTTATATGACAAGGTATTGCGGATAGAGAAGATAGCCAAGGTGATAATTGACATTTTGAGTTTGCACAAGAGAAGTGATACAATATTAAGGACAGCGAAACTTAGCAAGGCTGATATTGGTTCGCACGTTGTTTACGAATTCCCAGAACTGCAAGGTATTATGGGCAGGATCTACGCACTTAAAGATGGAGAACCAAAAGACGTTGCCTGGGGTATAGAAGAACACTATTCAAGCGATCCAGGAACAATCGAGGGTGCGGTTGTAGGTATTGCTGATAGGATTGATACAATTGTTGGAAATTTTGTTATTGGGAACATTCCAAGTGGTTCAAAGGACCCATACGGATTAAGAAGCAAGGTTGATGATATCTATGCGATTATTGAAAAGTTCTCTTGGGACTTAGACCTGAAACCAGTCATAGCTGCAGCGTGTGAGGAACTAAACAGGGAGATACCACAAGGACTTTATGAATTCTTTGAAAACAGGTTTGAGCTTTACAACTCACGTTTGAGATACGATATAGCTCGTGCAGTTAGAGAACTTTGGAACAGACCACTGAGAGGAATTTTATCAGCGCAGGCGATCATGGAATTAGTCGGAACCGAAGAATTTGAACACCTGTTGGTTGGTTTTGAAAGGGTTCATAACATAAGCAAGAAACATGATTCTACATATTTTGATTCTGCAAAATTCGTTCAAGAGGAAGAAAGGGAACTTTTCGAAAAGTACATTGAAGTAAAACCGGTCGTACTTGATAACATCAAGCACCTTAATTATAAGGATGCATTGGCGAAGATAACAGAACTTAGACCGTTTATAGATAAATTCTTTGACAAAGTATTCGTAATGGTGGAACAAGAGGATATAAGGCTTAACAGATTAGGGTTACTAAAAACAATAGATACACTTTTTTCCGAATTCGGAGACCTAAGCCTGATAGAAAAGGTCAACCGTGAGAAAGACTCTTAAATGGAGGCGAGAAACATGAGGAAATTTGTGATAGCGTTTTTGTGTATTACGTCTGTTTTTCTCTATGCTCAGGGATCAAGCTCTGAAGGCATATTACATGTTGCAAAACCATCGAGTGTTGTTGCTCAGCCTTATTTAATAAGATTAGCATTGGTTCCTGAAGCTTTGGAAAACACATACGGAATAGGTATTGAGGCACATCTGGAGCTCTTCGGCCTTAATCTCTCCGTAGGAACTATCGGTTCTACAAAAGGTTTTACAGAATTTACACTTGGCCGTCCTATTTACTTGGGCGCGGGGATTTCTTTTGGAGGCCTTTTCTTTGCGTTTAGCTCCAATGTCCCAAGTTTAGAACAAATAACACAACTTGATGCTTACGAAATACCTGTAGTATCTGCTGGAATCGCAAGCTACAAGAAAACTTCTTTCCTCTTTCCTTCGTGGTCGAGAGTGGAAATTTCTTACACGAATGCCAAAATTTTAACAAAAGACCAATCAGGCAAGCTTATAATCAACGACCAAGTAGACCTTTTAGATGCAAGCGCAAACTTCAGAATAGAGGACAACAGTCTCGGATATTTCTTGTTTAGGTTTACTGTCCCTAATATTAAAGAGGTAGTTAACGGGGAGTTTAATTACACATGGGAGTTGGCACTGCCGGTGCAATTATTCTACATATACGTCGGGCAGCCGTACAGTTGCGACTGGGTTGTTGGATTGGGGTTTGCAACCAATTTCTTCAATACACTTGGGAAATACAATCTCCAAAGCGGGGAATTTAGCTGGATAGTTTCGGCACAGATGTAGGGGAAGTTACCAATATTAGTAACCATCAAAACGTTATAGTCTTATTAGACGTTTTTGCATCCTTGCAACTAAAACGAGGCTAATACGGTTGGTAAATGTTTTCGTTTTTTTGTCAATACTCTTATTCTAGGGGAGGGATGGATCATGAAAAAAGTTCTTGGGCTTTTGCTTGTCAGTATTTTAGTACTTTCGATTTCCCTGAGCTTTGCTCAGAGTCTAACGGAGATTAAGAAAAGAGGAAAATTGATCGTAGGTACTGAGCCAACATTCCCACCATTCGAATTCGTTGACGAGAAAAACCAAATTGTTGGGTTTGATATCGACATTGCTAACGAACTTGCAAAAAGGCTCGGAGTAAAGCTTGAAATCGTAAGTCTACCATTTGATAGTCTGATACCAGCCCTTTTGCAGGGTAAGATCGATTTGGCTATTGCAGGTATGACTATCACTGAAGAAAGGGCAAAAGTCGTTGATTTTTCGAAACCATATTTCGAAGCGAACCAGGCTATTGTAGTGAGGAAAGACGGAAAATTCGAGCCAAAGAAACTAGAGGAACTTGTCGGAAAGAAAGTAGCTGTCCAATTAGGAACAACTGGAGACCTCGTTGTTAGCGAGATCAATGGCATACAAGTAGTGAGATTCCAGAAATTCACCGATGCCTTCTTAGAATTGCAAAATGCACGCGTTGATGCGGTTGTGCTCGATGAAGCTCCGGCAAAGGCATATGTAAAGAAGTTTCCAAAGTTTGTAATAAGCTCTGTGATTGACACTGGTGAGACGTACGGAATTGCTGTCAGAAAGGGAAACAAAGAGTTGCTTAATTTTGTAAACCAAACACTCGATATTCTGAAATCCAGCGGAACATACAACAAATTACTTCAAAAATGGTTTGAATAAGTACTGAATGCCCCCTTTATGTGCGAAGCATAAAGGGGGCTTCTTTGTTTTCTTGATTATAGTATAGGTTTTTGGATGTGATTTTAGGTTTTTTGCGGGAGGGAAGGTTGTGGAAGCGTTGGTTGAACTACTGAGAAGTTTTCCGTTCCTTTTGGTTGGTGCATGGGAAACTCTTAAGCTCACTGCTTTTTCCGTTGGAATTGGTTTAATACTCGGGACGTTCATCGGTATGGGCAGACTATCGAAGGTCAAACTAATAAACTATCCTTGTACTGCATACGTGGAGTTCCTTCGGGGTACACCACTCTTAGTTCAGATTTCTATCATCTACTTTGGTTTACCGCAACTTGGTATTCAGCTTGCTCCATACCCTGCAGCGATTACAGCGCTTGGTTTGAACAGTGGTGCATATATTGCGGAGATAGTTCGTGCCGGAATTCAATCAATCCCACGTGGTCAGTACGAAGCTGCGCGATCGCTTGGTTTGACTCACTGGCAGGCGATGAGATATATCATACTTCCACAGGCTTTTAGAAACATTTTACCGGCACTTGGCAATGAATTTATAACCCTCACAAAAGATAGCTCTTTAGCGTCCGTTATAGGTGTTTCGGAGTTAATGAGAAGCGGACAGTTCATAATATCTCGAACATTTCAAACGTTCTCCATTTACTTCGGGATAGCTTTCATATACTTCATAATGACATTTGTTATTTCTCGTATTGTCAGGTACATTGAAAGGAGGATGGCTACAGCATGAGTGTTTTTAACACCGTGGAGAGTGGAGTGAACCAGTTCAACGAGAATTCGGAAAAAATCATTATTAAAATAGAGAATTTGGTAAAACGTTTTGGAAAGCTGGAAGTTCTGAGAGGTATTAATCTTCAAGTCAAGAAGGGTGAAACTATCGTAATCATCGGACCTAGTGGCGGAGGGAAAAGCACCCTTTTGAGGTGTATAAATAAACTTGAAGAATATCAGGGCGGACAAATATACTTGGACGGTGTAGATATTAATGAATACGATGTAAATCAGCTCAGAGCAAGGATAGGTATGGTTTTTCAACAGTTCAACTTGTTTCCGCACATGAATGTGCTCGATAACCTCATCCTTGCACCAACTAAGGTTAAGAATATGCCGAGAGATGAAGCAGTAAAGAAAGCAAAGGTACTGTTAAGTAGAGTAGGACTCCTTGATAAAATAGAGGCTTACCCGGAACAACTTTCAGGTGGTCAGAAACAAAGAGTTGCAATTGCGAGAGCTTTGATGATGGATCCCGAAATTATGCTCTTTGACGAACCTACATCTGCACTCGACCCTGAGCTTGTAGGTGAGGTTCTAGACGTTATGAAAAATCTTGCTCGCAGTGGGATGACCATGCTTGTTGTTACGCATGAGATGGGATTTGCAAGGGACGTCACCGACCGCATTATCTTTATTTCAGAAGGTGTTGTCGAGGAGGAAGGTCCTCCTGAGGAGATTTTGAAAAATCCGAAAAAGCAACGAACAAGGGAATTTCTAAGAAGAATACTGGAATAGTTGATGCTCCTGGTTCAAACAATCTTAAATAAATTTTTTCACTCGGTTTTTTAAAAGAGCCCTCATTCGGGCTCTTTTTTATTGATAAATAGTCAACTTTAGAAGTGGAAACATATTTTTAAACTGCGTTCGTTAGTTGTAATCTTATAATTATAACTATATATTTGTAACTGTATCGATTTATAGAAAAATATATGTACATTTTGATTCATTACAACATTTTACAACTCCGCTCACTTGTAGTAACATTCTACGTGAAAAGCAAAACCACACCACAGGATGCTGTTAACTTGTAGTGATGGAAGACAATAGAACACTCATAACACGCGCAATATCATTGCCATTCAGTTTCAAGAGATTTCTCACTACACAAAAACTGTTTACGTACATTGGAAGATTGTCAATATTCTTAAATCCACGCTTGGCTCGTACAAAGTCTTGGAATAACGAAAACTTCGATTCACATTGATTGTTTTGCCCAAGTCTCACAACAATATGATTGATATTCTTGTATAGTATCTTCACTGCACCATATGCACCAAGTCCATCTGTAATTAGTTCGATTGTTCTTTCGTTGTTACCAAAGAACTTCTCTAACAATATCTTCACTTGACCCATATCGCGATATTTGGATACATGCCAAGCAACAATAAGATTCGTCTCGTGCTCAACTAAGAACCAAACGTAGTACTTTTTGGATTTAAACAAAACGACAGTTTCATCACCATGGACTTTGAAAGCATCTACAGGAACGAGGATGGAAAAGAAACAAGACAACTTAAGGATCCACTTGTAGATAGCGACATGAGAGACTTTGATATTAAGTGAGTCTCTGATGGAACGCAAGGACACAGCTTTGAAATAAAGGACGAAGGCTTTAAGGACAATAAAGATAGGGAAACGGAAGAACTTGAAAGAGTCGAAAGGAAGAGGGACAAATTGAGGTAAGTTAGTTGGGATTTCGTCTCTGGTATGGCAAGAACGGCAACGGAACTTAACGAAGGCTTTTTTGATTTTGTGGATTTGCATAGTTTTTCCACAGACAGGGCATTTAGGATAAGGGAAAGAGAAGAGCTTGTGTTTTTTTGAATGAACAAGTCTGAAAGTGCGCTTACAGTCTTTGCAAAAGTATTGTTGGTTACCGTACTTATCATGACCGTTTTTGTAGATGTTGGTAGAGCCGCATTTGGGGCAAGAGACTACAGAATTTTGCATAGTGGAGTACCTCCTTTTTGTGAGAATTGATGGTGGGGGGTGTTCCACTAATAAGAAGATAATACGGTTTTTGGAAATTTTCAATACTTTTAGTTAACAGCATCCACCACAGCCTGGGGGGTGAACCTATGATAAACATAGTAAAGCACTTGGAAGAATGGTTAAGTCAGGAGCGGACGATCCAAGAACTGAAAGCGAAGGCAAAAGAACTCGGTTTGGCAGTTAAAAAGCAGATGACAAAGAACGATGTGCGAAAACTGATTGAAAGGTATGTCGAGAGAGTTAAAACGGTGCAACCAGAAGAACCAAGTCAATCAAGACCTTCCTCTTCTACGTCCTCATCGGGTCAGCCTTCGTTGACTTCCCAGCCAGTTCGAGAAGATATCAGCATTCCTGAAAATTATAACAAGGACAAACTTGTTGCCATGCCAGTTAATCCGTTCTGGATTCACGTTTACTGGGACCTCAGTCCCGCTAATAGAGAATTCCTTAGGTCACACGAAGTGAGAAAAGTAGTGTTGAGAGTTTACGATGTTACATTCATAGAATTTGATGGGACAAATGCGCACAGAACATTCGAGGTAAACATAGATGTTTCTTCCTTGAAAAATTATTACATGAATGTTCCAATGCCCGGAGCACACTATTTAGCTGAACTTGGGTACTACGATTCAAATGGTAATTACAAACATCTGCTCAGATCGAATCTGTGTAGGGTTCCTGTGAACTCGCCAAGTCAATCGACAAGAGAAAGGTGGCTAGACCTTAGGAAGAGAAGAAGGATAGTGATGCCATCTGAAGGTATGCTAACACCTATTGTTGAAAGAATCGGGGGCTCTATCCAAGGTCTGGAGCATCTTTTTCGGATTTCGAGTGCCGGAAGCATCAGCGTTATACGACTTAGTGGGAAGGGGATGTAAATATGCCACGTGGACAAATGATGTTCGTGCTACATGCCCATCTACCATACGTACACCATCCAGAGTATCCGTTTTTCTTGGAAGAGCACTGGCTGTTTGAAGCCATCACCGAAACATACATTCCACTCTTAAGGATGTTCAAAAACTTGGAGCAAGACAAAGTACCTGTAAAACTCACGATGTCAATAACTCCGCCGTTGATGGAAATGCTTGCAAATCCAGATCTACAGAATAAGTATGAAAGACATTTGGAAAAATTGATAGAACTTTCACGAAAAGAAGTAACAAGAACTACGAACGAACATCCGAAGAAACATAAAATGGCACAATATTATCTACAACTGTTTGAAGACACACTTTACATATTCAAGGAACAATATAAGAAGAACATTCTTAATGGCTTCAAAGAATACATGGCAAGGGGTTATTTAGACATAATCACCTGTAATGCAACGCACGGTTATTTGCCATTTATGGAGCAATACCCGCAGGCGATTCGTGCGCAGTTAGAACAGGCTGTCAAAACATACGAGAGACACATAGGTGTTAAACCGCGTGGTATATGGTTGGCAGAGTGTGCTTACTTCCCGGGTCTTGACAGGTACTTAGCGGAATACGGTATCGAATATTTCTTTGTTGATTCTCATGCTTTTTGGTACGCTGATGAAAGACCGAGGTATGGAGTCTATAGGCCGATTATTACACCGAATAACGTGTTTGCATTCGCAAGGGATCCAGAAAGTTCCGAGCAGGTGTGGAGTGCGCAGATTGGATATCCGGGCGATTCAAGATACAGGGAATTCTATAGGGACATTGGTTTTGATAGAGAGTACGAGTACATAAGACCATATATCGATCCAAGTGGCGTCAGAATGAATACCGGTATCAAATACCACAAGATAACTTCTAAGGATACTCCTTTGGATAAGAAAGACTATTACGATATCGATGAAGCTAAAGCAACAGCATACGAACATGCGAAAGACTTTTTGAAGAAAAAAGAAGCCCAGGTGGATTATTTGCTCAACCTATTCGAAGGTCTTGAACCCATCATTGTGGCCCCGTTTGATGCTGAACTATTTGGGCATTGGTGGTTTGAAGGTCCGTTCTTCTTAGAGTACTTCATGAGGGAAGCAGCTAAGAGTCAAAAACTTAGAGTAACAAGGGCTTGCGATGTTGTAGATTGGGTTGAAAAGGTGCAGATACTTACCCCGGCTGCTTCGAGTTGGGGAGCCAATGGTTACAATGAAGTGTGGTTGAATGGAACAAACGATTGGATTTATCCGCACCTTCACGAGATGGTAGAAAGAATGACAGAAGCAGCAAAAGAGCATGCAAATGAAACAGATCCGTTGAAAATTCGCGTTTTGAACCAGATGGTAAGGGAGTTGTTGCTTGCCCAATCAAGTGACTGGGCATTTATAATGACAACCGGAACAAGTGTGGAATACGCAGTTAACAGAACCAAAACGCATATTAAACGATTCTTAAACTTGTACGATATGCTAAAAAGTGGTAATATAGATATCGGGGAGTTACAGAGGCTCGAGTACGTTGATGATATATTCCCCGATGCGGATTACAAAATGTATTTAAAGATATAACTCAAGAGCCTTCTGGTTGTAAATGACTCCCCCGAGATGTTGAACGTCTCGGGGGTTATGTGTTGGAAAAGCTTTAATTTTGAAATGTGAATATTTTAGCAAGTTTGCAGTTCCTAAACCCTTAAATTCGAAAGGAGGTAAAGAACGTGCCAGCAAAGATATTTGAAATCAGATGGCATGGACGAGCTGGTCAAGGTGCAAAAAGTGCATCGCAGATGCTTGCAGAAGCCGCACTTGACATGGGAAAATATGTACAGGCATTTCCTGAATACGGTGCGGAACGAACAGGAGCTCCTATGAAAGCTTTCAACAGAATCTCTGACGAACCTATTCTACTTCACTCCTCCGTTGAGAAACCTCACCTTGTTGTTGTTATCGATGACACACTTTTGGGCAATCCTGATATATTGGCAGGGACAACCCCTGAAACGATACTTATCGTTAACACTGTAAGAAGTACGGAGTGGGTGAGAGCAAAAACAGGATTCCAAGGTAAGATTTGCGTCGTTAAAGCGACAGATATCGCTCTTGAAGAACTCGGCAGAGGAACACCAAACACTGTCATGCTTGGCGCTATTGCAAGAGTAACGAGTGTCATAGATCTCAAATACGTAGAGGACAAGATTAGGGACATGTTCCTTAAAAAGTTCGGTGAAGAAGTTGTCAATAAGAACATAAGGGCGCTTCACAGAGGATACGAGGAGGTGACCTGCAGTGCCTGAACTCAAAGGATGGAAGGAAATACCAATCGGTGGTTTGATAGTTGAACCAGGAAACGCGAAAGCCTACAAAACAGGGACATGGAGGGTAATGAGACCTGTTTATCAAGCAGAAAACTGTATACACTGTATGCAGTGCTGGTTGTATTGTCCAGATCAAGCAATAGTTGTTGAGATTGTTGACGGGAAACCGAAGATGAGAGGTTACAACTACTACTACTGTAAAGGTTGCGGCCTTTGTGCAAATGTCTGTCCAAAGAGCATAGATCCGAAAACGAAACAGCCAGCTCCAGAAGACAAGAGAGCTATAGTAATGAAGCCAGAAACAGACTTTGCGGAAGAGTAAGGAGGTGCGAAAATGCCTTTAAAACAAGCAATTACGGGTGCGGAAGCGATAGCTTACGCGATGAAACAGATAAATCCAGATGTCGTTGCGGCATATCCGATCACACCGCAAACACCTGTTGTTGAATATTTTGCAAAATACGTAGCCGATGGTGTTGTCGATACGGAAATGATTCCTGTTGAAAGTGAACACTCTGCAATGAGTGCTGTTGTTGGTGCAGCTGCTGCAGGTGCAAGAGCGTTTACAGCAACCGCTTCCGTTGGTCTTGCGCTTATGCACGAAGTGGTCTTTATCGCAGCATCCTTGAGGCTGCCGATAGTAATGGCAGTTGCCAACAGGGCACTCTCAGGTCCTATCAACATCCACTGTGACCACAGCGATGCAATGGCTGAAAGAGATAGCGGTTGGATTCAACTGTGGGCGGAGAACGCTCAGGAAGCCTACGACTTTACCGTTATGGCATACAGAATTGCGGAGCATCCAGATGTAAGGCTGCCGGTAATGGTCAATTTCGACGGATTCATTATCTCACATGGTGTTGAAGTAGTTGAAACACTCGATGATGAAGTTGTAAAGAACTTTGTCGGAAAGCCAATAAAGATGTACCCATTACTCGATACATCTAAACCCGTAACTTACGGTCCCCTTGACCTTTACGATTACTACTTTGAACACAAAAGACAGCAAATCGAAGCGATGAAGCATGTTCCGAAGGTATTCAAAGAAGTAGCAGAAGAGTTTGCGAAGATTTCAGGGAGAAAGTACGACTTGTTCGATGAATACATGGTTGACGATGCAGAATACATAATGGTTGCACTTGGCTCTACGGCTGGAACGATTAAACATACGATCAACGAACTCAGAGCCGAAGGTAAGAAGGTTGGCTTGGTCAAACCCTGGGTATTCAGACCGTTTGTTAAAGCCGAGCTACAGAGAATACTTAACGCAAGAAAAGGTGTTATCGTACTTGATAGGGCAGCATCATTCGGTGCGGAAGCTCCACTTTATGAGGCAGTCAAATCTGCACTCTATGAGGTAGCACTAAGACCTCAAATGGGTAGTTATGTCTATGGTCTCGGTGGTAGGGATATAACACCAGAACACATTAGACAAGCATTCGAAGATGCCTTCAAAGGCAATCTTATCGCCGATGAAGAAAGATACCTTGGATTGAGAGAATAAGGAGGTGTAATAGATGCCACTAAATGCTATAGAACTTGCGAAGTTGTTCCACGACAAGAACCCTGGAATGACTCAGGGACACAGAATGTGTCCGGGTTGTGCTGCACCAAACGTAGTCAGATTCGCACTCATGACAGCAATCGCAAAAGGTTATGAACCCGTTATTGGTCTTGCAACCGGTTGTTTGGAAGTCTCAACGACAATTTATCCTTACACATCTTGGAACATTCCTTACATTCACAACGCATTTGAAAACGTTGCTGCTACGATAAGCGGTGTTGAGACCGCGTACAGGGCTTTGCTAAAAAAAGGAGAACTCGACAAGGATAAGAAATATGCATTCTTCGCCTTTGGTGGTGACGGCGGAACGTACGATATCGGATTGCAGTCACTCTCCGGTGCTGTTGAAAGAGGCCACAAGTTCATATACATTGTTTACGACAACGAGGGATACATGAACACCGGTAACCAAAGGTCTGGTGCAACACCTCCGGGTTCTGATACAACAACGGCTCCCGTTGGGAAGAAGCTCCCCGGAAAGCTACAACTTAAAAAGAACATCGTTGAAATAATGGCAGCTCACGAAAACGTGTACGTTGCAACGGTATCTATTGCAGAGCCCATGGATTTCATGAAGAAAATAGAAAAAGCACTTGAATTCGACGGACCATCGTTCATTGCTGCCTACTCACCATGTGTAAGGTTCTGGCGCGTTGCTGACGACAAGTCAGTCGAAGTAAGTAAACTCGCAATCGAAACACTTTACTGGCCACTTTACGAAGTAGAAAGAGGAGTCTACCGTGTAACAAAGAAGGTAACGAATCCAAAACCAGTGGCCGAATACATCAAATCGCAAGGCAGATTCAAACCATTACTTTCCAGGCCAGATGCTCAAGAAATCATCGACGAACTCCAAGAATACGTTAATACAAGGTACGAAAGGCTACTTGCACTTGAAGAAGTGACTAAAGATAAACCAGTCAGATAGTTGGAAATTGAGAAGCTTATACAAAAGGCTCCGGTTGTTGCCGGAGCCTTCATTTTTGACCTTTTAGCCAAATTTTTCAATAACTCTAGTACGTTTTACAAACGAGTTTATCGGTGTCTTTGTAAATCAAATGAGAATACGCAAGGCAACCTGCATTACAACTTGTTTTATATAGCGGACAGATTGTACATTTTTCTGGAACAAGAACGTCAGGATTATAGCTATACCAAATTTCTTTAAATGGTTTTTCATTCACATTTCCCATGTAGAATTCAGGATTGTACCTGAAGTGCCCACATGGGACAACCGTTCCGTCAACCAGTATAGAAGCGTGGGTCCTGCCAGCCGTACACTCACCGCCAGAAATATTCTCTTCAATGAATAATGTTACTGGTCCTTCGTAAGCTTCAAGCTTCCTTGCAACAGATTCTATCTGCTCACTTGTGGGCGTAAGCAGGCCTTTGTGTAACAATCCTCTCCCCACTGGTACAAAACGATCAACGTACAAGTGCGTGCCCAAAGATGCTGCCAGCTCTAACATATCGTCGATATATTTGTAATTTAATGCGTTTACGACGAAAAGCATTGTAACATCAAAACCTTCATCAAGGAGGTTTCTTAGGCCATTCATGGTTTTTTCAAACGTTCCTTTTCCTCTCACTGCTTCATGCACATCTGGAGTTGGGCCATCAACGGAAACGCCAATTAATAAATCTGGGCAAACGCTTTTGAGTTTTTTCGCAACTTCTTTCGTTACCAAAGATGCGTTCGTGTTCATCATCATTTGCAGACCCTTTTCGTGACCGTAGGAGAGTATTTCATAAATATCTGAGCGCACAAGCGGTTCACCACCGACTATATCAAGCAGCTCAGCGTCAGCTTCAACAAGCTGGTCTATGACTGATTTTATCTGCTCTGTTAATAACTCGTACCTTGACCTACTTCCAGCGTTACAATAGCAGTGCAGACATCTGTAGTTACAGGCAGTAGTTATCTCAAATTCAATGTTCTTTGGACGAGGTCTGGTTCGATGCATCATTTCGGCACCTCCAAGACGACCTAATTTTGATACCGAGAAGATGTTATCTGTACTCGAATTCTACCGTCTGCAAATCCCGTGAATTTGGCCCTATCATGAGCAAAAACTTACCTTTTTCTGAAATGTATTCCATGTTCTCGTTATAGAATCTAAGCATATCTTCGGTGATTTCAAAGACAGCTTCTTTTTCCTCTCCGACCTCTAAATGTATTTTCTTGAACCCTTTCAGTTCTTTAACGGGCCTAACTACACTTGCAGTTAAGTCACGTATATATAATTGGACAATTTCGTCTCCGGGATACTTTCCAACATTCTTGATTTTCACTGTTGCCTTAATGGAATCATTTCCGTGTAGTATGTTTTTATCTAATTCAATTTTGGAATATTCGTATTGCGTATAGCTCAATCCAAAACCGAAGGGCAACAAAGGAGCGTTTGGGATATCGACGTAATGGGAACAAAACCTTTCGGTGCTATCTTCACTTGGTTTTGGCCTACCAGTGTTGAAGTGATTGTAGTATACAGGTATTTGGCCGACTGTATATGGGAAGCTCATGGTCAGTTTTGCTGAAGGGATTTTATCAGCGAAAAGAATATCGGCAATTGCGTTACCACCCTCAGTGCCGGGGAACCATGCTTCAAGCACTGCAGGTGCAATTTTATATAATTCTCTGATTTCTAAAGGTCTTCCATTGAAAAGTATAACAACCGTTGGTTTTCGAAGCTTTATGATTTCCCTTGCCAAATCTTCTTGTCTACCCGGCAGTGTTATAAACGCTCTGCTCCTTGCTTCTCCACTCATATCGTAGTGCTCACCAAGGGCTAATATCACTGCGTCTGCTTCACTTGCTGCCTTTAAAGCTTTCTTAAGAGATTCTTTATATTGCGCATCGCTTTCTCCTTCTGTCTCACAACCCTTTTCGACTAACACTTTACTTTCACCTATCTTGTTGATTATTCCCTCTTTTAGAGAGACTGTTTCTTCCCATCTTCCTTGCCAAGACCAAGGACCGAGTATCGCATGCTCATCGGCATAAGGACCTATTATGGCCAATTTCTTTATGTCTTTGTTGAATGGCAATACATTTTCGTTTTTTAACAAAACAATAGACGCTGCTGCAACTTCACGGGCTATCCTTCTATGTTCTTCGCACAACACAACTCTCTTTTCTTTTTCCTTGTCCACACCTTTGAATGGATTTTCAAACAAGCCGAGCTCTTCTTTTAACTTCAGCACTCTGTAAACTGCCTCATCGATGAGTTTAATGTCAACCTGTCCTTCCTCTACTAGTTCCTCCAAGTGTTTGGCATAGCATCCAGACATCATGTCGATGTCAACACCAGCTTGTATAGCCTTCCTCGCAGCTTCTTTCTCATCTTCCGCAACACCATGGGGAATCAATTCCTTTATAGCACCCCAGTCGGATATAGTTACGCCATCGAATCCCCACTCGCCTCTTAATATTCCTCTGAGGAGCCACTTGTTACCGGACGAAGGGATGCTGTTGACGATGTTAAATGAAGTCATAACCATTTTACAGCCTTCATCTATGGCCGCCTTATACGATGGCAAATAGAATTCTCTGAGCATCCTTTCAGAGACATCGACAGTATTGTATTCCCTTCCACCTTCTACTGCACCATAAGCAGCAAAATGTTTTACACACGATGCGATATTTCCCTCTTTTGAAATGTCACCGCCTTGGTAACCCCTTACAAAAGCACGTGCCATGACGCTATTCAAGTAAGGATCTTCGCCCGTCGATTCCATCACTCGTCCCCATCTTGGGTCTCTGACAAGGTCGACCATAGGGGAAAAAGTAACGTGAACACCACCAGCAGAGGCCTCAATTGCAGACACCCTTGCAACCTTTTCGACCAAATTCTCATCCCATGTGCATCCCAAAGCAAGAGGAATTGGAAAAATCGTTCTGTACCCGTGAATTATATCTGCCATGAACATCAAAGGGATTTTCTTCTCGTTTCTTTCCAAATACAATTTCTGTATCTCAATTGTTTCCTCTGCACCAGCCGTTCCTAAGACAGAGCCAGCGTTCCAAATATCTGAATCCTTAATACCCAAAGCTTCCATAGGACCTGTTACTATTCCTTTTGCACTGTCCTTAAAGAAAAACGGTGCCAACTGCGTTAGCTGCCCTATCTTTTCTTTTAGTGTCATCGATTTCAAAAGCTCTTCAATGTTGACTTTTTGTGCCATTGCAAGCTCCTCCTCATTGAAAGCATCTTCACGGTTAGCTATTCTTAGATTCTCTCCTATCTATGTTAACGCTTGAAATCACAAAATGCAACACATCTAATCATTTTCTGGTATTTGCTTATCAGCTTATAAAATCAAAAAAGCCCTGATAAATCAGGGCCTTTTTGATTTCTTCACTTTTTAATCTGGTGGAGGCGGCGGGAATCGAACCCGCGTCCGAAAGTAAACCCTCTTTGGCATCTCCGAGCGCAGTCTGTGTTTTGTTTCTCGTCAACCAGTCGCCCACAGACAGGCTACTGGTTGACCAGCCTCACTAGGTAAGGTAGTCTCAGATGTGAGGCGCATCTGAGCTACCTGGCCAGCTGGGTCACGCCCAGCTACGAGGCGCTGGCCAAACCTCGTAGTGGACGGCTACCTGTTAATTAGGCAGCGAGAGGAACGTATTCGTTGGCACTTATCTTTTTCCCTGCCGTTTTTTTACGAGGACGGCAGGCAACCTCGGCTCGCTTCCAAAGAGGGCTTACCCCCGTCGAGACCGTTCGCCCCCTTTGAATATTAAAAACTTTCTTTCATTAACTCTCCAATTATTTAGACCTCGTGTCACGTCGGTTCGTTCAAATATTTTTGTTATACATTTTGTTATACATTACCGAAAAAACAACGCCCTGTAAAGGGCGCTTACTCATTCTGGTGCCGAGGGCGGGATTTGAACCCGCACGGTCCCAATGACCGCATGGCCCTCAACCATGTGCGTCTGCCAATTCCGCCACCTCGGCATCAATTTTTTACTTTAGCCAGTAAATATTATACCACACAACTAAACTTTCGTCAAGATCCATACTCGTTTTTAATATGATAAACGAAACCTCTGAAGTATATCATTCGATAAAAAACGAGCGCATGTGCGCTCGCACTATCGATTTCTGGAGCGGGTGACGGGTTTCGAACCCGCGACCCCTTGCTTGGCAAGCAAGTGCTCTACCGCTGAGCTACACCCGCTCGATAACTTTCCTTTTGGTGCGAGAGGAGGGATTTGAACCCTCACGGGATTATCAGTCCCACTGGATTCTAAGTCCAGCGCGTCTGCCAATTCCGCCACTCTCGCACCTATCTTCTGGTGACCCGGGCGGGATTCGAACCCGCGACCCCCTGATTAAAAGTCAGGTGCTCTACCTGCTGAGCTACCAGGTCACCTTTGTGGCGTCTTTTGTTAGACGTGCCGTTAAACATAATACCACAAGGGATTTTAGGTGTCAAGTAGTTTGGAATGAAATTTTTAAAATATGCATTTCCAAAGTGTCTATAGTAGTCTTGACTTGAAAATCAAAGATGATTAGTCGCTCTTGACTTTTTGAAACGGAGTGGTATATTTAATATGAAAATGAAAATCATTTGCAAAAAATCTGGCTAACCATCCATTGTGTGATTCAATTTTTGAAGATTGGAGGTAGGAAAAATGAGGATGACAAAGAATAGGGAGCTTGTCTACAAGGAAATACTGAACTCAGCAGTCCCGCTGACCGCGTACGAAGTCAGTAATCGGTTAAAGGAAATGAGTTTAACGACAATTTATCGCGCACTCGAATATCTCTACCAAAACGGTTATTTGAAGCGCTTCTCGTTGGACGAATGTACTTATTATTATTCTTCAGAATCCCACAGGCACTTTTTCCGCTGTGTTCAGTGCGGGAAGCTTTACCCCATTGAGACATGCTTTATGGAAGAATATGAAAAATACGTCTCTACACATTTTAATTTCAAAGTTTATGAACACTTCGTGCTTTTCACAGGACTGTGTGAAAAGTGTTATCAAGATAGCTTAATAGATAAGACAGAAAATGCGAATGCATAACTCGTAAGGAGGTAGAAAGTATGGAATTCTCAGGCAGATTGGGAAAATTCGTAATAGCGGTTTTATTACTGGTCTTTTTCATTCAGGTCTATGCGGTAAATATCGTTGCAACAATCAATCCGTACTATCTTATTGTAAAAGAAATTGTTGGTGACAAGGCGGATGTTAACTTGCTTATAAAACCAGGAAGTAACCCACATGTATTTAATCCAACAGTTAGCGATGTTAAGACCTTATCAAAGGCTGATTTAATCGTCGCAAACGGTTTAGGGCTCGATAACAGCTATTTGAAGAATTACAAGAATGTCTTATTCGTCGGTGAAAAGGTGCCGAAAAAGTATTTATCCAAAAGCGATGAGCATGATGAACACGCGGAAAACAACGAAATCACGTATAACCCTCACGTATGGCTTTCTATAGACTTTCTCACAGACTACATAATTCCTGCAATAAGGGATGAACTTGTCAAGGTTGATCCACAAAACGCTCGCATCTATTCGCAAAATGCGAATAAAATCATCGTATCACTCAAGGAAATTTCTCAGAAGTTCGACAAACTATTTGCCGATGTATCAAAGAATAAACAGGAGCTCACCGTCATTCTGGAACATCCGTCTTATCTTTATTTCTTCAAAAAGTACAACGTAAAAGTTCTGGCTGTTGAGGAAGGACATGGTAAAGAGCCATCTGCACAGCATATCAAGAATATCATTGCGCAAGCTAAGAAGGGCAACTTATTGGGAATCTTTGTTGGGCCTCAGTTTAAAACGGAATCGATAAAAGTTGTGGCTAAGGAACTGGGAAGGGATTTCAAAATTCTTGATCCACTTGGATACAACGTTAAGACAGTAACAGAGCTTTTTGAAAACGCGTACAAATCAATACGGGAGGCAGCATATGGTAAATAGTATAGCTGAACGAAACCTTGAATCGGTGATTACTGTAAGGAACCTTTCCGTTAGGTACGGGCAAATTGAGGTCTTAAGGAACGTGAGTTTCAAAGTATTTAAGAAAGATTTTGTTGGAATAATTGGTCCCAACGGTGCCGGAAAGTCTACTTTGATAAAGGCACTCTTGGGAATGATACCCTACGAAGGCGAGATTGTATTAAATGGAAAGGTTGGCTACGTACCTCAACTTTCGTCATTCAACAGAGAGTTTCCCATCAGTGTATACGATTTCGTTAGAGTTTCCATTAGAAAAGAAAAGAACTGGAGAAAGTTGGTCGATGAAGCACTGACTAAAGTTGGTTTGGAGTGCTTTGGAGAAAGACTCGTTGGTACACTCTCCGGGGGTCAGTATCAAAGGGTATCTTTGGCAAGGGCGATTGTGTCAAAACCAGATATCGTTATACTCGATGAACCTGAGTCAGGTGTAGACGAAATGGGGAAGGCCCGATTTTACGATTTACTCTACGAAATGAACGAAAAATGGGGAATTACAATACTGATGGTGAGTCATGACATAGGTATGGTTTTCGAAAAGTGCAAAACGGTCATGTGCCTCAACAAAACTTTACATTGTCATGGACCAACACGAGAAATCAGACCAGAGGATGTTAAAAAACTCTTTGGCGAGTTCGATATCTGGATACGGGCACACTCGCACTACGAGATAGAGCATACACATGAAAATAGCAATTCTCATAAGACACCTGACTAGAGATAGGACGTGAGATAATGGCTTTTATAACTGATTTGCTTAATTACGAATTTCTAAGAGATGCCTTGATTGCAAATGTGCTGATTGCGTTTGTGACAGGTATGGTTTCTCCTGTTATAGTGTACAAAAGGTTAGAATTTATAGGTGACGGTCTGGCGCATGCGATTTTTGCTGGTGTAGCATTTGCTGTCATATTCAATTTCAACATATTACTCGGTTCCGTTCTTGCGACTCTGCTCTTCGCATACCTTGTATATGTTTTGAGCAACGATACACAAATTGCGGAAAGCACCGCAATTGGAATGCTACTACCGGTCTTTATGTCTTTAGGTGTAATATTATTCTCAAAGTCTGAGCGCTACACAACTGATGTGACGTCTTATCTTTTTGGGAATATCTTGCTTATTTCAAAACATGATATCTACTTCATCGCTGCGGTGCTTGTGTTTTCCATTCTGATTTTACTGTGGAAACACTATGAGATTTCTTACTGGCTTGCCGATGAAACGATGGCTAAATTCTACGGGATAAAAACAAATGTTATAAGATTCCTAGTTCTTGTCCTTGTCTCAACTGTTGTGGTTGCAGCTCTAAAGCTTGCTGGTGTAATTGTCATGGGAGCTTTCTTAGTGCTTCCAGGTGCGTTTTCTAAGAACTATGCTAAGTCACTGACTTCTGCAATACTTCGGTCAGTAGTATTCAACTTTATGCTCTCCTTATTGGGGTTTGTAACCGCTTACTACTTTGATTTGCCACCTGGTCCGACGATAGTTTTGTTTTTGTTTACGGCATTCTTGATTTCAACACTTTTTGCAAAATCTAAGAACGGGCAATGAAAAACTTAACGTTGTGTGGTATAATCAGAACGGTCTAACAAAACACGATTACCAAGGCCAAAGATGCTGTTAACTTGTAGTGATGGAAGACAATAGAACACTCATAACACGCGCAATATCATTCCCGTTCAGTTTCAAGAGATTTCTCACTACACAAAAGCTGTTTACGTACATTGGAAGATTGTCAATATTCTTAAATCCACGCTTGGCTCGTACAAAGTCTTGGAATAACGAAAATTTAGATTCACATTGATTGTTCTGCCCAAGTCTCACAACTATATGGTTGATATTCTTGTATAGTATCTTCACTGCACCATACGCACCAAGTCCATCAGTGATTAGTTCGATTTCTCTTTCGTTGTTACCAAAGAACTTCTCTAACAATATCTTCACTTGACCCATATCGCGATATTTGGATACATGCCAAGCAACAATAAGATTCGAATCGTGCTCAACTAAGAACCAAACGTAGTACTTTTTGGATTTAAACAAAACGACAGTTTCATCACCATGGACTTTGAAAGCATCTACAGGAACGAGGATGGAAAAGAAACAAGACAACTTAAGGATCCACTTGTAGATAGCGACATGAGAGACTTTGATATTAAGTGAGTCTCTGATGGAACGCAAGGACACAGCTTTGAAATAAAGGACGAAGGCTTTAAGGACAATAAAGATAGGGAAACGGAAGAACTTGAAAGAGTCGAAAGGAAGAGGGACAAATTGAGGTAAGTTAGTTGGGATTTCGTCTCTGGTATGGCAAGAACGGCAACGGAACTTAACGAAGGCTTTTTTGATTTTGTGGATTTGCATAGTTTTTCCACAGACAGGGCATTTAGGATAAGGGAAAGAGAAGAGCTTGTGTTTTTTTGAATGAACAAGTCTGAAAGTGCGCTTACAGTCTTTGCAAAAGTATTGTTGGTTACCGTACTTATCATGACCGTTTTTGTAGATGTTGGTAGAGCCGCATTTGGGGCAAGAGACTACAGAATTTTGCATAGTGGAGTACCTCCTTTTTGTGAGAATTGATGGTGGGGGGTGTTCCACTAATAAGAAGATAATACGGTTTTTGGAAATTTTCAATACTTTTAGTTAACAGCATCAGGCCAAAGATAGGGGGATTGTCATGGAATTCGTTAACTGTCGTACAGTAAGAAAATCCTTGCCCATATTTCTTCATGGAGGGGAAACAGGAGTTCTTGTGGTCCACGGTTACACTGGTTCGCCCCATGATTTTGAGTACATGGCAAGCGAACTAAACAAAGCTGGATTCACGGTCTCTGTTCCAAGATTGCCAGGACATGGAACTTGTGGAGAAGACTTCCTAACAACAACGCGGCACGACTGGCTTAGAAGAGCTTACGATGCTTACTACGACCTTCAAGGTCTGTGCAAAGAAGTCTATATAGTGGGTCTATCGATGGGTGGAGTTATTGCGCTCATCATGGCAGCCAACTTGAAACCTAAAAAACTGGTGACTCTTGCAGCAGCAACACACGTATTTGATAACAGAATCGCTTTGACACCGCTATTAGCTCTCTTTAAGAAAAAAATGATTAGGCAGAATGACGAACGTTATGATGATCCGGAGTTGCAGTATTTGAAAAACGAGTATTGGTCGTATAACTGGCCTAAGCAGGCTGCTGAGCTGTACAGACTTATGAAAGAAGCAAGAAAGAAAGTTTCAGAGATTACAAGTGATACTCTTGTTGTAGCTGCAAGGAACGATAACACGGTTCCTTTGTCAGCAGCTGAGTTTATATACAAGAACATCAGGTCTGAAAAAAGGAAATTGCTCATTTTTGAAAAATCTGGTCATGTTCTTAGCAATGATGTAGAAAAGGAAGAAGTTACCAAAGCTGTTATTGAGTGGTTGAAAGGATAGTTGACAAGTTAAAAATGTATGATATTATAAATGTAGACAAATTTTGTCTACTTTTTACAATTAGTTAATCCTAACTTGGTATTAATGGTGTATAATAAGAGCGCAAAGTAAAAGTGGAGGTGTTTTTAGATGGGATTATTACAAGAAAAAGACAGAAAGTATTTACAGGACTTGTTCGCGAAGGAACTCAAGAATAGTGTTAAGCTGGTTTTCTTCCATGGAGAAGACTGCGAGTACTGCGACTTGGAAAGTCAACTGTTGGACGAAGTAAAAGAACTTTCAGATAAGATAACGGTAGAAAAATACCACAAAGATAGTGAGAAAGCAAAGGAATACAACGTTGAATTTGTTCCAGCACTTATTGTGACACTTGAAGACGGCAAAGATAGAGGCGTTAGATTCTACGGTATACCGTCAGGACATGAGTTTGGAACGCTTATTCAAATCATGACGACTTTTGGAAACAATGCAACGCCACAGCTCTCACCATCGACAGTCGAAACACTTAAGAATCTTGATAAGCCAGTGAAGATAAGTGTTTTTGTAACGCCAACGTGTCCATACTGTCCAAGGGCTGCACTTACAGCATTTAACATGGCTCTTGCAAGTGATATGGTAACGGCAGAAGTTATAGAAGCCAACGAATTCTTTGACCTGAGTGAGCAATTTGGAGTTTCGTCAGTACCGCATATAGCGATCAACAGAAATCCAGACAAGTTCTTTATAGGTGCATATCCGGAACCACAGTTCTTACAGCAAGTTCTTGACCTTGCAGAGTAAGTAAAGACTAATCGAACGTTAGAATTTTAGAAGAGAATCTTACTACTTCAGGGCACAATCACTTGTGCCCTGAGTTTTTAAAAAAGCGAATAATTTTACATGGGAGGTGTTTGTATGAGCGGATTTGAATTCGACATGGGAAGCTTTGGTGGAAATCTAAAGGAATATTACGACATAGCTATCATCGGTGGTGGTCCAGCAGGACTTACGGCTGCTATTTACGCAAGAAGGGCTGGTTTAACAGCTCTCGTTATAGAAAAGGCCATCGAAGGTGGTGCGGTTACTCAAACACATGTTGTTGAAAACTGGCCTGGTGAGATAAGTATTGAAGGGCAAGCTTTAGGACAAAAATTCGCCGACCATGCAAAACACTTTGGGGCTGAATTCCACTATGCTTTTGCACAAAAAGTGTATGTTGAAGGTGATTACAAAGTTGTTGAACTTGACGACGGAAATAAAGTAAAAGCCAAGGTTGTAATTCTTGCCACTGGTACAGAACCAAGGAAACTTGGCGTACCTGGCGAAGCAGAGTTCAGAGGTAGAGGAGTCACCTACTGCGCTGCTTGTGATGGTTATCTTTTCAAAGATAAGGATGTAGTAGTTGTAGGTGGCGGAGATAGCGCTTGCGATGAATCGCACTTCCTTTCAAAGATTGTTAAAAGCATCACCATGGTTCAGAATTTACCGTATTTAACAGCGGCGAAGGTCTTACAAGAGAGGGTGCTCAATAATCCAAAAATTAAGGTTATCACAAATCACATTGTGAAAGAGATTAGAGGAACAAGCAAGGTTGAAGAGGTCGTTATAGTAAACAACGATACGAAAGAAGAACAGGTTATAAAAGCAGAAGGTGTGTTCATATACGTTGGATTAGTTCCACAAACGCAAATATTCAAAGGTCTTGTTGATATGAACGACTACGGATACATAATCACTGATGAGAATATGGAAACAAACGTACCAGGAATCTACGCAGTTGGTGACATCAGGACCAAGAATTTGAGACAAATAGTCACCGCAGCTGCAGACGGTGCTATAGCCGTTGAACACGCTGCAAAGAAATACTTCTAATATCATAAAAATAAAAAATGTGCAGCGATGGAGGTGAGAGTATGGCACATGTCAAAGTTAAAATCTACACAACGCCAACCTGTCCGTGGTGCAGAAGGGCAAAAGAGTACTTCAGACAGCTTGGAATACCATTTACTGAAGTAGATGTATCGAAAGACAGAAAAGGTGCGGAAGAGATGATTAGAAAATCCGGACAGATGGGTGTTCCAGTTATCGAGATAGGTAATCAAATCATCGTTGGATTTGACAAAGCAAGAATCGACAGAATCCTTGGAATTAGCTAAGAATTGGGTGTAATACGGAAGGCGAAAGCCTTCCGTGTTATTTTTCACAATAAAGAAATTTGGAATCTGGAGAGGTGAGAATGTATGAAGTTCAGTTGTCCGATCCTTAGGTTTTTCTCAAGGTTGTTTATGAAAAAATTCAAAGTGCGAAATCTTAAGATTGGAAAGGAATGATGAAAATGAGGAACCTAATTAGACTTCTTTCCATGCTTCTTGTTCTGATTACAACACTTAGCTTTGGCTATGAATACACATTTACGGATTTGGGTATATCTCATAAAGTATCACAGATAGAAAAGAAACTGCTCTTGGTCAATTTTTCTTCACCGACATGCTATTACTGCAGACGGTTTGAAAGTGAGGTCCTTTCAAACAAAGATGTTCAAGAATTTCTAAGAGGGAATTATGTATATGTAAAAATAGAGCCGGGCTCCTACAAAACTACTTTTTTGGGAAAAACTTATACGAATGACCAACTCTTTGGTGCATTTGGTGTTAGGGGTACACCAACGTTTGTGTTTATAAAAGATCAAGGACAAGTAACGCAAGTTCCTGGTTTCATGCCTGCTCCGGATTTTCTCAAAGCACTGCGATTTATTGTCAAAGTTGTCGATGATAACTATAAAGGAAGCTTCGAAGAGTACTCAAAAAAAGAGGACAACTACAAAGGTAAACCTACGATAGTGAATGTTAAGAAAGAAGATGCCGATTTTGTTCTGAAAAATGATAAAAACGCTCAAAGTGTTGAGACAGTACCAAGTAAAGTTGATATAAATACGGTGTATGTGACGACGAGTACGGATGTTGCGAAAAAGCTCAACAGTATGGGCGTAATCAGGGTTCTTCTCATTTCGTCAAAATGATTTCTCTCTGAGGTGATTGTATGATTTCCTTAACACCTACAGACGTAAGTGTGTGGCTTGCTTTAGCTCACGGGTTTCTTTCGTTTTTTAGCCCTTGCGTTTTACCTCTCATACCTGGTTTCATTGGGATAGTGCTCGGAGGGCAAAGGAGAGCACAGAGATTGATAGGGTTCTTTTTGGGTTTTTCGATAGTCTTCAGTCTTCTTGGTGGATTGTCATCGTTCATAGGTGGCTTCTTGGCTAAATACTCGGGCATTTTGGAGAAAATCATAGGAATTGGTATAATAATATTTGGAATAATGTACATTGCGGAATTCCAGCTTTTTAAAGGTACGAAGGCAAATGTTTGGAAGTTCAAGAACGCAGGTTTAGTTGGTGGGTTTGTCCTCGGTGGTGCAATCGGTTTTGTTTGGATACCTTGCAGTAGTCCAATACTCGCCTCGATTTTATTAATAGCATCCCAGCAAAGTGTAGCAAAAGGCATATGGTTACTCTTTATATATTCTCTTGGCATTTCAGTACCGTTCCTTACAATAGGAGCTGGTATTTCAAAAGCACTGACAATGGGATTTGGCAAACCTTCTTGGGAAAGATGGATTAAATACATCGGTGGAGCTTTTATGATAGTACTTGGGCTCTTAATAATATTAGGTAAAATGAAAGTCTAACAAAATAAGTTTTGGAGGTGTATTTTGATGGCAATAGCACGTATGGATTACTATTCTGGCATGCTTTTTTATTCGAAAACCCTGTCAGGACATGATTTGATAATCGATTCTGATCCTTCGGTTGGTGGTCGAGACGCAGGTCCAAGACCTAAGGAACTAATTCTGTATTCGCTAATGGGCTGCACAGGAATGGATGTTGTTTCTCTGCTTAGAAAAATGAAGGTGATTGATAAGCTAGAAAGCTTTAGGATGGAAGTCGAATACGAACAATCCCAGGAACATCCGAAAGTCTACACGAAGATTCACCTTAAATACTTCTTCAAATTCAATGGAGAACCACCAAAAGAACAGGTAGAAAAAGCCGTTAATCTCTCACAAGACAAATACTGTGGTGTATCTGCAATGTTAAAAAAGGCTGTTCCTGAATTTACTTGGGAAATAATCTACGAGTGAAAAGAATAACAGCTTTAAAAAAGCCATCCTTGAAAAAGGGTGGCTTTTTTCTTATACTGGTTAGTACACGGCAGTACGTGATTTTGTAAGAAAAGTCTTGCGAAAGGTCGATACGTAAAGGAATACTCGAATAATTCGTGTTGGTTAACTTGTGGATAATGAAATAGATAGTTTGTAAATTAAGGTAGTCGCGGTACAATAAATCAAATAGTATGCAAGTCTTGTTCTTAGTATACGACACATCGACAAATAGGAGAGTTACCGAATACTAACATGTGTGACGTTTTAAACCATAAAATTATGAAAAAGAAAGCGATAGCAGGAACGTTAATGGCATTCGCATTAGTTTTCCTCGTGTCATGTTCGCAAACGATAGACAACTTAGCACCAAGAGTGACAATAACATCACCAACAAACAACTCGCAAGTTTCAGGAACAATAAGTGTGAATGTAAATGCCAGTGATGAAAGTGGAATAGCAAGAATAGAGCTTTATGTGAATTCAACAAAAGTATCAGAGAATACACAGTCACCATGTACGTTTATACTAAATACAACCAGTCTTAATGATGGGTTCTATACGTTGAGAGTAATTGCTTATGATGTTGCAGGAAATAAAAACGAAGCGCACGTAACTGTGTACATTCTTAATGAAGGAACACCGAAGTGGAAGTTTCAAACAAACGGTATCTATTTCTCCTCCCCCGCGATAGGGAACGATGGAACGATTTATGTAGGAAGTGGAGACGGTTATCTGTACGCAGTAAATCCGAATGGAACACCTAGTTGGAGGTTCAGAACTTGGTCCTCTGTTTTTTCCTCGCCTGCAGTAGGACCAGATGGAACGATTTATGTAGGAAGTGAAGACCATTGTCTGTATGCAGTAAACCCGGATGGAACGGAGAAGTGGAGGTTTGAAACTGGTTGGCGTATTTACTCCTCCCCAGCGATAGCGGACGATGGAACGATTTATGTAGGAAGTGAAAACGGTTATCTGTACGCAATAAATCAGGATGGAACGGAGAAGTGGAGGTTTGACGCAAATATAGCTCCTACATTTATCACGTCTTCTCCAGCAGTGGGGATCGATGGAACGATTTATGTAGGAGCTATATTTGATTATCTATATGCTATAAACCCAAATGGAACACTTAAGTGGAAGTTTTACGTGGGTGAATTGGTTTATATCACCTCCTCGCCAGCGATTGGGGCAGATGGAACAGTTTATATAGGAACTTATAAAGATTCTCTTGGTTATCTGTACGCAGTAAACCCGGAAGGAACGCAGAAATGGAAGTTCGAAACTGGTGGGGGTATTACCTCTTCCCCCGCGATAGGGAGAGACGGAACAATATATGTGGGAGCTAGGGATAACTATCTTTACGCAATAAACCCGAATGGAACGCTCAAGTGGCGATTTCTAACAGGATGGTATGTTCAATCTTCACCCGCAGTAGGATCGGATGGAACAATTTATGTGGGGAGCGATGATGGTTATCTATATGCGATAAACCCGGATGGCTCGCTTAAGTGGATGTTTAGAACAGACAGCTCAATTACCTCTTCAGCTACAGTGGGGCCAGATGGAATAATCTATATAGGGAGCGTAGATGGATATTTGTATGCAGTATACAGCAGTTCGCTTGGATTAGCAAACAGCTCATGGCCAAAATTTAGGCGGAATCTAAAAAATACTGGTAACGTCAGGCAGTGGAAAACAGGATTGCGAGCAGAAATGGATACGAGGAACTAAAACACTTTACTTTTATCTAAGATTAATAAAATGAAAAATCGATAAATGTCGCAAGCGAATTCAGAGATTAAATGATACTACACCAGAGGAAAGAACTTAGAAGAACTGAAGAAAATTTATAAAGGGCCATTGCTGAAAAAGCAGCATCTTATCTCTCATAAAGCTATAACGAATAGACGTTCTGCTACAATCTCCAAAGAACAGTTTTCTTAAGTCGGTATACTGTTAGTGTAATATGCACTTCAAACAAACAAGGAAACTACCCGGTTGTCCGCTTAGTACACATTATGGGGTAAGAGAAGGTTCAAGATAAGTGGCATGAAATATATGAATTTGAGAACTACCGCTAAAGCTTACTGAAACTAAAAATCTACTTGAATTTTTCTCGTGGTATGGTATCATATTTTCTGGCACTTGTTCAAGTATCGTCTTTGAAAAAATGTAACATAGCTAAACGCAGTTGAAACATTGACAAAATATGCCCCCTCAGGTATAATAACTAACGCATGAGCGAGCCAACGTAGCTCAACCGGCTAGAGCGGCTGACTTGTAATCAGCAGGTTGAGGGTTCAAGTCCCTCCGTTGGCTCCAGACCACGGATGTGTGGTGAGGTGCCCGAGTGGCCAAAGGGGGCGGACTGTAAATCCGCTGGCAGAATGCCTTCGAAGGTTCAAATCCTTCCCTCACCACCAGATATTTTTTTATAGGAGGCTGAATAGGGATGAGAGTTCAGATAGGTCTCAAGTGCGAAGAGTGCGGTACAAGAAATTACTACACGACGAAAGAAAAGAGCAAAAAGGACAAACTCAGACTTAAGAAATACTGTCCGAAGTGCAATAAGCACACATTCCACACAGAAACTAAGGTTTAATGTTTTTCGATTAAAGAAAATCAGTTGAATTGTTTATTATTCGCAGGGGCGTAGCTCAACTGGCAGAGCACCGGTCTCCAAAATCGGGTGTTGCGGGTTCAAGTCCTGCCGCCCCTGCCAAATTTTATAATACTAAGTGTATAAGAGCAAAACATCTGCATTCAAACCAGAACGCTATCGGGGGAGATAACGATGGAAAAGCTTAAGAAGTTCTTTGCAGAAGTTAAGAGCGAAGCAAAAAAGACATCGTGGCCAAACAGAGAAGAACTCCTGGCATCGACAGGGGTAGTTTTGTTTATTCTAGCAGTTTCTTCAGTTTATCTTTTCTTAGTTGACCTGCTCTTCTCAGGAACACTCGGCGTGTTGTTGCAGAAATTCTGAGGTGAATAAATAATGAAAAAAGAATGGTATATAATTCATACCATTACCGGGTATGAAAACAAAGTTAAAGAAAACCTTGAAGCGAAAATTAAAGCTCAGGGATACGAATCTATTATCCCTAATGTTGTCGTTTTGGAAGAAACGGTAATTGATACGTCGAGTAAATCGCTCGAGCGACATATCGTAAGTCACGAAGCAAAACTTCATGTCAGCAATGGCATGGATGTTGAGAAAGGTGACTTGCTGGCAGAAGAACCGGCAATAAAGGTTAGAAGAGATGGAACGATTGTTGAAATAACAAATGCCAGAAGGATAGTTATTGAGACAACGGACAAGAAGTTTTCAAAAACCTACGTTATCCCAGAATCGGCGAAGCCAATATCAGGGTTACGTGTGGGAACGAATGTCTTCCAAGGTACGTTCCTGGCGGCATCCGATGAGTATATATGTGATATAGATGGTAAGGTAGCTATAAATGAAAAGGTTAAGCGTGTTGTTGTTCGAACGGTTCTTGGTGATGAAGATGTTTACGTAATACATGTTGATGTTTTCAATCCCAACGTGTGCAAGAAGGGCGTTGTAGTCAAAGCTGGTCAGGTACTTGCTGAAGGTAGAAAGATTTATGCAAAAAGTTCCGGGCGTGTTGCGATAGTTGAGTATCCAACGAGAAGGGAAATAGTAATCCAAAAGACGAAGAAGAAGAAGCTTTATCCAGGGTATCTTTTTGTTGAGATGATAATGAACGATCATACATGGGAATTTGTTAGAAGTACACCATTTGTGATGGGATTTGTTTCGGCGGGTGGTAGACCTCTGCCGCTAAAAACACAGGAAGTGCACTATATAAAGAGGTTAGCTGGTCTTGAGGAAATACGTCACGAAGCAAAACCGCAAGTTACAAAGGTGGAACTGGAAATACAACCTGGAGACTCTGTGAAGATCATAACAGGTCCGTTTGAAGGGTTTGTTGGTGTCGTTAAAGAAGTTGACGAAGAAAAGCAAGAACTTAAGGTTAATATCACGATATTTGGAAGAGAAACACCGGTTAGTGTACATGTTAGTGAAGTAGAAAAGATTTAAAGCTCAAAAAAATTGTGCGCGTTGTGCGCAGTGGGAGGGCAAAGAGCCCGAAAATACCACAAAAGGGAGGTAAGTTGTATGGCAAAGAAAGTAGTGGCACAGGTTAGGCTTGTGCTCGAAGCCGGAAAAGCAACACCAGCTCCTCCAGTAGGTCCTGCCCTGGGTCAAAGAGGAGTTAACTTGATGGAATTTTGTAAGAAGTTCAACGCAGTCACAGCGGATAAGGCTGGATTGCTTATACCAGTTATCGTTACGGTCTACGATGACAGGTCGTTCACATTCGTTACAAAGACTCCTCCTGCCAGCTTCTTGCTGAAGAGAGCGGCAAAGCTCAACTCGGGTTCATCGGAACCGAAGAGAAAGATCGTTGGAAAAGTGACAAGACAGCAAATCAGAGAAATTGCTGAACTCAAGATGCCAGACCTCAATGCAAACGACATCGAAGCTGCGATGAGAATAATCGAAGGAACCGCTCGCAGCATGGGTCTGGAAGTCGTAGACTGAAGCGGAAGGGAGGAGGCTAGAATATGCCTAAGCACTCCAAGAGATACAATGAAATAAGGAAACTTGTTGATAGAGAAAAAGCTTATTCTCTTGATGAAGCAGTGGAACTGGCAAAGAAGACCGCAACAGCAAAATTTGACGAAACAGTTGAATTCCACGTAAAGACAAACATCGACTACAGAAAAAGTGAGCAGAACATAAGAAGTACTATTAGCCTTCCACACGGAACTGGTAAAACCGTTAGAGTTTTGGTCTTCGCAAAAGGCGAAAAAGCGGAAGAGGCAAAGCAGGCTGGAGCAGACTACGTTGGTGGAGAAGAACTTGTCGATAAGATTGCCAACGAAGGATTCTTTGATTTTGACGTTGCAATTGCAACACCAGATATGATGAAGGTTATCGGTAAGCTTGGTAAAGTCCTCGGTCCAAGAGGTTTGATGCCAAACCCGAAAACCGGAACAGTTACAGATGATGTTGCAGCGGCAGTTCAAGAATTCAAAAAGGGTAAAGTTGAAGTTAGAACAGACAAAACAGGAAACATCCACATTCCAGTTGGAAAGGCTTCATTCGATCCAGAAAAACTCAAGGAAAACATCAAATCTGCTTACGAACAGATACTCGCACTCAGACCAGCAGGTGTGAAGGGTAACTTTATAAAGAAAGCAGTTGTCGCTTCTACAATGGGACCTGGAATTAAGCTTGACTTGAACACGCTTGCAGAAGGTAAGAAGTAATAAAATAATCTACAGCTAATAAAGGCGGCTCGAAAGAGCCGCTTTTTTTATTTGCTTTGAATATCACTAAATGTGAACGGATGAAGCCGAGTTCTTAACGTTATTTTATCGTAATTCACAAAGGAAACATAATATCACAGTAAAAGTTACAGGAAAGAAACACATTTCATAGAGGTAAAAGAGTATAATTTGAATGTTCTATTTAACTATAACAGTAAGACAATTATAATGGCACGATAAGGAGGTAGCGGTATGAAGGATTTTGTGAAGGTTCTTTACTTGGTGGTAGCACTTCTTGTTCTTAGTGTGTTGGGGTTTTTTACAGTATACGTACCACTTAAGGTGGTTTTTGCGTTTTTTTCGATAGTTGTTGTAGGCTACATAATCAAGACTTACACAGGCAAGATGACGGGTTTTATAGTGCTTGCTGTTCTGCTTTTTCTTATTCCTATGGCAAGTGCTGAGAGTTTTAAGTATCTGGCAACCACCGGTGAAAGTGGTTTGAGAAGGTTAATGAATTTCACAGAGGTGCTTACAAGTCAATCAGGCAGAGTTTACAATCCGAGTGTAAGTTACGAAGAGCCAGAAGAATTGGTTATAAACATCGATGGCGGATTGCGATTGGAGTTCGTTGGTGACTCTGGTATTGTTGTTCCTTCAGAGCTGAAGGTAAGGCCGAAAGAAGATGTTCTTGAGATAACTGGTGGTGACAAGAAATCTACGTACGTTGTCAGATTAGGTGGAAGAGATGTTGAAAAGATTGATATTTCATCCGTAAGACTTGATGTATCAGGAAGTCTTGGGAAACGTTTGAAAAAGTTTGAAGCTTCTACGGTTGGGATGTCGATGAATGGCGAACTCAGCGCTGATAAGATCAAACTCGATGGTACAGGTGTTAATTTAAACGGAAGGCTATCAGCAGAGGAATTAGATATAGACTCAGTTGGTGTGGAAATCGATGGTGAACTCGCAGCTGAGAGAATTACCATCCAAAGCGTAGGTGTTAATTTAAACATAAGGCTTAGAGATTGTGGTTTTGTGGATATATCTGCAACAGGCGTGAACGGTAAGATTGATTTTGTTGGCGGAAGCGATTTGAGGTTGGAGATTGATGGAACTGGAGGTACGCTGCGTGTCAAGAATAGTTCAAACAACGACATTCAGATAAATTCTTCTGGTGTGAAGGTTGTGAGAGAATGAGCAAATCGGAAAACTTTGAAAGTTTGGAGAGTGTCCATGTAACTTTTAGAAAGATCGACAAACACAGCGGCGTACCGGCGTATTTACAAATAGTTAATCAGATAAAAGCAAAGATAATTCTTGGAGAGCTGAGATTGGGGATGCAGTTACCTGCGGTAAGAGACCTCGAAAGGATATTCGACGTGAATGTTAACACGGTACTTAAAGCGTTAGAAAGGTTAAAGTACGAGAGATTAGTTGAATCAGAACAAGGTGTCGGATACTTTATATCAGGAGAGCTAAAGATAGACAAAGAGGCTATTTCGGAACTTTGCAACGTGATAAAAAAGGTAAAAGAGAGTGGAATTGATATGCTGACGCTTTTGACGATAATTGAGGAGGTGTGGAAGAATGTTTGACAAATACTATTTGGCGTTGTTCAACGAGTATTTACACAAGCAGTTCAAAGAAAAATTCGGAGCTTTGCTTATTTTTTTTGTTCTAATGTTACTGCCTGGAAATTCGTGGAAATTGGTTGGACTTTTCTTCGGGATACTATTTGCAATCCTATCAGACCTTAAGAATAGACGCTTAGACCTCTTGTTATTCTTGCCGTATACGAAGGAACTTGTTTACTGGTTTGGGTTTGGTTTTCTGGTATTAATAACGGTAATTACAAGCCTTGTTGGTATGCCTTTTTACGATAGTCTTTCGCTGTTTCTTAAAGATGTTTTATCTTCACTCATATTCCTCAGTGCTTACTTGGGACTTTCTTTTGTGTTCGTTAATTATTTATCTTTTGATCCGTTTGGAAGTTTGTTCCTAATTCTTCTTGTAGATGTCGTGCTTGGTTCGATAGGCAGTTATTCAACGAAGCATTTATACAATCCCTACAGGCTCATCAGTCCCATTAGACAGGAAAGTGTTTTAGCTTCGGCAATTTTTGCCGCAATCTGTCTGTACATTGGATATCTTTCTGTTACCAAGAAAGGGGGCGAGTGATTTATGGAATATTTAAATACTGAACTGGATAGTCTTAAGAGTGATTCTGAAGTTATGCTTTCTGTGAGAAAAATCAGCAAGAGGTTTAATAATAAGCAGGTGTTAGCAGATGTTTCGTTTGATGTAAAGAAAGGTAGTATTTTTGCACTTATAGGTCCAAACGGGGCTGGGAAAACAACGACGATTAGGTGTATCCTCAAGGCTATCGATGCTGATTCTGGAATTGTCGAATTCATGGGTGAGAAAATAAACGCCGTTACGAAACGAAAAATAGCTGCTGTTTCTGAAGATAGACAGGTCTTCCGAAATTTCACCGCATACGATTATGAAAGGTTGTACTCTTCGGTTTATCCGCAATGGGATGGGGAAGTGTTTAATAGACTCGTTGCAAAGTACAATTTCGACTTTTCGCAGCGCGTGGAAACTTATTCCATTGGAATGAAGACGCTTTTTCTTGTTGTGTTAGCCATATCAACAAATGCTGAATTACTGATACTTGATGAACCTACCCAACATCTTGACCCAACGGTAAGGTATGAGGTGATGAGACTCATTAAAGAGTACGCTTCCAGTGGGAAAAGCTGCATTGTTTCATCACACGAAATGTTTGAATTGGAAGAATATGCTACAGAATTTGCGATAATCAATGCGGGCAAGGTAATTTATACGGATTCGATTGACAGTGCCAAAGAAAAGCACAGGGTTTTTAGAGCAGGTGAAAGCATTGGTACTGGTGATATAATTGGTATTGTCGGGGATGAAATATTAGTGAGAGTGAGTGGTGAAGTTACCGAAAGTGGAAGATTCCCTAAGTTCCAAGAAATCGTCGTGGGATACTTAACAGGAAAGAAGTGATGTTTGTATTCATTCAACAAAGTTTTGGGGGGTGGACTGGGTGAATAGGTCGTTCTTAATTTGGGTGTTTCTTTTGTTGATTTTTTCTTCAAACCTGTTTTCCGGAGTTCTACACTTTGAACATGCGGACGTTGTTTATCCCGAAGGATATGAAGAGAACGCCAAACTCGTTGGAAAGATATTCGAAAATATCAGGCAGCAGGTAATCGATTTAATTGGAAACGATCCTGGAAGGATTACCATTGTTTTGGAGGACAAAGGTACGATAAGCAACGGATACACGATGCCACTTTTCCACAGAACGATAACGCTCTACATGTGGCCACCGGAAAGTTGGATTGCCTTCGAACTACCGCTTGAAGATTGGTATACCTACTTGATTATACATGAGTTTACTCACATGGTTCATCTCACATATCAGGATATTTTTACTAAGATTTTCAGTATACTCACAGGATTTCCATATCTACCTCAGCTGTATGGGCCTTTTGTAGAAGGTACAACAGTTTTTGCTGAGAGCTCGTTCTCGAAAAACTCCGGCAGGTTAAATAATCCGTACGTATCTGACGGACTGTACTATTATTCTATACAGAACTTTCCATCATTTACTTACAAGGAATTGATGCCTTGGGATGACTATCGTGGTGGGCAACTTTACTACAACTATACGGCGGGCTTCTACAAGTACCTTGTTGATAGTTATGGAATAGAAAAGGTTAAGAAATATATAGAGCTTACCTCAACAATTATTCCTGATTTTGAAGTAGGCACTAAGTACAAGGATGTGTTTGAAAAGGTGTTCGGAAAACCGTTTGATGAGCTTTACACAGACTGGATAAGATCTCTAACGAAGTTGAATTACACGGAAGGAAGTTTGGTGTACAAAGCACCAAATTCGAAGATTTATAAGCTCGATTTGGTTGATGGTAAATTGGCTGTCTATCTAAATGAATACGGACCTGCAACATCATATATCGGTACCGTCAATCCAAGGTTGATTGTGATCGATAAAAAAGGAAAAATTCAGTCGAGCAAAAACTTGATAGCCGTTGATATAAAGTACGTCGATAAAACAACCTACGTATTGACAAAGGCTGAAAGCTTTGGAAACTACGAAAACCAAATCTGGGATATTTCTTCTGGCAAATTGCTTGCTACAGGTAAGATTTCTGCATTCGCAATTGATAAGGGCAAGTTGTATACTGCTCGATACGATACAAGGAAAATGCAAACGACAATTCGGGCAGAAGGGTTCGATATAACGCTTGATAAGTACGTTGCCTACATGGATGCAAAAGATGGTAAGTTGGCAATCCTTACGTCCGATTATCAGATAATAGTGTACGATACCTTATCAAAAGAAAGAATAGTAATTGACGATGATGCAATGAAAGGACCGTACCTTAGATTTTGGAATAATGGACTGATTTTTACAAGAGTTGATGGAAAGTACGTTAATCCGTATTACTATGATTTGTTGGAAAGTAAACTGTACAAACTCGGTGAAGATATGCTCGTGTACGATTTTTATATAGATGGTGAAGATATTTACTACGTCAGTTACATTCCATATTCGCTCAACACAGGTACAGGTGTATATAAGGTTAAAGTTTCCAAGGATTCTGCAGAACTTGTTAAGCGCGAGTTCAAGTTTGAATTTACTGAAAAGCAGTTCAAATATGGCTCAGAATTGACGTTCAGACTTCAAAAAATGATGCAACCGTTGACTTGGATACCGATGTACGAGTACGGCTATGAGACTGATGCAGAAGTGCACAGAGCATATATGATTTTTACTTTTGGAAACGTTGAGAATGATAGTTTCTTGATTTTAACACCAATATTTGATTTAAGAATGTCAGAGTACGATTACAGTGTGGATTACTCACAGTATATAGCTTGGTATACGTCAAAGGATTTCTATGAAACTTTTGCAAGTTATTTTTATCCAACAAACGACTACAACCTTTCTGGTGTATTTAGACTGGGTGGATTTACTCTCAGCCCAATTACAGATTTGTATGGTTATCTAACGTTTAGTTTCAAAACCCAAAATATCGGTCTTATTGATTCCTTGTTCAGCCTTTTTACGGTGAATGTGCCAACAGTGTTAAAAAACAATGTTGGATTAGGCGCTCTAATTACTTCGTATGCTTTTGGTTTTCCGTATAAGGCGCAGTTATTCATGCTTTTGAGCAACGACAAAATTGAAGATTTGTTTAATTCGAATAACCTGCTATCAAATCTTTATGGATATGGCTATTTGGGACTGGCACTAACGAACGATGTCACGTTCGAAGGAAGACTGGCAACAAAGTTAAGTTCTATTGATAAGACATCTTATGATATGTCGTTAGCCTCGACATTGTTTACGGATAATGCTTTCCTGTTCGGGAATCTGCTATATGTAAGAAACAGCGGAATTACAGTTGGAGTGATGAATCCTTCGACTGAAGGTTTATTGTCGGCAGGAATTTATACGCACTTCTTTGTCGAGACCTACGTTCAGGGGCTCAAAGTATATCCATCGGTTGGTATGTTTGTTCCTTTTTCTGAAATGACTAAACCAGTTGATGAAAATCAGCAGTATATATTCTACATAGGTCTCAATTCTTCACCGCATGGATTTCCGGTACCTTTACTTTCCTTTGTGCTGGAAACAGGTAATCAATGAAAAACAGCGGCTGGAAGGCCGCTGTTTTTATGGAAAATTTTCAGTTATTCGTTTTTGTAGTTTATAGGAACATAGTTGACCGATGGCTTTCCTGAGGTTGGATTTTTGTAAAGGCTCATCAGAGCGTAGATTTCTTTTGGCATGTCGGTGGAGACCTTTATCCCAAGCTCTCTGGCTTTCTCAACAGTGATAGGATAATCGTGCGTCCACTTTCCACTTACAAGGTCTTCGGCGAGCTTTTCGGCTTTGTCGGGGTATTTTTCCTTTAGCAGGTCAGTCACGTATTCCTTCATCTGTTTCATCGCTTTCTGAGCGATATCAGCCAGTATCAAAGTCTGGTCATCGATATCGTTTATGTTCTTCTTTTCAAGAACCGACAAAATAGAAGCTGCTGGATATTGTCCCAACTGCGGGTCTACAGGACCAAGCACGGCGTTTTCATCCATAACAATTTCATCGGCAGCAAGCGCTATCAACGTTCCTCCAGACATCGCATAATGTGGAACAAAAACGGTGACCTTTCCTTTGTGTTTTCTAAGTGCGTTGGCAATTTGCTCTGCTGCGAGCACAAGCCCGCCCGGAGTGTGGATGATGAAATCGATAGGCATATCATCCGGAGTCATCTTGATTGCCCTCAAAACTTCCTCGGAATCTTCGATATCGATGAACTTCCTTATACCAAAACCGAAGAAACTCAATGATTCTTGCCTATGAATGAGCGTTATGACTCTGCTCTTTCTTTTCTGTTCAATCTGTCTTATAATCGCCTCGCGTGCAGAATGCAAAGAAAAGTTCTTAAAAAGTGGTGCAAATGAGGAGAATATGAGAACCATCCAAAATATCTGGAAAATAATCGTGAAGATATCAAGCATACCTTTCCCTCCTCGTATAATAAGTTCGGTAAAAATTAAAATTGGTCTTTGAAAATTGAATGCATATTTTTTAACACCTCTGGTAAAATAGTTTCAGGTTGCCCCTCCTTGAGACTTTGTTCTCTTAAATAAGATTGCCTAACTAGAGTACAGCTTTTTACTTGCCGGAAAATGTTTTGCCTCGTTTTCTTATGTACCGCGAGGTTGTAAGGCTGTACTCAATCCGGAGGTGATTCCTTTGGCTATTTTAGCTATTGATGTCTCAAAGAACTATCTTTCTTTCTTTTCTGATTTCATCGGTAGTGGGACTGTTGAGAACTCTCCTCAAGGTATTGTTGAACTTTTTAACAAAGCTTTTGCTTCTTCTTCCGATTTTTCTCTTGTCCTTGAATCAACTGGTGTTTTTTCTTTTAATGTCGCTAACTTCTTCTTTCAAAACAACGTACCTGTCTTTTGGGTTAAAACTGATAACATTAAGCTCTATCGCAAAATTCTCAATCGTCCTAAAACTGACAAAATCGATGCTGAACTTATTTTCTCTATCGCTTCTAAATTTCCTGAGTCTTTAGTCCCTTTTGTCAATAACTCATATATCATCTCTGAGCTTCGTAATCTCACCAGACTTTATTTAAAGTTCAACGAAGATATCGCTCGATTGAAACTTAGGCTCTATTCGTATGTTTCTCTTTATTTCCCTAAACTTGACTTTAAACTAAATAAGACTTTCGAATGCCTGCTTAAAGATTATACAATCGAAGAAATCGCAAACATGCCAATTGAAGAGTTATTTGAATATATTGCGAAAATTTCCAGACACAATGTCTCTTCACAAGTCTTAGCAGAAAAACTCCAAACTCTTGCTAAAGATGCCTTGAGGTTGTCTGTTAATCCTTCAAACACTCTGAGAATATCTATTGTTTCCACTATCGATTTGATACAGCACTATGAAAAACAAATCGAACTAGTAAAGAAAGAAATAAGTAAATTACTTAAAGTAATTTCGAACACACTAACAACAGTCAAAGGGATAGGAGAAATAACTGCAGCTGGAATTATAGCCGAAATAGGAGACATCAATCGTTTCGAAAAAGCCTCAGCGTTAGCATCATACGCAGGGCTTGTATGGACAATCAATCAAAGTGGAAATTACAAATCAGAAAACAACCAACTAACGAAAAAAGGGAACAAGTATCTAAGAACATACCTAGTAATGGCAGCGAACGGAGTAAAGACATACGATCCTGTATACAAAGAATATTATCGCAAAAAGTACGCAGAAGCAACAACACACAAACACATGAGAGCGCTAATATTAACTGCAAGGAAATTAGTAAATTTAGTGTATTATTTACTAAAGAACAACGTACCGTATGTACCGATGAAATAGGTAAAAAGAACGAAATCAAGTATGTGAAGAATGAAAGTGAAATATTAAGTTATTGAAAGTCAAAGTGTTGACTAGGTTTTTTATTTTTCTATTTTTTCTCCTCTTGACTTATTACCGGAAATCTTTTGGTTTGATGATAATCCTTTCTAAAAGTCTATTTTATCACATCCGCTGCCAATTTCCCCGTAATTATTGCAGTTGGCACGCCTGCTGGTGCGTATGCCCATTTTCCCGCTTTGTATATGTTGTCAATCGGTGTTCTTATAGCTGATTTCATGCTAAACATACCGGAAGGTACGGGAATGGGATCCTCGAAAGACCATCCTACAATCGAGCCATCCGAAGTTCCGTAAATTCGTTCAATTGTCAAAGGCGTCGAGGTGAATTTGAAAAGTATTTTGTTTTTTAAGAATGGATATATCGTGCTGGCGAGATTATCGATAATCATTTCCTCCGCTTTTTGTTTGAATTCTTCGTACCAACCATCGTCCCTTATCTTCTTAACAACGCCGTAATCAAATAACATACTCACGATCAAACCGGTCTTGTTTTCGGGTACCATCGATAAGTCTCGCAACGCCGGGATCGATATTTCATAAGTATTGAATTTGATAAAATCTTCGAGCCAATTTAGTATTTCCTTTTTGCTCAGATTTTCGTAGTTTTTCACTATGTATTTAACTTTTGAGCGATTAAGTTCGCCAAGACCTTGTCTAAGAGGCGTATAAAAGAAATGTCCAGTTGAGATTTTAGCGAACGTTTCGACGGGTTCATCTACACCTAAGTAAAAAGTTAGTACCGACTCTGCACCTCGGGCCTTTAGTACACGTTGTTTTTCTTTTTCTAATTTACTTACCAAAGAATTTGATAGCGCTGTTGTATCGAGGATTTTGTAGAACGTTTTAAGATCTGTAGCCCATATCATTGAATCGTATTCATGTGAATTATCTTTATCATCGATAACTATATTCTTCGACGGAATAACTTTTGTGACTGCAGTGCTGGTAAGGATTTGTCCTCCGAGTTCAGTAATTTTTTCGGCAAGTTTTTGTGGGAAGGTGCCAACGCCACCTTTTGGGTATATGTAATCGAGATACAGATAGAAATAGCTTAATGCAAAGAACGAAGGAGTTCCCCTGAAGAAATGTTGAATCACAATATCCCTCAACGAAGGATTTTTGACAAATCTTGATATATATTCTTCCACAGGGTCGTTTAATTCGTTGATTTTCTTAACGGTCTTCAAGAATTTAAAAAACCAAAGAAGGTATCTTGGCATCATTTCGAGTAACTTACCTTCTTCCTTTATTTTATTGAAAGAAAACAGCGGATTGTCAACTCCGTAGAGTATTTTCATATATTCAAGTATCTCTTTCTCAACCTTTATCAGCTCATCTACTTCCTTTTCTGCTTGAGGGTATAACTGTTTCAAAAGTTGTCCGTACTCTTCCAAGCTTCTGGTGTCAGTAACACGCATTATCTTGTCTTCGACACCTACAGAGATTGGATTTCTTAAAATCTCTATGTCCAAGCCAAGGTCTTCAATCATAGGGATAATTACACCAGCATTTACAAGTGCGCGAGCACCACCTTCCAGTTTAAAACCTTCGTATTCGAAGGTGTTGACCAATCCTCCACATTTCTCGTATTTCTCAATCACCTTAACAGCGTAACCTTTCTTTGCGAGGTATACACCTGCTGTAAGACCAGCTATTCCACCACCAACTACTAAAACCTTTTTTTCTCGTTTTTTAGGCATCTTTTTCACCTCTCTAAAACCCACACTTTTCTTTTATTATTTGAAGAGTCTTATCCCAAAGCATCTGAGCTAATTCCATGTCTTTGGCAGGTGGAGCGAGTTCTTCGATGGTGGTGTAGTGAAAAAATTCATCACTCACATTACTCACTTCTTTGGAAACTCCCAGATAATAAAGAGCTTCTGCTGATTCTGCTGGTTCTCTGGAGAGTCTATCAAGTAGATGCTTTTTGAAAAACTTGTACACTGGTCCGTTATCCTGTCCCGTGTTAGTTTTTACAAACCCCGGGTGCATAGCGTTTATGGTGATTTTAAGTTTCTCTGAACTAAATATCTGTGCAAAAATGTGCATACTCAAGATTTGAGCGAGTTTGGCTGTTCCGTAAGCTTTTAAACCAGAATACTTTCTCTTCTCCCAATTCAAATCATCCAAGCAAATTCCCCAAGCTGCGAATCTGTAGCCTTCGGAGCTGACAAGTATTATTCGGGTGGAGTTGTCTCTCTTCAACTTTTCCATTAGTGAGTAATTTATTATGAAAGGTGCAAGGTAATGAACAACAAAGTTCATCTCAAGCCCATCTTCAGTTAAAACTTTCTTGTTAAGATAAAGACCTGCGTTGTGAATTAACACGTCGATATTTGAATTCAAAGAGTTCAATTTTTCTGCAACGTTTAAGATATCTTTTAGCTTGCTGAGGTCAGCTAAAATGTATTCACAATCGGTGTTGTATTCTTCAGCAATTTCTCGGCACAGTTTTTCCGACTTTTCTTTATTTCGGTTTATTGTTATCAAACGGGCACCGCCCGCTGCATATTTCTTAGCTGTTTCATACCCTATGCCAGAAGTAGCTCCGGTAATTACAACGAGCTTGTCGTCAAATCGCTGCTTGCAAGTTTTTGGCCGACTCGACATATTTCGTATCATTTCAAATATATTTGACCATCTGTATTGCGGCCAATACCTTCTTACTGAACAGCCGTTAAACTCTTTGCTCATCCAAACACCTTCTTCATGAACTTTCTGTACAACTTGCCGAATCCAGGGATGTTGTCGAATATATCACCCCAGAGGTCGTAGTAATCTCTTTGGTCTATTATCTTACCTTTCTCGTTCAGAATAAGCCTGCTTGCACCGTGTACCACCGACGTCTTTGTTTTTCTGAAGTTAATTATCATATCCCATTCGACGAAGATAACATTACCTTCCATAACCGCATTTAGAATATTCATATGTAGCTCTTGGGAACGCTTTGTTAAACGCTCCACCATGGCTCTAAACTCTTCAATCCCATATATTTCTTGAACAGAGTCCCTAAAGTGTATGTTTTCATCGTAATACGGCAAAAGGTGGGACCAGTCGGGTTTGCCTTCGTGGTTGTATGTTTTTGTCCAGAGTTGTATTAGTTGCTCCAACGAGGTTATCGCATATTCTGAATCATTTTGAGCACCAAGTTTCTGTTTTCTTTCTTCAGACATACAATCACTCCTAAAGTTTTTTACTGGTTAAACGTTATTAATTTTTTTCAGTTCTTCTCTCTTCTTTCTATATTCAATTATCGGCAGGTCTCCGTTGATGAGGTTTTCCGACATCTTGAGTTCAGACCTCTTTGGTATTTGAGTTTCAACAACGGCTTTGTCTTGGTGTAACACCTTTTTATTAAACGGTGTTCCTAAGATGGCGATGAGTTTATCAAGAAACTTTACCTTGGTGAATCCAACGTAGAATCTAAGGTAAATTCTGGTATGTTCATCATCTATCGGCACAAATGCTGCGGTCACTCGTAGCTTTTCGTCAATGTGATTTTGCCAAATATTAGGAAACTTGAACTCTAAGTAGACTTTACTTGCATTGCTTATCTTAAGTTCATCGGGTCTTTTGGCCGGTGTCCCATCGTCTACTCTGTTAAAAACGTAGAAATAAAACATCGTATCATCAATCCACCTAACGATAGGCCCATCTACAACAGTTCTGTTACCTCTTCCGATAGTGTTGTAGTGTACAAAGGGCACATGGACGGGGTCTAACTGATTCTCAACAGCCCTACTGTAATGGACGCTCCATACTTCACTAAATTCACTGTAGGATAAGTCATCACCTATATCATCGAAATACTTCGGAAAAGTTTTTGGTTCATCATCGCCGTACCATAGCCAAATAAAGTCTGCCGTCTCATGCACTCTGTAAGACTTTACTTTGAAATTCTCAGGAACAGGGGTTTTTCTACCGTTTGCGGGGATAGCGACCACTTTGCCTGTTGGGTCGTACTCAAAACCGTGAAACGGGCACATCGCAACGTGTCCGTTGTGAAGTAACTTACCATGCGATATAGAAGCTCCTCTATGGCAACAAATATCCGATATGCAGTGTACAGCACCTTTGTTATCTCTCCAAAATGCGAGCTTCTCGCCAAATCTTGTAACACCAACTAATTGCCCTTTTCTTATCTCACGTGAAGACATTACAACGTACCATTGATTTTTTATCATAATGCTCCCCCCTTTATATGAACGATGCTGTTAACTAAAAGTATTGAAAATTTCCAAAAACCGTATTATCTTCTTATTAGTGGAACACCCCCCACCATCAATTCTCACAAAAAGGAGGTACTCCACTATGCAAAATTCTGTAGTCTCTTGCCCCAAATGCGGCTCTACCAACATCTACAAAAACGGTCATGATAAGTACGGTAACCAACAATACTTTTGCAAAGACTGTAAGCGCACTTTCAGACTTGTTCATTCAAAAAAACACAAGCTCTTCTCTTTCCCTTATCCTAAATGCCCTGTCTGTGGAAAAACTATGCAAATCCACAAAATCAAAAAAGCCTTCGTTAAGTTCCGTTGCCGTTCTTGCCATACCAGAGACGAAATCCCAACTAACTTACCTCAATTTGTCCCTCTTCCTTTCGACTCTTTCAAGTTCTTCCGTTTCCCTATCTTTATTGTCCTTAAAGCCTTCGTCCTTTATTTCAAAGCTGTGTCCTTGCGTTCCATCAGAGACTCACTTAATATCAAAGTCTCTCATGTCGCTATCTACAAGTGGATCCTTAAGTTGTCTTGTTTCTTTTCCATCCTCGTTCCTGTAGATGCTTTCAAAGTCCATGGTGATGAAACTGTCGTTTTGTTTAAATCCAAAAAGTACTACGTTTGGTTCTTAGTTGAGCACGATTCGAATCTTATTGTTGCTTGGCATGTATCCAAATATCGCGATATGGGTCAAGTGAAGATATTGTTAGAGAAGTTCTTTGGTAACAACGAAAGAGAAATCGAACTAATCACTGATGGACTTGGTGCGTATGGTGCAGTGAAGATACTATACAAGAATATCAACCATATAGTTGTGAGACTTGGGCAGAACAATCAATGTGAATCGAAGTTTTCGTTATTCCAAGACTTTGTACGAGCCAAGCGTGGATTTAAGAATATTGACAATCTTCCAATGTACGTGAACAGCTTTTGTGTAGTGAGAAATCTCTTGAAACTGAACAACAATGATATTGCGCGTGTTATCTGTGTTCTATTGTCTTCCATCACTACAAGTTAACAGCATCTCCCCTCTTTTCGATAAGTTTAAATATCTCCCTTCTATGTTTGTAAGCAACAATTATTAGGTTCCCAAAATAAAGTACTATTAATTCTGGGGACCCGTTGAAAACTTTCCATATTGTATATATGAACAAAAAGAAAAAACCTATAAAAACACGCAAGGTATCTTCTTCTGGTGTTGTCCCTCTTTTTCCTCTGAGCTTATTTACCACAGAGAACAATGTAAACGTAATACCAAGCACCATCGGACCTTCCCATTTGGTCAATACAGACCAAGCACCGAAAGTTGTTGCTATCGCTTTTCCTCCTTTGAACCGGAGCATTGGTGAGAAAGCATGTCCGGCAACACCAGCCAACGCAGCTACGCTAACCACGTAGGGATTAATCTCTACCCGGGCATTCCAAGCAAACAATGCAAGTGGAAAGACACCTTTGAAATAATCAAGTGCAAGCGCAAGAAAGCCCCATTTCCAACCTGCCGCCCTCCAAAGATTTGTAGAACCAGGGTTACCATCGCGAACCTTTCTGAGGTCAATCTTTAATAAACGGGCAATTATGTAAGAATACATGATGCTTCCAGAAAGAAACTGGACAAATATTATTGTTAAGTAAGATAAAAAAGTCTTATCAAACATTTATCTTCCTCCCTTTCCATGATACTTGCTTTTTGAAAATTGTCAGATAAAGGGAGTAGAAAAACACGATTAGGAAAAACAAAAAATGCACGGGGTATAAGATAGCGTCATACCATTTGTAATCACCGGTAGGCTTAGCCATTACATAAATAGCTAAAGCGGTCACCATATAACGCACGGCCCCTTCTATACTAAAAGCAGTACTTATGGATGAATACACCCCCGACATCCATATAATAGATAAAGCAAATGGAAGAATACCTGCCGTTATTGCCCCAGATGACATATTTTTCGAAAAACCTTCGAAAAGCTGTCTTATCCCATTCGGATACATTCTGAATTTGACAGTGTTGTTTCCAAGAAAATTTGTGACTTTCAATCCACTCCTCAGGTACAATTTCCCAAGTTTTATATCCTCAAGAACACTATCTCTGATCGCTTCGTGTCCTCCGACCATCTCGTAGTCTTTTCTTGATGTAAAAATTACAGGTCCAAATGCTCCGGAAGGTTCCTTTGAAGGAAATCCAAGATTATTACTTGCGTAAATGACAAGCAAGTTGAATGGTAGTGTCAAATGCTCGTAAAATCTTTCGAACCGTTGGTATGGCCATACTGTTATCAAACCACTCTTTTCCCTGTAACGCTGGATAAGAGAGCTAATTAGGACTGGCTCAGGTTCAACATCAGCATCAAGAAACAATAAATAATTGCCAGAAGAATTGGAAAACCCGTTCCATATAGCCCAGGATTTTCCTACCCATCCTTTAGGTGGTTCTTCGGTTAGTCTAATAACCTTCACGTTCTCAAAGCTTGACGCAACTGAATATGTTCCATCTGTGGAGTTATCGTCAACAACGATTAATTCGAACGGTTTTATCGTTTGATTTAATATCAGCGGTAAAAGCTTTTTCAAGTTCTGCTCTTCGTTGCGGGCTGGTATAATAACAGAAATCTTTGTATCGTTGACTAAGTCTTCATAATCGTTTTTCGAATGTAAAATTCTCTTTCTTCCGGAGATAACGTACGCAATTGAAATCAGTATGAAAAGTCCAAATACGATGAATCTCAAAGTCGATTCCTCCTTAACGCTTTCTGGAAGGATTATATCATAAAAATATTGACAACTGGTTAATTTCTGTATACAATTAGACGTGGTATAAATACTTGCAAAAGGAGATGCATAGAATGAGTGAAGAGAACAGAAAAGAACAGAAGATAGTAATACTGCACGGCTTTGAGAAGCCGGAAATCCTTAAGGTTATGAAACTTCTCAAAGAAAATTTTCAAGGTGAAGACTTGATCTTTGCAAGCACAACTCCGACGAGTTTGACCTGGAAAGTTGAAGACCTGATCACCGAACTCAAGCAAGAACATGAGGAATTTAAGAGAATTAGGCAAACTAAGAGAGAAAACGAATCACCGAAGGAATAAGAAAAGAGGGAGGCTTTGGCCTCCCTCTTTGTTTTGTTAGTGTTCTTAGTACGTTAAAGCTTTGTAAGCATCAATCAATCCGTATCCAACGTACTTATTCCAGCCCGTAGAGTCGTACGTGTAACCGGGAATCTTGTAGGCTGTCTTTATCAATCTGTTTCTGATGGCTTCCGGTGTTGTGTATCCTTTTGCATAGAGCATTGCCGCAAGAGCTGCAACATGTGGTGTTGCCATGGATGTGCCTTGCAAGAACATATATATGTCACCATTTGTTGGTGTCCATGTGGTACTCAGCACGCCGTCTGCATATCCATCGCTATTTTGATCAACGCTTGTGTCTCCACCAGGCGCAACAACGTCGAGGTAGTGATAGACGTAAGCTTTTTTGTAAGGATCGTAATATCTTGTGTAGTTGTAATTAGAATACGGTGCGCGTTTGTTATCGTACCTTGTTGCACCAACAGCTATTGTTTCAACGTAAGCTGCTGGATATGAGAGTGAAGGTCTATTTTCATTTCCTGCAGCGCACACCAATGTAACGTTTTTACCGTAAGCATATTTAACTGCATCCATAAGTACCTGGGCACCACTGCCACCAAGGCTCATACTAACAATTTTCGCTCCGTTGTCTACTGCCCATCTGATTCCAGCTGCTACATTGTCAAGTGTTCCTGAACCGTCTGCACCGAGCACCCTGATTGGCATTATCTTTATTCCGTATCCGCCCCAGTTCACACCAGCCACACCTAAGCTGTTGTTTGTAACAGCTGCAACTGTACCTATACAGTGAGTACCGTGGCTGACATCTTGTGCTGGGTCTGTGGGATTGTTGTCACCATCTACGAAATCTTTACCAGTGACAAATATGCCTTGAAGGTCTGGGTGTGTAAAACTAACACCAGTGTCTACAACTGCTACGACAATATTAGCAGATTTCATTATATCCCATGCTTGAGGAAGTTTGATGTTGTTGTAGTGCCATTGATATCTGTAATACGTATCGTTTGGTGTTGCAAGCGCTCTGTATATATAGTTCTTATCAACTGATTTGACGCCGGGAACGGAGCTAAGAAGCTCGGGTTTTTCCGTACGAACGGTGACGATCTGGACATCTTCAAATGAGTAGGTTCTGACTATTTCTGCCCCAACGCTTGACAGTGCTTTGATAACGTTTTCTCTTGGTTCAAATTGGAGAACGTATTCGCCTGGAACGAAATCTTCTTCTGTTCCCGATACTCCAAGTTTGTCAAAGACTTTGAGCTCTCCTTGAGCCCGAGGTTCAAATCTTGGTTCAAATGTGTTTGTACAGCTGAACGTTACTAACAAAATCACGAAAACGGCAGCAAATAAGGCTAGCTTTTTCATCAAACAACCCCTCCTATCCAAGAGTGTGAAACTTCCGAAATCGATGAAGAGATTATACAAAATTTCTGATGCCTTTGTCAAGAAAAAGTGGTGGTTTCACTATAAAAATGTGATAAAAGCTTTTAAATACTACCAGAAAGCAACTTCAAATTCTATTTTGAGGATTGTTGATTTTGCTCGTTATCTTCCCAAGTTCATAGTACAATTTTTCCATACGTTTCCACATCTTTGCGTATACCTTGTTGAAATACTCACTGTAAACTCTGCTCTTCTCAGTGTCAGGATAAAAAATTTTTTCGATCCTTACCATATTTTGAACGGCTTCTTCAAAGGTCTTATACCTTCCAATTCCAACATATCCTGCAATAGCAGCGCCAAGAGATGCGGTTTCATTAGTCTGCACTTTATAAGTTGGTACGCCAAGTATGTTTGTCGTAATCTGGCACACCTCTTCGCTCTTGGAGCCTCCACCTGAAAGCCCTATCCTTTCCAGCTTAACACCAGTTTTTCTTTCTATCCTCATTTTCCCTTCCAATAATGCGTAGCCGATGCCTTCTATAATCGCCTTATAAACATGCAACCGTGTGTGTCTGTCTGAAAATCCGACGATTGCTCCTCTTGAGAAAGGACGTTCGGGTCCAGCGGTCCATGTAGGTTGTATGATTAGCCCATCGCTTCCATCTGGGATTTCACGCAGGTATCTATCGAGAATTTTTTCTGGGAACGTGTTTAATTCTTCGGCTTCCCTAACTTCACTGTGTGCGAATTCTTTTTTAAACCAAGTAACCAACCAAAAACCCCTGGACACACCAAATTCTGGGTTGTAGGCATTCGAAAGTATCGAAGGATAAGGTGGTATGAACGGTATAACTTCTACATATTTCGGCGTGGTTGTTTGAATTTTCGCGGTTGTTCCAAGACTTATACTTCCTACATTCGGAGAAAAGCATCCAACACCCAAAGTTTCACATTGTTTGTCCGCACCAGCAGAGATTAATGGTAATCCTTCCTTAAGACCAGTGAATTGAGCGACTGATTTGGTAATGTAACCAAGTATTGCAGTTGGTTCAACAAGCCTTGGCAGTTTATCTCTTTCAATTCCGAAAAGTCTCCATTTGTAATGAAAATCACTTTTAATCCAGTCCTTCTTTTTGTAGTCAAATGGAATATATCCAACTTGTGAAGCGATTGAGTCGACAAATTCTCCAACGAGTTTGTAAGTCAGATATCCGGAGAGAAGAAGGTATTTGTGAACTTTGTTCCAGATTTCAGGTTCGTTTTGCTTTATCCAGTTAGCCTTACTCCTTCTATATGCCATGCGTGCTGTCGGAAGTTTCTTGATCAACCAAAACGCAAGTTGCTCATGGAAATACAGCTTAGGTTTCCCGAACGCCTCGCGTTCGTCGAGCCAAACAAACGCGTCTCTCAACGGTGTGCCGTTTTTGTCCACAACTACAATTGTAGCTCTCTGGGTTGTTAAAGTAACTGCCTCAATTGATTGAAACTCTTTTGGCGATTTTTCTTTCAGTCTGTTTGTAGCCTTTGCAAGACTTTCCCAGTACACTTCAGGTGATTGCTCAGCCCAGCCACTTTCACGTGAATAGTATGGTTCAAAGTCCACCTTTTCACCTGCAAGAACATCCCCTTTGTCTGAAAAGATGATCGCTCTCAAACTCTGCGTACCACAATCAATTGCAAGAACACTCATATCTTTTCCTCCCAAATTCTTGTAGCGATACACAATCCTTATTATACCACTTTTTCTAACACTACCTAACTCAATAATATCTTTGGCAAGAAAATCGTATATAACTTTAGACAGTGTACATTGACAAATATATGGAACGGTTATATAATTAGGTAAAACTAATTTGCATCTAAGGAGCGATGGAAAATGGAAGGCGAACTACAAAAGAGAAAGGTTATAACGACACTGTTTTTCATCGTCTTAGCGGACATGCTTGGCTTTGGACTCATAATCCCTCTGCTGCCGTATTATGTTAAGCAATTTGGTGCAAGTGATCTAATGATAGGGTTGTTAGCAATGGTTTATCCACTTGGACAAGTTTTTGCAGCACCATTGATTGGAAGATTTTCCGATAAGGTGGGAAGAAAAAAAGCGCTACTTTTAAGTGTGGGTGGTACGTTTTTGTCCTTGATAACACTCGGACTTGCCCGATCGGTGCTTGTTGTTTTGATTTCGAGACTGATCGATGGTCTGACCGGAGGAAATATTACCGTTGCGCAGTCGTACATCGGAGATTTCACAGATGAAAAGAGCAGGGCGAAAAGTTTGGGTTTAATAGGAGCTGCCTTTGGACTGGGTTTCATATTGGGCCCAGCTTTAGGTGGTTTCTTGAGCAGATGGGGATTTTCGGTACCTGCATTCTTTGCCGCTGGACTCTCTTTTGTCAATTTGCTGAATATCATTTTTCTTTTGCCTGATTCGAAACCAGCCCAAGATTCAAAGAGAGTCCCATTCACTTTTGAAGAGCTCAAAAAAACTATATCTATGCCGCACTTAGGTTCTTTAGTCCTTGTTAAACTCTTCTACTCACTTGGTTTTACGATGTTTGAATCGTCCTTTTCGCTCTTTGCAATGAAGAAATTGAACCTTCCGCTTTCTACAACAAGCTATGTGTTGGCTTACGTTGGTTTGGTTATCGTGTTCACTCAAGGGTTTTTAGTTGGTAAGGTCACCAAGAAGTACAGTGAGGATAACGTTATTAAGGCGCTGATATTCATAGCATCTCTCTTCTTGCTCTTATACTCGCTTTCTGCTAATGTTTTTACACTTTTGTTGTTTTTAGGTCCTCTTGCCATGACTTCTGCGTTGATTGGTGTATCTTTAAGCTCACTTGTCACAAAGTCTGTCCAGAGGGAAAAACTTGGCGGAACGCTGGGAGTGTTCAATTCCGTTGATAGTCTCATGAGGATAATCAGTCCTGTTTTGGGAGCGGCTATCATACAGTACCTTGGTCCATCGTTGCTTGGTGTATTTGAAGGACTTGTAGTTTCGATAAGTGGCCTAATTTTCTACCTTGTTTTTGTGCCGAAGTACAGTTTGTTTATTTCCAAGAGTTCAGGAGAAGTTGTTTGATTAAGTGTAAAAATAAGAAAGCAGGTTTGCGACCTGCTTTCTTGTAACTGATTTAGGAAATTTCTTCTTCCTGAATAGCCATGTTTTGTTTTAGCTGTTGAATGAGCCTTTTAACGATTGGCTTCCAGTCGCCTACAATAGCAAGGTCCGCAACTTTCATTATTGGTGCTTCCGGATCTTTGTTTATAGCGATGATATATTCGCTTTCTTGCATACCAGCGAGGTGTTGGATAGCACCACTTATTCCAATGGCTATGTACAGTTTCGGTCTGACAACTTTTCCAGTTTGTCCCACTTGTAAATCTTTCGGTAACCATCCTTCATCAACAGCGGCTCTCGAACCTGCAATTCCACCACCAAGCAATTCCGCAAGCTCTTCGAGCAAATCGAAATTCTCTTTAGAACCTACACCTCTTCCACCGGCCACTATTATCTTTTCAGCGCTTATATCTTTGTGCCTGCGAACCTTTGCGATAACCTGCTCAACTTTCACCTTTATGTCTTCTTCTCTCAATTTCGGTGTGAAGACGTACACCTCTGACGTCCTTTGCGTATCAGCTTGTGGTATTGGGAAAACACCGGGCCTAATCGTTGCCATCTGTGGTTTCTTGTTAGGACAAATAATAGTTGCCATGAGATTTCCACCAAACGCTGGACGAGTCATGAGTAGCAATTTAGATTCAGGGTCTATCTCCAAATTAGTACAGTCTGCGGTGAGACCTGTTTTTAACCGTGCTGCAAGCCTTGGACCAAGTTCTCGGCCTGTAAGTGTTGCCCCAATAAGCAGGATATCTGGGTTTTCAGATTGAACGACCTGGTACAAGGCTTCTGTGTAGCCATCAACGGTGTATTTTTCTAAGAGTGGATGCTGGAGCGCAATAACTCTTGTAGCGCCGTAGTTGGCGAGTTTCTCAGCCAGATGTGTGATCTTGTTGCCACAGACAACCGCGACCACTTCTCTATCAAGGTCTTTTGATAATTGAGCCGCTTTTCCAATTAATTCCAATCCAACGTTTAATAACTCACCATTTCTTTGTTCACAATAGACCATTATCATTTTTTCCACGCCCCTTTGGTAAGTAGACTTATCACAAATTGATGAGCTTTTCGGCTCTCAGCTTTGATATGATCATTTCCGCTGCCTCTTCTGGAGTGCCGTTAAACGTTACTCCTTCTCCCTTCGGCCCTTTTGTGAACGTTCTTCGAACTTTCGTTGGAGAACCTACAAGCCCTACCTCGTTCTTGTCGAAGTTTAAAACGGAGTTATTGAAAATCGTTATTGGCTTGTCGAAACAACCGAAGATGTTTGCAATCCTCATGTATCTCGGTTTATTGAGTTCCTTTGTGCACGTTATTAAGCATGGGAGTTTCGTTGTGATAACCTCATATGTGTTATCCAGTTCTCGCGTGACGATTACCCGTTCACCCTCAAGTTTCAAATCAACGGCGTAGGCTATTACTGGGATCTTCAAGTGTTCCGCTATTTCAATACCGACCTGTGCAGTGTCACCATCTATTGCTTGTCGACCAGTTAAAATCAAGTCAAATCCTATCATTTGTGCAGCTCTTGCTAATATCATACTGGTAACCCATGTATCTGCACCTGCGTATAGCGGGTCTGTTATTAGTACAGCTTCATCTGCACCCATCGCATAGCTCTCTCTGAGAATAGCTTCCGCTGAAGGTGGTCCCATTGTTATCACTGAGACTTTCGCACCATATTTATCTTTGAGCTGTAGTGCTGCTTCAAGTGCGTTTTTATCTTCTGGGTTCATTATTGATTTAACACCATCTCTGATAAGAGTTCCTTTTACCGGGTCAACTTTAACCTCTGTTGTGTCCGGGACTTGCTTTGCGAAAACTATAATTCTCAAGCTCATGACTACACCTCACTTTATGTACTGGGCTGCTATTACCATCTTCTGAACTTCGTTTGTTCCTTCGTATATTTGTGTAATCTTTGCATCCCGCATCATACGTTCCACTGGATAATCTTTTGTGTAGCCGTAACCTCCGAATATCTGGACTGCTTGGGTTGTTACTTCCATTGCAACGTCGGATGCATATTTCTTGGCCATTGCGGCATCCGCACTTGTGAGGACCCCTTTGTCCTTTTTTATCGCAGCGTTGTAGACAAGCAATTTCGCAGCTTCTGTCTTTGTTATCATATCGGCGATGTACCACTGAATTCCCTGGAAAGAACCGATCGGTTTTGAGAACTGTCTTCTTTCTTTTACGTATTTCAGAACTTCTGAGATTGCTCCTTCTGCAATTCCAAGGGCTTGTGCTCCAACACCGATGCGGCCTCCATCGAGCGTCTGCAATGCAATTTTGAACCCCATCCCTTCGCTTCCAAGGAGGTTTTCCTTTGGAACCTTACAGTCCTCAAAGATTAACTCCGTTGTTGATGAACCTCTGATACCAAGCTTTTTTTCGGGCTTTCCAACTTTAAACCCCTCGAAGCCTTTTTCTACAATAAAGGCACTAATACCTCTCGTTCCTTTGGATTTGTCTGTCATCGCAAAGACGATAAACACATCGGCTGTTCCACCGTTGGTGATAAATATCTTTGAACCGTTAAGTATGTAGTAGTCCCCTACAAGCTTTGCAGTAGTTTGCTGGTTCCCCGCATCACTACCTGCATTTGGTTCTGTTAAAGCAAAAGCACCAAGGTATTCCCCTTTGAGTAATGGTCTAAGGTACTTTTCTTTCTGATAGTCTGTACCCCATGTGTATATGGGGTAACAACATAGAGATGTGTGTGCAGAAAGAATAATAGCCGTTGTCGCGCAAACTTTTGCGATTTCCTCTACAGCCATCACGTACGTCAGATAGTCACCGCCTGCGCCACCAACTTCTTTCGGAAATGGTATACCCATCATCCCAATCTCTGCCATCTTCTTTATCGTTTCAGTTGGAAAGTACTCTTCTTCGTCAACCTTCTGTGCAATGGGTTTGACCTCCGCTTCAGCAAACTGCCGAAACAGTTCCCTTGCAAGAAGTTGTTCCTTTGTCAACAGATAATCCATCCTATATACCTCCAGTTCATCGCATATTTTTGGCTTGGTTACTACTTTCCACTTTGCGTGAAATTATTCACATATCACCATGATTATACCACTAATTAAAGAAATGTTAAGTTTAATTGTGAATAAAATCACGTAAAGAACGTGTTAAGCTGGAAGTTTTCAATAGAAGTAAAGAAAAACCTTAAGTATACGTGGAATTTCTAATGTTTTCTTCGATATTTCTTTCATGTTTAATAGCGTATTGTTAAACAAAGAGATGTTCCGCTGTCTAAATCTGGGGGTGAATGATATAATAAGTTGAGAAAGAATATAGAAAACGGAGGGGATTGCATTGAAAGTAGGGGTAAAACTATTTTTGATGTTTTTGATTGCTGGAGTGGTAGTAACATTTTCACTTTCTTGGATTATCGAATTCTATAAATTCGAGAAACGCTTAGTTCCTGCAGAGAGAGTTGAGAGATTATTGGAGAATGCTGTGCGGATAGCTAAAGAGGTTTATCCATTTGAAAATAGAGGGGAAATTGCCGTAAGGATCTTGGAAGAGTACAAGAAATACAGGCCAAGTGGACGTAAGATGCTGCCAATTGATGCTTTTAAGGTGATCCAACCTGCTATTTCCGTTGTTGACGATCAAAACTTCCGACTTTACCCACCTGTTGAACCTGTCTACAGTGTGCTTCCGTTTACAGTGGTTGTAATCGATGGTAGAGCGATCGTTTCATCCAGCGCCGTCTCACATATTAAGGCTGGCGATGAAGTGCTTGAGATAAACGGTAGGAAAATGAAAGATTTAATCCACCTGCTATTACCATACACTTCTGGTGAGAATTATGCTATTCGAGAACAACAACTAACAACACTGATTCAGCTAATTCCCGAGCTTTTGGACAAGGAAAAAAGAAGCGTCGGCATCTTTTATAGACAAAGGGAGTATAATATAAAGGTCAGAGGTGATTCCAATGAAAGAAACGTGGTCGTCAAAACGCTAACAGCAATGAGCTATCCTCGTGAAAGTTCACAATATCCGGCATTACCAAGCAGAAGGCCTTTCGAGTTCTACAGAGAGAATGATATTGGAATATTCAAATTCGGCACTTTCTCGCTATCAGGGACAACGTACAATAGTTACAGAGAGTTCGTTATAAATACGCTTGCTCAAAACAAAGATTTGAAGATAGTTTTACTTGATTTACGAGGAGTTGCAAGCAGAGATTTTACTATATTTAAAGAATTTTTTGACCACTTTGTTGAGAAGAAAACATCTGTCGAAAGGTGGATTTCAATTGTCAATACGGCTTACAATATGAGTGTGCTTAACAAATACGGCGTGGAATTCACCAAGACAACGAATGAGCTTCTCAGGATAAAGTATTTCCACACGTTCGAAGCAAGAGAACCAACCATAAAGGCGCAGGTTTGGATTTTGTTCGATAGATACACATCAAACGCTGCTCTGGATTTCATATACACCTTTAAAAAGCTCTACAAGAACAGAACCATAGGTGAACCCACGTTGATGAGGATAAATCACACAACAGAAGTAGATTACAAGTTCGACGATGCAGTCAAGACAACATTTATGTTCCCGGAAGCTGCTATAGACGAGGACGTAGCAGCTGACGAGGTTTTGGAACCAGATTTTAAAATAGAATTAAGTACCGAAGAGCGAATTAACTATCTTAAGGGCATAGAGGATACCATGCTGAACAAGGCAATGATAATACTAAAAGAGCATTTGAACTATGAATAAATTGCAGGGTTAATAATACCACACTTTGATAAAGGGGGGCGCTGTGTATGGCATGGTTTAGGAAAGTTTGGATATGGCTGTTCGTACTTCTTGCGGTTGTATTTGTATTTGCTGAGACAAGGCAGATTGTCATTCTTCAAACAAGTGACCTGCACGGGTACATCTATCCAATTGATTATGCAACAAACAGACCTGCAAACCAAGGTTTAGCGAAGGTTGCATCGGTGATCAAAGAGCAAAGGGAAAAGTACGGCGAGGAGAACGTTATAGTTGTTGATACAGGAGACCTTATTCAGGGAAGTCCTTTGGAATACTATCATGCCAAGTTCGACAATTCTGATGTTGACCCTATGGTACTTGTGATGAACCATCTCAAATTTGCAGCAAGCACCATTGGGAACCATGAATTTAACTACGGATTAGACGTATTGAACAAGGCGATAAATGAAGCAGAGTTCCCATTTTTGAGTGCAAATATAACAGACGAATTTGATTCCCCGTATTTCATGCCATACCATATTGTTGATTTAAACGGCGTTACGGTACTTATCCTTGGCTTGACCACAAAGTTCATTCCAAACTGGGAGGACCCCAGAAACATCTCCGGGCTGAATTTTAAAGACCCCGTAGAAATAGCAAAGCTCTATGTAGAGGCACTGAGAGATATTGCAGATGTGGTTGTGATTGCGTACCATGGTGGGCTGGAGCGAGATCCAGTTACAGGTGAACCAACTGAGCCACTTGTTGGAGAAAACCAAGGTTATGAGCTTGCAACTCAGGTTCCGGGTGTGGATGTCTTGTTGACAGGCCATCAGCATCGATCAATTGCAACGAAAATTGGTAATGTTGCGGTCACTCAGCCGTCCAATTGGGGAAAGATGGTAGGTAAGGTAACGATAAAGCTCGAGAAGAATGAAGACGATGAAAGATGGATTGTTAAGGAAGTCATACCAGAATTAATAGATACGTCAAAGTATCCTGCCGATCCCGAGGTGCTGGAACTTGCAAAACCGTACGAAGAGAAGACCCAAAAGTGGTTAGATACACCTGTTGGAATGGCAAAAGGGAACTTCTGGATTTCCGATCCATTTGCTGCAAGACTTTGGGATAACCCATTGATCGAGTTTGTCAATAAAGTTCAGATGTACTACACGGGTGCGAAAATTTCTTCTACTGCTCTCTTCACGAATGATGTTAAGGGTTGGAAAGAAGGGCCAATAACGTTGAGAGACATAAACGCCGTTTATATTTATGCAAACACTTTAAAGGTATTGAAAGTCAAAGGAAAAGATATCAAGGATGCCCTCGAGAGGAGTGCAGATTACTTCGTTTTTGAAGATGGAGTAGCAAAGGAGAATAAGGCTTGGATAGAACCAAAGGTTCAGCGGTACAATTACGATATGTGGGAAGGGATATCTTACAAAATAGTGTTGAATAGACCAAAAGGTGATAGGATTGTAGACCTTATGTTCGAAGGAAAGCCTATCGACATGGACGCTGAATACGAAATAGTTTTGAACAACTACAGGGCAGGTGGCGGTGGAGGATACGAGATGTTCAAGGGCAAACCGGTTGTTAGAGAAATCTTAATAGAGATGGCGGAACTGATGTCCAATTACGTACTTGAGAAGAAAGAAATCGAAGCAACGCTTGACAACAACTGGGGTGCATATGTTGAGATGAATTACACCGTCCAATCAGAAGAAACAATTGAAACAGTTGCATCAAAGCTTGGAGTTTCGGTAGAAGATTTGAAGAGATGGAACAACGTGCAAGAAGTCAAACCGGGAGATGTGCTGAAACATTATGTTCCGTACTTTGAGTATCTGGAACTTATGCAAAAAGCATCATAACATAGCAGTACCAAAAACCGGGGGCTAAACGCCCCTGGTTTGTTTTTGATAAAATGAAAAGGGTGGTGAGAAACGTGCTGTTGTTTTTCGTTATCGTATCAATTGCATGTGCGTTGGTAACCATAACTCTAAAACAATTGGGAATTTTTTGGAAAGCTTCTGTGGTCTTCAAAGTTCTAACAACTCTCATGTTGTTTTTGGCTGTTTTCAGTGATGCTGTGTTTTCATATTCCAATGGCAAAGCCGGAGTCTTAGTTTCTTTTGGTCTTTTAGCGGGGGTTTTAGGGGATTTCTTTTTGGAATTTGAGAGGTTTTTCATATACGGTATGGTGGCATTTTTATTGGGGCACATGTTCTATGTGTTTGGGTTTTATATGATGGGAGGATTGCTGTCTTTAAGTTTGCTGATTTTGGTTTTGGCAACTGGTGTTGTTTATTTTCTTTTTATTAAGAAGTTCTTAGGCAAGGATAAGTTTGCAGTATTTTTGTACGTTTTAGCTATCTGCACAATGGTTGCGTTCTCTTCTTCGGTGAATGTCCTAACCTTTTCGGGTGCAGTTCTTTTCTTTCTGTCCGATGCCATACTCGCGTTTGATAAATATGTCCGGAAAGTGCCAAGCAGAGATTTGCTCGTTCTATCGACATATTTCGCTGGCCAGTTGTTGATAGCACTTAGTGTTCTTTGATTTAGTCACGTACTCTTGTTGAATAATGAAGTCAACTCATCCAGTTTTTTTAAATCTTCTATTAGAAGGATTATGTTTCCGTAGTTGTAGATTGTTCTTGTGAAGTCGTCAAGTAGAGTGTTTTGTAGGAGACGTTCGAGCTCAGGTGATTTTGGTTGCCTCTTGAATTCGTCATACAATTTTGATATCTGCTCGGAGAATTTTAAATTGAAGTTCCTAAACTCTTCTAAAAGTTTGTACACTTGCACATATGAACTGTTGAAAAGTTCTATCCGGAAAATGCAAGGATGATTGAAAGACGAATTAAGAGAGTGTTTACTCACCAGGCGCTTAATGGAAAGGGCAACGTAGATCTCAAGAAGAAATTCGAATTCTTTGTCTGCAAAAATCTCCAAGTTCTTTGTTAGAAAGTTACTGTTTAGAGATATTACACATTCAAGGTTGTTAAGTGTGTTTTCTACTTTAAGAAAGCTGTTATTGTAGATTTCGTTGTACTTTAAGTGTTCCAGCGACAATGCATTGGAAATTTTAAATTTCTCAAAGTTTTCTGCGTTGAACGTAATCAGATTTTCAAGAGGTAGGAGTTCATTCGTCTCGTATTCGTTCACGTTAAATAGCCACCCATTGAGCTCTTCATGATATCGTCTCACAGGTTGCAATCCCAGAAGATTCACTATGTTAAGTGAGTGCAGGTCAATGAACTTTTCGTCGTTTATATCCACAATTAGTGGTGCATAATAATCAAGAAGTTCTTGGAACGTGAAGTTAGGGTCATAATAGACCTTCAGAAGATTCCACCCTTGATTTATTATGAGCAAACGATGCCAGTAAGAACGAGCAATCTTAAAAGCGTATTTATTTAAGTGACTCTCTTTTTTCTCTCAGTGTAAAGACGTACGCGAGAATTTCTGCTACCGCTTTGTAAAGTTTTTCCGGTATGGCATCACCAAGTTCGGTTGTGTAGTATATCTCCCTCGCGAGTTTCGGATTTCTAACTATTGGAACATCGTTTTCCCTTGCTATTTCAATTATTCTCAGTGCGACTCTGTCAACCCCCTTTGCAACCAAAACGGGTGCGAAGTCTTTTTCCGGGTCATACCGCAACGCACAAGCAAAGTGTGTTGGGTTGGTTATAACCACACTTGCTTCCGGTACTTCCTGCATCATTCTGTGCATCGCATATTGCATCATTATCTGCCTTTGACGTCTTTTTACTTCAGGGTTCCCTTCTATTTCTTTGAATTCTTCTTTTACTTCTTGCTTAGTCATTTTTATACTCTGCTCGTATTCGTAGCGCGAAAAATAGTAGTCAGCTATGGAAACAACCAATAAAGCTATTGAACACTTGATTATGAGTTCGGTGAAAGTACTCCAGACAAGTAATGCACCGTCAATTAAGCTCGAGTCAGCAGTGACCATTATTTTCTGGAAATTGCCCTTCAGTACACTGTATCCGACAAAACCAACTATCAAGAGTTTGACAATAGCTTTCGCCAATTCAAAGAGAGACCTCAGCGAAAACATTCTTTTAAGTCCTGTTATTGGATTAAGTCGGTTGAGGTCGAGTTTTAGAGGCTTAAGTGTGAAGAGAAAGCGGGTTTGCAGTAGCCCGATGATGAGCGAGAAAAACGCTGCACTGAGGACCAGAATGGAAACTGACATAAAAGCGGATGTAAAAGGTTTAAAACCATAAATCAGAAAATCTTCAAACGTTCTTATATCGGTGTCCGAAATCTCAAAAGTAGCTGTAGTACCATCTATTAACGCATTCAAAAGCGTCTTCCCAGTAAATAGAAATAAGGCAGCTACGAACAAAAATCCAAGTCCGGAGATAAACTCACGAGAAACCGGTACTTGACCTTCCTCGCGTGCTTTTTGCCTCTTTCGTGGGGTCGCCTTTTCTGTTTTATCGGGATCTGCAAACAGCTGCAGATTTATTGTGGCTATCTTGCTAAGAGTTGGTTGAGGTAAGGCTCCAACTTGTAAACCATCCTCGATATCAGTTCTATCCATACCGGTATCATCCCCACAAACAGTACAAAGAGTATCAACGTTGAAGCTGGCATGGCAACCATAAAAACGTTCATTTGTGGCACAAGCCGAGACAGAATCCCAAAGAGTACGTTTATCAGGAACATCAGACCTATTATTGGTAATGCTATCTGTAAAGAAAATAAAAAGGCATCAACGAAAATCTTTACATACAGGCTGCTGACTTCTTTGAACGGGACTTCCGAAAGCAAAAGGGGATATTTTTGAAATGATTCAACAACGGCTTTATATAGTATCAAATGTCCTTTTAATGAAACAAATATGTAGACCGATATTAGGTAGATGAATTCACTTGTTAAGGGTGACTCTTCCATCGTTGGGTCTAGTGAACCGCTAACGTTAAATCCCGACTGAATACCGAAAATCTCGCTACCAACGTAAACAGAGCTGACGATAGTGTAAGCTATTAAACCGATAATAAAGCCTATGAAGAAATTATACAACACAGAAGCCACGATTGTTACCACTGGTAATGGCAGTAAAACGGGAATTGCAACGTTAGGAAGAGTGACATAGCCGAGTGCCAAAAGTAGGATTATCATGACTTCCAGTGGTAAAGAAAAGCCCGCAAAAAATGGAGCTACTACCATCATCCCGGTTAACCGTGAAAGGATGAGTCCGTAACTCAGGGCATACCTTTGAAGCAGGTCATATATCTGGTTCATGTTCAAAAAAATCGCCTCGCCTAATTAGGCTAAATTTTATAAAAGAAACTGTCAATAATAAGTAGGAGGACTATCTACTTTCCGAGTTTTTGAAAACGTGATAATTGTACAGTACCTTGCTTCTCGGGCTGTCGTTGTAATATGGTCTTGTACAGTGCGTGCATCCGGATGTTAGAAATGCCTTGGATACATCGATAGAACTGTCAAATCTTACAGACTTCAAATTTCCAAATTCATCGAAATCGACATCTGGTTTTTGATTTGCCTCGAAGATAAGGAATCTAAGCAGCTGTATATTTCTGTATCTTTCAATAGATGGTGGCGACAGATGAGCCAATTTCGTGCCTCTGACAGGTGTAAAAGCAAAGAGCGCAATTTTGACGTTGTAAGATTTCATCAGTTTAAATATTTCATAAAGCTCTCTGTCCGTTTCGCCAAGCCCGACGATAATGTGTGTAGTTATTCTTCCTGGATACCTACTTGCACCGTATCGAATCAAAGATAACGTATATTCCAGAGGCCATGAGCGATATAGCATATGAAACCCTTTAGAAGCAACGTCGATGGCCATCCCTAAATCGTCTACTCCTGAGTTCATGAGTGTATCGATTTCTTCTTCGTTCTTAACTCGTGTAGACACGGATATGAGTAAATCGTTGTTTTCATTTGAAGACCTGAGATGTTTAATCACTTCAATTATATCATCAAGATATCCTTTGTAATTGACCGTTTGGATACAAACTCGCTTGAACTTGGAACTAACTGAATTCAAACTATCCACGTTTACTATTTTCCACACTATTCTTGATAAATAAGAGTTGTCACTTTCGGAATCTTTTGCATGTGTACAGTAAGCACAGTTGTACATGCATTTTCCATCAAGCATAAGATAGGCAGTTGGCATTTCATCAGGGATTGACTCCCCGTTAAGCAATTTCCATGTCCAGTAAGAAGCCCTCAGGAGCATCTTTACGCTGTCTCCTCTTTAGCGAATTGGATTTCATAAAGCTTGTAGTAAGCACCTTTCTTTTTCAAAAGCTCGAAATGTCTTCCTTCCTCTGCAATCCTCCCGTCGGCAACGACAACAATTCTGTCTGCGTTGACTACTGTAGAAAGTCGGTGCGCAATCATTATTACAGTGTTATCTTTGGACAGTTCCCTTACTGCTTTCTGAATTCTGTGCTCTGTTTCCACATCGATATTACTTGTCGCTTCGTCGAGTATGAAAATCTTAGCACCAAAAAGCACAGACCTGGCAAGTGCTATCAACTGCCTTTCACCAGCGGAGATACCTTTTCCCCTCTCAACGATTTCAGTGTATATGCCCTTTGGCAACCTCTGTATAATCTCCAGCGCTTCAACCTTCTCAAGAGCCTTGTACACTTCTTTCTCGGATATTTCATCGTGGAAGAGGCGGATGTTATCTAAGAGCGTTCCACTGAACAGCACAACATCCTGAGGAACAGCGGAGACCTGCTTTCTCAGAGCGTGAATATCGTATTCTTCCAGCGGCAAGTCGTCGATTAAAATCCTTCCTTTTTGAGGTCTATACATTCCATTTATGAGGTTCATTATTGTAGTTTTACCTGCTCCTGTTTCCCCAACGATTGCAACAAGCTCTCCAGGGATAAAAGAAAGGTTCACATCTTGCAAAATCCAGCGTTTGTTGTCGTAACTGAACCACACATTTTGAAATTCTATCGTTCCTTTTTCTATGGTCTTTTTCCCATCCGAACTACCTTGTTCCTCTTGGGGTTCGTCCAGTAGTGCGAAGATCTTTTCACCACTTGCGATAGTGTTTTGTATGATATCGTACTTTTCAGACAAGTCTTCGATAGGTCTCATGAATGTGTCGATATAAGACACGAAAGCGTAGAGGTCTCCAAAATTAAGAATCTTACCTAAGATGTACTTTGAGCCAAACCAGATGATGAGGGAGAGAGTGAGATAGTACAAAAAGTTAATCAGCGGTCTGAATATACCAAACACATACAATTGGTTCATACGGGCTTTGTAGAGTTCTCTGTTTATTTGGTCAAACTCTTTTCTTTTGTATCCTTCCGCGTTGAACAATTTTGTTACAGGCATTCCGGCTAAATTCTCAGCGATGTACGCATTAATTCGAGCGATGTTTGTTCTTACTGCACGGTATGCTCGAATATCGAAGTATCTGAAAACTGCCATTGCAACGATGATAATGGGGAAGACGTAGATAATGTCAAGAAAGAGCCGTGAACTGATGCTCCACATCATGATAATTACACCGACGAGCAAAAAAACGTCGTTAACGATGCTTGTTATCACCGAAGTAAAGAATTCTTGCACATTTTGTGTATCGCTTGTTATTCTTGTTGTTATCTGCCCGCTGGGATGTCTATCGAAAAAGGACATCGGGAGTTTCAGAACATGGTCGTAAAGCTGCCTTCTAACATCGTAAACTACACGGCCGCCAATGTACGTAGTTACGAGTATGGAAAGGTACTCAAAGAGGAATATTCCCCCAGAAACCATCAAGAACAGGAGCGCCTGCTTAGATATTCCCGTTATTTTTTCAGCTGTTTGTAGCGTATCTGATAGTATGTAAGTGTTTATAGCCTTCCTTACAATTTGTGGAGGCAGAAGTGATAGGTACGTGAGAACAAGCACCACAACTATTGCCAGTGCCAAAAGATGCCAATAGGGGAGGGCATATTTTAGTAGCCTTAAGAACACACTTGATTTTTTCTTTCTTTCCTTCTCTTCCGACATATCTTTTGTCTTCACATCGTTCACTCCCTGAGAAATGTTTAAACTCCGATTACTCAAACTCTATTTTTCCTGTGATTTTGGATTTGTAACTTCTTTCATCTGCGAGTTTCAAAACCTTGTAAATATCCCCTTCTTCAGGATAAAGTGCCACACCTGTTGAGAAAGACAATTCGGTTGCTCTAGCGAAACACTCGGAAATTCTCTCAATAACCTTTCGGACAACCTCTTTTTCAACAGACTTGATAATCAGTACGATTTCGTCCCCACCGTATCTGAACGCCAAATCTTCTTTTCTTATATTCAAATTTATGCACTTTCCTAACTTCTTAAGTACCTCGTCCCCTCTTTCGTGCCCGTACATATCGTTAATGAGCATAAATTCATTCAAGTCCAAAAATGCGACTGAAAACTGTCCTACGGGAGAACTTGCAATGAACTCCTCCAACGACCTGCGGGTCCTCAGACCTGTTAAAGCATCTATTTCTGCCTTTTCTTTTATGGCTTCAAGGAACCTTTTGTTTTCAAGAACCAGCACCATCTGATTACCAAGGTCTTTGAGCACTGCGAGTTGGTAGTCGGAAATAGGCTTTCGGTCGAAATTATTGTCAGCTAAAAGCAACCCGACGAACTTGTTGCCACTTTTGAGGGCCATAACTGCGAACTCATTTACAATATCGAACTCCTCAGCGATTTTTGGTAAATCGCCTTTTGCAACTATGTGAGGTTCACCATCAAGGTATTGTGTTATTTCATCCTGCCTTATGATTTTTCCTTCGTAGACCAATTCCAATGCCGACCTAAAATCTTTTGAAACCGTCTCCAAAAAGTCTGACATATTCAGTTCTATATCCTCAATCGCTTCCCAAATCCCGTGTGCCTCCTCTTCACTTCGAGGACCAAGGGCTTTTTGAAAGACGAATTGACCATCGGTGTAGTAGAAGAACATCGCTCTATTAAAAGAACCTGAGTAACCTGCGGTTATGCCAGTTAGGAATGCGTAAAGAATCGTGTTAACATTGCTCTCAGGTTTTAAAACGTACTCTGTGATTATCCTTGTGTTCACAAAGCTTTGAGCTAATCTCGTTGCGTTATGGTGTATGAAAAAGAGCACTCTTGAGATCTCTTCAACTCCTTCAACGATCATCTTCCGTATGATTTCTGGAACGGGCCGTTGCAAATCTTGGTAACTTAACAAGAAACCTCCAAGGTTTGCTCTCATTTCTGCTTTTTGTTCATCAACATTATCAACTACCACTATTTTATGGACTTTGGCGTTGCGTAGCTTTCTAGCTATTCTCCAAATTTTGTAGAGATTCTCTGGAACTTTTTCGGGATCATGGTGAACGTAAAGGCTTACGTCGAAAGGTATATTGTATTTAACTATTTCATTGAGTATAAACGAGAGATAACTATCTAGGTACGCAATTTTGATTTTTCTTTCAAAATCTTTCCAATGCACTACCCTCACGAGCAGCTGTTTAGCTATCCATTCCAAGAACTCCGTATCCCTCTCATCAAACGGTGCCTTGAAGTGGCTATCTATGTCGATTTCCCCGAAAACGCTTCCATCGTTTCTTAGTATTGGAACCACGATCTCGCTTTTTACATGAGGGCTACAGGAAAGGTAATTGGTCTCTGAGCTCACGTCTTGAACAACAAAGGTTAATTTCGTCGCAGCAGCCTGTCCGCAAATTCCTCTTCCAACGGGTATTCGCACGTGCTCTGTAGGTTCACCAACGTACGGTCCCAGAACAAGGATGCCATCCTCTTTCTCATCCATCAAATAAAACCCCGTCCAGTTGTAGTACGGAACATTCTTATCCAGTAACTTGCAAATATTTTGCAGAAGGTTTTCGTTATCAAGCTTTGTGATTTCTTCTTTCAGTTTTGAGAAAATCTCGGATTTATCGTAATAATCTCCTTCCATATCCCCGTGTCTAAAATGAACAACTGCTTGATACACAGCATCAGAAAGCTGCGAAAACTTTCCCTTCTTCCAAAGTGAGAATACATCGAAAACTATAACTTTTTCGTGTTTGCCGTCAACGACTACCCAATCCTTTTCTCCAATTCCGGCAATGAGATAGACAACAAAATCTTCACGTGATAATTCCAAATCCCGAGCATTCTTTCGAATCCTTATGGATAGTTCTTCCTTGAGCTTTTCTTTCTGTTCTTCATAAACGTGCGAAAATTCGGTCAACTCGTTCCGTGATATCTTGGAAAGTTTGTCGTAGAAGTTTTCAAAACGCTTTGCGTAATTTTCGGTTATTGGTTTAAACGGAAGTCTGTCCCAAAAATCCTTCCAGAATCTCTTTTCGTACGTCAAAATTTCCAGAAAGTCATCAATGTGGTTCTCAATAAGACTCCTCATCTTCGTCACCTCGGTAGAGTTCTTCTAAAACTTGATACTTCATATCCTCCGTAACCAAAATTTTTAGAGTGCGTTTGCCGTAAGACACTTCTAAAATATCCCCGGGCTTTACCTCGTAAGAAGGTTTCAGAATTCGTCCGTCTTTTTTCACAAGACCAGCCTTTGCTACTTCCTGGGCTATTGTTCTTCTCTTTATTATCCTGTTGGTTTTGAGAAATTTATCTAAACGCATGATACCACCACCTGAGATATTTCGGCAACACCAGAAATATTATACCACAAAAACCAAATGGTTCGCAATACGAACAGAAACTTATTCGTACCACATTTTCTTGTAATTATTTGCGGCATTCCATAGCATGTACTCTTTTATCCCGAGGTCTTTGACGGCTTTTATTTGCTTTCTAATAGCCTCTTCATCATACACAATATGTCCTTTCACCCATGTTGCAGTGAATGATTGGAGCCAAGGCCTGATTCTCGCCGGTGTAGGAATGTGGAGATTTCTCCTAAGTCCATCTCTGATTGCATTGTATACTGTTTCATATGGATATGCATCAGGTACGCTGAGGCCAAAGGAACCGTTTGCATAGTGGCTTGGGTACACCATAGGGCATATGTAATCAACAACGTTTGAGACAGCTTCCCAGTACTGTCCAATACCCACATCGTCAACTGCCGTAGAAACAAGACCGAAAACATCGGCTGCCAGTGGAATATTGTAAGGTTCTAATTTCTTCTTTGAGTAAATGAGGAATTTTTGAATTGCCTCTGCAAAAGATTCGTTTCCAACCTGTCTTAAATTAACTCTTCGTTGAGTTTCCTTGGTAAGTTCGGGGAACCTCACATAGTCGTACTGTATTTCCTCAAATCCCACTTCGGCAGCTTCCATGGCCACTTTTACATTGTATTCCCATAACTGTCTATCATATGCCGATGCCCACGGTACTTTGTATATTCCCATGTAAGGCTCACCTGTGTCTTTGTAGACTATAGACCGGTCTTTGTGGGCTCGTGCGTAGGAGGGGTCTTTAAAACAAACGATTCTCGCGATCATGTAAAATCCTTGGTCTTTAAGTTCTTTCACAATCTGCTTCATTTCGTCCTTTTTAAAGAATGCTCTTGAATTCGCTTCGGGAACAAACTTCGCTGCGGCTTCTGTTTCAAAAAGCATAAATCCATCGTCATCTTTTACATCTACGACAAATGCATTAATATTGGCTGATTTTGCAAAAGACACCCATTGCTGGATCTTCTGAATATTGTTAAATGACCATCTTGTAAGATATATAGCTCTTACATTTTCTATCCTTGCTTTGATCTTCTTGAATGGTTCAAACGATAATTCGTCGTAATCTTCACCGGTTATCGGCTTTAAAGAATCACTTAAAAAGGTTGAACGAATCCATCCTTCTGCAAAACCTTTTGGGGTGTTGTACCTTACCTTTGCAAACTTAGTGTTATTGTAAATTGTTTCATCCAGTTTCTCCACATAACTCGCGTATTTAAGCGTATCAACAACTTTACCACTCTCAGGAGTATCAAAAACACTTACATTAAACGCGATAACGTAATGATACTTGCGTGTGGAAACCAGGGTTTCAGGTTCACTCTCAAGCTCATTTTCTAAAACCTTTGTCTGTTCGAAAGACTTTGTGTTATCTTTTTTTGATTCGGCTCGTTCGTCTGACAAATTAGTCGGTGTACTCTTGTCAATCTTAATGGTTGCTTCGTTATTGGTAGCCGGTTGTACATTTTCGTGCTTGGGTAATAATGTCGCGTCAGTTGATAGTTGCAGAGGGATAAGAGTCACAGAATCATTAGACAACTCGAGCTTTGTAGAAGAGGAGAACTCTGTGTCCAGAGCTGTTTGTGTAGGATCTTGTTCCAAAATTTGCGTCTTGTCTGTAGTTAAAAGAGTATCCTGAGTAGTTGGTGTAGTAGTAACAGTGACGTTGGTAGGATGATTTGAATCGCTGACTTGCTTTGTGTTCAGAACATTGCTTTCAGAGAATATCAAAGAGAAGAAGATAACAAAGGTTACGAAAAAAACAGCGAGTGCAACCAACCCAATTTTAAATTTAGTTTTGCGGATCCTCTCTAACATGAGCTTCCCGCTCTGGCTAAGTCTGTAAATCTTGTTGAGTTTCTTGTACTCTTTTTCTGTTCTCTTGGTTTGTCTGTCTCTCCCCATGTTCTTCCTCCTCATCCCCATCCGAATGATTAAAGTAGAAAGCATTTTGGATTTGCAATAATCAATTATAGCATTAATACTGGGAATTTGAAGACTAATTGTTATTTCGGTAAGTATTTTTTCAAAAAGGTATTGACTTTTTTCCTTAGGGGTGTATAATGAATCATCCGCTGAAAAATGGAACAGCGGCAAGTCAGAAAGATTTTAGGAGGCGTTATCGCATGAAAGGTACAGTTAAGTGGTTCGATGCAAAAAAAGGCTACGGTTTCATCACCAAAGAAGACGGAGAAGACATTTTCGTTCACTTCAGCGCTATTCAAGTTGACGGTTTTAAGACACTCAAAGAAGGCGACAAAGTCGAATTCGACGTTCAGAATGGTGCAAAAGGTCCTCAGGCAGCCAATGTAAGGCTTTCAAAGTAAGCTTTAGAGGATGACACAATAAGCCCCCAAATGGGGGCTTTTTTCATTGAATCAATTATCAAATTTGATTTTTCAAAAAGACAGATAGAATATATTGACTTTTTTGTCGTGCGGGTGTATAATAAATCAACCGCTGTAAAAAAGCGGTGAGTAAATAAGATTTTAGGAGGCGTTGTTTCATGAAAGGTACAGTTAAGTGGTTTGATGCAAAGAAAGGCTACGGTTTTATCACTAAGGAAGACGGAGAAGACATCTTCGTTCACTACAGTGCGATTCAGGTTGAAGGATTCAAAACACTCAAAGAAGGCGACAAAGTCGAATTCGACGTTCAGAATGGTGCAAAAGGTCCTCAGGCAGCCAACGTTAGAATTATTAAGTAAGCCTGTAGAGGATAAAAATCAGCCCCCTTCATGGGGGCTTTAACTTTTTTAATTACTCGCTGTTATTCGCTTTCTGTCTTGGCCTTTCCTGAGTTTCTGCTGTCTGTAATGTAGAACCCACTACCTTTGAAGACAATTCCTACTCTTCCTATCGCCTTCGTCATCCTGCCACCGCATGAAGAACAAACAACCGCCGGAGACTCATTTATGCCGTGCATGTGAACTTCTTCGTTTCCACAGTTCTCACATACGTATCTGTACATTGGCATGTTATCACCTCCAATGCTAGAAAGATTGTCGTAAACTTTCACAAAATATTATAGCGTTCAGCTTGTGAAAATTCAACTGCAATTAGGTTAAATAGTCGTTTAACCTCATTATGAATTCATTTATGGCACAGCTAAATTTTGGGACTTGACAAGAAGAAGGTTTTATAATATCATTTTTATCGCAATGTAAAAACAAAAAGTTTCAAAAAGTTAGGACTTGACAAGTTTTCCGAGTGTGATATAATAGAAAATGATGTGTGAGTGTTCCGGCGTAGCTCAATCGGTAGAGCGGGTGGCTGTTAACCACTAGGCTGGGGGTTCGAGTCCCTCCGCCGGAGCCAAAAAAAGGACGACGAAAAGTCGTCCTTTTTTCCATCATTCTGAGCATACCTATTTGGTTTACAGAAGCTCCTTCCTAGATCCCGCCTTGATTTCCATTGTTATTTTGTCTCATCTTGGAGCAATTTTTTCTGAGCTATCTGTGATAGTCTTCTAACATCCGATTCGGTAAGGAACCTATCTGGAGATTCGAAGAAATCTTTCACAGGCAATATTCTATAAGCAATCTTGTTCCCAATTTTGTATCTGTGGACCCATGTGAGGATGGGATTCACATCAATTACACCTTTTACAGGATGGTATGCTACATCTAGTATTACACCTTCATCAGTACCAGAGGTTGTCATGTTTGAAAGGAAGTTGCCAAGCGAGTAGGCTATGAGCTTTGTTTTTAAACCACATTTCACAAGTTCGATGCGTTGAAGAACATGCGGATGACTTGCTATTACCATATCTGCACCATTGTCCAGTGCAAAGTACGCAAGTTCTATTTGTTCTTTTGTTGGCCTTGTTTGATATTCGTTCCCGTAGTGGAAATAGATTATGACTATATCAGACGCCTTTTTCATTTCGTCAAGCACCGAAAGAATGGCAGGTTTTGATATATACATGAACATGTATTTGTGCTTTTCGTCAGTCGAGATACCGTTTGTTGAATAAGTGAAAGATGCAAAGGATATTTTGAAACCTTTCACCTCAACTACCTTGAAGAGTTTTTCAAGAGGTGTCAACCGCGCACCAACGTAGGTAAGACCGTACTTTGAAACCTTTGTTATGGTTTGTTTAAGTCCTTGCACACTTCTGTCAAGCATGTGGTTATTTGCCACATTGATAATGTCAAAACCTGCGAACTTTAGTGCGTCGAGCACTTCATCGGGTGAGGAGAACTGTGGGTATCCAGTGTATGGTTGTCCACCAAGAGTTGTTTCAAGGTTACAGAAAGCAATATCGCTTTTTTCAATGTATTTCTTTACATATGAGAAGATATTTTTAAAATCGTATCTGCCATTTGAGTAAGCGGAGTTTATAGTAGGCATGTGGAACATAACGTCTCCGACAAACGAAAATGTTATTTGTGTAGAGAAGATCGATGATTTTAATATGAAAATTAGCAAGAAGAAAAAACAAGCAAAGCTTTTGCAGAATTTGGATGGGTTCGACATGTCAAATGCGTCCCCCTAACTATATAAACAAGAACCCGGAGAAACCGGGTTCTTGGTTTATTATTATCATTGCTTAAATCATGCTTCCTTCACTGTATGTTGACAGGTCTTCGCTTAGCATCTTTTCAGAAAGTTTCCTTAAGTGTTCCTTTTCTTCGTTTATTATCTCTTCCACCGGCTTTGGATCGGGGATTAGTTGTTTAATCTCGTTATAGTATATTATGGAATCTTTTTCAACTTCGATGGCTCTTCTAAGAGCACCAAGCACTGTTTCTGGAATGTTTTCGTTTTCAATTTCAGGGAAGATGAAAGCCTTTGCATAGGTTTCAGCGTAACCACTTACTTCTTCATTTTGCCAAGTAGCCAGCGATGGGTCTTCTTGGTACTTCTTCATTATCTCCTCGAACCTTTTTGCATGGTCTCTCTCTTGTTGCGCAAGTTCGTTGAAGAAGACTTTGAGTTGACCTTGTGTTTTCTCTGCAAGTTTAGAATAATAGCTGTAACCTGCCGATTCCACTTTAATAGCGATGTTTAATAACTCTCTTCCTGTCATGTTCACACCTCCCAAAGATTCAGAATGTATTGAGCCTCGGCTCAAAATTTATTATACCATATTTGTAAGTTTAAACAAAAAGTTTCAGGGGCACATATGTTCGAATTAATAGTAGGATTTCATAAATTTCACAACGGCTTTCTTTTTATGTTTTGTTTTGTAACGATTAAATGGTATAATCTTAGAAAACGGTTGGTTTCTTAGTTTGCATGTGGGAGGGGATGAAAGATGGAACATTACGGTTGGCTAAGTATTTTACCGCCTGTTGTGACTGTGGTACTCGCACTTGTAACGAAAGAAGTTGTTTTTTCACTATTCACAGGTATTTTTGTGGGTTACCTTATCGTTAGCAACTGGAACCCCCTTACAGCGTTGATAGGTGTGACAGACGGGATTGCCAACTCACTGAACGATTCTTGGAACATTCGAATCATCCTATTCTGTGCACTGTTAGGAGCGTTTGTTGGATTAATGCAGGCTACAGGGGCTGCACACGCGTTTGGAAAAGCGATGGCATCAAAGGTTAAAAGTAGAAAAGGGACTCTTTTCATAACTTGGCTCTTCGGGATAATTATATTCATAGACGACTATTTCAACTCACTGACTATTGGAACAGTTATGCGTCCTGTTACCGACGAGCAAAAAATTTCCCGTGCAAAGCTTGCGTACATACTTGACTCAACTGCAGCACCTGTTAGTGTTCTTGCACCGATTTCGAGTTGGGTTGTAACGATAATGAGTATTATCAAAGGTTCGGACGGATTTTCAAAACTTGGAGTGAGTGAGTTTACATTTTTCATAATGCTTATTCCTATTAATCTTTATGCAATACTCGCGATATTGATGGTTCTCCAAACGTCTTTCCGTAAAGACTTTGGACCTATGGCAAAAAGTGAAGAGAGAGCTATTAAAGGTTTGGGCTTATACAACGAAGAGTTTGGACAACCTACAGGTGAGATAAAGGAAGGCATAGTTGTTAAAGAACATGCCAGGGCCATTGACATGATACTACCTATACTTGTTCTTGTTGGTCTTGCGGTTGTTTTCTTCCCAGTCACAACTTATCTTGGAGCAATAGATGGGGAAAATATCCACACGTTCTCTGAAGCTGTTAAGTCGATGAGTCTCAAAGAAGCATTCAATAACACAGATGCCTCAAAAGCGCTTTTTTACGCATCAGTATTCACACTTGTCTTCTCGTCGCTTTACTTTATACTCAGAGGTTTACTCACTATCCAAAAGGTTGGAGAGGCGATTATAAGTGGTATTAAGTCGATGGTGCCTGCATTGGTTATACTAACGCTTGCTTGGACGATCGGTACGGTTATTAAAGCTTCACCAGAGGATGGCGGACTTGGTTTGTCTAAATACCTCGCTCATATTGTTACAACTGGAGGTTTCCCACTGTGGGCGTTGCCCGTCGTTGTATTCTTGATTGCAGCGGCGATTTCGTTTGCAACGGGAACAAGTTGGGGAACGTTTTCGATAATGATACCAATTACCTTGCCTATCGCAGTTGCGCTTGCTGAAAAAACAGGTGCTAACCTTCTGAACAGTGCACTTATTTCTGTTGGTGCTGCAGTTGGAGGTGCTATATTTGGAGACCACTGCTCTCCGATATCAGACACCACGATTCTTTCTTCAACAGGAGCAAGTTGTCCACATCTTGAACATGTGGCAACGCAGATACCTTACGCTGTCTTTACTATGGTAATGGCCGCAATTGGTTACTTTGTTGCAGGGTTGCTTAACAACGCATTGGCAGGATTGGTTTCTGCTCTCATTGTTTTCTTTGTAGCTTTTGAAGTTATGGTGAGAAGGAGTAAGGTAAGGGAACAAGAATAAAAACATGAAACATAAAACATAAAAACAAAAACCCGGGGGTCTTTCCCTGGGTTTTTCTTTTGTATTTACGAGTTGTGCAAACGTCTGACCAATTAGATAAAAGCGTGCTATAGGGACTATTTGGGAGCGACATACTGATGTTCCCCTCTTTCGTAGAAAAGGATGTTTTCAGAAAGCTTCTAGCAATCATTTATATGCGATAAATTTTTGATATAATTGAATTAAGTAAGTTGGATTAGCCAATTTTCTGTCTTATGAAGTGGGGTATTGGCGATATGCAAAGGAAACTTATGAAGTACTCTGCGGAAATTCTTCTAGTTTTAATAGGCGTAACTGTACTGCACTTATCATTAATTGCCAACTTGCATCTTTTCAAAAGCGTCGAGACAATTGTGAAGAACAGTATAATCGACCAGGCACATCTTGCGTTAAATGTAGCGGTTGATAACATTGAAAAGATTTACCAAAAATACCTTGCTGGAGACATAAATGAGCAAACTGCTCAGAGATTAGTAAGAGAGTACGTCGAAACTTCATTTTTTGGTCCAGAAAATCTCGATTATTTTTGGATACTAAGTACTGACGGAGTACTTATAGCTCACCCTTATGAGAAAGAATACGTGGGTCTTCACTATATGAAAGTGGATGATGAAATATTGAGAACAGCTGCTGAGAGTATTCTAAAAGCAGCCAGATCCGGAATGAGGTACGCTGAGTATTCATTCTACAAATACGGCTCCCGTGAAACTGAGAGTAAGATTTCAGCCATAACCATTTTTGAGCCATGGGGTTGGATTGTTGGTACAGGTTTTTACAGGACGTCCATACTTGAACAAGTAAAGAAAGCTAGGAAAGAGGTTCAGAAAAGTTTTTACTTGGTCTTCGCTATCATTTTGGTTATCTATTCCTCTTTTGTCTTTCAGTACATCAAGAACAACGTAGAAAGAACGAAGATGTTAAAGCAGTTATCGTTCGAAAGAGATATACTCAAAAAGCTCATTAACTCAATACCCGAACCTGTGGCACTTTTTGGTCGATCAAAACAGATAGAAGTGTACAACCAAAGCTACGAGCGTTTAGTATTGGAAGTTGGTGATTTGAGTCAAAACATTTTAGCTGAATTATCAAAAGCGGCAGAGGAATTCAACAAAGAACTGACTGTTAAAACCTCATCGGGGACAAGGTGGTTTAGGTTAGAAATCAAGCGGATTTCAGATTATGAAAATACGTATGAAGGTTCTATCGTAGTTATGCACGATATAACAGATCAAAAGCTGCAGATACTGTTTTGGCAGGATAAGGCTTATCAAGACCCGTTAACTGGTGTGGCTAACAGAAATCTACTCGATAATTTTATTGAAAAATTTCCAGACCTTGGGGACAATTTTTCTATAATAATGCTTGACTTAGATAATTTCAAACAACTAAATGATGAGTACGGTCATCCTTTTGGTGATGAGGTCCTCAAGGCTTTTACTAAAATTTTAAGGAATTCTATAAGAAAGGACGAATTCTTGATTAGATACGGTGGTGATGAATTCTTAATTATCACAAAACAAGGTAAAAGTGCTGCGATAAGTATCGTTGAAAGGTTGCAAGAAAGGTTGGACCAACCTTTGGAAGTAGAAGGGAAAAATATTAAGATAACATTTTCTTCAGGAATTTCGAATTCTTTGGAAGATGGGAACAAGATTTTGGAACTCATCAAAATAGCAGATGAGAGGCTTTACGAAGCGAAGAAATCAAGAAATAAGAATAACAAGTCTACGAATCAATATTGACTTTTTCAAAATTTACAATTATCGAGGTCTGAAAACTACTTTGCGCTCCTGAACTGCCAAATAATATGTTTTGCTTGTTGGTTGATATTCGCCAAAAAGTGCGGTAGGAAGATCAAGAGTGTCACTAGAACTTCTTGTTCTTCTTACCGCACCGTCTTAAAAAAGTTTGATTTGCTTTTTTACTCAAACTAGCTATACTGTTGTCCTGAAGACCAACTATCAATATAGTTCGTATGGAACACGAAAATTTCAATTTATCAAATATCGTCTTGTATGTCAAGTTTATAGTCAATTAGCTCATCAGGCCTAAAGAATATAGACATCTCTCTTTCGGCATTTTCAACAGAATCACTCGCGTGAATAAGGTTTTTGGTGACTGTTAAAGCAAATTCCCCCCTTATTGTTCCAGCCTCAGCTTTGAGAGGGTCTGTTGCTCCGACTATGTGCCTTACCATTTCTATTACTCTTGGAGCCTCCAATACTATCGCTACTACAGGACCGCTCATCATAAATTCCACAAGCTCTTGGTAAAACGGCTTCCCTTTGTGTGGCTCGTAGAGTCTCTCACATTGTTCTTGTGTCATCCAAAGAAACTTTAGTCCGATGATTTTTATTCCCCTCTGCTCGAATCTCTTTACTATCTCACCGATGAGTCCCCTTCTAACTGCATTTGGTTTAAGTATTATAAAAGTTCTTTCCAAGAGCTCACCTCCAGATAATCATAATTGGAAGAGAGTGCACTCAATATAGCATCCATCTCGTTGTTCGGATACTTTGTTAAAACAAAAGTTGTGTTCTTTTCTTTGTTATCCTTTGGATAGTACTTGGCATGGAATACATCGCCCAAGTACTCAGGAAATAACCTTTCACCACACAACTCATTTTTGGTGGATTTTAAACCACCTAAGAGTTTGTTGATATCAAGGTTGTATTTCTTAGAAAACAATTCAAGAACTGCAGCTTGGATAGCGAATTTTACCTTCGGGTGGTTTGGGAAGTGCTCTTCAAGTATGTTGGTTATAACAAAGACATCTTCACTGTGCAATTTCTCGACGATGCTTCTGTATTCTTCAATCACACCCATGAATATTTTATAATTTTCACCGTTTCTTCGAATCGGAAGGATAGCTCCAGTTCCAGATATGTTGTTTTCCTCAACTCTCAGGACTATGTATTCAAAGTTATCCTTTCTCTCCAAGTTGTAGAAAAATTTCATTTACCATACACCTCCACCGTCTTTTAGAACTCAATACCTTGATCTAAGAGCTTTTGATATATTTCGGCGGCCAGATCCGGCGCAATTGAATTTATTTCGGCAAGTACCGATCTTCTTTCGTCAGGACTAAATGATTTTAAACTTTCGATGATTTCGTTTGCTGAGATGTTAGAATTCTGAACTCGAGTAAGAATTTCTTCTCTTGATAGAGCTTTCTGCGGATTTGGATTTTCTGATTGTGTTTGTTTTACCACGGTCTCTGTTTGAGTAGCAGCTTTCTGATTTTCTATTTGGGATGTTTCATCTGCCATAGATTCTGGTTGAGTAGGACTTTCCGATTTGTCCATAACATTGAACCTCGTGATCTTGCTATTGATCGGTAAAGAAATAGGTGTGTATCCGATCTCTGTTCTTATGGCGATTTCCCTCCATTTTGGTGTAACAACAAGTCCACTAACTTCTTTTACATTGTCTCTCGCCAATATGAACAAATACTTCCCATCGCCACCAACGAACCATGCGTAATTCTCTGCCGAACCAGATTTGCCGTATATCTTCCTTCCAGGCATTTGTGCAGACCGTGAAGTTCCCTCTGTAACTACTTTTTCCATAGCTCTTAGCATAAGGACCGAAGCTTCAACTGGGGATCTTTTGTCTAAACCTTTTGGAGCTTTAACAACGTTTAACAACGCCGGGGTATAAGAATAATAGAGGTATCCATTTTTATCTTTAACATATTCAACAATTCTTGGTTTTACGACCAATCCACCGGTGAATATTGCTGAATAGCCTTGTGCTATGTCAACTAGAGAAGTTTCTAATGTTCCGAGTGCTAATGTGGCATCGTTCGGATAGAATCCAGAGATCATCAAAGTATTCTTGAGAAAGTTCATAACAGTTCCTTGCCCGAGCTTTAAGAATAAGTTTATGGATGGTATGTTTAAAGAATGTGCAAGAGCGTATTCGATAGTAACTTTCCCGCGGAATTTTTTGTCAAAGTTCTCAGGTTCCCATCGGCCAATTTTTATAGGTTCGTCTGGAAGAGTATCGTCAAGATTGTAACCGGCCATGAAGGCAAGATAATAATAGAAAGGTTTGATCGCGGAACCGACTTGCCTACGACCATTTATGATACCAAGACCGTACGCTGCTCTTATTTTTCCAGTTGAATGTTCGACTATTAATCCTGCCCACTGGTCTTTTGTTATGTTGGACATTAAGAGTTCCTGTAGTTTTTTATCGATGGTTGTTCTAACTCGGAATCCACTCCTTAAATCTCCAAGCTCGAATCCGAGTTCTTTAAGTTCGGTAACAATCATCCAGAAAAGATCTTGGTCAAATGAGCGAGCAAAATTGTTTGTGGATCTTATGTTTATATTTTTCAGCTCTTCCAGTGCTCTAGAATATTCTAACTCAGTTAGAAAGCCTGCTTCTTTCATCTTTCTTAATACATTTTTGGTGAAATCTTTATTTAACTCCATAAGTGGATTCGCTTTCTCAGGAGACCTCAAAGTAGCTGTAAGCATTGCAACTTCAAGTGGAGTAAGTTGCTCAAGTGTTTTGTTAAAATAGAATTTAGCTGCCGCAGGAAAGCCGTAAACTCCGTTTCCTAAGTAAACGGAATTTATGTACATTTCTAAAATCTCATTTTTCGAGTAATTTTGTTCCAACCAGATCGCAATGAAAGCTTCTTTAATCTTGCGCTTCCAAGTCCTCTCTTGAGTAAGGTACAGAGTCCTGGCTAACTGCTGAGTTATTGTACTACCACCTTGGATCTCATCGGTGGTGAGTATTGTAAAAAGTGCCCTGGCAATCCCTATGAGATCAACACCGCTGTGGGTGTAGAATCTCTTGTCTTCAGATACTATGATACTGTCTTTCACCAATGCTGGAATGTCCTCGAAATCGATCCATACTGTCTTTGGACTGTATAACGGTGTACCATCAGAGTATTCAACGACTAAGCTTGTGGGAATTCTGTTTTGCGGTGCAGGGAGATTCACCGTGTATCTGTTGTAAATCATAAGTGGGATGGTGAACGATAAAATGAAGAAGGCTAAAAACAACAAGAAAAGAAACTTTTTCAAAGTGATCCCTCCAGCTCTAAAAGATATATCTTCCATGTGATCATACTTTTTCCATCCTTTGCTGTAAACCCACCAATAGAGTTTTTCCCAACAACCCTATGACACGGGATATATAATGGCAAAGGATTCGAGGCCATTGCATATCCAACAACTTTTGGACTCGTCTTACAAGCCTTTGCTAAGTCACCATACGTTATGATTTTACCATATCCAACGTTTTCTTTCAAATAAGACCAAATTTTCTCAAAAACAGGTCCAGAGGAATACTTGGCAGGGAAATCCAAGATCTTTCGATACCCACTTAAATATTCTTTAATCTGCTTTGTGAAGGTATTATCTCCTTGTTCTGGTAAGAATTCATCTGTTAGTTGTATTTGTTCACAGACGTCATTTATTGTATATATCAAAATACTACCAATTTCAGCTCTAACAACTGAAATTTCAAAGTTTCCCATCTTTCCATCTCCTTTCTTGTGTTCGTAGATTTTGTTGCTGGTTGATATTAGTTCCTAAATAGTTTAGAATATAACTTGGGAAGTTCAATTCTTTTAAAAGAGGTGAACATATGGACTTAGAAGCCTATCTGAAAAATGTTACCATAAAAGATGTGAAAAGTGAAAGGGAAAGTTGGGACGATTATTTCAAAAGGTTGGCAAAGTTAATTGCAGAAAGATCTACTTGTGTTCACAGGAAGGTTGGTGCTTTAATAGTAAAGGATAAACGAATACTGGCAACCGGATACAACCAACCACCATCTGGGTTTCCTCACTGCGATCAAATTGGCTGTATTAGGGATGACCTGAATATCCCATCTGGTAAAAACCAGGAAGTTTGTTACGGTTTACACGCTGAACAGAATGCCCTTATGCAAGCTGCGAAATTTGGAATCTCAACTGATGGTGCCACGATTTACGTAACTCACAAACCATGTTCCGTTTGTGCACGACTTATAATCAACGCAGGGATCAAAAGGGTTGTTTACATTGAAGGCTATCCAGACCCTTTAACTGATTTCTTCTTCCAAACGTGTGGAATAGAACTATGTGGAGGTGAACAAGGTGAAGGTTGATAGACTGCTTAAGTACATAAGGGAAGATAGATGGCCCACGGTCTGGTGCCCGGGATGCGGAAATGGAATAATATTGAAAAGCTTTTTAGAAGCTTACGATCAAACCAGTTTGAACCCAGATCAAACAGCCGTTGTTTCTGGTATAGGTTGTTCATCAAGGTCAACAGGTTACCTCGATTTTAATACGATGCACACGTTGCATGGCAGAGCTATAGCCTTTGCAACTGGTGTTGCACTTGCAAGGCCGGATTTTAAGGTCGTTGTGATGGGTGGTGACGGAGATATAACAGCTATAGGTGGTAACCATTTTATTCACGCTTGTAGAAGGAACATTAATTTAACAGTGATAATCTATAACAACATGATATACGGAATGACAGGAGGACAGCACTCACCAACAACTCCGGCAGGGAAAGTTGCAGGAACGATGCCCTTAGGAAATGTAGAAGAGCAATTTGACGTTGTAAGACTTGCACTTTCAGCTGGCGCAACGTATGTTGCAAGGTCAACGGTATACCATTATGCGCTCACAGTGAAGTACATAAAAGAAGCACTCTTGCACAAAGGCATTTCGGTAGTTGAGGTTCTTAGCAACTGCCACACCTACTATGGTAGATACAATGGACTTAGGGAACCGTGGCAAATGATGGATTTCTTCAAAAACAACACTATTATGAAAGAAAAAGCTGATCAGATGTCTGAAGACGAGCTAAAAGGCAAGATTGTCATCGGACTATTTAGGAAAGACGAATCTAAGCCCGATTTCTACACAAGGTATAGACTCACCTACGCCAATCACATTAAGGGGGAATAGTTATGAACAGACCATTCTCTATAAGAATTGCAGGAATTGGTGGACAAGGTAATTTGCTTGCAGGATATATCCTTTCAAGAGCTTTTGTCTTTGCTGATAAGTACGTCGTACAAACGCAAAATTACAGCGAGCAGGTTCGTGGAGGCCCGAGCTATTGCGATGTGCTTGTTTCAAGCGAACCGATACTTTATCCTAAAGCAGTGGTATTTGACTCTTTGATAATAATGCATCCTTCAATGGTTGGACATGCAAAATTCGTTGCAACTAATGGTATAATTGTATACGACAGTACGTACATAAAAGACATTCCGAGTGAATTCAAACGCATAACAAAGAGGATAATTGAAATCCCTGCAAGTCGATTGGCCATTGAGAAGTTCGGAAACGTAATGGTTTCCAACATGATATTACTTGGAGCGTTGGTGAAGAGTACAGCATTGGTTGATTTTGAAACGCTCTTTGATGCGGTAAAGGAAGAAGTAAATCCAAAGTACTACGAACTCAACGTGGAGGCGATCAAGTTTGGAGCGTCGCTTACAGATAAAGTCTACAAACCAAGAATTGAACGAAAGAGAAAGAGAACAATTGGGTTCGAATAATCTTATAGAATCTTTTGAACACGCAATCGAGGGTATTGTTGAATCAATATTATCGGAAAGAAATTTAAGAATCCACTTCTTTGTGGGTTTGTTGGTTATTACCGCAACGTTCTTTCTTCCTGTAAAAAGAGAAGATACATTATGGATCATATTTGCTGTCTTTTTTGTTATTTGGTCAGAGCTTGTAAACACCATTATCGAACACCTCATGAATTTGTACAGCAAAGAATACCATCCGGTAATTAAGATAGTTAAGGACGTCAGCGCTGGCGTTGTTCTTTGGGCAACGCTCTTCTCCGTAACAGTTGGAATAATGGTCTTTGGAGGTATTCTCTTCGACTGGAGTTTGGAGATAGCGAAAATTTTTGCTATAATATCTACAATAGCATTCCCATTACTTAGTATCAGGGTGGTGAGAAATTGGAAAAGGAAAAGATAAAAGTAATGATTGTTGATGATTCTCCATTCATGAGGATGATCCTCAAAGATATAATTGACAAAGAACCTGACATGCAAGTTGTCGGTGTGGCAAAGGATGGAATGGAGGCTGTTGAACTTGCCATAAAGCTTAAACCGGACGTAATAACAATGGATGTTGAAATGCCAAAATTGAACGGTATAGAAGCACTTAAGGAAATAATGAAGAGAGCACCTGCTCGAATCATAATGGTTAGTAGCTTGACGGAGGAAGGCGCTGAGATTACACTCTTAGCTCTCGAGCTTGGAGCCGTGGATTTTGTAACTAAACCTTCTGGAAGCGTATCCATGGATTTCAGAAGGATGGGACCTGATCTGGTTCAGAAAATCAGGGATGCGATGAAAATAAATGTTTCACAAATTCTCTTAAAGAGAAGACCTTTAGCTAACTTACGAGTGAAATCTGTTGTTTCTGGTAAAGTTGTTGTTATAGGTTCCTCAACAGGAGGTCCAAGGTCACTGGACCTTGTTATCCCACCGCTTCCAAAGGACTTCCCTGCCCCTATTTTGTTGGTACAACATATGCCGCCGGGCTTTACAAAATCATTAGCGCAAAGACTTGACAGGATTTCAAACTTGTCTGTTAAAGAAGCGGAAGATGGAGACGTTCTTAAACCTGGCTGGGTTTACGTAGCACCAGGGGACCATCATATGGGCATAAAATATCAAGACAGAAAAGGCATTATTTATCTTGACAAGAACACCGATAAGATAAACAATGTTAGACCAGCGGTTGATTACACGCTTGATAAGGTTGCAGAGATTTACAAGGAAAACACTATCGCAGTTATACTCACTGGCATGGGAAAAGACGGAACGAAAGGTGCTTTCAAGGTGAAATTCTTCAAAGGTACTGTAATAGCTGAAAGTCAGGAAACGTGTGTTGTTTTCGGTATGCCTAAGTCGGTTATAGAAGAAGGATATGCTGACTACGTACTCCCAGCAGATAAGATTCCTGAAAAACTTGTTGAGCTTGTGTAAGTTCTCCTCATATGATACAATTTCTTTCGAGAGGACTAAGACTATAATAACAGGGAGGGTGTATAAAGATGAAGAAAGCACTTTTGGTATTTTCTTTTATCTTCGTGGTGTTCACAAGTATCTACGCTGCAACATTTAAAGATGTTCCAGCAAACCACTGGGCATACGAAGCTGTTGACCAACTTACAAAATTGGGCATCTTAAGTGGTATGCCGGATGGAACGTTTCAGGGAAATCAGCCTCTGACCAGGTACCAACTTGCTGTTGCACTTTACAGAATGCTGAATATACTCAACGACAGAATATCTGCAGTAGAAAAAAAGGTATCCGTACCTACAACTACTACAACTCAGCAAACACAGCAGGTAACGATTCCGGCCAATATTGACGCGCAACTTAAAGACCTTTCGAACAAGATACTGGACCTTGCAACTGCAGATAGAAACATAAGCACAAGAATCGACAACTTATCGGCCCAGGTTGGTTCATTGTCTTCAAGAGTTGATTCTGCTTCAAGGGACTTGGACAGTGTAAAGACTGACTTGGCTGGGCTCAAAGCAATGTACGATGCTTTAGTGCAAAAAGTAACCGAGATGAGAGGTCTGGTTTCAACTACTCCGACTGGGCAAAATCTTAATGAATTATCAAAAAGCATAGATGATGTCAAAGCTGATGTGGAGAGTTTAAAGAAACGATTGACAAGTCTCGAGCAAACAGTGACTTCGCTGAATCAGAAAGTGTCCACGTTCGCGACTGCTGATAGTGTATCAGCTCTTGCTTCGCGAGTCACAGGCGTTGAGAAAAACGTTAAAGATTTGCAGGACACCGTAAGCGGGCTTAACACACAGGTGTCAACGATTTCGAGCTCGACAACAAAGATTTCAAGCGATGTCAACACCATCAAATCAGATGTTACGACGCTCAAAAACAGACTTGATGCTCTTAACAACGAAATACTTGGTCTTAAACAGGCAGATTCTGCTTTGAAAGAGCAGCTCGAGAGTTTCAAGACCAGTTTGAACAACCTTAAGAGTGATGTGGATAGCTTGAAAGTCGACGTAAAGAATGCGAAAAGTGATGTGAGCAGCCTGAAGAGTGACGTAAGTGACTTAAAAGTTGATGTAAACGATCTAAAAGTCGAGATTATCAATTTAAAACAAGCGGATGTAAAGATTAATGAGAATCTTTCGACAGTCACAGGCATGGTAGCAAATCTTGAAAAGCAAGTGCAACAGCAAGCAAGTCTAAACAATCAAACAAAACAAGATGTGGAAAAGCTCAAGTCAGATATTCTGAACGTAAACAATGAACTCCAATCACTTTCAGCAAAAGTTCAAACATTGCAACAACAAAGTACGCAGTACGCAAACAAGTCTGAAGTCAACAGCGTTAAGAGTGACGTGGACAGCGTGAAAAATGATGCAAAACAGTTGGAGAGCAAAGTTGAGAAGCTAGAAAAGGAAAATGATAGTTTGAAATCAAAAGTTTCAGCGCTTGAAACGAACCAGATGGGGAATATAAGCCTAATTCTAAGTATCATTGGTGTGATACTTGGTGGAGCAGCACTTTGGTTTGCTTTACAGCAGCAATAGTTTCACCTCAGTTCTGCTGAGAATAAATTTCAAGAGCTGGTCCTGTTGGACCAGCTTTTTCTTCGAGTTTCTTGACTATTCAACCACCGATTTATGATGGTCGAAGGGAGGCAATTGTATGGGCTTTTTTATGCCGACGAAAGTATTGTACGGTAAGGATGTAATTTTGAAAAATAGGGACGTTTTTCAATCAACCGGTGAATCATTTCTCATTGTAACGGGTAAAAGTTCGAAGCAAAACGGAAGCCTCGATGATTTATTAGACGTGCTCGAAGGAAAGCATGTGTACGTATACGATGAAACGCCTGAGAATCCACCACTTGAAGTTGTGAAAGAGGTAGCGGAAAATTGCGAAGATGTGGATGTGGTCATCGGACTTGGTGGTGGGAGTCCAATGGACACAGCGAAAGCGGTCGCTGTTTTAATGGAAAACAAGCATCTAAAACCTGAGGAACTGTACGATAAGTCGAAGTACAAGAGTGCAAAGACGATAATATGTGTCCCCACCACGGCTGGAACTGGAAGCGAGGTAACCCAGTACTCAGTCCTGACTGTAAACGGTAGAAAGCGTGGATTTTCCCATGACTGTGCATTCCCAAAGCTCTCGTTTGTCGATTACAAATACACAATTACACTCAACGAGGCACTGACTCTTTCAACAGCACTCGATGCATTATCACATGCAGTTGAGGGTTTCTTATCAACGAAGGCTACGCCTTTCAGTGATACATTGGCAGTTGAGAGCATGAAGATAATCAAGGAATACCTTCCAAGGTTGATGGATGATTTGGATAACGAATTCTACAGAGAACGCATGATGTTTGCCTCGACACTGGCAGGAATGGTAATAGCTCAAACAGGTACAACTGTTGCGCATGCGCTTGGTTATCCATTGACAACTGAGAAAGGAGTTAAACACGGGCTCGCTACCGCTGTATTCTTGCCATTCGAATTGAAGGTTGCAAAAAAACACGGCTATGAGAAAGCTAACCGTGTTCTTGAAATCTTCGATGATTCTCTGTACGAGTTTTTCCGCTCTTTAAATGTAGGATTGAATATCAAAATATCTGACGAGGAAATAAACTCTTGGACTCAAGTTGTAGTAAACGCTTCACACCTCAGCGCAACACCCGGGAAATACGATTTAGAAACAATCATGCAGGCTTATAATGAAGCTAGAGAACACTTTTGTTGCTGACCTAATCTGAGACGGAAGCATCTCTTTCGTCAAATGTATCGACACAGATGGTGTGCTTTCCCCTCTTTTTTGCTTGATAAAGTAGTTCATCGGCTCTTTTCAGCACGCTTATACCTTCGTCATCATCGGTTGGCAAGATCTTCGTTATGCCGGCGCTTATCGATATGCGGAATCCTTTTACATTAAGAGCATCAAGTGTTTTAATTATCCTTTGGATGATGATCTCGGCATTATTCAGAGCAGTGTTTGGGAGCAGCAATGCAAATTCATCACCACCAAACCTTGCAGGTATATCACTGCTACGTGTATTTTCTCTCATCACCTGGGCTAATGTGATAATTGCAAAGTCACCTTTATCATGGCCGAATGTATCGTTAATTTGTTTTAACCCGTCGAGGTCTATCATTACAACACATGTATCACCACCGTAGCGTTTTACCCTTCTGATTTCAGCTTGGAGTATCATCAAAAAGTACCTTCTGTTGAAGAGATTAGTTAACGGGTCTCTGAAAGAAGCCTCTTCAAGCTTTTGAATATAGTAAACTCGGTCTATGAAACTTAGAACAATGGTGGCTATGTTCTCGAAAAACCTGTTTGATGCATATCTGGGTAGCGTCTCATAGGCAATTTCTAATTTTAAAATCCTATCATCTAAATTACGCTTGAAATGTAGCGTGGTAAATTTGTTAAGGTCATCTATTTCGATCTTGTTCAAAATCTCGATTGGCTTTGTTTCCTCGTGCGTTTGAATTATCCCGACAGCCCTTTTTATATTACACATTTCCTCTAAGACATTTGCTAATTTACTTATCCCAACATGATAATTGCTTTCTGCAGTAACAGTCAAAATGGACAGCATTGCTTGTTCCTCAAAATCTTTCGCTTTCTGCTCTGTGACATCTACACCTACACTTATTGCTCCCGACGGTTTTCCGTCTTTAACAAGAAGTTTGTTTTCCCAAAGGATCGTGATTAGTCTTCCATCTTTTGTTAGTATGTCGTTTTCGAAAGTTTTTCTCACCTCAATATTCTTGTTCATTATGTCTTCAAAAACTCTTTTTACAGTTGGTCTAATCTCTTCTGGAATAAAGATATCGAACCAGTTTTTTCCTAAAACTTCTGGCAAAGAGTATCCGGTTTTTTCCAAAGCCCAGTTGTTAATGTAGGTAATCTCTCCTTTTTCATTTAAGACAACAAAGAAAACAGGTGCAAATTCAAGGTACATTGTTAAAGTCTCAAGCCTTTCAGAGATTAGTTCGTCAATAAGCAACTGTTCGGTGATTATTTCACCTAATATCCAATAATAGTCTTTACTTTTCAAAGTTATTAGTCTTACCCTTTCTACTCTGGGCTCATAAATGGTCACAATGTCTTGTGAAAAGCCGGCTTTGTTAACAAGCTTGATGATTTCTAAGAAATTCGGGATACTTTGGAAGATATTTTTTCTTCCCTTTAGGAAGTTAGGTATATTCTCAGAGTGTGCAACAATGTCTCCCTGTTCGTTAAAAGTGATAACGAAGATCTTTGATTTTTCAAGTGCGGACTTGAGCGTTTCGAAATCTAAAACTAAACCACTTTCTTGGATAATCTCACCTCTTTTCTCAACCCTTTTTTTAATTATATCACACAAATTTCGAAACTTTGAAATTGGATGTGATTTTGCGTTGTGGTATAATATGTATCGATGTGTCGTTACAGCTTCTCTTTGGAGGTGAAGTTTTCGTGGAAGATCCACTGAGTTATTTATGGAACACACTTTTCATTGCGGTACTGATCGTGTTGTCTGGATTTTTCTCAGCATCCGAAACGGCACTTACGTCCGTTAGCCGTCACAGACTTAAACTTCTTGCGAAAAGCAAAGAAGAGGAAGAAGAGGAAAGCGAGGTCCACTTTTTTAACAAACTACTCACCGCACTGCTGATATCGAACAACATGGTGAATATTTTAGCATCTTCATTAGCTGCGGTGATGTTTTCCCGAATCATCAGCTCACAATCACTTTCAGCGATACTTTCAACACTAGTAATGACTTTCATTTTGCTGATTTTTGGAGAAATTACCCCAAAGATTTTGGCACGGCAAAACAGTGAACGTCTTTTCGAGGCAAGTATCAAAGTTATTGTTTTTCTCTCCAAGATATTATCGCCCGTAATTACCATGTTTATTACAATCGCCAATTCGGTAGTCAAACTTTTCGGGGGACATGTGGTCCAGGAAACTCCATTCATCACGATGGATGATATAGCTTCTTACTTGGAAATGGGACGCGAGGAAGGGTCCATAACCCATGAGGAAGGATTGATGATTGAACGTACAATCGAAATGGATGAAACTCTCGTAAAAGAAATAATGATACCAAGGATAGATATAGTAGCTGTTGAGGAAAGTCAAACATTGAGAGAAGCGATGGAGATTATTGTTGAGGAAGAATATTCGAGGATACCTGTTTACCGTGAGACAATAGATAATATTGTTGGAATTTGCTATGCAAAAGATGTGCTCAGTTTCATCGCACAGAGAGGCATGGATATCGTAGACAAGGTACTGGTCAAAGAGTTGATGAGAGCTCCACTTTTTGTGCCCGAGTTCATGCCAGTGTCAGAATTGCTGAAGGAATTCAAAGCAAAGAAGATGCACATGGCAATAGTTGTCGATGAGTACGGTGGAACTGCTGGAATTGTAACGATGGAGGATATCCTCGAAGAGATTTTTGGTGAGATAATGGACGAATACGATGAAGGAGAACATATTGGAATAAAGAAAGTTACGGAAAACTCCTACTTGGTTGACGCTACACTTTCATTGAATGATATAGAAAGAGAGCTGAGAATAGAATTTCCGGAAGGTGAATTTGATACCTTGGCAGGCTACCTTCTTGAGAAGTTCAAGCACATTCCAAAAGTAGGAGAAACATACGAGGACGAGAGAATATCTTTCAAAGTTGTCGCAGCTTCGAGAAACAAAATAGAAAAAGTATTGGTAACAATAAAACACGAGATGGAAGAAAATACTCAGAAAAGTAATGACAAGGGGGATGGAAATGATGAAGATTGAAGAACTCATACAAGAAGCTGTTAAGGCTATGAAGAATGCGTATGCACCGTATTCTCACTTTCATGTTGGTGCAGCCCTTTTGACAAAAAATGGAAATGTTTACATAGGTGCGAATGTGGAAAATGCTTCATATGGTTTAACAAATTGTGCTGAAAGAACTGCTATTTTTTCCGCGGTGGCAAATGGTGAGAGGGAGTTTGACACATTAGTTGTTGTTGCGGACACCGACAAACCTGTATCGCCCTGCGGGGCTTGTAGACAAGTTATGGCAGAGTTTGGGAATTTCAATGTTGTCTTGACAAATTTGAAAGGCGAGATTTTGCAAACAACCGTTGCTGAGCTGCTACCGTACTCGTTTGATAAAGAAGACTTACACAAAAAGTGAGAGATGGATTTGTTGAGGTGAGCGCTTCTTGATAGAACTGATACATATCAACGAATATGTTTACTTGAAAGATGTCGATATATATTTCTCTGAGGGACTCAACGTAATCACCGGTGAGACTGGAACTGGAAAGAGCTTGATATTGGATGTAATCGGTTCGTTCTTAGATTACCAAAACATACGGAGTGAAACTTTTTCTGCAGATATGGTTCTGAACCTCGACATGGATTTTGATGAGATTGGGATTAGAAGAGGACAGCACATATTCAGTGTTGAAAGAAAGAACAAGAGGTTGTTTTACAAAGTAGACGGTCGACTCATCGGACGTGAGCAAGTTCAGAATATTCTTTCAAACATCATAACGATCCACAAACAAAATTCACACATGAAGTTGTTGGATAAGGACTTCATCCTCGAGGTTTTGGATACTGTGGCAGACAACTATGAACTACTCGAAAAGTACAAAGAACTTTACGAAAACTACCAACATGTTTTGAAGATTATCGCAGGCGCGAACAAAGATTCAGAATTGAAAAAGCTTGAGGAATTAAGAGAAAAAGTCAACGAAATAGAGAGTGCCCATCTGAGCGAAGAAGAAGAGCAGGAATTGGAAGAAAAATACAAAAAGGCTCTTAACCTCCAAACATTGCTGCAAAATTATAGCAGTGTGTCTCAGCACTTAGAAGAGATCGAGAACGCACTTAGGAAAATCTACTCACTCATAGAGGACAAGTACTATGAATTTCTTGATACCGCCGTCGAGTCAGTTGCCGAGTTGAGTAATCAAATTAGCAAGGAACTATCGAAGATAGAGGAAATGAACCTCGAAGAGATAGAAAATCGTTTGTGGGTATACAAAAAGTTGCGCAGGAAATACGGTCCTACGACTGAAGATGTAATAGCAAATCTCCAGAAGTGGTTAGAAGAGATCAAACAGATCGAAAAAACCATCAAAATACTTGAAAACGCAGAAGAAGAGCGGTTAAGACTGGAAAGTGAGCTTCGCAGTCTTGCTATTCAGATTAGTGAAAGGCGAAAAAACGCGGCGAGGAATATTGTAAAATCCATAGAAAGGCACTTGAAAGATTTAAACATGAACGCACGAATAGACTTCTATTTTAATCAGAAAGATATGGCAAGGGATGGTATTGATGATGTTGAACTTGTTGGGAGTACTTTGTCAACGGGTCCACTCTATCCATTGCGTAAGATAGCCTCAGGTGGTGAGTTATCACGTTTGATGCTTGCTTTGGAACTCAGTCTGGCAAGTACTGATGTTTTGGTGTACGATGAGATCGATGCTGGCATAGGTGGTGTAACAGCTGTCAAACTGGCAGACAAACTCAGCGAACTTTCGAAAAAACATCAGGTCATAGTAGTTACACACTTGCCACAAATTGCTTTAAAAGCCGATAAGCACTTGTCCCTAAGAAGAACTGGGGACACAGGGACTGTAGTAGAGTTGGATGAGAGGGCAAGGGACGAAGAGATAAAGAGGATGTTTGGTGGGGAAGAATTCATCGAATTACTTGGAGACTTTGCGTCTAAAGAGAATAAAAGAAAAGGAAAATAAGGCTGGGAGTTGCTTCCCAGCCCTGTTTTAGAAGATTATTCCTGCTGTTCTACTTTTTCTGCTTCTTGCCTTACGACAGTGTAGAGCTCAGCTATTAATTTTTCGACTTGCTCGGTGCTCTTAGTCCTTGGGTCTCTCTCTAGAATATCTGCTATTAGTCTAACATTTTTGTTTAAGAAGGCATCTATCGCTTGCTTTGCAAGTAGAATTCTTGGTTTCAAATACCAGTTCACAACACGCTCTGGGATGTGCGTCTCTTCGTATTCAAACTTCTCACCGCACACCGTTGCACAGATTTCAACCGCCACATCATCCTCCAGGTTTTTTATCTTCCCCTTGTTCAGAACATTTACGACAAACCTTCCCGGAACTTTTGAGACTACACTGTTTATGAACGGAACATGTTGTTCTCCGCTGAGTTTCTCGCTGAGGATCTCTTTCAAGTAATCATCAATCTGTGTTCCCGTTTTGAGTTCGTTTATTTTTGCCCCTTCGCGTACCATTTTTGCAAACATGTCTATTACGCCAACCACCCGAGAGAGCTCTTCCACATACCACTTCCAACCAATTTCGGAATCTGCACCTCCCCAAGGTGCACCGTACCACTTTATCTTTGTTTGAAGGTCTCTGTGGTATTTCCACGTGGAATTTCTAACGGTGTCCCCTATTGGAAATAATCCATAGAGTTTGTACATCTCCCAGGCAACAGGTGAAAGTTGGTCATCGAAAGGATTGGACGGTTTGAATTCCTCGTATCTGGTCTTTTGAAGTGCCTTTTCAACTTCTTTGTAAAGGTCCTTGCCATCTTTTGTTCTGAATTTTGTCAGCCAGATTCCGTGGTTCACACCACCAACCTGCCATTCGTATTCTGATACACCCAAGAATTTTGCAATGGCCTCAACCGCGTGATGCCCATGACAGAATCCAACCATCTTTATCCCCGTTTGTGTAGAAACAAGTGTAGTTCCTTCCATAACCGGGTTAGCTGCTTGAAGGTACCACGCGTTTGGTGCGTATTTCTCTATTGTTCTTGCTATTTTCAAAAAAAGTGTCAACTGGTTCCAGTTCGTGAGATTGAGATAATCGGAAACGAAATTGAAATTCTGAGCGTCAATTCCACGATAGTAACCGTGCTTTTCACCTATTGACCTAACAAGGTCGAGATATCCGTGCCCTCCTGCTAAGGCTGTATTGATAACAAAATCAGAACCCTCAACTGCGTTTTTGATAGTTTCAACAATGCTGAATTTGAGCTTTGCGTTGAAATACTTAGTTAGTTCTTTTGCAAGTACCAGAACATTTTCGACCCTTGTTCTATTGACATCCATAAGTACTACATGTGAATCAGAAAGGCTTGGAAATTTGCAAAGGTCTGATACAATCTTCATTGAAAAAACCGCGCTTCCTGCACCTATGATGCCAATTCTTAGTCCTGTGCCGCCCACAGATATCACCTCTTTTTATTTGATGGATGGAAAATGTCTATTTCGTCTAAGAAATATTGTATAATAAGTTTGGAAAAAAAGCTCAATGGAAATTTGGTGAGAGGTGTATGAAATGCCGAGTGATAGGGTTGTAATTTTCACCGACAGTCCTGACAACATCCAAGATATTGTGCAGTTACTTGAATTTGTTGGTTACGATGTCAGTATAGAATCAGATGTTAGTACTTTCCTCAAAAACAACAATATTCAGGTTGTGCTTGTCTACTACCAACTACTGAAGAACGCACAGGAGGTTGTTAGATATATTAAAACAACGCAGTCAACTAAAGACATTCCCGTTATTGTGCTTATCCAAGAAAAGAATTACGTTACGCTTTTGGAATTGTATCAAATAGGTATATCTGATTACATAGAATTCCCGATAATTGATGTGGAACTCATATCGAAAATAGCATTGCACATCGAACTGAAGAAAAACAGAGAAAAGATAGAGAGTTTGTACAAGGAACTTCGAGAGAGTCTCGACCTTGCTAGTTCATTGCAGACGTTGATGCTGCCCGAACCCATTGAAATGTGTAACGGGATATGGATAACCTCAAACTACATGCCTTCTCAGATAGTAGGGGGAGATATTTACGATTACTTCTCCTTAAATGAAGATGTTTACCTCTACACAGCAGATATTTCAGGACACGGTGTTCAGTCCGCACTTTTATGTTCTGCTGTAAAATCCGTAATACGTTCAGCTGCGCAAAGGGGATTACACATCTCAGAAGTAGTTAACGAACTCCAAGATAGTATGAAGACTGTTTTAGGGCACAACTATGTTACAGGGCTTTTCTTAAAAATAAGGGGCAGCAAAGTTGAATATATAAACTGCGGTCATCCGCCGTTGATAATTTACGATGGTGCGAACTTCACGACTATGAATTTAAAATCCGTCTTTCCAATAGGATTGTTAGATTACCGGTACACACCAGGAGACTGTGGAAGTTTTGAAATGCAGGAGGGTCTAACGTTTGTCGCTTATTCGGATGGTCTGTACTCTATATTTGAGCGTATACGAGCTTCAGAGGATTCGATGCAGCTACTATTGGAGTTCCTTAACAAAGAAATTTCAGGAATAATGCCAGAAGCCTTGCCATTTGCCACGGCTAACGCGCTAAGAAGAAGATATTATGAAATACCTGATGACTACTCTTTCATCGCATTTGGTCGCAGCTTTGGTTCAGCTTACTACTCAGAAAATTCAAAGTACGAAATGATACCTTTCGAACGAACTTTGAAAAGCTTGGTGGATGATATTATTCTCCGTGCAGCGGACCATTACGCTGTTTTGATCAACGACCACGGAAAATTCTGGTCGATAGCAACCAAAAATGTCGAAATCGGGCCAATTTTGAGAAAGCTACCGATGAGTATAACTATAAGCTTTGATACTGTAGAATGCATAAAAGTCTTCAAAAACCTCAGATGAATTCTTTCAAGTTTTCCAGTATGAGTCGAACAGCTTTTGTTTGAAGTTCAAGTGTCATCGAAGGCAATTTCTCCAACTTTCCTTCTTTTGTTGCCACTTGCTCTGGCAAGAATGGTAGGTGCACAAATAGGGCGTGTTTTGGGGTTCCCGTTACGTTTGAGCGGTGCAGTGAGTAATAATACACTTCATTACAAATGTACTGCCCCGCGGTGTACGAGACAAAAGCGGGAATCTTCTTTTTCTTCAATAACTCGGCAACCGCTTTGATCTTAACACGCGTCATGTAAGCATCAGGCCCATTATCGATGATGGAAACATCTTCCTTCACCTGACCATCGTTGTCAGGGTGCTTTGAATCAAGTAGATTTATTGCCACTCTTTCTAACCTAATTCCGGCACTTCCACCAGCTTGACCCAAATGCAAGGCAATGTCAATATTATTGGTTTTATAATATTCCTCAAGCACCTCAGTACTTTTTTGATAACTCACAGGCAGTATTAAAGTATGTAGTGAGATATGTGGAAAAACAGCCTTTGAAAGCCGTTTCACTATGCGCATGCTTGGATTGACCTTCTCGCCACCGAACGGTTCAAATCCCGTTAGCAAAACGCTCAGCTTTTTTGAATCGCTGAGTCCACTTTTTTCTGTCTTTTCCATCAGGAGTACCCCCTATTCTTTTTGTATCTTGATGACATTCTATCTCCAGCTAATAAACATTGTCAAGCAATAAGTAAGCCAAAACACCCCCTGCTGTTGCGAAAAGTCAGGGGGTGTTTGTGGTTAAGGTTTTAATTCCTTCAAAAATCAGACTAAACTATCCCTTTCGATAGCTTTGAGTGCTACAGTGTTTAAGAAATTCCACGGTTTGTTGAAGTACGGTTGGAAGAAGAAATCTGCGAATGCAAGGTCATAGATCGTCATTTTGTTTGCAATAGCAAGAGAGAGTGTGTTTGCGCTTTCTGTGACGTCTGCTTTCGACATCACTTGACCACCGATGATTCTTTTATCATCTTTTCTATAAAGTATTTTCACGTGGACGGGTTCGTAATCGGGCATGAATTCGGGTCTGTTGTTTTCGATTGCGTAGATAACTTCGTACTGAATACCTTTTTCTCTTGCAAGTAACTCGTTGAGGCCTGAAGTGGCGACGTTGTACGAGAACACCTTTACTCCAGAAGTGCCCTGTGTACCTTTGTACTTCAGCCTGTTTTTAAAGAGATTGTACGCAATGAGTGTTCCCATACGGACTGCGTTTGTTGCAAGTGGAATGTATTCATAACTCTCCGTTGGGGTGTACCATACAGCTGCACAATCTCCGGCTGCAAAGACATCAGGATTTGATGTACGTAGGTATTCATCAACTATTAGCGCTCCATTTTCAAGTGTTTTCAGCTTACCATTGAAAAGTTCAGTATTCGGTCTAAAACCAGTGGCGAGTATTACCAAATCTGCCTGTATCTCAGATTTATTCGTTATTACCTTCTTGACCCTACCATTTTCTCCCTCGAACCTTTCGACCTTCTCGTTCAAGACAAGTTTTATACCTTCTTTAGTTAATTCCTGCTCCAATACATCGGTAAATTCTTTGTCAAGGTACTTCGCAAGAACTCTATCTGCTATATCTATTAACACAACGTCTTTCCCGTTCTTCCTAAATGCCTCGGCAAGTTCAACACCGATGTAACCTGCTCCTACGATGACTATGGTTTTTGCATCTTTCGAATAGCGAACGATATCCTGCGCGTGATAGAAATTTTTAGACAAGAGAATTCCACGTAAATCGTTTCCTGGTACACGGGGAATTATCGGCCAGGAACCACTTGTTACGACAAGTGTATCGTAGTTATCTTCAAAAATCTCTCCTGTTTCAAGATTCTTAACTCTAACGTATTTTTGCTCGAGGTCCACATCTATAACCTCGTGTCTCATCTTCATTTCAGCTCCAAGGTCGCTGAGCACTTTCGGAGACGAGTAGAAAAGCTTCATTGGGTCTTTAACAACTCCACCGACGTGGAGTGCAATTCCACAAGAAAGAAAAGATACCGTATCGTTGCGTTCATACGTGATGATTTTTACATTGTCTTTGTAGAGTCTTTTTGCCGTGGTTATAAAAGCCGTTCCCGCATGCGTACATCCAATAACTATTACTTTCTTTTGATCCATGTGTGAGCACCCTCCTTTGTCGGATAAACATTTTTGATTTGTGATAAAAATAACTTATATCAACACTTATATTATACTTAGTCTTACCTAAATAGTCAAGTAAATTTTTATATTTGATTAAATACGTACGTGGAAGTAAGATTAATCAATGATTTTTGCCGAATTGCCCTGTGTTGTGAGAACTTTCTCAAAAAGTAACATTTTCTTGATTAACAGAATACTTTGTTTGGTTTAAAATATTTGGTGGAGGGTACTGGAAAGCAAGTGTGAAGATGCTGTTAACTTGTAGTGATGGAAGACAATAGAACACTCATAACACGCGCAATATCATTGCCATTCAGTTTCAAGAGATTTCTCACTACACAAAAACTGTTTACGTACATTGGAAGATTGTCAATATTCTTAAATCCACGCTTGGCTCGTACAAAGTCTTGGAATAACGAAAACTTCGATTCACATTGATTGTTTTGCCCAAGTCTCACAACAATATGATTGATATTCTTGTATAGTATCTTCACTGCACCATATGCACCAAGTCCATCTGTAATTAGTTCGATTGTTCTTTCGTTGTTACCAAAGAACTTCTCTAACAATATCTTCACTTGACCCATATCGCGATATTTGGATACATGCCAAGCAACAATGAGATTCGTCTCATGGTCAACTAAGAACCAAACATAGTACTTTTTGGATTTAAACAAAACGACAGTTTCATCACCATGGACTTTGAAAGCATCTACAGGAACGAGGATGGAAAAGAAACAAGACAACTTAAGGATCCACTTGTAGATAGCGACATGAGAGACTTTGATATTAAGTGAGTCTCTGATGGAACGCAAGGACACAGCTTTGAAATAAAGGACGAAGGCTTTAAGGACAATAAAGATAGGGAAACGGAAGAACTTGAAAGAGTCGAAAGGAAGAGGGACAAATTGAGGTAAGTTAGTTGGGATTTCGTCTCTGGTATGGCAAGAACGGCAACGGAACTTAACGAAGGCTTTTTTGATTTTGTGGATTTGCATAGTTTTTCCACAGACAGGGCATTTAGGATAAGGGAAAGAGAAGAGCTTGTGTTTTTTTGAATGAACAAGTCTGAAAGTGCGCTTACAGTCTTTGCAAAAGTATTGTTGGTTACCGTACTTATCATGACCGTTTTTGTAGATGTTGGTAGAACCGCATTTGGGGCAAGAGACTACAGAATTTTGCATAGTGGAGTACCTCCTTTTTGTGAGAATTGATGGTGGGGGGTGTTCCACTAATAAGAAGATAATACGGTTTTTGGAAATTTTCAATACTTTTAGTTAACAGCATCAGTGTGAAAGGGAGGGGTTTGCTGTGGAAAAAGTAAGAATTTGGAAACCTACGGAAGAGGAAATAAAGCAAGCAAAGACATGGAGCACCTGGAGCAAGGAAGAAAGCATTTTTGATTGGTACTACGACGAACCTGAGCAGTTTTATGTTGTTGAAGGTGAAGTAGAAGTTGTACTTGATGATGGAACAAAGGTCAGGTTTGGCGCTGGCGATATGGTGCGTTTTGAGGGCGGAGTGTCTTGCACTTGGCATGTGAAAAAGAGGATTTTCAAGCACTACAGGATGGGATAATTGTTTTGATATAGGAGTTTCTTATGACGAACGAAAATAAGCCAACTAAGAGAAAGATGGTTTTTGCTTACCTGTTTTTGTTGTTTACTCTACTTGCTTTTTCGAGTATCGAGGTTATATCCAAACCTTTGATGGGAAAGGTAGATCCTTTCTTCATGACCGCTTTTCGCTTTCTGATAGGTGGCCTTTTTTTGATGGTCTTTGTTAAGCAAGATGTTGAGCTAAGTGATTTACTACCTATCACACTTGTTGGGACACTTAATAGCGTTGTTTCCATGACATCGTTGCAGTTAGCTGTAAAATATTCTAATGCTTCCACGGCTGCAACGCTTGTTGCCAGCAACCCGATCTTTGTTTCACTATTTGCTGCAATTATGTTGAACGAGAAGTATCGACTGAGGAAGTACGTTGGTATCGGTCTCGGTTTTGTTGGCATAATTGTTTTCAGTTTAGGAAAAATCAGCGGTGATTCGTGGACTGGAATATTTTTTGGGGTACTTGCCGCATTGACGTTTGGACTGTACACAGTGCTTATGAGAAAATACACGAAGAAATACAGCCCAGTTCTTGTAACCGCTTATTCATCGCTCTGTTCAAGTTTGATATACGTTGCTCTGCTTGTTATGTTTGGCAGATTTGAGGTTCCCGTAAGACTTGGTTTCTCAGGTTGGCTTATCCTTATCTACTTGGGACTTATCGTCACGGGAGTAGCCTATCTGACGTATTTCAAAGCTATGGAAACGTTGGGAGCGACGCAATCCAGTAAAGTATTTTTCTTAAAACCTATCGTTGCGACAATTTTCGCAATGGTACTCCTCGGTGAAAGTCTAAGCGTTTTCAAAATCATTGGGATGATTATCGTTTTTATTTCACTAAGTCTATAAATCCAAAGGCTTAAAAATAGAGGCTATTTTTTATTTTTGGAACTTTGTGAAAAAAAGCATAAACAATAGAAAAAGCTGAATAGGTTACGAAAAATAAAGAAATTGACAAAAGGCGACAGTTAGATAGTGTTTTGTAATGGTGAACTTTCTGCATTATCATGTTATAATAATCACGAAGTATGAAGGAGGGATGTGTGTGGCCGTGTGTGAGCAGCACAAAGAACTTTACGAAGAGCTGGATTCGTATATCGAACAGGTGAAGGATAAACCTGGTATCCTTATCGGTGTGTTGCATAAAGCCCAGGAACTTTTTGGGTGGCTACCGCAGGAAGTACAAGAACATATCGCAGAGAAGTTGAACATCCCAGTATCCGAGGTTTATGGAGTTGTCACGTTCTACAACTTCTTCTCCACTAAGCCGAAGGGCAAACACCAGATAAAGGTCTGTTTGGGAACAGCTTGTTACGTCAAGGGTGGAGATAGAGTGATGGAAAGATTCTTAGAGGAGCTGGGAGTAAAACCAGAGGAGGTAACCGAGGACGGTTTGTTCTCTGTCCATGCGGTGAGGTGTTTGGGTGCTTGTAGTATGGCACCAGTTGTTTTGATTGGTGAGAAAGATTTCTATGGAAAGGTAACTCCCGATATGGTTAGCAAAATCATCGCTGCGTACAGGAGGGGTGGGTCGCAATGAGTAAAGTGAAAAGCTTGGAAGAATTAATGAAGATCAAAGAACAGGCACTGCAGAACATCAAGATGAGAGAAGCAGGAAAAAGAGGAAAGATCGTCGTTGCAATGGGAACATGTGGGATTGCAGCAGGTGCAAAGGACACATTAAAGGCTATAGTTGAGTATATGAATGAGATGAAAATAGACGATATCGCTGTTGTACAGTCAGGTTGCATGGGGCTTTGCGAAGTTGAGCCGACGATAGAGGTGGCACTTGAAGGGCAGGAACCTGTAGTTTATGGAAACGTCACTCCAGAAAATGCAAAGAGAATAATTCAGTCTCACATCCTTGAAGGAAAAGTAGTTTCCGACTTAGTGGTAAAGAGAGGAGAAGTCTGACGAGAAATCCACTGTTTATGTTCGGATTGTCTCCGTTGCAATGGTGGTGGCGGTTTTAAGATACTTAAGACTATGGAACACAGCGCGAAGAAAATGCATCTTGTAAAAGCTTTGTAGACATGTTGAAGTGAAGTTTTCCTTAGGTTAAGGAGGCGAAGAGCGTGGCTTTGAAAACTAATACAATTCTTATCTGTGCTGGTGGTGGCTGTATATCCGCAGGCGAAGAGAGTGTGAAGCAGGCATTTGAAAGGAAGCTAAAAGAATACGGTCTTGATACAGTAGTGTCAGTTGTCGAAACTGGATGTATGGGCGCCTGTAGCTTGGGACCGCTTGCAGTGGTTTACCCCGATGGCGTGTATTATCAAAAGCTCACGCCAAAAGCAGCTGAGAAGATAGTCGAAGAGCACATTTTAAAAGGTCGCGTTGTTCCTGAGTACCTTTTTGAAGGAGAAAAGGAAAAGCTTACGATAAAAGAAAAGGAACCTGCAGAAATACCGTTCTTTGCTAAGCAAGTCAAGATTGCTTTGAGGAATGTCGGAGTTATCGACCCGTTGAGCATTGAAGAATACATCGCAAGGGACGGTTACTTTGCACTGCATAAGGCACTCACGCAGATGACACCGGAAGAGGTTATAAAGGAAATTAAGGACAGTGGTCTGAGAGGTAGAGGAGGAGCTGGATTCCCAACGGGTTTGAAGTGGGAACTTGCAAGGCAGCAAAAGTCTGACATCAAATACATGATTTGTAACGCCGATGAGGGCGACCCTGGTGCGTTCATGGACAGGTCAATACTCGAAGGGGACCCCCATTCTATCGTTGAGGCCATGACTATAGCAGGCTACGCAATTGGTGCGCAGAAGGGCTTTGTTTACGTCAGGGCTGAATATCCACTTGCGATTGAAAGGTTGCAAAAAGCTATCGAAACAGCTCATGAATATGGTTTCCTTGGCGAAAACATCTTTGGAACGGACTTTTCATTCGATATTGAGATAAGGATAGGTGCCGGTGCTTTTGTATGTGGTGAAGAGACCGCGCTTATGCACTCGATAGAGGGTAAGAGAGGTCAGCCGAGGGTTAAACCACCGTTCCCTGTCCAAAAGGGGCTTTGGGGTAAACCTACGGTTATAAACAACGTTGAAACACTCTCTTTGGTTCCACCTATCATACACAAAGGTGCTGCATGGTTCAGACAGTACGGAACTGAGAAGTCGCCTGGAACAAAGGTCTTTGCGCTGGCTGGAAAAATTAAGAACACGGGGCTTGTCGAAGTTCCGATGGGAATTACACTTAGAGAATTGCTCTACGATATTGGTGGAGGGCACCCGCAAGGTAAGCAAATTAAAGCGGTACAAACTGGTGGACCAAGCGGTGGAGTGATACCTGCGGAATACTTCGATACACCCGTTGATTACGAGTCGCTTGGTAAACTCGGAGCCATCATGGGTTCCGGTGGTATGATCGTACTTGACGAAGACGACTGTATGGTGGATGTCGCAAAATTCTTCTTGGAATTCACAGTCGATGAGTCGTGTGGTAAATGTACACCGTGTCGTGAGGGTACAAAAGTAATGTACGATATACTCGATAAGATTACAAAAGGCGAAGGAACGATGGAAGATATTGAGAAACTTGAACAATTAGCGCAGGTCATAAAAGATTCTTCATTGTGCGGTCTTGGTCAGACTGCTCCAAATCCAGTTTTGTCTACGCTGAAATATTACAGACACGAATACGAAGCACACGTTAAAGATGGTGTGTGTCCGGCTAAGAAGTGTAAGGCGTTCATTAGCTATGTGATTAATCCAGAAAAGTGTGTAGGCTGTACAGCGTGTGCAAGGGTATGTCCGACAAATGCAATACACGGCGAAGTTAGAAAAGTTCACGAAATCGATCAAGATGCTTGTGTAAGGTGTGGTAGTTGTATCGAGGTCTGTAGATTCGGTGCGATAAGCAAAGTAACACCAGCTGTAGTAGGAAGCATTTCAAGGTAAAAATCAAAGGTGAGCCCCCAGTCAGAGGGAGGCTCACCTTTGTTTATCTATCTGCTTATTTTTCTAATCTTTGGAATCTTTTTCGGGGAGGGAAGGTGTGTGGATCGCGCAATTTTGAGGAACATCATTAGTGAGTTAAAAACCGAACAACTTGAACAGCAAGATATTCTCATCTACCTGCTCCACAAAGTCCAAGATTACTATGAAAGTCATTACATACCACCTGAAGTAGGTGAAATGATAGCCGAAGAGCTGAATATCCCACCTTCAAAAGTTTACGAAGTGCTAACCTTCTACACGATGTTCTCCACAAAACCGAGGGGTAAGTACATCATCCGCGTATGTACTAGTTTGCCTTGCCATGTTCCTGGCGGGCGCGAGATAGTTGAATATTTGAAGAAAAAACTCGGTGTAGACTTTGGCGAGACGACAAAGGATGGACTCTTCACACTCGAAGAGACGGGATGTCTTGGTTTGTGTGGTGTGTCACCCGTGATAATGATAAACGACCAATACTACGGTGACTTGACGGTAGAAAAAGTTGAAGAGATTATCGAAAGCCTTAAGGGCGGTGATGCACAATGACACCAATTACCGTTCTGGTCTCTGTCGATAGCAACAGTATCCTTTTAGGTGCGAAGGAACTTGCAAATTATCTAAGAGCACTGATAAGCGAATACAATCTTGATCCTCTTGTTAGTGTGCTGGAAACAGTGGCAATAGGTACGTACGACGGAGTTGTGTTCCATGTTTTACCAGATGATGTTTACTATGTTGTCAAGAAAAAGGAAGATGTTAAGAAGATAGTTGAGGAACACCTGCTCAAAGGAAGACAGGTCTGGGACCTGACAGTGGACAAATCCCAGCTGAAACCAGGCGAAAAATTTAAAGTCAAAGAATACAGAATTGTCACAAGAAACATAGGGGTTATTGACCCAAGGAATATAGAAGAGTACATCGCAAGGGATGGATATTTCGCACTTTCAAAGGCACTGAAGATGAAACCTGAGGAGGTTATAAACGAGATAAAGGCAAGTGGACTGCGTGGACGCGGTGGTGCAGGTTTCCCAACAGGTTTGAAATGGGAATTCACTGCGAAAGCAAATGCTGATCAGAAGTATATAGTTTGTAACGCAGACGAAGGCGAGCCAGGGACATTCAAAGATAGGTTGATAATGGAAGGCGACCCACACTCTGTCATTGAAGCGATGATTATTGCAGGTTACGCTGTTGGTGCAACAAAAGGGTATATTTACATACGAGGTGAGTATTACAATTCTGTAGAAAACTTGAGAAAGGCAATTAAAGATGCATACGAGTACGGGTTCCTTGGCGAAAACATACTCGGAAGTGGTTTCAACTTTGATTTAACGGTGAGACTCGGTGCCGGTGCCTATGTCTGTGGTGAGGAAACTGCATTGCTTGAATCTATAGAAGGCAAATCCGGACGTCCAAGGCTTAAGCCGCCTTACCCGCCTCAGGTTGGACTCTTTGGGAAGCCCACAGTGATAAACAACGTTGAAACGCTCGCTAATGTTCCACAGATTATACTAAACGGAGCCGAGTGGTTCAGAAGTATAGGAACGCCTAATTCCCCAGGAACAAAGGTTTTCTGTCTTGTTGGAGATGTTAATAGGCGTGGAATGGTGGAACTACCGATGGGGGTAACCGTTAGAGAGGTGCTCTACGGTTTTGGTGGAGGAATCAAAGGCGGAAGAGAACTGAAAATGGTTCAAACCGGTGGCCTTGCAGGAACTTTCATCGGACCTGATAAACTCGATACTCCACTTGATTATGATTCCATGAAAAATTACGGTGTCAGCCTTGGTTCTGGAGTTATACTTGCCATCGATGACACACACTGTGTGGTCGATATTGCTTTGAATGTTATGGAATTCTTCAGACACGAATCATGTGGGAAGTGTACACCGTGTAGGGAAGGAACAAAAGTTGCATGTGATATACTCGAAAAGATGACAAAATTCCAAGCATCCGAAGAGGATTTGAAGTATTTAGAGCAGATAGCTTACGTGACCGCAGATGCGTCCTTCTGTGGACTTGGGCAGAGCATAAACGTTCCATTGTTATCTCTTATCAACAATTTCAGAGACGAATTCCTCGCCCATGTAAAAGACAAGGTGTGCAGTGTGGGGTTGTGTAAAGAAGTTAAACCGAAAAGAGCTATCATTAAATAAAATGATAAGTTGAATAATTCTTACAACAAAAAAGCCGTCTCCAAGTGAGACGGCTTTATTTATGGAGTTCACGTCGTGGAGGATTTTATGCGTATGAGAAGTTTGTACAACTTCTTGAACGAGTCATCACATTCTGTGTCCATCTTTTCTTTTAGAAAAAGTGGATTTGAGATGACTTGTTCAAAACGCTTCGGGAAATCTACCGTATCCTTGGCAAAAAACTCTCTTCTATTTGTGTATTTTCTGAAAAACCTCTCTGATTTTGAATTCTCCAAAGAAACAAAAGGAATTCCAAAGTAAGCAGCGACAAGCGTTGGATGGAATCTTTCAGAAACAACAAACTTTGCCGATAATATTGTTGAGAGAACAATGTTAATGTCGTCTATTTGTTCTATACATTCTGCTCCAAGCCGTCTACTGATTTTCATGGCAACATCGATATCAGAACTCTGAGCCGGACAAACAATTATATTATTGAAATAATGTTTCAGGATATCGTATTTTTCAACATTTTGAACTTTACGTGGTACAAGGACCAAATCAAATTGTTTATCGGGCAGGACTTGGAACTTTGCCAAATACCGAACAGCTGGATCACAAGAAAGTTCGGCATTTTTGTTAAGGCATTTCGCATAACGGTAAGAGACGATATCTCTTGCAAACACGTAGACTTTTTCATTTTTAAGAGTGGTTCTTAGAAGCCATCTATTGAAACCTTTTCGAACAGGTCCGAGGCTGTTTCCAAATAGGATTACAGGCTTTCCGAGGTTCAAACTTAACCGGACAGTTGAAATGTAATAGAGAAAACTTCTGGAGCTTGTTATATCTTGTAGCAAGCCTCCACCACCGTATATGAGCGCTTCAGAATCGAAGAGAGCACCGATGACTTCCAACAGATTAAATCGAGAAATGGTGTCTTTGCTTACTCTCTTTGGTAACGCTAACGTGTAGTCTATTTTGAATTTGCTAAAAAAGTCTTCCATTCCCAATCTCATCAATTCGTCGCCAAAATTACCGTATCCATAGTAGCCAGATAACAAGACTTTCAAGGAATTACCAACCCCTTTACAGAAAAATGATGTGAAAGATAACTTATAAGAATATCACTTCGAATTGGTCCGAGGTGTTTGAATGTGGTAAAGAAAGTTACTGAAAATGTCTATCTTATCGAGCATGAGGAAGCGGCAAACAACGTTATAATCATCGGAAAAAAGGGAGTAGTCCTGGTCGATACCTCCCTTTTCCCGGAGAAAGCCAAAAGCATCGCAAAGTTCGTTCGAGAATTCACCATGAAGAACATCACATTGGTTTTCAATACGCATTACCATCCTGACCACACGTTCGGGAATGTCGTTTTTGACGTTCCTATTTTAGCTCATGAGTTAACAAGAAGAAAAATGGAGCAGTTTGACTCTTCCTATTTTAGAAGTCTTGGAATCGAATATACAGAACCAAAACTTCCAGACGTTCTTTTCGAAGACCAATTCGAATACGAAGATGGACTGAAAATCCTATTCGTACACGGACCAGGTCATACACCTGATTCGTCTTATGTATATATCCCGAGCGAATCGGTTTTAATCACAGGTGATACGGTGATTAACGATATACACCCTGAAATAGTTTCCGATAGCAATTTAAATGTCTGGATGAAAACTCTGGACACTATGCCACATGCTAAGCACGTCATTCCTGGTCACGGTGATTTCGGTTCATATGAAAGTATCGAAAAAATGAGAGACTACATCGAAAAAATAAGAAAACTCATGAACGGAGAACTCAATCCGTACGAGCTTGAAAGCGATCCGAACTTTATCAATCGAAAACATGCCGAAATGCTCGAATGGGGTATCAAGAATCTAATGACCGAGTAATGAGTGATTATTCGTTAATCAAGTCTTTAAGATACGCGTCTTGCTTTTGGAACATCTCGGCTGCATTCGTGGTATCGTACTCATGGTCGTACCCAGCCATATGAAGAATTGAGTGAACAAGCACTGTTAAGAGCTCTTTTTCAAAAGAGTTTCTGAATTCCTCGGCATTTTTTCTAACCACATCCAAACATATATAGCCCTCAGCATATGGAGATGTTGCTTCTTGAGCTTCTTGTTCTTCTTCCTCAATATCACGCGAATCTCCGTAGACGAAGGTCAGTACATCCGTTGGACCTTCCTTACCCCTGTAAGTTTTATTCATTTCAGAAATTATCTCACTATCAACAAAAATAAAATGTATAACCACATCGCCAATTTCCTTTTCTACGATTTCAGAAAGTTTATCGTTGCTCTGGGCAAGAAAGCCCTGAATATCTTCCGACGCTTCAAAGTATCTGACTAATGCGCTCATAAAACCACCATCCTCGATTTTTTTCTAACCTAACCAATGCTTTCTATTTCTTCATTTATAGTCGGATATTCTATCCTGCGTGTCAACAAGCTTTGGAAAACGTTTAAGAAGCTATCCATGATTGTTCTTAATTCTGCGAGGGTAAGTCCAGTTTCATCAAGCTGGTTTTCTTCAAAAAGTTCAATTATCGTCTTTTCGATAACCTTTTCCATTTCTTCCAAAGATATTTGATTCTTGCTTCTGGATGTTGCTTCAACGATATCAGCCAGCATCAGTATGCCCATTTCCTTGCTCTTTGGTTTAGGACCGCTGTAACGGTATTCATCAATACTGACGTTTGAATTTTCCGATAAAGCTTTTATGTAGAAGTACTTTTGCACTCTCGTTCCATGGTGTTGGGGAATCGCCAATTCAATTTGGATCGGTAGCCTGTATTTACGGGCAATCTCGATGCCATCTGTCACGTGTTTCATGATGATACTCTTACTTACATCTGGAGGTAGGATATTGTGTGGGTTTTCTTCAGGTGACTTCAAGTTTTCCACAAAGAAATCGGGGTTTCTCACTTTTCCAATATCGTGGTAGAGTGCACATGCCCTGACAAGTACAGAATTGGCACCTATACTTTCTGCGGCGTGCTCCGCAAGCTCTGCAACTCTTAAGCTGTGTTGATAAGTCCCAGGCGCGTGCAACGAAAGTGTTTTAAGCAGAGGATGATTGATCGTTGCTATCTCTGCAAGACCTATGTTCGAGTAAATACGAGTAATTATCTCAATATAAGGCAAAATGCCAACTACTGCTATAGAAGAAAATATCGGGTTGAGGAATATGACAACGTAATCTTTCAGTGAGAAGTAAAAATGCCTGACTGGTTCTTGTAAAAAAATCATCAGTAAGCTGGCTATACCAGATATCAAACCAGCTTTTGCTACTTGAATGCGACTCTTTGTGTTTCTTAGCATATAAGTTGAGAGGAAGACTTGGGGGAATAGGTGAAGAAACATAAAGAAATCGTGGTGGTGAAATGCCGTTGAAAGCGAAAGAATGAGTCCTGCACTTGCACCGAATTCGTAATCAACAAGTAGTGTGATGATCATCGGCGCAATGATAATCGGTATGTAGCTCAGTCCGTACGTTTTGTAAACTGTTGTATTTAGGGCTGCCCCACCAAGTAACGCGGTATAGAAGAACAACCTGTATCTGATATCGAAGTTTATAACGTTAGAGTTCCGAATGAAGTGCTCGACGATTCCGTACCATATGATGAGGATGAGAATGAACTCGTTTGCAAGGTCAAGTACTCCGAGGTCGTACAAATTATTTGCTACGCTTATGATAAGCGCTATTATCACACCATCGTACATGAAAGATTCACTTAGCATCACTTCTGACCTTTGACTTCGATGTTGCTCCATCTTCGTCGTTCTCTCCTCGTGAGGACTTTGAATTCTGGTGACTTAATGATTCCTTCTTTGTTTTTCTTGCTTTTCTTGTTTTTCCATTCTCTCGAAACTATCGTATGCCCTTATAATTTTCTTAACAAGGGGATGTCTCACAACATCCGCATCGGTTAGGTAAACAAAGGCGATACCATCTATATCCTTGAGTATCTCTTGTGCTACAACTAATCCTGACCTTTCCTCAATGTCTATCTGAGTAATGTCACCGGTAACTATAACCTTTGAACCAAAACCCATACGCGTTAAGAACATCTTCATTTGTTCATATGTCGTATTTTGTGCTTCGTCTAATATAATGAAAGCGTTGTTAAGTGTTCGACCTCGCATATACGCAAGTGGTGCGATCTCGATAACGTTTTTCTCGCGTAGAGAGATGAACTTTTCTATTCCCAACATGTCTATTAGCGCATCGTACAAAGGTCTCAGGTAAGGGTCTACTTTTTCTGTCAAATCTCCGGGTAAAAACCCGAGCTTTTCACCAGCCTCAACAGCCGGTCTTGTGAGCACGATTCTCTGCACTCTACCTGATTTTAGATAATCAACCGCGACAGCTGATGCAAGATAGGTCTTTCCCGTTCCAGCCGGTCCAATCGCAAAGACTATATCGTTCTTTTCTATGGCTTCCAGATATTTCTTCTGACCTTCCGTCTTGGCTTTTACCTTTCCGACAGACTTCTTGTAGACTTCCCTTGGATTTTCAATCTTTTCATTCTCTTCTACAATGTATTCGAACTCCGTCCAGTCAAGCAGATGACCATCACGCGTTATATTTATAACTTCCTTCAAGACCTTTTCCACAATATCAAGTGACCTTTCATCTTCTCCCTTTACTCTGATCTCGTTATCCACGACCGAAATCTCTACGTTGTATCGCCTCCTTAAGTACCTTGCCTTATTATCGTACTGTCCCAGTACTTCTATCATCGCAACATCGTCCGGTACAACGATTCTCCTTACCGCCACATCTTCACCTTCCTCAATTTAGAGGTATGCGACTTCAGTCGTGTGAGAAATAGAATAGCTTGTTCTTATCTTAATTGCCAACCGTTGGCCTTTGCTCAGGCTGGTCAACCAAGACTTTCTCAAACCCGCCACTTAAGTGGTGGGTGGTTGACCTCGCAGCATATTTGTATTTTTAGTTTCCACGTGTATAATTATATCAGAAAAGAGAAAAGATTTCTATTAAAATATGAGTTTCTTCTTTGCCAATGTGTATCGTAAAAGTTCAATTTAGATTTAGGAAACTTAATGTGAGTAAATGTCGAAAAAGGAGGATAAATTATGGCTATCATAAGTGCTTCGATTCTTGCTGCCAATTTGGCAAGTCTTAGCGAAGAGGTTAAAAGGGTTGAGAACATGATTGACGAGATACACCTCGATGTCATGGACGGGCATTTCGTTCCGAATTTGACGTTCGGATTTCCTATGATAGAAGCATTGAGAACATTTACGAATCTTCCTATCGATGCACACCTTATGGTCACAAATCCTACAGATCTCATCAAAGGTTTCGTAGAAAAAGGAGCAACAAGGGTCACAGTCCATCAGGAAGTGTGTTATCACTTGCATAGAACCGTTGAGTATATAAAATCTTTGGGACCGGAAGCCTTCGTTGCGATTAACCCAGCAACTCCATTGTCCACACTCGAAGAGATATTGCCCTACGTGGACGGAATACTAGTAATGACAGTCAATCCAGGATTTTCCGGCCAAAAGTTCATACCAACGATGATAGAAAAGATAAAGAGGTTGAGTGACATCAGAAAGCACAAAAATTACCAATTCAAGATAGCGGTTGATGGAGGAGTAGGTAACGAGAATGCCGTGGAACTTGTCAAGATAGGTGTCGATATATTGGTAATGGGATACGGAGTTTTCAGAAATCCAAGGCTGGCACAGTTAAGAGAAGAAATCTTAAATGCTTCTGCTGATATGTGATGTTAAACTCATGTTCTGAGGTGGTTGATTATCACTATCTGTGTTGCTTCACCTTATTCGTTCGAGGGTTCAGTAATAAAATTCGAAGAGCTTTTCCGATGGTGCCTGGAAAACGGGGTTAGCCAGGTCGTGCTTTCTGATACAACGTTCTCCGGAATCGTTAAGTTTTTGGAGACAGCGAAAAACTATAGAGTACGGGCAATAATAGGACTCAGAGTCGGTGAAAAGACCTACATCGCAAAAGATTCAAACGAATTGGGCAGGATGTTTATCATCTACAACAGGTATGCCAAATCACAGACACAATCAGCGAGAATTGAAGAGCTTTTAAACCAAGAATTCGAATCCATATCTCATCCTCCAATTTACTATTTGCCGGGACAAAAAGAGTACTTTCAAGCGATGGTTCAATACTTTGGGAAATCCCCAGAAACCATAGCCACTGCAAGCGATTTCAAAGGATTTGAGTTAAAAACCAATGGAAATTTCACCTACGATTTGCGGAGTTCTCAAACGTTGTACAACGGCTCGGATGATTTCTTTGTAAAGCTTTTGGAAAATGAGAAAGAGTACTATGCAAGGCTGAAGCACGAAATTGAGCTCGTCAAGAAGTTCAAGTTTGAGAGTTATTTTCACACAGTAAAGCGTATAGTGGACATAGCCAAGCGGAATGGTGTAGAGATTGGCCCTGGAAGGGGAAGTGTTGTTGGTAGTTTACTTGCTTACAGGCTTGGAATCACAAAGGTAGACCCTGCGAAATTTGGACTACTTTTCGAGAGGTTTTTGAACGAAGGCAGGAGAGATTATCCGGATATCGACCTTGATGTTGAAGATATTCAACGCCAGAGATTGATAAACGTTCTGAGAAACGAGTTCGGGAATGTTTACAACATTAGTGCCTTCGCCACAATGCCTGAAAAGATACTAAAACAGTACGGTCCCTTGGCGGATTATCTTTCCGATATCCCTGTTCAGAGAACGACACATGCAGCGGGCGTTATAATTTCGACCACACCGTTGAAAGTTCCCCTCGTTCCCGGTACAGAAACGATAGAGTGGGATATGAAAGACTTGGAAAAGCTTGGGTACACAAAATTCGACATCCTTGGTTTAAAGACGTTAACTGTATTAAAAGAACTGAGGGAAGAATCAAAGGAATCGAAAAAGATAGCACAAAATCCACATCTAACAAGGATTCTGAATGTTAATCCTGATCTTTTTTACCAGATGTTGCTTGAACTCCAGAACTCGGAAGAAGGAAAGAAGACCTACAAGTACATTTCCGCTGGCTTCACAGACAACATCTTCCAGCTCGATAGTTTTATAGCCAAACAAGTAGTTCGCGATTTGAAACCAGCGACATTTGAAGAGCTCGTAATGGCAATATCGCTTAACAGACCTGGACCTATAAAGGCGGGTATCACCAAAGAAATAAGGCAATTAAAATTGCACAAAACGTTCAAGTTCAACATCCCACAGCTGAAAGAGACTTACGGTTTCCCGATTTATCAAGAACAGGTAATGAAAATCGCAATGGAGTTAGCAGGTCTGACGAGTGTTCAAGCAGATGAACTGCGAAAGGCTATAGCTAAAAAGGACATGGGGAAGGTCAAAGAAACCTATGAAATGCTTACAAGGAAGCTGACGGAACTTTACGGTAGTGAGGGTAAGGAACTTTCAAGGGTAATTCTCACTCTTGGAGAATACGCGTTCAACAAATCGCATGCGGTTGCTTATGCACACATCACATATTTCATGGCCTACTTCAAAGTCAACTATCCGACGCTCTTCTACGATGTCTATTTAAAGTACGACACAACAATTCTTCCTACTGCAGTTTACAATCTGCAAGCTCTTGGATACACCGTTAGTCCGCCGAAACTGAACATTGGAGCGATAGTTGATAGAAAGAACAAACAGCTTCGAGAGCATATATACACGCTACCACTCTACGTTGTTCCCGGTATGTCTTTGGAAAAATCAAGAAACTTACAATCCCAGACCTTCGAATCGTTTGAGGAATTTGTGGAGAAATCCGGACTCTCACTTTCAACAGTCGAGGTGCTCATCAAAATTGGTGCGTTCGACGGATTGTTCGAAAGTAGGAGGAAGGCTATTCAGAAGTTGCGCTCTTTGAGGAGCGGAATAAATCCGGAGGTTGTTAAAATCGGTAGCAAACTTTTCGGAAAAGTTTTGCAAAAAGAGGAAGTAAAGACAGAAGATGACTGGGAACGCACACAGATGGAATACGATATATTGAAAATAGCGTTCACTATCCCTACGAAAGCTGAAAACTTCTTAGCCCCATATTCACTTGCTTATGCTTTAGAATTACCACTTGGTGTTCATGTTACCGTAAAGGCGGGTTTTGGAACCGACGGGAAAAGTGTCTTTAAAGCGCACATGCCTGACGGTGAGTACACACTGATTTATCCGAACACCTACGAACTGGGTAAGCTGAGGGTCGACTACGTGCTCGATGAAGAGCCTCTGAAAAGCGAGATTTCAAAGTCCACATCTGGCAGAGGTTACGAAAGGATAGTTTTACCAAGCAAAGAAGTAATACAGAACGCCAGACCAATCAAAAACTCTTTTAAAACGTTGTTTGTTAAAGAAGTAGATAGAAGTGTAAATGCATAAATGCAGAAGGTGGTGGGTGAAATGAGTAAGCCCGAAGATAGCATGGAAGAGTTCATAAAGTTGAAAGAGGCGATGTTTTACAAACAACTTGGTGACAATACAGTCCAGTGCGGGCTTTGTCCTCACAACTGCGTGATAAAAGAAAATGGCGTTGGCGTCTGCAAGGTTAGGAGAAACATAGGCGGAAGATTATACACGATGAATTACGGAGAGATAAGTTCCATAGCACTTGATCCGATAGAGAAAAAGCCACTCTTTCATTTCTATCCGGGAAGTTCGATAATATCTGTTGGCACTTGGGGCTGTAACTTCAAATGTCAATTTTGCCAAAACTGGGAGATTTCGCAACAAAGACCACCGTACGTGAAAAGAATTACACCAGACGACTTGGTTGATATAGCTCTTGAGTACATGCATGAAGGAAATCTAGGCATTGCGTACACCTACAGTGAACCGATAGTGTGGTATGAATTTGTGTACGACGCAGCGAAGTTGGCAAAAGTTAGGAATCTTAAGAATGTACTTGTCACAAATGGCTATATAAACGATGAACCATTTGACGAACTAATTCCCTACATCGATGCGATGAATATTGACCTTAAGGCATTTAACAACGAGTTCTATCAAAAAGTATGTGGTGGAAGGTATGAGCATGTTTTGAGGACCATTGAAAAAGCTTACAAGGCAGGTGTTCATGTGGAAGTGACCACACTCGTTGTTCCCGGTGGTAACGATAAGTTGGATGAACTTGAAGAGGAATTTAAGGCGTTAGCAGAGATATCCAAAGACATCCCTCTACACCTTTCGCGCTACCATCCTGCTTACAGATACAGCGTGCCTGCTACAAGAGTAGATTTTCTATTAGAAGCTTACAAACTTGCGAGAAAATATTTGAACTATGTCTATTTAGGCAATGTTTGGGATGAACGGTATGAAAGTACATATTGTCCAAAGTGCGGAAATGTTGTTATAATTAGAAGAGGTTACGATGTGCGAATCGTAAATTTGGATGAGGAAGGGCGGTGCAAGGTGTGCAACAACCAGATCCTAAAGAAATTATGATACTCAACAAGATTGTTGTATTTTCGGTAATTGTTTTCTTCATAGTTATCGCCGCTATTTATTTACTCTTTGTCTCCGGAAAGACGGGCCAGTACTCGGATTTTGAGGATTACATATTCGGAACGTACGTCAGAATGAAGATTTCTTCCAGGGTGAATCCTTCAACCATCGCTAAAGCCATTTTTGCTGAAATGAAACGGCTCGAGAAGAAGTTCGATCCGTACGATAAAGCATCCGTTCTCTACAAGCTGAACCATTCAGAAGACTGGGTAGAGGTCGACGATGAAACTTTGTCTGTGATAGACTTGGCTCTAAAGATTGCGCGGGATACGGAAGGTGCCTTTGACCCTGCATTAGGACGCCTCATAGACCTTTGGGGATTCAGCAAATTTACAGAAAGGCAGGCGAATGGAACATTCAACATCCCTAGTGCTAGTGAGATCGCAGAAGCTGCTTCAAAATCAGGTTACCAGAAGGTAGCAATTGACTATGTGAATAAGAAAATCAGGACAAACGGTGCCTGGATAGACCTCGGTGGGATGCTAAAGGGATACGCTCTGAAGAGGGCTTATCAAATCGCGAAAGAATTTGATAAGTCGTGCCATGGGTTCATAGAAACCGGCGGTCAGATCATGATCCTTGGTCCGAAGTACAACAGAACAAAGTGGGTTATAGGTGTAAGAGATCCACGCGGCCAACCTGGTGAGAACATAGACATAGTATATTTAAGCGAAGGTTCCGTAGCCACAAGCGGTGATTACGAGAGATTCTTCATAGTTGACAACGTCAGATACCACCACATTCTTGATCCGAGAACAGGTTATCCTGCAAACAAGGCAGTTAGCGCAACTGTGATCTCAAATGATCCCGTCATTGCAGACGCATTTTCAACAGCTGCATTCGTACTTGGTGAAGATAGGTGGTTGTTTACTCGAACGGTCTTCCCAAAATACGGTGCGGAGGTGCTTTTGGTAACTCCGAAAAAGCAACTTTTGAGAACCGATAACTTCAAAATTTACGAAATAGCCGATAGGTAATTTTTGGAAATTAACAGTAAAAGGAGGAGTACTCAGATGAAAAAGTTGAAAAGTTTTGGCGGAAGAAACCTCGGTGGGGCAAGTGGAGCTCCTGGACTACCTAAGAACTTTGCGGAATTGCAAAGGTTGCAGATGAAGATGGAGGAAGAACTTAAAAACCTCGAAGAATCGTTCGCACAAGAGCAAGTGGAAGTGGAAGTTGGAGGAGGAGCACTTAAGGTAGTGGCAACATGCGACAGGCAGATACGAGATATCATTTACGAAAAGGACTTACTCGAAGACTTGGAGATGTTCAACGATATGCTGAAAACGGCTATGAATGAGATATGGCAAAAAGTAGAAAATATCAGAGAAGAAAAAACAAACGAAATAATTGCGAAGTATAATCCACTTGGTTAGTTCTTCCTTGGCAAATTTTACTAAATCGTACGGAGGTATGGGATGTTCAGATTTTTGGATAATATAGCGTCGCGAAGGCAGTTTTACATGTACATAATATTGATTGATTCGCTGATTTTACTTGCATTCTACGTGGCTCAAACGTTTTACAGAGTAGGTGATACCGCTTACTTGCTTTTCGGTGCGCAGTATGGCCCTTTTGTTGACCAAGGTGAATGGTGGAGAATCGTAACTGCGATGTTCATGCATGGTGGATTTCTGCATTTGGCATTTAATATGTACGCTTTATACATACTTGGAAGCTACGCGGAGGGGATTTACGGTTCGTACCGTTTCCTCTCCTATTTTATTATAACAGGCATCGCAGGTAACGTTGCGACTCACTATTTCTATCACGACTCTCTGTCAGTAGGTGCCAGCGGTGCGATATTTGGATTAGTCGGCGCACTCTTTGCATCGGGTTTTAGGAAAGATACACCTTTCTTTTTAAAGCCCATAACAGGTAGCGCACTGCTTCCAATGATAATAATAAACATCGCACTGGGATTTATCCCAGGTTCAGGTATAAACAACGCGGCACACATAGGTGGGTTGTTAACGGGCATGCTTCTTGGATATGCAATTCCTGTTTACTCATCGTACCGAGCGGAGAGATTTTGGAAAACGTTAGCGACTCTGCTTTTAATACTGGTTGTAATTAGCTTTGGAATGCTGGTTTACTCTGACTTTACACTGCTCAAATTGGCAACTCGCTGAGTTATTGGACATCGTATGTTTGCGTAAGTGAACCAATTAATTATTAACTAGGGTACAGGTTAGGTTGGAATCCATCAAAAACAAAAGAGGTGGTTCGGTATGTCCCGAACAATTTTGTTGTTTGTGAAGATACTCGGATTTTTCGTCGCTCTGTCGATCATCTTTTCAGCCACTGCGTTTGCTAACATACTTGTACTATTTAACAACTACGGTTGGTTGATCAAAAACGTTGACGACGGTTTCGTTGTCCCACAAGATTGGCAGGTGCTTCAGGTATCGGCATCCAGATGGTACGTTGAGTCCAAAAAAACAGACACAAAGTACGAATTGCCATCAACTTTACCACTTGGTACATACACAATAACTGAGAACTACCTCGTTTCTGAAACCGGGGAGGTCTTCGCAAACACACCTTTCGGACTTGCAAAAGTGCTTGAAAAAGGAAAGGTGCAAAATGTTCTTAAACTTAGCGAAAAGGCAGATGTACTTTTCAGAATCCCCGGCTTTTACAGGATTTACTACAGTTTGAAAGGTGACATGCTTGAACAATTCTTCGAGTTAAGAGCACCTGTGGAGAATGCTTACGTAATTCTTTCGACAGCCCCCGAAGAAAGCAGAGTCGCTTTCAGCAAGATGGCAGTGGCGCAATCGGTTGAGGCAGTGGAGACCTCTGCAGCGGGTAGGAAGATCTTTATCTTGGGAAACATGGAAGGCTTGGACAAGGGCATCAATATCAGAAACAAGGTTATTAAAGTTGTCAGAAGAGATGTCAACAGGATCACATTGAATTACAGTTACAGCTACGACTGGCAGCCAGCTGATTACGTTGTCGAATTGAAAACAGGCGAAGAACTGCCTTCCGGAGAATTGTACGTTTACGGCAACATCTTAGGCTACACAGTTCCTATTGGATACACACAGATGCCGGATCTGAACAAAGAGGGAAACATCTTTGTCTCAAAGAGCTGGCAAGTTTTCCATTCTTGGACGCTTACTAAACTGACAAAAGCTGGCGGAAGGATTTATATAACCGGGGATTTAAACTTGAAAGGAAATGGCATTGCGAAGATAGTTATACAGGCAAGAGGTATTGCTAATCTTACCATTTCATCAGGTACCATAGTTAAACAAGCATCTGACTATGCCGAAATAGAATTGAACGTGTCCGGTGTTGCGAAGGTAGCTATATCGTTTAATTACCTGATTGAGTGAACTGAGATTGGCGGAAGTGTTCAGGATGACCAGAAAAAAAACCTCATCTGCTAAGAGAACGACTGCACCGTACGATGATGTACTTATTTTGTTTGCCAATTACGGTTGGTTTATAAAGAAAGTTAAAGATGGTTTTTCAGTCCCTCAAGATTGGAATGTCGTGTATGCATCGGCATCTAAGTGGTTACTTAGAAATCAAAGAGACGAAAACAAGATACGAATTGCCTGCAACTTTGCAAACTGGAACATACAAGATGATCAAGGATCATCTTGTCTCAGAAAATGGAGATACATTTGCAAACACACCATTCGGACTTACGAAAGTACTTGAAGAGGGAAAAGCAGAATACGTACTAAGACTCAGCGAAGAATCGGATGTGCTATTCAAGGTTCCCGCTTCTGTAGTGGTGTACTACATTTTAAAGGGTGATGTTCTCGAACAATTTTTCCGACTGCAGGCACCTGTCGACAAGGCTCATGTAATTATCTCAACGGCACCGTACGAAGAGGTAGAACGCGCAAGCATGTACATTACGCTGTACAGATTAACAACCCGAGTAAAATCAACTTCACCCGAAGCACTATACGAAGAGACGTCCTATGCCGGTATGAAGATGTTTTTGTTTGGTGATGTAGAAGGTTTGGATAAGGACATTAACATTAAAAATAAAACTATAAAGGTTGATAGAAAAGATTTCAACAGGATCCGATTGACATATCGTTCAAGCTACGACTGGAAGCCTGCTGATTACATTATCGAACTGAAAACGGATCAAGAACTTCCCTCCGGAAAACTGTACATCTACGGTGACATCTTTGGCTACAACGTACCTATCAAAGTTATAAATATGCCCGATATAACCGGAGAAGGTACAGTATTCGTTTCAAAAAGTTGGCAAGTGTACCATTCGTGGGTACTAACTAAAATGTCTAAAGCCAATGAAAGAACATATGTAACCGGCGATTTAAAATTAAAAGGAAATGGATCTACAAGGATAGTTATAGAAGCGAAAGATATTTCTAACTTTGCTTGCTCAAAGGGCACCATTGTCCATCAGGCCTCAGATGTTGTTGAAATCGTGGTGAACGTGTCGGATAGCGAAACGGTGTCTATATCTTTCGATTACTTAGATAGAGTATTAGAGGATATCTTCTAATACACTGAGCAAAGCTGAGCCTTCGTAAAAACAGTGGTTTTAGTTTGAAATGCTCGTACAACACACATAACACATTTTCCAATTGTGGATTGTAAAAGATTTCACAAGACTATAGGAGGTATATTGTGAAACAAGAGAGCAGCAGAATCATCAAATTTCTCTCGGAAAACCTAAATCGTGTTTCAAAGCCTGCACGTTACATCGGTGGAGAGTACAATGCTGTCTTTAAAGAAGTCAAGAGTAACACACTCCGGGTAGCGTTAGCGTTCCCCGACGTCTACGAAGTTGGGATGTCGCATTACGGATTGGAGATATTGTATTGGCTTGCAAACGAACTTGATTTTGTCTACGCAGAACGCACGTTTCTTCCCTGGCCTGATATGATTGAAAAGATGGAAGAGCACGATGTACCGCTCTTCACATTGGAAACTAAGACGCCCGTCTACGAAATGGACGTACTGGGAATTTCTCTTGAATACGAACTATCCTACACAAACGTGCTTAAGTTACTTGAACTTGCCCGTATTCCGATTCGATGCTACGAAAGAAGGGAAAATGACCCTATCGTTGTTGGTGGGGGGCCTGTTGCTTTCAACTGTGAACCCATCGCCGAAGCTTTCGATGCAATTTACCTTGGTGATGGAGAGGTCAATTTTCAGAACTTTCTGAGAGTTGTACAAAAGACCAAGGGTTTAAACCGAGAAGAACGTTTAAAGGAACTTGCAAAGATAAACGGTGTGTACATTCCCATGTTTTACACACAGGTGGGTAGAAAGATTGTTCCAAAGTACGATTTTGTTCCACAAAAGGTTAAAAGAAACATCGTTAAAGACTTGGACAGTGTCCGACATTTTGAAAAGAAGATAGTTCCGCACGTTGAAAGTGTGCACGATAGAGTTGTTGTTGAAATAAGTAGAGGCTGCACTCGAGGCTGTAGATTCTGCCATGCTGGTTACGTTTACAGACCAGTTAGGGAAAGAAGTGCTGATAAGATTGTTGAGATTGCAAAAAGGCTTCTTGAAAATACTGGATACGACGAGGTTTCGCTCCTATCGCTTTCCGCATTGGATCATTCGCAGATAAATGAAATAGTTGATAAATTCCTGCCTTATGTGAAGGAGAAGAATATTTCCATCTCCATTCCTTCAACACGAGTTGATGCTTTTAACATACAGTTGGCTGAGAAGATCTCTACAGTTCGTAAAACGGGTTTAACGTTCGCCCCGGAAGCAGGTAGTCAAAAGATGAGGGACGCGATAAATAAGCAGATTTCGTACGATGAAATACTAAAAACTGCTCAGGAAGCCAAAAAAGCTGGTTGGAGGAGAATAAAACTTTACTTCATGGTAGGTTTTCCTGACGAAACCGAAGAGGACATCCGTGAGATAGGTGAGCTTGTGAAAGCAATTAAAAAAATCGGGTTCATGGATATAACGGCATCGATTAATCTGCTAATTCCAAAACCGCATACAGCGTTCGAGTTTGCGAAATTGCAACCACCGGAATATATGGATACAGTGAAGAAGATATTGAATCCATACAAAAAATTTGGAAAACTGGACATAAACGACGGAAAAAAGAGCTTTGTCGAAGGTATCCTCTCTCGCGGTGATAGGTTGCTCTTGCCCATAATTGAAAAGGCCTACAAAATTGGTTACTATGATGAGTGGGGAGAGTATTTTTCATACGAAAAGTGGTCGAAGCTTTTTGAAGAGGTAGATATCAATCGTTACACAGGTCCTTATGGACTTGAGGACTTTCCATGGGACCATCTTGATAGTGGTGTAGATAAGAACTTCCTCTGGAACGAATACCAAAAATATTTCTCCGGTCAGACCACTATAGATTGTCGTGAACGCTGCACAGCTTGTAGAGTTTGTTTTGATTACAAAGTTACCAACGTGATGAAGGGGAGGTAAGACGATGAGTGCAAATATGAAAAGGCTCCATCCAAAGGTTTTCAAAGTTCCAATCGATAGAATAAGGATGGGGTATTATTCGGATAAATACTTTACAAGATACGTTGAGGTTCTGAAAAAGGATAACCGTCACCCAAGGGTGTACTACCAGTTCTTTCCACGAGACAACGCAATTGTCTGCGGGGTTGATGAAGCACTGGCCATATTAAGATACTGCACGGGGTATTACAAAGATGAAGAGCGTGCGAAAGAGCTCTACAACGATATCCTCAGACTGGATAAGGCGATGCAAAGTCTAGCTGTTGAAGGGAACGTTGAGGAAATTGTTGAACTTACGAGGAAAAAGTGGGACATAAGATTGAAACTCAACGACCTCTGGGTTGACAAATGGGACGAGATAGAAGTTAGAGCTGTGTACGATGGAGAGTATGTTCCTGAAGGCGAGCCATTGATGACGATCGAAGGTGACCCGATTTACTTCGGATATTTGGAAACCGTTTTGCTCGGGGTTATCGCAAGGGCAACAAGTACAGCAACAGCTGTGAAGAAAGTCGTTGACGCTGCTAATGGAAAACCAATCCTCTTTTTCAGTGCACGATTTGACCACTACTGGGTGCAGGCAACAGACGGTTATGCAGCACTCAAAGCTGGTGCCTTCGGTGTTTCAACAGATGCAAATGCGGACTACTGGGGTGTAGAATCGATGGGTACCATCCCACATGCACTCATCGCTGCATACGATGGAAGCACGGAAGATGCGGCAATTGCGTTTGACAAGTACATGCCAGAGAACGTCAACAGAATCGTGCTCGTGGATTGGGACAACGATGTTATCGGCACAACGTTCAGGGTTGTGAAGAAACATTACGAATACGTAATGGGTAAACCTTTCATCCTTGGTGAGACAGACCCATCGCCGATTATCGGACCTGGAAAGAATAAAATCTGGGGCGTAAGGTTCGATACATCTGGAAATCTAAGGGACAAGTCGGTCACACCCATCGGTCCTCAGTCGTTTGGCGTGTGTCCAGAACTTGTTTGGAAGGCGAGAAACGAATTCGATAAAGTGGGGTTAAAAGACTTGAAAATCGTCGTTTCAGGAGGATTCGACGAAGAAAAGATAAAACTTTTCGAATCTCTAGGAGTGCCAGCTGATGTGTACGGCGTAGGTTCGAAATTGCTGAAGAAAAAGATAGATATAACAGCTGACATAGTGGAAGTCAACGGAAGACCGTGTGCGAAGGTGGGAAGATACAAAAAAGACGCATCACACTTGAAAATCGTTCCTAAACGTTATTGGGAAGAGTAAGAATCTTTTGAAAAAGTTCGCATTGCGCAATAGAATAGATTTGAAGACAAAATGTACAGCATTCGGTTCTTGGGAGATGACTAAAACCGATGTGGAAAATAATTAAAAGTACGATTGGTGAGTTGGAAGCGCAGCTTATTCAGAAGTTCCTGGAGGCATATGGTATCCCCGTCGTAATCCAAAAGACGGATGTTTTTGTTCATCCAATTTTTGGAAGCAGTGCACAATGTGAAGTGCTAGTCCCTGAAGAATACTACGAAGAAGCGTGCAATCTACTTCAGAAGGAGGGAACCAAGGTGAAATACACACCGCTGTACGAAGACCATGTAAAGTTAGGAGCAAAGATGGTTGAATTCGCGGGCTATTACATGCCGTTGCAGTACGAAGGAATAGTCGCTGAAGTAAACTTGGTAAGAAAAGAAGTCGGAATGTTCGATGTTTCCCACATGGGTGAATTTTTGTGCGAAGGACCAGATGCGATAAGCTTTGCAAACTATGCGGTGACGAATGATTTTGGTTCGATAAGATTTGGAGATGTCATCTACACAGCTATGTGCAACGAAAATGGCGGTTTTGTAGACGATTTGCTTGTTTACAAAATAGCTCCTGAGAAGGTCATGTTCGTTGTTAACGCTGCAAATATCACCAAGGATTTCAACCACTTGTCGAAACTCGCACAAAAATTCAAAGTTACTCTAAAGGATATCTCAGATGAAACAGGACTCATCGCCGTTCAGGGTCCAAAAGCACAAGAAAAGCTCCAGCCTCATACTAATTTGAACCTTGAAGATATTGGTTTTTATTCTTTTGCCGAAGGTGAGATATTTGGAGTAAAAGGTATCATTTCAAGAACAGGCTACACGGGAGAAGATGGATTCGAGCTCTACCTTCCTGCAAACGAAACTACGTTTGTTTGGCGCAAATTACTTGAAATTGGCATAAAACCAGCAGGACTTGGCGCAAGAGACGTGCTGAGATTGGAAGCAGGACTCTTGCTTTACGGAAACGACATGGACGATACAGTAACTCCACTTGAAGCAGGTATCTCCTGGGCAGTGAAGTTTGAGAAAGGTGATTTCTTTGGAAAAGACGCATTGCTGAAGCAGAAAGAAGAAGGACTTAAGCGAAGATTGAGGGGCTTAACGTTTGAATCGAAACTTGTCCCAAGACACGGGATGGAGGTTTATAAAGATGGTCAAAGAATTGGACACGTAACAAGCGGAACATTCTCGCCGACGCTGAATAAATCGATAGCCTTCGCGCTTGTCGATGCGAACATCAAGCTCGGCGACGTTGTTCAGGTGCTGATAAGGGACAAGTATGTGGATGGAACGGTTGTGAAAACACCGTTCTACCGCGGTAGTGTAAGGTCAAAGAAGTAATACCGACAGAAGGGAGTGAGTTAAGTGCACAGGTACATACCGCACACCGAAGAAGAGATAAAACAGATGCTCCAAGAAATAGGGGTCAGCAGTATCGACGACTTATTCGTGGATGTCCCAAAAACGATAGATGGATACAACATACCTGAAGGCAGAGATGAATTCACCGTAAAGAAGATAGTCGAAGGTTTGGCAAAAGAAAACGTGCACTTTGAACCAACTAATGTCTTCTTAGGTGCAGGGGTTTACTACCACTATATTCCATCAGTTGTAAGACATATGGCTTCAAACCCGAATTTCGTAACCGCTTACACGCCCTACCAAGCCGAAGTTTCACAAGGCACTCTTCAGATGCTATTCGAATATCAAACGATGATGTGCGAGCTAACAGGTATGGAAGTTGCCAATTCTTCCATGTACGATGGTGCAAGCGCGTTTGCAGAAAGTTTGCTCATGGCAACAAGGATAACAGGAAAGACTAAAATGCTTGTCGCCGAGTCGATAAATCCAGAATATAGAACGGTCGCCAAAACTTATACAAAACCTCAAGGTATAGAAATTGTTGAAATTAAGTACGATGAAACGGGGAGAATAGATTTGAACATCCTTAGAAGTTCACTTTCCGAAGAAATTGCCGCTGTGGCGGTTGCTTATCCGAACTTCTTTGGTGTTATCGAAGATTTAAAGGCTGTAAGGGAAGTCATACCACAAAACATCGTATTTATAGTCGTGGCGGAACCAGTGTCTTTGGCTCTCTTAGAAGCTCCAGGAAAGTTCGGTGCTGATATCGTTGTGGGCGAAGGACAATCACTCGGTGTCACTCCAAACTTTGGAGGACCAGGAATAGGCTTTTTCACGACACTTGAAAAGCATGTGAGAAAGATGCCTGGCAGAATCATAGGTGAAACGAAAGATTTGGAAGGCAAGAAGGGTTATGTGATGATACTCCAAACAAGGGAACAACACATCAGAAGAGAAAAAGCAACGTCAAATATCTGCTCTAACCAAGCGTACATAGCATTAATAAACGCTATTTACCTTTCAACAATGGGACCTCAGGGGTTAAAAGAAGTCGCTTGGAGGTCTTACAACAACGCCCATGTACTTGCTAAGATGCTTGAAGAAAAAGGATTTGAAAGAATTTTCAAAGGGGAGTTCTTCAACGAGTTCGTAATCAGAGTACCTGATAATTACAGGGAAAAATGGCACAATATGGTGAAAGAAGGTATCCTTGGTCCAATACCGGTTGATAGAGTTTACAAAACGCTCGGACCGAGTGCTCTCGCTTGTGCAACGGAAGTCAACACGAAAGAGTCGATGAAAAAGCTTGTCGAGGTGATGTCAAAATGACAATCTTCGAAAAAAGTGTAGCAGGAAGAAAAGGTTACGAACTGCCCGTTTACGATGTTGAAGAGTTAACGTGCGAAATTCCACAGCATCTTGTAAGAAAAGAACCACCGATGCTTCCAGAAGTTTCAGAAGTCGATGTTGTGAGACACTACACAGACCTTGCAATGAAGAACTACTCAGTTGACAGAGGGTTCTATCCGCTCGGTTCATGTACAATGAAGTACAATCCGAAAATCAACGAAGATATGGCAGCACTTTTTACTGACATTCATCCGTTCCAACCAAGAGAAACAATAACAGGGGCCGTAAAGCTGATGGGACATCTCAAAGAGTTATTGTGCGAGATAACAGGGACCGATGATATGACGCTACAACCAGCAGCAGGAGCGCATGGAGAGTTGACGGGATTGCTTGTCGCAAGGGCGTATTTTGAAGATAAAGGCGAATTGGAAAAAAGAAGGAAAGTACTTGTGCCTGATAGTGCACACGGTACAAACCCAGCATCTGCTGCGATGGCAGGTTTCGAGGTTGTAGAACTGAAATCCGGAGAAGATGGTTGTGTTAACCTTGATGAATTAAAGACGCATCTGGATGAAAGCGTTGCGGTTATAATGCTCACCAATCCAAATACGTTGGGACTTTTTGAAAAAGATATACTTAAAATAGCCCAGATGGCACACGAAGTTGGAGCACTACTTTACTACGACGGAGCGAACCTAAATGCAATCATGGGAAGAACAAGACCTGGTGATATGGGATTTGATATCGTACACCTGAACCTGCACAAAACATTCAGTACGCCACACGGAATGGGCGGACCAGGAAGTGGACCAATCGGAGTTAAGAAACACCTCGCACCGTACTTGCCCGTACCTGTTGTGAGAAAAACAGAAAGTGGTTACGATTTGGATTACAACTTACCGAAATCGATAGGCATGGTGCGTAGCTTCTACGGTAACTTCTTGGTAATGGTCAAGGCGTACACATACATCTTGACGATGGGCAATAAAGGACTCAAACACGTAAGTGATATGGCGGTCCTCAATGCAAATTATCTGAGAAAGAAACTCTCGAAGCTCTACCAAGTTGCCTACGATAGGATATGTATGCACGAATTTGTAATTGACAACGAAGAATTCGCAAAGAAAACCGGTGTGAAGACCCTAGATATCGCCAAGAGAATACTTGATTATGGAATGCACGCACCAACTGTTTATTTCCCACTCATAGTCCACGAAGCAATGATGATAGAACCGACTGAAACAGAAAGCAAGATGACACTTGATAAATTCGTTGAGATAATGGAAAAGATTTACAATGAAGCGCACTCCGACCCAGAGCTTGTTAAAAAAGCACCGTACACTACACCTATTAGAAGGTTAGACGACGTAACAGCCACTAAGTTCCCGGTATTCCGATTCAAAAAGTGAGCAAACGATAGAGTTGGGTGGTGTTGGACAATGCATCCCACAGAATCTATAGCACCGTCGAAAACATTGGAAATCGATGCACTGGCCAAGAAGCTGTTATCAGAAGGGAAAGATGTAATAAACTTCACGGTTGGTGAGCCCGATTTTCCTACACCAAGTAACATAGCCGAAAAGGCCATAGAAGCGATCAGAAAAGGCTACACGAAATACGTAGACAGCAACGGCATTCCCCAACTTCGTGAAGCTATATCTAAATACTTAGCAGAAAAGAAAAAGGTCTTCTATACACCAGATGATATCGTTGTTAGTAATGGTGGCAAGCAGGCACTTTTTAACGCATTTTCTGCCATATTGGATGAAGGCGACGAAGTTTTGATGTTCGCACCGCTTTGGGTAAGCTACATTCCACAGGTCCTACTTGCCCGGGGAAAACCGGTTGTGGTTAAGACAAAATTCGAGAACAACTTTGTGCCAACTAAGGATGAGATACTAAATAACATAACCGATCGGACAAAAGTGATACTTGTAAACTCGCCGAACAATCCAACTGGAGGTATCTACGACAGAGAAACACTTGAAACAATTGCGAAAATAGCCAACGAAAGAAACGTCTTCGTTGTTAGTGATGAAGTGTACGATGACTTGGTGTACGATGGAACTCATATCTCAATGTACGGTCTTGTGAAGGATGAACTTCTTATTTACGTTAACGCATTCAGCAAATCTCATGCGATGACTGGTTGGCGTGTGGGTTACACCGCGACGAAGAATAAAGAAATTAAGAAAAGAATTTCCAAAATCCAAAGCCATGTCAGTTCAAATATAAATACCCCAGCTCAGTACGCGGCAATAGAAGCGTGTAACACGGATAACAAACCGATGATTGAGGAGTTCAAAAAGCGCAGGGAATTCATAATGAACAAAGCTAAGGAGTATGGATTGGAATTTATAGAGCCAAAAGGAGCGTTCTATCTCTTCTTTAAAGTCAGTGGCAACGATGAAGAATTCTGCAAACAACTGCTCTCAGAAAAATTGGTTGCAACCGTGCCCGGTAGTGCGTTTGAGATGCCGGGGTTTGTGAGAATCAGTTTTGCTACATCCATCGAAAAGATAGAAGAAGGGATGAAAAGGTTGGGCGAATTTATTAGAAGCGGGAATTAAGAGCTCTGAAAATATAACATACAATCTAACAACCCAAAATGGGCTACTGTCTGTGTAGCCCATTTTTTTGTTTTTTGTTCAATTTTCTTAACTTATGGCTAAGAATATTAATCTAACGGGCAATGCAGGGAGGTCAGGTTTGTGGTATAATACAAATGAAAAGAAAAAATTGAAAAAAGGGGCTGGTATAGTGCAGAAGGTAGTTAAATTGAAAAAAGAAAAGACACTTTCCCAGTACGAGTTGATAAAGCTTGCGAACATGGGTGATGAAAAAGCAAAATCCGAGTTGGAGGAACGGTTAAAGGACACGGTGAAAAAGGATGAGAAAAAGAAAGATACAAAGTAGAATAAATCATTTGAGGTGTGAGAATTTCGGTGCAAAAGTTCAGGAAAGTATATTGTTCGAAAACGTGAACCTATCTCTCAACGTAGGCCAGTTTGCTGTCTTATACGGTCCGAGAGGTTCTGGAAAATCTGCTTTTCTCAGAAGTTTTGCACTTCTTAATCGTGAAGTTTATCCAAACATAGAGTACTCAGGAAACGTATATCTTGACGACACAAGCCTTTTCCAAATCGATGAGAAGGAAGTAAGACAGATCGTTACTTACCTGGATACCAATTTCCTCGAATCACTCGATTACTTGACGTTCAAAGACCTTGTCAGGCTAGTATTTGGTTCGCACAATAAATTCAAAATTGAAGACCATGCCACGGAACTTGATAATTTCGGTGTGTTGAAAGCACTCTATAAGTTTGAAAAGACACCACTTTCTTCGTTGTACGTTCTTGAGAAAATAGGACTTTTACTTTTTGTTTCTACGGTGAGGCAGTCTTCTGTTCTCGTGCTTGATTGTTTGCTTGACCATCTTGATGATGAGCACGTCGAGTCAGTTACAAAAATGCTCAGAGAACTTTCGGAATACAAGGTAGTTATACTGGCAACAAGAACACTGAAGAGATTCATAGGTTTGGGAGATGTGCTTATCGTCATGAAGAGCGGACAGGTGAAGTTTTTCGGTGATCCCAAAGAATACGTATTGGGGGTATAAACCATGGAAGTTTTGACCGTATGTCTTAACCCGGCTCTGGACCGCGAGTTTGTGGTCGACAATTTCAAAATTGATAAGTTGAACATCGTCCCTAATGAAAAGAACAAGATGAGTCCCGGTGGAAAGGGAGTAAACGTTGCCGTTATCTTATCGAATTACGGTGTGAAGTCTGTTGTCACGGGTTTCCTCGGAGGCTACGTTGGAAACGTGCTCCTTTCAGAGCTGAGAAAGAAAAGTTCACTGATAACGACGAGCTTTATGCGGATAAACGATGAGACACGTGAAAATATAGCTATTGTAGATACGGTGAACCACACACTGACCGAGATAAATTCAGAAGGTCCAAGGGTAAATGAGGAAGACATCAAAAAGTTCATCAAACGATTCGAGGTTCTTGTTCAAAAAGTAAAAGTGGTTGTCATATCGGGAAGCGTTCCGAAGGGTGTTCCAAACAACATATACGGCGAATTGACGAAAATAGCAAAGAAGTACAATAAAACCGTCTTTTGGGAGGCACGTGATGAAATTATAACCGAATCTATAAAGATTGCTTATCCAGATGTTTTAAAATACGACATGAGAAGAAGTGAAAAAGTGCTTGGAAACATTCTGAACACGGAGCAAGAGTACACACAAGCGGCGAAAGAATTTGTCAAACAGGGAGTGAAGCTCACCATTCTGTCTTACAAAACGGTGTACGACTTTGTTGCGAACGAAGACGGTGTTTGGAAGTTCTCCCCAAAAATTCAAATAGACCATTCTTACTTGTTAGGTAGCGGTGACACATTCGTTGCAGCAATGGTGTACGCAAATCTTAAGAATAAATGTTGCATCGACATGGCAAGGTACGGGTATGCGGCTGCTGTTGCAAAGACATCCTACTTAGGTAAGGAGCCACCATCCGTGGAACAGATAGAAGAATTTTTAGGTCATATAACGACTGAGAGGGTGGAGTAAGTATGCGAAATCTCAAGGTTAAAGACTTTATGACCTACGATTTAACATTCGTATTCGAGAACGATACCGTTGAGGACGTAGTTGATATACTCCACAAAACTGGACTTTCGGGTCTCTGCGTTGTCGATTCAGAATTGAGAGTGGTCGGATTTGTTAGCGAAGACGATATAATAAAAGCATGTTTGCCAAGCTACTTCAACCTGCTTCAAACTGCGGCTTTTCTACCAGATACAAACTTATTCATAAAGAATTTGAAGAGCATTGCACACAATCCTATAGGAAAATACGCTACAAAGCCTGTTTTTACGGTGAAACAAGATGACACGTTGCTCTACGTTGCGGATATGATAATGAGAAAAGGCTTTAAAATGGTCCCTGTTGTTGATGAAAACAACGTTTTGCTGGGGTACGTTACAAGAGTTGCGATTTTACAAAGTGCTATAAACGCCAATACAGTAGAAGAAATAAAGTAAGGTTTAGAGTTAATTTAGGAGAGTGGTGAAACGCGGATGAGAGTTTCGGTGATTACTCACGGGTGTAAGATGAATCAATACGAAAGTGAACTGATAATAGAGATGCTTGAGAATGCTGGATATGTGGTACTTTACGGTGAAGATCAAGGTGCGGAGGTTTACATACTCAATAGCTGTGCGGTAACTGGCGAGGCAGAAAGAAAGGTAAGGCAGGCAGTTAGACACTTGAGAAAACTCAATCCAGACGCGAAGATCATACTTACAGGATGCTATGTCCAAGTTCCAAGAGCTATCGAAGAGTACAGTTCGTTAGGTGTGGATTTAGTACTTGGTAATCTTGAAAAAAAGCGCATACTGAATTTCATAAACGAAGTTGGTGGATATTTCAACTCTCGGTATTGGGAAGAAGACGATATATCATTCGAAATCGTCGAAAACTCTGTGACCGAGCGTTCCAGAGCGTTTGTAAAAGTTGAAGATGGATGTAATAACGGATGTACTTACTGCGTGATTCGTTCGTTGAGAGGTACCAGAATAAGAAGTAAGCCAATAGAAGTGGTGGTCAAAGAAATCGAAAAGCTCGTCAGTAAAAGGCATAAAGAGATAGTGATAACTGGCTTGAATTTGGGAAAGTATGGTGTGGACTTGGGGGTTAACCTTGCGGAACTGCTGCAGAAGATTGCAAGTATCGAAGGTGATTTCAGAATAAGGTTGAGCTCAATAAATCCCGAGGACTTGACCGACGAACTGATAAAGGTTATTACACAAGAAGAGCGAATTTGCAACCACTTGCACATACCCGCTCAAAGCGGAAGCACGAGTGTGCTGAGAAGGATGGGGAGAAACTACAGCGCCGAGTATTTCATAGAGCGAGTTAACAAACTTAGGCAGATCGATCCGTTCTTTTCCATAACTACGGACATCATGGTCGGTTTCCCTGGTGAAACGGAAGAAGAATTCAAAGAAACGTTAGATTTTGTTAGAACTATCCAATTCAGTAAAGTCCATACTTTTAGATATTCTCAACGACCGAATACACCTGCAGCACGTTTTGAAAACCAAGTACCTGGGAATGTGAAAAAAGATCGCGCTGAGATACTTATAAAGCATGCCGATAACGTTGCCAACGAGTACAGAAAACAGCTTGTTGGTAAAACAACGGTTGTACTGGTCGAAGGCGTGCAGAACGGAATTGCTTACGGATACGATGAATATTACCTCTTCCACGAAATCAATACGGGCATTATCGGAGAATTTTCAAAAGTGAAGATATGTTCAGTCACGAATGAAGGTGTGGTGTCGAAAGTTGTTCAAAAGCAGGCATCAAACGAATGAGATCATAGATGCTTTGACCAAGGGAATAGCTGTTTACGAAACTCTCAGAACTTACAACGGGAAACCATTTGCGATAGAAGAGCACTACCGTAGGCTCTGCAAGTCACTTGGATACCTTAAGATAAACCCGCCAACTTACGAAGAGTTTGAAAAGCTCATCTACGATAACCTTTCAGAGCGAATCAGAGTAGTGTATGTGTACGATGGTAGGCTACTCAGCTATGTTTTCCAAGAGTCTACCGAAAATTTTACCGTTGATTATGTTAAGATAGATTTCACTAACGTACGACGAGCAGGTCCAAGTAGCATTCCGCCTGACTTAAAGTCTCTTGGAAGACCTGACATATACCTCGCAAGACTCACAAAGGGCGACAATTACGATGTGCTTTTATTGGGAAGCAAAGGTCAATTGTGCGAAGGAACTTTCAGTAATGTATTTCTTTTAAAAGGCGGCAGATTCGTAACACCATCTCTGGATTCAGGCATATTGGACGGTATCACACGAATGTACGTGATAAGATTTTTAAAAGAGAAAGGTTACACCGTTGAAGAGAGGTTTGTAGAACCTTGCGAAGTGTTCTACGCAGATGAGGTATTTCTAACACATACAAGCAGAGGTATTGTCCCTGTTCATCAAGTGGGTACTCTTAAAACCATCAGTACAAGCCTTTCTGAAAAACTCGCCAAAGAATTCGAGGAGTATATAAAATGTTTACTCTGAAAAAAGCATTTGAAGACTTGGCGAAAAGCAACGAATTCTTCAGGAAGCTGCTTGTCTTGTCTTCACTGCAGGATGAAACGGTTCAAATACTTGGAAGTGCGGTTTCAAAGCACTGCACTTTCAAAAGCTTTGAATCAGGTATAGTAACTATAACATGTGACGATATAATATGGAGCAACGAACTCAAGAAGATGAAGCGACAAATTAAGAAGAAAATCGAACAATACTTAGGCATAACATTTTCAGACATAAAAATTGAAGTTGAGCGAAAGAGATAGCAAGAGCGTAAGAAAAGCAAATCGGAGGTGTGGTTTGTGGACAACGTAGTGAATAAAGAGAAAGAGAACGGAATAACAAATCAATACACTGCTCAGAACATAAAGGTTTTGAAAGGTCTGGAACCTGTTCGAGAAAGGCCAGGTATGTACATTGGTTCGACGGGTAAGACGGGATTACATCACCTCGTATATGAAATCGTTGATAACAGCATAGACGAGGCTATCCAAGGTTATTGTGATAGGATTACCGTAAGGATTAAAGCAGATGGGTCAGTTGAGGTTGAAGACAATGGTCGAGGAATACCAGTCGATATACACCCGGAAACGGGGACAAGTGCCCTTGAAGTTGTGATGACAACACTCCATGCTGGTGGTAAGTTCTCAAAAGAAAGCTACAAAGTTAGTGGTGGTTTGCACGGTGTTGGTGCTTCTGTTGTGAACGCACTTTCGGAGTGGATGGAAGTTGAGGTTCATAGGGACGGTAAAATTTACAGGCAGCGCTATTCTCGTGGAGTAAAAGTTACGGAAGTGGAAGTTGTAGGTGAGACCACAAATCGCGGAACAATAGTTCGATTCAAGCCCGATAAGACCATATTCACAACCGTTGAATTCGATTCTGACACGATACTAACAAGGTTGAGAGACTTAGCATTTCTGAATCCGAATGTGACAATAGAATTTATCGACGAGAGGAACAATATCCAGAGAACACTCCACTACTCCGGAGGTTTGAAAGAATTCGTATCCTACCTGAACAGAGGTGAAAAGACTCTCCACGATATAGTTTATATAGAAGGAGGAGTACAAGACGTTCAAGTTCAAGTAGCATTTCAGTACACGGATAATGACATTGAAGAAATCATTTCGTTTGTGAACAACATAAAGACTGTTGACGGTGGAACTCATGTCACTGGCTTCAAAACAGCTTTTACGAGGGTTGTAAACGAACTTGGGAAGAAGAAGAACTTAATAAAAGGTGAACCATTCAGAGGCGAAGATTTGCGTGAGGGAATGACGGCTGTTATATCCGTGCTCATGATGGGAACACCACAATTCGAAGGACAGACAAAATCCAAGCTTGGTAACGAAGAAGTCCAGGACGCCGTTGCTAAAGTTGTCAGAGACAAACTGACGGACTACTTTGAGGTCAACGAATCTGTACTGAAAGTTATAATTCAAAAAGCTCAGCAGACAAGGGAAGCAAGAGAAGCAGCGAAACGCGCAAGAGAAGCTGTGAAACGAAAGAGCAGTCTTGGTGCCTCAACACTTCCTGGAAAACTCGCGGATTGCATTACCAAGAACTTAGAGGAATCCGAACTCTTCATCGTTGAGGGTGATTCTGCAGGTGGGAGTGCAAAACAAGCAAGAGATAGAAACTTCCAAGCCATTTTGCCACTTAGAGGAAAGATACTTAACGTTGAAAAAAGCAACGAACTCAAATTACTCAAAAATGAGCAGATTAGGGACATAATAACTGCCATAGGGACTGGAACAGGGGACAATTTCGATGAGTCGAAACTTAGGTATGGAAAAATCATAATAATGACCGATGCGGACGTTGACGGTGCGCACATAAGAACGTTGCTTTTAGCTCTCTTTTACAGGTACATGCGTCCATTACTTGAAAATGGACGAATATACGTAGCTATGCCACCACTTTACAAGCTCACCGTCAGTGGTGAAAAGCCCGTATACCTGTATTCAGATGAAGAACTAAAAGAAAGGCTTGCAGGCATAAATGGTAAACGTTACGAAATCCAAAGGTACAAAGGTCTTGGCGAAATGAACCCAGAACAACTTTGGGAAACGACGATGAACCCAGTAACAAGGAAGATAATCAAAATAACGATAGAAGACGCCGAAGAAGCGGACAACCTCTTTGAGATCTTGATGGGAAAAGACCCAGAAGAACGAAGAGGTTATATAATGAGGCATGCAAGACAACTCAGCTTAGTTGATCTGGATGTGTGAAAATGCGGAATTTGTTGAAAAAGCGCACCCGCAGGTGCGCTTTTTTGCTTTTCTGTCAACCATAGACTACATGTATGAGTGTGCACGCGTATCACATGTTCTTTAGTTTAATGCAACCTACCGCAACTTTTCATATAAAATCTCGATAGAGATTTATACACCTGTAAAAAAGATTTCTACTATTTGACTTTCAACTCATGCAAAAATCGCTAACAAGGAGATCAAATTATTCGTATAGTATAATGAACTGTGGACAGACAAATAAGACAGCAGCGCGGAAAGGTGATGTAAGTTTATGGCTTTTACAAATAATCTTCGGCTGAGCTTGTTGATATTTGTAGCCGTTGTTTATGCTTCAATGCTATTTTCATACAGTGTTGTTTTCAAATCTTCATTAACCACCTCCGGTGGGCCTGTCACTATGCTTGAACTCGTGGAGGCATCCGAAACAGATGTTCCCATTGAAGTGCTGGAGAAAATCATCGTTGCATACGTTCCTGTCAACAGTTCTCTTTCACTTAATAAGAAATACCTGCTTAATTTGGTTAAAAGGAGAATTGGGGATGTTCAAGCACGGATAGACGATGTCCCTGTCGTTATAGAAGCCAAACCTGTAGAAAGCACAACAAAGGGCTCTGAGCACCAGACTTTGACAAATGAAAAGTTGAGAGAGATTATATTGGAAGAGCTCAAAGGACGGTACCCACAAGGAACCGAGTTCAAGTTAAAAAGCCAGGTTGGACAATTGCTCGATCATGACAGTTATTCCGTATCGGTACAGATAGCTAACAAATCATCTCCCTTCGTAAAAGTTACGTTAAGGAAGGCAGGTAGAATCGTTGGTTATCTTTTGTTCCAATATGAAGCGATTCTGTTAAGGAATATCGCAGTTGCGAGTAGAAAGATAGAGAAGGGAGAGATAATTGGTATTAAGGACGTAGAATACGTAGAGTACAATGTTTTAGCACTCAACAAAGTTCCCGTTTTCGAAGATGACCTCCCATTACTTGCTGATAAGGTCTTTTCAAAAGGTGAGATTATTGATATGAGAAACACAAAGGATGTACCTATTGTCATCAAAGGTCAGTTTGTAAAGGCATACAGTCGTGTGGGGGGTGTTACTGTTTCGATACTTGCACAGGCGTTAGAACATGGATACGTGGGAAGTGTCATAAGTATTAAAAACATAGATAATGGCAGCATTGTAAAAGGAACAGTGCAAGAAAATGGGACAGTTATCGTTCTGGAGGTGGAGTAAGATATGGAGATGAAAAGAACTTTGTTAAATCTCAGTATCGCATCGGTGCTACTATTTGTTAGTATTTCTTCTTTGACATTCGCCACTTCACTTTACACATCTTCTACAAATCCGCAATTTAAGAATATTCTTGGTACATACAAGCCTTCAAGGGTCGGAGATTATGTCACCGTAGTTGTTTACGAGTCCCCAAGGATTTCAACTTCCTCGCAAGTTAATACACTGACTAACGCATTCATCAACGCTATAAACACAGGCACAAAGTTGGTGGGGCTCGATTTGAGTAAGTACCTTCCATCAAGTGGCTCTTCAACAGATAAGCGGGACAATAAGAGTCAGGCTAATGCAGTGCTTGAACTTACGGCAGTTGTGAAGGAAGTGGATCAGCAAGGCAAACTCTTCCTTGAGGGGCGCAAGCAAATTAAAGTAGGGAACGATCTCAGGGAGATTATTATCACAGGATGGGTTCATCCAGATGCGATAAAACCAGGAAATATCGTCAATTCAACGGACCTTATCAACGCGCAAATATGGGAAAACGGGAAGATCGTCTTCCAAGACGACCCACAAGAAAGTTCTTGGCTGGGTCTTCTGCTTTCGGCAATTGCGAACTTGTTTAAATTCTAAATAAACGTAAATTTCTGGAGGCATGGAGTATGAGGAATGTGCTAAGGAGAGCAAATGAATCAAAGATTTCAGCGGGTCTGTTATTTTTCTTAATTGCCTTGCTGATTTCATCGAACCTATTCTCAGCAAATGTAAGAATCAAAGATTTTGCAAAGTTCCGTGGTGCAAGGGACAACCAGTTGTTTGGAATCGGGCTGGTTGTTGGTTTGAATGGCACCGGTGACAGCGGAAATCTGAACTCCTCACTTTTGGCGAATATGTTGAAGAATTTCGGTGTTTCAGTCAATCCAAACGATTTGAAGTCACGCAACGTTGCTCTTGTTATGGTTGTTGCTGACATACCTGCGTTCTATAAACCAGGCATGAGATTAGACGTGGTGGTAGCAAGTATAAACGACGCAAAGAGCTTAAGAAATGGTATACTCTTGCAAACACCACTTTACGGTGCCGATGGTAATATTTATGCAGTTGCCCAAGGCCCGGTTTCAGTTGGTGGTGAAGATGCAAAAGGCTCTGCGAGTTTGCAAAAGCGATTTACCGTAGTTGGTTACATTCCAAACGGTGCGCTTATTGAAAAGGAAATACCGATGAGCATTGTAGACGGAAATAGCGTAACAATTCTCTTAGATAGGCCTGACTTTACGACGGCTGCCAGAACAGCTGCTGCGATAAATACCACGTTTAAAACAAACATAGCGAAGGCAATCGATGGTGCAAGTATCAAAGTGACCATTCCAAATGCATTTGCCGACGATGTGATATCGTTCCTTGCATTACTTGAAGAGATAGAAGTACCGGTAGACACGCCTGCACAGGTGGTTATAAACGAGAGAACGGGAACTGTCGTTTTCGGTGGCGATGTGAAGATTTCCGACTTTGTACTTTCGTACGGCAATTTTGTCGTTGTAATATCCAACGGACAGATCGGTGATAAACAAGCAACCATTGGCAACTTGATAACGGCATTAAGGTCTGTCGGTGCAACTCCACAGGATATTATCGCAATCATTCAAGAGTTGCACAAAGCAGGTGTCATATACGCACAGCTGAGGATAATGTAATACCGTAATACGCACGATCCTGTTAACTTGTAGTGATGGAAGACAATAGAACACAGATAACACGCGCAATATCATTGTTGTTCAGTTTCAAGAGATTTCTCACTACACAAAAGCTGTTCACGTACATTGGAAGATTGTCAATATTCTTAAATCCACGCTTGGCTCGTACAAAGTCTTGGAATAACGAAAACTTCGATTCACATTGATTGTTTTGCCCAAGTCTCACAACAATATGATTGATATTCTTGTATAGTATCTTCACTGCACCATATGCACCAAGTCCATCTGTAATTAGTTCGATTGTTCTTTCGTTGTTACCAAAGAACTTCTCTAACAATATCTTCACTTGACCCATATCGCGATATTTGGATACATGCCAAGCAACAATAAGATTCGAATCGTGCTCAACTAAGAACCAAACGTAGTACTTTTTGGATTTAAACAAAACGACAGTTTCATCACCATGGACTTTGAAAGCATCTACAGGAACGAGGATGGAAAAGAAACAAGACAACTTAAGGATCCACTTGTAGATAGCGACATGAGAGACTTTGATATTAAGTGAGTCTCTGATGGAACGCAAGGACACAGCTTTGAAATAAAGGACGAAGGCTTTAAGGACAATAAAGATAGGGAAACGGAAGAACTTGAAAGAGTCGAAAGGAAGAGGGACAAATTGAGGTAAGTTAGTTGGGATTTCGTCTCTGGTATGGCAAGAACGGCAACGGAACTTAACGAAGGCTTTTTTGATTTTGTGGATTTGCATAGTTTTTCCACAGACAGGGCATTTAGGATAAGGGAAAGAGAAGAACTTGTGTTTTTTTGAATGAACAAGTCTGAAAGTGCGCTTACAGTCTTTGCAAAAGTATTGTTGGTTACCGTACTTATCATGACCGTTTTTGTAGATGTTGGTAGAGCCGCATTTGGGGCAAGAGACTACAGAATTTTGCATAGTGGAGTACCTCCTTTTTGTGAGAATTGATGGTGGGGGGTGTTCCACTAATAAGAAGATAATACGGTTTTTGGAAATTTTCAATACTTTTAGTTAACAGCATCATACGCACTTCGAGGTGTGGAATATGGGAATTGAGCTCAATAAGGTCAACGGGAACCTGAATCACAACATCGGATCTAATAATCGTGCAGGCGTCAACAAGAACTTAAATGCGGAGAAAAAGGTTAATATTGACACAGAATCGGAAGAGTACCAGAAACAGCTCAGAAAGGTTTCCGAGGAGTTTGCTGCGTGGTACATATATGAGATTTTCAAGAAGATGTACAATACAGTTCAAAAGAGTGGGCTCATCCAAGAGAGCTTTGGAGAGCGTTGGTTTAGAGAAATGTTACTGCAACAGTACGCTCTGAAAGCTGCAAGAACTGATCTGAAAGATTTATCTGAGATGATTTACAAAGGACTCGGCGGGAAGATGATGACGCAAGAGGTCAAGTCGGAAAACAACATGGCGAAAAGACTCGAAACGTTGCAATTACTGAATTCTCTGATTTCGAACAATCAGGAATCTGGAGAGTGATGGTGGTGTCAAAAGAACATATTCGCTCACTGTACCAATATTGATGTACTGACTACCTATTCGGTTTATTGCACTCCGCAACATGTAGGCCTTGGTTTGAAAAGAAAATTCAACAACTTGCATCTCATTCTGAACAGGAATCGAAGCCTTATAGGCAACCGCACCGTGTTGGGAAACGACAACGAGCTCTCCGTGTCGTGAATAAATCTCCACATCTGAGAACCTTCCTGCTATTAACGACCTTCTCAACAATCTCTGAAGTAATGAAGAAAGGATCCTGATTCTCGGTTCGAACCGGCTACATAGGTTTCTGACCAAATCAGGTGATTCATCAGGTACATCCGTGCATAGTGTAAATATATCACCAGAGAAAATAAGAATCTTGTTGGTGATTGGGTCAAACGAAATCTGCACTTGATTGGTTTCTTCAATTTCCAAAACCTTGATCAGATGTCTTGCAGACACGTACGGTATGCGAATGGAAAAATTGTTTATATCCTGCTCGTTTTTTGCACCTGGGTCCTCACTGTTCTTCTCAACTTCCACTTGAGAATAAGCGACAAGTCCATAGTGCTGTGAAATCATCTCCAATGTGTTTCGGATGAAATAAAGATCTACGTAGCTTCCTTCTTCAAGAAATGATGATGCGAAATCTAATTCAGCCAGAAGTTTCCTTTTTGAGAATGCCGTTCCTTGTGCGTTTACTGGAACGTATATTTTCTCTTCCCTGTCTTTTTGAAGTGGTGAGATCCTGAGTCGTAATGTTTCGTTTTGAGATTTCAAACTGAGCACACCATCTTGGAAATGGAGGCTAATTTTTCCAGTGAGCTCTGAAACGAAATGTCTTACGACATCAAGAGGGATTTCGAAAGGGACCGATATCTTAGAATAAAAAGAACAAACGGGAAAGTATCCGTTCAAACATCCGTCCGAGGCGATGATATACAGCCTTTCGTCTTCCGAAAGGAAGACCAGTTTTCTCATGGATGGTTCCAATGTTCCGCACACCTTATCAGCTTTTTTGATTACAGTTTTCAGCACTTCGGCTTCAACATCGACGATGTAATTCACGACTCATTCACCACATCTTTTAGTTTATTAACCTATCGCTATTTCATCCATCTCAAATAAGTTCGGAACAGGTTCGAGCATCAAGCCGTGGTCCACACCATTTTTTAGTAACTCCAGCCCGGCTCTTGCTATCATCGCTGCATTGTCAGAACAGAATTCAAGCGGAGGAATGTAAAACTCAAATTCCGAGGTATATTCGTTCAATTTTTCTCTCAACCTGCTGTTTGCTGCAACGCCACCTGCCAGTACGATTTTGCGGACATTGTTGTCCTTTGCAGCTTTCGTGACTTTGTAAAGCAAAACATCTATCATAGCTTCCTGTGCACTCGCGGCAAGGTCACTTATAGGAAGCTCAGAAACGTTGCTCGCTTGAAGCCTTTTGATTTCGTACAGCACAGATGTTTTCAGTCCTGAAAAACTGAAATCGTAGTCGCTATCGTGCATTTTTGGTCTTGGAAAATTGAAAGCTTTTGGATTGCCTGTCTTGGCTATCTTGTCTATCTCTGGACCTCCAGGATAGCCCAATCCCAAAAGTCTTGCGATTTTATCAAACGCCTCTCCTACGGCATCATCGACGCTTCTACCAAGCAATTTTACACTGAAATCATCTTCAGTTTTTAGTATTAGAGTATGACCACCTGAAACCATAAGTACAACGTACGGAGGTTTTAGTTCAGGGTAGACCAGGTGGTTTGCGTAGACATGGCCAACTATGTGGTTTACTCCAACGAGTTTTTTTCGATACCTCAGTGCTAATCCCTTCGCAAATGACACACCAACGAGTAGAGCTCCTATAAGTCCGGGACCTTTTGTAACGGCGATTCCATCCACTTGCATCATATCGACTTGCGTTTCTGTAAGTAATTGATTAAAAAGAGCGGGGAGCTTTTTCAAATGCTCCCTCGCTGCTATTTCTGGTACCACACCACCGAATTTTTTGTGCGTTGATATCTGGGAGTAGACAAGGTTTGCTAAAACCTTGTTATCTTCAACCAAAGCCACAGACGTTTCATCACAGCTTGTCTCTATTCCAAGCACTATCATCTACAACACCTTCGTCTTCTGTAAGCAGTTTTACAACTACGTCAAGCTGTTTCTTTCATGTATATTTTCGGACGCTCACGCTTTGTGACACACTCTTCCGTGACGACAACCTTTTCAACAGCTTTCAAATCGGGAATATCAAACATGATATCAATCATCACTTCTTCAAAGACGCTCTTCAGAGCCCTTGCTCCTGTTCCTCGCCTCAAAGCCTCCTTGGCTATTGCGTAAAGCGCTCTTTCCTCAACTTCGAGTTCAACACCGTCTATTTCAAAAAGTTTCTTGTACTGTTTTAAGACTGCGTTTTTGGGCTCTTTTAAAATCCTGACCAAGTCATCGACACTAAGATCATCGAGTGTACCAATTACGGGGAACCTGCCTACAAACTCTGGCATGAGACCGTATTGGACCAAGTCGTCGGGAGTAACGTGTTTCAAGATTTCACCGAGTCGCATCTGTTCTTTGCTCTTCACTGGTGCGTTGAATCCGATCGCACTGCCTTCTATCCTTCTTTTGATTATTTCATCCAACCCATCGAATGCACCGCCAACGATGAATAATATATTTGTGGTGTCAACCTTGATGAATTCTTGGTATGGATGCTTTCTACCACCTTGTGGTGGAACGTTGGCTATAGTTCCTTCCACGATTTTGAGTAAACCTTTTTGAACGCCTTCGCCACTAACATCCCTGGTGATAGACGGATTTGGAGATTTCCTTGCTATCTTGTCGATTTCATCTATGTATATGATACCGTACTGTGCACGCTCGACATCAAAGTTTGTCACTTCAAGGAGCCTCAAAACGACGTTTTCGACGTCTTCACCGACGTATCCGGCTTCTGTCAGTGGTGTGGCATCGGCTATTGCAAAAGGTACATCTAAGATCTTTGCAAGAATCCTTGCCATGAGTGTCTTCCCACTTCCAGTTGGTCCAATGAGTATGATATTTGATTTCTCAATTTCGACATCAGAGGTATCTTTTCCGAAGAACACTCGCTTGTAGTGGTTATAGACTGCCACGGAAAGAATCCTTTTCACGCGTTCTTGCCCTATAACGTACTTGTCAAGCTCGCTTTTTATCTGCGATGGTGTTGGAAGCTCTTTTCTGTCTCTTGTTCCGAACTTCGTTGGTTTTATCTTCTTGTCGCTTTGAAGAATATCGTGGAACAACTCCACACACTCGCTACAAATATACACATTTCCGGGTCCTGCGATGAGCTTTTCTACCTTATCCGCAGCTCTTCCACAAAATGAACAGAACTTTTGTGCCATGCTTTACCTCCTACATAAAAATATGGTATAAATAATTTAGCTTAAAAAAATTGAGGGCAGGACAACTTATGTCACCTTGGCTTTTAAGCCATTTTGGGAGTCTGTTGCCTGCCTTTAACCATGATAAGTTGGTTGGGCTTTCAGCCCTCGTCAGCATGGAGGATTGGTTCAGTAGGCTCCCTGCCCTCATCATTCGAAAGGAGGATTTTTCATGGATAACTTCCCTGTTTTCGTCGGCATCGATGTTTCCAAGGATAAGTTCAACGTCTGCGCTATCTCTAATCCCAGTTCCATCATCTTCGAATCTTCTTTCGATATGTCCCAGCAAGGCTTTTCCTCCTTCGCAAACAAACTCTCTGCCTTCCCAAAACAATCCATCATCATCGCTATGGAATCTACTGGCTGTTATCATCTCAACCTTCTGGCTTTCCTTTCTTCCAACGACTTTGCTTGCGCTGTTTTTAATCCTCTAACTGTTAAAAACTTTGCTTCTCTTCGAAAGACCAAAACCGACAAAATCGATGCTCGCATTATCGCTACTGCTTTGTTTTACCTACAACATCAAATTCCTTCTTCTGCTTTTGTCAACTCTGAGCTTCGTGATATTGTCAGAGCACGCGAAAACATTATCCACCGCATCGCAAAAGTTAAAGACAATATCGAAAAACTGCTCAACGTTCTTTTCCCTGAACTCGAAAGAGTTACCAATATCTACAGTGACACTATCCTCAATCTTCTTTCTCATTTCCCTTCTGCCAAGGCTATTCAAAAGGCTCGTAATCTGGATGTGTTCTTTTCCAAAGACCGTGGCAGAAGTACAAAACTTAATGCTCAAAAACTTAAAGAACTCGCTAATAACTCGATTGCTCAATATTGGCCGATGAAAGAAAAGATTCTTGTGCAAAATATCAAAGAACTACAATTTTTACAGCAACAGCTTGAAGAATACGACAAGATGATGAAAGAATATTGCGAATGTAGTGCGATAAACCTTGATATCGAGATACTCACGTCAATACCAGGTATTGGTGAAAACAGCGCGATGCATTTCTTGGCAGAAGTTGGAGATATCTCAAGATTTAGTACATACAAAAAACTCATTGCGTATTGTGGACTCGATCCAAGCATTGCCCAATCAGGCAAAAGCAAAGTAGAAGGACACATATCGAAAAGGGGCAATGCCCACCTAAGACGAATACTATGGCTAATGGCAGTGAGTGTAGTGATTCACAACGAATATTTCCGAACATACTATGAACGAAAAAGGCAGCAAGGTATACCGTACAAAAAAGCGATAATGTCAGTAGTACACAAGTTATTGCGAACGTTGTACGCAATGTTGAGAAAGAAAGAGAAGTTCAATATTGATTATGCTATCTCACACTCAAAACAAAAATTTAATTTTGCATAGTTGACTCCTTACATTTATGCGGTTCGTTTTTTTAAAACAGTAGTCGCTTTTACAGTCTTAAGGATATTATAGACCAAAATCTTATTTTTTACAAATTCTATCAAGTTAAGAGTTGGTGAAAATTTGGCTTTTTTACGTGCTGCACCATTCCCTGAATATTCATTAAATCAATTGAAATCTCCTCTTGCGAGATTCACCACAAGATTGTACACAAACCATCCATCTCCTGTTTCAAAGATTTGGGGCTTAGCACTTGCAGCGTCCTTATTAATTCCAAATCCATCCGAGTAAGGTGTGAACGAAACAATTTTGGAATAAGGTATCCTGAAGCTTTTTACAGAACCGTGAAAGTATATATGTTTCGTAGTGATTGCGAGCATCCCAGTATCTACGTGGACCTTCTCGACTTTTTCGATAGGATAGCCTTTAAAACCTCCAACACGGTAGTAGACACCCCTCGCAATTCGAATGCTCACTCCTTGGCTTGCGCCGACGTATTCCCTTCGAGTCCTTTGCTCATAATACTTGACACTTTTAAAGACCCAAACCAAGCTTTCGTTCTTTTGAAAGTTAAAAGGCAAAGTCCCAGCTACCGTGAGACGCTGTGGAACCTTACCTTCTAACACGTCGCGCAGTACGGCAGCTTGAACAAGACGGGTGTACATTCCGTTCTTATCTAATTCATACTGGCTCAATCCAAAATACTGTATGAACTTGAGTAGTTTCTCTTCTTCCTGCTTGTCCAGCTGCCCATCTTCCAGAAAATGTTGCACAGCTTCTTCCCAGCCTGAAACGATAGCCTCTCTTATTTTATGTTCTGGAACGTAGCCTTGCTTTGCCAGATTGCGAAGTTCGTTCTCCAGATTATCCATCTGACTTAAGCCAAGTGCTGAGCTCTTAGCTTTATAGATCATTGTGTTCCAAGTATTTTCGTACCTCTCTTTACACTCTGGATGAAACTTTCTTAAAAGCCCCGCAGGTCTGCCACAGTAAATGCAATCTCCCATAGACCTCGCCTCCGGAAAAATGTGACTCTTATTATATGAGTATTTTTCGCTCCTTTGTACGCGCACTCGACTACCATCCGGATAACAAGTGCTTCTTTCTTTCCTTGTTATCGAGCACAACAGCGCAATTTTCCCAACTAATTCTACCGATGTGATCGTGGTAACGCAATTCAAACGGGTGTTTTGTTGGAAGAGCATCAATTTTCTTTTTCGCTTCCTCAATCTCATTCAGCGCTACGTGAACCCAGACATCTTCCAAAACGTCTGGGATTTGTCCGAACATGTTGTAGATATTCTCAAACCTCTGACTAAGCAACTGATGGACTCTATCTTCAACCGACCCTTTGTACCTCATATTGTAAATGTACACCTTATCGTAAACCTGTCCTATGCGCTGGATTCTTCCCTTTCGCTGCTCGAGCCTTGTTGGATTCCAGGGCAAGTCAAGGTTAATAAGTGTACCTAATGTTTGAAGATTCAATCCCTCGCTCGCGGCATCCGTACTAACCAAAATTTTCAGTTCATGTCTTCTAACCATTTGTTTTAAATCTTCCTTATCTTTCCTCTCAAAAACGCCGTTAACAAATACTCCAGACTTTTCACCACCTGCGTAAAGTCCTATTTTCATGCCTTGGATGTCCTCGGATAGACTCTCAGCTATCCAGTACGCAGAATCGTAGTACTGAGAAAAGATAATGCATCCACGCTCTATCCATTTATCTTCCAGCAGTAACTTTAAAGCAAGGTTGTATTTGGGGTCTCTTTCTTGGTTCAGATTGAGCGTCTCAATTAAATTTTCGAGGCATTCTCTTTCTTCATTTGTTAGGCTCAGTTCTTCTGATGGACTTTGCAGTTCGTCTTCGTTCTCTTCACCTTCATAGTCCTCTTCTACCAATAAATAGTGCCAATTACTCAATATTCTCTCAGCAGTGAGCTTTCCTGCTATCATCGTACTTCCCATTCTTCTTAAAAGCAGAGTTTTGAAAAAGCCAACGATTTTCGTACGTTCTTTTAGCAATTCGCAGAATTTTTCTGCGTAATTATAGGCTTCTTGGAGATACGGAGGTAGGATAATGGCTTCGTCGTCTCTTTCGCCCATCAAAACAACTTCTATGTTTTTCAGATACGGTTCTCCTGTCTCGGGATTTACATTGTTTTCAAGATAACTCCTCGTCCTTCTTACGATATGCCTGATAAAGGGATTGTGATTCATCAAAAAATCGTTATCGATAATCCTGCGAATTCGCTTTTCGATTCGCAAGCGGTCTTGCTCATCCAATCTATCAAGTGCATCCGGTTTTATGACGAACTCATTGTCCGCCATTCTTAGCTGTTTCCTTACAAACCCAAACGTTGTTTCATCCTCAGATGCAGGAGGAAACGGGTTTCTGATCCATTCCCAATACTCCGAAACATCAGCGCGGTCAATTACTTCTTTACCAGTGATTAAGTCCAACGCTCTTTGAGGATACCTCTGCCACATGCTGTAAACATTCCCTAAAACAGCATCACTACCCTGAGCAAGTATATATAGTAAATCCCAGGCTTCAATTGGATAAAGTTGCACAGGTGTTGCGGTTGCTAAAAGCATACTCTTAGTACGCTTAGAAATCTCAAGCAAGAACTTCATCAAATTATTAGGGATGGGCTTTTCATTCTCTCTTCCCGGTCCCAAGTTCTTTCGCCTTGCCCGGTGTGCTTCGTCAACAATTACACATTCGTAATCAAGATTCAAAAGTTCCTGAACCTGTTCAGATTTCGCTGTTATCAGACTTTGCGGAACTATACCAATACGCCTTGGACATTTCTTTATGGCTGTATAGCCATTAGCAGGGTACTTTATACCGTTCTCATCAACCCAACCTTTACCATCCCAAACGGCTGAAGGCATATCCAAAAGGTTGTATAATTCATCCTGCCACTGCCATATTAAAGTCTTTGGTGCAATTACAAGGATTGGCTTATCACCGTAGAGAGCCATCAGCTGAGCAGCCAACGCAAGCTGGATAGTTTTTCCAAGCCCAACTGTATCTGCAAGCACATACCTTGCCCCGTTCTTTTTATGACTTTCAAAAGCAAGACTTATGAAATACTTTTGATGTTCCCACAATCCCAATTCTTCTCTATAAATCGGTGATTCAACTACCGTGGACGCAGGCTCGGGGGATTGTTTCCATTCGTCTACGGAGTAAATCACTTTTCTTTCGGAGATTCTTTTGATATCCTCCACCACGAATTCCGGAAGTGCAACAGCGTATGGACTGTTCCAAAAATGGTCGAATTCCTCCTGGACCCAGTCTACAGCTTCTGGCGAATCATCTTCCCAGAGGATCTCATAATTCAACTTCCATCCTGTGAGAGTTTCATTCACACTACCGATAAACGCTGTTTTCCGACCGTCTTTAAAAGTTATCACACCCGCTTTACCATGGATTAGTCCAAAAACATCGTTTGGGACGACCTTTATCTGCAGTTTGCCACTTCTTATAAGTTCGTAAAGCTTTTTCAGCCTTTCAGGAATGTTGTTGTATTTTTCCTCTGGTTTTGCCGCACACCATTCCCTGCGCAGTCCGTTAACAGCTGCGCTTATTGTTACAAAGTCGTCCTTCTGAAGCTCAGAATTGCACACCACCCTACAGACACCTTCGATATTTTCAATTGCCTCCCCTGCAACCTCGATGATGGAAGAACTGAAATAACCAGCTATTCGATCGTAGCTGACAGCGTTTTTCAACTTTTCGTTTAAAAAGTGCGAGTCGAGCCTTGTTCTTCTTGACGAATAACGGTAAATCATCCATCAATCCCCACTCTCTGAAATCTTTTAAGGAAAATACTATCCATTACACTCCGTCGTTCTTCACAAGTTCTGCCAGGAGTCTTGCGTATTTTGCTTCTTCCTTCCAATGAGGCATGGTGTCTATGCTACCCAACGAAGATATGTATTCCAGTATCTCAACAATGGTGGTTCGCTGGCCCCAATAATTGGGAACTTCGTTTCTGAGCCAGTTCTTTCCCCTTGACGGGTCTTCTGCCTTTATAGCCTGATGCAAGGCTGCGAGCACATTTCTTAGAAGGGTATTACTGAATCCATCGTCACTGTTGAGTCCTCGTGTTCCAAATTCCAGTGCAGTTTTCAATCTTGCATGGTTGGCCTTCGTAGATGCAAGAAGCTCCTTGTACTCTTTAACTCCAAAGCCTTTTGCCAATTCTTGATAAGCTCCGATTTGATAAATCCCATCTTTCTCGAGGTCTAAGCCTTTGATGTAGAACCTCTCTTCAGGCGTGAGTGTTTTCCATGTGTACGAATCAAAGCCTTTTGGAACAATGTAGTCGTACGCAATCCTAACAGCTTCATATATTATCTTCTCAATAGGCGATTCTTCTCCGGGTAGTCTCTTTCTTGAAAGCTCGTACTCGATATCAATGTCTTCGATTCGCTTGTAAGATGTTAACACCTTGAGCGAAGCAGCGTAAGCGGCAAGCAGGTAATCCGGATCGCTGAAGTTTGGGTCCTCTTTATCGTCCAGTTCTCTCATAATCTCTATTTGTCTTTGAACCTCGCGTTCGATTTCGGGATAAAGCTCGTCAAGGTACGCTGTCTGCTCAGAAGTCTGCTTGCGAAGGACAAGAAGGACTGTTCCTTTCACATAGTTGCCTTCCTTAAGACCTGCAGATTCTGTTTCCGTTGCTATGTTCCAAGCGGCTGTGACCCTGAGACCTGCTGCCCATAAGATTAAGGCAAGGTCTGCCCACACACTGACATCTTGGTGAGTGAACATAATTACCTGCATTCCGTTGTTCGGCATGTGTTTTGCAAGGTTCTTGTAGACTTGCACCATGCTCTGCTTAAAATCTTCCCCTCTTCCCTTTATAGCAAGGGCACGCTTACTATCGGCATACCAATCTGGGAAAGTATCGAGCAGCAATTTCTTATCCCACGCAAGAAAGAATTCGGAAAGCTCGTGATAATTGATTGCATCAGCGTAAGGGGGATCGGTGAGCCAAATTGTTGACACATGCGTAATATTTCTTGCATCACTGACCATTGAAACAGAATTACCCTCTATATCAAAGCTCGATATCTCGAAAAACCAACTGTTTGCTAAGTACTTCATGCTTCTGGCTCCGTAAACATATAATGTATTCAGGGCTTGATTGTAAAAAGTATCCTCAACCTTTTCTGAAGCTGGTGCAGGATTCCATTTAGAAAGTTTACTGTTCCAGTTGCAACACCTATTTACTCCCAGTAGTCCTACCACCTTTTCTTTCTGCGTCTTTGCATGCTTGTCAATCAGTTCCATCAGAAGTCCGTGCAAAAGAAGTTGCCTCGGATTGAACAATTGGTGCCAATAAGACCAACCTCTTGTTCTTATAGGCTCGAGAGTCTTTTCTCCTTCTTCAATTCTGCTGCTTGGAATATACCCTTTCTCTTGCCACGATGTGAATCTTTCTTTAAGTAGTTCTACAACCTTTGCCTCTCTTTCTAAGTCCTTTTTTGTGGGGGCTGTGTAGTACCTTTCCCCATCCGGTTTTTCATATCTAATGCAGTAGAGTCTTTCTTGGAATACATCGTCTGGACGGGGTAGAAATTCGTGAGGTTCCCATTGGCGAAGGCCGTACTCTACTGAGCCATCTTCTCTTATCCTGTCTTTCCTAATGGCTGGTATTGGTGTAGAGACTTTACAATGCGGACATACTAAATTTCCGTCTTTCACGGTCCCTGTTTTTTCTGCAAGTTGCATCTCTTCAGCGGTTGCGTTCGACTTTATCTCAATATCGAAGCTCTTGGTCTGGTGATTTTCTTTCAATATCGCAACAGTTTTTGTCCCTTTTCCAATTACCCAGGAAGGTGCGAGCGGAACTTTCCATCCGCATTCAGGACAGATGGTTTCGTTGCAGTATAGATAGGCAACAGCCCTATGCCCCTGTTCGTTGTGCTCTATTCCCCATTCGGTGACTTGTTCATCGGCAAGATCAAATATCTTTTTTTGAAATTCTCTTAAGTTTTCAATCTCTTCTTCTGAACTCCCCAATATGTTTAGCGCAGCCCATGTGAGGAGCATCGCAATGGGGTTCAAATCAGAAGCAAAGACGTTCAACCCCATCCTCGCGGCTTCGAATGGAACGCTCCCCCCTCCGCAGAAGCAATCTCCCACTGTCGGAATTTGCCCAAATCTCTTCATTCCAAGTTCCCGAAAGAACTCCTGAAAGTTCTTTGCATTTGTTCCAAAATACTGGTTTATTACCTCCCACGATGGTTCCGGTAGGTTGTCAACCTCTTCTGGTCTTAGGCAGTACTTCAGTTTTTCATCGTACGAAAGCCTGCTAAATACGAGTTTTTGCAGCTCATCTCTTTCCCTTTTCGTGATACCTTCCTTGTATTTAAGTTTACCACCGTTGGTTTCGAAATATTTTTGTCTTTCTTCATCGGTCAAGTTTTCGTATATTTCTTCGACAGGGATAGGTTGCTTTTTACGAAGCCACAGACCTTCTTCGTCCATCATCATTACTTTTAAGAACATCTCCATGTCTTTTTTTGGATTGTCGCTTACCGGCATTAACAATCCGAGCAGCGCCGCTCTAACAAGAATAAGGGGCTTTCTGCCCCACCATTTGCCAAGTCCTGTTAATGTTTGTCCCAAATTTGATTTTCTTTCTTTATAGCTTTCTTTTGACAGCTTCGAGACGGGGAATTGCAGTTCTATAAAAGACTTGTTCCAGTCAAACAACGTTACCACCCCTTCAGTTGCTGAATTAATCAGTCGTCTATTTTTCTTTGAATTAATAGGTCGAATATGTCTAACTGTTTGTTCGTTTCTTCTACAGGGTTCTCGGTTAGTGCGTACCTTATAGCTTTTCTCCAACCTCTTTTGTCGTTAAGACCTCCTGTTGCAGCGTTAGTCATGGTGAAAAGCCACCAGCGTTCCTCGGGTGAAAGGCCAAGCCAGTTTTTGATTGCCGTTGGTATCACCGAAGGATCGCAGTCTTCTATCGCCCAGGCTAAAAGTACCATTTCTTTGCCAAAGAGACGATGGACAGGGACTTGGCCTACGGTCCATTTACCAGCAGGGAGCTTTTCTTTCCTCAATCGTGCGTTGAATTCGTTCTTTAAAGTGTCTTCTATAAGTCTCCACTTGTGCTTTGAGAGTGCGACCTTCGGTTTGTCTTCTCTTGGGTCGATTGTCTGTTCTTCGACACCGTCTTGCCATTTGAAACGTTCGTAAATGACAACTTTTCCGTTAGTTGAACGCGGAATGATTACCAAGAAATGGTGTTGAGATTCCTCAGGGATGAAACCAAAGCCGTAAACATTCTTTTTATCTGCCATCCTGCTCATTGTTGAACAATCTCTCCCTGTTTAAAGTTTTTTAGTTCAAGTTTCTTTCCTGCGACCCAATCCAAAAAGTCTTGCCCCGTTGCAAAGTGAATACTGTTAGATTCGAAGATGATAGTTACTTCCTTATCGTTCATAAAGTTTTCTCTTATGCTTTCTATGCTCCTTTCAAGCTTGTCAATATCCACTTCCAAGTCCAGAGTTACCTCAACATAGCGCCTTCTATCCGATGAGTCTTCTTTCGTGAAGAAGAGAACTGAGGCATCACTAATCTTTGCGTTGCACTTCTTCAATAATCCGATTTCTTCATACGTTTCTCGAGTATCGCTTGTCTTGATACGCCTTTTCAGGGTAAGAGGCTTTGAGGCATCTACCTTTACTCCCCGTTCCCTATCTATCTTAATTTGAAGAACGTCTGAATAAACTCCTTCTTTTTCTGCAACGGCAAGCACGTATGTGCAGTTCTGAGGAACGATAAACTCACCTTCGTATATCCCACCATTTTCCTTTGGATTGGAGCCGTCGGTTGTGTACTTTATGGTTGCTGGAGGTACAGCTTTTAACTCAATAATCTCGTCTGAACCTTTGTTGTAGGTTCGATACTTCAGTTCTAATTTGTTGATCCATAGAACTGGTTCACCTGTTTCATGCTCGCCAGTGCTGTCAACACACAAGAAGGAAAGTTTCACTTCTTTTGTTCTGAACTCATTCAGGTTCTCCACGAGATTTGAAGCCGTGGTAGCCACAGAACCCACTTCGTAATAGACCTTATCTCCGTGAAGTGGGATGATTTTAAGAATTACTTCGCCCGTTTGCTCATCTCTGCGAAGTTCTCTGATTTGGACACTGGTCTTCTCCTTTGGGAACGGTCCTTTTTCGATGTAACCACCGTGTTCACGCCATATGCCTTTTCTGAGCATTTCATCTTTCAGTTTGTCAAGTGCGGAGGGATGGTGCCACTGCCATGCGGGGTTCGTAGCTGCCCTTTCTTTTACGTCGCTCCATCGCATTTCTTTTTGTGTAAACAAGCGGTCTTCACATTTCTTTCTAAAGATATCACTTGTGGTGTCGTAAGTGAATTTCTGACGCTTTTCGAGAAGGTCTCTTATCTGCTTCTCTCCGTTGTATTCATTGCTCCTGAATTCCATGAGGAAGTCAGCCTTGATCAAGCCTTCTTTTGTTGGATAATAGATTTGCGTAAATGTTTCTCTCGCTGCTTGCAGAAGCTCTAAGACTATTCTGTCCCTTTTTTCAAGAGCCCTTTGGTACTGTGGGTCACTTGCGGGAACTTTTTCTTCGTTCTCCATTCTGCTGATTATCTCGTTAATTGCTCTGTGTTCCTTGGCGGCTCGCAGAAGTTTCTCCATAGTGCTTCTGGAACCTGATAGGAACATGACTCTATTTTTGTACCTCTCGTTATCGTAAAATTCTTTCAAGTCAGGATGTAAGCCGGTTCCACCTATATACGGTTCAAAGATTACCAATGTGACCTTATCTTCGGATAGTCTAATCTCATCAACCGCTGGGAAAACCAATACTCTCTGGTAGCAATCTCCGATTTTGGGCTCAAATATTTTCTCAAGGAAGTTTCTAAGCTCTTTCTTTGCGCTTTCGTTATCATAGGACTCGACCAGAGAATTAAGCTCAGCAATTAGGTTCCTTGTATTTTTGAAGTACAATTTGCCGTCCCTGTCTGTGTGAAGGTACCAAGCCCGCATGACGAACTCGTCCAAAGCCTTCTTTACACGGGTAATATCCTTACCTGGCTCACAAAGGTATCCTACCGTTTCCTGAATCGAAAGGCCGAGAAGAGCATTCGGAACGTCTGCCAAGGAAGAGACAAGAATTAGCTTGGCAAGGTCTTGCATATGAGTCTCTCCTATGGTCGAATCTATTTCCTCAGCGATTGCGTGTCCGTTTGAAGCGATGTCGTGGGCGATAGCATTGGCAAGTGAGGGCTTAATCTGAGTTATTGCGGTTAGCATTTCGTGGTCGTTCAAATCAAAATCGTAAGGGTGTATAAGGTATTTGTACTTGGCTTTTGGGTTGTCGCCCTTGTAGAGTTGTGAGACAACTATACGCATGAGTCTTAGCAAGCCTCTTGTTTGCTGGAATCCTGGGTTTTCCTTGAACCTTGCGTACAGGTCTCTTAGTGAGGGATGGAAGGGATAGGATTCTTTAATCCAATTGTAGATTTGATCAGGCGCGAGGTTGGTATAACCCATCTGTTTTGCTTCTATCACTGCCTTTTTGTAAGCAAGTGCTACTTCGTTTATTTCTTCTTCAGAAGGTAGTTGTTTGAAAAGTCTTTTTCTGAGGATGTGATAGATTTCATCCGTAGACAAACTAACCGGCTCGATTTCTATGGCTAATCGGTTAACTTCGTTTTCAAGTTCTCTGAATGAGGATTGTAAAAGTTCACTTCCGCTTTCATAGACGGCTCGCAGGTCTGAAATAACAAGACACACATTGGAAAGCTCTTCCTTGTTCAAGGCATTGAAAAGGTTTGCCAGTGCCGTGGTGGTGACGACTGCTAAATTCGACTCACCGATTAGTTTTGCTTTGGCATTCTCCAAGTACGGTGGCAGTTCGTCAAGAAGAATCAGAAGAGGCTCGCCTCTTAAGAGGTTCACCCAGGCACTCTGACCTGGTGCCTGTAAGGGTGAGTAGTAATCTTTAAACATCTCACGTTTTCCAAGTTGTTCAGCGATCGCACCCCAAATGCCGTACGGAGCATCGCTTTCTCTACCGGTAAAAGCGACAACTTTTATCCTACCAAGCGGGCTGTCTTTGAATTTGTCTCCCAGGACTTTTTCTCTAAGATCAGGATATCTTGCTAAAAGACCGAGAGCGATCATGTTGTGGGTCTTACCACCACCCATGCTCTGCCTCAGTTTGATGACACCAGCCGCGGTCTGTCTGTGGAAGCGTTTAAATGCTGTGTCGAATAATACCCTCATACCATCCGTTATGTAAGTTTCTTCGAAGAATCGGTAGGGGTCTATTCTGTTTTCGATTAAGTCACTTAAATCCAAAACGTCGTCTCGCTTAGTTTCGTCAAAGACGCTCTCACGCGGTACGCAAAGTTCGTAAAGAGTTCTCATCGTCCCACCCACCACCTTTCGTGTGGTTTTCTATAACAAATTATAACATATCAGCATAATAAATTCGTTAAAGATCCTTAGATTTTTTGTCAGAAGTCGTTGTAGCTCTTTTTCTTTCCAACCTACGTACCTTGCACCTTGAAAACAAAAAGGGATAAGAGGCTTTAGCCGTCTTATCCCTTTTTACTATCTTTTAGTTAATTCGTTTCAGTGTAGAATTCTACTCCACAGTCACACTCTTGGCAAGGTTTCTCGGCTTGTCTGGGTCGTATCCGCGTTTGTCGGCGATGTAGTAAGCAAAGAGTTGAATGACAGGAGCAAAAATCAAAGGATAAAGGTCTTCGTGTGCTTCTGGTACGTAGATAACATCGTGTGCTATCTTCTTTATCTCTTCGTCACCTTGGGTAGCAACTGCCACTATTCTTGCGTTTCTTGCGCGAGTTTCTTCTATGTTGCTTCTCATTTTTTCATACAGGCTATCTTTCGGTGCCACTGCGAAAACGGGGAACTTGGGATCCAAAAGTGCGATTGGGCCATGTTTTAACTCACCGGCGGGGTAACCAACGGCGTTTATGTAACTGATTTCTTTCAATTTAAGAGCTCCTTCGAGCGCTGTTGCGGTGTTTATGCCTCTGCCTATGTACATGAAGTGATGATAGTTTTTGTAATTGTCTGCTACAGTCTCTATGCCTTTATTGGATATTATTCCTTTAAGTGTTTTCGGCGATTCAACAATTTGTTTGACTATCTCGCCATGTTCCTGCCGCCACAAGCCGCGTTTTTTTATCATGTAGAGCCCTATGAGATAAAGTACTATGAGCTGATTCACGTATGTCTTTGATGCGGCAACACCAATTTCAGGACCTGCGTTCATGTAGAGTGTTACGTCACTCTCTCTCGTGATTGTTGAACCGACTACGTTGGAAATGGCTATGACCTTTCCACCAGCCTTTTTAACGGCCCTAATGCTTTCAAGGGTGTCTGCAGTTTCTCCAGATTGGGATATGGCAATTGTTATCGTGTCTTCGGTAAGCCTAATAGGTCTGTATCTGAATTCTGAAGCTACGTCTATTAAAACATCAACATCCAAGTATTTTTCAGCAAAGTACTTAAAGACAAGTCCGGCGTGGTAACTCGTTCCACACGCAACCAGAAGTATTCTCTTTACCTTTTCTAAATTGAACTCGTCAAGTTCGTGTAAGGAAGGAGTGTAGTCTGATTCTACTCTTCCAACGAGAGCGCTTTCTATTGCTTCTGGAATTTCGTTAATTTCTTTCAACATGAAGTGCTTGAATCCGCCTTTTTCCGCTGCTGATTCGTCCCAAGTGATGTGCGTGTGCTTTCTGATAACTGTGTTCCCGGAAAAGTCCGTGATTTTTAGTTTATTTCCTTCGATGTAGACCACATCTCCGTCTTCGAGGAATATGACGTCGCGTGTGTATTTGATTATTGGTGTGACGTCCGATGCCAATACACAGTATTTATCGTTACATCCCACTACTAAAGGACTACCTTTTCTTGCACCAACCATGATGTTGGGCATATCTGAATGAATAACAGCGATTGCGAATGCACCTTTAAGTATTTTCAAGGTATCAAGCACAGCTTGGAATAAATCACCTTTGAAATGTTCTTCCACTAAGTGACCTATTACTTCTGTGTCAGTTTCGGATCTGAATTTGTGACCTTTTTTGATGAGTTCTGTTTTGAGTTCCTGGTAGTTTTCGATAATGCCGTTATGCACGACGGCGATTTTTCCACTACAGTCTGTGTGCGGATGTGCGTTTGTATCGTTTGGCGCTCCGTGAGTTGCCCATCTTGTATGCGCTATACCACTTTTTACTACTTTCTCCTCTTCGATAACGGTTTTTAAAGCATCAACTCGACCAACACTTTTTGTCACTATCATTTGGTTACCGTTTGTTGCTGCTATACCTGCTGAATCGTAACCTCTGTATTCTAATTTTTTCAGTCCTTCGATGAGTTCAGAAACTTTGAATTCGTGGCCGATAATTCCAACGATTCCACACATGGGATTACTTCCACCTCTCTAATTGAGCTTCCAAATTCTTAATTAAATCTTTTTCTACACCTTGCACCGCAACTTTCAGTGCATTTTTTATAGCCACTCTATCGGAATTCCCGTGAGCCTTAACTACTATTCCATCTACTCCCAAGAAAAATGTTCCCCCGTAGGTTCTTGGATCCAACTTTTGCTTTAGTTTTTTCAAAACTCGGGAAAAAAGTAAAGCACCAATCAAACCATCAATGCCTTTCTTTGCTTCCGATTTTATTGTGTGAGAGATAAGCTTTGCCACACCTTCCATTGTTTTCAGCGCAACGTTCCCAGTGAATCCATCCGTAACAACAACATCAACAGTCCCAAGGTTTATATCATTCCCTTCAACGTTTCCGTGGAATGCGGGACCGAGTTTTTCTCTTAACATCTGATAGGCTAATTTATGCATATCGGTACCTTTGTTCTCTTCAGTTCCAACGTTCAGTAGTCCAACCTTGGGAGAACTTTTTCCAAGTGTCCTTGCGTATTCTACACCCATTGCAGCAAACTGCACTAAGTAATCTGGACGAACTTCCGCATTCGCCCCGCCGTCTATCAAAACTGTAAAGCCATTGAGAGATGGGATGGGAACTGCCAAAGCCGGGCGGTCTATTCCGCTCAATCTGCCAACGACAAGTGTTGCGTAAGCAAGTAGTGCTCCTGTATTACCGGCACTTACAAATGCATCTACTTTATGTTCTTTGAGCAGTTGAGCACCAATGTACATGGAACTTTCTTTTCTACGAAGCGCTTCGGTGGGCTTTATATCCATAGGGAGGTAGTCTCTTACGATTTCCAGCGTAAAGTAGTCTGAAAGTCTGTGATTTCTCAGATCGGATAAAGCGCTTTCTGTACCGATCAGTATTAGATGGATGTTTTTCTTAGCTTTTTTCAGTTCTTCGGCAAACATTAAAGCGCCGGCTTTTATTTCTTCCGGCGCTTTGTCTCCACCCATTACATCCAAGGCTACGCGAATCATTTCGCTACCTCAAACACCTGCTTCTTTCCGTAGTAACCGCAATTCAAACAGACTCTGTGTGGTTGTTTTGGTGCTCCACAGTTTGGGCATGTTGTTACTGCAACGCTGAAAGCTCTGTAAATCTTGGCTCTTTTGTGATGTGTTCTGCTTCTTGAACGCTTCTGCTTTGGTACTGCCATACTTATCCCTCCTGTGTATGCTTTATTTTCAGTAATATTTCAAACCTTGGATCGATGTTTTTTTCTTCAGAAGCTTTGCATTTATGTTCCGGTTCCTCATTCAAATCTGCACCACAATATGGACAAAGACCTTTACAATCTGGACTGCAAACGAAAACGTCAGGTGCACTACTGACAATACCTTCAACGATTCGTTCCTCAAGGTCTATTATATCACCAACCAGTAAGATTTCGTTAGATAGATCTTTAAGTTCCTCGTTCTTTTGGAGAGGTTTCTTCTCAAAAGTATACACTGCTTCTATAATTCCGTCAATGTACATTTCTGAAAGTTTTAAACATCGGTCGCATGGTCGCTCAACATAACCACGAGCGTAACCACCAAGCAGTACTTTGTTATCGGCGTAGGTAAGGACCATTTTCACTTTGAAACCACCGTGTAGAACTTTGTATGTCCCCGTGTGGAGCTCCACGAACTCTGGAGCGTATATACCTTCTATCACTCTTCTGCGTTCTTTTATCAGATCTTTCAAATTAACTTTCCACATTGCAATCACCTCAAAACTTTGGTACTATAATTATAGTACCTTTTTCCGTTTTGTTAATACAAAAATCTTTACTTTAGTGTAAATTTTCGTCGATTGTGTGGTATAATTATCTTTTGGTGGTGAGTCTATGGATTGGTTTAGGAAATTCTTGGACTGGTTTACAAAGCTACCTCAGAAGTGGAAGGAACTGCCAAAATCTCAAAAGTTGATAATTGGTATCGTGGCCGTTTCGGTTATAATGGCCATAATTTTTCTTACTATTATTAATGCTCCCAAGTATGTGCTACTGCTTACAGCTAAGAGCGAGGAAGATGCAGGACCTGTTCTGCAACAACTTGAATCTTTGGGAATTCCGTATAAAGTAGAAGCAGGCAACAGGATATTGATACCTTCAAATTACAATGTCTACGAAGTACGTATGCGTCTTGCATCTGCCGGGGTACTTTCTGGTACGACGCGTGGGTTTGAGATTTTAGACCAGACGAGTCTTGGCGCAACGAGTTTTGATAAGCAGGTCAGGTACCAAATTGCACTTCAAGGTGAACTAGAAAGAACGATTTCTACAATTCAAGGTGTTGACAGCGCAAGGGTGGTTCTGACTTTACCAAAGTATACTTACTACGTCCGTGGCGAGATGTCCGAACCAAGAGCTTCGGTCATGGTTGTGATGAAGCCAGGTTACTCTTTGACGAAAGAACAAGTAAGGGGAATTGTTTCGCTGGTTCAAGGAGCCGTCGAGGGAATTAAACCGGAGAATATCAAGGTAATCGACCAAAGAGGGCAAGATTTGACGAGTTTGGTTAATTTGGATACTTCTACTGCGCTTGCCTCAACGAAGATGGAGTTGAAGGTGAATTTAGAGAATTATTACAAGCAAAAGATAAAAATCCCTCTGGAGAATGTCTTTGGACCAGGACGTGTTGAGGTTATTCCCGATATTAGGTTGAACTGGGAGAAGATAGAAAAACAAATAACTACGTATACCGCACCGAACAAGAAAGAGGGACTTGTGAGAAGTAAAGAAACCGAGCAGGAATTCTCAACGAACCAGCCGACAACAGGTGGACCTGTTGGAACTGAATCGAATATCCCCCCAACAACCTATGAAACAACTTCTTCTTCAGGTCAAACTTCTTATCAAAAGAGCCATGAAATAATTAACTACGAACTCAACCAGATAGTTGAAAATATTGTGAAAAATTCGGAAGGAGAGATAGAAAATATTACGCTTTCTGTGATTATTGATTCCTCATCTACCGTCCTCGAGAAAGCTTCAAAAGACCAAGTTGAGAAGCTCATTAGCTCGATCATTCAAAAGAGCATAGATGCGAATACACCGGAAGGTTCTGTGACATATGCAGTTGCGTTCTTACCGTTCAGCAGGGAAATTCAAGAGGAATTCTACAAGCAAATTCAAACCACCACAGAATTGCAGAAACTGAGAACTCGACTTATTCTTATATTGTTAGCGTCTGTTCTTATATTCTTTGCAACCTACCTTGGGCTGATACAACTCAAGAAAGTAAAGGCAAGAAAATTGATGGAACAAAGGTACAGGGCACTTCAGGAAGAAGCACAACGAACTTTGGAAGCAATTACGGAAGAGGAAATACCAGCAGGTGCAGAGGAAGAAGCACTTTTGGAACAACTCAAGGCCTACTTACAACAAGTTGCTGAGACAACACCTGAAGATGTGGCCACGGTTTTGAAAGTCTGGATAGCGGAGAAAGGATGAGATTATGGCTGGAAAGTTAACAGGAAGGCGTAAGGCAGCCATACTATTGGTGACGATGGGACCAGAAAGGGCGGCAAAAGTGCTTAAGAACCTTGATGAGTCGGAAGTTGAGATGTTAACCATAGAGATAGCCAATCTTGGTAAGGTGACAAACGAGGAACGCAAAGCTGTCTTGGAAGAATTCCAAAACCTCACCAAAGCACGGGAAATGATAATAAGTGGCGGTATTGATTACGCAAAGGAGATGCTTATAAAAGCTTTTGGACCTGAAAAGGCTATGCAGATAATCGAAAGGCTTGTATCGAATTTGTCCGTGAAGCCATTCGAATTCATGCGAAATGCTGATGTTGTTCAAATCGTGAACTTCCTACAGTCTGAGCACCCACAAACAATTGCTCTTGTTCTCAGTTTCCTTGACCCGCGAATTGCCGCTCAAGTCTTAGGTGCGCTTCCCGAAAATCTACAGCTCGAAGTTATTAAGAGGATATCACTTTTGGAGCGTGCGTCTCCGGACGTTGTTAAAGAAGTGGAAAAGTTGCTTGAGAAGAAGTTTGCCGGTGTTGCGACGCAAACGCTCAGTGCAGTTGGCGGTTTGGACACAGCAGCTGAGATTATGAACAACTTAGATAGGTCGACTGAGAAAAATATTATGGAGAGACTTACTTATGAGGCACCTGAATTAGCCGAAGAGATCAGAAGAAGAATGTTCGTCTTCGAGGACATACTGAAACTCGACGATAGGTCCGTTCAGCTTGTTTTGAGGGAAGTGAACATGCAAGACCTTGCAGTAGCTTTAAAAGGAGCTTCTGAAGAGCTAAAGCAAAAGATATTCAATAACATGTCTAAACGTGCTCAACAGCTGCTCAAAGACGAAATAGAGTTCATGGGTCCCGTTCGAGTGAAAGATGTTGAGGAAGCGCAGCAAAAGATTATAAACATAATAAGAAGACTCGAAGAGGCTGGAGAAATCGTGATTGCCAGAGGTGGAGGAGAAGAGCTAATCACTTAGTTTGTGTTTCCGAGTTAATAAGAATGCTAGAAACCTTCGAATCAAAAAGAAGAGGAGAACTGAGTTGTGACATGGGATGACAATGTGTACTGCGCGGTTGATATAGAGACCACAGGTATTGATCCATCCGGTGGGGATCGTATTATTGAAATTGCAATAATTCCAATATACAAGGGCAAGATTGTAAAAGAGTGGATTTACACATCCCTGGTGAACCCGAAAGTAAGTATACAAACTTACGCGCAGAGTGTGCACAAAATTTCTACAAGGGACATTCAAAGCGCACCAGGACTAGACGAGGTGCTGGCTGTTGTTAGAAAATATTCCAGGGACACTATACTTGTTTTCCACAATGCGCGCTTTGATTTGACATTTCTTGATTATGCGGCTAAAGAAGTTGGGCAATTGCCGTTGGATGTTTACTACATAGATACCTTGGAGATTTCAAAGACGTTGTACGGCAGAGGAAAAAAGCTTGAAACGTTGGCATTAGAGATGGGCATCCAACAAAAGGTTACACATCGAGCGTACGATGATGCAATGGTGACAGCAAGCGTATTCATTAGGTTTTTCGATATTTTTGGTTGGGAAAGGATCCACGAGTTTCTAAGACGGTGGATGGGGAGGGAATATTGATGGTGAAAAATTACGTGCTTGATACAAATGTTTTAATACACGATCCAGAGGCTATATATTCATTTGAGGATAACAACGTTTTTGTGCCACTTCCTGTTATTGAAGAGTTGGATAAGCTGAAAAAGGAACAAGGGCGAGTTGGAAGAAGTGCAAGGGCAGCGATAAGAGTTTTGGAAGAGCTTCGAAACAGGGGAAATTTGCACGACGGTGTTAAGTTGAACAACGGTGGACGGTTGATAATCCCAGTACTGAGTGAGAGCGATTTTGATAGGCATCAGGTAAAATTTTTATTTGAAAAGTACGTTGACAACTGGATATTAAGTTATGCAATGTTTCTAAGAACTACCAGGACAGAACCTACCATAATAGTTTCAAAAGATATAAGCCTGCGTTTGAAAGCTTTGGCAATCGGTTTGGATGCAGAAGACTATTTAACAGACAAAAGCGACCTTTCTATGTTGCCTGTAGGTTACATCTCAGCTGATTCTTTATCAAAGCTGAACATTCCCGGTTTGTACGTCAATGAGTATATTGAGTGTAACGAAGGATATTTCAGATTTGATGGGCAAGACTTTGTTGAGATAAATTCGAAGATGAAAATCTTTGGTATTACTCCCAGGAACAAGGAACAACTCTTTGCGTTAGATGCGTTGATCAACGATGAGTTAAAACTTGTCTCTCTGATCGGTATAGCCGGGACTGGAAAAACGTTTCTTGCACTTGCCGCAGCATTAGAAAAGACGCTTGTGGAAGGTGTGTACGAACGCGTGATTGTTGCAAGGCCACTCATCCCTATGGGAGGGAAGGACATCGGATACCTTCCAGGTGCCCTTGAGGAGAAGATCTCGCCTTGGATGAGTGGAGTTATGGACAACCTCGAATATCTGTGCAGACTTAACAGCGTAAGTTTAAAGGATTTGATGAAAAAGGAAATAATAGAACTTGAGGCTTTAACATACATAAGAGGGAGGTCTATACCTAAGCAGTTCATAATCATTGATGAAGCACAAAATTTAACTCCGTTGGAAGTCAAGACAATACTCACACGAGCTGGAGAAGGTACAAAAGTTGTTTTGACAGGCGATCCGTATCAAATAGACACTCCCTATTTGGACGAAGATGCTGTTAACTAAAAGTATTGAAAATTTCCAAAAACCGTATTATCTTCTTATTAGTGGAACACCCCCCACCATCAATTCTCACAAAAAGGAGGTACTCCACTATGCAAAATTCTGTAGTCTCTTGCCCCAAATGCGGCTCTACCAACATCTACAAAAACGGTCATGATAAGTACGGTAACCAACAATACTTTTGCAAAGACTGTAAGCGCACTTTCAGACTTGTTCATTCAAAAAAACACAAGCTCTTCTCTTTCCCTTATCCTAAATGCCCTGTCTGTGGAAAAACTATGCAAATCCACAAAATCAAAAAAGCCTTCGTTAAGTTCCGTTGCCGTTCTTGCCATACCAGAGACGAAATCCCAACTAACTTACCTCAATTTGTCCCTCTTCCTTTCGACTCTTTCAAGTTCTTCCGTTTCCCTATCTTTATTGTCCTTAAAGCCTTCGTCCTTTATTTCAAAGCTGTGTCCTTGCGTTCCATCAGAGACTCACTTAATATCAAAGTCTCTCATGTCGCTATCTACAAGTGGATCCTTAAGTTGTCTTGTTTCTTTTCCATCCTCGTTCCTGTAGATGCTTTCAAAGTCCATGGTGATGAAACTGTCGTTTTGTTTAAATCCAAAAAGTACTATGTTTGGTTCTTAGTTGACCATGAGACGAATCTCATTGTTGCTTGGCATGTATCCAAATATCGCGATATGGGTCAAGTGAAGATATTGTTAGAGAAGTTCTTTGGTAACAACGAAAGAACAATCGAACTAATTACAGATGGACTTGGTGCATATGGTGCAGTGAAGATACTATACAAGAATATCAACCATATAGTTGTGAGACTTGGGCAGAACAATCAATGTGAATCTAAATTTTCGTTATTCCAAGACTTTGTACGAGCCAAGCGTGGATTTAAGAATATTGACAATCTTCCAATGTACGTAAACAGCTTTTGTGTAGTGAGAAATCTCTTGAAACTGAACGGGAATGATATTGCGCGTGTTATGAGTGTTCTATTGTCTTCCATCACTACAAGTTAACAGCATCTGGACGAAAGTAGCAATGGTTTAGTTTACGCAGCCTCGAGATTTCTAGGGAAGCCAATAGCTGCCCACGTTTTCTTGAAGAAAGGTGAAAGGTCAGAATTAGCAAGCCTTGCTGCTGAATTGCTGTAGTTTTTAACGAAAATATTCCGTTGGGAGGAATAAACGGTGGTTGTAGAGGTCAACAACATTTCACTTTTCGAATATTACGAGGGATTTTCGGATTTTCAAGAACAGATATTTCAGTGCAAGCTGAACTTCTTGGTGCAGCTATCAAAGATGTACGCAGGTTCCAAGTTCGTATTTTACAACGCACTTGGACGTTTTGGTGTGCTGGAAGAAGTCTACAAAATTCTGGGGAATATCTTTGAGGACTTTGAATTAGACTTTGGAAAAGAACCTGTGGAATTCGATAGTTCTCCTGTTAATAACCTACCTCATATCCGAGTTGATGGGAAGGTTGCAGTTGTCGATAATGTTGAAACGATAGGATTGGTAAACGTCGAAGACGAGAAAAATCTTAAATGCGAATACACTAAATGTTTTTACTTGCTCGAAAACCTTACCGAGCGCGATCTGGAAGATAAATTTAAGGCACTAAAAGTTGAGATTATGCCAAGGAACTTTTTTGAATCAGAAATTACGAGCTCATTAAGAACAACTAACCAGAGATACTTTGTCCTGAAGCTCATCAGGGGTGAAGAAATATGCTTATAAAAAAAGCCCACATAGATGGCTTTGGAAAGTTTATCAATGCAGCATTCAAATTTGGACCCGGATTGAATGTTGTGTATGGTCCAAATGAGAGTGGGAAGACCACGCTGGCAAAGTTTTTGCTATACACACTCTCAAAGCCTACAAACGAGGCGATCAAATTTAAACCCTGGGGGCATGAAGTTTTCGGTGGTTATCTTGAAACTTCTGACGGGACTTATGTGTTTGGTGAAGACAGTGGAGAGGTGCAAAAGTACGACCTGAATTTAATTGAAAACGTGGCATTCTTAATGGAGGATGATGAACTTGAAACAGTGAAAATAGACAGGGGAATTTTGGAAAGCAGACTTAAGAAAAAGACCGAGAAAACCTCTGAAGGTCGTATTCTGAGAGAAGCGATAAAGAGAATTCAAACGCTTGACATGAATAGCTGCCTTAATGTTATTTCAGGACAAATTAGGGACACAGAAGAAAAGATATCGATTATTGGGGAGAATATAAAAAGAAAGAACTCCTTGTTCCTGAAGGTACAAAATTTACAGAGGCGTATCAAAGATGTTCAACAGCAGATTGTGAACTTAGAGAACAGACTGGAAGAATTGAGAACTACCAGAAAATCAGAGCTTGAGGCTAAAATATCGCAACTAAGGCGAAATATTGAGGTTGTTGAATTGGAATTGTCGAAATATTCATGGATTGAATCAGTTGATATTGGTGCCGTTGAGGAAGCTCAAAATCTCATTTACAGGTTGAACTCCATCAAAGCTCAACTGGAAACATTGGAGTTCGAGGAAAAGAAAGTGAACGAAGTGATTCAGAAGAAGAACAAGGATATAGAAGAAAGGCTTAGGCAACTTGGAGCTTCTTCCATTGATGATTTGGAAAGCGTCGGACTTCGATTAAAGCACCTTTCACTACTTGCTAAGATGTATAGTGAGCGAGTTGGAAATATGACCGATGAAGATCCACTTTGGAGGTTTTTCCTGGAAAATGAGAACATCTTGGAACGGGCAGAGGAAGAAGAGCAGAGATTCAGAGAAGCTCTTAGTGAGATCGAATCTACAAAAATGAGTTTGCAGAACGAAATAGAAAGGAATGAACAGATATCTAAGTACTCGAAGGATTTGTCGATAGTTTCTGCCAGTGCTGGTGTTGTGTTGTTTGTCCTTGGACTTCTTTTCAAGAGTATTTCTATTTTCATGTATGTCCCTGCAGCTGTTTTCCTTGCAGTTGCAGTGTTTCTTATGTTGAACTGGAAAAGAAAAACAGCGCTTGTGGAGATCCTTCAAGAACGCTTAGTCGAGATTTCGATGAACCAGCCACAGCAACCATCCATCTGGAAGGTACTTTCTGGATACGGTATAACGAATATCAGACAACTAAGAAAAAAATACACAGAGTTCTTAGAATGGAGAGCGCAGAATTTAGAAAGGCAAAGGCAACTCAATGAGCTGAAAGATATAGAACAAGAGATCATAAGAGAGCTCAATAAATTTGGAGTATCAGGTGCGGCGCAGATGATAGTTTCAGCTGTTGAGAATCTGCAAAGAATATTTAGTGAGGTTCAGGAAATCGTATACGAGAAAGAATCACTTGAAAGAAAACTTTCACAATTGCGCGGAGAGTATCTATCGATTCAAAAAGAATACAAAGCAATTGCAGAAGCGCTTGATGAGATTTTAAATAGGTTTGGAATAACCAAAGAAGATGTCGAAAACTTCAAGTCTCAATTTGAGCGTTATCAGGAACTCAAAGGTACGAAAAAGACGTTAACTACTGAATTACAAAAGGCACTGGAAGAAAAAGAGAACGAAGACGTTCAACCTTCGATAAGCGAGACGAAGGCAACGCTTCGTGAACTTTCCTCACTAAAGGATTCTCTCCTAAGAGAACTTGAAGAAGTTAAAGGACTCTACCAGAGCATTGATGTTGATTCCAGCCACCTTCAGCAGTTACTCCGAAAGTTAGATGAGCTTAAGTTGAAAGCATGGATAATGTCCAGCATAATCAACGAAATACCGGAGGTAAATAGATTCCTCAACGAAAGACTTATGAGCTTTGTTGAAAACTACCATAAGTTATTCAGTGATGAGTTTGCTCGATTATTTACAAGGCTTGCCGGTGCTGAAAAGAAATTCTTAGTCCTACCAGATCTGTCCGTGAGACTGATTGTTGAGGGTGATATGAAGAATCCGGAGGAATTCTTGAGCGGTTCTACGAAAGACCTTATGGTGTTCTGTATAAAGAACGCACTTTATAAGGCCTTTTACGACGATGGCTTACCGTTAGTTATAGATAACACGTTGATTCGCTTAGATGATGAAAGGTTAGAAAGGGTGTGCAAGTATCTGGATGAAGAAGCTGAATTAAGGCAGATAATACTTTTAACAAGCGATAGAAGAATACTTGAATTTTTCAGTAACAAGAAAAACGTCATACTCTTGGAGGGATGATAGATGTACAAGCGGGTTCTTTTAAAGCTTAGTGGGGAGGTACTCAGTGGGGAAGCGCAAAAAGGGTTTAGTGAGGAACACGTCAATTATCTAATCAAGGAGATAAAGTCCGTTTCTGAGTACGGTGTGAAACTGGGAATTGTGATTGGTGCGGGTAACCTTTTTAGAGGTAGAGATTTCGAAGGATTGAGGCCAACGATATCAGACCAAATAGGTATGCTCGGAACGGTTATCAATGCACTTTATTTGAAGGATAGATTTGAGAACGAAGGAATTAAAACTGTCGTTGTTTCTCAGATTGTTACTTTGCCAAGTGTGAAGTTGATAAATTACGACGATATAGATCTCTACTTCGATGCAGGATACATTGTTATTTTTGCAGGCGGGACAAGCAACCCGTTCTTTACAACGGATACTGGTGCAGCGCTAAGGGCCGTTGAGATGAAAGCGGAACTGTTGATAAAGGGTACAAAAGTTTCCGGAATTTACGACAAGGATCCGAAAATTTACAACGATGCCGTAAAATACAATGTTATCACTTACGACGAAGCCATCGAGAAGAATTTGAAAATAATGGATACAGAGGCGTTTTCTATCTGCAAAAGGTACCAGATGAAAATTCTTGTTATGAACTTTTTTGAGGATAACAACTTACTTAGAGCAATCCGTGGTGAGAACGTAGGAACGCTTGTTATACCAAGTAAATAAGAGAAGAGAGCAGAGGAAGGAAGGGTTAAATGGTACATCAACCAAATGAACACGTCAAAGCATGGTATCCAGGTCATGTTCAAAAGGCGAAAAGGCAGATCAAGGAGAATCTTAAGAAGATAGATATCGTTATTATCGTTCTTGATGCACGTGCCCCCGTTGCAACGACGAGCTTTGAGCTGAAGATTTTTAAAGACAAGCAGTGTGTTTTTTTGCTCAATAAATCCGATTTAGCAGATCCAAAGTACAACAAGGAATGGGTTTCTGAAATATCGAAATCTTACCCGACTTTGTTGGTAAATAAAGAGACGAACAGAAGAGAACTGTTAAACTTTCTAAAGTCGATTCCTACAAAGTACGCAAATCCGAGGATAGCGGTTGTTGGTGTTCCTAATGTTGGAAAGTCAACGATAATAAATAAAATACTGGGTAAGCATAAAGCGAAAACTGGTGCACAACCCGGTATCACACGTGGTGTTCAGTGGGTTAACGTTGAGGGATTCACAGTTTTGGATTCTCCGGGAATTTTGTTCTCTGAGATATTTTCAAAAGATATTGCAGCAAAGCTTTTGCTTATTGGTTCGCTGCCTCTGGAGAACATCGATGATGAAATTTTTGATCATGCATTCAGCGTTTACGCATTAGCTTCTGGAGTCCAGAAAGATTTGTACCAATTCTTGGAAGAATTTGGACGTTCCCGTGGACTGTTAAAGAAAGGTGGGCAAATTGATTACGAGAGAGCAAAAATCCTCTTCTTTAAAGAAGTTTCAGAAGGAAAGCATGGGAAGTTAACTTATGATACGCAATTTGAAAGATTTTGGGAGGTGTTAAGAGATGGTTGATGTGAGGATCGTTAACTCAGTTCTGGCAGCGGCACAAGGAACTTACGAGTCCGTTCTACAAATGCAGGCGCAATTTGGAAAGCCTCAGGCTGTTAAAGACATCACACCAAAGTACAATATAGTGACCGTGATAGGTTTTATGGGAGATATCGAAGGTAACTTTGTTTATTCGTTCAATGAAGAAACAGCGTTAAAAATAGTCTCAAAAATGATGATGATGGAATATAACACACTTGACGAACTTTCACTAAGCGCTATAGGTGAACTTGGTAACATGACGTCTGGAAGCATCGCGATGAATCTTGAAAAACTTGGATATAAAATTGATATTACACCTCCTACAGTGATAACCGGTAGAGACATGAAAATAACTGCGGAAGGTTTAATAATAAAGCTACCAGTTAGCTTGTTTGTTACTGAAGATGTGGAATTGCACATCGCTATTAGAGGTGGAAAGTAGGTATCTTAGGTGCACTACAAAGGTGGTTGTATGATATACCGATTTTGAATTATTTGAATAGAGTCTGTGTGCACGTCGAAAGTTAATCGAGGTGAATTTTATGGTTGTTGTTACTGGCGTTCTAAAAGAGGAGATAATTGGTGTTTTCCGCGAAATGTTACCTCTACTTGAAAATGGTGAATTGGTGAAAAGGAACTTTTCGAGAGGCATAGTTGGGGGTAATGAAGTGGTTACGATATACGGTTTTGTTGGTAAGGTCGAGAGTGCCATGATAGCACAAGCCATAATCGACAAGTTTAGGCCAAGCTACATTATACACTGTGGTTCGGCGGGGGCTATCCATCCACAATTGAAGATTGGAGATTTAGTCTGTGGGACGGTTTTTTACGAACATGATTTTCAATCTTACACCACACTTAAGATAGAGAGTTCGTCTAAGCTCTTAGAAAAAATATCGGATGTTTACGATAAGATAAACTTTGGACCAATTGTAAGTGGTGACGTCATAGTAAGTGATAGGGAGACTAAGACTAAGTTGTACGAAAAGTACGGGGCGTTCGCAGTTGATATGGATAGTGCAGCTATAGCGAAGGTGTGCTATCAAAACGGTGTTGAGTTTTGCGCACTGAAGGTTATAGTTGACACAAGTGAAGAGCAAGCTCAGATCGAATATGAGCAGAATTTCAGAAAATTCTCGAGTTTGCCCTCTGCCATTATTTCAGAATTACTCGATAAGCATTTGTTGTGAAACTGGGAAGGAGCAAGTGTGAAGCATGGATAAAACACCTCAAAGCAAGGAAAATTCTTTGAAAAATACAGTGCAAAGTTCTTGGATAGTTGACCAGGATAATTACTTCTCAAGGATCGATAAGTTTTTGAGAAATGCTTTGAAAAATGTTCCGCTCAGTGTAATATACAAACTGATAAGAACAGGGAAAGTATATCTTAACGAAAAGCGTGTTAAAGAACCATCTGCGAAATTAGAAATTGGCGATAGGGTTGAAGTTAGAAATGAAGACCTCTCGAAATACACTCGCGAATATAAAGAAATAAAACCTGCAAAGATTAGCTTGGATATCCTTTTTGAAGATGAAGATATCCTAGTCGTTAACAAACCAGCTGGTATCTCTGTTCATCCGGGGAAAAACATTAATAAACCGTCGCTTATAGAAGGGTTAAAGTACTATGGTTCACAGAAGGGATTTGAACCTTTTCTTGTGCACAGACTCGACAAGGAGACATCAGGTGTTCTGATCGTTGCGAAAAATAGACAAGTCGCAAGGGAACTCAGCGAGAAAATTTCTTCACGCGATGTGGAAAAGAACTACGTTGCTTTAGCTTTCGGTTCCCCAAGAATGGAGAGAATAGACATACCTGTTGACGGTCAGGAAGCAATAACACATATAAAACCCGTTCGGAAATTTAGAACAAAACTTGACGGGAAAGATATAAGTTTGACATTGCTTGACGTGAGCATAGAAACTGGGAGGAAGCATCAAATTCGTAAACACCTAGCAGCAAAAGGATTCCCGATAGTTTGTGACAACGACTACGGTGATTTTAGGCTGAACAGAGCCTTTTCAAAAAAGTACAACTTGAAAAGACATTTTTTGCATTGCAAGTCTATGTCTTTTGATTTCCATGGGAAGCATTACAGGTTTGAAGCTAGTCTGAGCCAGGATTTAAAGCTTGTTTTGAAACTCTTAGAAGCGGAAGGTGATTAATTTTGAAGCTTCCCCTCTTTCCGAGGAACGAGAAATATATCAACATAGTTCTCACCGTTTTCGCACTCTTGGTTTCAGTTCTCGTACTTCTTAGAATACCAAACGATAAGAATAATTTGACTGTTTCCGTTTTTTTCACCGATGATCCTTCGATACTGTTTTACACAGGTCATGAGAAGATTAACGACGATGTGAGACTCGTGATACCTTTGGAAGGGGTCGAAGAAAAACCTGAAGAATTTTACAAAAAGATAGGCGAACGGTATGTTGGAATAATGGAGTTTTATGGAGACCCCAATTTTGTCCGAGCTTTCTACAAGATTACTGGTTACAAGAAAATAGTGAAAGTACATTATGTGAAACCGAAAGAGTTACCAAGATACGATTCGTTCTCGCTTTTCAAACGTCTCTGGCGTGCGGTGGTGGAAAGAAGTATTGAGGTCATAGTCTTACCAAGATCGAAAGTTGTTGACGAGGCATTAAAATCGTTCAAAGACTTTTTCCAGGTTTCCTCGGAAGTTCCTAGTCCGGATAATACCAGTTGGAATTCGAAAGTCTTCGGAGTGTTGCTTGGAATCTACGTTGGCTTACAAGCACCGTTCAGTATACTTGCTTTTGCCTTTTTCAACAATTACTGGTTGTTTGTTTCCGTTATGAGCATTTTAGGTACATTGGCCGCGTACTTTGCATCCAACAACAAGTTCACGAAGGTTGCTAATATTTTCGTATTAGGACTGCTCACCAACTTTTCACTATATTCGTACGAATATTTGAACGATTTGGAAGTCTATCGGGGGGTTAAAATCTCTTTAGTCACTTTGCCGCTAATCGTTGGTCTTCTCATATTTAGAAACATGTACCAGAAACATAGTATAAAACGATGGCATGTTATAACAGCGGGCGTACTTGGCGCAGTGGCTATAACCTATATGCTTATGCGTAGTGGGAATTACGGATACGTGCTTGATTTCGAAGAAAAAATAAGATTAACTCTTGAAAACATATTTATTATACGACCAAGGTTCAAGGAACTTTTCTTCCTACCGATGTTTTTTATTGCAAACGATGTTGAGAATGAATTCATAAGCGGAGTTTTAACATTTTTCGGTACATTTGGGTTTATATCGATATTCAATTCGTTCTGTCATGTTAAAACGCCCATATACACTGTGTTTTACAGGGAAATTACAACTGTGCTTGTTACTTTGGTCATATATCTGCTTTTCTCTGTAATGAGAAGTCTTTGGCTTGTTTGGACAAACAAGAAATGAAAATAAGAAAAAAGAGCGGCTCTTTTAGCCGCTCTTTTTGGTGGGTGTGGTAGGAATTGAACCTACGACCCCTTCCTCGTGAGGGAAGTGCTCTTCCACTGAGCTACACACCCACTTGTAATTGCTAAGCGCAACATAGATTTTATCATAACTTCGGATTTTTGCAAGTCCCCGGTTGAAATACTCTACTGCTTTCAACAAGGTTTTGTCAGCCTATGTTTGCCAAGGCAATCTTTTCTTCGCTAGTTAGCAGATTATCAACTTCGAGAGTTAGTACCATTTCATTTTCCAATTTGATGACACCTGAGATGAATTTTGCATTTGCCATTCCTGCCACATGTGCTGGAGGTTCATCTATCGTATCTTCGGTAACGGTTAGAACTTCCCTCACATCATCCACTAGGAAGCCAACCTTCTTACCATTTTCAAGCTTAACTACTATAATTTTCGATTTCTCCTTGTTTTCAAAATCCTCCATCAAAAACTTCTTCCTTAGATTGATTATAGGAACAATTTCGCCCATTAAATTTATTATTCCTTCAACGTAATCTGCAATGTTCGGTATTTTCGTAGTCTTTTCGTACTCCTTAACACGTTCAACCTTCATAATGTTGATTGCGAACACTTCTTCACCTAAATAAAAAGTGAGGAACTTGAGTTCCATAAACTCACCCCCAACTCATTTTTCTGGTCGTATATCTATTATACTACATCTTTCAGTGAACACCAACAAAGGATTCTTAAAACTTTATCAACGAAAAAACAATAGATAACAGGAGCAATACTCCTGCGTATAAAAGCCATCTAAAACCTAGCGAATTGCTCTCTTTTGACTTCCTTTCGTTCTGTTTTCTGAAAGCCCTTAGCCCTATTTCGAAAAATATTATGGCTACCAGCAGACTGACAACAAAAGCAATAAAAAGTACATTCGAAATGATGTACGAGATTTTCATTCGACACACCTTTCTCTTTATGGTTTTTCAAAAATGGTTAATATGTGAGGTTTATCTTTGGTTTATTGACATCTATTTGGCTGGCAGTACTTCCGGCCAGTTTCATAGCTTCTCGCCAGGTTGAAAGTAGGTCTTCAAGCAAGACTTTGACATCATCGAGCATTTTCTTATCTTTTTTGATGTTGGCTTCAACAAGTGTTCTGTACATATAGTTGTAAAGTGCTCTCAAGTTCTTGGCTATCTCTCCACCTTTTTCCATATCAAGCGAGAGATTGAGTTCCATAATTATATCCTGCGCCCTGACGATCTTGGCATTTGCGTTGTTGTAGTCTTTTGAGTCTATGAAGTTCTTTGCTTCATCAATTACACTTATTGCTTTTTGTAAAAGCAATTCGATAAGCTTTGCAGGACTTGCGGTTAAAACCATTTGTTCCATGTAATCCATTCAGGATACCTCCTTCAAAACGTATTGAGAATTAGTTTACTTTCCCTATTGCCTCCAATACTTTTGAGAAATACTCTATGTAGTAATCTAAAACAATGGGGATTTTGTTCTCTACAATATCAGAGATTTCAAATGCGTCCCTTTTATCGAGTGCTTCCAAAAGTTCTCTGAGAATATTCGATACTTCTGTTCTTTCCGTTGAAAGAGCTAATTCTGTTTCGTTGAGCTTCGTTATTTGGACCGTTGAGCCCCGGAGGTTTTCGATCGCCGCTAAACCTTCCGAAAGGTCTTTTATCGCTTTCCAACCAGCTTCGCTTCCTGTTATTATGCTACTTGCTACTTGTGGCAGAAGTTCTTTAACATGCTGGATGTAACCTAACACATCTAGAAGTGTATCTTCCAAAAAAGAAACCGCATCTTGCGTTTCGACTTCTATTAACAATTCTTCATCCAATCTTGCGTTTTTGAGTTCTTCCACATAAGCAACAGGTATTTCTTTACCGTTGATTTTTAGGCTCTTTAGAACTTGACCTTCCGACAAGAGAACTTTCAAAAGTGTACCAAAATTCTCAAAATCCTGTGCGCTGAAAAGTTTCTCTTCACCGTTTACAACAACTCTTACCATCACTTTTCACCTCTTAACTTGAAGTATGCTCTCAGTACTCCAGCTACTGTTTTTGCATCCGTTATCTCCCCATTTATACATTTCTTCACGACCTCTTCCAAATCCTCAATTCGAACTTCAAGAATTTCGTCTTCGTCTGGATTCGAATCTCCGGGAACCAGGTCTTGTGCAAGGTAAAGATGAATGATTTCGTTTGAAAAACCAGGTGTCGTGTAAATATAACCCAAATACGTGTACTTTCTTGCCGTATATCCAGTCTCCTCTGCCAGCTCGCGCTTAGCGCATTCTAATACATCTTCACCTGGTTTGTCAAATTTTCCAGCGGGAATTTCCAAGAGCTTTTGCTTTATCGGATACCGATATTGCTCAACAAGAATAACTTTTCCATCGCTTGTTACAGGAACCACCGCGACCGCACCGGGATGAAGAACATGTTCGCGAATACTCATCGCACCGTTTTCTAAAACTACTTCATCTCTCAGTACTGTAAGCAACATGCCGTTGAAAATCACCTCTGTTGTTATCGTCCTTTCCATAGCTGTCTTTACCTCCCATACTTTATTTGTTTTTATTTAGGAATGTCTCCCAAATCCACAGAAACTAGATTCTTACCATCGGTTGTTATCAATTTTCCAAGCGTTTTCGAAAGTGCAACGGAGAGTATCGACTGCCGGAATTTCGAATGAACACCAATATTTTTTGGTTCATCTCCAGTCAAGTCCCATACTTTAATCAGATTGTCAGTCCCAGCTGTGAAAAGTTTTTGGTCAAAATGTATGACTTTAAATATAGTCGAGTTATGACATCTGAATTCACCAATTTTCTTTAGTTCCTTATCGAGAATATACACCCTGCCATCCCAACCAGCAGTGTATATCCTGACTTTAGATGATGCCAAATTGCCCACGTAGTTACTGTCAATAGACCATAAGGTTTGTTCGGAGATTTTAACCTTCTTCGTTTGACCTTTGTAAATCCTAACAACGAAACCTTCCAGTGTTGTTAAATATATCTCCTCTTCCGACAGAGCAAAAATATCGGTGAAAGAAAGTTTTGGGAATTCGTAAGTTTTCAGCTTTTGAAAGGTCTTCAAATCCCACAAGATGACTTTTCCATCCCACCCACCACTTACAAGTATATCACCAACTACTAATATACTCCACACATAACCACTATGACCTATAAGCATATTGACCAGCTTTCCGGTTTTGAAATCCCATATCTTAATAGTTCTATCGTTCGAAGCAGATATTACATAGTTTTTGTAGCTTGCAACACTCTTCACTGAATCAATGTGGTCATCAAGGACCATCGTTAACTGAAATGTGTTTTGCTTAACATTGTAAGTCCACAATGTCACCTTTCCGTCTTCATGACCGCAAGCAACCACACCATTTGCGTAAATTGTTGAAATTGCACCTAATTGACCTGAAAATCTTCGAACTACATTCCCATTTTCAATTTGAAGAACAACACCGTTTGATAAGCTTGCAAAGAAACTGTGACGAGTTCCCGGTAAATTTGCAAGGTCAACTACAAAGGCTTCGAATTCCAAAGTGTCGTTGCCAATTCTCAATTTCGAACCACCTAAGTACATCTGTGAATCTGCAACCAACCCGCTGTACAGAGGAAATACGTCACTTCTTTGAACGTTCCAAGACTTACCATCAAACAAAGCATATGTCCCATCAAAATAGAAGACAAAAATATGATTGCCAGTTTTGGCGATCTTTACAACAGCGCTGGGATAAAACTTTATCAATTTCGCTTGGTAATTCTTTTTGTCAAGCACGTAAACATTACCGATATTGGTGCCAAAGTAAAGGATTTCTCCATCAACGTATATTGACGTGGCCCATTCTTCTGGAATTTTCGAAATCGTCTTCAGTGTCCATTTGTCATTGATGTTTTCCAAAGTTAAGATCTTTCCACGGCTGCCAAGGTAGATTACGTTCTTTCCTGAAAGGTCAGGGACACAACTTATAATCGCATCTTCGTTGCTAAAGGAGCCTTCGACTTTGCCATTTCTTAATACAAGCAATTTCCCAAGCGCATCTCCAACGATAACTGATTCATTCAGTGCGAGGATACATCTCAAACTACCGTCATTCTTGTAGTTCCACCTCATCAAACCGCTGAATACGTTGTAGCTTTCAATAGTTCCATCTTCTCTACCAGCAACAAGTGTATCTTTGTTTGCGTGAATTTTCGCAGATGACAAAAAATGCTTGGGAGCTTTTTTTATATATTTTCCGTCAGTTGAGTACTTGAGTATTTCTCCTTCCCTGTTCGAAGCAAATATCATGTTGTCAGTTATCTGCAATGCTGTGATCTCCGAAACAGAAACGTCCAAATCTTTCACTACTTTTAGAATGTTTTTCTCGCCGCTGAGAACTATAACTTTACCTCCAACTGATACGTACAAAAATTTCCCATCATCAACTATCGATTGAACAGCGGATTGAAAAGATAAAACCTTCTCAGCTCTTATTGTGTTCTTTTCTATACGAAATCTGTACATTGAACCATCAGAAAACCCAGAATACAAAACATTTTTAAACGCGTGAAGTGATAGCACCTGTGAACCAAATTCGAAGGACTGCTTGAGATTGAAGTCTTCGAGTGAAGAAAAAGCGATTCTTCCGTTCTCATCACCTGAGATGAGGTAGTTACCGAAGACGACAATTTTTCTAATCCATCCGTCGTGGATTTTAAGAGATTTGAACAATTTGAAATCCTTCCAGATGATTATTGTATTGTCAGAACCAGCCGAGATAAGCATGGTGTTATGAAAATTGAGAGAAAAGACCGAGCCAGCGTGCCCTTTCAGAGTGTGGAGTAGCTTCATCGTATGTTTATCGTAAATCTTGATCGTGTTATCAGGCTTATAGCCTCCTACAGCAACGTATTTGTCGTTAACGGTAACGCACCTTGCCCAACTACCGTGAGTTGTGATACTCTGTAGTGGCAGGAGCTCTTTGTTCCACACTTTTAGTGTTCCATCTGCACCAACTGAATAAAGCTTGTCGTTATCGATTTTCAAATCCCAAACCGCAGAGCTGTGACCGTAAAGAGTAAAGTCTAATGTAAAAACTACATTCTGGAACATTTCAAAGAATAAGACACTGAATAATCCGATATAGAAGAGAATAGCTTTCAAACTTTCACTTCCTTTGTGACTAATATATGAGTCGCCACGCAACGTTGAAATGTGATTTGCGCAAACTATTCTTTATCACTATTATACTCCCATCTATGGCGAAAACTTATCTATTTTGTATGTTTGAACTTTGGAAAAACCGTGGTTTAATATTATTAAAAGTGCGCAAACAATAACTTGATGCGAGGTTGCGGAGAATATGAAAAGCACGGAAAAGAAGGAAAATCGAAGAACATGGTCAAAGGTGAGTCCGGCGTTTTATGTTATAATCATTCTTTCAGTTATTCTGAGCGCTTTTGTTTACAACAAATACGTGTGGTTACTTGATATCTTATCAGGTTGGGTGATTTTCGACTACTTGGCCCTGAAATTCCATTCCAAAGCGCTGAAGACCGACGTTGCTGGGAGAACGCGTGTGTTTATCAATGAACGATTTGATGTAGTGATAACAATCTCTTCCGAAAGTAAAAAGGCACTGACCGTAGAAGTTGTTCCGCCAGCAGTTGTTAAGAAAGCTCCTGTGCGTCTTGTCATAAATTCTAATGAACGCGTTTCACTTGCATTTGACACGTTCTTTGGAACACGTGGAACGAAAGACTTAGGGTATTACACGATAAAAATTGAAAGTTTCACAGGTTTGTTCCAAATTCTAATCACAGAACCGACACCTTTCAAAGTTAAGGTCTTTCCAAGACTTGAACACGCTGAAGCTGAGGTGGAAAGGATTTTGGAAATGCTCCCTGTTGTGAAGAGCAAACACAAGCTTGTTGAGGATATATCATATATCAGAAATGTGCGAGAGTACGAACGTGAGCCACTAAATAGGATCCACTGGAAGCAAAGTGCTAAGATGGGAGAATTGATGGTTAAAGAGTACGAATACGTAGGAACAACAAGGAATTACATTCTTCTTGATTTAAACCTCCCTGCTGGCATATATTCAAAAGCGGCTTGGGAGTTCATACACAAAAAGTACCAAGAAGAAGCAATAAAAGCGACTGCAGGACTACTTAAGTACTTCTCTGACAGGCACGAAAAAACAAATTTGCTGATATCTCATGCAAAGGGGACGTACGACCTTTCATTTGCAGATTACGTACTTTACTTCGATTACTTGGCGGAAGTCGAAGGAACACTCGAAAATGAACAGTACACTTCTGAACTCTTAGAGCACATCATAGATGTTGTTCAACCAACGGATACGGTCTTGTTAATAGGTATGTTCTTAACAAAGTCTGAGGTTGACCGCCTGCTGAGATTAAGGACAAGGTGCGGAAGAGTTATCGTTTTGATTATGCCATATGGATACAGAGAGGCAACGAGTAAGAAGTTCAAGTCGTATTTTGACGTTCCGATTGAAATAAGGGAATTGTACCAGTACGCGAAGGTCTTGCGGGAAGAAAATGTTATCGTTCAAGTGTGGCATGAAAATACGAGCTTTATGGAAGGCTTGTTGAAACTCACGGACAGTGCACAGATTTAGTTCAGAACTTAACTGAGGTGAAATGATGGGAAAGTACAAGAAGATGAATGAAACACTAAGAAATATATTAATTTTGGCCTCGATAATCCTTTCGTTAACTATGCCAAGTGCTGAACTGTTTGGGGACTTGCATTTTTGGGTCCTCACCATGTTGCTTGCTATTTACGCTCTATTGAAATCTAAAATAATCTCTCGAATTTTTCTTGCTCTTTCAGCACTGTACGCACTTTCTTTTTTTAAAACAGATTCCATAAAATATCTATTCGTGATAGTTCTTTTGGCTTTAAGCATTAAAGAGCGGATTCAAAACAGATGGTTGACGATAGCACTTTATTTTTCAGCGCTGGCATTTTTTAACCATTATCTGTCTTTCATCTTCGTCATTTCCTTCGTGCTACTTAATTTTGCAGACCTTCCGCAATTCAAGAACATTTTCGAGGACAAATTGCGTGCGAAAAAGGTGAGTCTCATTATAGTTATATTCGTTGTATTCCTTTTACTACCACTCCCTGATGTGAGATTTGACATAGTCAAGGTAGTGCAATCGAGAGAAGGTGCTGTATCTGAGAATTCTGCCCAGCAAAAAGAAGAGTACACCATAAGAGTTCCAGTTAACGGTAGTAAGAATCTTTCCAATCAAGTATCTGAAACTGCTGAGGGCAACAATCCAAGTTTCGTTGAGAAAATAGAAAATTTAGCAAGAGAGAGATTATTCAAGTTGTTAGAAACTTTGTCGATGGTAGCTATAACGATAGGTTTGCTCTATGTTTTAACTATCACAATGAAGGCTCCGAAAGACCAAAGAAGGTCGATAATTTCCAGTTTTTGGGTTACTGTGGTTGTTTTGCTCTTTTTCATGTTTGTGCTTGCCCCCACGATTTTTGATATCATCGGCAATCTAAAGTCACAAGGCACATTGGAATCTGAATCTATGGCTGGTAATTCGTCTTACCAACAAGGTCATGCAACGAGTGTAGTTATCCCAGAAGAAGTAAGAACATCAGCAACCTCACCTAAAACCAATTTTGATGACGCTCTTTTCATTTTCCAGATTTTGGCAACTGTTTCAGGCCTTTTTGCCGTATTACTTCTTGGAAAGCTGTACTACGATTTCCTAATTCAAAAAACTACCGAGGAAGAACAAACCGAGAATACGCTTGTAAATCAACCAGTAGTCTATCAAACCCATCTTTCGTACGACGAAATTCTCACTCTTTCTGGGGCCGAGTTTGTGCACCATGCGTACCATTTTGTTAGGCAAAATCTCTTCAAAGGTCTCGACCATTTAACGCCTTATGAACTTTTGGATAAGTTTGATATTCCAGAACTCAGGGATTTAACTGTCAAGTACGTCGATGTGGAGTATGCGTTTAAGATAGAGGTAACGCAAAAAGATATAGAGAACATAAAGTCGGACTTCATCAAGCTTGTTGAACACGCAGATAAATTGTTTCAACGAATACTTTCAAAGCAAGACAAATGATTTATTTTTCCACAACAACCGGTACTTTTTCAAGAATGTCGTTTAGAATGTCTTCTTTTGCTTCTCTTAGAATCTTCGATTCCGTGTTTTGAATAATTCTATGAATCAAAACATATGGGGCTACTTTCTTCACATCATCTGGAAGCACGAAGTCCCTTCCGTTGATATACGCCCACGCCATGCTGACATGCATTAATGCAAGGCTTCCTCTCGGACTCGAACCATACTTAAGCGATTCATGACGCCTTGTTGCATCGACGATATTTACGATGTATTCCTTGACTTCTTGACTTATCTTGACTTCTCTAACTCTAAGTTTCTCGTTCGAAAATTCTTCTGATGTTCCAACCGCTTTCAATTCATCAATGGGATGCCTCACTTTTTGAGATTCAAGGATTTCCATCTCGCTTTCTTTGTCAGGATACCCAAGACTTATTCTTATTGTAAATCTATCTAGCTGGGCTTCCGGAAGCGGAAAAGTTCCTTCGTATTCTATTGGATTTTGTGTCGCTATTACGAAGAAGTTGTTTGACAATTTATGTGTTACACCATCCACCGTGACCTGCCTTTCCGCCATAGCCTCTAATAGTGCCGATTGCGTTCTTGGTGTAGCACGGTTGATTTCATCAGCTAAAAGAATATCGGTAAATACAGGGCCTTCTCTAAAAACAAACGTTTCCGTCTTCCTGTCGTAAATTGACAAACCTGTCAAATCCGTGGGAAGTAAATCTGGTGTGAATTGTACGCGCTTAAAGTTAAGGCCAAGAGATATTGCAAGTGACCGGGCAAGTATGGTTTTACCAACACCGGGAACGTCTTCCAACAGAACGTGACCGCCCGCATACATGGCAGCGAGCACGATTTTTATCTGCTCACTTTTGCCCTTGATAACTTTCTCAACGTTTTCGATAACTCTTTCGTGCAACTTCTTTTGAGTTTTCTCCATTATTTTCTTCCCCTATCCCTGATGAAGTTTTCTATAGACCTATCCCAAGTGCGCTCTCCTTCTTTGGTGAAAAAGCAACCCGGGATTTCTCCGAGGCTTCTGTGGTATGCCACGCACTCGCAACACTTTCCTCGTTTATCACACGAAAGGTATGTGCAGGTACAATTTTTGAGGTTCTTTTCCAAAGATGGACATCCTGCTGGCATCGAAATTCCCCCCGTTTGCTGTTTTTCCAATTTATTTACCAAGTCTACAATAAATTATAACTCACACCACTCAGAAATTCCAGACCTTCTTGATGTTCAAATCTTTATCAAGTAGGATTAGCTTTGCGGGGTGTCCTTTTTTTATCCTGCCACCGTTCAAATTCAGGTCTTTGCAGGCGTTGTATGAACTGACCATGGCTAATTCTTTTAGCGAACAATCCGTGAACTTCACAAAGTTCTTTATAGCCTGAGAAAATCTCAAAGTGCTTCCAGCCAACGTTCCGTCGTGGAGTTTAGCTATACCGTTCTCAACTCTTACATGCAGGTCTCCAAGCATGTAACTGCCATCTTTTAGTCCGGCTGCACTTATGCTATCTGTTACAAGTATTATTCGCTGTGCACCTTTGATTTTGTAAACCAATCTCACAAAATCTGGTGAACAATGAATGCCGTCTGCTATAATCTCTAGTGTGAAATCCAACAACAATCCTGCACCTGTCACACCGAGTTCTCTGTGATGTAGCGGGCTGAGTGCATTTGGAAAGTGTGTGATCCTTTTGAAACCATTCTCAAACGCCGATTTGACCTGCTCAAAAGTCGCATCGGAATGCCCTAACGATATTCTGATGCCTTTCACTTCACAGCTTCTGGCAAATTCCATAAAGGTGTCGTATTCCGGAGCAACGGTTATCATTCCAATGTAGGATAAAGGAAGATATCTTTCAAGTTCATGAACATCCCTTGGTGGCGGTTGAATATACGCTTCGTTGTGTGCGCCTTTTCTTTTACTGGCTATGAACGGGCCTTCTATGTGCAGCTTCAAGTCCGAAGGAAGGTTAATTTCACTCAATTTGGTTAAAGGGCATGTAACTGTTGTTGGTTGAAAATACCAAACTCCTTCCAGAGCTTCGAGTTCTTTGAACTTTTTGAAATCTTCTTGTGAAGCCGTCATCGTGTCGATACCTTTTATCCCATGTATATGTGGGTCAACAAACGCTGGCATGAGGATATTATCATAAGTTGATTTATTTGATTTCTTAACGTCTAAAATTACGTCTTCAAACTCCACACTGCCTACGTATTCACCGTCCAACGGATCTACTATCAGAACGTTTTCAATTATCATATGTTCACTCCTTTTCATCGAATTTTTGATTTATTCATAAGTCTTCAAGTGAGACAAACTTTGTGAGTCCGTGAGGTTTGTCAGGGTTCAGACCTTTGTGTATGGCCCGTTTGTATCCTAGAATTTGGCTGTATAAATTTAGAACCTGTACTTCAAAAAGCGATTCGTCCGTGCATGAGGTTATAATTTCAGCACTCGCCCCACGGTTGATGATGTCATTAGCTAAATCTTCTTCAAGTGGACTTGGATTTCGGAATTCGGAGAAAATCACAACGTGGGATTTTTCGGAAAGTAGTGCGATCGGACCGTGACGATACTCGAGTGTTTCGTGAAATTCGGTGTGATCAAGCGATAGCTCTTGGACCTTCAAAGCACTCTCTCTGGCCATATAGTAACGTTCTCGATAACCCAAGAACACAAAATGGCTCTTGTTAGAAACTATCTGCTCGGAGGTCTTTTCATCGAATTTCTTAAGATATTCTTCAGGGTTGACGTCAATTTGCTTAATAGCGTTCAAAAAGAGCCTAAGTATTGCCGAAAAACTTGCGGTCATGATTACGGATTCTTCATGAGCGAAATCCAGTTCGTACGTTGAGTCACAAGCAGCAGCTAACGGCGTGTTCTTATCGCATGTGACTCCAAGCGTTCGAATCCTTCCCTTCAGCATTTCAGCAACCTTTACTGTCTCGGTTGTAAAACCTGTTCGGGAAATCAAAATGGCATGGTCAAAATTACTAACTAACTCTTCGACCATTTCTTTGATCAATACCTCACCGGCTGTTATGGCTTTTGCAGTGAAACCGTACCTGGTCATAACTTCCGATACTATTAGTCCGGCGTTATACGAACTACCACAGCCTATGAATATGTATCTTTTTCCACTTTCAAACTGTGGGGGTGTTAACTCATCGACGATTTCAAAGAGCTTGCCTACTTTCGTTATTTCATCGTAAGTCTTGAAACTCGACATGCTTAAATCCCTCCGAAGTTTCAAATTTAAACTGGAAGTGCTAACTTACCAAGAACCGAAGGTTTGATAGCTCCGGTGACCGTACTATAGTGTGCAAGTCCCCTCAAGAAGAGTTCGCCAAGTAGTGCAATAGCGATTGCTTCTCTAAAGTTGATCAGCGTTTCATCTGGAACGATGATTTCGAAACCTAAGTCTCTTAAATCATTTGTTAGCGTCCTATTGTAAGCACCTCCTCCAACAACAACCAATCTTTTTACTTGAAGTGCATGTAATCTAATGTTTTTTTCGATGCTTTGTGCGGTAAACCTTACAAGTGTTCTTAGTAAGTCCAAGTAATCAATTTTCCCTGCTTTGGCAAGTGCGTTATTTAAGAATTCGTCGTTGTAAACTTCACGACCCGTTGTTTTCGGGGGCTTCTTTTCCGCGTAAACTCTGTCTTGTTCCATAAAGATTTTGAGTAAATTCTCGTCAAGGTTACCTTGACCTGATATTTCACCGTTCACATCGTACTTCACATTAAAATATTTTTGACAGACCAAGTCCACCAGACAATTCCCCGGTCCGGTATCGAAAGCTATTAGGTTTCCATCACTGTTAAGCGTTGTTATGTTAGAAATCCCACCAACGTTGAGGACCGCAGTCTGTTCGTCTCTTATTAAAAACAAAGAATCGAAATAAGCGCTTATGGGCGCACCTTGGCCACCAAGTGCCACGTCTTTCTTTCTAAAATCAAATACCACAGGTTTACCCAGCTCTACGGCAAGCACGTCGGCTTCGCCTAACTGAAGAGTCGCACCTTCCGAAGGTAAGTGGTACACAGTCTGACCGTGGTATGCGATAAAATCAAAGTTCAAATTTAAGTCTTTCACCATACGTGCATGAAGTCTAGCCAACTCAAAATTGATGCGGGTAACGTACTCAACATCCGCCAATCTTTTGTCGTATGATTCCAAAATTCTCTTTTGAAATTCTTTTTCGTACGAAACGGTGACCGCTTTCTTGATTTGAAACGTTAAGTTATTATCCTCGTACTTAAAAGTAACGTTGGCGATATCCAGTCCATCAGCAGATGTTCCGGACATCAGACCCAAAATTGTGTGTTCTGGTTTTTCTAAATCTTGCAAGAATTTACTCCAATCCCACAATTTGACCAATTTTTCCAACCATTCACCCCCAGCAATCTCACAACAAATTTGCAAAGATAACGTTATGTACAAGCATCCTTATTCTTTGTATACGCTGGTCCCAGCGATCGTAAAAACATTTGTTTGTTAACAAGATTACATGAAGACCTTCTGGAGTTATCCAGAGGCTGGTACCTGTGAAGCCAGTATGCCCAAACATTCGCTCGTTGCCAAAATCCCCTGAGCTTCCTCCTTTAACTGGGGCCATCCATCCCAAGTGTCTTTTGGTATTCGGATCGGATGGATCTTGGACAAGTGTTTCAGTGAAAAGTTTTAAAACGTTTTTTGTAACATACTCACCTTTGAGGAGTCGAAGAACGTATGTGTGTATGTCCCTTGCGGTTGAAAATAAACCAGCATTTCCACTAACACCGCCCATGTAATAAGCCAACTCATCGTCGGGTTCGCCCCTTAACCTTTTTCCGTCTCTCACACTTGTGGGGGCACATCTCTCTACTTCCCGAGGTCTGAACAAAGTATTCGGTAGGTCGAGCAAACTTAGTACATAGGTATCAAAACTTTGACTGGTTATCTGTTCAACGATGGCCATCAATGTAATAAAGTTCAAGCATGAGTACTGCATCTTACCGCGACAAGTTGGCTGTATGCGTATCACTTCATTCTTTAATTGCTCTCCTCTTAATATTCTCCACAGGTCACTGTAAGGCTGAATACCTGAAGTGTGCGTTAGTAATTCAAATATCGTGACCTTTGCCTTTTCCTCAGGCACATCGAGAAAAAGTCCCACACTATCGCTTAATGTAAGGCGACCTTCTTCGAGAAGTTTCATGACAGCGGTCGTCGTTGCTATGACTTTTGTAATGCTTGCCAAATCGTACAAGGTTGAAAGTTCCACAGGAGTTTCTTCATCTAACGTGCCGTAAGCCTTTTCGTAAATGACACCGTTAAGATCTCCTACTAACAGAACTGCACCTGGAAACACTTTCTCGTCAATGCCTGAGTATATAATCTCGTCAACCCTCTTCCAAAAATTCGTTTTACTCATTTCTAACACTCCTTCTGACTATAACTGTTTTCAAGATCTATCCTTGTGGAAAATGACAAGCCACTTTGTGTTCGACTCCTGTTGGTTGAGGTTTTTCTTTTTTGCATACGTCTTGAGCGTATGGACAACGTGGATGGAACGGACAACCGGAAGGTGGATTTATTGGACTTGGTGGCTCTCCCTCGAGTGTCAATTTATGAAATTTCCGAGCTTTTGGGTTCCAGTCTGGAATAGCTTGCATCAAAGAGATGGTGTAGGGATGAAGAGGTCTTGAAAATACTTCGTCTGAGTTTCCCTCTTCAACCACATTCCCAAGGTACATAATGTAAATCCGATCACTCAAATATCTTACAACGTCTAAGTTATGTGAGATGAACAGGTAGCTCATATGATACTCGGACCTCAGGCTGGCAAGTAAATTGATTATCTGGTTTTGAACCGATACATCCAGCGCGGAGGTCGGTTCATCGCAAACTATCAGTCTTGGTTTTAAAGCAATAGCACGTGCGATGGCTATTCTCTGTCTTTGACCGCCTGAGAATTCGTGAGGATATCGACTCAACATATCTGGGTTTAAACCTACTTTTTGCATAAGTTCTTTTACGTACTCTTGCTCTTCTTTCCTGTTTTCAAAAATGCGATGTGCTCGCAGTGGTTCTGCGATGACTTCATATATGCTCATTCTCGGATCAAGTGAATCAAACGGATTTTGGTATATCATCTGAATGTCTCTTCTGAAAGCGGAACTCACATCTCCAAGTTTGCGTGTAACATCGTATTCTTTTTCGTCTTTGAAGAACAGAATCTTCCCCTCAGTAGGTTCATGGATTTTAACGATCAGCTTTGCTAAAGTTGTCTTACCACACCCTGATTCACCCACAACTCCAATCACTGTATCTTTTTGAATTGACAGAGAAACATTTTCAAGAGCTTTTACCCAACCCTTTATTTGTAAAAAAACGCCCGCTCTTATTGGGAAATACTTCTTGAGATTCACCAAATCAATTATCTTGTTTTGAGGACTATCAAAATTCATTTGTTTTCACCTCGCGAAGCTCTGCAAGCTTTAAGCTCTGTTTTCTTCAGCATAAAGATGACAACTAACAACATGAGAACCCAGCTCGAAAGTACCAGGTTCTTGTTTTCTGCAAATATTCATTGCATATTTGCATCTTGGGTGGAATGGACAACCTTCGGGTATCTGCGTTGAAGACGGAACAAATCCGGGGATGTAGGGTAATTCCCTACCTCTTATGGCAGATTTGATTTTTGACTCAAGCAACCCTTTTGTGTAAGGATGTAACGGAGATTCAAATATGTCGTAGACGCTTCCTTGCTCCACAATCCTACCAGCATACATGACAATCACTCGGTCTGCGATCTCCGCAACAATTCCAAGGTCGTGCGTAATAAATATCGTGGACATTTTCATCTCTTGTTTCAGTTCGTTCATCAGTTTTAGTACCTGCGCCTGTATGGTTACATCTAAAGCTGTGGTTGGCTCGTCTGCAATTAGGATCTCCGGGTTTGTTATAAGCGCCAAGGCTATCATTATTCTTTGAAGCATTCCTCCGCTCATTTGATGAGGATATTCATTGTAACGACGTTCTGCATCAGGGATATGTACCCTCCTCAGCATTGAAATAATAAGCTCTTTTGAGTCCTTCTTCTTTATACCAAGATGTTTTTCGACTACTTCAGCGATTTGATATCCAATCGTGTAAAGAGGATCGAAAGACGACATAGGTTCTTGGAAAACCATTGTTATATTTTTACCCCGTATGCTGCTGATTAACATCGTCTCGGTGATTGGTTTAGATCTAAATTTGATTTCTCCGGAAATTATCGCAGGCGGAGATTTTAGTAATCCCATTATCGCCTGAGCGGTAACGCTTTTCCCACAACCAGATTCTCCAACTAGGGCCAGCGTTTCTTGCTTTTTGAGCGTGAAAGATATTCCATTGACTGCTCTCACAATACCCTCAGGGGTTCGAAAATGAACTTTTAAGTTTTCAACTTCAAGCACATTTTCCAGCATTTCCGCTTTTTGGTTGATAGTCTCCATGCTGAACACCTCTTACACCTTTTCGACGGTTCTGTAGGGATCAATAGCATCCCTTAAACCGTCACCCATGAAGTTGAATGCGAGTACGGAAATCATTATGAAAGCTCCTGGAATGATTAACCAAGGGTGAATCGCTATTTCTGACAGTGATTGTGCATCCTTTAAAAGAAGACCCCAGCTCGTCATTGGTTCTTTAATTCCAAGCCCGAGGAAACTTATGGTACTTTCACCAAGTATCATTCCTGGAATTGACAGGGTTGCGACAACTATCAAATAACTGGATAAGTTAGGTATTATGTGCTTTGTTATAATCTTAAAGTCTTTAACACCGCATACCTTTGCAGCTACTACGAACTCCTTTTCTTTTAAACTAAGTGTCATCCCGCGAACTACTCTCGCAACACCCATCCATCCTATAAACGACAAAACGATTATTATTCCGAAATAAACCCATGTACTAGGCCAATTTGGTGGCAATATAACAGAAAGTGCGAGCCACAGTGGAATTCGTGGGAAGGACCGTAATACCTCAATTATCCTTTGTATGATAATATCGACCCATCCGCCGTAGTACCCAGAAATTGCACCAATTATTGCACCGATAACCAAACTGATAAAAGTTCCAAGTAAACACGCAGTGAGAGAAACCTTCGAACCTATAAGTGTGCGGGAAAAAAGGTCACGTCCGAATCTGTCTGCGCCAAAGAGAAGGAGCATCGCTTCCTGGGGATCTGCTTCCAAACCAAAGAGATGTATGTTGCTTTTTATACCAAAAAAGCTGTATTCTTCCCCTCTTACAAAGAGTTTAATCCTATACATCTGAGTCTTGTCTTCCTCAAATTTCAGGAGGAACGTCACAGGATCGCGTTCTTTTTTTACTCCATAAACGAATGGACCTACAAACTTGCCTTCGTGATAAAAATGTATCTTTGAGGGAGGAGCGTAGGAAAATTTCGAGTGTGTTGTTTGGTAGCTATATGGTGCTATGAAATCGCTGAATATCATTACCACATAAAGTATCACCACCACCCAAAAACCAAAGACGCCAAGTCTATGTTTTTTAAATTGTCTTATGATCCTCTTCGAAATCATTACTTCCACCCCTTACGCTATCCTTATTCTTGGATCCAGGAGCGCCAAAGCTATATCAGCCAACAAATTGCCTATCTGTGTTATGAACGCTATAAACATCAGAAACGACATAACCAAGTATTGGTCGTGATTCAAAAGCGCGTTGTAAAAAAATGGACCTATTGTTGGAAGGTTTAAGACGATTGAGGCTATGATAGTGCCACTAAAAACATTTGGCAGCTCCATACCCGCAATACTTACCAATGGATTAAGTGCGTTCTTAACTGCGTGTCTTTTTATCACAGCTTCGTCCAAACCTCTTGCCCTTAGTGCTGTTATGAAAGGTGAACCGATGGTGTCCAGCAAGTTCGCTCTCATGATGCGGTATAACCCACCTACACCACTCACACCTATCACTATCAGCGGTATCCAAAGATGCTTTAACAAGTCTATAAATTTGGCAAGCGACCAGGGTGCTCCGATAAATTCAGGAGAAAATAGGCCCCCTATGTACGTATATCCTGCATTTAAAGCGAAGTACATCAAGATCAAGGCTAAAAAGAATTCCGGTATTGATATACCTATGAAGGCTATGACAGCGAATGTGTAATCCCAGAAGCTGTAAGGACGAAATGCTGAAAAGATACCAAGGGGTATAGCGATAAGCCATTGAAGAAGAATGGTCATTAGCGATATTCCTACAGTCCAACCCATTCTCTCCCAAATTAACTCAAAGACAGGTCGCTGATAGGAAAAACTATAACCAAAATCGAGCTTTGTAACGATGTTCCTGACCCACAAAAAGTACCTGTAATACGCTGGTTTATCAAGCCCGAGTTCACGCTTTAAAGCTTCGATCTGTTCAGGTGAAATTCTTGGGTTATCGAGATACTGTGAAAGGAAATCTCCAGGTTGGAGCTCGGTGATCGTGAAACATATTATCGACACTATAACCATCATTGGTATCATTATCAATATCCTTCGTACGATAAAGCTAACCAGGTTCTCCATCTTGTTCCCCCCGTGTGGAATTTTAAAAAGCGAGGGGAGCAAAGCTCCCACTCGCTTGTGATGATTTTTGTCAAGGAGTAATCATTTTCTGAAGGTTGTCCAGACAGTGAAAGTAGGTAGTCCTTCGGGTGACTGAACAACGTTTCCAAGAGATTTATGAGCACCAAAGAAGTTCATCTGTCTCGCGACGAATATGACCGGCAAGTATTTGTAGTATAATTCCTGCCATTCATCGTAGAGCGCCTTTCGCTTCTTCGGATTCATTTCTATCTGGGCTTTTTCAAAGATTTCCCAAATCCGCTTCTCCCAATCAAACATCTCCGAGAAAACAGGTGATGGAGGATTTGTGTTTCTGTTCATTGTAGAATAGTGCCAGTAGTACAGTTGCTGGCCAGGTTGCCATATAGCCTTTCTTAACTGCGGATCTGGTTGATTTCCGAAAGCCCTGATACCGCATTCAAAGTTACCAGCTCCAAACATCTGCCCAACGACCGAGGAATCAAGTATCTGGAGATTTGTTTTCACACCTATTTTCTTCAGTTCTTCGCTAAATATGTACGCGATTTGTTGATAATCCTTTGGTTGATTCTGCACCAAAATTGTGAATTCGAAAGTTGTGCCATCTGGAAAGTCTCTAAGGCCATCTTTGTTCTTGTCGACAAGTCCAAGTGAGTCAAGAATGCTGGCTGCTTTTTTCAAATCAAACGGTCTCATGAGCTGTTCCACTTTTGGGTTGTAGAACGCCTTGTTAGTTGGCAGCATGAGACCACCGCCTGGAATAGCAAGCCCGTTGTAAACTTCCTCAATTATTCTGTTCCTGTTCAGAGCATATTCCATAGCCTCTCTGAATTCAAGCTTCCTAAATATCTCTCTCAGTTTGGGGTTTGCTGTGTCAAAATTGAACGAGATATGTACAGGGCTTGGTGTAGAACCGACTGGTTTAGAAGCGAATGTCACATAAGGAGCATTCCCTGCAACCTCAATTTGCTTGAGTCTTGGGTAGTCTGCGGCAGATATGGCCATGTAGTCAATTTCGCCGGCTATAAACTTAGCAAGCCTAATTTCTGGGTCTTTAATGATTAAGTACTCGAGCTTGTCGAAGTACGGTAGCTGGTTACCATATGGATCCTTCTTCCAGAAATACGGATTCCTTTCCAAAACAATTTTTTGGTCCACAATTACCTGCGACAACTTGTAAGGACCGTTTACAACGATTTCAGACGGCGAAACGTTAGTTAGCCAGAGTTTGTTCACAGAAGCTAAATCGTTCTTATCAATCAGAGGTTCGAGTTTATGCTTTGGATAGATGTAAACAGCTGTCAAAACTGTTAAAAACGCACCGTATGGTGATGGGAGTTCAGCTCTGACAACCTTGTTGTTTATCTTTGTCCATGTGATTGGCTTGTTTACACCTTTTTCGTCGGGGATCGTAAATCTGTCAACTGAGTTACCACGCGCATATTTGTTCATCACAAAATACTGCATGGTGAATATGACATCGTCTGCTGTGATTGGTTTTCCGTCAGACCATAACGCATCCCTTAAGTAGAACCAAACCTGCTTACCATCACTGGAGACTGTCCAAGACTTGGCAAGCCCGGGTCTAATCTCGTTTGTTATTGGGTGGTACTCGACAAGTGGCGACATAAGAGGTCCCATTATAACAGTGTACGCTGAGCTATCCAGCGAACCATACAGAAGGAAGGACTCTGGTGTTGAAGCTAAAGCCAATCTAAGTGTTCCTCCGGTCTTCGGTTGTGAGGAACTGCATAGCATCTTGTCTTCGGTGAAGAATTCTGTGGCAAGTAATACAACCGATAGAACTACCAAAAACCATACAAGCAACTTTCTCATACTCTACTCACCCCCTTGGAAGTGTCCACCAAAATTATAGAACTTTGTTTGTTTTTTGCAAAATCAGAAAAAATGAGAAAGCTGTAGAATAGATCACTTAAGGAATATTATTTGCCAATATTTGCTGTAATATCATAAAAACAACATATTGTACATATGCTTCTTTGTTATATCATTTATATAGCTTCTTAAATAAGTCCTTTCGAATGGGTGATGTCATGAAGAAAAGAGTTTTAAACGGTATCGATGTATTAGACATTGAAAAACTCAAAGCATCCAATATAGCGCTCGTAATTAACTACTCATCAGTAAATCAAAAAGGGGAACATTTGCTTGACATACTGATGCGCTCTGCAATAAAAGTTGTTAGAATTTTTACTCCAGAGCACGGATTGTTCTTAAATGCTGATGGGCAAAAGATAGAGGATTTCATACATCCTCGCTACAGGATCCCGGTCACAAGTATTTACGGTTCCAGGTTCACCTTGGACTGTGATTTGTTACACGATGTAGATGTGGTTATTTACGACATTCAAGACGTAGGTTTACGATACTACACTTTCATCTATGCGCTGTCTGAGGTTGTTAAGGCGTGTGCAAAGTGTAGAAAGAAATTAGTAGTGCTCGATAGATTTAATCCGCTTGGCAGGAGGTTTTTCGGTCCAAGGATTCCACAAACACTTAATTCTATTGTAGGCGCTTATGAGCTGCCAGTTAGATATGGTCTTTCAACAGGTGAATTGGCACTGTACTATAAAAAGTTCTTTGGACTTGACGTGGAAATCGATATTATCAAATGTGTCGGCTGGAGCGGAGAAGACTTTTCAAAAATTGATACTTTTTGGAATGTTCCGTCCCCAAACTTACCAACTTTTTCTTCACTTATTTGTTATGCTGGGTTGTGTCTTTTTGAGGCTACCAACCTCAGTGTTGGTAGGGGTACAACTAAACCTTTTGAATTCATCGGTGCTCCTTGGTTGGACGAAGATGAAATGTACACTTATCTTAAGGGTAAGTTTCCGAATATGCTCTTTAGAAAAAGGCAATTCATTCCGCAGTTCCGAGAGTATGCGTATCAAGTTTGTAACGGTTTGGAATTTGTTCCCAGTCCGGAAGATAATTTTTTCGAAGTAGCAGTTGCTATTCTTGAATACTTGCAAGGCTACGAAGAATTTGAGGTGAACAATAAGAGGATAGACATGCTTGCTGGTGTCGAGAATTTTATGGAAAGCAAGGATCAGTTACTGAATTTTAATTTGAATGACTATTTTGAATTCATATCTGATGTGCTCCTCTACAAAAACGAAGATTAGTACAAGGAAAAGAACAAATTAATCTCGTGAGTAGTGGGTGGAAAACTATGTTGGAAGCAGATGCAGGCAAGGTTTTTATGATAGGAATATACGGAAAAGAGCTAACCAAAGAAACAAAAAAGCTCCTGAATGAAATTAGACCTGGATTTGTTATTCTTTTTTCAAGAAATATCTCAACGCCGGAACAAGTAAAGAAATTAACGGAGGATATTTCAAATTTTCTCGGTTACCGTCCTGTTTTTGCCGTAGACCAGGAAGGTGGTAGTGTTCTCAGACTCAAGGACGGTTTTTCAACGTTGCCAAGTGCCATGGCTTGTGCTGCAACCGGTGATCCTCAATTAGTTGAGCGTGCAGTAAATGCAATGTCCTTAGAATTAAAGGCGGTAGGTATCGATTTTAACTTGGCACCGGTTGTCGATATCAACACCGATCCGTTCAATCCTGTGATAGGTACGAGGTCTTTCGGGGACGATGCCAGTACTGTAATAGCTTTTGCCTCAGCATTCTTAGAAGGTTCAAGAAATGCAAATGTCGTGACCTGCTTAAAACACTTTCCAGGGCTTGGTAGTGTTTCTGTCGATCCTCATTACGATTTACCAGTTCTCGACAAGTCGTACGATGAACTTTTCAGCTTCGACTTATTACCTTTTAAAAGATTAAACGCTGATGCACTAATGCCGTCGCACGTTTACGTACGTTCGATCCAAAGTGACGCACTTCCTGCATCGTTGTCAAAAGAGGTTGTACAAGGAATTGCCAGAAAGGTGCTAAACTTTCAGGGCCTTATAGTGTCTGACGATTTGTTGATGGGTGGTGTGAGCAAATTCTCTGTTGAAGATAGGGTAAAGTTGGCATTTGATGCTGGAAACGATGTGTTGGCCATCTGCCATGAACCAGAGTTACAGCTGCGTGCGTTTAAAGGTTTCAAAGAAATTGTAAATCGTGACCAGACATTAAGGACAAAATTATCTAAAACACTTGAAAAGGTTATAAGAGTTATAGAGTCTGTCCAGAATATAAACCGTCCATCAATTGAGATTGTAAATTGCGAGGAACATCAAAGTTTAATGAAAACAGTTGCAGAAAGGTCGGTTACATTCGTTCGACAAGAGAATTTGGAGATTCCTTTGAATGAGGTAGATGCTATACTTACAATGGTCAACCCACCGTTCTCGCCTGTCAGCGATAATCCGGATGACAATGTACCGAAGATTGTTCTGGAACTGGCAAAACACTTCACTGTAAGGTATTCGTGGTTCTCTGAGAAAAATTTGCCAAGTTTAGAGGAGATGAAAGGAAAACATATTTTGTTATTCACTTACGATGCCTATCGAAGCGACGTTCTCAAACAGATTATTATGGAACTGGAGAAATATGCCAACGTTCTTTTGGTTGCTCTGAGAAATCCTTACGATGCACTGCTTGTTAGAAATTCGATAGCTACGTACGGAAACCTTGTGGTACAGCAAGAAGCTCTTCTGAAAGTTTTAACTGGTAAAGTAAAAGCTACAGGAATTCTACCTTTTAAAGAAAGAGAGGTGCTTTTATGATAAATTTTTCAAAAAAGTCATCCTTTGAAGAACTGGAAACAGAGAAACCAAATCCTTTGACAGAAAACATAGACCAACTTGACACACTCAGCATATTGAGGATAATAAACGATGAGGACAGGAAGGTTGCATTGGCTGTTTCGGAGGTTCTTGATAAAATTGCGAAAGTCGTCGACTTTTGCGTTGAAGCGATAAAGGATAAGGGAAGAGTAATATACGCGGGTGCGGGAACAAGCGGTCGGATAGGCTATCTCGACGCAGTTGAAGTGGTTCCCACCTTCGGAATGCCACCTGATGTATTTGTTCCATTAATTGCTGGAGGCGAGGAAGCTTTGAAAAGATCAGTCGAAGCTGTTGAGGACAACTTCGAACTTGGTAGGGAGGATGCTCGAAAAGTTACTATATCGAGTAGAGATGTAGTCATAGGTATTACAGCAAGTGGAAGAACACCTTACGTAGGAGGTGTGCTCGATGTTGCAAGAGAACATGGCGCCAGAACGGTTTTAATTTGCAACGTTTCAAAACCAGCCTTAGCGGAGTATGCGGACATCGTGATTTCAATTAAAACAGGCCCAGAGGTAATAGCCGGCAGTACAAGGATGAAGGCTGGAACATCGCAGAAGATGGTTTTGAATATGATTAGTACGACAACGATGGTTAAGCTTGGGAAAGTTTACAAAAATCAGATGGTTGACGTTCTTGTTCTCAATGAAAAGCTGAAAGAAAGGGCGATCCGAATAATTGTGAAAGTAACGGGTGTGGATTACAGAACTGCTTCTGAACATCTGAAAATTGCCGATAATAATACGAAAGTAGCTATCTTAATGATATTAACTGGAAAATCCAAAAACGAATGTGAAGTTCTTTTGGAAAACTACGGTAGTATTACACATGTGATGAGACACATAAGCACAAGCCAAGTAGAAGAAGCTCAAAATATTAAAAAGGAGGAGAGATCTTGATAAACAACCCTGCGCTTCCTTTGTATTACAAGATTTATTCCGAGTTAAGAACAAGGATTCTTAACGGGTATTATAAAGATGGAAAACTACCTCCTGAAATGGAGTTGTGCAAAGAGTTCAAGGCAAGTAGGATCACGGTAAGGAATGCGTTAGAACAGCTCAGACGCGAAGGTTTGATTGTTCGTTCCAAAGGCAGTGGTACTTTTATCAAGAGAGTAGAGAGTGAAGAAGAATTGACCAGGCTGACGGGTTTCACGGACGAGATGAAAGGAAAGAAAGTAAGCTCGAAAGTTTTGGAAAACAAGCTCGTGAGTGTTCCTCTGGAAGCTCAAGAGCAGTTCGGTTTACCAGCCGGAACCTTGGTAGTTCTGTTAAAACGTGTCAGGTACATCGATGGTAAACCTATAGCGATAGAATCGGCGTATCTAAACCCTTCTGTAGATCTCAGGATACTCAATATTCTCCACAAAGACATGGAAACTTCTTCGCTTTACCACTTTTTGCAAGACGAACTTTCAATCATGCTTTCTTACGCAGAAGAGATCCTTGAAGTTACTAAGGTTTCAAAAGAGGAAGCACAACTTTTGAACATCAAACATGGTGAGTGTGCGATACTGAGAAAAAGATACACGTACACCGAGACAGGCAAATGTGTTGAATATGTTCTGTCAGTATACAGAGGAGACGAATACAAATTCAGAGTTATCCGGAAATGAAGAAAAAGAGGTTTGATAGTAATGTCAAAGCTGGTCTTGTCAATAGACGGTGGGGGAACGACCACAAAGTTTTGCTTACTGGAAAGTCAAAACAACAAAATTGTTTACGAATCCATTGTTGAATATGGTCTTAACTTAACTGCAACTACAATTAAGCAACAGTTGATTGTTTTGAATGAAATAAAAAATCGAATTAATCATTTTTTTGAAACGCAGAATGATATAAGCACAGTTATATGCTCGGTATCAGGGGCGGGCAATGAGAAGAGAAAGAAAAATTTCGAAAATCTTGTGAAAGCCCTTTTCAAAGTGCATGTTATTGTATTATCCGATATAGAAGCGCTTAGACTTTTGTTGTTGAGAGAAAAGCCAGGGATAATTGTCATTTGCGGCACAGGCAGCATTGCTATTTCGAATAGAGGAACACGTGTAGGTGGATGGGGCCATCTATTCGGAGACGAAGCGGGAGCTTTTAGAATTGTCTTGGAAATAATAGAACGATACTGTGATTATATCGACGGTATACACGACTACGACCCTGTTTTTGATAGCCTAAAGTTTTTCTACGGTTTTTCGTCACCATATGAATTGACGAATCTACAACTGAGAAAGGACTTCAAATCGAAAATCGCATCGTTTGCATCTTCGATACCGTTGACTGATCTTACAAAACACGTTATCGAGTCCCAGGTAAACCGTTTTACGTTAAAAGTACGTCAACTTGCTAAGAAAGAGAACATTAAGGATATATACCTCTTCGGTGGAATGTTCAAGAATGAGTATTTCAAAAACACTTTTCAGCAAAAGCTCGAAGATTTCAATACCGAGGTTGTTGATAAAAAACTTCACGTTGAGCTGGCACTCAACGTGAAGTTCTGTGCGGAAGAACCTCATTAACTATCTATAAAGCACACACCTAACTTTTCTTCCTTCAACTTCCACAAAATCTACCTCTTTGCTACATTCAGGTCTGGCGAACTTACATCGTGGTGCGAAAGGACATCCAGGCGGGGGATTTATCAAACTCGGAGGTTCACCTGCATCGATAAAATTGGTGGCCGAAACTTTTTCAGGGTCGGGTGCCGCCTCTTTCAACAATTTTGTGTAAGGATGCAGTGGGTTATTCACGACTTCTTTTGCATTGCCTTCTTCAACGACGATACCTGCGTACATAACCATTATCCTATCGGATACATATTTTGCTGCGGCTAGGTCATGCGTAACATGTAGGAATGCTATCTTATAGTCATTCCTAAGTTTCAACATCAGATTTAAAATACCTGACTTTATGGAGACATCTAACATAGAAGTTGGTTCGTCTGCCAAGATTATTCTCGGTTTAGTTATAATAGCTCGCGCAAACACAACGCGTTGCCTTTGCCCCCCAGAAAGCTCATGTGGATACTTTTCCAGGTAGCTCTCAACAGGTGTCAGTTCAACTTCGTGGAGTACATCCTCGATAACTTGCTGCTTATTTTGTATCTTATGAATCTTCAGAGGCCTTTCCAACATATGTGCAATGGTTTTTGTGGGGTTGAGAGAGGCAAAGGGATCTTGAAAAACCATTTGTACGTTCTTTCTGAATTCGAGTTCCTCTTTCCTTCCAAACTTTTTAGGTAATTCTCTACCAAATAGGAAAATCTTTCCAGCTGTTGGTTCATATATCCTTGCCAAAACTCTTAGTAGGGTGGTCTTGCCACATCCACTTTCCCCAACTATTGAGACTATCTCATTTTCTTTAAGGTCCAGATCGACACCTCTAAGTGCTTTTACTGTAAGTATATTAAATCCCTTTCTAATTGAAAATTCTTTCTTTAGGTTTTCTACCTTCAGTACAGATGACACGAAACCCACCTGCCATTTCCGTCGAGTTCAATGTATCTCATCTGCGGTTTTTCAACTGCACAACGTTCGAAAGCGTAAGGACATCGTTCCTTGAATGGGCATCCTTGTATTGGTATTGCTAGGTCGACAGGTCGACCAGGTATGCTCTTGTAGGAATCCAAATCTTTTGAAATGCTTGGTAATGCTTCGATAAGCCCTTTTGTGTAGGGATGCATCGGTCTTGTGTAAACATCTCTGGCAAGGCCGATCTCGACAAGTTCTCCTGCGTACATGATTGATATCTTACTCGCAAGCTCGAATAATAGAGATATATCATGTGTGATAAAAATTGTTGAAAAATTTTCCTTTTTTCTAAGCTCTTCGATTTGCTGAAGTATAGACCTTTGCACCACAACATCGAGAGCTGTTGTCGGCTCATCCATTACAACAACGCTCGGTGATAAGAGCAGTGCCATGGCAATAACTACACGTTGCCTCATGCCACCAGACAACTGGTGCGGATAACTTTCCATGCGGTCAGCGGTAATCCCAACCAACTGCAATTTCTCTTTTACCAAGTTATATGCATCACTTTTCGAAAAACCATGGTTCCTAATTAGCACATCCGCCATTTGGTCTTTTATCCTTTTGACAGGGTTCAGCGAATTCATAGAACTCTGTGTAACCAGTGAAAGCCTCTTCCATCGTATTTTTCTTAACGTTTCGTCCGGTAAAGACAGAACGTCTACACCATCCAGCAAAACCTGACCGGACAGTATTTTTCCAGGTTTTTTTAGCAATTTCAGTGCGGCAAGCACTAACGTAGATTTTCCGCAACCTGACTCGCCTGCGATCCCATAGAAGTCCCCTTCTTCGACAGTAAGTGAGACATTTCTAACAGCGTGTACGAACCTATTCCTGAACTCATATCCAGCGTTGAGCTCTTTTATTTCAAACACAGTATCACCTCTACTCAATTCTTTATTCTTTCCACCTTATCTGGCCCTTAGCCTTGGATTTGTGATTTCATCTATCGAAAAACTGATAAGTGCGAACGCTGTACCAAGGAGTAGTATGCAAAGCCCAGGGGCAAGAACCCAATACCACATGCCGTTTAACAACGCGTTTGCATTCTGCGCCCAATATAACATCGTCCCCCACGTAATTTTACTCACATCACTGAGGCCCAAGAAAGACAAAGAAGCTTCGCCGATTATCGCATAAAGAACGGAACTGAAAAAAATAGAGGCAACGAGCGAAAGCATGTTCGGAAGCAATTCAACGAATATTGTGTAGAAATCATTCTCGCCGATAACCTTTGAAGCAAGAGCGAACTCCCTATTCTTGAGCGATAACATTTGAGACCTGATAATCCTTGCACCAGAACCCCAGCTTGTGAACGCTATGACCAAAATCACCATCAGAGGTCCTCTCACGCGCATGTACGAACTTATTACGATCATTAACGGCAATCCTGGGATAACAAGAAATATATCAGTTAGAGTTGACAAGATTCTATCTACAATACCACCGTAATAACCCGCTATCATACCGACGGTAGTTGCTATTGTTGTCATTATCAAACCTGTAGAAATGCCTATCGTGAGAGAAAGGCGAGCACCGTAGAAGACCTGAGAGAGTATATCACGCCCCATTCTGTCAGTTCCCAGCGGATGCTCCCGGGTTGGTGGTTGGTATGGCATTCCAACCGTTTTATTTGGCTCGTACTTTGTAAGAAAAGGTGCGAAGATTCCCATAAGTATGAACGTGAGAATAATAGCAATCCCTATTTTCCACTTCACGGTAACTACCCCCTAACACGTGGATCCAAAAAGGCATAGACAAAGTCCATGATGAGGTTCGCTAAAAGCACAGAGAGAGAAATAAAGAAGAATATAGCCTGTATTAACGGGAAATCCTGGCTAAGGACAGCTCTGTAAAGTTGATAACCTACACCTGGATATGAATACACTATCTCTGTTAATAGGGCTCCACTGACGACGAAACCGAGTGATATACCAAATGCAGTAATACTTGGCAATATTGCATTTCTTGCCGCGTAGTGCACCATTATATATCTCTCGTCCAAACCTTTTGCTTCCGCTAGGGTGATGAAATCTTCTGCAAGAACAGACACCATGTTGTTTCTCATTGTCAGTATCCAGCTTCCAAGGGATGCAACGATAAGTGTTATACTAGGCAGTATCGCGTGGTATATTACACTTAAGACTAAACTGAAACCTGTTAGAATCTCTGTTGTAGAGTAAGCATTCGATAACGGGAACCATCCAAGTTTATAGCCGAAAATGTACAATATTATCATCGCTAACCAGAAGTATGGAATTGCTCTTAACGAAAGTGAAAATACCAGTAACGCAGAGCCACTCAGTTTATCTCTATTCCATCCTGCATATATACCAAGAAAAGTTCCAAGCAAGAAGCTCAAAATTGTTGAGGTTCCGACTAATCCCAGAGTCCACGGGATGGAACTTTTCAGAACCTGTGACACCGGGACGGGATAGTGAAGATAAGATATACCGAAGTTCCCTGTGATCGTGTTTTTTAAGTAATCAACGAACTGTGATAATAAATTTTTATCTTTTTCTACACCAAGGGCTATTCTCATTGCCTCTATAGCTTTTTCGTCCACGTTTGGACCAAAGCGTGAAAGGATCCTTTCTGCAGGGTCACCTGGCATAAGCCTGGGAAGAATAAAATTAATCGTGAGAGCGAAGAAAAGAGTTATAACAAAGAAAAACAATCTGTTGGCAACGTACTTCAAACCTCTCACCTTCCTTACCTCAAGACAAGATTTCTTTATAAAAACAGCAACGCACTGTCGAGTTTCTTACAAAATCCCTGAGTCAACAGCAGGAAGTAATTATCGTGCGTTGCTGTTAATTTGATGAAAATCCTTTTAGAATTTCAAAAATTATCAACTCATTTTATTATTTAACAGGTTCCAAGTTCATGATGAGGTAAATTTTATCCATACCGGTAATTCTTGGTTCTACGTAAGGCTTTTTTTCATTTGGCCAGCCTGTAAAGTTCTTCGTCGAGTAAATGAACCAAACTGGATTGTAATACAAAGGAACAGCTGGTACGTTTTCAAGAAGGATTCTTTGTAACCTTGACATGATAACCTTCCTTGCAGATATGTCTGCTGTTTCCTTTATCTTCGCCAAAAGTTCGTCGGTTGTCTTATCTATCCATCCGCCTCTGTTACTACCAACGTATGCATTTGCAGAGTTCAGATGGTTATCGTAAAAATTGTACGGAGTAGCGCCGTAATTTGACCAGCTCAGAACTACGTCGAAGTTCTTGTTCCGAATTCTTTGCAAATATTCACCGTAATCTATAGGTGTAACTCTTAGCTCAACTCCGTAGTTCGCCATTTGTTGTGATAGCAACTCACAGACGGCGATCCAGTCTGTCCATCCTGCTGGAACTAATAATTCGTAACTAAGCTTAATATTACCCTTCGCAAGAATTCCATCTTTTCCTTTCTTGAAACCGGCCTGAGCAAAAAGCTTCTCTGCAGTCTTTGGGTCATACTTCCACCACAAATTCTTCAAATCTTCGCTTATCAGATACTCGTATCCAGACTTAATAACAACCGGATTCACTGGCGCAGCATAACCGGTCATTCCGATTTTGATCAACATGTCAGTATTAATTGCATATGCAAATGCTTTCCTCAAGGTCGCATCCTTGAATGGGTCTTTTGCAAGATTAAAGAACAAGAACACTGGATTACCCTCTGCAAACCAATAGTTCAGTTCTTTCCTCTGCTGAACAAGTTTCTCGATCTGTGGGAAGTTAATACCAGCCCAGTCGATTTCACCGTTTGCAACTGCCAACTGTGCACTTTCGTTGCCGCTGAACGCGGGTATTCTTATCGAATCAACTTTTACGTTTGCAGCATTCCAGTAGTTTGGGTTCTTCTTCAACGTTATAACCTGCGTGGAAAAGTTATCGAGTAGATAAGCTCCTGTTCCAACAGGATTTTCATTGGTGAACTTTGATGGATCTTCAACTTTGCTCCAAATGTGCTTTGGAAGTATGTAAACTCCCGCAACGCTATACAAATAGAGTGTGTTTACTGTTGAGAGTTTTAATTTCACGGTATAGTCGTCGACTTTTACAACCTCAGCCAGTCCACCTTTCCAAACGCCCGGAACATCAAGTGCAGGGAATTTTTTCAGCGTTTCGAATGTGAATATCACGTCATCTGCTGTAAAAGATGTTCCGTCTGACCACTTGACTCCTCTGCGCAATTTGAAAGTAATTTCTTTGTAGCCAGCACCCCATTTAAACTCTGATGCCAGCCAAGGTACAAAATCTCCTGTTTTTGTGTTCGCATATATCAATGTTTCGTAAATGAAACCTGCTGCAACGTAGCCGGTAGCACCTGCAAAATACGGGTTAAAGTTCCTCTGGAATGGACCTGTGACAGAAATTATCATGGAAAGTTCTGCACCAAGTGAAATAGTTACCATCAGTACCAACAGTGTCAGAATCGCATAAAACCTTTTCATACTTCTCACCTCTTTAAAAATGATATGGCATATAACTCGTACGGCACAATTTGTTATAATATACTATCATATTTTGACCAGATTATACAATCTCCAAATTTTCACTATTTCTATTCCTGAAATCGAAAAATGCGGACTTTCTGCCATTTATACCTTCAAGTCTCCTATTTTTTCCAAATTTCTTAAAATTTTGATTACAAGAAGAACTAACTAGCAGAAAATAAAAGGTGCACGCCGTAAAAAAATGGGGCCGAAGCCCCTTACAAACTGTTGTGAAATCTTACTTTTCAAGAAAAGCTTTTGAACTTAAAACGCTTTTTCTATTTCACCTTCGTAGAATGTACGAATGATCTCTTGATAGTTCTTGCCATTTTTAGCGAGATAATTTGCGCCGTACTGACTCATACCAACACCATGGCCGTTTCCACCACCGTAAAATGTGATCTGCTTTATCTTTCCTTCGAATTTCTCTATTACAAACGTGAAATACCCGCTGGGGAGAATGGAATAGTTGGAAACAAGACTTCCGTCGTGCCTTTCAAGGTTTATGTCTTTTGGCATACCGGTTATTGCTTTTGTAGGTCTTATAACGAAACGTATGTTATATTCTTTGTCGACATCGTAGATTCCGCTTTCTGCTATAATTCTGAGAGTCATAACGACGCCACCTTGCCCTCGTTTCATGACCTGTAAGTCTTTCAGCTCTCCTATGGAGAAGTTTGGATCATTTACGTCTATTAGCCTTCCTTCAACTGTTCTAATGGCATCGAACCCTAAGGTAAGGTCGGCCTTTTCCCTTGCAACAAGACCTTTACTAATTGAAACCTCGAGTTCCTCTCTGGTCATAGTTACTTTCCATCGAAACCATGGAGACTCTCGGTCATAAAAATCGCAAAGTTCTTTTTCAAGGCCCCAGAAAGATCTGAAGAATTTATCCCAAAATACTTCGTTTACTTCATTTACAATAAGTTTTGAGAACTGTGGCTTTGACCTTAGATAAGGTATCGGTTCACCTGGGAATTTGCCCTTTGCGTCGCTCCAAACTTCCTCACTGTTTGAAGTGAATCCAGCAGATGTTGAAAAATACACTATCGTATCCATTGGTTTACCGTCGATAACTAAAATTTCACCAGTCGTTTCGGAAACTGCAACCTTAATTATATTGCTAACTATCTGATTGTTGAAAACCTGGCTATTTGTACTGTCATCACAGTGAGCTCCGAAGAACTTTTCTTTCGGCCCGCTCAAAACGTCTGCCACCGCTCTGCTTCTTGCCAAAACAGCTTGAGCTTTAATCGCCTCCTTCTCAAACCATGATGGTACCTCGCTTGGAACAACTAACTCTACATAATTCTCTAATTCCAGTTCGTTAATTAACGCAATCTTTCCATTGACAAATTTAACATATATTGTGTCTGAGTACTGTGGTACTCCGAGTGCTCGCTTTGCTGATAGTAACTTCACAGTACCTTTTAGAACTAATGTATCAACTCCTACAGCGTTACCATTTACTATGAGACCGCCTTGGTTTGTTGTTATTTCAATTATGTCCCCAGCTGAGAACGCGCTATCGTTTACTTTGACAGAACTGAGACACTCGAACTTTACCACGCTAAAAAGATAACCTTTTGAAGCCCCGGATGAGTCGAGTTCGACGCTTAAGAGTACCGAAATACGTGTTGGAGACGTTGAAGCAAACGAAACTACCTGTACAAGAATCGCAAACAAAAATAAAACCTTTACACACCGTGTCATCCTCGCTACCCCCTTTCTTATTGTTATATTCTTACCCTTTACAATAAAGCGTCGCTTATTAATCGAGAACACAAAACGGTTGGAACTCTTTGGACCGGTGTAGCTTCATAAGAAATCAGTTATACCTCTCTCATTCGTTACGGATCAAAACGTTGTACTATGTCGAGCTATTCAAACTACATACAAAGTGCTTATTATTACCTTAATCATGTGGCGTTTACTATCAGCATCGTCTGATACGCTAAGATGATCTCATTTTCCTTAGAATCAACGGTTAAAAATCTGTTTTTAAGTTATTGATATGCCTATTGCTTTTACCTTAAAACATTATCTAATTAACTACTTTTCTTTGTGCCTAGTTTAAAATAAAAATTTGTTTCAGCATGTTTTGTAAGTGCAGATAATACCAATGCTAAAAGAATGAAGACACTACATTTCGTCACGTCCAATTTGATATGTCATTAATAGCAAATGTGTGCTATAATGTCCATTTGCTATATCATTTTATCAAGAGACCATATCATAAGAAAATGCTCATAAGATCTTCCTTTAGCAAACAAACTGCAAGAAAATCAGTTATCACAAATTTCTTTAGTTTTGCACATTTTTCACTTGTTTTCTACAAACGATACTTAGAACCTCGGAAATACTCTGCATGTGTAAATCTGCTAGTAAATCCACCTTTCAACAGCGCGAGCAGTTTGTTGTATATAGTGGTTTGCCCTTTCTTTTATATTCCGCTTAGTCATTTCAAATAGAGCTTCTAAGACATGTAGCTGAGAAATTTTCGATCTTATCGCACCGCTTTCAAATGGTGCTTCGCGAATAGGCGTAAGTAAAACATAATCAGCGACTTCTGCAAGAGGAGATCTCTTATGTCCCGTTACGGCAACAATTTTTGTGTTATTGTCCTTTGCCATTTTCGCCAGATCTACGATCACAGATGTTGACCCGCTTTGAGAAAAGGCAAGAAGGACATCATTCGAAGTGGAGGTGGCAAGTGCCATAGCTACTAAGTGGGTGTCTTGGGAAAAGAACGTATCAATACCTATTCGCATAAATTTGTAGTATGCATCCAATGCTGTTGCTCCAGATGCACCAACACCTACTGTGTAAAGCTTTTTGCATTGCGAAATTATTTCGGCACACTTGCTTAGGACTTCCTTGGACGAACTGAGTAATTCGTACGTTTGTACAATAGTATTAATGTGATTCGTTTTTATTTGCAAAAGCAGGTCCTCAGAAGAAAAGGATTCTGCCTCGTTTTTGTTATTTGGTAAACTTTTTGCAAGAAATATTTTGAAAGAATGAAATCCTTCAAAGCCGAGTTTTTGACAAAATCTAACGATAGTGCCTTCACCAACGTTCAATAAATCAGAAAGTTCTGTGATGCTCATATGCACAACCTCTTCACCGTTCTCTATGACGTACTGTGCTATTATTTTTTCCTTTTTAGTCAGAGCACCGGGTTGGTAACTTAAACGCGTCAAGATATCTTCAACCATGATATACTACCTCCTCATACTGCGTTGCAGCGAAAAGAGAAGCACCAATAAGCCCAGCGTCGTTTTGAAAGATGCTGAGTTCGACCTGAGTTGGATGATAAAGAGATTTAGACGAATACTCTATCAGCTTGTTCCTAAGTATATGCAAGGCCATTTCTCCAAGCTCTGAAAATCCTCCGCCAACGACTACAATTTCTGGGTCTATGATGAGAAATATTTTATCAATCAACATCGCCAGGTTACCGCACAATTTTTCAACTGCAGCTAACACTTTTTCTTCGTTGTTTATGAAACCGGCAAGCAACTGATTCCTTTCAGCTAAGGGGATTTTTGCGTACCTGTGGAGAACTTTCATAGATATGTACTGCTCTGCGCAACCTCTCTTGCCACAGTTACATTTTCGACCATTTGGATAAAGTATGGTATGCCCAATTTCCCCAGCTTCCCACAAAGTTCCATTTACCAATTTACCATCAATAAAGACTCCCCCGCCTAATCCTGTTCCTATGGTTAGAAAAACTAGCGATCGCACTTTACGAGTAAAGGCTTCTGCCAGTGTAGCTGCTTTAGCATCATTTATAACATAAGTTGGTATACCAAAGAGGGTTTCCAGCTCTTGTTTGATGTTCCTACCCATCCAGTTCTCTAGGTTTGGTGTAGCGTACAGGATTTCACCTGTCGTTGAATTGACTCTTCCTGCTGTTGCAATACCGATGGCTGATATCTCTTTGTCATTTTCCATTAACTGTTCAATGATCTTTATTGTCGTGTTTAGCGGATCTACCCTAGATGTGTTCTTAACAACCTTTTTTTGTATTTTATTTTTGGAAAATACTGCGCCTTTAACGGTAGTTCCGCCAATATCAACTGCAATGATTTTCTTTTCCATTTACTAATGTCCCCTTCCTTGTCAACATCTAACCAACCACCTGCTTAGTATCGATAAGCACTATGCCTATTTCAAAAGGACGATGCCATGGGAAAAAGACTGAGTATTTCCAGTTCTTTTTTAAAGATTGGTTTATTCTGTCCATGTACACTTCGAGATTTTTCTCGACGAACCTCTTAGCCCATTCTTCATCTTTAATCATTGAAAGACATGAATTTATATCTTGGTTACGTCTTCTGACCTCCTCATAGAGCATCTTTCGGACATTAGCTTGGTAGCCCCAGTGTTCTAATAGAAGTATTGACTGATATTTCTCCAGTTTCTCTTTGTCTATTTGAAGAAAACCCTTTTTGCTGAGATACAACAATACTGAATGTGCACACGTTGAGCCAAGCGTGTTACCTGCAGTGTTCCAGCCGTAGTAAGTTGTAAGTTCCCAATTTATTGGTTTTTCCAATATCCTTTCAACTAAAGAATTATCCGAACCATTCGCGTATCTTACATCTGCAATTGCTATTATCTTGTTTTGTTCGTAAGCAAGGTCGATCCATTTTACTAATTCAGCATGTTCGCTGCGTTCTAAATTCTGAATCGATTCTTTCTGAAAAGGTGCTTCTCTTGGTTCGTCCGGTTCAAAATTGTTCACGTAAAGCAAAATATCAAACTCAGATTCTAAGTCGACAGGATGTCCACCAGCTCCTAAAATGTGGCTTTTGGTAGACGTGTCCAGTTCATCGCTATGATACGGGGGCACAAGATAAGCATATTCTGGCTTTCGATAGATGACTTTAAACCTTGGCTGAAGGCGGAAATGGTCGCAGAGACATTTTGAAATTAGACTTAACGAAGCTTCGTCTGCACCGTTTCTTATTTGTACCTTCTCGTTTAAGCCCAATTGTGCAACCAGCTGTTCGAGTTCACACGCTTCTTTGTAGACAAGACTACCTTCGGAGTTGTCATCAAGCATTATGCTTAAGAAGTCTATAACACCTGCTTTCACAAGGTTGATAGCTTCCTTGGTGGTCTGTAAGTTCCTCCTTCGTCTCCACAAAAAGTCTTGAATTATCCATTGAGGAATATTGTGCTCTTTAATATTATGCCCACTGGCAAGGCTTGTGGAATACTCATATAGAGCTTTACCAAAGTAAACCCAGTAGTCTGGTTCTTCTTCCATAGAGTTGTACGTAGGTATTCTTGTAACAGTCTTCGTTGCGTATATTTTTAGATTGCCGTTTTGTTTTTTCACAAGTGACAGAACATTCAAGCGTTTAATTAATGTCTCTTCTTGGGTATAATCCAACCTCGATGGGACCAGTCCGCCATGCAAGAGCATATCCAAAGATAGCACTGCAAAATCGCAACCAAGAGAGTTTTGTACCAACCAGTTAGCTAAATATTCAACGTCTGCCGGTGTTTTTTTTAACCCAAAATGCTCGGGAAAAATTACATCTATACCAACAGACGAGCAAAGGTGAATGAAGTAGTCTTTAGTGCAAAATCTTTCATCTAGTGGAAGAAATAATACTCTCATTTATAGAGCTGTACACGGCCCCCACGTTAGTCTATGTTTTAAGTTTTACAAACTGGGACGTGTACCGAACACCTCCTTTCTAAAGTTATTAAGTGAAGATTTTGGAGTCATTACTTTCTTTGAAATATAAGTTTCCCAAATCTTTCAGGTGTGTGGAATGAACCATAAGTAACACTCCAAGTATAATAAAAGGGAATATTGCCTTTCCAGCGGTTTCTGCAGAAGTTTGCCTTTAGTTCGGAAGTATCTTTCAAAGACATTCCCAAATAATTCATGTTAATTTTTATTTCCACATACCACGCATCAATTTCTCTCCAAGTTGTTGCCACAATATCACCGTTCCATTTACTATCGTATCCCAGTTCGTCATAGATGGTACCGTCGAAACCAACGACAAAGTGGTAGTAGGAATTAGTTCTTTCATCCTTGAGAATGAACACTTCTACAGAATCCCCCAAGTAAGTGCGGGTGTCGCGTGGACCAGAAACAACTTTAACTGAGCTAAAATCAGGTTCTTTACAAACAAAAAGCACGTACAGGTTTTCATCATCGTACATGACCTTAGCATAACTTGATACATCCGCTCTCTGGCCGGTATCGTACATAAGGAATTGACCGCTTGTCTCAGCATCTTTCCACTCTTCGAGATTTCTACTAAGGGTTGCTTTACCTTGTTTGACTTCTAATTTCGGTATTGGAACAATGTTTTCCACTACTACCATTTCTTTAGGTTTTTGGGGAATGAATGAGCTTTTTGGCTTTAATTTATTTGCAGCCGGGTATGCGATTTCGAGCATCCAGCTTAGGGAATCTATAGCGCTTAGAGCCAGAGTTGGATCCTTTACGTTGTCCGATATTGTGAAGATGCCATTTGATATTTTTTCGACCAGGTCGGCGTAATTACTGCTTTTCTTGATCTTTTCAAATTCTGAAAAGATGAAATTAATGTCCTCTTTGAGTGAGTCGTTTTCGGTGAATATACTAATATCATCCATCAAAGTATCAGCAAATGAATCAAGTAGTACATCTATACCTTTGAATGGGGTTACGGCGTGCTTTGACATAACCACTCTGAAATACTCATAGTCATTTGAAAATTTCTTTATGTGAGAGACAGAAAAGAGAACAAATCCGGATTTGAAGTAGTTGTTTGTTAAGGCGATTTGATCGATGACTTTCTTAGGTTCGTCCAAAGATATCAGTTGCAAACCAGGGCAAAGGTAAACATCTTTTTTATACTCAGACTGCATATCAAAGAGTATCTTGAGATCTTCGGCCGAATTTCTGTAATCCATTGGGATGAGAAGATCTAAATATCCACTCTTTACCCAGTATTCCCAGTTTTGTTTTTTCTCCATGCGAGCACCACTAAGTGTTGGGTATACTGCCGCACTGATGACTAAGTTGTTTTTAATTTTCTTAGCTTTACTGTAGAATTCTCTCACAAATGTATTTACGTTCTCCTCACGCCACATTTGCCATATAACGCTTTCTTTACTGTACTTCTCAATGGTAAATGGATCTATTCCTGTCTCTTCTTTAAACCTTTTCACAGCGAATTCGTCGTATCCAAATTCATCACCATCGTACCGTATGTAATCCAGATTTATACCGTCTACGTCGTATTTTTGTATCACTTCCAGCAAAGTGTTAATAAGGTAGTCTCTTACTTCTGGATTTGCATGCGATAACCATGCGGTGTTGTTTTTTGAAAAGATACTACCATATTTGTCCTTCTCAATCCACTCTGGATGAGCATCCATGAACGGAGTTTTGATACCTCCGGACGCAACAGCGTAGATCCAACACCACGCATGAACCTCCATCCCTAGTTTCTTGGCTTCGTCAACTATAACCTGCAATGGGTCTTCTTTCCAGTCCTGAAAAGCTGGGTCTTGAGGAAATCTGGAAATCTTCGGAGAAATTGTCATTCCTTTGTAGATAACTTCAGGAAAGATAGCGTTGAATCCAAGCTCGTGGAGTTCTCGAATCTGTTTGCGCAACTTTTCCGGTGTTTCACAATCTCTGATTGCGTAACTATCAAACCAGATACCTCTTAACTGGACATTGTACTGTGGTAAGAGTTGTATCTCAAGCAAATCGACCATCTTTTGGAGCTTTTTCAACTCTGATAAATCAGATGCTTTTTTTGATGCATCTTTTATCTCCCAAAGCATTTCCTGCATCTTGTATAGTTGCGTTTTTGGAATCTTTTTTCTACTTTCCAATAGTCTGGTTTCAAATGTCGCAATTTTTTCGTCCAATGAGGCTTTAAGATAAAACACAGGATTAACGTTTGATATAGGTTCTTCAAGTAAGTAACCGATGGTATTGAGCACCAAAGATTTAAGTTCATCGTTGGTCGAGGTTTGAAGGAATATGTTCTCGCCAAAATAAACACCAAAAGGTGAAAGAACCGCAGCAGCCGGATACTTTTCGTTTGAAATCTTTCCATCTTTTGTATACCAAATAGCCAGAGGTGTTGCATTTTGTGTCAGATCTATGACAAAAGTGAAGCCTCTCGACAAAGGTATATTCTTGTCCGTTTTAAAAACAGAGACCCCTGTTTGCGTAGGCTTCATGACGAAGTACTTTCCGCTATCCCAAGAAACGAACTTAACACCTAAGAATTTTGAGTATGCGAAGTTACTCCTGTTCTTAGCCTGCGCGTCTTTGAGACCGCTTTCGTAACAGGCTATGAGTTTTCCGCCTTTCATAAGGTAAGATTCGACAAGGTTAATTTCGCTATCTGAAATGGCACCATTTGAAGGGTCTATAAGGACCTTTATGTTATCTGGTATACTTGTAACTTTGCTTGTATTGATGACCTCGTATTCGAGCTTACCGTAGTCTAATACACTAAGCACCCCACGGATTATATTGTCGTAAGTAGGTTTGGTGTAATAACTTTCTGTTGTTGGTGAGTAGAGGATCCCGATAGAAGGAATAGCTAAAATTATTCCAGGAATTAACCAAAGCAACAAGTGTACAAATACCTTATAAGCCCACTTCATATCCTGTTCACTCCCCCTACCTTAACTGAGTTAGGTGTTTTATTACTCAATTATTGCGCCCTTGTAACCTTCTATGAAGTATCTCTGAGTAAGGTAGAAGAATGTTAAAATAGGTATCATTGCAATGACCATCGCAGCTGATGCAGTTCTGAAGTTGGGTTCGAACGTACTACTCAGCTGAGACAATCCTACTTGGATAGGATACTTCGTAGGTGTTCTGAGAACGATGAGTGGCCAGAGCAGGGAGTTCCAATATGCAGTGAAAGCAAATATTGCAAGGGCAGCAGTTGCTGGTCTAACTAATGGAAATGTTATCTTCCAAAAGACTTGGAATTCATTACACCCATCAATTCTTGCAGCATCCTCAAGTTCTGCTGGTACTGACAGATAATGTTGTCGCATTAGAAATATACCAAAAATTGATACAGCACTTGGAAGAACAACGGCCAAGTACCTGTCATACAAACCCATTTTCAATATAGTAATAAAGTTAACGATTAGAGCGCCTTCCATAGGTATTAAAAGGGGAAGAAGGATGAACTTAAAGACAAGGTCTTTCCCTTTCCACTCAAGTCGTGCTAGGGGATAAGCAGCGAGTGCTGCTAAAATGACTTGAAAAATCACACCCAAGGAGGTTATGATTATCGTATTCAGAAAGTATCTTATCATCGGAACTTTCCTAAATACGGTTACATAGTTTTCTAACGTTGGATTTTGCGGTATAAATTTTGGCGGCCAAGTAAACAGATTCTCACCTGGACCTTTAAATGACGTTGATAGTACCCAAATGAATGGGAAGGTGAAAAATATACCTAAAGCTATCAGAATGATATAACTAAGAATCACTCTAATTATTTTTTTCACTGTCATGGTTATATCACCTCTTTGGTCCAAAGAATTTGAAATTGATAGCTGTGAATACTATTAGAATACCTGCGAAAACCACGGAGGTTGCGGTCGAAAGTCCAAATTTAAATCTGACAAAAGCGTAATCGTAAATCAAATACATCATCGTTGTTGTTCCGGAACCACCTTGAGTCATTAGGAACACTTCTTCAAATACCTTAAGAGCAGCCAAGCTGGAAATCGTGAAGCAGAACAACATGGTAGGTCTGAGAAGCGGTAATGTGATTCTTGCTAGAATCTGCCTAGCATTTGCTCCGTCTATTCTTGCTGCTTCGTACAGCTCACTTGGTATATTTTGAAGACCTGCGAGGTAAATGACCATGTAGTAACCAATACCCCTCCAAAACGTTACAAACATAACACTATAGAGTGCGAACCGTTCGTCAGTTAACCACATAATTGGTTCTTTTATTACACCTGTGGACAGCAGAAAACTGTTTAATAAGCCATCAACGTTGTAGATCCAGCGCCAAGTCATACTAACAATAACTGACCCAGTTATCACCGGAACATAGAAAAGAGTTCGAAAGAATTTGATTCCAGGAATGTCTTGATTTACAAGTACAGCTGTAAGTATTGCGGTAAACTGTATAAGAGGAACCACGATCAGGTATTTAAAGATATTTCGAAGTGCTTCGTAAAAGTATTTGTTTTGAAATATTTCTTTATAGTTTCTCAAACCTACCCAGGTTGTCTTCTTAGTAAACATATTATAGTCGCTAAAAGATAGTATTATTCCTCTTATTATTGGATAATAGGTAAATATACACAAAAGAGTCAAAGGCACGAAGAGAAAAAGTACAGCAATTATAATCGTTTGTCTCTTCCTTGCTCGCAAATTTATCACCCCACATAAACTTAGCAAATGTGGGGGGCACCCCCCACACTAAATTGCCATGAGATTGCGTTTATTTTGCTAATATTGCATTGACTTCTTTTTCGGCCAAGCTCAGCGCTTCTTTTGCTGTAAGTTCGCCTTTAATTGCCTTCATCCAATAGTCCTGAAGAACCTTTCTGACATCTGGGAGTTTACTAGCTGGAACACCTATAACACTTGGAGCATTAAGATCTACTGCATTTTTCATGGAAAGACTTGCCATGTACATAGCTTTAGCGTTAAGGTCGCCTGCTTTAACTCTTTGTCTGAAATATTCACTTGTTTCCAAGCCTTGCACGGTTGAAGGTAATACTGTAGCGTACTTACTAAACTCTATCTGCCATTTCGGTGAAGTTACATGAGCAGCAAATTTTGCCGCTTCCTTTGGATATTTGCAAGTAACGGGAATCACAAGGTTCATCAATGAGACCTTTATTATCCCAGCTTTTCCAACGGGGTGTGGTGCCACATCCGTAACCTTGAATATATTCGGACTATTAACTTCTATGTGTTTTAGCATTGTCAACCCTGCTGGATACATAACTATCTTACCTTGCTGATAGAACTCTCTACCTTCACCATAACCGCCAAGCGACCTTGGCATCAAATTCTCTCTGTATGCTTTTTGGAACCATTCCAGTCGGGCAACCGCTTCTGGAGTGTTGAAAGCTGCCTTTTTGCCGTCTGGTGTTACTATAGGAACACCTTCCAAGAGAAGTTCATCAATGGCGATTATATTTGGCTCGAAACCGTATATATCCAATTTAGCCCTTATAATTCTCGAATACTCCAAAACTTCATCCCAAGTCTTTGGAGGTTTATTTGGATCGAGCCCTGCCTTTTTGAACAAGTCTTTATTGTACATTAATATCGGGATGGATGCATACCACGGAAACGCATAAGCTTTACCATTTACTACTGTTGCGTTCCAAAGCTTTTCCCAGTATTGTTTAATGGTGACTGGGGGAATTAAATTATCTATGGGCAATATTGCACCTTGAATTGCAAAGTCAACAGCCCAAGTTGTGTTCAAGTTCACAACATCAGGACCTTGCCCAGCCGCAATAGCCGCTGTTAACTTTTGAACTGCTGAAGCATAAGGTATATCAAGCCAATTGATTTTAATACCAGGATTGTTTTTTTCAAAATCAGCAATCATCGCTTTTAAGTATTCGTCAAACGTTGGACTTAAAGAAAGTGTCCAGAATTCCAACGTGATAGTTTTAGCAAAACCAATTGCAGTGATAAGAACCAACAGCACCAAAAATACCTTTTTCATTCCGAACCCCTCCCTTTTTCATTGTCTAGCATTCTTGACCTTATAATTTCATGAAAACTAGTATTTACCATACCAGCCGCACGTCCGATTGCTTCACCCATGTCCGTGCATGTTGCCATTATTCGAGCTGCGGATTGACCTAAAAATGTTCCCGAGAAATTTCGACCAACTATACCCAGGTTCACGAAATCTTTGGAAATCAGTGATCTTAATGGTATCTCGTAATAGTCTTCGTATCTGGGAACTTCAGAGGTGTTTTTTGAGTTGCTGGTTTGAATCTTTTTGTGAACATCGATGCCATAAACAGCTTTAACAACCCCATCCTCAAATCTGCTTTTTCTAATAACATCGTCTTCGGAGAAGGTATATAAACCCCGAATACGGCGACTCTCCCTGACGCCAAGATAAGTGGCTATCTTTTCAACGTAACAGTTTTCAAATCCGGGCACATATCTTTTTGCAAATGTGTACACTGTTTCAACCTGTTTGTGAAGATCCTTTAGTGCTTTCGAGATTTCAAAATCATCAGTTGTTTTGACCCATACGTGAGTCGTGTTAACTGTTACTCTACCAGTTCCAGGTAGTTGGTTGAAGAAGAAATAGTCAACCGGATAGTTGAGTCCATCTTCCTTTGCTTTTCTCACCTCCTACATAAAAATATGGTATAAATAATTTAGCTTAAAAAAATTGAGGGCAGGACAACTTATGTCACCTTGGCTTTTAAGCCATTTAAGGAGTCTGTTGCCTGCCTTTAACCATGATTAGTTGGTTGGGCTTTCAGCCCTCGTCAGCATGGAGGATTGGTTCAGCAGGCTCCCTGCCCTCATCATTCGAAAGGAGGATTTTTCATGGATAACTTCCCTGTTTTCGTCGGCATCGATGTTTCCAAGGATAAGTTCAACGTCTGCGCTATCTCTAATCCCAGTTCCATCATCTTCGAATCTTCTTTCGATATGTCCCAGCAAGGCTTTTCCTCCTTCGCAAACAAACTCTCTGCCTTCCCAAAACAATCCATCATCATCGCTATGGAATCTACTGGCTGTTATCATCTCAACCTTCTGGCTTTCCTTTCTTCCAACGACTTTGCTTGCGCTGTTTTTAATCCTCTAACTGTTAAAAACTTTGCTTCTCTTCGAAAGACCAAAACCGACAAAATCGATGCTCGCATTATCGCTACTGCTTTGTTTTACCTACAACATCAAATTCCTTCTTCTGCTTTTGTCAACTCTGAGCTTCGTGATATTGTCAGAGCACGCGAAAACATTATCCACCGCATCGCAAAAGTTAAAGACAATATCGAAAAACTGCTCAACGTTCTTTTCCCTGAACTCGAAAGAGTTACCAATATCTACAGTGACACTATCCTCAATCTTCTTTCTCATTTCCCTTCTGCCAAGGCTATTCAAAAGGCTCGTAATCTGGATGTGTTCTTTTCCAAAGACCGTGGCAGAAGTACAAAACTTAATGCTCAAAAACTTAAAGAACTCGCTAATAACTCGATTGCTCAATATTGGCCGATGAAAGAAAAGATTCTTGTGCAAAATATCAAAGAACTACAATTTTTACAGCAACAGCTTGAAGAATACGACAAGATGATGAAAGAATATTGCGAATGTAGTGCGATAAACCTTGATATCGAGATACTCACGTCAATACCAGGTATTGGTGAAAACAGCGCGATGCATTTCTTGGCAGAAGTTGGAGATATCTCAAGATTTAGTACATACAAAAAACTCATTGCGTATTGTGGACTCGATCCAAGCATTGCCCAATCAGGCAAAAGCAAAGTAGAAGGACACATATCGAAAAGGGGCAATGCCCACCTAAGACGAATACTATGGCTAATGGCAGTGAGTGTAGTGATTCACAACGAATATTTCCGAACATACTATGAACGAAAAAGGCAGCAAGGTATACCGTACAAAAAAGCGATAATGTCAGTAGTACACAAGTTATTGCGAACGTTGTACGCAATGTTGAGAAAGAAAGAGAAGTTCAATATTGATTATGCTATCTCACACTCAAAACAAAAATTTAATTTTGCATAGTTGACTCCTTAAAGTATCCTCCTACGGACAAAACTTTCGAGTTTGGTGAAACCCATTTGAAAAAGTTTTCGGGCTCTCTTCTCACATATTCACGTACTTTCTCAAAGTCTACGTTCGCTAATGTGAACATGAGAGTTGTCCCTTGGTTTTCATGTGTTGTCTCATCTCCAGAATCGTATGAACAGCCTGCAAGGTAAGAAAAACTACCATCACCTGTCGCATCAACAAAAAGCTTAGAATGAATTTCATACTCGTTTCCTAACGCTGTTTTAACCACAACTTTTTCAATTCTTTTTAGTCCGGACTTTTCATCCTTGCTGTCTCTTACCGATATAGGTATCGCTCTGAAAAGGATATCCACACTTTGCAGTTTTTCCATCAATACTAATCGCAGTACCTCAGAGTCAAAACAATTTTCGATTATTCCATCTCGTTTTCTTAGATCTGTAATTAACTCTTCGAAGAAATCTCCACACAGCAACTGGTTATCAAGCCAGAACCTCATGAATGGATTAACAAGTCCTGCAGTTGCATTGCCACCAACGACTGAGCTTTGTTCGATTAAGATTACCTTTTTCCCAAGTCGCTGAGCCGTTACTGCTGCACTTACACCTGCGAGGCCTGCACCAAACACGGTAACATCATATTCAAGTGTCATCTCTTTTCACTCCTCGAGCCATTGGTACTCCTGAATGTTTCGACGAGTTTGGACAACATTATCCATGGTCTTGTTATTGCTGTTCCAACAACAACTGCGTACGCACCAGCAATAAGTGCTTGTGTAATCTCTTCTTCATTTGAATAACCACCTTCAGCAATTACAGGAACTGGAGAAAACGAAGATAACCTTTTTACAAGCTCTATATTTGGCAGTTTAACGTTTTTTGTATAGTCCGTATATCCGCTGAGGGTTGTTGCCAGATAGTCCGGCTTTAAAGGTAGAACTCGTTCTGCATCAAATTCATCTGCTATATCAGCTATAATCTCTACATGGGGAAACCTAGTTCTCACCATGCTGAATAAATCTTCTACAGAAACAGGGCGCTTGCGACGGGTGCAATCTATAGCTACTACATCACAACCAGCGCTTACTACTTCTTTGACGTCCTCAAAAGTTGGAGTTATATATGCTTCATACGCCCTGTTCTTAACCAAGCCTATAATGGGAATATTTATTTTTCCCTTCAAAATTTTGACGTGCTCCCTACCATTGGTTCTTATAGCTACCGCTCCTACGCTTTCAGCAATTTTCGCCATGCTTAGGACAAAGCATGGGTCCGTAATGGGATCTGTAGGTTCCAATTGAACACTCAAGATAATCCCACGTTGTATTTTTGCCAACTGCACCACCCTTTCGTTTGAGCAATTGCGAAGACAAAATTGAAATATTCTCCAAAAAAATTTTATCATTGGAAATCATTTCCAAAAAATCTGTTTTTTCTGAGAAAATAGGTGGGAATCTGTGAAAAAAGAATAAAAGAATTGAAATCAATCTTTGTCTAAAGTTATCTCTTTTTTCTTTCCAATCATGCTATGGGAAATTATTCTTCCAAAAGTATATAATTTTGATAAAGTGAAGCTGATTTAATTGTTGAAGAAAGGGGAGCGATTGCTATGTACAGAAAAAGACAAATCGAATGCTCAAGATTTTACAAACTACTTGATGAGCTGATGCCGTATTGTGTGGTCAAAGTTGAAGAACTGAGTTGGAAACACAACACGAAGTCAATAAATCTTCCTTATGAGTGGAATGATATGAGCTATCCTGCAGTTTTCTCAACGGAATTTCAGATAAAACCATCAGAGAATTCCCATGTGTGTTACTTGCGTGGTTGGTTTGGTGGAGAATCTCTTGTTAGAATTGATGGAAAACCTTTTGGAGAGATAAACGAATACCACAGAGAAGTAAACCTAACTCAATTTTGCGATGGTGAGAAGCACGAAATAATTGTTGAAACAATGCCAAGGGGGCTTTTCGGAACCAAATCGGAACCCGTATTTAGTGAGGGCTTTTTAATTTTCTACGATGCCGATATGTTAGGAGCAGTAAGATTTTTTAGAAACGTTGTCGAAGTAGTACAAGAAAGTGCGGATGAAGGTCTGGCTACGTTCTTAATAGACTCGTTAGACAAATGTCTACATACAATAGAGATTCCTCGTGACACGGAAAACTACTTACACGGACTAAATAGAAATGAGTCAGCTAAACACATAGTCTCTAGCGTTTGGGAACCACCTATAATTCCAACGTTGTACCGAATGTGGCGAAAAGACGTTAGGGAATCTCTGTTAAATGCTTACAAAGAGTTAATTTCAAAGCTTTTGAATGCATCGATAAGATTTCCCATGATAGGAAAGGTTTACTTAGCTGGGCACGCACATATCGATTATGCTTGGCTTTGGCCTGTTGAGGAAACTAAACGAAAGATCGTCAGAACATTTGCAAATGCTGTTCAACTGGCGAAAAGATACAAAGATTTTGTATTTATTCAGTCGTCTGCTCAGATGTATGAAGACTTGAAGGAAAGTTATCCAGAACTTTTTGAGCAAATAAAGGATTTAGTAAACAAGGGTCAGTGGGAACCAGTTGGAGGTATGTGGGTTGAGTCGGATTGCAATATCCCAAGCGTAGAGTCTCTTATCAGACAGTTCTACTACGGTCAGAAGTTCTTTGAAGAGCATTTTGGAAGGTTTTCAAAAGTGGCTTGGTTGCCTGATGTATTTGGATTTTCATGGGTGTTACCCCAGGTTTTGAAAGAATCAGGAATAGAATTTTTTGTGACGACAAAACTCAATTGGAATGAATCGAATGATTTCCCTTACGACATATGCAAATGGCGTGGGATTGATGGGACTGAGGTAGTCTATTACAATTACAAGAACTTAGAGGAAGGTTATAATGGAAGAATTAGTGCAAAGTCAATCATAAACACTTGGCAGAATTTTCGCCAGAAGGAACTGACCGACAAGGTCTTCTTAACGTTTGGTTACGGTGATGGTGGTGGTGGACCGACGGAAGAAATGTGTGAGAATTACTATGCGCTGAAGGAGATCCCTGGGATACCAGATGTAGAGTACTCGACAGCGGAGAATTTCTTTGAAAAACTGAAAGAAGATTTTTCCGCCGAGAATTTGCCAACATGGGACGGTGAACTTTATTTGGAACTCCATCGTGGTACGCTGACTTCACAAAGCAGGACAAAACGTTTGCACAAAATTGCTGAAGAATACTTAAGAATTACTGAGATCTTGAATGCTTTATACGATGGTGAGTTGCAACAAGAGATTGACAAGCTATGGAAAATACTGCTTCGGAATGAGTTTCACGACATTCTCCCAGGTTCTGCAATACACGAGGTCTACGAGACAACTAATAACGAGCTGAGTTATATTATCTCACGCTGTAAAGAACTTCAGGAAAGCACAGTTTCTGGAAATAAAGCATCATCCAGTGGATACATTACACTTTTCAATACCTCTTCTTTTGAGCAAGGAATTGAATTTGAATTAGAAAGGAGTCTGGAGCTCGATTTCAACGGTAAGCCTTTAAGAAAGGCTCGTACGTACGACGGTAAGTATTTTTACAAGCTGATTGGTGACGACGTGTTTATTGAACCTTTGGGATTTGCAACGCTGAATGTTGATAACCTTGATAATGTCAGAAATCCTAATGAATCAATTCCATCTAACAACACGACGTTCATGATTTCAAGAAACGAAAGGGGCTATCATGTAGAAAATATGCATCTGAAGGTTGATATATTCAACGACGGTTCTTTGCAAATTTACAACAAACATCTAAGAAAATCCGCATTTAAAGGGAAAGGCAATTTGATGGCTTTGTACAAGGATGTTCCGGCTTACTGGGACAACTGGGATATAGATTATCGTTCTCGTTTTTCAGAAAAGATTTTGAAAGCAGACGACGTTTCTGTAGTTGAGGATAATGAGCTGAGGAAAGTTTTGAAAGCAACGTACAGCGTTGAAGGTTCAGTAGTTGAGCAATTCTTTATCATTGGAAATGATAACGAAGAGGTCGTTATAAGAACGTTTGTGGATTGGCACCAAAGAAGGACTGTACTGAAAGTGAAATTCCCAACAAACGTACTTTCCAGAATTGCCAAATTTGATATCGATGGAGGATACATTGAAAGGGCTACGCATAGGAATACGAACTTTGAAAAAGCACGTTTTGAGGTGTTGGCGCACAGATGGGTAGATATTTCTCAGTACGATTTTGGTGTATCGATAATAAACGATGGTAAATACGGTCATTCTGTTGAAGGTTCGACTATAGAGCTAACGGTCCTAAAGGCAGGAATATATCCCGATTTTTACAATGATGAAGGAAAACAAGAATTTTCCTACGCTATATATCTTCATGGTACTTGCGATGTCAAGGATATTGTCCAGAGAGCGGACAAATTCAATAAGCGAATAATTATATTTGAAGGTTTGCTAAGTCAACCGAAGAATTTGTTAGATATTAAGTCAGATAATTTCAAAGTGCTTTCTTACAGAAAAATAGGCGAGAAGAAAATTGTAAGGATATGCGAGCAAGTTGGCTCATCAGGTGAATTAGAAGTAGTTCCGAAGTTTCTTTTCTCTAAAGCATACCTAACAGATATTTTGGAAAACGCGAAAAAGGATTTGGAAGTGTGTGGTGGGAGTGTCAAGATTGAGTATGAACCTTTCAAGATTTATACCTTGGTGATTGAATAAAAAAGCCGCGCATTAGCGCGGCCTTACTGCTTTGATTAATCATTTTTCGTGATTAAAATAGTGACGAGAGTTCTCTGTAAATTTCATCAGTTATCTTATCTTTAACTTCTACAGCTTTTATATTTTCTTTAAGTTGCTCAAGTGAGCTCACACCGAGTATCACACTACTTACGTGCGGATTTTTGAGACACCAAGCTATGGAGAGCTGAGACATTGTAACACCGAGGTTGTCAGCGATTTGTTTGAGTCTCTTAATCTTATTCGTTGTTTCTTCACCAAAAATGCCGCGTTCCTCCATGACTTGTTTTAGCCATGGCCACCTGTCAAGTCTTGAACCTTGCGGGATACCCTCCAAATACTTACCGGTAAGTACACCTGAAGCAAGTGGGCTCCACGTGGTCAGTCCCATTCCGTATTTTTCGTAAATTGGGGCGTATTCTTTCTCGACTCTATCTTTGAATATAAGGTTGTACTGAGGTTGTTCAACAACTGGTGGTATGCAATTAAGTTCTTTTGCAACCTGATGTGCTTTCTCTATTTCTTCAGCACTCCATTCGCTTGTGCCCCAGTAAAACGCAAGACCACTTCGCAAAATCTGATCCATTGTCCAGACAACCTCTTCCATTGGAACTTCTGGATCCGGTCTGTGGCAGTACACTATATCTACGTAATCCAGCTGCAATCTCTTCAAAGAATTCCAAATACCTTCTAGTAGATGCTTTCTGGAAAGTCCTTTATCATTTGGACCATCTCCACCCCAGAAAATTTTTGTGGAAACAACTAAATCTTCTCTTTTGTACTCTTTTAGTATTATCCCAAGTATAGATTCAGCAATTCCATTTGCATACGCTTCGGCGGTGTCGATAAAATTTATTCCGCTTGAGACCGCGTATCTAACTACTTCTCGTGTTGCTTTGAGATCCAGTTGACTACCAAATGTTAGCCATGTTCCAAGTGAAACCTCGCTGATTCTCAAACCCCACTTGCCTACTTTTCTGTACTCCATAATTCTCACCTCCATCTCTTTTGTGCAAAAACTAAGATTATACAAAGAAAAAAGTTCGAATCACGAACCTTTCAGTGATATTATATCACAAAACAAACGGGAGATGCAAGTGCATCTCCCGTTAAAAATATGGTTTTAGAGATTGTGAATTAACGCAGTTTAGTGCTTTTATTCTTCTTTTGTTAATTCGTTAAGTAGCCTTTCTTCTATAACCCTGTTTGTTCCAAAATCGTCAATTTGCAAATACCATGCGAATGTGTCAACAATAGCTTGTAAAGGGACCATGCCTATAATTTCACTTCCAACAACTGGGACTCCGTACCTTGCTGCTTCACGTTTTATAGTCTCGAAGACTCTGAAGATTGGTGATTTTTTGTAATTTGTTAAATTCATAGATACCTGTACGATACCCTTTTCTTTCAATTCCACACCCATCGCTTTAACGTATCTGTATCCACCGCTGATGTGTCTTACTGCCTTTGCTATTTTGTCGGCAATCTCTATGTTGTTTGTTCCAAGATTTACGTTGAACGCAATTAGGAATTCCCTTGCTCCAACAGCAGTGACACCTGCCGTTTCATGAACTCGATCTGGTCCGAAATCTGGTTTCCATTTTGGGTCTTTGATTTTTTCAAAGAAACCTTCAAATTCGCCTTTTCTGATTTCAGAAAGGTTCTCCCTCTCTGGTCTTGTTGCACTGCGTTCGTATAGATAAACGGGGATCCCAAGTTCTTCGCCTATTCTTTTGCCAAGTTGCTTAGACCACTCCACACATTCTTGCATAGTTGTTCCAATTAGTGGAACAAGAGGAATAACGTCCGTGGCTCCCATCCTTGGATGTTCGCCTTTGTGGTAACGCAGGTCTATGAGTTCGGCTGCTTTCTTTGTCATATCAAAAAGTGCGTTAAGAACTTGCTCGGGCTCACCGACGAGCGTAACAACAGACCTATTATGGTCTTTGTCCATCGACCAGTCGAGTACTTTTACTTTTGGATATTTGCTTGCTTCTTCAATAATCTGTCTTACAATTTCTTCCCTTCTACCCTCGCTGAAATTTGGAACGCTCTCAATTAGTTTCATCGAAATTCCCCCTTCTTTAATTAGACAGTATTGTTTACTTGTCCACTGTCTTTTTTATCATATACCACAGGTAGAGGTCAAACTTCCCTAAGTGCTCTCCAAACATCTCTGCAACCTTTCTAAGACGTTCTTCGTAATCTAAATATCGTTTTTTCGTCCATCCTTTTGGTATCTCTTCGATTAAGCTGTGCTTGTTCATAACCCTTAGGACATGCTTATCAAGGATGGCATAGTTGGTGTACGCAACGTTACGTAGAAAGTGCGAGCTTTCCTTCCAGCCAAGTCCTTTTACGTTCTTTACTATGTATTCTCTTGGATCTTCTTGTTGTATCAATTCCTTGAGTTTTCCAAAGAGCCATCTGTTTGAGACTATGTACTCTGCTCGTGCTTCAGGGTACCTATGCCCAACTTCACGTAATTTGGCGACTAGTTCTTCCTTTGACATATACACAAATCCATTTCCGATGATTTTTTGAGTCTTTATACCACCCTGGGCACTCCAATTCGCTGTTAGAATGCAAAAACATAGCTCTGAAAACAAGTCTTCCTCAGATCCTTCCCTTCTCAGCTTTTCAAACTCTCTCCATCTCGACTCGACAAGAGGCTTTGCTTCTTCTCTAATTCGCTCAAGGTTCTTAAGCAATTCGTTAACACTCATTCTTTGAAAACCTCCAAGGTATTTTAGAATGTTTGGCCGAGTATGAAGTACGTGTTGAAATTTGGAGAAAATGTCGGTAAGATTTGTAATCCCACGCCGACTCGGACCAAGCCAAACATTGGCAAAACCAATCCGAGTTCTAAACCGGTGGATGATTTAAGATTGTCGAACGAATAGTCTTGGCCAACAAAACCGATGTCGTAAAAGAGTGAGAAATAGAATATCTGATCTGCTTCTTTGAATCGGATTTCGTTGTTGTTCAGCACAAGAACTGTCCCTTTCTCGTCACTTTTCGCTCCTCTTACTTGGTACGGACCTGCGAGGCTAAAACTGATTGGTGCTCCCGATGTTTGGAAAACCTGAGAGTTGTAAATTCGAGTTGCTAATGAAATAGTTTCTGATAACGGGAAGTGGTAAGTAACTTCGGCGAAGTAACTAACAGCATCCGAACCTTGTTCTGAGAACGGGAAGTATTTCGTTCCACTTAATGTAAGCGAATAACCTTTCATAGGAACATAGAGATTATCAAGGGTTTCATAGATGTAAGTTCCTGTCAGACTCAGTGTTTTTGTTGTGAGAACTGTTTCAGACGAAACCGTTGTTTCGGAATAGCTTGTGCTTAAGGAAAACTGACCAATTGGAAGTTTTAACGTACTGATTCCTGCTGAAGTGCTCCATTTTGTCGTAGTTGTTCCTTCCTCTGTCTCTTGATTGAACGATATAGAGGATGTAAAGCCAAGAGGCATTTCAAAGGGTTTTCTAATTCCAAAACTTAACGATAGATTTGTATTAGAAAGTGCTTTCATCAATGATACAGAGAAGTTTTCACCGTAACCAAAAGGATTTGTGGAGGACAGTGAGAGGACACCAGCAAATCCTTCATACCAAGGTCTATCATTCACAGGTCCCCAAGTAATACCACCTTGAAAATCGAATTTCTTGTCCTTTTCCAAAACCGCCACAACTACGTTAACATTAGATGTGTCTAAAGGCTCGATGTTGAGGTTCACGTCTTTAAAGAAATTACTCTTCTTTAGTTCGATGTATGTTGCTTGAAGTTGGTTGCGGTTTAGATAATCCCCAGGTTTAACGGCAATGAGATCGTCAAAGACGTAAGTCTTAGTTCGATCGTTTCCAAGTATCTTTACGTCCTTAACCTTTGTTTCGGTTACCACTATGTACAAATAGCCGTCACTGCCTGCCTCCAAATTCAGGTTGACGTAATAGCCTGCCTTGTCATATTTGTCTTTTACGGCCTGTATAGCTTTCAAAATTTGAAAGTTTGTGTACACACCTTCTTTTGGTTCTCCAACAAGTTCCTTTTCAGTAAAAATGGTGTTACCCTTGGTTCTGATTCCTTTCAGTTGAACTGGCTGAGTTACAACGGTGTTGTCTGTTACCGTGACTACAAGTTCCTTTGCAGGAGTATCTGTTTCTATCTCAGATGATGAAATGTCAATTACCTTAAAGTACACGTATTTAGAAAGAAATTGGAAAAATTCTTGCCTTTTTTGTAGGTTTGGTACATAATTCCTGGGGCTATCGAAGATTTTCAAAAGTATGTTCTTTTGTGTGTAATCTTTGTACTTCGATAAGCTAACTTGGTTTTCAATTTTCTTAAACTCTGCTTTGAATTGTTCGTCATCACTTAGAATTTCAAATTTTACATCGTAAAGTACGTACTCGGTCACCTTGAACAAGACGTTTTTACCATCAATACGACCGGAAACGTAGACAAAAGCAAACGTCTTATCTTCCGATTTTGGTGTTGCAACTATGTATCCATTGTCAGAATATATTTTTGCTATATTGTTTATACTCTCCCAGAATTTGTTGAAACTAAAAGCCTTACCTTCCTGGATCGTTATTGAACTTTGCAACGTTTCTTTTGATATAATTCCCGGGCCGGCGATTTCAAGCGAAACTTTTGTGACAGGTTCGTTTTCCACAACTTTGATAACAAGGACCTTCTCATTTTCCTTACCTTGTACGCTTTCAAGGTTGTATTGAACATCTTCAAAATATCCGAGTTCTTCGAGATTGGAGATTATATCTTCGACCGCGTACATGTTTATATCCTTTCCTATGTACGTACTGTAAGCTTGTGCAAGCTCATCTTTCTCGATGGTCCTTAATCCTTCGAACCTTACGTCGTTTAATACGAAACCAAGTAGTGTTGCACTTAAGAAGATAAAAAGTAGAGTTAAACCAATCAGAACGAGTTTTCTTCGCATGTTTTTTTCCTCCCCTTTTGAGTTTTGTAAAGTTATTGGTAATTCATAATTGAATTTTCAAGTTCTGCAAGCAGCTCCGACAATGTCTTTATCTTTTCTGGTGTATCCAAGATTCCAAAGTACTCTTTTACAGTCTTGGAAGAGATTTCGTAGCAGTCTTGGTTGTAACATCTTTGGATGTCCCAGTTGATATCTTGGTTGAGCAGAAGTACAAGAAAGGTATCAACCAAGTTCCCAACTGGTTGACAATCGATATGGGACTTGTAAAACAGTGCCTCAGTTTTCGTACCTTTGCCGTATTCTGAGCTCACTTTAACATATCCGCCCGTTGCTTCTGCAGACTGCTTTAAGAACGGTAAGCCAAGTCCAACCTTTCGTATCTCTTTTTTTCGTGTTGTGACAAACGGATCGAATATTTTTTCGAGTATATCTGGTCTGATTCCGCCTGCGTCATCCTCGATGGAAAAATAAAAAGTATCATCCGTTTCTTTGATTAGCAATCTAACATTCTTTGCTCCAGCATTTATCGAGTTTTCAGCTATATCGTGCACGTGGTCAGACAGTGTTATAAGTCCCAAATTGTTTTGAACCTCCTTTCCCGGATTAACTGTAACACGTCTTCTGCACTCTTTGGTTTTTCATCAAAGTACACTTTCCTCGAACCCACTTCATCTGGTGTGTGAGCATCAGAAGAAGTTAACACAACGAATCCCTGAGCTCTCAATTCTAAGGCTACTTCTCTTTTTCGTACCTCCACATACTTAACGTTAGGCGGAACCATTCCAAGTTGCTGAATTGCACCGAACTTCCTGTCAACGTGTGCGAGTACTGCAAGCCCGTTGTGTTGCTTAATCAGTTCCAAGGCATCATCAATTGTTAGATTCGTAGGAAAACCAAGGTAATAATCCAGAGCTCCAACGAACGTTTCGTTCTTATCTAAAACTATTTCGTAACCATATTTTTCTGGGTCGTATTCGAATTTTGGAAGCATATCTTCCACAAATTCTGAAACAGCTAATGCATCCTCGATGCTTGGGAAATAACCCAATAAGTGAACGTCTTCCAATGTGTGAATTTCAATACCAGGAACAATAATTTTGTCTTTGCATAAAAAAGTAAAAACCGCAACATTTCGTGCGGAGTTATGATCGGTAATAGAAAATACCTCCAATTCAGAGTTGCACACTACCGAAGGGACCATTGTAAGTTCCGCACAGGGAGATAAGCAAGAATGAACATGCAGATCGGCTCTATACATTTTTTCGACCACTATTCACAATTAACGAATGCCGAGTTCGTAAATCTTCCCAGCCAGTATGTAAGAACTTTCTAAAGAAGAGTAAAGGTTGATACCTTCTTCTTTAGCCTTTTCTATTGTATCCGGAGTAAAATCTAGTCCTTCGCACAGTACGATCGCCTTAATACCCGTCAGTGCAGCTACAGCTATAATGTTCACATGGCTCTGAACTGTAAGCCAAATAGTGTTTTGCTGTGCTGAACGCATAACAACGCTTAATAAGTCACCAACGTAACAGTGTTCGATTTCATAATCATTGCAGAAAACTACCTCTCTTAAACCTATGACCTTTGCTATTTCTGAGATTTTCACAAATGCCCCTCCCCCTGTTGTTTTTTCACGGAATATCGTTACTCTAAACCGTTGTGTTTAAAAGCATTCCGACGAGCAGTTCAGGAATCCTCATGCCCGCCATAAGTGCATTAATAGCCATCGTGAGTAAGAGTATTTGTTGGAACAATTTTTCCCGCTCCGTAGGGTCAACCGTTTGTTGGAGTTTCCTATACAATTCATCTATTTTCCTTTCGATTTCACTTCTCTTTATATCGGAGTCTTCACCTATGTTGCCTTGCTGATTTTCGTTCGAATGGCCGTTATCCCTCTGCCCCGGAACATAGATAAGTACTTTGGTTTTACCGGCAACTGCTGCAAGGAACGAACCACGCTTTTGAACATCAAGGTATATGCCACCGTATACAATGAATCCACCTTGTTCGGCAGCTTGCTTTTTAAAGTCCATATAGTTGGCAAATTCCTGACTAATCACTCTCAGAAAACTTTGACTTGCCGGTGCGCCAAATGGAACTCCTGGTTCTCCAGGGTCTAATTTATAACCCAAAACGGGGTTGACCACACTTGGTGAATTTGTAGCTGAAATTCCACCAACAGGACTTACCCCATAACGATACCTTCTTTCTTCTAGACATTCTTGCCTACAGTATTTTTCTTCACATCTTCGATAAAATCTTGAGTGACTCTTTTATCAGCTTGGATAAGGAAGCGTCTGGAAATTCTTTCCTTGCATGTTTTACAGCATTTTGAGCTTGTGATTTTGCATATCCAAGCGATACAAGAGCTTCGATTGCTTCGAGTGATACCTCATCAACCTGCATAGGTTCAAACTCATCTTTGAGTTCGGCAACTATCCTTTCAGCAGTCTTTTTACCAATTCCAGGGATCGAAGATAGTCTTTCGATGTCGCCGTTTGCTATTGCAGTTGACAGAAGTTCTATACTTGCTGATGAAAGGATCTTTATTGCGCTCTTAGGTCCCAACTTAGATACCTTTATGAGCTTTTCGAATACATCTCTTTTTTCCTTTGAATTGAACCCGTATATACTCATATCTTCCTGTGAGACTATCAGTTTTGTATACACAACAACTTCTTCACCTTCGGTAGTTTCGGAAAAGCTTTCTGCATCGCAGATAATTCCCAGTACGATATTTCCTACGTCAACAAGGACCTTCCCTTCGCTACGACCTAAGAACCTTCCTCGAATTTGCTCTATCATTTTGCATCATCTCCGAGTGGTTCTTGTTGTTCAACCTTGAACAATTTATCGCTTATAATATCACGGAAGATTTCTTTTACGTTACTCCACATCGTTTCCGAAACATCGGAGCCAAATATCCTTTCAAGTTCGTCATATACGTATGAAACATAAATTGGTTCGTTTCGCTTACCTCGATACTGTTGCGGTGGTAAGTAAGGACAATCTGTTTCGGGGACAATATTTTCCCTTCCTATTATTTTGACCACGTTTCTTAGCATTTCGTTCTTTGGATATGTAATGGGACCTCCAATACCAAGTTTAAATCCAAGCTTCACAAACCTTTTTGCCCAAGTTTCATCAGCACCGAACGCATGTACTATCCCTTTTAAATCTTCTGAAGAAAATGCCTTAAGGATATCATATGTATCTTCGTACGCATCTCTGATATGCAAAATTACCGGTAAATGCAACTCCAATGCCAGTGCAAGTTGGTCTGCGAAAACTTTTTTCTGAATATCGACAGGTGAAATATTCCTGAAATAATCTAATCCTATTTCGCCTATTGCGATGATCCTATTTATTTTTGTTGCCTTTTCTTCAAGAATATCCAGATACTTTGTGCCGATTTCGTGTGCTTCTTTCGAATCATGAGGATGGATTCCTATTGCTACGTAGGTATTTGGTAAGCTGTTTGAAATGGAGATACATGGTTCCATGTCTTGCAAGCTTGTTGAAACATTAAGCACAAAGTGCAGTTGTGCAGTTCTCGTTAAAACATCACGAAAATCAGCTTTGAAGTGGGGCATATGTAAATGCGCATGCGTATCAATTATTTTCCTTCCTTGATCCATTGGTTATTCCTCCTTTTCCTGCTATAATTATACCAGATAAAAAGTTAGTTTGATAAGTTTTAAGAAACGAGGCTTTGTAACTTTGTCGACAAAAATCAAATTTTATGGTAATATATTTAAAGAAGCTCGATAAAAACCATTCAAAAAGTAGATTATCAAAAACAGGGGGAGTGCCTTATTAGTTATGACCGCTGTAGGAAAATTAACAGTAATCACAGGTCCCATGTACTCTGGTAAGACGACAGAACTTCTTAATTTTGCTGAGATTTATGAAATTGGTAGGAAAAAAACGCTCATTTTCAAACCGGCGATTGATACACGTTACAGTGCGGATGATGTTGTAACTCACAAATTTCACAAAATGCCTGCGCGAGTTGTGAAGGACACAAAGGAGTTGTTCGAGTATTATCAGACGCTGAAAGACAAGCCGGATGCGGTCTTTATAGACGAGGTCCACTTTTTTGATGCAGAACTGGCCGTTATAGTTAAGAAAATAGCCTTGGATGGAGTGGATGTTTATTGTGCCGGACTGGACATGAGCTATTTGTGGGAACCTTTTGAGACGACAGCAAAATTAATGGCTTTGGCTGACGAAGTTATCAAGAAAAAGGCAGTCTGCGAGGTGTGTGGTGAGTACAAAGCAACACTATCGTACAAGCTGAAAAGTAACGGTGGTGTTTTCGATGTAGGTGGAAAGGATAAATACATTGCCGTTTGTAAGGAGTGTTACGAAAGGTATGAGAAAAATGGTGAAATCAGAGATAACAAGGAGGGAAGAGCATGAGAAAAAGTAGGATTATTGTTATACTGTCGATCCTAACACTTTTTGCGGTTTTTGTTTTCGCCCAGACCACTTCAGCTACGGTATCCATTATCCATACGGCGAACGTTTATGGAAATGTCCTACCTTTTAATTACTTCACAAACACTTATGAATCAAAAGGTCTAGTGCAGATATACTCTTACGTTAACCAGCTCCGTCAGGCAAATTCAGATTTGTTGCTAGTCGATACCGGAAACTTGTTTTATGGTAGCCCTTTCGGTGATTATTTTGTGGAAAAAAATATCCTTGAGAATCCCGTTGTTTCTTTGTTTAACCAGATCGGGTACGATGTGTTTGTCCCTGGTACATTTGAACTAGGACTTGAGCGAAAACAATTTGAAAACACCTTAAAAAGTCTAAAACCGTATGTTCTTGCTGCTAATTTGACTAATAAATTCGATTTTGTCAAAAATTATTATGTTAAAGTTTTCTCAAAAGGTGTAAAGGTTGCTACGATTGGAGTTGTTCCACCATATGGAAATTTGGTCTCTTCAGACTACATCAGTAAAATCAGAACAACAATACAGACCTTAAAAACTGAAGTTGCTCCAGATATTATCATCCTTGCAACCAGCGGTGGAATAAACTACGATCCAGTTACTGGAAAGCAAATAGCATTACAAAGCAGACTCAACATCGGTGACGTATTGATTAAGGAATTTGGCAAAGATGTGGATATTTTCCTTTTTGGTAATCAAGCGATTGTCTATGCAAATGTCAATAAAGAGAACAAAGTGTTTTCGCTTCCGGGTAGCGAAGGAGCCTCTGTTAATCGAATAGATATAACACTTTCACAAAAGGCTGGTAAATGGAAAATCAGCAAGGTATCAATACAGAATGTCAACGTAGGAAAAATAAAACCAGTAGAGAATGTGTTAAGCTGGGCTCAACAGTTTGAACCACAAGTTGAAAAATGGTTGAACGAGCCTGTTTTGAATTCAACAGAAACGATAGGATTCAACAAATACATGGCTATTTTAGAAGATTCTTTAATTACAGAGCTTGTTAATAAATCGATAATTGAATATACAAAATCTCACATAGGAATATGGAATGTATTTAGCCCAAATTTCGAAGGTTTTGTTGAAGGTGATATTACAAGGAAGGATCTTTATGCCATTGTTGGTAAGACAACCACGGTGAAGACACTGCGGTTAACAGGGAAGCAAGTAAAGGATATTATCAAGAACGGTTTAACTTTGCTCTCATTTAAGGATGGTAAGGTTATTTTTGAAAAATCACTTGTAAGTTCTCCATGGATTTACGATATATTTGAGAACATAAATTACGAGGTCGTATTGAACAAGAAAGATGTGAGAAAACTGGAATTCATGGGTAAACCAGTTGATGATAACGATGTGTTTGTTGTTTCCATTCCAACGATAAGGACCTATGGTCAAAATGCGATTATTGATGGAACAGTGCTGAGCGAGCTTGAAGTGCCTGTTCAGAATATTCTTTTTGCACAGATTAAGAAAATCTTGGATGGAAACGTTTTGAACATCAAGGAAGACAATAACAGGGTTTCATTAGTACAGCTTGCTTATACTGTGAAACCGGGCGATACATTAGCCCAGATAGCTTATAGACTGGGCGTCGCAACTTCAGATGAAGAATTACCGCTTGCTATTGTTGAACTCATGACACTCAACCCTATTATCAAAAACCCAAACCTTATTCGACCCGGTTGGGAAATTGTTTACTACAAGAAGTATCTGGATCTTATACCGCCTTTGAAGGAGCTATTTGAAGCGAAATAATCGAATATTTCCGAGAAAAAGCAAACAGACGCGAGGTGGAGCCAACGGTTTTTCCACCTCGCGTTTTTAATACGAAGAGCCTTGTATGTTTTCACAAGCTTCACACACGTTTACGTAAGGTGTGGTATAATAATTTAAGAATCTTAGAAAACCAATTTTTTGGAGGTGCCAGATGTGAAGAAATTCTATATTACCACCCCTATTTACTATGTTAATGCAGAACCGCACATTGGAAGCTCTTATACAACTATTGTCGGAGACATCTTTGCTCGTTTTAAGAGAATGATGGGTTACGATGTTTTTTATTTAACGGGAACCGATGAACATGGGCAGAAAATAGCACAAGCTGCAAGGGAGAAAGGCGTTGAACCACAACAGCTGTGCGATGAACTAGCTCAAAAGTTTAAAGAACTTTGGAGAGAACTCGAGATTACCAACGATTATTTCATCAGAACAACCGATGAAAACCATATGAAAACCGTGCAGTACTTTGTTGCCAAGATGATGGAAAACGGAGACGTGTACAAAGGAACCTATGAAGGCTGGTACTGTGTACCTTGTGAGACATATTGGAATGAAGACGAGCTCGAACACACAGAAGATGGTAAACACGTATGTCCATCTTGTAAACGTGAGGTGCAATTGATTAAAGAGGAAAATTACTTCTTTAGACTGTCCAAATACAATGACGCACTTTTAAAACATTTCAGGGAAAATCCGGATTTTGTCGAACCTGACTTCCGCCGAAACGAGATGCTAAAGATTCTTGAATCCGGGTTGAAAGACCTTTCGATTACACGTACGACATTGAAATGGGGCATTCCTATGCCAGATGATCCAGAGCACGTGATATATGTTTGGGTTGATGCTCTGATAAATTACGTCTCTGCAATAGGGTATCCAGATGATATGGAATCTTTCAACAAGTGGTGGCCTGCTGATGTGCATCTTATTGGTAAGGAGATCAACAGGTTTCATAGCCTGATTTGGCCTGCAATGCTTATGTCTGTTGGACTACCATTGCCAAAGAAAATTTTCGCACACGGTTGGCTGACAGTAAATGGTCAGAAGATAAGTAAGTCGCTTGGAAATGCGATAGATCCTAGGGAATACGTCAAAAAGTATGGTAATGACGTTGTTAGGTACTACCTTGTCAGGGACATTATGTTCGGTAAAGATGGCGATTTCTCAGAGGAAAACCTGATCAAAAGGCTCAATTCAGACCTTGCAAACGATTACGGAAATCTATTACATCGAACCTTGGCGATGATCGTAAAACATTTCGATTCACAAATCCCAGGAATTGGCGAACTGGAAGAAATAGACAAGAATTTGGTAGAAAACTATGAGAAAACAAAACGAATGTACATCGAACTTATGGATAAATACAGAATTACCGAAGCTCTCGACGTGCTATGGCAGTTCATTGGCGATTTGAACAAGTACTTCGATGAGACAAAGCCGTGGGTACTTGCTAAGGAAGGTAATAAAGAAAGGCTTGGGACGATTCTTTCGCTCGTTACCGAGAGTATATTCAAAGTAGCAACTCTGGTGTCTTGCGTGATGCCAAATTCTTCAAAGGAAATTTATAGTAGACTTTCAGTAAGTGAAGCGTTCTCAGAAAAGCTCTTAGAAGGCTGGAACATACTTAAAGGTAACGAAGTTATCCACGGCGAACCTCTTTTTAAGAAGATAGAAAAGACGCAAAAAGAACCTGAAAAAGTACAACAACCTCAAAAACAGGGGGAGAAAACTATGGAAAAACAGGAAAAGGTTGCCGGTCAGGTTGGAAGTGAAAATGTTGTGTCTGTGGAGGAACTTATAGATATAGATTATTTCAAAAAAGTAGACCTGAGAGTTGCAAAGGTGTTAGCAGCAGAAAAAGTTGAAAAATCTGAAAAATTAGTCAAGTTGCAGATTGACCTTGGTGAACTTGGAACAAGGCAGATTGTTGCTGGGATTGCTCAGTTCTACAAACCAGAAGAACTCGTAGGGAAATTGATAGTTGTCGTTGCGAATTTAAAACCAGCAAAGCTTATGGGAATTGAATCAAGAGGTATGCTTCTTGCTGCGAAGAAAAACGATAAGCTTACATTGCTAACAGTCTCAAGTGAAATAGAACCGGGGGCAAAGATTTCTTAGTTAAAATGAAATTTTTCAATTAAATAGGTAAAACTATAGGGAGGTAATTTCCAGTGGACGAAAAAGAAGTAAAAGAAACGTTGCCCAGCAATGAATCCAACGAGAATAACAATTCAAACGTGATAGAACGCATACTGGAAGAAGAGCTTGTTAAGTCTTACTTGAGCTACTCAATGAGCGTTATCATCGGTCGAGCCATACCGGATGTAAGGGATGGGCTTAAGCCGGTTCAACGAAGGATACTGTACTCAATGTATGAACTTGGATTGCTCCATAACAAGCCATTTAAGAAGTCAGCGCGTATCGTTGGTGAAGTCATGGGTAAGTACCACCCGCATGGTGATGCTGCGATATACGAAGCTCTTGTGAGAATGGCCCAGCCCTGGTCAATGAGATACCCTCTTGTTGAAGGTCAAGGAAATTTCGGTTCTGTTGACCGCGATCCACCCGCTGCGATGAGGTACACCGAGGCGAGGCTACACAAGATTGCCGAAGAAATGCTTGAGGACATTGATAAATCAACGGTGCGCATGCTTGATAACTTCGATGGTTCACTGCAAGAACCAGAAGTGCTGCCATCAAAGATACCAAATCTACTTCTAAATGGCGCAAGTGGTATTGCAGTCGGAATGGCAACGAGCATACCAACGCACAATCTAAACGACGTAGTTGATGCAATAATCGCAGTTATTAAAAAACCAGATATATCCATAGAAGAGTTAATAGACGTGATAAAAGGTCCGGACTTCCCAACAGGTGGAATCATAATAGGTAAGTCCGGTATTAGGGAAATGTACGTTACCGGAAAGGGAAGCTTCACAGTTAGGGGAAAGGTAGAGATTAAACAGGACAAGAAGAAAAAGTCTATTATCATCACTGAGATTCCTTATGGTGTAAGTAAAGCCGACTTGATAAATCAGATTGCAAGTTATCTGCAAGAAGAAGAAGTTCCTGTAAAGGACTTGAGGGATGAAAGTGATAAAGAAGGACTTAGGATCGTCATTGAATTTCCGGAAGACATAAATGAGGATGTCATCTTAAACAATCTCTACCAAAAGACAAGTCTTCAGACACGTTTTAACGCCACATTCCTTGTTATCGATGCCGATAAACAGCCGAAATTAATGAACTTAAAACAACTCATAGAAGCGTACATAAAACACAGGTTTGAAGTCATTAGGAAGAGAACGCAACATGCGTATCAGCAAGATTCTCGTAGAGCACACATTCTTGAAGGGCTCATTAAGGCTTCAAGGTCTATAGATACGGTGGTTGACATAATTAGAAATGCGAAAGATACGGCTGATGCAATGTCCCAGCTCATGGAAATACTACAGATGACAGAAGAACAGGCAAAGGCTGTGCTTGATATGAGGCTTGGTAGGTTGACTAACCTTGAGACGCAGAATCTCCAATCCGAATACAGGGAAGTCCTTGTAAGACTTGAAAAGGAAAAGGAACTTTTAATGAGCGATGAAAAGGTGTATGAAGTAATAGTTCAGGAATTACTCGAGCTTAAGAACAAATATGCAGATGAAAGGAGAACAGAGATTACAGAATATGAAGAAGTAATCACAAAATTTGATAAGAAAGACCTTATACCAAACAAGGACGTCGTTATGACACTCACACGAAAAGGTTTCCTAAAACTTATGGACTTAAATGCATTTAGAACACAAAGAAGAAACGGCAAAGGTGTCACTGGTGCGAATCTAATGGATGACGATATCATATCTCAAATCATCTACACGAAACTACATAACAAGACACTCTTCTTTACCTCACAGGGAAAAGTCTATGAAATCGAAAACATAGATATAGAAGAAAGTGGCAGGGCTACAAAAGGAAAACCAATTACCAAATACATCAAACTTGAGCCAAATGAAAGAGTTCTTGCTATGATGGATATTTCGGATTACACTGGGGATTTGCTATTCGTCACAAAGAACGGCGTTGTGAAGCGAACCAGTTTAGAAGATTTCAGGAACATCACGTCAAAAGGTATAAGAGCTATTACTTTTAGAGATGGGGACGAACTTGTTTCCGTTTTGCGTGTAGAGTATGAAGAAAGTACAGTATTGATCTCTACCAAACTTGGTATGAGTATAAGATTCCCTGTTGATGAGGTTAGGACCATGGGAAGAAATGCCGCAGGTGTTAGGGGGATCAAGTTACGGGAAGGAGACCAAGTAGTCTCAGCCACAATCTTGAACGACGACACTGGATACATACTAACGATAACTGAAAAAGGCTTTGGAAAGCTTACGGAAGCAAGTGAGTACAGGAAACAATCCCGGGATGGACTGGGAATCAAAAATATAGGAGAAGTGGAAAAAACAGGATCCGTTGTTGGAGTTGCTTATGTAAAGGGAGACGAAGAAGTTGTGGTCTTTACAAAAGACGGAGCTTCAATAAAGTTCAAAGTGGCAGATGTGCCACCAAGGGGAAGAGTTGCTCAAGGTGTTAAGATAATCCACTTAGCTGATGGTGATATGGTAGCAGATTTCGCAGTTATAGGTGGTGAAGAATGACTTGTTTAGAGAAATTTCTCATACAGCTGATCTTGCATATGAAATAGTAGCTAAAGACTTAACAGAATTGTTAAATGCCATTGTTCGGATAATTATCGAGAATTCAGATTTTTCGGAAGGTTATAACGGCAATGCTTCAAAATCGCTGTCACACCTTTTTAAGGAATGTAGTAAGAAAGACAACAAAGATTTGCAAAACGTTATAAAAAAATGTTATAATATCAGCGATGCGAACAAAGAAGGGTTTATAGATGATTTATTTGATGCTGTTAACGATATAATTTCAACGGTTGACCGTGGATACCTTCCAGTGAAAGTTGAAAATCAGTGTGTTTATTTTACAAAAAGGCGGGTTGCGCTACGAATCAAAGCACTGACATACCACGGATTGCAAGTTGAATTTGGTGAGAAAATAACCCTAAGGGTGGTGTTCGATGTATGAAGGAATTAACCGAAAGACAACAGCAGGTTTATGAATTCATCAAAGAATACATAACAATAAAAGGCTTCGCACCTTCCATCAGGGATGTCGCACGCCATTTCAAAATGACTCCCAGAGGTGCACAACAACATATCATAGCACTTGAGAAGAAGGGGTACATAAAGCGTTCCAAGGGTGCGCGAGCTATAACACTTGCCGATCGCAAGGAAAGTATAGTCGTCCCTGTAAAGGGAAAAATTGCCGCTGGTCAGGCGATAGAGATGTTCGAAGAAGTTGATGAGGAGATCGAAGTGCCTATCGAAATGCTCCGCGGCTATGGTGAATACTTCGCGCTTAAAGTTCAGGGGGACAGTATGACGAACGCTCATATAATTGATGGTGATTATGTGATACTAAAAAAACAGTACACAGCAGAAAACAACTCGATAGTGGCTGCTGTCGTTGATGACAAAATAACTCTCAAAAGATTCATATTGAAAGATAATGTTGTTGAACTTGTTCCAGAAAACGAATCATATCCTATTATGAGGTACGACCCAAAGAAAGTAAGGATTATCGGAAAAATGGTAGGACTGATAAGGATCGTAAGGTAAACTAGGTTACTTTGACAGTTGTTTCGAGGAAGGTGTTGAAAATGGAAAAGAGAATGATGGGGGATATTGTAAAATTTGTACTTCCTGAAGAACTTGAATTGACAAATGCGCAGGAAATTAAAAGGAGGATATACGAAGAAACTTTTGAAAAAGGTTTTAAGAAAGTAATTCTGGACTTTTCCAAAACCAGATACATTGATTCCACGGGACTGGGCGTGATGGTTGCGATACACAAACAAGCGTTAATGAATGCAGGAGCCGTTGCTTTTTTAAATCTCGATAGTAACATTAAGAACCTCCTTAAAATGACTGCGCTTGATAGGATATTGAATATATTCGATAATGAAAACGAAGCTCTTGAATTTCTGAACAAATAGGAGTTCTTTAAACTTTACAGAAGGAGGTAGGGATTTATGTACACATTCACTGAACAATTCGGTGTAGCTATCGTTTCTCTTGAAGGTGACATAACTATGCAAAACGCTATGACCTTGAGGAACTGGGTGGTTGACAACCTTATTAAAAAGGGTAAATCAAAGATCGTATTCGATTTCACAAGAGTAAATTCCGTTGACAGCTTTGGATTGGGAACTTTTGTGAGTTTACATAAAACAGCGTTATCCGCAAATGGAGCTATTGCTTTCGCTAGCGTCAACGATAATGTAAAAAAACTCCTTGCTATGACTGCCCTAGACAAAGTAATTAGAGTCTTTCCATCAGCCATGGAAGCGGTTAATTCTATTAAGTAGTCTTTGAGCAACTACATTAGATAATCCAGGAGTGCGATTGTGATGAAAATAGCAATAGGTAGTGATCATGCTGCTTTCGAGTTGAAAGAAAGGGTAAAAGAACACCTTCAAAAGTCTGGTATCGAAGTGATCGACTGTGGGACATATTCTATAGAAAGTGTGGATTATCCTGATTATGCAAAGCGGGTTGCTGAAAAAGTTACAAACAAAGAATGCGATTTTGGAATTCTTATGTGTGGAACAGGTATAGGAATGTCAATTGCGGCAAACAAAATCAAAGGCATTCGCGCTGCGCTTTGCCTGTTTCCAGAAATGGCTATTTACGCGCGCAAACATAACGACGCAAATATCTTAGTTCTTCCAGGAAGGCTTATGGGAATCGAGTTAGCAAAGTGGACTGTTGATGCTTTCTTGAGTTCCTCTTTCGAAGGTGGAAGGCACGAAAGAAGAGTCAAGAAAATCGAGGAGCTCGAAAAATAAATGGCGAATGAAAAAAAGGCGAGTTTATATTTCTGTGCCGAACTAAATGAATACTTTATTCCTAAGAAGGAAATCGATAATGGAAGGTTCATAAGAAATCCTGAAAGACCGAGCAGGTTAAAACTTGTTTTGGATTATATCCAGGAACGGTTCCAGGAGATACAACCAACTGAGTTCAGCGAAGAGCATATTTTGAAGGTTCACAGTGAGAAGTACTTTAATTACATCGTCAAGAAGTCGCAGGAGGTAGATGAAGAATACCTGCCAGAGGTATTCTTCGTTGATCCTATATTTGATACAGGAACGCCAATAAGAAGAGAAACGTTTTCAGCGGCAAAAAGAGCTGTAGATGTGGTACTAAGCGCAACGAAATATGCAATTGACAACAAGACACCAACGTATGCTCTTACGCGACCACCGGGCCACCATGCGATGACTGATTTTGGTGGTGGATATTGTTATTTTAACAACGTGGCAATTGCTGCAAAGTTCTTAGAAGAAAAAGGAATGAGAATTGCCATTCTGGATTTAGATTTCCACCACGGCAATGGGACTCAAGACATATTTTACAAAGACCCCAATGTACTTTACGTTTCCATACACGGGGATCCAAAAAGGTTCTATCCCTGGTTCAGTGGCTATGAAACAGAACGTGGTGAAGGTAAAGCGTATGGAACAAATTTAAACATTCCCCTACCCGGAAATACGGATATAGAGATGTACAAAGAGGCTCTAAAACGGGCCATTCAAAAGATACAAGATTTCAAATCAGATGCACTCATGATTTCCCTTGGTACCGATACACACGTAAAAGACCCTGTTGGAAAGTTTTCTCTTTTGTCGCAGGATTTTAAGACGATAGGTGTTTTGATAACAAGCTCTTTGGAAATTGATTATTTGGTCATTGTACATGAAGGTGGATACAATCCAAAGTCTAACCTCAGTGCAGTAAAAAACTTCCTTGCTGGTCTGTTTGGAGATTAGCTCAACTTCGGAACTAACTTAAAGATAAGGGGAGGAGTACAATGGCACTTAAAGAAAAGATACTCAACGATATGAAGGAAGCTATGAAGAATAAAGATGAGATCAGACTAAGAGTTTTGAGGTCGATAAAAACGGCTATTGGATATTTTGAAGTAGAAGGAGAGAAAAGAGAAGCAACAGATGAAGATGTGCAAAAGCTCATACTCAAAGAAATAAAGAAACGCCAGGAATCTATAGAGGCTTACAGACAAGCAGGTAGAGAAGATCTGGCAAAGGCCGAAGAGGAAGAGCTTAAGATACTTGAAGAGTACGCTCCGAAGATGCTTTCCAAGGAAGAGATAAAACAAATTGTATCATCTGTGATATCGGAGTTAAACGCTACGCAGAAAGATTTCGGAAAGGTTATGAAAGAAGTCATGGCAAGAATTAAAGGTTCTGCCGATGGAAAACTCGTGAACGAAGTTGTAAAGGAGCTACTTAAGTGAAGCAAATGGATTTTCAACAGAAAGATTTGGAAAGAAGACCAAAGATTTATCCTGTGTTCCTTCCAAATCTTGGTTGTCGGACGCGATGCATTTACTGTAATCAATCTATAATGACAGGTGAAACACTTCCAGACCTTAAAGAAATTGCCCAAAGCCTTCAAAACTTAACCGACGTGGATGAAATAGGGTACTATGGCGGTACCTTTACAGGTTTGAAACCAGAACTGATGGAAAAATTGCTTTCAGTAAGACCTGATATACCAAAGAGGATATCCACTAGACCTGACGTTATCGATGAACATGTAGTTGAAATTCTAAAGCGTTGGAATGTGAAAACTGTTGAACTGGGAGTCGAAAGTATAGATGACGAGGTATTGAAAAATTCTAAGCGAAATTATACTGGTGCTGACGTTCTCAGAGCAATTTCACTTCTTAAAGACAGGTTCGAAGTCGTAGCGCACCTTATGACCGGTCTTCCCAGTGACACCAGAGCTAAAGATTTAGAGAGCGTTCGGATTCTTATTAACACAGGTGTAAGTTTGTTCAGAATACATCCCACAATTGTTTTTAAAGATACCGAACTGGAAGTACTTTTTAAGCAAGGTTTGTATAAGCCGCAAACTCTTGATGAAGCAGTAAATATCTTAGCCGAAATGGTGATTCTCATCGAAGGTCACAACGGGAAAGTCATTAGACTTGGATATCATATTCCGCAGTCGCAATTAAAGTACGTTGCTGCCGGTCCCTATCATCCTTCATTTGGAGATATGGTACGTAGCCGTGTGGTTAGAATGATTGTGGAGAGGTTTGGTGTAAAAGAGATTGCTTATAGTCGGAGGTTTACGTCTTGGGTAAAAGGATATGGGAACGATAAGATGAGTGTCTCTTTTTTGGAAATCTCCGATGAAGATGGTATATTCCTGGACGGTACGCCATTCTCAGATATGCTAAGAAGGTATTCTGAGAGCATAAAGTATTGACAATTCATATTGAGGTGGTTGAATGCAAGAACTGATATTTTGGTTGATATTTTCAGTAGTAGCGGCAACCTTAATATTCACACAGGTAGCCATAACTGCACCAAAACCCGTAGTGTCTCAACCTTCAAAACTTGAGCTACCTGATGTAGCAAAAAAAGATAATGATGCCCAGTTAATTTACGAAAATGAAGTTATCAGCGAGAAGTTGAGTAAACTTTCGCAAGAGAGAACTACTATCTATGCGTTAGGCGAGTTCTCAGGGCCGGCCTTCAACGAAAAAAGCGTTAAGGAAGGTGCCTTGCAAGTAGCTTTCCAGATTTTGATTTCAGAATTAGAGCTTGTGAAAAATAGCCTTCTGCAACAACTGAATTCTGTTCTTAAAGGAGAAAAAAATGAAGCGTTACTTGCAAGAACCGTTGAACTATTTGAACAGCTTTATCAGAGACTCCCGCTTGATGGTTCGTTGGCCGTAACGTATAAGATCTGGAGAAAGGGAAAGGGAGAGGTAACAACTTACTATTACCTCGTTCTATTTGATGACGAATATGCGAGGAGCTTGATAGAATCTATAGGTACGGATTTGGTTCAGCAATTGCAAGATTACGATATCTCCTTCAAAGAACTCTGGGAAGCAGCGTTGGCAGGCTATGCTAAACAAAAAAGTAAAGCTAGCGAAAAATAATTAGCTTAAATAATAAAAAATGGCGGAGGCGGTGGGACTCGAACCCACAAGGACCGTAAGGTCCACCGATTTTCGAGACCGGCTCCTTAGCCATTCGGACACGCCTCCATCCAGCAGTAGATAGTATACCATACCTTTTACAATTTTCAATATTTCAAAGCATACATAATTCATAGGTTCTTGAAATCTGAGGTGAGCTTCATGGCAAGGGTACCAAAGATAATGATTGTTGAGGACGATAGAAAGATTCGTAGATTACTTGAGATAGAGCTAGAACACGCGGGGTACGAAATAGCTTCATTCGACAATGGTATAGATGCGCTTGAAAACTTTAAGCAGTTCTCACCAGATTTGGTTATACTTGACATAATGTTACCAGACATGGACGGATATGAAATCGCCCAAAATTTGAGGAAGCTCAGTCCCGATGTTTTAATTTTGATGCTTACAGCACTCGGGATGAAAAAAGACAAACTTGCAGGTTTTGAATCAGGCGCAGACGATTACCTTACAAAGCCTTTTGATAACGAAGAACTCTTAGCCAGAGTAAGGGCACTTCTGAGGCGGAAACATATAGATATCTCTAAACCTTACAAAATAGGTTCTTTAGAAGTGTATGAAGATAAAAGAACTGTTTACTACAATAAAGAGGAAGTAGAATTAACAAAAACAGAATTTGAATTACTGCTCTACCTTGTTAAAAACATTAATAGAACAGTGAGCAAAGAAGAGATACTTAACGCCGTTTGGGGTATTGATTATTACGGTTCTGACAATACTGTGGAAGTGTATATAAACTACCTTAGAAAGAAACTTTCACCAGATTTAATAAAAACAGTGAGAGGAATAGGTTACAGACTGGTCGGTGAAGAGCTTGAAACTAACCACTAAGTTAGCGCTTATAAATACTATTGCAACCGTTGTTCTTGTTTCTGTAGTTCTCGGTGTTACATACTTATACTTCTACAAGATGGCTATGAGACCCGTTCTGGAAGATTTTTCCAACCCAGGGAGGTTTGTAACTGTAATTTCTACACCATTTGGCAAGCAGTACATCGTGTTAAGATGGGATGTTTATGTTGCTGACTTGGAAGAAAAAGCTGTTATTAATGATCCTTTTGGGATAGGCTTAATTAATGAGGTGGGACTAAAGAAAATTGAAAACAGGTACTTCTATATGACCAGTGTTCAAAGTCTGATTATTGGGAAAGAAATAACACCAGTCATCAGATTTCTTGAAAATATAAGGAAACTTTTCGTTATCGCTATTTTGTTTCTCGCTTTAGGGGTGGCTATACTCAGTTACTTTTTGACACGAAAGAACGTGAGAGAGTTAAAAGAATTCATATCCCAAATCGAGTCCCTTGGTGGTTCAGACGTTACTAAAAGAGTTGATATAACACCAAAGACCTATGAACTTAAGGAACTCGTTCAAAAATTCAACGAGCTGATGGAAAGGATAGAACGCTCGTATAAGGCGCAAGAATCTTTTGTTTCCGCTGTTTCACACGAATTGAGAACGCCTGTAGCAACGTTACTGGGATATGTGAATATGCTTAAACGTTGGGGTTTGAGAGACGAAAATGTTTTAAGAGAATCCGTAGAAGCAATAGAAGAGAGTAGCAGGGAGATAAAGCAGATAATTGAGAATATGCTTTTAATTGCAAGAGTAGAAAATCTAACACAGGAGAACATAGAATTAAGAGAATTTTGCGAGGATCTGATAAATCAGAAATTCAAGAATCGAAACTCAGAGCCTGTTGACATAGAAGTCCAAGGTGAAGGTATAATGAGGACCAATAAGGAAGGACTCGGCATAATCTTTACGATTTTACTCGATAATGCGCTAACCCACGGTGCTCCTCCTTACCTTATAGACATCAAGAACAACCAAATTGCAGTTGTTAACCACGGCGAAAAAATACCTGAAGAGCTTATTCCTAAGATTTTCGAGCGATTTTTCAAGGGTGAGAAATCAAACGGTACAGGTCTAGGACTTTACATCGCAAATGAAATAGCCAAAAAACTGAGCTTGGAGATAAAAGTTGAGAGCACAGAAGAAAAGACGGTTTTTAAAATCGTAAAGAACTGAACACGAAAAGCTCTAAAGTAGGATTATTTTTTGACAGTTCACCAACAAGCCCGCAAGCTACTCTCCTTTAGGGGAATAGTAAGAATTTGATTTTTTGTGCATGTAATAGTATAATTGTATATGGTGTTCGATAAGGGAATTCGTAAAACTCGCTGGAGCACGTATGATTTGAATTACCATTTTGTATGGATTACTAAATATCGCAAGCCATTCTTGCTCAACGAAATCAAAACCGAGCTTGAACGTATTATCTACTCAACGGCTAAAAATCATGAAATCACTGTCTTATCTCTCTGTCCAGCCAGACCACGTACATTTGTTCGTCTCTGCTCCTCCAAGACTCTCTCCTGCATTCATTATTAATTTGTTCAAAGGTGTTTCTAAATATCGGAGAAATTTCCACATCTGAGAACCAAAGAAGGACTATGGAGCAGAACATACTACGTTGGAAGCGCCGGGACTGTATCCGAGGAAACTATGAGGAGGTTCATAGAAGAGTGTCAAGATATGTGATACGAACATACAAAGTTCCTGTTCCTGCTGAATTGTATAATATGTGCAACGAGCTCAACCAAACTGCAGCAAGAATCTACAACAAAACTCTTTCCCTTGTCAGGAAAATCAAACAAAAGAAAGACTTCTGGCTTTCTGAAAATAGCGCACAAAAGTTTATCCTTCGTTGGGCGTCTAACATCAACATCCATACTCACTCAAAACAAGCGTTCGTCCAACTTTATTTCCAAGCACTCGACGGTTACTTTAAAGCCATTAAATCCAATCACGACGCAAAGCCACCGTACAAAAGAAAAAAGTTCATACCCTTCATTTGGAAGGATAGTGCAATCAAACTCCTGGCTGATGGTAGATTGAGGCTATCCTTAGGCAGAGACAGAAAGCCGCTTGAGATTCAAACAACTTTACCATCTGCTGCAAAGATTAGACAAGCTAAGTTGGTGTATGAAGCAGGCAGATACTATCTTCACCTTGGAATAGAGGTGAAGATTGAAGAGCGCAAAGAAAAAGACACAAAGCTTGTAGCGGTAGATTTGGGCATACTCCGTCCCATTACATTCTTTGATGGTAAAGAAGTCGTTTCATATCACGGTGGTGCATTAAACCAGGTGCTTCGCTACAGGAACAAGGAACTGGCAAAACTGCAGTCAGCAATCAGCAAATGCAAAAAAGACTCAAGAAGGTACAGAAAGCTTCTAAGAGCAAAAAACAAACTGTTGAGAAAACTAAGCAACCAGCTGAACGATATACTACACAAAATCACGAGCCAATTTGTGGGGATGTGTTATCAAAAAGCAATAAGCACCATCGTGATAGGGGATGTCACAAACATTCGAGAAAGAGTAGAAGGCAACGACAACGCAATGCAAAAAGTGCATCAGTGGTGCTTTAGACGAATAACAAACCTAATAATGTACAAAGCGCAGGTGCACGGGATAAAAGTTGAGCAAATTTCAGAAAGTTACACAAGCAGAATGTGTCCGGTGTGTGGACAACAAAATCACTCAGAAGGTCGCAGGTACAAGTGTGCGAAATGTGGGTTTGAGTATCACAGGGATGGAGTAGGGGCAGTAAACATATATAAAAGGTATCTTGGCAGCAGCCAAGTAGTAGCGGGATTGGCACCCGTCAAAGGTGTGAGGTTTAAGCCACACCTTTGTAGCCATGGAGTAAGCACTTCTCCATGGAAGGTAGCCTTGAGCTACTAAGAATCCCATCCCCTTTAGCGGATTGGGAGTGTCAAGATAAGGTTGTAGAGGTGAAGGGTATGACCATAGCAGGCGTGAATAGCGTTCTTGGTCCAGTTTATCCCCCAACAGTTGCAAGACCTGCAACTGTGGCATCAGCTACGGATGTTGCTCAGCAAGTTCAGCAAGCAAAAGAGCTTATGCTTAGAACTCTGGAATTCGCATTTTACAAACAGCAAGATATGAACTTAAAACTCGTGCGAATCGCTGGTGAATTGTTCCAGGGCAAGAACTTAGATGTGACCGTTTAGTTTAAAGGTAACACACGAATAAAGATAAGTAAAAACAACGGGTGCGTTTGCCACGCACCCGTTTGATTATTTACTCATCTCTAATCATTTCAAAAGCCCTTTTTCCTTGAGGAAATCTGTAAGGATCTGGTCAAGTGTTGGTTCTCCTATTTCTTGGAGTTCGTACCTGACCCTGACAGCAGGTTTGTTGAGTTTCATGACTCTTCTCAAGTCGATAGGTGTACCGATTATTACGACTTCTGCATCGGATTTGTTGATTGTCTCTTCAAGTTCTTTGATTTGCTTTTCGCCATAACCCATTGCTGGGAGTATGACATCGAGGTGGTTGTACTTCTTGTATGTCTCAACGATTGAACCAACTGCAAATGGCCTTGGATCAATAATTTCTCTTGCACCAAACCTCTTGGCTGCAACGTAGCCAGCGCCGTATCTCATTTCACCGTGCGTTAGAGTTGGACCATCTTCAACAACAAGCACCTTCTTACCTCTGATTAGTGATGGATCATCAACGAAAATTGGTGATGCAGCATCGACTACTATAGCATTAGGATTCCATTTTGCAATGTTCTTTCTAACCGTTTCGATATCTTCTCTGTTTGCTGTTTCTTCTTTATTTATTACTATAACGTCTGCCATGAGAAGGTTGGCCATTCCTGGGTAGTACGTAACCTCGTGACCGGGCCTATGTGGGTCTACTACAACGATGTGCAGGTCTGTTTTATAGAATGGGAAATCGTTGTTTCCTCCATCCCAAAGTATGATATCTGGGTTCTCTGCCTCAGCTGCTCTAAGAATTGCCTCGTAATCCACACCTGCGTAGATTACACTTTTTCTGTCGATGTGTGGTTCGTATTCTTCTCTTTCTTCAATTGTACAGTTGTGTTTGTCAAGGTCTGAATAATCTGCAAATCTCTGGACTTTTTGCGCTACCAAATCACCATATGGCATCGGATGTCTTATAGAAATTACCTTGAGTCCTTTGCTTCTCAAAATGTCAAGAACCCTTCTTGTTGTTTGGCTCTTTCCACAACCTGTTCTCACTGCACAAACAGAAACAACAGGTTTTGTTGACTCAATCATTGTTGAGTCAGGTCCCATAAGTTTAAAATCTGCACCTGCTGCAAGTGCAATTGCTGCTCTCTCCATTACGTATTGGTGTGGCAAGTCGCTGTAAGCAAGGATAACTTCATCTACATCGTACTTTTTAACGAGTTCTGGAAGCTTGGCTTCATCTTCGATAGGAATGCCATTTGGATAAAGTGGACCTGCAAGTTCGGCAGGGTAAATTCGACCTGCAATGTCTGGAATCTGTGTAGCTGTGAACGCTACAACCTCATAATCTGGGTTGTTCCTGAAGAACGTGTTGAAGTTGTGGAAATCCCTACCAGCTGCACCAAGGATAATAACTCTCCTTCTTTTCTTTTCCATGTTGTTCACCTCCGTTGACTTTGGCTGATGTAAGTTCATAGCATTAGAATTATACATGGCTTGTAGCTACATTTCAACACTAGGTATTCCGAATTATTACTGACAAATTCTTGCTTGCTGTTGTATCCTTTGGTATGCTCTGGTATGCTAAGGTATATTTTTGTGTGTATAGCGACGTATTCGGTAGAACTGATAAGAAACTTCAAACATTCATGGATTCTGTGGAAACTTTTCCAAAAATTGGTTCACTTTACCGTAAGTTGTAGTATAATATAAGAGGTTTCCACATCATCCTAAAAGGGGAGGTAGAGCGTATGAGAAAGTGGTTAACAGTAGTATTGGCAGTTCTTTTTGTTTTCTTGGCATTTGCTCAAGCCAAGAAGATTACCATTTGGACATCGGAAGCACAGGTTCCTATTCTCAAGAAACTTGCAGACCAGTACAAAGCAAAGTACGGTGTTCAGGTTGACGTTATTCAGGTGAACTTCGGAGATATTAAATCCAAATTCTTAACGGCAGCGCCAGCTGGTGAAGGTCCAGATATCATCGTTGGAGCACACGACTGGGTTGGTGAACTTGTTGTTAACGGTTTGCTTGAACCAATTAACCTTCCAGAAAAAGAAAAGTACTTCCCAGCACCTCTTCAAGGATTTACCTACAACGGTAAGATTTATGGTGTACCATATGCATTCGACGGTCCAGCACTAATGTACAACAAAGATTACGTACAGAAAGCGCCAGCAACATTCGATGAACTTATCGCACTTGCAAAGAAGATAGAAAAAGACTACGGCGGTGAAGTTAGGGGATTCATCTACGACTACAAGAACTTCTACTTCAGCTCGTTTGCATTCTTCGGCATGGGTGGATATGTTTTTGGAACAGACAAGAGTGGAAAAATCAATGTTAAAGATGTTGGCCTTGCGAATGCAGGAGCAATCGAAGGTCTGAAACTTATTAAGAAACTCGTTGATGAAAAGATACTCACATCTGGTGACAACTACAACACAATGGACGGTCTGTTCAAAGATGGTTTGGCAGCAATGATCATCAACGGTCCATGGGCAGTTCCAGGATATAAGCAAGCCGGTATAAACTTTGATGTTGCCCCAATTCCAGACCTTCCTGGCGGAAAGAAACCAAAGCCATTCTTCGGTGCACAAGGTTTCATGGTCAACGCAAAGAGCAAGAACAAACTCTTTGCGCTTGACTTCCTGACAAAATTCATCGCAACAAAAGATATTATGTACCAAATTTGGCAAGCAGACCCAAGGTGTCCATCCAGAACAGACGTCAACGAACTTGTTATGGCAAAGGATCCACTCACAAAGAAATTTGCTGACTTCCTTGGAAAATACGGTCTGCCAATGCCAAACGTTCCAGAAATGGCAGCAGTGTGGGGAGCAATGGGTGATGCTTTGGCTAAAGCACTCGACCAGGGTGTTCCAGCAGAAAAAGCACTTGCTGACGCAGTTGCTCAGATAAAGGCACAAATTAAGTAATTAAATAGAAAATCAGGGGCACGGGGGAATGCCCCCGTGCTTTTTCTTAATAAGATATAAATTTTCACGAAGAAAGAGTTAGAGTTACCAAGTTCCAGAAAAAGTTTTACCAAGGGAATGTCCGAAAATGACTGCAGGGAGGATGAACCGATGAAGTTTTGGAAAACTATAGGATATCTTATGCTCGTAGCGTTCACCGTATTTAGCATAATTGGTGCTATTTTCCTGTTCGGAAGAGGTTTTTATGAGCTGTCTGTTACACTATTTGTTTTGGTGTTCTTGATAGACTTTTTTATTCTCAACAGAAATGCCTATCCTTATCGTTACATGATACCCGCTTTGATTTTACTCTTTATACTCGTTTTGTACCCTATTGCGTTTACAATTAGAACAGCATTCACAAACTATGGAACCGGTCACATCATGACACGTCAAGAAATTGTCGAGAGACTGCTTGTTGATCCTATTTATACGTACATTGTCCCGGATAGCTCACCGCTAAACTACAGTGTCTACGTGAGGTTTGAAGGTACACAACCAACCAATGATTTTAGAACCGTAGTTTTCGATGGTTCGACTTACTACGTTGCAAGAGACTATCGTGTACTTAAAAGTGAAGCTGGTCAATTGATACTTGCTGAAGTGGAATTGATAAAGCTTAGCGAGAGTGGATTAAGTGTAGAAAAACAAAATGGAAGGATAGAGCTCATTAAAGATAATGGGAAGATATACAGATATTTCTACAATCCGGATGACAGTTCCACAGCTATAAACGAGGATTACTTCAAGTACTACATCCTTTTCCCAATAATGAGTAAAATTGAATTCGTTGATAATAATGGAAATAGATACGCAATCAGGCAAAACGAGGAAGGCAAGTTGTTTATGTACAACATCAAACACATGTATAAACTTGGGCTTGCGGAAACGATAGAGAAAGGAAAAAGTATAGTTAAGACCGTTCTTATTAATACGATAACGAACAGACCACTAATTGAGGAAAATGGTACGATATATGACATAAACGAAAAGGGTGAAAAGGTAATCGTTGGTGGTTACATTTCTTACTATGGATTGAAGAATTTCACAAGGATATTCACAGACCCAACCATTTCTGGACCTTTTGCCAAGATTTTCGTTTGGAACTTTACGTGGGCAGCTTTGAGTGTTCTATTTACCTTTGTGATAGGCTTGATACTTGCACTTGTGCTTAACAATCCGAACTTGAAAGGGTGTGCAGTTTACAGATCGCTCTTGATTATCCCTTGGGCAATTCCTGCGTTTATTTCAGTGCTTGTTTGGAAGAACGGTTTCTTCAACGAAACATATGGTATTATCAATAAGTTCATAGTCACACAGTTGTTTGGTAGAGAGCCAATCAGGTGGTTCAACGATCCGTTTTGGGCCAAGGTTGCTGTTTTGACAGTTAACACATGGCTTGGTTTTCCGTATATGATGGTTGTCTCACTGGGTGCTTTGCAAAGTATACCGGAAGATTACTATGAAGCTGCAGCAATAGATGGTGCTAGCAAATGGCAGAGGTTCTGGAAAATTACGTTCCCACTCCTGATGACCACAATTGCACCACTGCTCGTAGGTAGTTTTGCGTTTAATTTTAATAACTTCGTCAATATTTACCTCCTACATAAAAATATGGTATAAATAATTTAGCTTAAAAAAATTGAGGGCAGGACAACTTATGTCACCTTGGCTTTTAAGCCATTTAAGGAGTCTGTTGCCTGCCTTTAACCATGATTAGTTGGTTGGGCTTTCAGCCCTCGTCAGCATGGAGGATTGGTTCAGCAGGCTCCCTGCCCTCATCATTCGAAAGGAGGATTTTTCATGGATAACTTCCCTGTTTTCGTCGGCATCGATGTTTCCAAGGATAAGTTCAACGTCTGCGCTATCTCTAATCCCAGTTCCATCATCTTCGAATCTTCTTTCGATATGTCCCAGCAAGGCTTTTCCTCCTTCGCAAACAAACTCTCTGCCTTCCCAAAACAATCCATCATCATCGCTATGGAATCTACTGGCTGTTATCATCTCAACCTTCTGGCTTTCCTTTCTTCCAACGACTTTGCTTGCGCTGTTTTTAATCCTCTAACTGTTAAAAACTTTGCTTCTCTTCGAAAGACCAAAACCGACAAAATCGATGCTCGCATTATCGCTACTGCTTTGTTTTACCTACAACATCAAATTCCTTCTTCTGCTTTTGTCAACTCTGAGCTTCGTGATATTGTCAGAGCACGCGAAAACATTATCCACCGCATCGCAAAAGTTAAAGACAATATCGAAAAACTGCTCAACGTTCTTTTCCCTGAACTCGAAAGAGTTACCAATATCTACAGTGACACTATCCTCAATCTTCTTTCTCATTTCCCTTCTGCCAAGGCTATTCAAAAGGCTCGTAATCTGGATGTGTTCTTTTCCAAAGACCGTGGCAGAAGTACAAAACTTAATGCTCAAAAACTTAAAGAACTCGCTAATAACTCGATTGCTCAATATTGGCCGATGAAAGAAAAGATTCTTGTGCAAAATATCAAAGAACTACAATTTTTACAGCAACAGCTTGAAGAATACGACAAGATGATGAAAGAATATTGCGAATGTAGTGCGATAAACCTTGATATCGAGATACTCACGTCAATACCAGGTATTGGTGAAAACAGCGCGATGCATTTCTTGGCAGAAGTTGGAGATATCTCAAGATTTAGTACATACAAAAAACTCATTGCGTATTGTGGACTCGATCCAAGCATTGCCCAATCAGGCAAAAGCAAAGTAGAAGGACACATATCGAAAAGGGGCAATGCCCACCTAAGACGAATACTATGGCTAATGGCAGTGAGTGTAGTGATTCACAACGAATATTTCCGAACATACTATGAACGAAAAAGGCAGCAAGGTATACCGTACAAAAAAGCGATAATGTCAGTAGTACACAAGTTATTGCGAACGTTGTACGCAATGTTGAGAAAGAAAGAGAAGTTCAATATTGATTATGCTATCTCACACTCAAAACAAAAATTTAATTTTGCATAGTTGACTCCTTACTGGTGGAGGACCTGCAATGCCAAATACTACAACCCCCGCGGGTTCTACGGATATTTTGATTTCATATACATACAAACTTGCTTTTGAAGGTGGACGTGGTCAGGACTTTGGTTTTGCTTCTGCAATATCGATTCTGATATTCTTTATAGTTGGAACTTTGAGCTTCATCAACTTCCGCTTGTCCGGGTCCTTCGAGGAGGTGAACAGATAATGGTCAAAAAGGAAAGAAAATTGCTTACTCATATAGTTTTGATAATAGTTTCTGTCGTTGTCCTGTTTCCAATTGTTTGGGTTGTCTCTACATCATTAAGACGTGATAATGCGGCGTTTTCAACGAAACTGTTCAGCAGCAGGATGACACTTCAAAACTATGTAGACCTTATAGCTCCGGAGAAAAACGGACCCAGACTGGTTTCCGATATGGATGCTCTTATTCTGATGGCACCTCCTCATGACAACATAACGGTTGAAAAGGCGAAAGTACTTTTCCAAAATGATGTGAAAAGATTTAAGTCTTATATTGAGGAGACTGAAAAGCTGAAAAAGGCAATAGATGATGCTATTTCCTATCTGAATGAATATTTTGAGAAAAACTCTGACAAGCTCATAAAATCTTACGTTTCGGATCTGGAGAACATCATTAACGAACTCGAATTCCCGAAGCCATCGAAATATTTGGAAGTGGCTGCATATGAGTTATACTCCAGAGGAGAGGACCTCAGCTCAATTCAAGAAGTTGACCCGTATTCAGGACAGGAAAATTGGGAAGAGATGATTGGAAAAAAGAAAGCTCGGTTGGAAGAACTCAACAATGAGAAATCAACAATACAAAGTACGGTTGAACCACTGGAAAGGACATATCGTGCTTATCAGAGTCAGTATCTGAACCTTTCCAAAACAATTCGTTCATTCTTGGTCCCACAGCTAAAGGAATACGCACTAGTTCTCAAGTCTGGTGCTGATTTGCTTGACGCGGCAAAGATTTCAAATGTTTCGGCAGAGTCATTACCAGATGAAAACACAATATTGGAGCGCTTCAAAGCAACACTTGAGCAAATTGAGGATATCCAACTTAACGTACAGCAATTTGATGATCTTAAAGACATCGATCAAGCACTAACCGATTTTCAGAATGGATACAACGAAGTTATGACTAAATGGGCGCAAGCCACAAACAAGGACAAAGCACCGTTTGCAGACTTTTTGAACACGATAGATGTTTTCACAACGAGAATAGCAAGCACCATAAACGAAACCGTGAATTTGATGAATAAATTGAAAAAGACAACAGAAAGAATGTTACAATTGCAAGCTGAGATATCGAAATACAAAAGTAGGCAAGCTCAAATAGATGAAGAAATTAACAAAATAAACACAGAACTTGCAAAAGCATATGAACTTTTGCACGATCCTTTGCTGTACCTCAAAGCAAGACTAGCCATTGATCAACTCGAAAAGATCAAGACAATGGTTGCTAATATGAAATTACCTGCTCAACTTCAACTGCTTAACATACAATCTAAGAGGGTTTTTGGAATCACAACGGATATTGCAAATATGATAACTGACCAGAAAAAGCAATCAAAGATAAGAAAGATAGCTTCCAAGCTAGATTGGCCAGGAACGGCAAAGGATATGTTTACAAACTACGAATTATTCTCCCAAAACTACGAACCATTTGTAAAAGACTTAAAGCTTTACCTAGCAGATGTGGAAATTCAGGGGCCAAAATTCATGCCGGTCTCAAAAACAGGTGTAAAGGTTAGACCAGTTGCCATGGAACGATTGACTGACACCGTTCTTTCTGTGTATAGGAACAACGTGGTACCGAATATGAATGTGATGTCTAGAAAGTCATCCGAATTGTCAGACAAGCTCAACATTAAAGAACTTTCCGCTGCGCTGAAGAAACTCGATGGCGCTGCGTTTAGAATTGATCAAATCTGGCAGAGAAAACCAGATCACTACATGCTGAAGTGGATTATGAATAGTGTGATTGTATCATTAAGTGTGGCAATTATCATAACTTCTGTAACCGCTTTGGCTGCTTATCCATTCAGTAGAATGAGATTTAAAGGTAGGAAGTACGGAATAATGTCACTTTTGCTTATCCAGATGTTCCCAGCAATAATGTATATGATTGCGATTTACACATTCTTGTCATTTGCTGGAAAATACATTCCAGGATTTGGGTTGAGTAAACTATCTGGTTTGATATTTGCTTATCTGGGTGGTATAGCGTATAACATGTACCTTATAAAGGGTTACTACGATACTATACCGGATTCATTAGAAGAGGCAGCTCTCATCGATGGTGCAACAAGATGGCAAACATTTGTGAAAATCGTTCTACCACTTGCTTCACCGATACTTGCAGTTATCGTTATACTCACCTTTATGGGTACTTTCAACGAATTCGTACTCGCAAGGATTATATTACAGGACGTCAAACAATACACATACGCAATAGGTTTGTACACATTCTCGACAGGTCCGTTTGAGACACAATGGGGACTATTCACAGCTGCGGCGATGATAGGTATGGTTCCTATGGTTATCCTCTTCTTACTGATGCAAAAGTATATCGTCGGCGGGCTTGTGAAAGGAGCGGTCAAAGGATAATGCTTGCTGATGATGGGTTGATTGCTCCACAATACAACAAGTCAATTGTTAACCTTGTTTCTTCGTTTCTTAAGTGCTTTGGAATTCATTCAAACCATTCAGAATTCCCCCTCGAAGGCAACTTCGAGGGGTTTTTCCAGGGTATAAAGAGGATAGTAATATTCTTAATTGACGGGATGGGGTATAACAAGTTCATTAAAATTAATGAGGGTATAGGTTTTAAAGATGTAATAAGAGTTTCTAGTGTCTTCCCTACAACAACAGTTGCAGCTGTGACAAGTTGGTTTACAGGGAAGACACCTAAGGAACACGGCCTTCTTGGTTATATCCTTTACCTACGTGAGATAGGCTCAATAACCAACATGATAGAATTCACATATCCCGGTGTTGAAGGCGGAATATTCGCCGGTCTCATTAAAAAGCGCTTACACAGGTTGGATAATGTCTTTGATTTATTAAAAGAGAAAGGACTCTACGGGGGAGTAATGACGCACGCTACAATTTCAAATTCTGGACTATCTTACCTTATACACAAAAACGCTCATGTGATGGGCTACTATTATATGGGCGATTTACTTGCAACATTAAAGAAAAGGCTCTCCGAAGACTGGCAAGGAATGTTATATATATATTGGGGATATCTGGATGGCTTAGGGCACAAAAAAGGTCCAGATAGTGAAGCTTACGAGATGGAAATGGCAAGGTTACTTATTGAAATCAAGAGGTTCGTAGAAGAATATCTGCCAAGCGATACCCTTTTCGTGATTACGTCTGATCATGGCATGGTTCAAATACCAAACTCAACAAACTATTTCTTGAAATCAACAGACCCATTCAACAGGTTGTTAGCATGTCCACCTGGCGGGGAAATGAGGATGATGTATTTCTACTTGTCCAAAAAGAGCAATTACGAACCGTTGAAAAGCTATTTTGAAGAAAATTTTCCATCAAGTTGCGTCTTCCTATCAAGTAGAGAAGGCATAGACGTAGGGTTATTCGGACCGGGTAGAATACACCCAGAGTTGTACAATAGAATAGGTGATGCTATAATGATAACAAAGGGGAATAACGCTTTCACTTACTTATACAGCGGTGGTGAAGAAAGACTTGCGGGGATGCACGGTAGTCTGACAGAAGATGAAGTCTTTGTGCCAGCTATCTTTATTAGAAGATAAATTGGAAAACAGGAGGAATTGTAATGGTAAGAGTAAGGTTTGCACCAAGTCCAACAGGTTACTTACACGTAGGAGGAGCGAGAACTGCGCTTTTCAACTGGCTCTTTGCTAGAAAACATAAAGGTAAATTCATTCTCCGAATAGAAGACACCGACACGGAAAGGTCAACACGAGAATCCGAAAATATGATAATGAATGATTTGAACTGGTTAGGACTTTTTTGGGATGAGGGACCAGACATTGGGGGAGACTATGGACCCTACAGACAGAGTGAAAGATTGCATTTATACGAACAGTACGCATACGAATTGGTAAAGGAAGGACACGCGTACTTTGCTGTGTATGATAAAGACGATCCAAAAAAGGTCCTTTACACAACAACGCAAGAGCCGACAGATGGAAATCCTTATACTGTTGTTTTCAAGGTACCTGAAAATGAAACCGTGAAGTTTGACGATATGCTAAAGGGTGAAATTGAGTTTTCAACGGAGCATATGGATGATTTCATAATACTGAAATCAAACGGGTATCCCGTGTACAATTTCGCAGTCGTCATAGACGATCACTTGATGTCAATTACACACGTGCTTCGCGGCGAGGATCATATATCGAACACGCCAAAACAAATACTGCTCTACAAAGCATTCGGTTGGGAACCACCGAAATTTATGCATATCCCTCTGATACTTGGTGCTGACAAGACACCCTTAAGCAAAAGGCATGGCGCAACAGCTGTTGAGCACTTCAGAAAAGAAGGCTACCTTTCGAAAGCACTTGTTAATTATCTTGCAATCCTTGGTTGGAGTGTCGATGAAGAGATTTTTGACTTTACGCAAAAAATAGAGTCGTTTACACCAGATAAGATTTCCAATAAGAACGTTGTATTCGATTATCAAAAACTCGAATGGGTTAATGGGAAACACATGAGAATGCTTACAACAGAAGAACTCTATAATCAGTTCGAAGAATGGAGAAGATACGTGGGAGCAGAGAAGGAAATTCCAAAAGAAGTTTTGGAAATCTGTCGAGAAAAGGTCAACACGCTAAAGCAACTATACGAATTTGCATTGCCATTTGTAGATGATACATACGAGTATTCACAAGAATATGTCGAGAAGTTTGCAAGAAAGCCTGAAACGATAAATATTATTGAGTTGGCAGTACAGAAGTTTTCTCAATTAGATAATTACGACATCTCAAGCATTGAAAAAACATTGCGAGAGATTGCTACCACACTTGGTTTGGGAACTAACAAAGTATTCCAAACAATTAGAGGAGCTTTACTTGGTAGACTGGTTACACCGGGGCTGTTCGAAAGTATAGCTGTTTTGGGGAAAGAAAAAACATTATCAAGGCTTCAAAGAACTCTCGAGTTTGTCAAAAATATCAGTGCATAAGTCGACAGCTGGAAGGTTTTGATTGTTGCAAAAGGGGTTGAAAGCTTTGAAGATACAATCATTGTATAAAGGTAATAAAGTAGAAATTATTAAAGTGGAGAAGAAAAGTGGGAGATATTATGCATACGCTTACTTATCGCCTTTTTATCCTGATGGCAAAGGTGGTCAGCTTGGAGATAGGGGAAAAATTGGAGGTATCGATGTATTAGGTGTAACTGAAAAAGACGGATATACTGTTCACGAACTTGCAACTGAAATTGAACCTGGAACGTACGACGTAGAAATTGACCAAATACGCAGAAGGGATATAGCACAGCAGCACACCGCCCAGCACATCCTATCAGCAGCTTTTATCGAAGTTGCAGAAGTGGAAACTGTTAGCTTTCGTATGGGGGAAGAGTACTCAACTATAGATTTGGACATACCGTTCATAGAACCTGAGGTTATTGAAGAAGCGGAAGATTTATCAAACAGAATAATCCAATTCTGCGTGAACGTTGAAGAAATAATAACAGACGTTGAAGGTGTTAAGGCATTTGAGCTGCGAAAACCGTTAAGCGACAAAGTAAAAGGCGAGGTAAGATTAATAAAGATACCTAATTTGGATGTCTCAGCTTGCGGAGGTTTCCATGTTGATAACACTGGTGAGATAGGTGTTATAAAAGTTATAGATATGGAAAAAGTGAAAGGGAACCTTACAAGAATGTACTTTGTTTCGGGCCAAAGGGCTCTGAAGTACTTTAAAAAGTATAACAACGTGCTAAAAAATCTCTCAAGACAGCTCACTGCTTCTGTCGATGAGTTGAACTTACGCGTTGAGAAATTGCTTAATGAACTTAAAGAAAAAAGTTCCTTGCTCTCAAAAATTTCTCAAGAGTATGCTGAAGTATTGAAGAAAGCTGTAGAGAACAAAGAATTTGTTTACTTAGAAGGTTACACCGAAGTTGGAAACTTTCTCTCAAAAAGTATTGAAGATGAGTTCTTAGTTTTCTACGACGGTAGTAAGTACATCGTTGCTTCTAAGAAGTACGATGTAAGAGAATTTGTTAAAAAGCTCATCGAAAAGTACGGTGGCAAAGGCGGAGGGAAACAGGAATTCGCACAGTATTTACCTGAAAAAAGAGTTTCACTAAGTGAACTTGAAGTAGTGTTCCAAGAAACGTACAAAAAGTAAAGAAACCTAATCTAAAGTTTAAGTGGAGGTGTCTATTATGCAAATGACGAAGAAGTTCTACAGTTTCATACTAATAGCTTTGCTAACTGTTTTTGCTTTTTCCGATGCTTTGAAGTTCTTACCAAAGGATTATTCTACGATTCTTTACATTCCTGATGTTCCAAAAGCTTACGATGCTTTTAAAGCGCTACCAATTGGTCAAACATTGCTGGCTGATACGGGCATTGGATTAGAATCACTTGTAAGAGGTGTCTTGGAACAACAACTTTTGTCTATGAAATACACATTGGATGATTTTGATTTGTTCAGTAAAGAAATGCTCGTTGCAATTAATAAGGACGGAAATCTCACGGTTGTATTGGGACCGGTGAAAAGTACAACAAAGGTTAAAAAGGTCTTAGAGAGTTTCTTAGAAGAAGACACGCTAAAAAAAGTGAAATTCGTTGAGAATTACTTCATTTATTCTGACGGTCAAGTTGGTGGCGGAAAAGCTCCTGCTAATTTACTGGCAAATCTCAAAGGTAACCTCGGCGTGACGTATTCAAACATCACAGATGGAAAAATTACGTTTGAGGGATACGGATACATAAGGATAGAAAACAATGCACTTTCATTCTACCAAAAGCTGGATGCCAAAACTCCTGATGCGAAAAATGTTCTCAAAACGTTGCAAAACACGAAACCTGTAGACTTGCTTGCTGATAAAAATGTGGGAGGAGATTTGCTGATATTTATTAACAGATCTATTCCTGACGCTTTGAAAAAGACATTCATCGATGCTTTAGTCTCGAACTTTAATATAACAAATCTAAACGTAACAGGTGTTATGTACCTTTCTGCTGATATCGCTTCGACCGTCAGTGTGTTGCTGAGTAGTGATTCACAAGGACAAAATCAGAGTAGTAAATCTAACCAAACAACATCTCAGCCTACTCTTTCTTCTTACTCGGTAGTCTTTGGAACAGGTTTCAAAATGCCTGATGAAGTGAAGAAGTATGTGACCATAGGTTCTGAAAGGTACGGCGTTTTAACCACTGAAGATGGAATGGAAAGCTATATCCTTATAAAGAATGACAGAATGATTACATACACAGTGAATCCGAGCAAATATAAACCAGGTGATAGGACGTTCTTCACATCAGTTTACGATCCCAAGTATTTTATGGGCATTTTCCTCAATTTCGAGCCTCTTATCAACACAATGTTGGGCAAAAAGGTCAAATCATCAGCCATATTTGTATCGTACGTAGAAGGGGATTCAATAATACAGAAGGGTACAGTGAAGTGATAACCGTATGAATCACGCGAAAAGTATAAAAACTAGTGGTAAGAGTTGCTTGGGTTGTTTCGTTTCAATAGTAATTTTTCTCTTCGCTTTCTCCTTTTTAGCACCTTTATTAGGAGTGATATTACCTTTCGGGTTTTCAGTCTTTTTGAGAGCGCTGCTGCGAGATGTTTTGCTTGTCGCCTTACCTCTAATAGTTTTTTTGGTAGTATTAATCTTTCCAAAACGGAAAACTGTAAAAAGCGTTCAGCAAAACAATTCATCCGAAGAAACTGAAAACATGTATCAAAACGAAAGAGATGAATATAAAGAAGAGTTAAAAAGTTCAATTAGAACTGCTGAACATTTTGATAGTCCCGACGTACAACAGGCGTTCCGAATACTTGGTCTTCGCTCGAACGTCTCCTACACAAAAGTGAGCGAAAGATACTATGAGCTTGTGCAGAAGGTTAATAAAATGAAAATCAGCGAAGAAAAAAGGCAGATGATGCTTGAAGAATTAGCAAAAGCTTATGAAATACTAACTGAATACTATTCAAAGATGAGTTGAGTTTTTTTGCTTAAGGTGGTGGTAGCATGGATTTTGAATTTTACTACTATTTTCCAGTGCCACCGATCAGTTGGATCTTTTTGATTCTCAGAATAGCTGCGATATTCCTGGTTTTTTACACACTGTACATTCTCCTAAGGTTTTTCACAGAACCTGAATCAGAAACGAACGTAGGACGCAGACGTGAATTCCAAAAAACAAAAAACGTAGTAGAGGGCATCGACAACGAGGAATTACTAAGAGCTTTTAAAACTTTCGGATTAACCCCAAATGATAATTACTGGGATGCATCTTACCGCTACTACGCTCTAAGAAGGGCTATATTGATGTCAGGTTTGCCAAATGAAGTCAAGGAAGCAAAACTTCAGGAAATTGACAGAATGTTCGAATTGCTTACCGAATACTATTCGAAAATGGGTTAAAAAGGAGGTCCCAATCGGACCTCCTTATTTTATTTATCGACATTCAAAATCCTTTTGCACAATTTAACAGCCTCCTGAGCGTCTTTTGCATAATAACTCCCAAAGCGTTGTGCCAATTCTTCATTCATAGAGGCACCACCAGCAATAATTGGCGTACTTACTCCGTTTTCTCTAAGAGTTTTCACGACTTGGCCGACTTGGGAAACGGTTGTTGTCATCATTGCCGACAAACCTACTATATCTGGATTAAGTTCCTTAACTTTCTGAAGAATTACCTCAGCGGGAACGTCCTTGCCTATATCGATTACTTGGAACCCTGCGCTCTCAAGAACCGTTCCAACTATCTTCTTGCCGATATCGTGGATATCTCCTTCAACTGTTGCAAGTAGTATCCTGCCTAATATCGCAGAGTCTTTTTCAGCTACCATAGAAAGTAGCTTACTGAATATGGGTTTTGAAGTCTCCGCAGCAAGTATGAGGTGTGGGAGATAAATTTTGTTGTCAGCATAGAGATTTCCTATTTCTTCCATCGATTTCGCAAGCACTGTTTGAATTATCTCAAGTGGCGTTAACGTATCTAAGAAAGACAGCACATACTTCTCGGCTTCATTTATATTTCCGCGAAGGAGTAAGCTGACCAGTTCACTACTCTTTATTTCCTCGCCAAACTGGGAAGCCTCCTTACCCAAAATTCGCTTCATCCCACGCAGAATTCTCATTGTTAGCTCCTCTGACGTATTTAAAATCGCTGCAGATAGTCCTGAATGCATTGCTAAAGCTAAGAACGAAGCGTTTAGCTCGTCGCGGTTTGGCATTCCAAAGCTGAAGTTTGAAAGCCCAAGTATCGTTCGGATACCGTCATTAGAGAGCATCCTAATGGTGTCAAGCGTTACACTGTAATCCTGGTTTGCTCCTATGGGCAAAACCAGTGGGTCTACAAAAATCCTTGAACGGTCTATCCCCTGGATTTCCAGATATTCAATAGCACGCCTACCAAGCTCGTACCTCTCTTCGGCTGTTTTTGGTATCTCCTTACCCATCGCAAGAACAACTAATAGTCCGCCATACTTCTTAAGTAGCTTTACTTTCTTATCAAGCTCTTCAGGTAGTGCTTTTGAAGAATTAATCAAAGGTCTTCCAGGATACTCAATTAATGCGCTTTCGAGGAATTCATTGTGCTGTATGTCAAACGAAATGGGGATACTAACGATCCTGTCCAGCTCTACAATAACTTTAGAAAAGTGTTCTTCCAACAGTACAGATTCTATTCCAAAATTCAAATCAATTGCATGAGCACCTTCCTGTTCTTGAGATTTTGCAAGTTTCAAAACATGCTCAAAATTGAATTCGCGAATCTCGTTGTGTAGTTTTTTCTTCGCAGAAGCATTTATACGCTCACCAACAATTAAAAATGGCTCCACATTAAACATATGGACCCTGCTTGTGATTACGTCCAGTTGATTTATTTTTCTTGTCTTTGGTTTCTTCAAGCCAATATGTTGAACCATGTACTTGATGTGTTCAGGACCTGTCCCACAACACCCACCGACAATATTTGCACCAAGTTCCACATAATCTTCAACATAGACTGTAAATTCTTCTGGAGTAGTTTTGTAAGTCAATCTGTCATCGGAGGATAAGACTGGTTTCCCTGCGTTTGGTTCTGCAAAAATGGGCTTTTTTGATAATCCGGCCAATTTCCTCACGAGCGGAACCATTTTATCAGGTGTCAACGTACAGTTGATACCAATTACGTCAACATCAAGGTCGTTGAATAAGGCGACATATAACTCTAAACTGGTCCCTGTTACTGCAACGCTGTTTTCCTCAAAGGTCATACTTACCAGAATAGGTAGATTCGGGGCGACTTCTCTTGCTGCCAAGTATGCAAGCTTTGCTTCTTTGATATCGCTCATTGTCTCAATTATAATCCCATCGACACCAGCTTCAACGAGTGCTTCAACCTGCTCTTCGAAGATATTGTATACATACTTTGATTTCAGCTCTCCAAGAGGTTCTATCATTTCGCCTACAGAAGAGATATCACCAAGAACGTAAACTGGTTTATCTGAAGTCTTTGCAGCTTCTTTAGCTATCTTTACAGCAGCTCGGTTAATCTCGCCAAAGTATTGGTCATACCCTAGTTTCATTAGTTTGTGCCTGTTTGCACTAAATGTATTTGTCAGCAAGAAATCAACACCAGCATTTACATAATCGGTTTGAAGCGATAGGACAGCGTCGGGATTTGTTATATTAAGTAATTCTATAGGTTCTCGGTTCTTTATGTAGCCTCTTTTGAAAAGCTCAGTTCCGTAAGCACCATCAAGGAACAAAACTCTTTGTGATAGGAGCTCAGAAAACTGTTGTCTGGTTAAGTTACTCAACTCTTCACTCCTCCCCTTTTTCTTTTATTATGGCTGTTTTTTCTATATAATATCATACATTTGGTATTTTTGTAGTATTGTACAGCGGGATTCAAAAGAATAAGGGGATGGTTATCCCCACCCCCTTAGTTTTTTGATTACGCATTTACTTGTTTACCTTCCGATGACCTTGAACATTGGCATGCTAAGAGTGAATAATGGTGTGATATTTGAAAGGTTTGATATATCATACAAGATTAAACCGCTATCCGTTGAAACGAAGAGGTACTTGTCATCGTTACTTGTTAGGTTAAATGTGTACGTTAGACCTGAAAAGTTCACTTCAGCGACAGGCTTCTTTTGATAAACATCTACTATCTTGTAGCCAAATCCACCGCCAGCTACGAAGAGCTTGTTGCCGAACCAAGAAATATTTCTAGCAGGTGCTCCTTCAAAAAGCGGTATAGAAGAAAGTTTATCTTCGTCAGCGTCAAGCAAGTTTACTCCGTTCCTATCCATCAACCATACGCCGTTGTATTCTCCATCTGCCACATAAATTCTATCAAAGTATTTGTCCGCAATTATCTTTTGATCGAAACCGGGATTGTATTTCTTTAGCGTGTAACTGTCTTGTTCTTTTTGAACAGAGTAATATCTAGTGAAGATTGTTGAGGAAGCTGAATTAAGGTCCGCAGAGAGTTTCATGCTTCCTGCGCGGCCAAGAGCCACTAACACAGCCAATGTTTCCTTGCTCTTGGAGAGGTTGTCAATTGCAAGTTCGATATTCTTCGGCTCAACAGTTTCAACAGGGGATGACACGTAAGGCAATGCTTGACTAATTGTTCCTGGCAGAGTTGTCTCAGCTGATTTTGTAAAAGTATTATAGTCAAACCTTACAACTTTACTCGTTGTTCCATCCAGAACGAGTGCGTATATATTGTTCCTGCTATCAATCGCGAAATCGTAAACTTTACTATAGGAAGATAAATCTAAGGTTGTATCGGTAGAAAAATCAAGATTTTCTGTTCTATAATCGTACAAGATAATTTTATTCTCAGACTTCTTTTGAACTGCGATTTTTGGATTTAAACCATATGGATTGAGCTTTATCTTTTCGTATTCGCCAAGTAGGTAGTCTTGTACGATATAGTTGTAAGGATCTCTAGCGTCAATAGCGTAAAGTCCTTCTCCATCAAGGTTATTGCCGACAAATCCATCTCCTATCAAAAAGATGAATTTACCGTATTGAACGTGGTCTTTTGAAGAGTATATTTTGTTAGGTTCGTAGAGCTCATATTTTGTTCCAAATTTTCTAAATCTCCACATGCCACGTACTTCATCGAATAGTAGGCAATTTTCCGTTCCATCTTTTTCGTATAAGAAATAAAAATCATGTAGGTTGCTTCCGCGAATGTTCCTTATTAAAGTTGGTTGTGTGCTTGCACTTCCATCCCATTCGTAAAACCTATCCATTGTAAGTATGAAGATCTTTCCATTATGTATTCTAACTCTTCTTACGGGAGTATCGAATGTATAATCAAGTTTTGTTGCAACTGGTGTTGTCGCGATTGGTAACTTAACAATCCCTGCAGTATTTCCTTCTCCGAAAGCCAGTACACATTCATCGTTAACCGTACCTACATCGATACATGAATAGTCACCAGGTACGACGTTCTTTATATCCTTAATAGTAATATTCGGAAGCACCGACAAATCTAACTCCCAAATGCCGGCAAGGTCAGCTGCAATGTATGCTTTGTCGCCAAAGAGTACTATGTCATTTATCCTACCTTGAGTTATATTAATAGAATCTTTCTTCACACCATTCTTCTTTGTGTACAGTGTTGGTATAGTGAAAGAGAACAACCTTTCACCGGCTTTTGTAGAAAATACCGACGGCGATGATGGGGTAGTCAAGTTTACGACTTCTATCTTATCATACCCAACACCAACAATGCCGTAGGTTTTGTAAACTCTTATGGCAGATAGCGTAGACTCGAATTTTAATGTACCAACTGTTTTGGGTTTGTATTTGTCTCTTGAATTAATGATAATCAAATCATATCCACTAGTAACATATATGAAGTCTTCAACAACATCAAAGTCCTCGATTGAACCATCGTAAGTCCACGAGCCAACTGTCGAAATTCGCTCCAAATCAGTTACTTTGAGTATCGACAGTAAAGATTTTCCTCCAAAGTCCTTTGCATTAACGTATAAGTAGTTTTCTTTAGAAGATGTTTTGAATGTAACACTATCGGTAGCTGAAGCACCCGCCAAGTCATAAACGGTTACTGTAGCTACATAGGTCGTATTTCTTTCAAGGTTTGGTATTACAATTTCATTTGATTTTGTTTTACGTGCTTGAATCAGTACGTTTGAATCACCGGCTTTTGCGACATCAACATCGTAAACTAATATGTCACCTGTGTTTTCGTCTGCTCCGACGTATCTTAACACAAGATTGGGTGGCGTTGATTCATTCTGGAATGGTTGAACGATTTTGACTGTTGGAGGAACATTCGTTTCCTGAATAGCTCCTCCCGCTTGTATTTCAAAGGAATATTCAGCTTGTTCCGACTCGTCGAATTCATCGGAAACTGAAACCATAATCTTATACTTACCGGGGGAGTATCTACTTACATCAATATCACCTTCAGAAAGGGTGGAGATTTCTTTATCGTCCTTGTATAGCTTTATAGACTTTTCCTTGATTGTATCTCCATCGGGTTCGATGATAGAAATTGAGATCTGCTTGTCGCCCTTTTTAGCTATAATAACCACAGGCTTTTGATTCACTATTCTTATAGGTACGGAGAGACTTTCGCTTCGACCGGAAACAGTAACAACGATCGTTAGAGTATGAGTATTGATAAAGAATTCCTTGGACAAAGGGAGCTTACTATTGTGGTCTTTCAACAATAAGAAGTTAGTAGTGGTTGATTCGATTAACGTGATCCCGTCTAATTTGTACGTGTATCGATAATCTCCTGATGTTTTCATGTTCACAACTATATTCTTTGACCTGACAACGGATATCGGCGTACTGAAATCAGAATAGACTTTTCCGTCATATTGGATGCTACCAAATTCAGGTTTTGGTGCGTACGTACATGAGAATAGAAAACTAAGCGCCACAAAGATTGACAAGGCGCACATACCGAGGAAAGTATAGGTCTTTGTTTTTAACCTTGCTTTCATAACTCTCCCCCCAAAAATCGGATTTGAGTGTTTCCCATATTTTTGCTATAATAAGTAAAAAAGTACTGAAAAACGAAAGGAGATTCTGCTATGACCATAGAGGTTTTCCTGGATATCGTAAAACACGGAATACAATTGCTGTTGACACTTATAACACCTCCGCTACTTGTTAGCCTCGCGGTAGGTATTTTGATTAGTATCTTTCAAGCTGCAACACAGATCCATGAGCAGACTCTAACGTTTGCACCACGCATTATAGTCGTCTTTCTGACTCTTATGTTCCTCTTTGGTTGGATGGTCGAAAGTGTGCTTGATTTTATCAAGGACATCATAGAAAAGTACATGTCTATGATTTAGTATCACGGTTTATTCATATTTTATAGTGCTTTTCAAAAATCCTTATTATTTCACCACTTATAGATTGTTTATCTTTTGTCCCATCAATTAGTACAAAACTTTCCTCACTTCTGCACAATTGCTGGTAGCAACTTCTGACTCTTTCGAAAAATTCTACACCTTCGCGTTCAATTCTGTCCCTGTGTTCTTTGCTTATCCTTAGCATTGCCAATTCAACAGGGATATCGATGTAGAACACCAAGTCTGGATAGATTCCGTTGGTTGCAAAGTCATTTAGCATTTTAACAACGTCCATCCCCAAATTTCTGCCACAACCTTGATATGCAACGCTTGAGTGCGCAAATCTATCAGCGACCACAACTTTTCCTTCCTTCAATGCGGGTTTTATAACTTCTTCAACGAGCTGAGCTCTTGAAGCTAGAAAAAGCAATAATTCACTTCGAGAGATCATTTCTTCACTAACCAATAGCTGCCTTATCCTTTCTCCTAACTTTGTGCCTCCAGGTTCTCTCACCTTAACATAGTTAATGCCGTTTGATTCCAAATACTTTGTGAAAAGGTCAATCTGCGTACTTTTGCCGCATCCGTCTATTCCCTCGAATGATACGAACACAGTGAGCTCCTCCCTTTACTATGTCTTTTCACGAAAATTATACCACAATTGAGAGCACCAGTGCTCAAAAAATTAAGAAATTATAACAGGAACTTTTGTTCAAATACTTTGATACGGAGCACGTAGGTTTTGTGATAGAATAATTACGAGGGAAATTTTTCCAATTTAGCACTCGGGGGTGAAGAAATGAGAGTAGGTATCATTGGTGCAGGTGTTGTTGGAGCCTTAATTGCCAGAGAGATGAGTAGATATGATGTTGAGGTTCTAATTTTTGAGAAGAATTGGGATGTTGGGATGGGCATAACAAAAGCTAACTCTGCGATTGTCCATGCTGGATACGATGATGAACCAGGAACGGTTCGCTCGAAGTTCTGTGTCCCAGGTAACTCATTGTACACAGAGCTTGCGAAGGAGCTGCAGTTCGATTTAAAAAGAATAGGTTCTTTAGTGCTGGCCTTTAAAGATGACGAAGTAAGAGTTTTGGAAGAACTATATAAGCGCGGTGAAATAAACGGAGTACCAGGTTTAGAAATTTGGGATAGAGACAAAATCCTTTCGTACGAACCAAATGTTAATCCAGAGGTTATAGCTGCCCTTTGGGCACCAACAGCCGGTATAACAGAACCTTGGATGGTTGCTATGGCAGCTGTGGAAAACGCAGTGGAAAATGGAGCAAAACCGTATCTTGACACGCAAGTCTTGGAGATAGTAACAGAAAACCAAAAGGTCAAAAAGGTTGTAACCAACAAAGGTGAATTTGAAGTGGATGTACTTATTAACGCAGCTGGAATGTACGGCGATGAAGTTGCAAAAATGGCTGGTGCAGAGTTCGTACCGCTGCATCCAAGAAAAGGAGAATACATCCTGTTAGATAAGCAAGAATTCAGTGGCTTTGTAAAGAGCATTCTCTTCCCAACGCCTTCCGTTCTTGGCAAGGGAACACTTGTTACTCCTACGGTAGATGGCGGAATTTTGGTTGGCCCAACCGCCGTCGATTTGCCACCTGAAAGAGAATTCAGAGAGGATACATCAACTACGTTTGAAGGATTTGAGGCTCTGATATCCAGAGCGTTGAAGATGGCACCACTGATTGATTTCAGAGCATCGATAAAAACATTCGCAGGCTTAAGGCCAGAAAGTCCTCAAAAGGATTTCTTTATAGGTAGAACCAGTGTGACAGGTTTCTTTAATGTGATAGCCATGCGATCACCAGGTTTAACTGCAGCACCTGCAATTGCAAAGTTTATGGTCGAAGAAGTTCAGGAAGCCATGGGCGAAACGTTTCATGAGAAAGGAAATTTCAAAGCTACTAGAGAAAGGATAAAACACTACGCAGATTTGCCACCCTCGATATGGAATGAAGAAATCGAAAAAGACCCGCTTGCCGGAAAGATGATATGTTTCTGCAATAAGGTAACCGAAAGGGAAATATTGGAAGCCATTAAACGAGGTGCGAGAACGATAGATGGAATAAAATTCAGAACTCGCGCAATGTTCGGTAGTTGCCAAGGAGGATTCTGTATGCACAGAATAATGAAAATCTTAGCAAGAGAACTCGGAGTTGATGCTTCGGACATAAGACTTCGCAGCGAAGGTAGTTTCATTCTATTAGGGAAGGTGAGAAAATGATAAAAGAAAGAAATGTCGATATTCTTGTTATAGGTGCTGGAGCAGCAGGGCTGGGAGCTGCAATCGGGGCTGCGAGAGAAGGAGTTAACGAGGTAGTTTTGGTTGAGAGAGATGACAGAAGTGGTGGTGTCTTGAACCAATGTATCCATAACGGTTTTGGATTGCATTATTTCAGAGAAGAATTAACTGGTCCTGAATATGCGGAAAGGATTAAGAGAATAGTTCATCAGTATCCGAATATAGATGTTAAAGTTGAGCAATACGTGCATCAAATAGATTATAAGAGAAAAGAAGTAGTCGTTGCATCAGTCGAAGGAATAACACTGTACAAGCCGAAAGCCCTTATTGTTGCAACAGGCGCAAGGGAAAGACCTATGGGTGGAATACTTGTTCCTGGGACCAGACCTGCCGGTGTTTTTACAGCTGGTGTTGCTCAGAGATTTGTGAACTTGGAAAACAGGCTACCTGGTCGAAAAGCTATAATAGTTGGGTCTGGAGATATAGGGCTGATAATGGCCAGACGACTTACTCTTGAGGGTGTTGAAGTCGTAGCAGTTGTTGAAAGAATGCCGTACCCAGGTGGACTAGAAAGGAATATAAGGCAGTGTTTGAAAGATTTTGATATTCCACTTTACCTGAGTCATACTGTTGTAGGTATTTACGGAAAGGAAAGGTTGGAAGAGGTTATTATCGCTCAACTCGACAAAGATTTTAAGCCAATTCCTGGCACAGAAAAAAAGTTCAAAGTTGATACGTTGGTTCTCTCCGTAGGACTGATTCCCCAAACAACTTTATTCAAGGACTTTCTTAAAATTGACCCGTGGACGAAAGGTATTGTGACATCAAGCTCTGGAAGGTCTTCTTTGAATTGGATTTTCGCAGCTGGGAACTGCACAGTAATATACGACCTCGTCGACTGGGTTACAGAAGAAGGGACCGTTGCAGGAAAGTTTGCAGCGATGTACGTCAAAAACAGTTGGGAACCTGCAAAGTTCTTTGTAGAAAAAGGTCAAAATGTAGGGATTTTATTCCCGTCTTGGTACGAGGAAGGGACGAATCTTAACATCTATCTACGAGTTAAAAAGCCGATGGAAGAGGGAACCATACGTATAAAGCAAAGGAACAATCTGCTATACAGCAAAAAGCATCTTAATCTTTCACCGAGTGAAATGGTTAACATCAAGATTCCCGAGTCAAAAATCGGGAGTGGAGATATTGTAGTGGAGGTGTTAGAATGAAAGTGGAAGAAATGGTTTGTATAATGTGTCCGTTAGGTTGTAGATTAACGGTTAGGCAAGAGGATAACGGAGAGATAATCGTTTCTGGAAATAGATGCCCACGTGGAATCGAATATGGAAAACAGGAGATGATTGAGCCTTTGAGAATATTAACTTCGAGTGTTCTGGTGTTAAATGGAGAACTACCGTTGGTATCTGTGAAGACAAACAAACCAATACCAAGGAGATTAGTTATGAAAATTATGGATATTTTGAAAAATACCAGGGTCGAAGCACCTGTAAGAGTTGGAGATGTAATTATCAAGGACATACTTAACACAGGAGCTGATATTGTTGCAACCAGAAATGTCGAAAGAGCAGAAAGATCAGATGCGGCTTGACATGTCGTGTGTATTTCCAGTTCCCACAGTTAATGCTGAAGAGTTATCTAGCGACACCTTAGCTTATCTCGGCGATGCTGTTTACAATCTTTACGTTAAACTGCACATTTTAAAAGATGTTAAGGCAAGGGATTTACACAAACTCTCTAATACCTACGTTTCACGTGAAGGCCAAAGTAAAGCATTGGACAGGATAATGACACTGCTTACTGAAAAGGAGAGAGACATTGTACGTCGTGGGATGAATAGTAAGAGCGCAAGAAAGCATGGTAATGACCGCCTTTACATTAAAAGTACCGGTTTTGAAGCATTAGTTGGATATCTTTATCTTACAGATAGAGAGCGTCTTGGGTTTCTTCTAAAGGAGGGATTGCGATGGGAAGAAGTGTGATTATCGATGGCTCTATTGTTTACACTGACTCTAGTGAGATACTGAGTAACCCGGGTTTCGAAAGCCTTCTTAGAGAGTACATTGCAGTATTGAAAGAGAGGAATTCGCCGCTTTTGAGGACTTTGGAAGCTTTTCGCATAGGCGATGATTACGATGTTAAGCATTTCATCGAATATCTTCACCTACTAACTTTGAGGAACATACGTGAAATTACAACAATCATCAACTATGTAAATCCAGATGACTTAGCAAAGTTCGTAGACTCCTTCTACTCCTTTTGGCGTAATAAGCACAGGTTCATGATTAAAAAAGAGAGGTATACTATCGACAATGCAAGGAAGACCAGCATCGTTTTTACAGCGGTTATGATTGCTGAGGAATTCAAGAATTTGATAAGGAACTTGTACCGCACAATTATGAAAAATATATCACCAGACAATACAAATATCATTAGACAACTTCCAAGCGGCGCTCAAGTTACATTTTTGGTTGACGAGATAGAAATTTCTGATGAACGGTTTGAAGCATTTAAAGATATTCCCATGGTCTGGGGTGCCATATTCGACCCTCCGGTTATCTTTTACACCAGGTCGAATAAACGAAAAGGTGTATTACCAGTTGTGGAGAAACAAGTATTAAACCAAATCAAACTAAGCAACAGAGAAAGAGATTGGTTCCTTGTACCTGTGCTGGTGGCAGAGCTTTTGGTTTATGTGTTCGTTCATAAAGAATACCTTTCCCATGCGGCTGGTTTAGGCAACTTGTTCCAATTCGCCGATATTGTTGATATTAGGAGCAAGAAAACATCCGGTGTTTTGATATTCGGTTTGCCGGTTGAAAGTATCCCGGATTACAAACCCGAATGGAAGAACGGAGTTGTATTTAAAGATGGAGAACTCTACGTTGGAGTAATCCCTGCTTTAGATGAGAATGACTATTTCGGGTATATGAAAAAGACAATGCTGACACTACACAATTTGATAAGGATAGACCAAGGAAAATTACCTGTTCATGGCTCTATGGCGCGTATAGTATTAAAGAATGGAAAGAGTGCGGTAGCTATGTTTGTGGGTGACAGCGGTGCAGGGAAGAGTGAAACACTTGATGCTCTGAATAGATTGGAAGAAGTAGCATACGTAGATGTTATTATCGACGATATGGGGTCTTTAGATATCCTCAATGGTAGGGTAGTTGCCTATGGAACAGAAACAGGAGCCTTTGTCAGACTCGACGACCTCCCACCCGGATATGCCTATTACACAATGGATAGGAGTATCTTTATGAATCCTGATAAGATCAACGCAAGGGTGATAGTACCGTTCAATAACTACAAAGAGGTAATTACGCCAACACCTATAGATTTCTTTCTGTACGCTAACAATTACACGGAAGTCCATAATGATGAAGAAAGAGTTGTTTTCTTCGACAACGTTGAAAAGGCGCTGGAAGTCTTTTCGGCCGGTAAAAGAATGTCAAAAGGGACTACATCGGAGGAAGGAATGACCGAAAGTTACTTTGCTAATCCCTTTGGTGCAGTTCAACGAAAGGAAGAACACCATAAGATTGCTGAGACGTTCTTGCGAAAAATGTTTGAAACCGGTGTAAGAGTTGGGGAGATAAGAACGATGCTCGGAGTAGAGGGATACGAAAAAGAAGGTACCTATCTTGCGGCAAAAACACTTTACAAGCTCGTAGAAAAGATGTGATATTATTCAAAAATAAAGCGGTGGTGCAGGCCACCGCTTTAATTATCTATTTTGGTGTTTATTACAGCAGAGTTGCTATTAGTATTGCCTTTATCGTGTGTTTTCTGTTCTCTGCTTCGTCCCAGACTCTTGATTGTTTTCCTTCAATGACTTCGAAAGTAACTTCTTCTCCTTTTACAGCTGGTAAGCAGTGCATGAATATTGTTTCTGGTTTTCCTGTCTTTCTCATCAATTCCTCGTTGACCTGGTATGGCTGGAGCAATTTTCTTCTTTCTGCTGCTTTGTCTTCTTCGCCCATAGATGCCCAGACGTCTGTGTAGATGACATCAGCACCTTTGACCGCTTCATCAGGATTGTCTGTGAATTCGATTGTTGCGCCACTTTCTTTTGCAAATTTCATACATTCGTCAACAAGCCATTTTTCCGGTCTGAGTGATTCTGGTGAGCAGATAACATAGTGCATACCCATCTTTGCTGCTCCGACCATGAGAGAGTTTGCCATGTTGTTTCTTCCGTCTCCCATGAAAACAAGTTTAATGCCCTTTAGCCTACCAAATTCTTCTTCGATTGTCTGAAGGTCTGCCAAAACCTGAGTTGGATGGAATAGATCCGTTAAACCGTTGTAAACGGGCACACCTGAATACTTGGCAAGAATCTCAACTGTCTCTTGTTTGAAGCCCCTGAATTCAATTGCGTCAACCATTCTACCTAGCACTCTTGCTGTGTCTTCGATCGATTCTTTCGCACCAAGCTGGATATCTTGTATAGAGAGGAATATTGGATGACCTCCTTCTTCGGCAAACGCTGTCTCAAAAGCCAACCTTGTCCTCGTGGACCTCTTTTCGAAAATTAGCGCAAGAGTTTTACCTACAAATCTTTGATGCCTGATCCCAGCTCGGCTTTCTGCCTTGACCTGTTTTGCGATGTCGAGTAAGTAGCGAATTTCTTCCGGTGTGTTATCCATGAGTGAAAGAATCGAACGACCCTTCATATTTACTGCCATACGCAGTACCTCCCTTATGCTATAAGTTTATAGAAGATTATGTCTTCTGACTGTGAACTATAGTACACGAACAATTTTTGTTTTTCAAGCATTCGTTCTAAACGCATACGTGTGTAAGATTGTGCATACAAAAATATACGGCAAAATGAACAGGTATTTACTGATTAAAAGGTGTAACCCAAGAGAAATTCGACACCTTCAACTTTCGAATTATCGGACAGATAAAATGAAAAGATACCTGTGTTGAAAACTATACTGCCAGCATAGTATTTCGCACCAACACGAACAATACTTGTTATCTTCTCGAAACCAAAATCTGTTATCGGAAAGAGCATTCCTCCTGCTCCGTACAATGAAACTTTTCCAAAGTCAAGTTTCATATCGTATTTAGCGATTCCTCCAAGCATACCAAGATAACGGTTTGAAAAGTCTGTTAAGAACATTGCGGTAAATCCAGTTGTTGTGTTAGGTGTGTTTGCTGTTTGAGAAAATGAATTCACCTCTGCCACTACCAACCATGTTTGGTTAAAGGAATAAAAAGCACCTACGTTTAGTTCAAAAGCCAACCCCAAGGAAAGTATCATAAAAATGCCTAAAACGACAAGAGTTTTTTTCATACTATCCCTCCTCCTTCTCTGTATTTGTGAATATTCCAAAGGTTACTTGTTCTGAAAGTTCTTTGCGAGTTCGGGCAACTTTTCTTCGTCCAAATACGTCCTGTAATAGACATTACCATCAACAGTTATTTTTATTGGCATAGACGTAATCAGTGGGAGTTCCATTGTTTCTATGCTGAATCTCCCCAGTACGTAGTAAAGTTTTGCAAGCGCGGCTTCCGTTATTGCAGATTCTGGTCGTAGAGCTGTTACCTGTTTGGACAAGGATAAATAGTCTGATAGCCTGAGCCCATGTTTACTGTATACTTGAACTAAGTTGTTTATATCTTTTACATTGGCTTTTTGAAAGAATTCTTCTTTTTGATAAACTACATAGGAATAATCTGGTTTCAAACTGAGCAAATCAACGAAGTAAGTTAAGAAGTCTCTTGGACTCCCCTTTGTGGCATCGAGTTTTTTTGAATTAATAAAAAGCGTCACAGGAACATCAATCATGTATACTGCTTTTTTCTCTCCGCTGACGATGAGAAGTTTATTTTTTGCTTTGGTTTCTACAAGATTTTCGATATTTGAAGTATTAACTGGATAAACGAAATAATAAACAGAAATTTTATTTAAGTCGAAATCTGGGGAATTCCTTATTGCGGCAATTCTGATACCAAAATAAAGAAATACAAGGATAACAGCTACACCTAAAATTATGAGTACTATCTTTCCGTAACCGCCTTCTGTTCTTTTTCTTTGTTTACCAACGTAGCTTTTGTTTGTTTTCATAATCCTTGGGTTCACTCCTTTCTCTCAACCAATTTGTTCCACGTTTCTGTTGTCAGTGGTAATAGGTAAAGGTCGTGCGTTACTGCGTATATGATTTTATTTTTGATTATCTCAAAATATGCGACATTTAAGTCGTAAAAAGCTATTTCCCTGAGCTGGTTAACCTTTTCATAAAGTCTTGTCAATTCTAGAGAATCGGCCAGGGCAAGAGCTTTTGCATAAGGCCCGAAATCCGGATGTCCAGAAGTATGATAAGCGATTCCTAATAGCACGTCTTCGTCGATTATCTTATACTTCCTTTTCAAGAATTCAGCCGCAACAAGTCCGTGTAACAAGATTGGTCTTTTTTCGATGATACCTGTAACAGGGATTTGATAGGCAGTAGCCATCTTCTTAAGTTTTTTCTCTGGTACGTCTCTGAATAGGTCGTGGGCAAGTGCCATAATTGTCAGTTTGTCGCTATCCAGATTGTATCTTTTCGCTAACCGAGAACAAAAGTCAACCACACCGTTCACATGTTCAATTCTTTCAGGCTTTACCAGTTTGTTTACTAGTATTTTAAGGTCTTCTATTATGAATTCAGCGTTCATACGTTACCTCCTAGTTACAAGCTTTTCAAAAAATCAGAAATGATGAAAATCGTAAGTGAATTCTTCTATAGTGTACCTGCTTTCTACGTAAGTTTCAATACTATCTAATTTTGCTTCGGCGTCGTTTTCACTAAGTGTTGCAAAAGCGATTCCGATGAGAATGTAGTCTTTTGAATCTTGTCTTCCCGATTCAATTGCGGATATCTCAAACCGTTTTTTCAAATCATTTACAAGGCTTCGCACTATGCTCCGTTTTTCTTTCAATGAGTTGACACCGAAGAGCTTTATGAGTATTGTTCCGTATCCAACTACCATATGCGTTAGTGCACCCACTTATATTTTATTCTAATTCCTCGACCGTTATATTTTCATTAGTGTAGATGCATATCTCACTGGCGATTTTCATAGCTTGCTCTGCGATGCTTCTTGCATCTAGATTTGTATTTCTAATCAACGCCCTTGCCGCTGCCAATGCATATGGACCACCGGAACCTATTGCAGCTATATCTTCGTCTGGTTGGATTACTTCGCCAGTTCCTGAAAGAATCAAAAGGTGTTCCTTATCAGCGACAATGAGCATGGCTTCGAGTCGTCTTAAAGCTCTATCCAATCTCCAATCCTTTGCAAGTTCAATTGCTGCTTTCAGCAGATTTCCATTCCATTCCCTGTATTTTGTCTCAAAACGTTCAAGCAGCGTCATAGCATCTGCAACTGCACCTGCGAATCCTGCAAGTACCTTGCCATCGCCAATCTTTCTGACCTTTCTTGCCGTGCCTTTCATAACCGTTGCTCCGTAGGTAACTTGACCATCGGCGGCCATAACAACCTTTCCGTCTTTCCTAACTGCTAGAACGGTAGTTGAATGCCAAAGTTTTTCTTCTCTTTCTACAGATTCGGACATGATTTTTCCCTCCTGCTGAATCAAGTATATTTTCATTGCTTGGAAACCGCTTTCTTGATCCTGTTCATTATCGAAAAGAATATACCTTCTTCTGGAAGCTTTTCGATAATAGCTTCTGGATAAGAGCTTTTATCAACAAATCTCAAACTTTTGTAGAGGTTCTGTGCAATTGTGTATGGCTTTCCAAATTCCCCAATTATATGTACATTTTTGGCACCTTTCAAATACTTTTCGTAGGTTTCACGTGTGCACAAAATCAAAACATCCTTATTAGCATAATCGCTTATTTTATCTTTTTCAACGAGGCTTAAGTTTTTCTCTGGAGCGTAATGTCTATACTTCATGCCTGGTGCCAAGGGCTTTTCGTTTGACTTAGGAACATAATACTCCACACCGCCGAACTCTCCGAATATTTCGTTCAGTTCTTCTATAGTAACAGGTCCTGGACGAAGGACCAAAGGTTTTTCTTTTGTTAAATCAATGATTGTCGATTCTATTCCAAAAGCGCTTTCACCGGCATCGATGATGCATTCCACACGCCCGTACAAATCTTCAATCACACTCTTAGCATCCGTGGGACTTGGTCTGCCAGAAAGATTTGCGCTTGGAGCTGCTATTGGCCCTGCACATTGGGATAATCGTTGAGCAACAGGATGAGCAGGTATGCGAACGCCGACGGTATCCAGCCCTGCTGTTACTACTAGAGGAATGTTTTTCTTCTTTTTGAGCACAAACGTTACAGGCCCTGGTGTTAGTTTTTTGATTATATTCAAGTACCTTGGCTCGAGGTAAGCAACACTTTCCAGTTGTCCAAGACTAGAAAGGTGCACTATCAATGGATTATCCTGTGGCCTTCCTTTTACTTCAAATATCCTTCTAACTGCATCTGGATTTAGTGCAAGTGCGCCAAGCCCGTAAACTGTTTCCGTTGGAAAGGCCACTAGTCCTCCCTTTCTAAGAATATTGCAAGCGTATTCGATGGAATCGTTGTACAAATCGTTTATCTTGATGACCTTTGTTTCGATAATTATCTTACTCATTGCTACTTACCAACTCCCATTCGTCAGTGCTTCGAAAACTTGTTCATACAACTTAACGATTCTTCGATTCTTTGTACTCCAAATCATTTCGACGTTTCTGTGAAAACCGCTTTCTGTGTAGTTTGTAGAACCTGTGAACAGTTGATTATCAACGATTATGAATTTATGATGGAGCATCCTTTTATTAATTACCTTTGCGTGGTTTCGAAGGTACTTTGATATAGGACTACCAAGAAACCACTTATCTGTGACTATTCTTACGTCTACTCCTTGACTCTGCTTCCATTTTATTGCGGTCAGTATATTTTTGTCGGTAAATGCATACATGCAGATATAGATTCTTCTATGCGCCTTTTGTATTGATTTTAGTACAAGTCCTTCAGCATTATCGACTGGTGAAACCAGAAAGTCTTTGACTGTTCCAATTTTACCATAATTCCAAATATATAGGAAGAACTCTTTAAATCTCTGAGTGTAACTTCGTGGAAATACAAGTATATCGTTTAGTCCCATTTCTAAACCACTGATACTGAAATTGGCTGAGCCAAATAAAACACCGTGGTCATTTACCATAAACTTTACATGGTGTAATCCCTTTGAAGCATCAATCTTCGAAGGTAATCCAACCACGGCTTTTTCAGTTATTACTTTAACATCGACACCTCTGCTTTGAAGGTTTCTGAGAGCTGAGAGAATCGCCGGATGACTAACATCGAGAGCAGATACGTAAAGGAAAGTATCAGATGAGCTGATAAAGTTCACAGCAAGATTCGTTAGCGGTTCTTGTTCCGTGAAGTATACAGAAACATTTGACGGTGAATTTAGTACATTTGGAAGTAACAAACCTATGATTACTAAGGCGGGCAATATCAAAAGACAAATTCCTAAAACAAGTTTCGAACCGTCATATACGTTCATGAAAGCTCTCGTCCCTTGTTTTATGTGCTTTTATTAAGATTCGGATACCTTTAGCCGTTTCGAAAAAATCGCAAGACTAACTGACATAATAATTATATACACCACTGGAACAAGAAAATGTCCACTTTCTAATGCACTTAGCTGCTTTGTCATACGCATAGCGTCTACAATGTACGTAAGCGGCAAAATTTTAGCTATGCTTTTAACTATCGGATTTGCGAACTTCAATGGGAAATAAAAACCTCCTGCGAACATCTGAACTTGGAAATAGATCTGCCCAAAAACGAAGATCCTTGAGGCTTTTTTATTGGAGATTATCAAAACGTTTAAGACTAATAAGGTTAGAAGAATACATGCGATAGAGCCATGCAAAAGAAGAGAAGGTAAGTAGCTAATAACATCCACACCCTTTAAAATAGCAAAAAAGCTTAAGACAGATATTCCCAAAACGAGTTGGATTACATCAACGATAGCAATGAACACGAGCACGTAGATAATGTTAACCGGTGTTGTGTAAAAACGACGTAGTACACCTTTTCTGTAGATGTATTCAACCTCACTCAAGAAACCAAAAAGAAAGACCGACAAGAACGCCATCCCAACAACTCCCGGATAAATGAATTCGTTGTATTCGAATTCAGCTTTGGACAAATTGTGGATTTCAAGAGACACCGATTCTTTTATCCCGAGGGAATCAAAAACGCTTGACAAAATATTTCCCGCAAGTTTTGATTCCTGCCTTAGCGGAACGTAATAAATATCAACTAAAACTCTACGATGAAACTGCGTTTTTTGAAGAAAGAGCGCTAACTGGAGTTGTGAATCAAAATTTTCAGGAAGTACTACATATGCGTGTATCTTTCCTGCACGTAACTCCTTTTCTAGTTCTTTCAGCTTGGACAAACGTTCATTATCGTTGGCAAAATCTACAAACACTACATTGAACTGCTGTATATTTTCAAAGGCTTTCTTCAAAATGTTACTTTCACCCAGAATTTTAACTTTTAACTCAACGTTTTCTTCTACGTTTCCGAATATAGTTGTTAGGATTAAGAACAGTATGCTTGGAAATAGTACAAGCCAAAAGACTGATTCTTTTGACCTTAGAAAGAACTGCTTAAATAATGAAACGAAGAGTTCCTTTAAACCATGTACTTTCATGGATTTCCTCCCAGATTTCTAATCAATTTTACGACCGGTCAGTTTCAGAAATACATCTTCAAGTGTTGGGTGTCTTAGTACGAAATTTCTGACGTTCGCGGAAAGGAGTTTTTCTATAACCGGTATTGGATCGTTAACGGTGACATACGCGTATTCTCCAGAAATTATTAATTCCTGAATATTGACCTTGTCAGCGTACTGCTTAGGAAATTCGATGACAGAATTCAGATTTGATGAAGTTATCAATTCTTGTGGGGTACCGTGCGCGATGATTTTCCCGTGGTCCATAATATAAACTCTATCTGATAGTTGATGTGCTTCATCCATATAATGCGTTGTAAGAATTATCGATTTTCCAGCGTCCTTGTATTTCAAAATCACGTCCCACAAGTGCCTCCGAGCTTGTGGATCCAAACCAACTGTAGGTTCATCCAGAAAAACGATATCTGGATCGTTTATAAATGCCAAAGCAACAGCCAACCGTTGTTTTTGACCTCCAGAAAGATGCCTTATTTTTGTCTTTAACTTTTCTCCTAACTGAAATGTTTCAACGATCTCATCTATATCAAGATTCTTTTGATAGAAAGATGCGTACAACCTAAGAGTTTCGAGCACTGTAAGGTCTTCGAAAAAGAAATTCTCCTGTAAGCAGACGCCGATTCTTTCCTTTACTTCATCGACCGTTTTCTCGTAACTACCAAAGTAAACTATTTGCCCGCTGTCTGGTTTTCTTAATCCTTCCAGCATTTCAACGGTCGTTGTCTTACCTGCTCCATTAGGTCCAAGTATGGAAATAACTTCCCCTTTTCGAAGTTCTACGGAAACTCCATCAACCGCTTTTACTGATTGGTAGTACTTCTTAAGGTCTGTAGCAACAAGTACTAGATTGCTTGCTTCCATGAATATCACCTACCACAGCTTTGCTATCTATTCTCTAAAAGGAGTAATCTCTTTGTTGCGGAACTGCCCACAACTAATCCTAATAGGATAAAAACGAAGTTAATCAGGTAAAAAGTGAAATCATCAAGGACAGGGATTTCGTAAACCTTTTGAAATAACAAGTGAACGTATCTTGGAGTTGTAATATAAGAAGCGAAGCGTAGAGCTTTCGGTAGGAAGTCAATTGGGAAGTAGACACCTGAGAAGAATATGAATATCGTATAAAGTACTTGTGCGATACCTTGGGCCGATTTTTTAAACAGTAGGCCCAAGATTGTTCCAATTGTTAGGTTTGCCAAAACGGAACTGACGACAACCAAAAAATATACGGGCAGTTTTGTGAAACCAACTATCAAATTGGCGTTGAATATGACTTTTGAAAGCAGGAGCACAACAAAGGAGGAAACGATACCAGTTGATACATTTGCTCCAGCACAACTGAGAAACAACTCGAGGTGAGAGACAGGGGTTACAGAGAGCCTTTTAAACAAGCCATATCTCACATACTCGGAATAAATACTAACGCCAGCGTTCATTCCGACCGAAAGTAGCGATACAGCAACAACACCAATCATGATGTACTCAAGAGAGCTTAGTTCTCTACCAATACTTACAGGATGCGGATTAACTACAACAGGTTTCGCTGTGTTCTTTCCAGAATAGCGCAATCTAAAGACTTCGAGTTCGTAGTCATTTTGAAATAGATTTGACTTTAGGAAAACTTCAACTTTTCCACCTCTGGCAATCACAACTGCGTCGTATGAACTTTTCTCAATTTCTTCTTTGATGGGTATTTCTGAAAGCCTTGTCCAGTTTTCGAAATCTAATTCGATAGGTCTATCAGAGTAAAAAGCAACAGACGTATTCGTCTGTTGCTTTCCAAATACTGCGCCGAATAGTATTAAGAAAACTATTGGAAGAAGTAGATTCATAAAAAATAGAAATCTGTTTCTAAAATTTACGAGAAGAAATGAGTAAAAAAGCATGTTATTCTCCTTTTTCTGAGCTATTGGTTTATTACAAGGTAGACGATGATACCAGTTATAGCTAGTCCAAAGATTACCAACCAGTTCTTTAAAATGCTATTCTCGGCTTTCAAACTGTTCAGTTCCTTTTCCAAATTGTTCACAGAAGTTGAAATCTGTGAAACCTGTTCTCTGTCAGCTTTACTTTCGTTCAATGTTTTTACTTGTTCATAAGCATTGCTGATTCGTTCTTGATTCTGCTGAATTTGTTCTTGAGTTTGTTGAGTAACAGTTTTTAGCATGTTAATTTCTTCTTTAGCATTTTCTACATCAGTTGTGGTTTCCTCTATCAACTTTCTAACTTCCGTCAATTCTGTACGTGCTTTTTCCTGATCTGAAGAGATTTTTTGAACTTCTTTGTATATCAGTTCTTCAATTTCCTCAATTCTTTCGAATATATCGTTTTTGAGATTTTCAATGCTCTCAGAAAATTGAGATGAACTCTCGTTTAATCTTGCTTCCAAGATATCTTTTGTTGCAAATGTTTCAAGGGATTTTTCTATGCTAGTGATTTTATTTTCGATGTTTACAATCACCACATGCGTGTTTGAAATAGTTTCGTCTTGTTCCTTAACTTGTTTCTCCAAAGAATCAATGCGTTCACTTAAAGCAATGTTTTTACTTACTATTCGGTTATTAATTTCGTCTATGAGGTTGTTCGTAACTTGAATGTTCTTTTCCAGGTAATCAAGTCTTTGCTCGTGGTTACCCACTGTTTCTTTAAGGTCTGCCACAACTTGCTGTGTTGCTTGTTGCACTGCCTTGATTCCGTTCAATGAATTACTAAGTACTTTTGTTTCATTTGAGAGAGTGTCACAAAGTTTTGCTAAGTTCTGCAAGTTTACTTCCAATGATTCGAGTTTTTCATTAATTGAAGGAATTATCGAAAGGACCTTTTCAGAAACCTCTTTTGAAAAGACCTCTTGATTTTCTCCTATCTTTTCGATCCTTTCTGCCAGCTTAGATACTGTTGTTTTTAGATTTACTACTTCTTTATCAATGGATTTTACCTTATCAGTCAGAGAATCGAAGTTTGTTGATATAGACGAGATCTTACCGGCATCAAGTTCAACGGTTTTAGCCAGAGAAACAGTTTGTTTCTGTAACTCATCCACCAACTTGCTGATTGAATTAACAGTACTTTTCAAATCAGAAATTTCTCCTGCTACGTTGGTATCAAAGGTACCAATTGAACTTGAGTACGATACACTATCCGCTCTTTGCACATTGCTGTCCCTTAAACTTTCTAAGTCTTGCAACCTGCTTTCAATTTGTTTAATTTTTTCCTGGATGTCTAAAGTCAGAGATAACACCTTCTGTATGTTCTGGTTGACAGAATTCAGCTGAGCCGTTGTTGCTCGCTTCTGAACGTCGTCTTCTATTTTCTTGACCTTATCCTTTAGAGAATTCATCTCAGTAATAAGAGTTTGATAATTAGCATCCTGGGAAAGCTTTCCGGATATCTGCGAGACCTTTGCAACTAAATCATCTGTTAACCTGGCCAATTCGATATATTTGTCAGAAACGCTTTGTAATCTTCTTTCTATTTCATCAATCCTTTGATTTTTCATTTGGATCTCCTGCAATAGGGTTTGAACTTTTTTATCATCAGCAGGTAATACTTTGAACTCGCTTAGCAATTCTCTGACAGACTGTACTTCTCGCTTTAGATTCTCAATTTCATCTTTGTCAGCATAATTGTTGCTTAGTTGATATTTCTTCTCCAGTTGATTTAATTTCTCTGCCAAAGAATTCATCGTGGTTTCTATACTTGAAACCTTTGTTAAACTTTCTTCTAATGCCTTAATTTCAGCACTTTCAAGAATCTTGATTTTAAGTTCCTCAAGCAAAGTTTCACTGTATTTTAGCTCTGAGACCAACTGTTGTGTATCTTTACCTTGGCTTTTTTCGGAAATTTCTTTGATCTTCGCGAATAATTCGTTTAATCTCTTCTTTATTTCTTCATCTTCTCCAAATAAAGTCTCAAGCTGTTTTGAAAGATTATCGACCTTCTTGCTCAGTGTATCAAGCTCGTTTTGAATTTTCGCGTCGCTTTTCCATAGGGTGGAGATACTTTCCTGCAAAAAAACAATTTCTACGAGTATCTTTGAAATATCGTCTTCACTTGGTGTAGTCGGTTCTGTAGCAAAAGTTTTCTCTTTAAGAGACTTTATCTCAAGTATAGAGCTTTGGATTTCGTAAACTTTACTGCTCAAATTTTGAACATCGGCTTTTAAAAGTTCCAAAGATGCTAATCTTTCCTTTAACTCTTTGATTTCAGCTTCTACGTCCGCATTGCTTTCGGCAGCAGAAGTTGCTTTCTGGCTCTGAAGAGCATCTTGAAGTTGTTTAAGTTTGGAATTCAGACTATTTTCAAGTTCCTTTAATGAATCGCTGATTCTTGAAATTGAGTCGGAAAGGCTTTTGGAAGACTTCTCAAGGGTATCTAGGCGGGAATTCAGGCTTGTATACTTGCTATTTAGTTCATTTATTGATTTTTTTAGAGATTCCTGAGTTTCGTTCAACGTATTTACCTTTTGTTCGACAGAACTTATGGAAGTGACGGACTTATTGAGGGTTGATTTGTAGGCGTTGAGATCCTCGGATGTCTTTTTAAGTTCTTGTGAAAGCCTGCTTATGGATAACTGGATTTCTTCTATATCCTTTCTAAAAGTCGATTTTGTTTCATCCTGTTCTTTGCGAAGTGTATCAACAGATTGTTGAATACTTGAAACTTGGCTCTGCTGAGGTATTTCAGAAAACTTTGCTTGAATATTGGTAACTTTATTATCTATTTCTTTAAGACCTTCATCAAATAGAGAATATAACCTGTAAAGCAACATAACAACTTGATATCTGGTCACCGTTTCATTTCCTCTAAATGTTCCATCAGGGAACCCCGAGATAATTCCGAGGCTGCTCATCTTTTCAACAGCTTCGTAGGCCCAGTGCGATTGCGGGACGTCCTTATATTCTGCGTGCAAAACTACTGAAAGTAACACAAATGAGACAATGAATACCGTTTTAAAGATACTTTTCCTCATGTGACTTCCCCCCTTGGTAGAAATTTTCGATTGTATTATCTCTGTTCAAATTATAGCAAATATCTCTTTGTTTTTTGCAACAAAATTTTCTGGTGGTAAGACAGGATTAGTAAATCCCACTTGAAATCAACAATCTATCGAGTGTGGTTCAATCGTTTCTAAAATGTTCGTTTATAAATTGAACTGTTTTGTGATCAAGGGTGGAGAAATCTTCGGATTTTATTCTGTACGCGTTCTTAGCACCAATACCAGGCAAGGCTGTCAATTCTTCGAAAGTTAGTGCAGCCAGAGGAATTCTTCTAACGCCAGTTACTGACCTTTGTCCATGTCCGACTATCACTATGTCGGATGGTCTGTCAAATTCAGCAGGGACACCCACGAGAATTGGGTATGTTCCCAGGGGCCTGCCAAATGTAAGTCTTCCTTCCTTGAATTCCGGTATCACGTTCTCAATAACACATCCCACGGGGAATACCAGTTTGAGCATAGGGTTGTCTATGTTGTTTCTGATAAGGTATTTATAGTGTTCAAAGAGTTGTTTGTTTACTTTGAGTGTTCTCCGTTTTGATAGATAATAAATAGGCGTACCTGGGAAAATCATCAGCTGGCGGAGGTTTATTCTTCTAAGTAAAAACCCATGCTCTAAGTACTCTAAAAGTTTCTTGTAGTTTATCTCATAAGTTTTCTTGGTTTCACCGAACAATCCAAATATTAAGTTTATCCCCGGAAGCAATTTTGGGATACCATTTTTATCCCGCACCGCGCCAATTTCGTTAACCACCTTCACAGCAATATCGATATCTCCAACTTCTCCATCTAAGTTGTTCTTCTTTCTAACAACTGGGTCAAAACTCTCGACGCCAAACGACAAGATATCTCCTGCGGTGTTGAATTGTACGATAGTTTCGATTATTCTTGCTGAATGAGGAAGGTTTCGAGAAATGTAGGTAGGATTTGCGTTATCCGTATGCAGAACTCTTAACTCTGGGCAAGAATTTCTTATGCCACTGTAGAGTTCCTCAACAGCGGTGGGATTTATCTTATTACCGTTCCAGTCACTTCCAAAAGCAATAATATTCGCACTTCTGCCAAGTCTGAAGGCACGAATTCCATGGTTGTAAAGTTCAGCGATTTCATCGACAATATCCTTAACTGGGCGCGAAAAGAACTTTGGATGTAACAGCGGTTCTGTGCAGAACGTGCAGTATGTTCTTCTTTCACACCCTAAAGAGACCTCTATTTCAGCTATAACGTAAGGGTATCTCGGATGCTGAAGCACCACAGCAGCTCCAGCAATTGATGCCAATCTTATTGCTTTCGTATACTCTTCCGAAAGGTTATCTGCAACCCACTTCGCGATATCTTCGACAAATTCGTCGGAATCTATGCTTGATGTTTCTTTGGCTAGTTTTCCACCAGAGTCTGCAAACGCTTTTGCGATGGCTCCCATCAGTATTCTGTAAGACGATTTGGCATGGTTGAATATCTTAGTTACTTCTTTGGGGTTTATAGGTGTTCCACCGATATACTTTCCTGGTACTGTTGTTCCACCGATAATGACTACGTAATCATAACTAGAAAATGCGTGCCATAGGTCCTTGGCACGCACATCGTCTATTGTATAATAATCCACTTCGTATCCTTTTAGCACAAACACACCAGCCACGTATCTAACGTATGTACTGATGTAGGGAGGAACACCCAAAACCGCAGGTTCGTCTACATAACCGTCAATAATTGCGCAACGCATTTTTTATCTCCCTTGCTGTAGCTTCGGATGCTTTTAGTATCTTTATATAGTAGTTCCCAACTTTAAAGTCACCAGATGTTTTGTTTATTTCCAGTTCAAGTACCTTGCCGTTTTTGTCGTAGCCAGAGATTCTTATGAGATCTTTTCCCTGAGAAGTTGTGGCCCACAGGAAAAACTTTGAAAGGGAGTAAATTTCCTCTGGAAATGGCGTGTCATCCACAAACTTATATTTGGCGAGTAAGCTCCTTATGTCAAACTGTTTTGGAAATTTGTTTATATACATGGTGGTTGTGACATCGGCTACTGTCCGAACAACACGCATTATTTCTCCGGACACAACGAAGATTTCCAAGGAAAACGACTCCTCGTTGAACTTGTACACTCCATCCTTTGTTATATCCAGCCTTTTGGCCTTTACATATTCGTATGCAATGTCTGCCAAGTCTTTTATCTGGAAGCTTCTCAACAACACATTTGAGTCACCTATGTAATATTTGTCTTTCAGCCTGACCCACACAAAGTTTTCAGGGCTTGTAACAAAGACAATTTTGTAATCCCCACTTTCGTAGACTTCTTCGGAACGCATAAACGTACCAGCCTTGCTCGTTTCGTAAACCATTCGAACATAATATCCGTCCGAAAAAAGATGCGTGGAGAAACAAAAGACAGTAAGCATAATAAGAGTAAAAAGCAAAGAGTTAAGCTTCTGTTTGTTTTTCAACTTAACCTCACCTAACCTTCTGTGGGTAACTTCAAGATCTTACCAGTTCCCATCACTTGCTATTGCCACGTATTTTAGCATTTTAAAGAGCAGGTCGTTGTTATTCTCACTCTCTTTAACTTGTTCCGTTGATAATGTAGGACTGTTACCAGTGTTTGGCAATTTTGCTGAAATCCTTTCCTTAAGTATAGACAGTTCTAAAGCTTCAAATTTTGAGAAGATAACAATAAGTCCTATAACAACTACCAAAGCTACTCTAAAAAACATTTTTCTCAATTTGCTTTTCTTTATTTCTCTAATTATCTTTTCTTCCATTAGTGGCCCTGGTTTGTATGAGTATTCATTGGCAATGATTTTTGCGAATGAGCTTGCTTTTTCGCTATCAAAGTTCCTCTTGTTCATCACCTAATGCCTCCCCTAAAAAAGATTTCAGTTGCTTTTTTATATAGTGGAGCTTGCTCTTTATAGTTCCTTCTGGTTTGTCCAAAATCTTACCTATCTCTGCGTACGTTAATCCATCGACCTCTTTCATGTACAACAAAGCTCTATCTTCGGGACTTAACTTATCCAACGCTTCCTTAATCTTTCTCGACACTATCTCAGCTGAAAATTCTTCTTTGATGTCTTCTTCAGAACTGAGCTGATAGTGGTACTCATTGTACTCTTCGTCACTTGATCCTTCCTCAAAATCGGTCAGTATGCTATTATTTTTGAGCTTTTTATACAAGTTGTTGCACACATTCATCGCTATTTTATATATCCACGTTGACAATTTAGAATCTCCGCGAAATTTCTTGATGCCTTTGTACACTCTTAAAAAGACTTCCTGAATTACATCATCAATGTCATCAGAACCCAAAAAGCTTTTAACTAAAGCACCTATTTTTGGAGCGTAAGTTCTGTACAAGTACCTGTAAGCTTCTTCATCACCCTTCGCTAAGGCTTTTATCAGCTTTTTCTCATCACTCCAATTATTTTGACCGTTGCCACTCTCAAATCGTTCAATATTCGAAGTATTTTTTCCATCCGAAGGCTTAAAAAATTCCAATCTTCTCACCACCCACAAGTGTTCTAAACAGAAGTGCATTTTTCAGAGCTTGCCCACGATAGCAGTTATTGAAAAAAACAAATCGCTTCGACGAGGCTAGAGAAGAAATTTCATCTGCAATCTCCCTCAGTTCAGAATCAGAATAGTTGTAATCATAACGCGTTTTTTCGTCGGCGGTGAACCAGTTAGAATTTCGACCATGTAAGCGAATATATGTTGAATCCTCATCGGTGTTGTAAAAGGTGTTGAATGGATATAAACCAGGTAACTTTGGTAAATCAACAACGACTACGTGAACTTGCGATTCGAATTCTTGAATCAGCAGAACAATATCATCCCTCTCGACCCATGTTGAACTTCGAAACTCTATGAAAAGCTCAGCCCCGGTCATTGTTTCGGCCAGTCTTTTTAGAAAATCTACATTTTCTTTAGAATATTTGAACATGTATGGGAACTGAGCCAGGTATCCTATAAGCTTACCCTCTTGCTTTATAATATCGGTACTTCGAAGAAATTCTTGAACATTTTCCAGATTTTTCTCGTGTGTTATTGAGCCGTGCAACTTTACTGCATACTTGAAACCAGGTGGTGATTTTCTCAGCAAAGATACGATAGTCCGGTACGAAGGCATTTGATAGAATGTGTAGTTCAGCTCAACGGCATTGAATCCATAATGCTGCCAATAATAGGTGAACATCTCACCTGGTTTTATGTAATCAGGATAAACTGTTCCAACCCAATCACTGAAAGAAAAGCCGCTTGTTCCGATGAACCAAGTCATGTTCTTTTCTGTCAAACTCATCCTAGCTACCTAACCCTCCAGTATTCAACCAAGTAGGGAGGAATATCCTCAACGAAGTCTCGTTCAATTTTCCCTGCTTTGAAATAATCGCTACGTGAAAGAACGGAATGTGTGATGTAAAGCATATCTTTAGCCCTCGTTATAGCAACGTAGAACAAGCGTTCTTCCTCATCAATTGAACCATCTTTCAAGGCCAAAAAGTGGGGGAAGTCACCCGGATTGACACCAATGACAAAAACTATTTTCCACTCTAAACCCTTTGCCTGATGAACTGTTGTAAGTGTTACTTTTCCCCCTTCTTCCTCATTTCTGTCAAGTTCTGCTTCCCTTGCTTCAGAAATAATCAGTTCACTCAAAAACTCTTCAGTAGAATCATAGAATGAGGCCATTTCGATAAGTCTTTCAATATCTTCTTCCCTATCTCTGAAGTCTTGGTAGTGGTATTCCAAAATGTTCCGATAAAAATCTTCGTAGAAATTTCTTATTTGCTCACTGGGACCTTTACCAAGGGATTTATAAATCACGTTTTTTAGCTCATCTATATTTGAGCTTTTAACGTTCAACTTCAGGAACTGGCCTATAGGATCTTCAGTTGCTGTAATGTCATTTGCGATTTTCTCAGCTTTCACATCGCCAACGTTATCCAGCATCTTCAATATCCTCATCCAGGAGATGATTTCGTAAGGGTTTTCCATAATCTTAAGAAACGCAATAACGTCCTTGGCATGTGCGGTTTCTGTGAACCGTAAGCCTGAAAGCAACCTAAACGGTATGTTCCGTTTTGAGAGTTCAAGCTGTAACTCTAAAGAATGAGAATGCGCTCTGTAAATAACCGCTATATCACGGTAATTTGCTCCTTCGTTTACATGTTCTATAATCCTTTGAGCGATGAATCTCGCTTCATCAAAGTGGTCGTACGTGTTTACAACAACTGGTTTTTGAAGGCTTTGACGAACTGCCCTCAACTTTTTCGGCACCGCTGACCTTGGTATCATCGAATTCACCAATTCGACGATTTTGTCCGTGCTTCTGTAGTTCGTCTGGATCTTGAAAACATTCGCACCGTCCATGATTTCCTTTACATTCTCAAATCTTGCGCCCCTGAATGAATAAATGCTTTGTGCATCATCTGCAACAACAAAAAGGTTGCTATGCACCTGACTGAGCAACTGAACAATCTTCAGTTGAAGTATATTGGTGTCCTGAAATTCATCAACAAGAATCCATTTGAATTGCGATGAAATACGTTGGCGGATATCCGAGTTTTCTTCCAAAAGTCTGAGCATCTTAAGTAATAAATCGTCGTAGTCTAGTACGTTCTGTTTTTCTTTTTCCGTGATGTACTCTTCGAAAATTTTCTCTATTATATCGATAACATTAATCCATCTTTTTGCGCGTTTAACTACGACTTCGTAAGGTGTTTGCAGGGTATTGTTCATGTAGGAATAGAGAGAATAAAGTTCATTCGGCGTAGGTAGTGCTTTGCTCATCTGCTTTGATGTTACAAACTTGCTTCTTACAAACTTCATCAAATCAACAGAGTCATCTTCATCTAAAATTGTGAAATTCGATTTTATACCTATGGCTGAACCATACCGTCTAAGCAACACATTGCAAACGTGATGGAACGTTCCAGCAAGCATTCCAGAAAGTTCTCTCTTGGTAACCTTTTCAGCGCGCTCTATCATTTCCCTTGCTGCGGCACGCGTAAATGTAACTAACAATATATCCGAAGGTTTTACTCCATTTGCAAGTAAATACGCTATCTTATAAGTTATTACACGTGTTTTCCCGCTACCCGGACCGGCTATGACAACACTCTTACCAAAAGAATTCAAAACCGCATTCCGTTGTTCTGCATCGAGTTCGTTCATTATCTCATCTACAATTTTAGTGCCTGTGCTCTCCCTAGTTTCCAATTTGTACTCTTTTATTTCTCTGTCTTGTTTCATCCTTCACACCACCACTGTAAAGTCATCTTTAAAACAGCTTAGATAAAAACTTACCAATATGTCTGTAAGGAACGTTCATCCCGAGCTTTACATTTGGTCTGTTGTCTCCGTGGAAATCGCTTCCTGCGGTGATTAAGAGGTTGTATTTCTCTGCGATATATAGCAACTCTTCTATTTGACCCGGCATATGTGTTGAGTAATACGCTTCTATACCATCTAAACCTTTTGAAACTAAATATCTAATCAAATCCTCCAATGATTCTACACCTGGAGCAATTGGATAAGGTTTTCCATCACGAAGCATCTGATAAGGGTGCGCCAGTATAGCTATTCCACCAGCTTCTTTTATTAAATCAATCGCTTCTTCAGGTTTTAGCCTTTTTTTCTCTACAAAAAACAGTCCGCCGTCTTTTAAATATTTTTGAAATGCCTCGTCTAAGCTTTGTACATATCCTTTTTCCACCATCAAGCGAGCAAAATGAGGTCTGCCGACAGCCTTGCCTTTGGCTATCTGTTTCAGCTCTTCCATTGTGACATTAAAACCGTGCTGGTTCATTTTCTCAAGGATTAGTTCGTTTCTTTTGTTCCGATATTCGATTAGTTCATTTAAAACCTTCTCTACCTTTTCAGAATCTCTGAAATTGTACCCTAAAATGTGCAGACTATCTGTTGGATATTCGGCACTTATTTCAACACCACGTACAAGTAATAACTTAGGATCCTTGAAAGCAGAATCATCAACCTGGTGAAAAGCACTCACCGTATCGTGGTCAGTTATAGCTAGAACTTCTAAGCCTATCAGTTTGGCTTTTTGAATCAGCTCCATAGGTCTTAGTGTACCATCTGAAGCTGTTGTATGAGTGTGAAGGTCCAGAACCAATTTGATCCCTCCGTCCTATTTAATCTTTTTAATTTCCACGTTTTATTATACCACGTTTTATGGTATACTAAATTAAAGATACGAGCACATAGTTTAAAATCTTAGAACACTAAAATGGAGGGATTGCCTTGACTAGGGAAGAAGCTTTGGAACTTCTCAAAACTCACGTAACAAACAGAAACTTGATAAACCATTGTTTGGCTTGTGAAGCCATTATGAGACGTTTAGCTCGTCATTTTGGTGAAGATGAAGAAGTATGGGGACTTGCTGGCTTACTCCACGATTTGGATTACGATTATACGAAGGATAAACCAGAAGAACATGGTTTCAAAAGTGTGGAGATTCTTGGAGATTCTGTAACCGAAGAGATAAAGAATGCCATTCTTGCACACTGTGAAAAGAAAACGCCGGAAACACTTATGGAAAGAGCACTTTACGCGGTGGACCCAACAAGTGGTTTTATCGTCGCTGCTGCGTTGATAAGACCAGAAAAGAAACTCAACGTTGTTGACGTACCATTTTTGCTCAACAGGTTCAAGGAGAAAGGATTTGCTAAGGGAGCCAACAGAGAACAGATGAAATCTTGCGAAGATATCGGACTAAGTTTGGAAGAATTTTACGCTCTTTCTTTGGAAGCTATGAAAGAGATAGCCAACGAAATTGGTTTGTGAGCTTTCGCTTTTTATTCTTAATTGTTGAGGTGTGAGCATGGAGCCATTGCTTTGGATTATCTCGATTTCCTGTGTACTTGTAGATAACGTTTTCAAAGAATATTTTACCCTTGTACCGTTGTATTTTTTGCTTGAGTCTGTTGTGGAGATTGATGAAAAGAATTTGAAGTCTAAGGTCATGAGATTGTTTTTATTCTCTCTCTTTTACCAGAGTTTTGCTTATCAGCGGTTGACAATTCTCTGGGTTATTCTGACGTTGGTAATTGTTGTGATAGAATTGTATAAAGATGTGTTTTATTACCCGTGGAGTGCATCTCTGTTGCAGGCGATTTTGTTCTTGATTCCGTATTACTATGCACAACCGTTTGCGTTAATCTACGGTTTTGTTCTTGATTGTGCATTGTTTGCTTACATATACAAAAAACTCGAGTTTGGAGGTGCTTGATGATTATGCAAGTAAGACTACCCGATGGAAGTATAAAAACTTACGACGGACCCGTGACACCAGGTCAAGTAGCAAAGGAAATATCTGAAGGTCTGTGGAGAAATGCCGCCGGAGCAATCGTTAATGGTCAGCTATGGGATTTGGAAAGACCTATTGATTTTGATTGCGAACTGAGAATAATTAAGTTAGATGATGCTGAAGCTACGGAGATCTACAGACATACAATGTCTCATATTATGGCTCAGGCTGTCATGAGAATTTACGGTGCTGACAAGGTAAAGCTTGGAATAGGTCCAACCATTGAGAACGGTTTTTATTACGATTTCGACATACAAGATGCGAAAATAACAGAGGAAGACTTGCCAAAGATTGAAGAAGAGATGAGAAAGATAATCAAAGAAGATCTGAAAATAGAAAGATTTGAACTACCGAAAGCCGAGGCTATAGAATTTATGAAACAAAGAGGGCAAACTTACAAAGTGGAGCTGATAGAGGAAATTCCAGATGAAAAAGTGAGTTTCTACAAACAAGGTGAATTCGTTGACCTCTGCCGAGGCCCACACCTTCCAAGCACTGGTAAGGTAAAACACTTCAAATTGCTCTCCGTTTCTGGAGCATATTGGCGTGGTAACGAGAAGAACCCCATGCTACAGAGGATTTACGGTACGGCGTTTTCGAAAAGGGAAGACCTTGAAAACTATTTAAAGATGCTTGAAGAGGCAAAGAAAAGAGACCATCGAAAGCTTGGACCGCAACTCGAGCTTTTCTTCATAAACACAGATGTTGCTGCGGGTATGCCTATATTCTTACCGTACGGTATGACTGTTCTTTTGGAACTTATGAACCTTTCAAGAAGGCTTCACAAAAAGTACGGCTACAAAGAGGTCGGGACTCCTTTAATAATGCATGAAAAACTGTGGCGTCAAAGTGGACACTGGGATCATTACAAAAATAACATGTATTTCACTGAAAAAGAAGATGTTACCTACGCTGTAAAACCAATGAACTGCCCAGGTCACATACTTATCTACAAGAACAAGCCGGTCTCTTATAAGGACCTTCCAATCAGGCTATTTGAGTTCGGTAGGGTTCATAGGTATGAACGCGGAGGCGTGTTGCATGGACTTTTGAGGGTTAGAACGTTCACACAAGATGATGCGCATATTTTCTGTAGAGAAGACCAAGTAGTCACAGAAGTTACTAACGTGGTCCGGTTCATCGATGAATTGTATAGTATCTTTGGTTTCACCTACCGTGCAACACTCAGCACCATGCCAGAAGATCATATGGGTGACGAGGCAACTTGGGAAAAGGCTACAGAAGCGCTTAGAAATGCACTCGAGGAAACAAAGGTGCCTTACGTTGTTGCTGAAGGTGAAGGTGCTTTTTACGGCCCTAAGATCGACTTCCACGTCAGGGATGTGATTGGTAGGGAATGGCAATGTGCAACTATTCAAGTAGATTTCCAGATGCCGGAGCGCTTTGAAATTACCTACAAAGATGCAGATGGAAGTGAAAAAAGACCAGTTATGATTCACAGAGCTCTCTACGGTTCACTTGAAAGATTCTTTGGTATTCTTATTGAGCATTACGCTGGCGCATTTCCAACGTGGCTTGCTCCAGTTCAAGCTGTTGTACTACCAGTTTCTGAAAAGTACTCTGATTATGCAAAAGAATTAACCATAAGGCTGAACGAAAGTGAAATTAGGGTTGAGTTGGATGACCGTAATGAAACACTCGGTTACAGGATAAGAGAAAACCAGATGAGAAAAGTACCATACATGATAATTGTCGGGGAGAAAGAAAAGGAATCTGGAAAGATATCGATCAGAACGCGTGAAGGAAAAGACATTCATGATGTAGATGTTGAAGAATTCATCGCAAAGGTTAAAGATGAGATAACCTTAAGAAGAATTTCGTTGAGCTACTAAGTAAATCCGAAGGAAGAAGGTGGTGATAATTTGTTACCTGAGGAACTTGTAAAACTTTTTAAAGAAGCGTTTGGCAAAGAGCCGATATGCGAAGATCCAAGTCAGGGTATTTGTATATTAAAAGAAAACGGGTATATCAGTGTTAGGGAGAAAGGTAGATTAATAGCTCAGTTTGAGGACAACGAGTCTGACTACGGCTTTGTCCTTCAGTATTACGCAAAGAAAGCAGGCCTATTTACACCTCAAGACAAAGAAATTGAAGAACTCTTAAGATCACTCTTTGTCAACATAATCGTTCTAACGGAAGTTGAGGACAAGAATGGATTTTCTCATTCACAGAGGGTTGCTAAATTGGCCGAAGAATTTGCCAGATACCTTGGTTGGGAAGAATCGAAAGTCGAGGAACTCAGAAATCATGCATTCTTGCACGATGTTGGAAAAATAGCGATTGAGCAACTGATGCTCTACTCGCCGACAAGGATTAGAACTTTTGAGACCCATTACGAGGACCACCCTACGATGGGAACGATTTACCTCACGATTCACGAAAGCTTGTGGAAGTATATCCCTACAGTTAGACACCATCATGAACGTTGGGATGGGAAAGGATTTCCAGATAAATTGAAAGGTGAAGAGATACCTTATTTTGCAAGGATAATCGCTATTCTCAATTACTACGATGAAGTTACGAACTTTGTATCTGCTGATTGGGATAGCGAAATCAAGACTCCACAGCAAGCTGTTAGGGAAATAAAGAACCTTGCAGGGACTTTCTTTGATCCTAAACTCGTGGAACAGTTTGTAAGATTCGTGAAGGATGTTCATAAAGTAAGTATAGAATGAGAAGATGAGGCTAAAGAAGAGTGAGGAACCTTTGCCCGATCTTCAGCCGAGCTTCGATGCTGTTAACTTGTAGTGATGGAAGACAATAGAACACTCATAACACGCGCAATATCATTCCCGTTCAGTTTCAAGAGATTTCTCACTACACAAAAGCTGTTTACGTACATTGGAAGATTGTCAATATTCTTAAATCCACGCTTGGCTCGTACAAAGTCTTGGAATAACGAAAATTTAGATTCACATTGATTGTTCTGCCCAAGTCTCACAACTATATGGTTGATATTCTTGTATAGTATCTTCACTGCACCATACGCACCAAGTCCATCAGTGATTAGTTCGATTTCTCTTTCGTTGTTACCAAAGAACTTCTCTAACAATATCTTCACTTGACCCATATCGCGATATTTGGATACATGCCAAGCAACAATAAGATTCGAATCGTGCTCAACTAAGAACCAAACGTAGTACTTTTTGGATTTAAACAAAACGACAGTTTCATCACCATGGACTTTGAAAGCATCTACAGGAACGAGGATGGAAAAGAAACAAGACAACTTAAGGATCCACTTGTAGATAGCGACATGAGAGACTTTGATATTAAGTGAGTCTCTGATGGAACGCAAGGACACAGCTTTGAAATAAAGGACGAAGGCTTTAAGGACAATAAAGATAGGGAAGCGGAAGAACTTGAAAGAGTCGAAAGGAAGAGGGACAAATTGAGGTAAGTTAGTTGGGATTTCGTCTCTGGTATGGCAAGAACGGCAACGGAACTTAACGAAGGCTTTTTTGATTTTGTGGATTTGCATAGTTTTTCCACAGACAGGGCATTTAGGATAAGGGAAAGAGAAGAACTTGTGTTTTTTTGAATGAACAAGTCTGAAAGTGCGCTTACAGTCTTTGCAAAAGTATTGTTGGTTACCGTACTTATCATGACCGTTTTTGTAGATGTTGGTAGAACCGCATTTGGGGCAAGAGACTACAGAATTTTGCATAGTGGAGTACCTCCTTTTTGTGAGAATTGATGGTGGGGGGTGTTCCACTAATAAGAAGATAATACGGTTTTTGGAAATTTTCAATACTTTTAGTTAACAGCATCCGAGCTTCGATGCTGTTAACTTGTAGTGATGGAAGACAATAGAACACTCATAACACGCGCAATATCATTGCCATTCAGTTTCAAGAGATTTCTCACTACACAAAAACTGTTTACGTACATTGGAAGATTGTCAATATTCTTAAATCCACGCTTGGCTCGTACAAAGTCTTGGAATAACGAAAACTTCGATTCACATTGATTGTTTTGCCCAAGTCTCACAACAATATGATTGATATTCTTGTATAGTATCTTCACTGCACCATATGCACCAAGTCCATCTGTAATTAGTTCGATTGTTCTTTCGTTGTTACCAAAGAACTTCTCTAACAATATCTTCACTTGACCCATATCGCGATATTTGGATACATGCCAAGCAACAATAAGATTCGTCTCATGGTCAACTAAGAACCAAACATAGTACTTTTTGGATTTAAACAAAACGACAGTTTCATCACCATGGACTTTGAAAGCATCTACAGGAACGAGGATGGAAAAGAAACAAGACAACTTAAGGATCCACTTGTAGATAGCGACATGAGAGACTTTGATATTAAGTGAGTCTCTGATGGAACGCAAGGACACAGCTTTGAAATAAAGGACGAAGGCTTTAAGGACAATAAAGATAGGGAAACGGAAGAACTTGAAAGAGTCGAAAGGAAGAGGGACAAATTGAGGTAAGTTAGTTGGGATTTCGTCTCTGGTATGGCAAGAACGGCAACGGAACTTAACGAAGGCTTTTTTGATTTTGTGGATTTGCATAGTTTTTCCACAGACAGGGCATTTAGGATAAGGGAAAGAGAAGAGCTTGTGTTTTTTTGAATGAACAAGTCTGAAAGTGCGCTTACAGTCTTTGCAAAAGTATTGTTGGTTACCGTACTTATCATGACCGTTTTTGTAGATGTTGGTAGAGCCGCATTTGGGGCAAGAGACTACAGAATTTTGCATAGTGGAGTACCTCCTTTTTGTGAGAATTGATGGTGGGGGGTGTTCCACTAATAAGAAGATAATACGGTTTTTGGAAATTTTCAATACTTTTAGTTAACAGCATCCGAGCTTCTAAGGGGGGATTTTTATGATTACACCCGTTTCGTTTTGGATCATTCTTGGTGTTCTACTAATGGTTTTGGAAATATTCACACCGACATTTTTCGTATTTTGGTTCGGGCTTGGTAGTTTAGCAGCCGCAGTTGTCGCTTATTTCTACGAGAACACCGTTTTCGAGCTGCTCACTTTCATAATAGTATCAGGGATACTCGTTTTGTCAACGAGAAAACTTGCAAAGAAGATAACAGGTGAAGAAGTTAGAAGTATAAACGTGGATGAAATCGTTGGAAAAGAAGCGATAGTCATGGAGCAAATTGACAATAAGATAGGTAAAGGTGTGGTGAAGGTAAGTGGTGATATGTGGCGCGCGATGTCTTACGACGATGATATAGTTATTCCTCAAGGTGAAAAGGTGGTTATAGAAAAGGTAGAAGGTGCACACGTGGTTGTAAAACCGTTGCGCAAAACGTCGGACTTGGAGAATTTAGATGGATAAAACAGGTCTGACAGCATAAATTGAGTGAAAGTATTTTAAGAACTTAAGAAGGAGGGGAGCACTATGTATATTGTTTTAATTGCAATTGCGTTCTTGCTGTTGATTATTGCAGCAACAGGTATCAGGATCGTAAGACCGTACGAACGTGGTTTAATCGAAAGGCTTGGAAAGTTCAAAAAAGAAGTTAAGTCTGGGCTACACTTTATCATTCCTTTTTTCGATAGGATGATAAAAGTAGACATGCGAGAGCATGTCATAGACGTTCCTCCTCAGGAGGTTATTACAAAAGACAACGTTGTTGTCGTTGTTGATGCGGTTATCTATTACGAGGTAACGGATGCCTTCAAGTCCGTATACAACGTAAGCAACTTCGAATTCGCTACAATTAAGTTGGCTCAAACGAACTTGAGGAATGTAATAGGCGAGCTCGAGTTAGACCAAACACTGACATCAAGAGAAAGTATAAATACGAAGCTCAGAACAGTTCTTGACGAAGCAACTGATAAATGGGGTATAAGGATTACACGTGTTGAAATCAAAAAGATAGATCCTCCAAAAGATATTATGGAAGCAATGAGTAAGCAGATGAAAGCAGAAAGAACAAAGAGAGCTGCGATATTGGAAGCAGAAGGTATCAGGCAGTCTGAGATTCTCAAAGCAGAAGGTGAAAAGCAAGCAGCTATTCTGAAGGCCGAGGGAGAGGCTGAAGCAATCAAGAGGGTTGCTGAAGCGAACAAATACAGGCTTATTGCCGAAGCGGAAGGTCAGGCACTTGCCATTGCTAACGTTTTTAAAGCGATCCACGAAGGTAATCCGACAAATGATCTTATTGCAATTAGGTATCTTGAGACTCTCAAGGAAATCGCTAACGGACAAGCAACTAAGATATTCTTACCTTTGGAAACATCATCAGTTCTCTCATCGGTGGGAGCAATAGCTGAACTCTTCAAAGACTCGCAAGTAAAAGAACAGAAAAAGTCGGAGGAAAAGAAAGAGAAATGATAAAGACGTTTTTAAATATCATCTTTGGTTCATTAATAAGCACACTTATTGGTAGTTTTTTTGCTGTGTTTATTTCGTTCAGTATAATCTCTAGAAGGGCTACGTTTCGGTACCAGCCCCTCTATTTTTTCAATGACATAATGACACTCGGTGTTCTTGCTTTGCTTTGGTATTACGTTGACGATTTGATAGTTGCATTTTCGCTCTTTTCCGCTTTAGCCACAGTCTTTCTGATATACAAATTGCTCGTAGGAGTTTATTCTATAGACAGACGTTTCAGACTCCTCATACTTTCGCTTGGTGTAAGTCATAACGAATATTCTCTCTTTATCCTTGAGCGTAACCTCGGTAAGCTGTTTGCGAACCTTCTGAAGTTTTACGTGCTTTGTTTGATTGGCTTTCTTGTTTCACTTACTAACTACGCTTCCGATATAGGTTTTTTTTCTCTGATTGTAGGTTTGGTTTTGACGTTATTCCAAGCAGATTAAATTAAACGTTGAGAAAGGAGATAGTTTTCTTATGGATAAGAATTTACTTATAAACTACGCACAAGCTATTTTGAAAGTTGGAGTGAACCTTCAAAGCGGGCAAAGACTCGTTGTGAATACCTCAGTAGACCATAAAGATTTTGTTAGAGCACTTGTGGAACAAGCTTACGACCTTGGGGCCAAAGAAGTGCTTGTTGTTTGGAACGATACGTATATTGCAAGGCAGAAACTTTTGAAAGCACCGGAAGATGTAATCACCCACATATATAACTGGGAAGTTGAGATGCCAAAAAGCTTTCTCGAAGATGGAGCAGCCACGATATCACTTGTCGGCTCGTACGCAGATTTACTTGCAGATGTACCAGCAAACAGGATTGGAGCAGCTACAAAAGCCAGGCAAATTGCTTTTAGAGAAATAATGGAAAGAACGATGATGAATAAGAACAGATGGTGTGTTGCAGGTGTACCAAACCCAGAGTGGGCAAAGAAGGTTTACGGGAGTGAAGATGTCGAACCGTTATGGAAAGACATCATGTTTATGGCAAGAATAGATGAGAACGGATACGAAAAACTACTTACCCACTTGGAAGCCTTAAAGAGGCGCAAAGATTATTTAAACAGCATGAAATTCGAAGCTCTCAGATACGAAGGACCAGGAACGGATTTAACCGTGGAGCTTCCGAAGAACCACCTGTGGTTGAGCGGTATTGAACACGATGTAGACGGTGTACCGTTCTTGCCGAATATTCCTACTGAAGAGGTCTTCACTGCGCCCTATAAATACGGAGTCAATGGAAAAGTATCAAGTAGTATGCCACTTGTTTACCAAGGGAATATAATTGACAATTTCTGGCTTGAATTCAAAGACGGAAAGGTTGTAAATTTTGATGCTGAAAAAGGAAAGGACGTACTAAGAGAACTAATCAACACAGACGAAGGAGCTGCGTATTTAGGCGAAGTAGCGCTTGTTGATGTGACTTCACCTATTTATCAATTAAATAAGATATTCTACAATACACTATATGATGAAAATGCTGCTTCTCATTTTGCTTTAGGAAGAGCTTATCCAACTTGTGTTGAAAACTTCAGCGGTGATCCAGAAAAAGAAGGTATTAACATAAGCCTTACACACGTAGACTTTATGATCGGAAACGATAAGATGAATGTCTATGGAATAAAGGATGGAAAAGAGTACTTACTTATGGAAAACGGACTTTGGAAGATTTAGTTAAACTGTCTGGAAGACTTCTAAAAGTATGGTATAATAATATGTGAATAATATCACTAACTTGCAAAATGCATTTTGCTTAAGGGAGGTAGACGGTATGAGTTTTGACAAACAACAGTTCGTACATGAACTAATTTCGCCGAACGCTTCTAAGATTGTTCTTCTTGTTATGGACGGTATCGGTGATTTGCCAAATGAAGAGGGATTAACACCTCTTATGAAAGCCAACACACCAAACCTTGACAAAGTTGCTCAGATGAGTGATCTGGGTCAGACAATTCCTGTGATGCATGGAATAACACCTGGCAGCGGACCTGGACATCTTGGATTGTTTGGATACGATCCAATTAAATATCAAATTGGCCGTGGTATCCTTGAAGCCCTTGGTGAAGACATAGAGGTTGGGGAACTCGATGTCGTTGCAAGAGGTAATTTTGCAACCATAAATGGAGATATTGTTGTGGATAGAAGAGCTGGTAGACCATCAACTGAAGAGAGCGCTAAAGTAGTGGAAAAGTTGAACGCTCACATAATGGAAATTGAAGATGTCAAAGTGACTTTCTATCCTGGTAAAGAACACAGGTTCGTGCTGAAACTCACAGGTGAGGGGCTGTCTGATAATATTGAAGATGCAGACCCACAAAAAGAAGGAAAACCAATAAAATACACATCTGCTCTTTCAACTGAAGCAGAAAAGACAGCAAGGATTGTAAACAAGCTGCTTGACAGGATTAAGGAAGTTTTGAAAGATGAACCGAAGATGAATTTTGCACTCGTTAGAGGCTTTTCTAAGTATCCGAAGCTTCCGCAATTCCCGGAAGTTTACAAGCTCAAAGCAGGTGCAATTGCGGTTTATCCAATGTATAAGGGACTTGCGAAACTTGTTGGAATGACCATTATCCCAACTGGGCAAACCATCGAGGATGAGATAGAAACATTGAAACAGGAATGGAATAACTACGATTTCTTCTTTGTTCATGTGAAGAAGACAGATTCTTACGGTGAAGATGGGAAATTTGACGAAAAGGTCCATGTTATTGAGAACGTTGATAAGGTTATTCCAGATATTCTTGCTCTCAATCCAGATGTTCTTGTTGTTACTGGCGACCACTCCACACCATGTGCAATGAAAGGTCATTCATTCCATCCAGTCCCAATAATGTTCTGTGCTAAACACACAAGAAAAGGACTTTCGAAAGCTTTTAATGAGTTCGAATGTGCCCGTGGCACACTTGGTACAATTCACGCGACCGATGTTATGAACCTAATTCTTGCCTATGCAGGAAGATTAGAAAAATTTGGTGCATAAGTTTTAAAGCGAGTTTGGGGGAAAGGGTTGGGGAAGAACAACAAAACACTTAACGTCTCATTTACTTCTTTTTACTATTTTGGCGGGGCAATTTTAGGAGCATTGATGGGAACTTACTTCAAGTTCCCACTTTTCTTTTTGGTTATTCCAGTTGCTCTTGCAATCTTCAAGAAGCCGAAAGTTGCTGTATTCTTGTTGATTTTCATATTGTCAAATATGGCTTTCATTAGTAACATCGATTTCTCCAACAAATCGGTAGAGTTTGTTGGAACAGTAAAGGCGGTACAAAATGGTTCCAGTATCCTCCGTTTATCATTCTTTGATGGTAAACGATGGCGAAGGATGGGAGTTGATGTACTTATATACGAAGAAGAAAAGCTCGGAACGATAGTTTATTTTATTGGTCAACTGAAAAGAAAAGGTGCTTATCCGATATATTATGCAAAAACCGATTATTGTGCAACGGTGACGAATTATGAATCTTTATCTGCAAGAGTCTTTGAACACTTCGAAAGATATAGGAACTTTACAAACAATGTAGATCCGTTTTATCAAAACCTATTTGGCGCTAATTCGCGTGATGAGAATTTCGCTAAGAGTGGTTTACTTCACATTTTCTGTGTTTCTGGTATGCATGTTTCGTTACTCTATCTGTTCACGGCGTACGTTATTGGAATGTTTACGTACAGAAAGTGGCTTAGAGTCATGCTCTCGCTGACGTTTCCAACGATTTTTGTAATAGGCTCTGGGTTAAATTTACCTTCCCTGCGTGCTCTGATAATGCTTTATTTTGCGGCACTATTAAGACTTGCAGATTACAAAGTGAACGCGGTAAATATCGTTTCACTTGTTGGAACAGGGATGGTTTTGTTTAATCCGGAGATAGTTTATTCTCTTTCGTTTTACATGACATTCTTTGCAACATTAGGAGTGCTGATTTCCGAAAATAACTTTCTTTCAAATATTGGAGGATTTCTTGGTAGCGCTCCATATGTTTCTTTGATAAATCCTGTAAATCCGTTCTCTATAATAGCGACAATGTTGGTTTCGATACCTGTTCAAGTTTTGCTTTTCGGACTTACAACAAGTTATGTTCTTTTTAGTTGCAATCTCTTTTTCCTTAGTGCGTTCATACTTTATGCACTAAAGCCGTTTGCATGGTTTATTCAAATTGTCGCCAATTGGTTTGCTAAGTTGCCAACGATACCCCAGCACCCGATAATCACCATCGCATTTGCAATGTCTTTTATTTTATACATGGGATTTGTATTTGAACTGAAAAAACAAAAGCAGGAGTCGTCTTAAAAAGACAACTCCTGCTAATTTTCGCTTTATTCCTTCACTTTTTGCTTTTCTTAATACCCTTGGCACATTTCGGGCATATTCCTCTGAATTTTAGATCGATCTCATCGACAAGGTACCCCTTACTTTTGAGAAAATCGATGTAACTTTTCATCACATTGTCTGGAGAGAGTTCTCCCTTGAGTTCGTATATCATACCACATGAATTACAGATGAAATGTGAATGTTTACCTTCCCTGTCGACGAGCTCATAACGATAAACCCCTTCATCAAACTGCAGCCTTCTCAGAAAACCAAGTTCGACGAGTAAATCTATGGTCCTGTAAACTGTTGCTTTGCTTACATTTAGCTTCTTGCTTACAAGGTATCTATAAACCTCTTCAGCGCCTAAGTGCTCACTGTTCGTTTCGATGAACACCTTCAATACTTGTTCTCGCTGTGGTGTCATTCTGTACTTTCTGTCCCTGAGCTCCTTTTTAAGGTTGTCTACATGCATATTATCTCTCCTTTATTCGCTTCGATTTAGAAGTTATGCGTTCATAACAGGTTTGATATCTATCTTCCAGCCAGTTAGCTTTGCTGCTAACCTTGCGTTTTGTCCAGCTTTTCCTATTGCAAGTGAAAGTTGATTAGGAGCAACAAGAACCCTTGACGCCTTTGATTCGTAATCTAAAATCTCAACATCGATGACTGAGGCTGGCAAGAGGGCGTTTGCTATGAGTTCTTTCGGGTCGTCTGACCATTTAATGATGTCTATCTTTTCCATCTTCACTTCACGCAAGACAGCTGCAATTCTGGAACCTTCATGTCCTATACATGCTCCAACGGGATCAACTTTTGGATCCTTTGAAGTAACAGCTATCTTTGTCCTAACACCCGGTTCCCTGACGACTTTGACAATCTCTACTATACCCTGTTCTATTTCTGGCACCTCCAGTTTCAAAAGACCAACGACAAACTCGGGATCTGTTCTGGATACTATGATCTTAGGCCCTTTCTTATCTCTTTTCACTTCTCTCACATAGACTTTGATTAAGTCGGACTGTTCAAATTCTTCACCTGGAATCCATTCCTTCTTCGGTAGATGCGTTTCGAGTTTTCCAATTCTAATGTCGAGCCATTCTGGAGTGACTTTGAGAACCTCAGCAACAACTACCCTTCCGATCAATTCAGAGTACCTTTCGTATTGTTTCTCTTTTTCTATTTCTCTTATCTTTTGAATAAGAACCTGTTTTGCAACTTGGACGGCGAACCTACCAAGTTTCTTTATATTCATCTTCTTCTTGATGATATCACCAACTACAGCATCTGGCTTTATCTTCAGAGCTTCCTCAAGTGATATTTGAAGATTCTCGTTCTCAACCTTTTCTACAACTTCGAGTAGCTGATAAGCTTCAATTTCTCCGGAAAGTCTGTTGATTACGATTTCAACGTTTCTTTCGCCGGTTTTGTTTTTGTAAGCACTCATAATGGCCTTTTCAAGGATGCTTATTGATTCCTCTACTGATATACCCTTTTCCTTTTCCAGTTCTCTCAACGCTTCTAACAACATTGGACTGTTCATATACCTTTCGCCCTCCTATGTTAAATTTTCGATTTTTTCTAGGGTTTAAAACACATCTACTTCCAAATTGGCAGACTTAACATCGTTATAGTTGATTTTTACATCTTTACCTTCTACTTCTAAGACAATTTCACCATTTTCCGTATTGACACTCTTTATGTATCCTCTGAATGTCTTAGTAGTCTTTACCTTTGCCAAGTTCCCTTCGAACCTTTTGAAGTCTTCAAGACTTCTAAGTGGTCTGTCAAGCCCTGGAGAAGATACTTCCAAATAATACCGGCCAGGAATCAAATCGGTTGAGTCAAGTTGTTTCTCGATTTCATATGAAACCAATTCACAGTCTCTTGTACTAACGTAGTCCTCGCGTTTATCTATGACTATTGTGAGTACCCATCTACCGGATTGCATCTTGTATTTGACATCAAAGAGCATCAGCCCAAATCCTTCAACTATAGGTTTGGCTATTTCAGATACCCTCTCTTCAATTTCCTTAGGACTCAAACTCATTTTTCCACCTCCTGAAAAAGCATGACTTTAAGATAACCGAAAAACCGGGACCATAGTCCCGGTTTTGATACAATTGAAACTAACAACAACTTTCTGGCGGAGAGGGTGGGATTTGAACCCACGGGTGGTTTATGGCCACCGCACGCTCTCCAGGCGTGTGCCTTAGACCCCTCGGCCACCTCTCCTGGGAAGCTTAAAATTCTTTTTGAGCCAAATTCCTACGAAATTATAGCATAAGTTCTGAAAAAATCAAGACATTACATTTCTTGTGAAACCAAAATAGATAAAAACCTATCTTTAAAGAAATGTTGTTTGTGGATTTTTGTAATGTAAAGCTTTTTGGAAACAGAATTTAATTAAGCACACTTATGTTATAATATACAAAGAGGTGAAAAAATTGATAGACATCTTGCTGAAGACAATAATGTTTGTTCCGAAATTCGGTGTCCATTCTCTACAAGTCGGATTCATCGCTTCAAAAATAGCGAAAGAGCTCAATCTTGATGAGCTTGAGCTTTTTTACTGTGGTGCTTTACATGACTTAGGTGTTTTAACTCCGCACAAGGGAGTTCTATTAGACGATATCGACAACGAATTTCTTATCAAAGAAGATGTTCAAACATTTGAATCACCTACAAAAGATCATACACTCATCTCCGCGTTCGAGGTTTCGAAGATATCTTATCTTTCAAAAAAATTTCCGAACTTGTCCGCAAGTATATTGTTGCACCATGCATTGCCACATTATCTAAATGAAAATTCCACTAAAGATATTGCAGCAAACATCGTATCGATTAGTGAAGAAATATCCAAATATGTGCTTGTCAACAATGAAGAGATGACCTACGAAGATTTCGTCATCCCACTTTCTGCAATAAAAAACAGGTTCTTTGACTTTGTGTACGAGGCAGCACTTAGTGTCCTCAAACAAGAATACGTTAGGTGGATGCTTTACGACATCAAAGCAGGGTTCAATAGGGAAAGATTAATTCAAGATTACTATCTACGAGAACCTATGACTTTTGAAGAGATTGTCGAAATGGGAGCGGTACTCTCTTACATAATTGATTCAAAAAGTGAGTTTACCCGTGCGCACAGTTGGCGCGTCGCTAACTTATCAGGCGCAATTGCTAAGGAAATTTTGCTTAAGGAACAAGAATTTTTCGTCGCAGGGCTGTTTCATGATATAGGTAAGATAACAACTCCGATAAGTGTTCTTGAAAAGAAAGGAAAACTAACACCCTCTGAGATGGACATAATGAAAAAGCATGTTTACTATAGTTACCTGATACTTCTGGAACACGAAAACGAACCTTGGTTTTGGCCCGCTGTTAGGCATCAAGAACGAACTGATGGCAGTGGGTATCCTTGGAGACTGAAAGGCTCAGAGATGACGTTTAAGGATAAGATATTGCAAGTTGCAGATTATTTCGTAGCCGTGCTGGAGCCAAGGCCTTACCGTGGTCCGAATACCCCTGAAAAAGCTTACGAAGAAGTCCAGAGGGCTGTTTCGTACGGGGTTCTTGACCCCGGACCAGCCAGTATACTTAAAGAGCTTGTGTATGGCGGCTTCGATTTTGAAAGCATTAACTTCATGTCTTCAATTCAGAAAGATATAAACGACTTTGAAAAAAGTTTATTGGAATAACCTAACAACCTTAATGAGCATTTGAATAAATAAAAGAGGAGTGATTAAATTATGGGCATCGATTTGAGAAAGGTGAAGAGAGTAGCAATCGTCGGAGCAACGACAAATCCGGAAAAATTTGGGAACATAGTTCTTCGAGATTTGAAGAAAAAGGGATTTGAAGTACTGCCAGTCAGTCCAAGGTACGATGTTGTGGAAGGGCTAAGAACTTATAAAAGTGTTGAAGAATTACCAGATGACGTCGATTTGATTGTATTTATCGTACCTCCGGAAGTGGGGATTCAAGAGCTAAAGAAAGCATACGACAAAGGATTTCGCAAGTTCTGGTTCCAACCTGGTGCAGAATCTGGGGAGATAATTGAATTTTCAAAAACGCTCCAAGATGCCGACTTTTCTTTCATCAAATGCATTATGGTTCAGACTAATTGGTGAGGGATTAACAAAACTCTATAATAAGATAAACACTATGTGAGGTGGCACGTTTGACAACCGAGATTCTGGAGAAAGTGCAGAAAGTCTTTGCAAACCTGAGTGTAAAGGAGTTTATGACAAAAGAAGTCATCTACGTAAAACCAGACAGAACGGTGGCTCAAGTCAAGGAGATATTAAGACTGAAGAGAATATCCGGTGTCCCTGTTGTCAATGATGACAATGTTGTTATCGGGATAATAAGCATAGAAGATATCATCAAGTGTCTTGAGAACGGTACGCTTAACGAAAGTGTGAGTCAACATATGACAAAAAACGTCGTGTGTATAAGCGAGGACTCAACCTTACAAGATGTGATTAAACATTTCGAAAGGTTCAGGTACGGGAGATTTCCAGTTGTAGATACCCAAGGAAGGCTTGTCGGCATTGTTACAAAAAATGACATACTTGCCGCAGTTGCAACAAGATTGGGATTGCTTTATCTACATGATGAAAGGCGTAAGGAAGTTTTGGAAAAAGATGCGCTGAACAGATCTCTTGTAACCGGTGAAGAAATTGACAAGAAGGGAGCGGATTTTTACTTCAAAATTGACTACTTCGACGTTAACTTAGCCGGGATAGGGGCTGCCCAACTCAAGAAATTCCTGCAAAGTAAGGGCATACCAGAAAACGATGTGAGAAGAGTCGCCGTTGCAACGTACGAGGCGGAAACAAATGTTGTGATACACAGCGGAAGCGAAGGAGAGATTTTTTGTTTCCTAACACCTGATAGAATCATCGTAAGAGTAGAAGATAAAGGGAAAGGGATTGAGAATATTGAGCTTGCCATGAAGGAAGGGTATTCTACTGCACCCGATTACGTAAGAGAACTAGGATTTGGTGCTGGTATGGGACTACCGAACATGAAACGATTCTCAGATAAAATGGTTGTCCTTTCGGAAAAAGGAAAAGGTGTAGTTGTAGAAATGGTCTTTTATATTAATAACAAATAATCCTAATAAATCTATGAACGATTTTAACAAAGAGAGAGTCTAAATTAGTAGGTGTCGCAAATTGCTGTACGAATAGGTATTTTTTAACCCAACCAGGTTTTGAGGAGGTGCTAGTATGGAAAACAACATGCTGATGTGGGTTCTTGTGGGTGTTCTTGCAGCTGCCCTTGTTGTAGGGGGTATCTTTTTACTGATGCCAAAGGACAAGTACATCGAAGTTGACGGTGTCAAAGTTTGGAAGATTCCAAATGACGCGGAAATTGTCTTCATTGATCAATCGAAGGCCGCCAGTGTGAAAAGTCTTGTTCAAAAAGGACAACTCATCGCATTTGAGGGCGAAGCGCAAGGATTGGGAACAACTCAGGACAGAGAAAAGGCTAAGATTCGTGCTTATCAAAAGATTGCTGAATTCTTGAACGCAAAAGTCACGACATTTGCACAGCTTGTTGAAGGTCAGCTTCAAAATGTTCAGGTGTCCGGAAAAAAGCAAGAGCTTGTGAGTGCATCGGTTGATGCTTACAAGAGAGTTACTGAGCTCTTTGCTGAGGGAAGAGTATCTGGAGCCTACGAATTTGCAGCGTGGAAAGTTAAGAGAGACAACCTAACATTCACCTACGTGTTGTTGGTATACGACCCAGCTCAGATCTTGAAACTCATTGAAATTGATGCGTTAGTAAAGCAAAAAGTTGATGAACTTGGAAAGCAAGGTGTTAATTTCTTCGAAAATCTCAACGCAGTTTTGTCAGAAGCAACAAAAGGAACACCGATGGAAAGGAAATAAAGACCTATTCGCTATGCCCCCTGCGTTGAGCAGGGGGTTGTTTTATTAAGCTTTTATAAAAGGAGGCATCCCAGTGGAATCGACAACTTTGATAATAATTTCCGCTTTGCTGATAGGAATCTTAGTTGCGGGTTTTTTCATACTCGTGCCTAAACCAGAAACGGGTCAACCTGAAAATTCCGCTCTTAAAACCATGGAGGATATAAACAAGACTATATCAACAGCTACAAATCCAATTACACCTCAGCAATCTCAGCAATCTCAGCAACCTCAACCATCACAACCGCCTCAACCACCCCAACCTTCAGAACCGCCGAAACAATCGACCGGCTCTTTTCCAACACAACCGATTGGACAGGTTGAAAGTGCGTACTTGGAAGTATTTGGGGAAGGCTACGGAAAAACAGAAGTGGAAGCTGAAGAATTAGCTAGAAAGAACGGGCTGCAGAAGCTTATTGAACAGTTGTACGTGGAGATAAAATCCACAGCGGTACTTAAAGAAAAGCTCACAACGGTGATAGCCGACGGCAGAGTGAAGGAAAGACTAGAAACTCAATATGAAAAGACTATCCAAACGAAATCGGAAATGGAACTGTTAGGAGTTATGTACAAAACTACCGACAAAAAGAAGGTCGGAAATCAGTATTACGCGAAAGTTCAAGTTTACATAGAAGCGGACAAAGCAAAGCAACAACTGGAAGCATTTCTTGCTATAAAACTTGGCAAATCACTCCTTGATTCCAAGATGATTTTTTCAGCAAAAGCTATAGCAGATAAGTACGAACCTAATCTTTCAACAAATCTCCTTCCTCCAAAGACAACTGAAGAATTAGTGCAGGTTGTAAAAGAGATTAAAAAAAGATACGAAAAAGTCCAGAATTTAATCTTAAGTATTAACTCTACACAGATTAATGATTCCAAAACTGCTTTGGAAGTTGCCTATTTGATAAATGAGTTACTTTCCATGACCAATGATTTACCACCAAATTCTATTGATACCAATAAGTTGAAACCGTTCTTAACGGATGTGAAAATAACCCTAAAAGGACCTCAAGATGTACTGATTGGAGAGCAAGTAAAACTTGAAATTTCTACAGAATCGAATGTGAAATCGTTGTGGGTTTACGGAGACCAGGTGGAAACGCAGGATTTAATAACACTTGATGACGGACGCGCTCTACTATCGGTAATAATTAAATCACCAAATTCTAAGGTAACAGTCTCACTTGCGGGTCTACAAAATGTCACGTGGTCTCCTGGAAGCATCAGGGTCAATCCCGACATACTGAAAACTGTCTACAAAACCGAGAACGAACTGCGACTCTTGGCAGGAGGGACGGCCAAGATAATATCTGACCAAAAGTTGATGCGCGAGAATGCTATAAAAGACGCTTTAATAAAAACTATTAAAAAAGCCGCATCGGAGTTGTTAGCCGGTAGTGACAGAGAACTACTCGACGTTCCAGTTGATGATTACATTCTTAATAAAGTTCTCGGAGCGATTGATTACGAAATATCCGCAACTGGAGAATATGCAGGCCTCTACTATGTCCTAGTAAGTTCAAGCATCAAAAAGGACGATTTTGAGAATTGCCTTAAAGAAGCACTAAGAAATGCTCCCGTTGGTTTTGCGCTTGTTCTAACCGAAGGTGATACGCTGGGATACGTTGAACCTGCGATAATTGATGGACTCATATCTTCTGGCATAAAACTTGTCTCCAAGGACTTCTCAAGAAAGATACTCGAAGCTCAAGCAAAAAGCAACCTGCCACCAAGCGTACTCGGTAAGATGGCTGCGTTAAGCGCCGCGAGGTACTTACTGTACGTTATTGTGAACAACGCGACAACGTACCTATCGGAGTACAAAACTTACTCTGTTCGAACACTGATCACGACACAGATCATCGATACCATTACTGGCAATATAGTGGCTGCTCCAAGATTTGAAGAAGTGAATGCTGGAGCTACCGAGCAGGCAGCGCTGTCAAAAACGATATCGGGACAGAAATTCAAAGAGTACGTAAGTAGTATAGTAAGCTTGCTCAGATTTGAGAACGTACAACCGTTTATAACTTACAAGTATACTTTTATCTTTGAACGATCCGTCTATGGTTCCATGTTACTTGACTACCTCAAAGCAAAATTCGGTGAAGTTAAAGTCGTGGAAAAGTCTGATACAAAAATGGTAGTGGAAATTGAAAACGTAGGGATGAATGAGATTGAGAACTTCTTTAAAACAATAGACGCACTGAAGTTCAAGAAGATATCAGATTATAATTATCAAGTTACCAAGTAACTTTTTTAGATGCTGTTAACTTGTAGTGATGGAAGACAATAGAACACAGATAACACGCGCAATATCATTGTTGTTCAGTTTCAAGAGATTTCTCACTACACAAAAGCTGTTCACGTACATTGGAAGATTGTCAATATTCTTAAATCCACGCTTGGCTCGTACAAAGTCTTGGAATAACGAAAACTTCGATTCACATTGATTGTTCTGCCCAAGTCTCACAACTATATGGTTGATATTCTTGTATAGTATCTTCACTGCACCATACGCACCAAGTCCATCAGTGATTAGTTCGATTTCTCTTTCGTTGTTACCAAAGAACTTCTCTAACAATATCTTCACTTGACCCATATCGCGATATTTGGATACATGCCAAGCAACAATAAGATTCGAATCGTGCTCAACTAAGAACCAAACGTAGTACTTTTTGGATTTAAACAAAACGACAGTTTCATCACCATGGACTTTGAAAGCATCTACAGGAACGAGGATGGAAAAGAAACAAGACAACTTAAGGATCCACTTGTAGATAGCGACATGAGAGACTTTGATATTAAGTGAGTCTCTGATGGAACGCAAGGACACAGCTTTGAAATAAAGGACGAAGGCTTTAAGGACAATAAAGATAGGGAAACGGAAGAACTTGAAAGAGTCGAAAGGAAGAGGGACAAATTGAGGTAAGTTAGTTGGGATTTCGTCTCTGGTATGGCAAGAACGGCAACGGAACTTAACGAAGGCTTTTTTGATTTTGTGGATTTGCATAGTTTTTCCACAGACAGGGCATTTAGGATAAGGGAAAGAGAAGAGCTTGTGTTTTTTTGAATGAACAAGTCTGAAAGTGCGCTTACAGTCTTTGCAAAAGTATTGTTGGTTACCGTACTTATCATGACCGTTTTTGTAGATGTTGGTAGAGCCGCATTTGGGGCAAGAGACTACAGAATTTTGCATAGTGGAGTACCTCCTTTTTGTGAGAATTGATGGTGGGGGGTGTTCCACTAATAAGAAGATAATACGGTTTTTGGAAATTTTCAATACTTTTAGTTAACAGCATCACTTTTTTACTGGGGAGGTGCAATCGTGTGTTATTTGAAAATAACTGGCTTCTGTGGACTTTAGTTATACTTTCCGTACTGGCTGGGGGGATTTTACTTTTTACCTTCCTCCAGCAGGATCAATATCAATGGATAACTGCCGATGGAGTGAAAATTCAGAGCATACCAAAAGAAGCCACAATAGTCTTCGTGAATAACAGTATGGAAAAAAGAGTCGCTGAGCTTTACAAGGCCGGTAAACTTATTACTTTCAGAGGTGAAAGTATAAGCGGTGGAATTGACACCGTTACAGCGAGAGAAAAAGCAAAAATGAATGCATTTAAGGAACTTGCTGAATATTTCAATGCTAAGATCCAAACTTTTGCAACACTTGTAGAAGGACAGTTACAAAGCGTTTCTGAGCCAAAAAGTCAGCAAATCAAAAGCATAGCTTTAGATGCTTATAAGCGCGTTACTCAAATGTTTTCAGGAGCACAAGTTTCTGGTGCCTATGTGTACGCGATATGGGAAGAAAGAGTCGGTTCCCTTGTCTATACGTACGTACTGCTTGTTTTCGACCCAGCTGGGGCTATAGAGGCGCTGAAACAAAACGAAGAGATTAACAGACAGATTGAAGAACTCGGAAAATCGGGTGTGGATTTCTTCAAAGCGTTGAACTCGGTTATTGAAGAGGCGAAGAAGTAGAAAGGATAAAAAAGATAAAAAAGCGGGATGATTTCAATTTCATCCCGCTTTTTATTGTTCAACTATCTCGCCGGCTCTATGAGTGGTTGTACAGGTCCGAAAGCACTGAATGGCCACACTCTTAGAATAGGCCTACCAACGACACAAACTTTTGGGACAAACCCAAAGTATCTGCTGTCTAAACTCTGGGAAGAATTGTCGCCCATAAAAAAGTAGAATCCTTTTGGAATTTTCACATAGACCTGCCCATTCTCTTCCCAAACGTATTCTGAGAGTTCTATCCCGTTAGGTTTGAGATAGCGCTCGACAAACACTGTGTAGTCAATACCGTAAGGAACAGGATCTAAACCTCCAAGGATACTGAAAACGATGTTGGCAAGTTCCGTTCCTTCCTGAGATGCGAGTTTAAAAAGATAAGCTTTGTATTCTTCTTTATTGCTTTTTACTTTACTTGCTTGCGCCAAATATTCCCATAGTTTTGGATATTTAAAGATACCGTCTTTTGTGTAGTTAACACTCTTCAAATGTTCGGGTATTTTACCGTTGACGAACAATTTCCAGTTGCCATCAACCTCTTTTAGGGTTATTACATCACCTTCTTTGGCGACCAACCTCTTGACGTATTTCACAGAACCTTTGAATTGCTTGGGAGTGAATAAATCCATAAACTTGTCGAACGCACGTAACATCTGCTGGGCACGTTCGTCGGGAAACGGGGTGTAAAAGACGACGATTTCGCCGATTTCAGGTTCACGTGAGAAATAAGTTATCTTTTCTACAAAAAGACGGTCCCCCACGTTTATTGTGGGGACCATTGATGGTGTTGGAACGAGCATCGTTTCAAATACAAAGACTCTAATAATCGTTGCAGCGACGATAGCGTATATTAGCGTTATAATTATCTCTTTTGCTACGTTCTTACCCTTCTCTATCTTTTGACTTTCGGATGTTTTTTGTGAGGGCATTTTATTTTCTCTCCTTAATTTTCACCTTGCCCTTGACATTTCTGAGGTAGTAGAGTTTCGCCCTTCTTACTCTACCTTTTCTGAGTACCTCTATCTTTTCGATGGTTGGAGCGTAAAGTGGGAATATCCTTTCAACCCCAACACCGCCTGCTGCAATTCTTCTGACTGTAAATGTTTTGCTAATGCCGGAACCTCTGATTGCTATAACGATACCTTCGTAAGCCTGAATCCTTTCTTTGTCTCCTTCTCTAACTTTAACGTGAACTCTTACCGTGTCCCCAGGTCTAAATTCCGGAACTTCTTTGAGTTGACCTTTTTCGATGATTCTCACAAGGTTGTCCATGCTCATATGTATAACCTCCTTTTCAAATTCTTATTTTTCCGTTTTTTCCAGAACAGCTTCCCCAATTAATCTATCAAGGATTATTGCAACAGCTGCTCTGACAGATAAGTGGTTAAAATCACTCTTTCCTCTAATTGGTTCAAGAGAATAATCACACATCTCTTCGAGCTCTTTCGGCATTCCCCAACCGGTTCCAAAAAGCAACAAGATGGGGCGTTGCTCGTTTAGAACCAGTTTTCTGCCTTCTTCGTACGTTATTGTGTTTGGCCTAACCTTTGCCGATGTAAACATTAGTATGGGTTTTTGGCCCTCCATTTTTTCGATATCTTCGATAACATCTTCAATGTACGATTTAAGTTCAACAATAGATAGGGCGTCTGAACGGTTTGGATTGTAAGTCTTCCCAAAGCCATCAGTCCAGTAACCGAGCACTTTTTTAACGATGTCTTGCTGTGCTGGTAGGTGTGTAACGACGTAGTATTTCTTGACGTTGTACGTTCGTGAACTGCGTGCTATGTCATGAATGTCAAGGTTTGTCACCGCTGTCGTTATGATTCTCCCATCTCTTCCAAGGACAGGATAGTGGATCAGTGCTGTGTATATCTTATCGAGCATCTTTCATCAGCTCCTTGAAAAGGCTTATTAGAGCCTTTTTATCCAACTCATCGAACTGGTGCTTTAGGAATAAGTCAGGTCTCTTTAGCATCGTCTTTTTCAGAGATTCCTTCCTTCTCCAAAGTTCTACTTCTTCGTGGTTCCCGCTTACAAGCACCTCAGGAACGGTCAATCCATTGATTTCCCTTGGCCTTGTGAAGTGTGGATAATCTAATAAATCGTTGTAGAAAGAGTCATTTTTAACGGATTCTTCTTCCACAACACCAGGCACAAATCTGGATACAGCATCTACTATAATCATCGCGGGAAGTTCTCCGCCTGTTAGGACATAGTCACCAATTGAAATCTCATCATCTACAAATTTCATAACACGTTCATCGATTCCCTCGTACCTACCGCAGATGATCACAAGTTGTTCTCTGGTAGCTAATTCCATTGCAACTTTGTTGTCGAACCTTCTTCCCTGTGGTGAAGTGAGGACAACGTACGGCTTTCCATAGTTGCTTGTGTAGAACTCGAAAAAACGAAAGAACGGCTCCGGTTTCATAACCATTCCAGGACCGCCACCATATGGATAATCGTCTACGACCTTGTGCTTGTCCGTTGTGAAGTCCCGTAAGTTGAATACATCAATTTGTAAAAGACCGTTCTCTACTGCTTGAGCAATTACTCCGTATTCTTTTATAACCTTAACAAAATCTGGGAATATGGTGACGATACCTATTCTCACTCCAACCACTCCGGCATCTTTACGTGGATTTTTTTGGATTCTTTGTCTATCTTAGTGACGTACCTTTCTATAACTGGTATGAGAACTTCCTGTTTGTCTTTTCTCACAACTAAAACATCGTTGTTTCCAGTTTCTATGATATCTTCAACAATTCCAACTGAGTTGCCATTCTCATCTAAAACTTCACATTCAAAGAGCTCGAAAAAGTAGTATTCACCGTCTTTAGATTTCGGGAAGAAAGATTTATCAACGTACAAAACAAAACCCTTAAGCTTTTCTGCTTCGGATATCGTATTAACACCAGCTACGTGGATAATGTAATAATCGTGTGCTTTTCTGCTTGTCTCAATGCGTATAACAGCAAACTTTTTCTGTGATTCATTGTAAGCAATAACTTCTGTAAGTTTTGAAACCAGTTCTGGCATGTTTGTAAAAAGGTGTAATTTCAAGTCGCCCTTCAAGCCATGCGTGTTACTCAACACACCAAGGGCTACCTTGTCCTTTAGTAATTCTTCAACCTTTTTCATCATCTTATCACCTTCAGGATGAAGTCAGAATCATCGGCCATTGCAGAGAGCAAAATTTTAATGGATTTAATTGTTCTACCGTCCTTGCCGATTATCTGACCTACATCCTCAGGATGTACCGAGATATCGAAAACCTTTTTTCCGTCCTCGGTGTACTCAACAACTACCACATCATCGGGATGTTTGGCTATAGCTTTGAGGACGTACTCAAGAAAATCCTTCACACTTATGCCTCCTTCTTGGCTTTGGCAGCTTCAAGCTTTTCGTAGAGTCCTAATTTACCAAGCAACTTTGAAACCGTTTCGCTTGGTTGAGCACCTTTGAGCATCCATTCAACAGCTCTGTCGATGTCAACCTTTACTTCGTAAGGTTCTTTAAGTGGGTTGTAATAACCGAGACTTTCGATGTAGGCACCGTCTCTCTTCTTCTTCTGGTCAACGACAACGATCCTGTAGAATGGTTGTTTCTTCTTTCCCATGCGTGTAAGTCTAATCCTAACCACCAACAACACCTCCTAAACGTTCTTTGTGATGAGATTACTAAATTGCAGTTTTTACGCTCTAAAACTTCATACCTTTCAAACCAAACGGCAACTTTCCTTTTTTCATCATCTTCATTAACTTTTTCATTTCTTCGTAGGACTTAAGCAATTTATTTATATCTTGCACTGTTGTCCCGCTACCCATTGCTATCCTCTTTTTCCTACTCGCGTTCAATATAGCTGGGTTGTTCCTTTCCTCAGGGGTCATTGAATTTATTATCGCTTCGATTTTCTTCAGTTCTTTTTCACTCGTATTTAGGTCAACGTCAGGAGTACCAGGGAGAGCTTCTAGAATTTTCTCGATTCCCAGTTTCTTTATCTCTTTTATCTGCTCTCTAAAATCTTCTAGGGTAAACTCAGCCCTCATGAACTTTTCGCCCATTTTTTGCATTTTTTCTTGATCGAGTTCGCGTTCAACTTTTTCAATAAGCGATAGTACATCACCGAGGCCGAGAATACGATTTGCAATTCTGTCTGGGTAAAATTCATCGAAATCGTCTATTTTCTCACCGACACCAACGAATTTCACAGGCTTACCGGTGATGTATCTAATGGTTAGTATTACACCGCCACGGGAGTCACCATCGAGCTTTGTAATGACAAAGCCAGTGATACTAAGCCTGTCGTTGAACACTTTAGCTGAATTCACCGCATCCTGACCGGCCATGGCATCGACTGTCAAAAGTACTTCATCGGGGTTTACCATTTCCTTTATCTTTTCAAGTTCTTCCATCATTTCATCATCTATGTGCAATCGCCCGGCGGTGTCTAGAATTACTACATCGTATCCACTGTCTTTGACATTCTTCATAGCTTCTTCGACAATTTTTATCGCATTCTTTCTGTCACCTGTGATAACAGGAACACCGATCTTCTTTCCCAAAGTTTCAAGCTGGTCAATAGCGGCAGGTCTGTAAGTATCTGCAGCAACCAAAATAGGATGTTTACCTTGCTTTTTCAGGTAATTAGCGATTTTCGCGGCACTAGTTGTTTTTCCAGTTCCTTGCAAACCTACCATCATAACGTATGAGGGATGATGTATGAGCTTAAAAGGTTCTCTTTCACCAAGTAGTTTTATAAGTTCATCCCTGACAATTTTGATGAACATTTGGTCCGGTGTCAGAGATTTCAGGACCTCTTCACCAAGTGCACGTTTTTTAACATTTTCAACGAACTCTTTGACAACCTTGTAATTAACATCAGCAGCCAAAAGCGATGTCTTCACAATCTGTATCGCTTCTTCTATGTTCTTTTCTGTTATCTTTCCTTTTCCTGAAAGCACCTTAAAAGCATTCGATAACTTATCTCTTAGACCTTCAAACATGACATCACCCCACCGAATTCGTACAGAAAATATACTACAGTGTTACGCCAAAAAAATCAATTAACTGGACAATACTAAAGTAACACGATGGGAACTTTTGTGTGAATTTTCGGTGTCTTTCGTTAGATATGTTTACTTAACGTACGTATATTTTGTTACATAAAAGAAATATATGGTAATGAAAAACTGGTGGTATAATTTGACTGTGGCCTATTTATCTAATATATACTAACTAGGTCTTTTCTTAAGAAGTTAATAAATACGTTTTCATTCGATTAACCTGTATTACAAAACGCATTATATTATCAGACTCTTGGAAAATTTAGGGGGGAAGTGTTTGATTTGGCTTGTTAACATCTACACGTTCCTCATAGGGTTGTCAAGGGCGTTTTACACGGCGCTTTTCAACTTATACCTTAAAGACAATCAAATTAGTAATCAAATCATTGGTAACGCCACGTTTTACTATTCCTGGGGTCTTGCAATAGGTGGATTCCTATTTGCAAGTCTTTCAGACAGAATTGGTCGAAAGAAGACCATCCTTCTTACAATGCCTATCTATTCGCTTTTTGGTTTGCTGAGGCTATCTAATGTAACCGTGATTGGTTGGCTTTATGTTGTTTCGTTCTTTTTTGGATTTTTCGATACTTCGATAATCATGCCGACGATTTCGGTCATAGAAAATTCTGATGAAAAGAAGAGGCTTAGAAATTCGAATATTAACTTTGCAATCGTACTCTTAACAGGGGTCATTGGTTACTTTGGTGCCGGCTTATTTGCAAAGTCGATAGGTATCTTCCTAACGCTTGTTTTATCAATGGTTATAGCGTTGCTATCTACCATTCCTGTCTTCGCGTTTCCGAATGTAAAGCTTAGTAAGAGAAGGCCGAAGAAAGAAACACTTACACTTACTCAGAAAACGATGCTTATCTATTACTTGGCATCTGGAGCGTTAGTGAGTCTTGCGGCTGGAGTATTTATTAACTTCGGCAATGTGATTTTCTTAGACTTATTCGGCTTTTCAACTGTGGCAATTACAAACGTTCTTGCTATTTCTCAGCTATCAACAGCAGCAACGTCTCTCTTTTCGCATAAGCTGACGGCTAAGTACGGTTACAAATTCACTCTGTTCCTTGTGTACCTTGGCGTTACCATCCTAATATTTATGATGCCGATCTTTGTGCTCAATCCTTTTGTTTTTAGCTTAGCCTACGTACTAAGGTATGTATTGATAAACATTTCAACACCAATGTACATGGTGTTTTGTTTGTCTTACCTTCCAAGAACAAGTCTGGCAACTTATTCAGGACTCAGCTACTTTTTGAATAATGTAATGAGGGCTTCATCTGCACAGCTATTCGCGAGTCTTTCGAAGGGAGGAACAACGAACTATGCTCAACTTTTCTTTGTTTCGGGCTCGTTCTACTTTGTGAATACATTAATAACGTTACTTGCGTTCTACGTCACGTACAAACTTTCTACAAAGGAAGCGGTGGTTACTAATCATAAGACAGTAAATCATGAAAAAAATGGACGCAGAACAAACTCAAGCGTGAACAGAAATTATCTTACCTCATCTGCTTTAAGGAAAAGAAGAAATAGGAAAGCCAGTGTGCACCTCCACATGCCATCGTCCAGAATAATTCCTAATTCAAGAAAGTGGAAAGGAAAATAAAAACGAAGAATGCGAAAAAGAAATTTCATGAAGCGAGCAAGTATTATTGTGCATTTTCGATATTGGAATTTTCTTTTTCCGTTTAGTATGATATAATTGAAATAGGTTTTTTAAACTTTTTAAAGGATGTGAGTGTTTATGGGTATTAAGAGCGGTGATAAGGTGAAGATTCACTACACAGGTATGTTAGAGGATGGTCAGGTCTTTGACACTTCCTATGGAAGGCAGCCGCTGGAATTTGTCGTAGGTGCAGGACAGGTTATAGCAGGTTTCGAAGAAGAAATCATGGGGTTAGAAGTCGGAGACAAGAAGAAATTCACCATACCTTATGAAAAAGCCTACGGACCTGCAAGAGATGATTTGAAATTTTCTGTCCAAAGAAGTGTTTTACCAGAAGATGTTAGTATTGGCGATTTGCTCGAAGTCCATCAGCCCGATGGCAATTTTTTTGTTGTTCGTGTCGAAGAGCTCGGTGATGAAGTAGCTATTCTCGATGCCAATCATCCGTTAGCTGGGAAAAATCTGGTTTTTGAGGTTGAAATCGTAGAGATTTCGTAAAATTTCCTATCTGAAAGAAGGCATCCAAAAATTCATGCATGTATGCATTATAGTCGAGGGAACTTATCCGTATATAACCGGAGGGGTCTCATCCTGGATACAGATGTTAATTGAAAATATGCCAGATATTCAATTCGACGTCGTCCACTTAGCTCCATGGAAGTGGACGCGTCCTTTTGGTTATAAGATGCCGAAAAATTTGAAGCACATATACGAATATCTCCTTTTTTCAAGCGACTTCTCGAAAAAAGACATCGCTTTTAACGAAAGAGATTTGGTAAAGTACGTAAGGCAACTTATTGGACTGAAAGAAGAAAGAGCTAAGTTCTTCGCCAGTATATTGAGAACTGCAGCGGGTAAACACGTTGATTATATGTTGTTGAGCAAAAGTTTTTGGAATTTTTTGCAGGAGATCTACATTCGTTATTTCCACGAAGAAGGCTTCCCAGGGTTTTACTGGACCATTATCGGCTTCGTAATCCCTATTCTCGGTGCTATCCAAGCACTACCTCCAAAGGCTGACATCTACCACTCTACAACGACAGGTTATGCTGTTTTGAGTGCCCTCAGTGGAAAATATTACCATGGTGGAAAATTAATAGTCACAGAACATGGTATTTACCATAGAGAAAGGGAGATAGAGATTATAAAATCAACGAGTGTACCAGATGTGTACAAAAAGCCTTGGATAGAAATTTTTAAACTCATCAGTGAAACTGCCTATGCAGAGTGTGACGCGCTGACAACGTTGTTCGAGAAAAACCAGATATTTCAGTTTGAATTGGGTGCCGATTTCAAAAAAATGCGAGTTATACCAAACGGTATAGACGTGAAAAAGTTTTCAAGCATAAGTAAGGTAGAACACGATACCTTCAATGTGGCTATGGTTGGAAGAGTGGTTCCGATAAAAGATATTTTAACTGGAATAAAGGCTTTTGATGCATTAGTCAAGGAAATTCCGAATTCGCGGTTGTACATTATAGGTCCCACGGACGAAGATGAGGAATATTACCACAGGTGCTTAGAATTGGTTGAATTGTTAGATTTGGGTGAAAAGGTTATTTTTACCGGGAGAGCAAATGTGCTTAAATACTACGGAATGATGGACGTACTCTTGATGAGCAGCATATCGGAAGGACAACCACTTGTCCAACTCGAAGCTATGGCTGCAGGACTACCTGTTGTTGTAACAAACGTTGGTAATTGTCCAGAAATTGCGCTTGACCCTGATGGTCAGTCGGGATTCGTAGTTGAACCAAAAGATTACGTAGCAATGGCAGAAAAGCTGATCATTTTGGCAAAGGATAAATCGTTACGTGAAACTTTTGCACAAAATGGCAGAAAAGTGGTAAGTGAAAAATACACTTTGGAAAAAATGATAGATTCTTATAGAAGTCTTTACGAAGAGGTGTTAGGAAATGTGTAAAGCGTGCTGTGAGCATCGTAGGATCTTCAGCACTTTAACCTTGTTAATCTTCTTGCTACTGATGTTAGGAACATCTTCTTTTGTTGAAGCAAAAGCTTTGTTGCTGTACAAAGGGTCAGAGCAGGGTTACGGCTACAACATCCTCATGAAATATTTCGCACCGGTTTTGAAAGAACTCATCGAAACGTACGACGTACTAGATGTCGAATCGATAGATTTTCCGTCTATGGACCTCACTCCTTATAATTTGATAGTCACTTGTTATTACAGTCCTCAAATGGTAAACGCAAAAAGGTACTTGGAAAAATTGACCTATTTTGTCGTTAATGGTGGCAAGATTCTTATCGTCAACAACTTAGGAGCGAGTATTGATGCATCTGGGACTAATCACCCCGGGCTTGCTGAGATAAATTCTCTTTACAATTTACTCGGAATTTCTTACACATTTAGTTGGAAAAAAGTTACGCCACTTAAGGTAATCGTTGATAACAATTACTCAGCAGTAAGTAGTCTGAAATTTGAAAAGCTCAGAGATGTTGAGAGGTACAAACTGATAAGCCCTTATTCTAAGAGTTTGATACAAGTTCTTGCAGAAGATGGTAATACATATGATATGGCCATTCTTAGCAATCTCGGTGCAATAATAAGTTATAGCTATCTCTTCGACGATGATGGAAAACTCACGATTGACCTTCCACATCTACTTGCAACATTAATTTACGGTAGTGATGGTTCTTTTAGAGTTTTGGTGGTTGGCAAGGAGAACTACGAGTTGCAAAAAGCTCTGGATTATACATTACTTGATTACGACTGGAAAAGTTCCATCGTTCCGGTCCTTTCTAGTTACGACCTAGTGATACTTTACAACTGGGAATTTCCGATTACTGATGCAAAGTTGCTCAAATACATAATGGATGGTGGAACCGTTGCTGTTATAGGTAAGGGCAACACGCAAAAGCAGATTGACTCTTTAACATTGGACAAAGAACTCTTCCCGACGCCTCCAGATTTTTACATATCCTTTGCTAGGAACGTATCTTTTCAAATTCCTCCAAGTGGTGCCACTTTGCTTGTAACTTCATCGCAAGGTGACGGATTGGTTTGGAAAATAGTGTCTGGTTTGGGTCAAATCATATACTACCCGATCGACCTTGTGAGAAAAGAGCTTAGAGGGCTTTTAATCCAAAGCGTTCTTTCCCAGGTGCCTTTTTCCATACAACCCATAGTGAACAGCTGGTCTATGCATCTCGACGATTTCCCCTTACCAGCGTACAATAGGAAGCTGGATATCCTAACAAGAGAGTTTGGAGATATTACAGATAACGATTTTTATTACAACATATGGTGGCCATCAATGAAACAGCTGGCTGCAGAACTCGGGATAAAGTACACAACATTTTTTGTAGCGAATTACAACGCTGCGATTACCTGGCCTTTTAGCTTTCAAGAGTACGCAAATACACCACAACAACTTTTGGCTTTGAAAGAGTTAATTAACAGTAACTTCGAAATAGGTATACACGGTTACAATCACATCCCATTAACATCAGAACGCTGGAAAGCTGAGCAGCTTGATCTTGCACTTTCCATATTCAAGATTTTCCTTAAGAACACCTTAGGAGAGACATATGTACCTTATGCATACGTCGCGCCGGACAATATAATAGACGCTTTTGGTGTGGAAAGGTTGCTGAAGACATTCCCTAGTTTGAAAATTGTGGGAACTACGTACAGAGGTAGTGGAACACTATCGGAATTTGAAATACTCTTTGATAAGGTTGTCGTCGTACCAAGAACGACGTATGGATATTATCCAAAGGAGAAACTAATCGCAAACTCTGTTCTTTCTTTAATGATGTTAGGTACATACCAGTATTTTCTCCATCCGGATGATCTTTTCTCAAACGATCGTAATCCAGAAAAGAAAACATGGGCGGATATGTACGAAAGTCTAAGGTCTTTTCTCCTGACAATGAAACAATACTATCCCTTCTTGAGAAATCAGTGGGCATCAGAAAGTGGGGATACGATCTATATCTTCTTCAAAGAAAGACCACTTATCAAAAAACAACAAGGCAGACTCACCGTGGTTTTACCAATAGGTTATCACTTGCCAAGGTATTACTACTTTAGAAGTTCTGAACCTTTCGTCTTGACGGGAGGAAAGATCGTATATTCTTATGGAAATTTAACTATAATTGAACAGATCGAGAATATAATGGAAGTACGCAAGCAAGTGAAGTAGTGACAATGTGAAATCCAAAGCGCAAAAAAGACAGAATAGGTAAAGAAGTAGGAGGTTGGAATTTTGCAGTACAAATTTATAGCACTTGATTTAGGAGACGATATAGATATTAAAAGATTAATGCGAGAAAAGTCATCACATGTAGAGTATATAAGATGGGAAGAGCCTTTCAAGTTTAAGTATGCTCAAGGTACGGTGTTTGTTTATTCTTTCGGTGCGGTCGTGGGTTTAAATGTTCCAAGTACACAGTTCAACACCCTTGTTTCAGAGCTTGACGATTACGTTATAGGAATGGTTAAACATACATCGGCAGAGCTCTTGGAGGTCATACTAAACAAAGAAAAGGGAATTGAAGTTTCAGAAGACAAGGTGTACGTACCACGAATAGATGATGGGGTCATCTCAACTACCGCCTTTGTTTTAGCGCAAAGTGTCTCATTACACAGGATCGAACAAAAAACAGAACTGCTGATAGATGAGATTGAGAAATTTTTGTCCGAAAAGGGCAAGTTTGCTAAGGGGAAGAAGGCTTTAGGACTTGCGATGAAAATACTGAAAACAAGACATGAAATACTTTCGGACGTCATGATTCTTGATAAACCAGATATCACATGGGAGAGCGAACTTTACGACCAACTTTATCAAAAACTTTCAAGATATTACGAATTATCGAGAAGGTACAAGAACGTCACAACAAAGCTTGACCACGCCTTTGAAGTTGCCAGCGTGCTCCTTGAAATTCATGGTGAAAGTAAAGCGAATTTGTTAGAATGGATGATTATACTTCTGTTTGTTTTAGAAATCGCTATGAGTCTAATCGAAAAACTTTTTTAGTAGTTCCTGTGATGTTTGGATATTTTCTATCAAAATGCTATAATTATCTACCCGCAATACTTGAACCACATTTTAAAGAAGGAGGGAGAAAGTTATGAAGAGATATCTTGTTGTATTGTTACTCTTGGTCAGTCTACTTGCACTCGCGGTTAAGATTACGGTCTTTCATATCAACGATACACATGGTCATGCTTGGCCTTTCACCGATAGTGCAGGGAATATCATAGGTGGGTTCTCAACGGTAGCAACCATGATTGATGCTGAAAGGAAAGTCAATCCGTACGTCCTCTTCCTTCATGCAGGTGACATTAACACAGGAGTACCTGAATCAGACTTACTAAACGCACTACCTGATATATTCGTGCTGAACAGAATGAAACTTGATGCGATGGCCATTGGTAATCACGAATTTGATAAACCAAGAGACGTACTTCTCAGACAGATGAGCTGGGCCAAATTCCCGTTCTTAAGCGCAAACATATACAAAGACGGTAAGCCATACTTCACACCTTACATAATAAAGAACGTAGGTGGAATAAGAGTAGCGATAGTGGGATTTACAACGGAGCACACAAGGATTCTTGAAGGTCCAAATTCTGAGGATCTGGAATTCAAGAACGTGATCGAGGTTGCAAAAACGTTGATACCTGAAGTTAGAAAACAAGCGGATATTGTTATTGCACTAACGCACCTTGGTGTTGGTCAGGGATACTCCGAACTCTACACCACAGCAGACCAACTCGCTAAAGAGGTTCCTGGTATAGACCTCATAATCGACGGACACAGCCATACAGATCTCAAGCAGCCGATGGTCGTAAACGGTGTTCCTATAGTCCAGGCTTTTGAATGGGCAAAAGTGCTTGGAAAGGCTGATATACACTTTGAGGATGGTAAGGTAGTAAAAATTGAATGGCAGGCGATTCCTGTTGTACAGTCAAAGGTCGTTGGAAAAGATGAATCTGGGAAGAACATTTACCAGGTAGTAACGCCCGAAGCCCCGTATGTCAAAAATCCTCTTGACTACTTCAAGAAACTTGGCGGAGCGAAACTTGACACAGTTATAGGCTACACGGAAATCTTACTTAACGGTGAAAGAGCAGATGTGAGATCAAAGACAACTAATCTCGCCAACCTTATTACAGACTCAATGCTTTGGAAAACAGGTGCGGATGTTGCCTTGACAAACGGTGGTGGAATCAGAGCATCAATCAAGCCTGGTGAAATAAAGATCAGGGACGTTTTGACTGTGCTACCATTTGGAAATACTCTCTATGTCTTAGAAATGAAAGGTTCTGAGTTGTTGAAAGTGTTCGAATACGCCGCAACTGTACCGAATGGACAAGGAGCATTTTTGCAAGTTGCTGGTGCAACATGGAAAGCTGAAGGTGGAAAACTCACAGAAGTGCTCATAAAAGGTAAGCCGATAGATCCAGAAAAAGTCTACAAAGTCGTGACCAACAACTACATGGCCGCTGGTGGAGACGGTTACACGATGCTCAAAGGTCAGAAAGGGTACGATACGTTCTTTGTAATGGCCGATGTTGTGGTTGAGTACATTCAGAAGGTTCTTGGCGGAAAGATAACATCTTACGATGATAAGCCAAGGGTCGAAAGAAAATAAAAAACATTGCCGTTTTCAATAGTAGCGAAGGGCGGGACAAACCCCGCCCTTTCTTCTTTTCATTTGTTAACTTTTTCTGTGAAAAGGTGTATAATTGAACTGAGGTGATGGACATGGAAAGAAAGTATCAAATTTTGGAATTGCTTAAGAGGAGCAAGACACCAGTGAAAGGGAAATACTTAGCTGAGCTTTTTGACGTCAGCAGACAAATCATAGTTTCGGATATTGCACAGCTACGAGAAGAAGGCCATAGAATAGTTTCCACAAGAGATGGTTACATATACGATGCGGGAAATAAAGTGCGTAGAGTTGTTGCAGTAAAACACTCTTCGCAGGATATTTACGACGAACTTAAAAGGATCGTTGAAAATGGTGGAAAGGTTCTGGATGTTATCGTTGAACATCCTGTATACGGCGAAATTACTGGGAGGATTGATGTATCTACTTTGGATGAAGTGGAAAAATTTGTTTCCCTTTTAGCATCAAGTGGTACAAAACCACTCTCTGAGATTTCAAACGGAATTCATCTTCATACAATTGAAGCTCCGGATGAGGAAACTATGGAAAGGATTCTAAAAGCGATTGCTAAGTACAGGCTTTCTAACGAAAACACAGAATGCGAAAAATAACTTGCTGGAGGTGAAAATATGGAGGCGCTACTGATCGTTGATGTGCAGAATGATTTCGCAAAACCGGGCGGTGCTTTGTATTTCCCCGGTGCGGAGAATGTCATCCTTCCTATCGTCGAACTTGTCAAGGAGTTTAAACAAAAAGGATTACCGATTATTTATACAAGAGATTGGCACGAGGATAACGACTACGAATTTAGCATTTGGGGAGTTCACTGTTTACATGATACAAAAGGTAGTGAAATTGTGGATGAGCTGAAAGAAGCTCTGGAAGGATATGATAAAGTTTACGAAATAAAGAAGAGTAGGTACTCTGCATTCTATGGTACAAATCTTGAGAATCTGCTTAAAGATTTGAGTATTAAAAAGGTCCATGTTGGTGGTCTTGTAACACACATTTGTGTTCTTTTTACCGTTGAAGAACTGAGGAACAGAGGTATAGAAACGATTGTTTATTCCAATTGTGTGAATAGTTTCGACAAAGATATGCACAATTTTGCTCTCCGTGAGATGAAGGAAGTATTGCTAGCTCAGGTTGTCTGAAGTTTGAAGTGTAATCAATCTTAATCAAATGTTAATTGTACTTTGTTGAAAGTGTGTTAAACTTGCTTAGAATGTGCTCACAGAAAAGCACACCACTCCTTTCTCCTTGCGTGTGAAAATGACCACCCAAGTCAGGTTAACAGGTAAAGAAAGCAAGGTGAGGGGTGGAAAATTTCAAATCCCGCAGGGAAGAAAGGTAGGAAAAAGATATGATAAGAAGTGTTGAGGTTACGCAAGGTGCTGAAGCGGAAAACGGTTTCAAAGGTTTTGGTTTGAGTGAAGAAACACTCGGTGCGATTGAAAAGAAAGGTTATACTCAGCCAACGGAGATTCAGCGGTTAGTACTTCCCGTAGCGTTAAAGACAGACAAGGATATTATCGCACAAGCGCAAACAGGGACGGGAAAGACCGCTGCATTTGCTATACCATTACTTGAGCGTATCGACTTTAGAGCGGACAAAAGTGTCAAAGCTCTGATTGTAACACCGACAAGAGAGTTGGCGCTACAGATATACGAAGAAATAAAAAGCCTAAAAGGAAATCGACGTATCAAGGTGGCAACCGTCTACGGTGGACAATCAATGGAAAGACAACTCAAAGACCTTGAAAGAGGTGTAGATATCGTTGTAGGTACACCAGGTAGGTTGCTTGACCACATAAATCGTAAGACGCTTGATTTGTCAAATGTAAAATATCTGGTCTTAGATGAAGCAGATAGAATGCTCGATATGGGATTTCTGGACGATGTACTTGAGATAATTAAGCAAACTCCAGCTTCGAAGAGAACTTTTCTGTTCTCAGCAACAATGCCAAAAGAGATAGTAAATATAGCAAAAAAGTTCATGAGAGAGTACGAGCATATATCAACTGTTAAGGAAGAGCTTACGACTGAAAATGCCGAGCAGTTGTATTTCGAAGTTGAAGAAAGTGACAAATTACCACTTCTATGCAGAATAATCGACATGAACCCAGATTTTTATGGAATTGTCTTTTGCCAAACAAAAGCAGAAGTGGATGAAATTTCAAAGAAACTATCAGACCTTGGTTACAATGCTGATGGATTACACGGAGATTATTCGCAATCTCAAAGGGAAAGGGTTCTTGATAAGTTCAGAAAAAAACAGCTCAACATACTTGTGACCACGGATGTTGCGGCAAGGGGAATAGATATAGAAGGACTTACCCACGTTATTAATTACTCCGTTCCTAGGGATCCAGAGTATTACGTGCACAGAATAGGTCGGACGGGAAGAGCAGGTAAGAAAGGATTTGCAATCACATTCGTGACAAGAAGTGATTATTACCACTTCACGAGGGTAAAGAGATTTGCAAGAGCTAAGATTGTGAAAGACAAAATTCCAATGGTTGAGGACATACTAAGTAGACAACTCGAAGGTATTCTCAGCACCATTAGAAAAGAATCCCACGTTTCTAACGAACTTTTCAGGGAAGTTGCTCAAAAGCTGATAGAAGAAATGGGACCAACGGAAGCTGTCGAAATGCTGCTCCATACTTTGTTGAAAGAAAGAGTTGATGTTTCACGTTACGGGAACGTCAAGGCAAAAGATTTCTCAAAACAGTCACAAAACAGCTCTACTGTAAGACTATTTGTAGCTCTTGGTTCTTCTAAGGGGTTAGATAAGAAGAGACTTGTTGAATACATAGCCGAAAAGACCGGTGTAGAACCGAAGGATATAAACAACGTGCGAATTTTCGAGACTTATTCATTCATCGACGTTAACGAAGCTGATGCAGAAGTCATTATGAAAGTGCTGAACAAGAACGTTGGAAAAAGTGGCAGGTCTGCAAAGTCATCTAAACCTTTGGTCCAAAGAGCACGTGAAAAGAAAACAAATTAAAACCATACTTATAAATAAAAGGCTCGCGCAAGCGAGCCTTTTTTATAGACTTCCGCATTTCATATTACTGCATACATTCGATTGTTTCACCAGGCTTCATTATAATGCACTTAACTCCCATCTTCTCAACTTCGGTTTTGAATTTTTCAGGATCAGCTTTGATGATGTCCCAAGTGTTATAGTGCATTGGAACGACCACTTTAGGTTTTATCATTTCAACGGCTACTATGGCATCCTCGACATCCATGACAAAGTTTCCACCGATTGGAAGAAATGCAAGGTCTACACCTTTGATTAGTTCCATTTCTTTTGTTAATCCTGTGTCGCCTGCGTGGTATATGGTTTTACTTTCTGCTTTTATCAAGAATCCGCAAGGATTACCACCGTAAATCACCTTGTCACCCTCGTGAATCCCAGATCCATGGATAGCTGGTGTCAGTTTTACTTTGCCGAATTCAAAATAATAAACACCACCAACATGCATCGGATGAACCTTGCAACCTTTGGACTGGAGATAATTGCACAACTCGAAGTTGGCAATGACAGTTGCACCGTATTTTTTTGATAGTTCGACCGCATCACCAACATGATCTCCATGACCGTGGGTCACCAAGATGTAGTCCAACTTCGGTAGTTCGAATCCCTTTGGGTACGCAGGATTATCAGTGATGAATGGATCGATAATTACGTTGTACTTTCCTTCGATTTCGCTAATCAAAACTGCTGCGTGTCCTAAGAACGTTACTTTCATAGTTCTCTACCCCCCTTTGAAAAGTTTTTGCGTTCTATTTATTCATACAGCACGGCTTTTATTAAAGTTGGTTCTAGCCTGAATTTTGCGCCTTTACCCTGCAAGAAATGGTGAGCAGCAAGCAAGTGTATTGATAACTCACTGAACATGATTTCCTTACCGTTGTTTAAGTTCCTTACGACAGCAACCCTCTTTCTGAAAATTCCATCCTGGAACGGACATGGTAAAAATCCCCTTGCTTCATCCACTCTTATCTCCCATTTATCATATTTTATCGGTTCTCCAAGACCTCTCAAGCCCTCTTTCATAAGTTTTCTCATAAGCTTGGCTACCTCAACGAAATCTAATCCAAGGTATTGAAATTCTTCCTCGTCTGCTGTTATTATGTCTACAATATTTCTATCATCGTCTCCCAAAAAGCCGTCTGCTGTGATTTTTCCAGGTTTCATGTTCTCTTGAGCTTTAATATATTTGGGAGTCATTTTCATGCTTATCCCCCCTGTCAATTATGCGAATTTGTCGTAGTAAACATCTTTGATTCCGTGCTTGTCAAATACCTGTATACACGCGTTTATCATTCCTGGACTACCGCACAGGTATCCTTCCTTTGAATTGTCGGTTGGTATTACACTTGACAAATATTTATCCAAAACATTTGTAATCAACCCAACCTCGCCTTTCCAATCATCCTCAGGGAGTGGTTCTGAAAGGGCAGGGATAAAGTGGAACCTTGGCCATTTCTTTTCCAGCTCTTGGAATAGTTCCACGTAGTAGAGGTCTCGTTTACTTCGTGCGCCGAAGAAATACCAGACGTTTCTATCTGTAATTCCTCGTTCCCACATATCGAGAATGATAGACTTTATTGGAGCCATACCGCTTCCACCAGCTACCATGATCATGTCTGCGTTTGTGTCTCTCATGTAGAATTCTCCAAACGGACCTACAACTTCGACCACATCTCCCTCCTTCATGTACTTATGAACGTACGTGGTCGCTATTCCGCCTGGCACTAATCTTATCAATAACTCAATGTGGTTCTTATCGCTTGGAGAAGATGATATAGAATATGCCCTTTGCGTAGGTTCCTTTATGTTCTCGTACGGTGGAATGACCAACTGTACGTATTGACCTGCTTTGAAGTTTATCTCGTTAGGTTCGACCAGCCGAATCCGAACTTCTTTGATGTCATAAGTCACATCCTTTAAACTTTCGACTATACCTTTGAATTTCCTTATATTGAAAAGTTCTTCAGGTAAGTATATTTTTATGTCCTTTTTCAACTTTATCTGACAAGCTAAGCGGATATTTTCTTTGATTTCCTCTTTTGACATGTATGGTAATTCAGTAGGCAAATGTGGTCCCACATCAGAAAGCACTTTCACTTTGCATGCGCCACAACTACCCCGTCCACCACATGCTGATGGTACGAAAATTCCAGTTGAGCTAAGTGTTTGCAAAAGCGGTGCTCCACCTTTGACCTTGAGCTTCTTCTTTCCATCGTTTATATCAATTTCTACTTCCCCGTAGTTGTTAACAATACCATCAACGACAACAATCATCAAAGCAAGAACAGAACTGATTACGGAAACAACTAAAGGAGCAACGATTATTTCCATTGACATCACCCCTAATCTAATTACTGAACGTTAATCATACCTGCAAAGCCGATGAAAGCCATTGCCATAATGCCGATAGTTATGAGTGTTATCCCAACACCTTTAAGTGGAGCGGGCACCGGTGCATTTTCCGTCTTTTTTCTTATGGCAGCTAAAAGAACTATAGCAAGCCACCACCCTATACCACTGCCAAGCCCGAAAAGGACTGACTGAATAAAGGAATAATTTCTAAGTTGCATAAACAGGGCAACACCTAAAATTGCACAATTCACTGTTATCAAAGGTAAGAAGATACCGAGTACCATGTATAGATTTGGAGAGACCCTATCAATTATCATTTCAAGAACTTGAACAACAGCAGCTATCACGATGATGTAGATTATGTACCTAAGATATCCAAGTTCCATGGGGGTGATAACATACCTTTCCAAAATCCAGTTCAGAGCGGTTGTAATTGTCATCACAAGCGTTACAGCGATACCAAGCCCGTTTGAAGACTTCAGATCTTTTGAAATGGATATAAACGAACACATTCCAAGGAAATTAGTCAACAAAATATTGCTTGTGAAAATTGAGGCGAAAAAGAGAACCAACGGGTTAATATTTGGGTACATCATTTCTTTTCACCTCCTGATGGTTGACTTGTTTGGTTTACATCTTTCTTAATCTGCATTCCTCTTGCTATCCATACAAAAGAAGCCAGCACGAAAAATGCGCTTGGTGGCATAACCATTATTGTCCATTTAGGGAAGGAAGCAGGCAACACTTGGATTCCGAGAACCGTACCGAAACCCAGCAATTCCCTAAAAAACGCAACAACAACCAAAACAAACATGTATCCAAGGCCTGCGGTAAAGCCGTCCCAGAACGAAATAAGTGGTCTGTTTCCTTGTGCGAATGCTTCGGCGCGTCCCATAATGATACAGTTCGTGATTATCAAGCCAACGTATGGTCCAAGTGCTTTGCTCACATCAGGCACGTAGGCTCTGAGGACTATATCAACCATGATAACGTAGAAAGAAATAACGAGAACTTGAGTTATCATCCTGACTTTTCTGGGAATAAGGTTTCTCATTGCGGATATGGTGAAGTTGGAAAGGGCTGTTACGAGTGTGACACCGATAGTCATTATAAGCGTGTTTCTCAGATTGTTTGTGACAGCCAGCGTTGAGCATATACCCAGAATTTGTACAATTACCGGGTTTTCGAGCCAGAAGTTATTTTTCAGTATCTTTTTGAAATCAGACATATCAGTTCACCCCCAGTAATGACTTAAGTATAGGAATGTACGTTGCGATTATCTTTTCTATAGATTTGGAAGTCAAAGTTGCACCTGTTATCGCATCAACTTGACCATCATCTTTAGAGTCAGGTACCTTTGTTGTTGAGACTCCTACTTTTCCATCTACTATTGATTCATTTCTAAACTGTTCTTTGAACCAGTTTTCTTCTATTCGCCCACCTAAACCGGGTGTTTCGCTTTGAGATATGAAATCTATGCCTACAACCTTTGAAACATCGCTGTTTACAGCAAGAACGCCAGATATGTTTCCCCACAGCCCGCTACCGCTGAACAGTATTGCGTAAATCATGTCACCGTTCACCTCTGAAGAAAAAACCTTGTAGGAGTCCTTTGTTTCCACTTTAACTTTCGAGTTGAAAGTATTGATCGCGTCTTCATCGCTGGCATACTGAATTCCCATAGCATTGAGAACGGCTCGAATTGTGAATAACTCTTGATTTCTTTTAACCTGCTGCGCTGTTAACACATTTAATCCGGAAAGAACAACGAGAAAAATAAACGAGGTAATGAACGTAAAGACAACAGTGTAAACCTTACTTTCCCTGTCGAACTTCATGCTTCCACCTTCTTCCCAGAAGCATCGTTGCCAGCAGTAGTTTTGGTAACCTTCTTAGTTTTCTTGTCCTTGATAATTTCGTCCAGAAGCGGGGCGAACATATTTCCAATCAATATTGCAAAGCTCCAGCCCTCTGAGAACAGGGAGAAGGTTCGAATGATAACTCCGGAAACTCCAATAATTATTCCGTAAATCCACATCGACTTTATTTTCTTAGGTGCGGTAATAGGTTCTGTTGCCATGAATACCGTGACAAAGAGTAGGCTTCCAGAAACGATTGCAGGAAGTATAGGGAGTGCTTTCGCAACGTTGAAAACATCGAGCAAAAACGTAAGTAATACAGCTGAGCCATATGTTGAAACCATTAATCTCCAGTTCGCTGTTTTGGTCCATATCAGGTAAATTGCCGCCAGCAGTATTAGGAAAACGGGCGCTTCTCCTAAAGAACCAGCACGCCAACCGAGTAGCAGATTCCACATATTTCCGCCTTCCCCGTTTCTAAGAATCTGCAATGGTGTAGCGGAAGTTGTAGCGTCCAAACCAAACAAAGATGGTTTGAGCCAGCCGGTTGTCATGTAAAGTGGGAATGTTATATAAATGAACAACCTACCTACAATTGCAGGATTAAAAACATTTCTTCCAAATCCGCCGTAGACTTCCTTTCCAAAAGCTATGCCGAAGGCGATTCCAATTACTGCGACACAAAATGGGACAGATGGTGGTAGGGAAAGTAAGAACAGCATGGCTGTCACAAGAACTGCTTGACTTACGGGTTTGTTCTTGCGCTTTTCGAACAGGTATTCTACAAGAATTGCTGTTAAAAAGACCCAAAAACCAAGCCAGATTACTCTTAGTCCGTAAGCAAATATGGAAAACAAAAGTATAGGTGTGAGTGCATAAAGCATTTTCAACATCATCGGCTGTTTCTGGAACTTTACAAAATTTGTAGGACCCATTCGGACATCGCCCCCTTACACACGTGTTGGAATAAAAAACATCAAACAGATGCTGTTTCATACCAAGAAGATTATACCATAATTTTAACAGGGTCTAACATTGTCCATTACAAACGGTACGACAAAGTTTCAAAAGTTGAGAGAATAAGATATTTAGCTACAACTACTGAAAATTAACGAGAAGAGTTCTTACATGGTCTTGCAGATATAAACTCACTTAAGAAAGTTATTTCAAGTCTTTATTTAGACAGAATAAAATTTCTTAGGTTTTTCTAAGCTTGTTTGTGGTATAATAATTTTAGACCAGAGTCCTTAGGAGGTGAAAGCATGAGGAATAGCAAGTTAACAGCAGTTTTGTTTTTATTAATTGCGTCAGCGAGCATTCTTTTGGCTGGTCATTTAGACAGCTACTTCAATATCCAAAAATTCAAGGGAGAGTACAAAATCATCTCTTCTGAGACGCTTCAAAAGGCTTCAGGATGGGTATCTGTTGAAGGTGTTGTTTACAATCTCGGCACCTCTGCACCTGCCAAGAAGCAAGTGAAATTATCGGAAATAGACGCTAAGCAGCTTTCAAACGACAAAATAGTCGGCTTGCTTGGAATTACCATTTCTGAGCTCTCTAAGTACAACGGTAAGAACGCACCAACAATGGTCGCTGTCAGCGGTATTGTTTACGATCTTTCTTCGTCAAAGTCGTGGAGTGGAGGCAATCACAAGAATCAACACGTTGCTGGTCAGGATTTGACTTACGACATTTTGAAACTTTCACCTCACGGAATATCAAGAATAAAGTCCTTCCCATCGTACGGAGTTCTTGTCTTTACCCCGGATGAATTGATCAAGTACAATGGAAAAAAGGATAAGAAGATTTACGTTTCTGTTTTCGGAATTGTATATGACGCAACGTATTCGAAAAGGTTCAGCAATGGAGAACATTACGGACATGATATGGGAGTAGACCTAACGAGCGAGATCCTATCCCTACAGGGGCACGTTAGTTTATTGAACAAGTTGTACGCAATCGGGTTGTACGTTTTCAATGAGAAGAGCATATCGAAATTCAACGGAAAAGATAACAAGCCATTTGTAATAGTTAAGGAGCTTGTTTACGACATATCCAGAAATTCTCAAGGAATTCAATCGGGAAGCGTTTTTGACGGTCAGCCGCGCCAAGAATGGCTGCTTGTCGGTTTTAAACTAAATTGAAATAGAGGTGCTATGCATATGACTTATCAGATTTTGGGAATAACAAGTGCGGTGCTGTTATTTTTCCAGATTTCCCTATTTGTTTTCAGAAGGATTTATAAATATCTGCCAAAAAAACCTACTTGGTTCCCACTAATTCTTAAGTTCCTTAGGCGCGCTCATGTGTACACTGGGATAGCGCTTTTGATTGTTGGATTTATTCACGGTTATCTCGCTCTTGGAACTATAAAATTGCACACAGGACTTATACTCTGGTTGGGTATTCTGCTTGCTTTCGTTGGTTTTCTATTTAAAAACAAAGTAGGTAAAAAGTGGATATTTTATCACAGAATCATGGGATTTGTCCTTATCGCATTATTTTTTGTACACTACTTCTTCCCATGGCTTCTTAAATAGAGCGATCAGTTATAATTAATCGTGTGCGGCCACTTCTGCTGGACTTTAGCAGAAGTGCTTTTTATTTGACTTTTTGTTAACATGGTGGTAAAATGAATTTAGAAAAAGTTAAACTTGCTTTTTCTTAAAGTACGCAAGTATTTTTCTTTCAATGGAGGTGAGTTTAATGAAATTTCAAGGAACGTGTGGAGAAATCGAAGTAACAGAAAGGGCCCTGAAGAAGACAGTGTATTATGCTTTGACAGAACTTTCCGATAGGTTAAACGTGTCTGCCAAGAACTGGTTGCAAAAAGTCTTAAGCGTTTTCTCTTCTGAAGAATCCAATATTGTCATTGTGGAGAGCTCAGATGGTCTCACACTAGACCTTTATGTGGCAATTGGTTACGGTATAAACATTCCCGAGACCTTTTCCATGGTGAGGGAAAAGATAATCGAATCATTCAAAAAACATCTTGCCTTAGAAAATGTAGATGTGAATATGCATGTTACAGAACTCAGGTGATATGTTTAACAGCATTAAGGAGTCAACTATGCAAAATTAAATTTTTGTTTTGAGTGTGAGATAGCATAATCAATATTGAACTTCTCTTTCTTTCTCAACATTGCGTACAACGTTCGCAATAACTTGTGTACTACTGACATTATCGCTTTTTTGTACGGTATACCTTGCTGCCTTTTTCGTTCATAGTATGTTCGGAAATATTCGTTGTGAATCACTACACTCACTGCCATTAGCCATAGTATTCGTCTTAGGTGGGCATTGCCCCTTTTCGATATGTGTCCTTCTACTTTGCTTTTGCCTGATTGGGCAATGCTTGGATCGAGTCCACAATACGCAATGAGTTTTTTGTATGTACTAAATCTTGAGATATCTCCAACTTCTGCCAAGAAATGCATCGCGCTGTTTTCACCAATACCTGGTATTGACGTGAGTATCTCGATATCAAGGTTTATCGCACTACATTCGCAATATTCTTTCATCATCTTGTCGTATTCTTCAAGCTGTTGCTGTAAAAATTGTAGTTCTTTGATATTTTGCACAAGAATCTTTTCTTTCATCGGCCAATATTGAGCAATCGAGTTATTAGCGAGTTCTTTAAGTTTTTGAGCATTAAGTTTTGTACTTCTGCCACGGTCTTTGGAAAAGAACACATCCAGATTACGAGCCTTTTGAATAGCCTTGGCAGAAGGGAAATGAGAAAGAAGATTGAGGATAGTGTCACTGTAGATATTGGTAACTCTTTCGAGTTCAGGGAAAAGAACGTTGAGCAGTTTTTCGATATTGTCTTTAACTTTTGCGATGCGGTGGATAATGTTTTCGCGTGCTCTGACAATATCACGAAGCTCAGAGTTGACAAAAGCAGAAGAAGGAATTTGATGTTGTAGGTAAAACAAAGCAGTAGCGATAATGCGAGCATCGATTTTGTCGGTTTTGGTCTTTCGAAGAGAAGCAAAGTTTTTAACAGTTAGAGGATTAAAAACAGCGCAAGCAAAGTCGTTGGAAGAAAGGAAAGCCAGAAGGTTGAGATGATAACAGCCAGTAGATTCCATAGCGATGATGATGGATTGTTTTGGGAAGGCAGAGAGTTTGTTTGCGAAGGAGGAAAAGCCTTGCTGGGACATATCGAAAGAAGATTCGAAGATGATGGAACTGGGATTAGAGATAGCGCAGACGTTGAACTTATCCTTGGAAACATCGATGCCGACGAAAACAGGGAAGTTATCCATGAAAAATCCTCCTTTCGAATGATGAGGGCAGGGAGCCTGCTGAACCAATCCTCCATGCTGACGAGGGCTGAAAGCCCAACCAACTAATCATGGTTAAAGGCAGGCAACAGACTCCTTAAATGGCTTAAAAGCCAAGGTGACATAAGTTGTCCTGCCCTCAATTTTTTTAAGCTAAATTATTTATACCATATTTTTATGTAGGAGGTGCGCTTATGGGCAGAATAGAGATCAATGCGAATGTCTATCAAGAAATAGTCTACAGAAGTGTTTGTGAATTCCTTGGATTAGAGGATGCTGAAAACACAATGAACTTCAAGAAAAGTAATATTATTGTCGAAAAATTTCAGCCCTCAGAAGATGAGGATAAGGAAAGGGTAAAATTCACGGTCCAAGTTCCGGCAAGATTCGAAAGTAATTTCATAGAATATGCAAACAACATCGCCTGTCATGTAAAATCAAAGGTCGAGGAGATAACAGGGATGTTTGTAGAATGCGTGAATATCAGAGTGGCAGATGTCATAAACGAGTAAGCATGTGTTTGAAAGTTTAACCTGTGAAAGCGAGATAATTCTTTTGCTTTTTTCAACATAATCATTGGGAAAAGAATATTCCCAACGGTTTTTATAAATCTAAGAAAAACTAGAACATGGGGGAACTAAGGTGAAAGATAAAGACAACATTGAGAAATATACATTAGGAGAAGAGATAGCGAATTCTGTAACACACGGCGTTGGAGCTTTGCTAAGTATCGCCGGAGCGGTTGTTCTTATAGTCATCGCATCATTACAGGGGGACGTTTTGAAAATACTTTCTTCCGTTGTCTATGGATTTTCTTTATTCTTGCTTTATATGAATTCAACACTTTACCATGCGATCCAACACAAGACAGCAAAGTACGTTTTAGAGATTTTGGACCATTCTTCCATTTACGTACTCATTGCAGGAAGTTATACACCATTTCTATTGCTTGCGATCAAAAGTGTGACAGGTACTTTATTCCTCTGCATGATATGGGTATTGGCAATTTTGGGAATCATTTTCAAAGTGTTCTTTGTTAGAAAGTTTGTTTACCTTTCAACGCTATTTTACGTGATTATGGGTTGGATAGTTGTTCTGATTTTTAAACCTTTGAACAAAAGTGTTGATTCTGGTATCATATGGTTATTGGTGTCAGGCGGGTTAATGTATACACTTGGTGCCGTCTTTTATGTCTGGAGAAAGTTTAAGTTCCATCATATGGTTTGGCACATATTTGTTGTATTTGGTAGCTTGTTTCACTACTTTGCAATTTTGGGTCTCATTCTGGCTAAAGCATGAAGAGGGATACGCAGAGGTGAGATTGTGAACAAGCAAGTTTTTATCCTTATAATGCTTTTATTAAGTACAATCTTAAGTACTCTGCTTTTTGGTCAGGAAATCTTCACGCTTAATGTTTCGCTTGTTTTTCCGAATGACAACGATACAGCTGCTCTGATGAAACGTTTAGATAGTAATGCACTCTCTTATTTGTATAAAATTACCATCTTAGATGCAAATCATTCTGAGACGCTGCTTAGCAGCTCTCCGATTTTGAGCTTAAGTATAGCAAAGCAGGGAACCTATGAAATTGAAGCATCGGTAATTTCAGGAAGTGATGTTTACTTTTCTGGTAAACGCGTAGTTGTTGTGGATTATAGTTCTTTTATACAAGAGGTAGAAATCCCCCTTATACCTATTGTATCAAGGATATTTGTTACTTTTGATAATGAAGGTACGGAATCAATTAGTGGTGAAAAAATAATAATTACTGATGATTCATCGAACGTTGTACTTAACGAATCTCTTAATGAAGTCGCTTTTCCTTTGTTTTTAAACGTTATCCCAGGTACCTACAAACTTACAATATTAAATGAAGAAAATCTTACTCAAAATTCTATCAACCGGGTACTTTCAGCAACTGAACTAAACGTTCAACCCGGCCAATTGTACCCGGTCATGATTTCTCTTAGAAATCAGAACATCATATTGAAAAAGAACTCAGCCAAGGTTTCCAAATTAACCGCTTTTGATGTTAACACAAGGGAGGTTATTTTCGAAAAAGAGGGTAGGTTTAAATTAGCGAGGAACTTATCAATCAATGGAAAGACCTCTTCAGCTTGGTCAAGTTTACTGTTCCCGGGGCTTAGTGATTTGTACCTTACATTCTCAAATGGTGAAATAACAAACATCGATTACAAAGAAGAGTTTCCTTCAAGGGTGCGTGTCTTAATCAGCTCAGAGCTGACCACTATTGGTGGATTGTCTTCAGCTACCTTTGAAAAACTGACTTTGAAAATCTCGAATGGTTATTCGATTTTCTCCTTTAGAGAAGGATATTGCCAAATTACGACAATGCAACACGGACAAATAGTACGATTCTCAAAGAAGTCCGATGGTTTGATTATCGAAACAAACGATGGAATAATAGGGCCTTTTGAAACTAACACACGTTTCTATTTAAAAGCACAGGCTCGTGACTCGTCAGTGGAGATTTCAGAAAAGAGCAAAAACAAGTATTTCGGAGATTTGGAAATATTCGTTAATAAATCAGGTGGTTTTAGCATAATAAACGACTTACCAATCGAAGAGTATCTGAAAAGTGTTGTAGCAAGTGAAATGCCAAGTACTTACCATTTAGAAGCATTGAAAGCACAAGCTGTTGTTGCTCGAACGTATGCTTTAGAGAAGATTCTTTCAGACAGAAGATACGCTGATCTTGGTGCAAATATGGACGATTCAACTAACTTTCAAGCTTACAACTTTCAAAAACCAAATGAAAAAAGTTCATTAGCGGTGGAACGAACGAATGGAGAGGTACTCCTTTACAAGAATAAACTCTCCGCAACATTCTATTATTCAGTGTCTGGCGGTTATGTAATGGATCCCAAAGATATTTTTAAGATGTCGATAGCGTACTTAAAACCAAAGGTACTATCAGTAGACCAGCAAAACTTATTGTTTTTAGATGATGAACTAGCACTGAAAAACTTCCTAAAGAACTGGGACATTCTAACTTTGCAAAGATTAGGTTTCCCTGAAGCAAGGAACGGGTATTTTCGATGGAAAGTTGAATTCAGTGCGGATGAAATATACAGTGCTGTAATTTCTTTGAAAAATGTTGCTGCGGTCGCGAATAATACAAATGAAAAGAGCCTTAAGGCAATCGATCCAGTTAGCGAACTAAGGAGATATGTAAACTCACAATTGCTGTCTTCACTTCGTAACGACACGTTGAGCGCTGGAACATCTGAACTTACAACTGATTTAAATGACAAAATCATTAATCAGAGTACTTTAATGGCTGTTGAAGTGAAAAATAATACTTCTGAAGAAAAACTTGATCAGAACGACCCTGAAAGGATTGTAGATGTTTATGTTAGTGCTCGAACTCCAGGGAGGTATGTAACGGAAATAACTATAGAGACGAATAAACGAATCTTTAAGATAGCTAGCAGTGATGTAACCAGTGTATTTTCGGTAAAAGGAAAGAAAATAACGCTTCTTAACGGGATTATAAGGTCTGATCTAAGTTCTTTACCAAGCTCTTTCTTTACTGTGGATGTTGTAAAAAACGAAGAAGGTTTTGCACAAAAGATTGTACTTTACGGTGGTGGCTTTGGACACGGAATAGGAATGAGCCAAGTAGCTGCAAATGTCTTAGCAAAAGACTTCGGTTGGGATTATATTACCATACTCTCGTTTTTCTATACTGGAACGCAGCTGAGGAAAGTCTATTAAACACGAATATTTTCATTATTTTTCACCATCACAGCTTTCTTACCATCTCGTATTGAGTTAATAATATTTTGAAGTTATTTCTTTCAATTGCCGCATGCAATAAGTCATCCTCTGCTACCGCAACTACAGATATTAAAGATGGGCTTGCAGTTCTAACTATATAGTCAACTGATATTAAGAGGAGCTTATCCCAGTCGTCCGGATTTGAAGATTTTGGAGCGCAGTCGACTATAAACGAAGAATTCTCGTCTGACTTTCCCCAGACTAAATAACCTTCGAGGTTGCTATGATGGAATCTAACCAAGTTGTACCTTCCATCAGAAAGCATGAGAGTTATAGGTTCGCGTTGCCAGTTGACCTTCCTTGGAATGTTTATCTCATTGCTTAATGCAATTGAGTAAACGAGCCTGTTGTCTGTTTGCAGAGCTGAATACGTCATATTGAGCGGTTGAGGATTCTCAAGGATGAACGTATCGAGGTTTCTTAGTTTTCTAAAGCCGTTTTTATCATAAAACCTTACGGCACGCTCATCGGCTGCTGCAACTTCAAGTGTTACTTGCTCAATGTTTCTCATCTTTAAGTGTCTAAATGCATGTCTCAATATCTTATCTGCTAAACCTTTCCCACGTTCGTTTGGTACAACACCCATGGCATCTATTCTTGCCCTGGTACCGCGTACGGCAATAAGGATAAAGCCTACTGGTTCGTTACCTCTAAGAAATACAAAAGAATCGCTGAAGGAAATGGAATTTTCTCTTGCGTCCATTTTAAATGACAAAACGTTCCAGTTGATTGGAATCACATAATCTTCAAACACCATATTGACCAAGCTAACAAAATCTATCAGTGGAAACTCGGCAAGGGTAACAATTTTTTCTTCCATAAATATAGCACCCCCTTGGAAGATTGAAACTACACTAGGCAACCTCAAATTACTTACTCACGGCAATCTTGATAATAGCTTCGGCAAGGTTCTCGTCAAGAATCCCTACAGCCGAAAGATTCGATTTTCCGACAGCCTTAGCCAATGCTTTCTTATCGCCAATTTCTATGTATGGAACATTGTTTATTTCGCATCGTATCTTTAAATCCTTCTTAACTCGCTCTCCGGCATCTTTTGCCACTATTAATACCTTCTTGGCTATCCTCTTGTCTGTCAAGTATTCCCTTATCATATCCTTACCAAAGGCTATTTTATTTGCCCGAGCTGCAAAACCCATGTATGTCAGTATCTTGTTTAAGGTTTGTTCGTCCATGGTCTCACCTTCTCATACTTACTGCATTTGCTAAATTTGCTCTTCTAGTTCATCACTTGTTACACAGGCATACGCGTTATGTGCGTGTATGGATTCATAGCTTTCAACTTCCACTTTGTACCATTTTATTTTATCATACTTTTTCAACTCAATCGCAACATCTCTCGCAACGTCTTCGACGAATTTCGGATTATCGTATGCAAGCTCTGTTACATACTTCTCATCAGGTCTTTTCAACAACGTAAATATCGGGGCGCTTGCCGATTTTTCCACTACCTCGATTATGTCTTCGATCCATATCATTTCTTTGCTCTCAAAAGAAACTTTGCACAGAGCCCTTTGATTGTGTGCTCCCCTTTCACTTATCTCTTTTGAACATGGGCACAACGTATGGATGGGGACTGATACGGAGATCAAAAAATCGAATTTCCCATCAAAGATTTCCGCTTCAAAAGAGCAGATATATTCAAGATAACTTTCGCTTTTCGTTACAGGTGCTTGCTTTTTGACGAAGTAGGGGAACTCTACCTCTATAACCGCTCTCTTAGCGTTTAGAACATCTTTAAGCCTGTTTAGGATGTCTTTAACTCGTTTTGGATTAATTTCCAAATGGAACTCGTTGAGGACCTCTATGAACCTGCTCATATGCGTTCCTCGATAGTCTTTTGGGAGATCTACGTACATGTTTATCGTTGCAATTGTCGCTTGTGTTCCCTGGGCTCTATCAAGAACAACTACTGGGTATCTAACGCCTTTAACCCCGACTCTTTTCAGATATATGTTTCGCGCATCACGTTCATTTTGAACATCTCTAAGTACCATTGCCGCTCCTCCGATTTTTATTCTTAGAACTCTCCTAAGTTTTTCAACACATCTTGAACCTTTTTCTTCAATTCCCCATCTGAAATCTCACGAAGGATCATGAGAGCTTCTTTACGGTATACCGAGTATGTGAAACTATCCAAGAACGAAGATAAGTATAATTTTGCACTTTCGACTTCTCCAACTTTGAGCAGTGCTGAACCCAAATAAAAGTATACCTCATCAAGCCACGGATTTTCAATATCCTTAATCTCTCTGAGTAAACTAACCGTGTCGGCGTAGTTGCCATTTCTGTAAGCAACTTTTGCAGTATCTATTTTGGACCTGATTTGGGATTTCACTTGCTTTTCGACAAGGTAAGTGAGTTCCTTTAGTTTATTATCCTCGACGTACTTAGAGAAATCTTTACTATCAGCAACGTACAATTCGTAGGCCTTAATTAACTTCTGAGCTCGTTGCAATTGTGAAAACAGCTTTACATTGTAAAGATACGTGACAAGAAACAAGACACAGAAAACGGTAGCGAGTAAGATGGATAGATTTCGACTTTTCATGCGGGATAACCACCTTCTGAATCTCCCATTTCGTCATTTACGTTCTCCAAAAAAGAGACTAACTCTAATTGCTCTGCAATGACCTCTTTGAACTTCCCAAACAACTCGGTGTCGAACTTTTTTCCAACCATGCTTTCCATTAATTCTAATGCTTCTTTAGGAGTCAAAGCATTTCGATAGGGTCTATCTTCTGTCAGTGCAGTGAAGACGTCAACTATTGAGACAATCTGAGCTCTGAGGCTCAAAGTACCTTTCGAAAGACCATCTGGATAACCAGAGCCGTCTATATTTTCGTGGTGGTGGCGAACGATATCTGCCACAAGCTCCCAACCGGGAATTTGTGAAACAACACGCTCACCTAAAATAGTATGACTCTTCATTACTTCGAACTCCTCAGCTGTGAGCTTTCCTTGTTTCAGAAGTATCTGGTCCGGTATTCCAATTTTGCCGATGTCGTGCAGTATCGCACCATACTTGATTGCGTTGAGTTCCTCAGGATCGGTGATACCAAGCTTGGTTGCTAAGGCCAAGGAGAGTTGCATAACCTTTTTCGAATGCTCTCCTGTTCCAATATCTTTGAGCTCAACGGTCTCCGCAAGTGTATTTATCAAAAGGAAGTTTCTCTCTTCTAAAGCTGATTGCATCTCCTCTATTTGTGCCATAGTATTTTCCAGTTCCTCGGTGGTTGATTTGTATCCAGCAATTGCTTCCGTATACCGTGTGAATAAGTTATAAATCGCGTCTTGGACTTTCAGCAATGGGAGATGTTTTGTTTCAATAGGTTCGTACTCAACGTATTCACCGGTCTCCACTCTGAGAATCATGTCTGAAACTATACTTCTGAGAGCAGTTGCAGCTTTCTCAAGGTCTTTTTCTTTACTTGCATTAATGTTATTTAAAAACCCCAGTGCGATCAACGGGACGAAGCCGATGAGAAAGGTGATAGAAAGGTTTGAGAGGAACACACTTGGGTTTGGAGAAATCATTACAAAAAATCCGTACTTTGTTGCCTCAGTCTTGGTAACTATATCTGCTAAGCCGAGACTAGTACGGTGTTTCACTACATTTCCAACCAGTCCTTTGTCAGATGAGTAAACAACTCTCCCATCAACTTCGACTATGATTTTGAAATCCCTAACTGGAAATTTTATCATCGATATCGGAATTTCAAGTAACACTAACTTGTCATTTTCATCGAAGACATATTTCAGCGAATATCCTTTGATAGAAATGCCATGTAGATAAAAATTAGGACCTATTCTCAGATGTTGTGAATAATCCACTCCGTTAATGGTCATTTCTTTCGACAGTTCCGTAACCACACCAACTCGGTTTTCAATATAACTATCCAGCATCTCGGAAAAGCTTTGTATGTAAACAGTGCTATCCCTATCAATTTTAAAGTAGTAAACGACAAGTAACGTAATAAGTAAAAGCAGGACTATTGTGTTGACTACAATCCCAATCCTTTTTGAGCTATTAGAACTATCCAATTTACTGTACCTCCTTGAATTTTCCTTCTTCGACAACGTAAACTTTCATTTCCGTGTTTACTCCACTCGGAGTGAAATAAACGTATCTATCCTTAATTTTCAGAACGTGTGTATTGATAAAGCGGCGGAACTGCTGCGTACTCAAGAATCTATGCTGCTGTATAAACTCAACCCAGTTGTCTATCAACTCCAGTTCTGCTCCTTGTGCCATAGGAATTTTTGGAACTAAAAAGTAAGTGCCCTCTACAAAACGACCGCCAAGGGTGAGAAAAACTTTGCTGAACGAGGCCTCCGTACCTACTACTCTTATCTTTTCATTTGCTGTCTTCAGTAACCTTACAATTTCGATAGAAGCTTTGTCCAGGGTTGTAAGAATTGCTGTGTCGTAGTTTTCAGCAGATATACCTCTAATAGATGAACTGTCCGTGTAGTAGACAAAATCCCCTGAAAAATCATCTAAAAGACTTTTAAAATCGTCACTGTACTCCCTGTTAGAACCGTCAAGAACTAACAAAAGATTTTTGCAACCGGTCTTTTTCAGGTATTCGCGAAATGCAGATATTACGGTCTCGTTTGACGGAATAAAAGAATAGATATAACCGGACTTTAGTAGTCTTGTTGAACTTATCGTTGGAGAAAGCGATATTAAATCGTACTTTTCAAGAAACGATAGGACTTTGTTACCGTCCACTGAAGTGGAAGGACCTATCACAAACCTCACACCGCGGTTAGAAAGAAATCTAAAGAATTTCTCCAAATCGCTCTCGATGTTTGATGCTATAAAATAGACTCCTTTGTTTTCGTAAGTCAGGTACTCTGCTGCATTTGTTGATGGGTTGTAGAGGAATCCAACAGTTTTTGAAGTGTAATCGAACCAGACAAAAAGGATTGCAAACATTACTATTAACAAAACAAGGATCTTATACATCAGCAAACCTCCCCACGGTCACTTACAAAAATAGCCTTACATCGTCTGTAATTATGTAGTCTACGTACCCCCAGATTTTTTCAATATCCTTCCTATCGTTCACGGTCCATACAACTATTTTTACATTTCTTCGCTTTAACTCCTTGATGATTTTCAGAAATCGTTCCGGAAAATAAGATAGACCAACCACAGGCAAATGGGCGCTGTAAGTGTTTTGTTCAAAGAGTGAAAATATCTCTTCATCGGAAAGTTTCGCATGCCCTTCGTCAAAAAGGTAGCCAAATCTTAAACTCGTGTACTTCACTTTTAATTCACTTATCAAGCTATGGTTGAAAGAGCTAAATATGAGTCCCCCATCATAAAGCGTTGTACACATCGAAATAGCTAATTCTGCTGCTTCGTATTCCTTAATCTCTATATTCAAACACTTTCCTTTAGGAGCTAACTTGAGAAATTCCTCGAGTGTAGGAACGCTCTCACCATTGCTTTTGTAACGTTTAAGTTCTGCTAAAGATAAATCTCTGACCTTTACGTCTACACCGCAAAAGTTCATTAGGCTATCGTCGTGAATTAAAACGGGGACGTTATCTTTAGTTAATCTTACGTCTGTCTCTATCCCATCCGCTCCAAGATAGAATGGTTCAAGTAACGAAGGGAGTGTATTTTCTTTGTACAATACAGGTATGCCCCTGTGACCTAGTATCTTCAATTCTTCCCACCATCCTGCTAAGGATTTTTACAAACGTTCAACGTAATTATACCAGAAACGAATGAATTTTTGTGCGAAATATTTTGATACTTTCCATTAAAAAATAATAAAACAGGCCCTGAGAGATCTCAGGACCTTGCATCTGCCATTGATATCAACTTTCTCTCTGTTCTTTTTAGGAACGAAGCTTTATTGCTTCTACAACATCCTTTACTGTTTTGATCTTTGACAAGTCTTGATCACTTATCTTTACACCGAACTCATCTTCAAATGCCATTACCAAATCCACAACATCAAGAGAGTCTGCACCAAGGTCCTCCATTAGGTTCTTGTCTAATGCGACCTCCGAGACATCCAAACCGAGTTGTTCCGCAACAATTTCGCACACTCTTTTTTCCAAATCCATACTTTTTCCCCCTTCCTCAATAGTTGAATAATGTATAGTTGTTACACGGAATATCAAGTTCAACCTCGCTTTTCAAAAGTTAATATACCACAACAATTGTTTGTTGTCAATAATAATATTTTTCATACTCAAAGAAATTTATATTGACTAATTTTGTTGAATAGAGTATAATTCTTCCAGGGAACGTTAAAATATTAAAGGGGTGAGGCTACATGGTGACCTTTGTGACAGATTCTGGTTGTGACTTACCAAAAAATGTAAGTTTACCGTTCGACTTAAAATTTCTCCCGCTGAGAGTATATGTTCGCAACAAAGAATACGAAGACAAAGTTACATTGATGCCCGAGGAACTTTACAAGATGGAGTTAGAAGGTGAGGTCGCAACGACTTCCTTGCCAAAAGTTAATACAGTAGAAATGGTTTTAAAAAATGCAGCTGAAAGTAGCGAAAAGGTCTACGTTATAACGATTTCTTCAAAGCTCAGTAACACATATGACCTCGTTCAAAGCGTTGCTAATTCGATTGGTTCAAAAAACATCGTTGTGCTTGACTCAAAAACAGCTTCGATAAAACAAGGATATGTTGTTTTGAAAGCTATGGAACTTGTAAGAAAGAAGGGTAGTTTAACCCAAGCTGATGTTGACAAGATAATCGAAAACTCCCTTCTCGTATTTTTTGTACCAACATTGGAATACCTCTACCGAGGTGGTCGAATAGGAAAAGCAAAGGCTTTCTTTGGGAGGTTACTCAATATAAAGCCGATCCTTACGACAGACGTGGAAGGTGAAGTCAACACCTTGGGAACAGTAAGAACACTCGAATCAGGAGTTTCATCTATGGTAAAGATTGCGAAAAGTTTCATTTCTGAGAAAAGTTTTGCGGATAACTACTCTGTGGTAGGTGGTTTCACTATCACCAGTATGTCGAGCTACTTAGAAAAGTTGTTAGCTGGCTTTGATGAAAAGACTATAATCGGTGTTTCAAATATCGGTGCTGCTATAGCTGCACACGTTGGACCGGAAGCATTTGGAGTTGTGGTAGGCGAGAAGATAGAATTTTAATGGATTAGGTTAACTAAAGACAGGTAAGAACGGGGGTGTGTAGTTTGAAGAGAAGAGTTGTGGTCACAGGCATGGGTGTCGTTTCTCCGTTAGGATGCTCACTGGAAACATTTGCTGAAAATCTGAGAAAAATGTACATCGGTATTGACAAAATAACTTCGTTTGATGCTACAAACCTTCCTGTTCAAATAGCAGCCGAGGTCAAAGATTTCAAACCGGAAGAATACATGGATAGAAAGCTTGCCAAACGGCTCGACAGATTCTCGCAATTTGCTCTTGCTGCCACACGTCAAGCAGTTGAGATGAGCGGGATCGATTTCACAGGTATTGAGGAAAGGGTTGCTATACTTGTTTCTTCGGGAATGGGAGGATTTTTGACGCTTGCAGAACAAAACGATGTGTTGAGAGAAAAGGGGCCAGAGCGGGTTAGTCCGTTCCTTATTCCTATGATTCTCATAAACATGGCAAGTGGAGTAATAGCGATGGAATATGGATTAAAAGGCCCAAATTTTGCTCCTGTGAGCGCCTGTGCAACTTCGGTGCACTCAATAGCACTTGGAACGCTTTTGATCCGCCATGGATACGCAGATGTTGCAATAGTTGGGGGTTCAGAAGCCACAATAGCCCCGCTTCCAATCGCTGGTTTTGCTTCAATGCGCGCACTCTCAACAAGAAACGATGAACCAAAGAAAGCATCCAGACCTTTTGACAAATCAAGAGATGGTTTCGTGATGGGAGAAGGAGCAGGAATACTTATCTTGGAAAATGAAGAGTTTGCAAAAGCTCGAGGTGCAAATATAATAGCTGAAATAAAAGGCTTTGCTATGAATGACGATGCACACCATTTCAGTGCTCCTGACCCGGAAGCAAGAGGGTCGTCTAAAGTAATGAAAATGGCTATAGATGATTCTGGCCTTTCCATTGATGATATCGATTTTGTGAGCTGTCACGCAACGAGTACTCCAGCAGGTGATGAGGTCGAACTAAAAGCTATAGAAAACGTTTTTGAGAACAGAGTGAAAGAAATTTACGTTAATTCTACAAAAACACTAACTGGACACCTCCTTGGCGCTGCGGGTGCCGTTGAAACGATAGCTTCCATAATTCAAATGAACAGCGAGTTTATTCACGGTATGCCTAACCTTGAAGAAATGGACGGTCCAGATTACTTCAACATTCCAAGAAATACTGTGGAAGGTGTACAGATAAGGAATTTTGTTAAGAACTCATTCGGATTTGGTGGACATAACGCATCCTTGGTGGTGGGGAGATATGAGTGAAAGACTTGAAGAAAACAGGAAAACATTGAAAACAAAAGATGAGATTTTAAAGATTTTACCTCACAGAGACCCAATACTTTTGGTTGATGAAGTACTCGAGCAAGGTGAGGACTATATTGTTGCTAAGAAGTACGTTAAATCAGACGAACCTATCTTCAAAGGCCATTTTCCAGACTATCCGATATATCCAGGGGTTTACATAATCGAGGGTCTTGCACAAGCAGCTGGTGTTTTGCTTTTGGAAGGATTAGAAAAAGATTCGATACCTATTTTCATAGGTATTGACGAGGCAAGGTTCAAGAAAGAGGTAAGGCCTGATTGCGAGTTATTATACGAGGTGAAAGTTGTTGATAAAAAAGGTCCAATAGTGATTGTCGATGGAAAAGCTAAGGTCGGTGATCAATTGGTTGCGAAAGCCAGACTGATGGTAGGAGTTAAAAGAAGTGAGGCTGATGGAAAATGATGAATTTCAGACAGAATAATAGGATCTGTCAATTGTTGAATATTGAATATCCTATAATCATGGGTGGTATGTCTTGGGCAGGCACTCCAAAATTGGCTGCAGCGGTTTCAAATGCAGGAGGGTTAGGGGTCATAGGTTCAGGCGCAATGAAAAGAGAGCATTTGAAAGAAGCCATTGATACAATTCGAACACTGACAGACAAACCGTTTGGGGTGAATATAATTCTTGTGTCCCCTTACGTAGATGAGCTGGTCGACTTAGTCATAGAAGAGAAGGTACCAGTTGTAACTTTTGGTGCAGGAAATCCATCAAAATACATGACAAGATTGAAGGAAGCAGGAATTAGAGTCATCCCTGTAGTTGCTTCCGACAACATGGCTAAGATGATGGAACGTATAGGGGCTGATGCCGTTATCGCTGAGGGGATGGAATCTGGAGGTCACATCGGTGAAGTAACTACTCTGGTTTTGGTGAACGCTGTTTGCAGAGCAGTAAAGATACCTGTCATAGCGGCCGGTGGGATAGCCGACGGTAGAGCAATGGCAGCTATGTTTGCACTCGGTGCTGAGGGCATCCAAATGGGAACAAGATTCATCGCTTCTACAGAAGCTGACACGCACGAGAATTTCAAAAAGCTCATCTTAAAATCATCCATACGAGACACAGTTGTAACGGGAGCTCCTTTGGGACATCCTGCGCGAGTCATAGAAACGAGGTTTGCCAGGAAGGTAAGGGAACTGGAGACTAAGAACCTTCAAGAAGCGGAAGAGGTTTTGGTTGGCAGCCTAAGAAAAGCGGTTGTAGATGGAAATATCGAAGAAGGCTCGTTCATGGCCGGTCAATGTGTCGGTTTGATAAACGAAATTAAACCGGTAAAAGAGATTATACAGGATATCGTAAACGAATTCTATGAAACAACTCAAACGTTCTGCGAGTTCGTGAAATGAGTCTTTCAAGGCTTATCAATTCACCTAGCATGGGGGTGACGTTTATGAGGTTAGCTTATCTTTTTCCTGGTCAGGGTTCACAATACAGCGGTATGGCTACAGATTTTTCAAAGTACGGTTCATGGGGGCACTATGCAAAGGTTGCCAACGAAGTGCTTGGTTTGGACTTAGTTGAGATTATGGATGGCGACGAGGAAATCCTAAAGTTAACTGAAAACGCTCAACCAGCTATATACCTAGCAAGTTATGTAGCTTTCGTTGAACTGAAAAAGTATTTGAAAGAACCAGATTTTGTCGCAGGGCACAGCCTTGGAGAGTATACAGCACTTGCCGCTGCAGGAGTTTACGATTTCGAAACGGGTATCTACCTTGTAAGAAAACGAGGAGAGTACATCTCCCAAGCGATGAAGCCTGGCGAAGGTAGTATGGCAGCGGTAATTGGAGTGCCGATAGAGCAGATTGATGAACTCGTTAAAAAATACGAAGGGCTTTACATAGCAAATTACAACTCTGAAGAACAAACGGTTGTGAGTGGAAAGGCTGAAAGTGTTAAAAGTTTTGTAAAAGACCTTACTGAAAATGGGAAAAGAGCGATAGAATTAAAGGTATCAGGACCATTCCATACACCGTACTTGGAAAGTGCCAGGGAAAAGATGGCGATAGAAGTGGAGCATATAAAGTTCAGGCAACCAAGATACCCTATTGTTATGAACAGCATCGCACAAGAGATAACAGACCCGGAGCAGATAAAACATTACATTCTTGAGCAAATCAGCGGTCCGGTCTACTGGAAGCAGTCTGTTGATAGAATGATAACACTTGGTGTTAGCGAGTTCATAGAGGCAGGGCCAAAAAACGTTCTGACTACGATGCTTAAGAAAGCAAAACTTAATGCTAAGCATTTCACCTCACTCATCGGAATCAAAGACGGAACGGAGGGTGTACCAAGTGGAAGATAAGAAAAAAGCAAAAGAAGCAAGACCAAGGAATTTCAAAAGATTAACAACTATTGCTTTGTTTGCCAGTTTGACAGCGGTAGGTGCCCAGATTTCGATTCCCATAGGAAGCGTTCCAATAACGTTGCAAATGTTCTTTGTCTTTCTTGCAGGTTTTACTTTAAATACTTTTGATGCGTTCCTTTCCATGTTAGTGTACTTGGTACTTGGAGCGGTGGGACTGCCTGTATTTGCAAACTTTTCTGGTGGGATCATTCATCTCATAGGGCCCACTTCGGGCTATCTGTGGGCGTTTCCAATAAGTGCTTTCGTAATTTCTTGGCTTTCAAGAAGGACAAATGCAATATTGTCTGGATTACTTGGACTTGTTGTAGTTTACCTAATTGGTTGGACTGTTTTAGGCTTTCATATAGGAAGCTACAAGAAAGCATTCTTAGTTGGTGTTCTACCATTTATTTTTCTTGATGCTCTTAAATTGGCAATGTCTTATTTCGTTGCTTTAAAGACAAGAAAAATCTTAGGAGGAAGTGCATATGGGCAGGCTTAAGGGAAAGGTTGCAATTGTCACCGGTGCCTCAGGAGGCATTGGTAGAGCAATAACTAGAGAGTTCTTAGAAGAAGAATGCGTTGTTATTGGATTCAATTACGTGTCTTCTGCTGAAAGTACACACGAAGGACTCTACTATGAATATGTAGTTGATATCACCGACAGAGTTGCAGTTGAAGGTGCTGTCAAAGACGTGATTAACAAATTTGGAAGAGTTGATATTTTGATTAACAATGCAGGAATCACAAAGGATAACTTGATTTACCGAATGAGTTATGAAGAATGGGACAGTGTAATAAACACGAACCTTACCGGCGCGTTCAATATGATTAAAGCAACGATTCGGGAAATTGTGAAAAATGAAGGCGTGATAATCAACATTTCTTCCGTTGTAGGCCTGGAGGGTAACATAGGTCAAGCGAATTACGCTGCTTCAAAAGCGGGGCTAATTGGCCTGACCAAATCTTTGGCTAAGGAATTCGGGAGGAAAAACGTTCGTGCAAATGCCATTGCTCCGGGATTTATTGAAACACCTATGACGGAGAAATTACCGGAAGACATCAAGAAAGCAGCCCTTGAAAAAATCTCCATGAAACGATTTGGAAAGCCGGAAGAAGTTGCTAAATTAGTGAAATTCCTTGTACTCGATGGAACGTACATAAACGGTCAGGTAATAGTTATAGACGGTGGTATGGAACTCTAAACTCCTTAGCTTTCAATAAGAATCGCGCTTGGAAATCCTCCTCTCTGAAATCTTACATTTCTTCTTGACAGAATTTGACCCCTTACTAAAGGGGTCGTATTTTTTTCACTCCAGAATATCGATGAGGAATTTCCTGACCAGTTCTATAACTAATCTGTTTGATAAAGGCATGTGCCCTTCGTTTGGAATCAACATAAATTTCGAGTTCTTTATTGATTTGGATAAATACTCACCTATCGACGGAGGGGTTATCTGATCTTTTTCACCGTAAATAATAAGAGTTTTGGCGGTTATACCCTCAAGATCAATTTTTAAAGGTTTCTGCGCTGCTTTGTCTTTTGTGAACTTTATGAGTATTTCCGCAGGTAGAAAGTAATTTTGTGAAAACAAGTAGTCGAAGTGTTCGGTGTTCAGAATCTCACCTTCTGCTAATGAATTTCGGTAAACGAATTTGAACAGCGGATAGGTTTTCAAACCAACATCCAGAAGTAGTTGGTAAAACTTAAGTTGGCGCTCATTGGTTAGCTCAAACGGAGGACCCGAGTTTTGTAAATCTTCACTATTAACATTGTACGCAGCGTCAAACAAAATGAGCCTTTCTACTCTTTTTGGAATAGTGCTTGCTATTGCGAGTGAGATGTACCCACCCATCGAGTGACCAACAAGAGTGAATTGTTCTATTCCCAGGGAATCCATAGACTTTATTATGAGTCTTACAATCGACTCGTCGGAATAATCAAAGTCTTTTTTCTTTTCAGATAAACCAAATGGTGGTATATCAAACGCTACGCAGTGATAATTTTTCGATAGCGCATCAATTAGCACCTTCCAGTCGTAAGAAGAACCGGCGAATCCATGTAGGAACACTATAGTTTCAAAGTTACCTTTTCCGTATTCTCTGTAAGCAACTTCAATTCCATCGATTGTGAGTTTTTTTACGTCCCTTGAAACGTATTCGATTATTCCTGACGTTGATATATGCGTCGTGATGTAAAACGCAAGCATTCCTAGTATCAAAGCCTTGAGAAAGGTCATTAAACCATTACTTTCCATAGATTCACCTCCGCATTTTAACGCGATTGCTCTACAATAACAGTTAAAACAATTATACACCAAGTTGCACCATCAACTAAATGAAAAATCTGCTGTGATTATAATCAATGGCCGTTTTCTGCAGAAATTAACATAAAAGAAAAAAACAATTTATCACAGTGTGTATACGACAAGTAGAAAAAGTATGGTACAATTATACAGGTACTTTTCTAAATTTTTCGATATGGAGGTGTGAAAATGGGTAAAAAGTGGGTTTATTTCTTTGCCAACGGCCAAGCAGAAGGAAACGCCCAGATGAAGGATATACTGGGTGGTAAAGGTGCAAACCTTGCTGAAATGACAAACGCCGGAGTTCCAGTACCTCCAGGCTTTACTATTTCAACAGAAGTTTGTAAGTTCTATTACGACAACAACAGAACCTACCCAGAGGATTTGAAAGAACAAGTCGAAGCAGCTATGAAAAAGCTTGAAGAGGTAACAGGGAAAGGATTCGGCGATCCAAAGAAACCTCTCCTTGTTTCCGTTAGATCAGGTGCTGCTATATCGATGCCTGGTATGATGGATACCATCCTTAACCTTGGGCTTAATGACGAAACAGTCAAAGGTCTCGTTGAAATGACAAACAACGAGAGATTCGCTTACGACTCTTACAGAAGGTTCCTCCAGATGTTCGGTGACACAGCTCTGGGAATTCCACATGCAGATTTCGAAAACGCACTTGCCGAAATGAAAGCACAAAAAGGTGTAAAACTCGATACGGAACTTGATGCAGAAGATCTTAAGAAACTTGTTGAAACCTACAAGGAAATCTACAAAAAACACGGAAAAGAATTCCCACAGGACGTTTACAAACAACTATGGGCAGCTATTGAAGCTGTCATTTGGTCCTGGATGAGTGATAGGGCTATTAAGTACAGAGAAATCCACGGAATTAAGGAAGGACAACTGCTTGGAACAGCTGTCAATATAGTTGCTATGGTCTTCGGTAACATGGGTGACGATAGTGGTACAGGTGTTTGTTTCACAAGAGATCCAAATACCGGAGAAAAAGTCTACTATGGAGAGTTCTTACCAAATGCACAGGGTGAAGATGTTGTCGCTGGTATAAGAACACCATATCCACTTGAAAAGATGAAAGAAATGATTCCACAGGCTTACGATGAACTTATCGCGATAATGGATAGACTTGAAGCATATTTCAAGGATATGCAGGATATAGAATTCACAGTTGAAAAAGGAAAACTTTACATACTCCAAACAAGAAGCGCCAAGAGAACAAGCCAAGCAGCAATTAGAATAGCTGTCGATATGGTTCACGAAGGTCTTATCGACAAGAAGACAGCGGTTTTGAGAGTCCAGCCATCTGACATTGAAAGAGTCCTCCATCCAAAATTCGATGAAAAAGAAAGGAAGAACGCAAAGGTTATTGCGAAGGGTCTGCCAGCATCACCAGGTGCAGCGACAGGTAAAGTTTACTTTGACGCACACAAAGCAGAAGAAGCAGCAAAAGCAGGAGAGAAAGTCCTTCTTGTCAGGCCAGAAACAAGTCCAGAAGATGTCGGTGGTATGAACGCAGCTGAAGGCATACTCACAGCACGTGGCGGTATGACATCACACGCAGCTGTTGTCGCAAGAGGTCTTGGGAAACCAGCAGTAGTCGGTGCAGAAAGCATTTACGTAAATGAAGAAGAAGGCTACCTCAAAGTTGGAGACGTAGTCGTAAAAGAAGGCGAATGGCTCTCAATAGATGGAACAACCGGAGAAGTATTCCTTGGAAAGATTACAACCGTTAAACCACAAGGTCTGGAAGGACCAGTTGCTGAATTGCTTTCATGGGCAGACGAGTTTAGAAAACTCGGTGTCAGGGCAAATGCCGATGTTCCAAGAGATGCAAAAGTTGCAAGAGAGTTTGGAGCAGAAGGTATCGGTCTGTGCCGAACAGAGCACATGTTCTTCGAAAAAGACAGAATACCAAAGGTTAGAAGAATGATTGTTGCAAGAACGAAAGAAGAAAGAGAAGCTGCACTTGCGGAACTTCTACCACTCCAGAAAGAAGACTTCAAAGGATTGTTCAGAGAAATGAAGGGTTACCCAGTTACGATAAGGCTTATTGACCCACCACTCCATGAATTCTTGCCACAGGAAGAAGAACAGATGGCAGAAGTTGCTCAGCAAATCGGTATCACTGTTGAAGAACTCAAGAAAGTAGTTGAACAACTGCACGAACTTAACCCAATGCTCGGTCACAGAGGTGTAAGATTGTTGGTCACATATCCAGAAATTGCAGTCATGCAGACAAAGGCGATAATCCTTGCAGCTATTGAGCTGAAGAAAGAAGAGGGAATCGAAGTTGTGCCAGAAATCATGATACCACTTGTAGGCCACATCAACGAACTGAAATATGTAAAGCAAATAATAATTGAAACAGCTGATGCTCTCATTAAGGAACATGGAGTCGAACTCAAGTACCTTGTCGGAACGATGATCGAAGTTCCAAGAGCAGCTGTCACAGCTGACCAGATTGCTCAAGAAGCAGACTTCTTCAGCTTTGGTACAAACGACCTCACACAAATGACATTTGGATTCAGCCGTGACGACGTTGGTAAGTTCTTGCCAGAGTACCTTGAAAAGGGAATTCTCGAGCACGACCCATTCAAACATATCGATACACAAGGTGTTGGACAGCTTGTCAAATCAGCAACGGAAAAAGGTAAAGAAGTTAAGTCAACACTTAAATGTGGAGTCTGTGGTGAACACGGTGGAGATCCAAAATCCATCGAGTTCTTTGCCACAACAAAACTCGATTATGTCAGCGCATCACCGTACAGAATTCCAGTTGCACGACTTGCAGCTGCTCAAGCAAGCATCAAATACAGAAGCTAATATTCTTTATTACTTGGGGGCGCTTTTGCGCCCCTTATATTTCTTTTTGTTCTTTGTAAAAAATTTTGTTGTGTGGAGTGAGAATTTATGGGCACCTTGATACTCTCCATAGTAGCTGCTGTTACTTCGTTCTATTTAACCAAGAGCTACTCTTACTTCTCCTTGATTTTGGTTGGGTTATATTTTACATTCAGAAAGAACGAGCGCGCTGAGTCTCTTGCTGGTTTGAATCTGCTCTTAATTAGCGCGGTAGCGATACTTGGAAAATTTAGGCCCTACAGCTTAGATGGGCTGAACTTTGTGGTTTACGGAACGTTCTTAGCTATCTTATACGATATAGTTAAGGCTTGGTACGGTCTTATCCCAATGCTTTTATTAACCGGAATGGGTATAGGTGCGATTGGAGCCGTCAAATTTGGTTCAAAAGGATACTTACTCGGACTTATTCTCATTCCGGTTGTTCTTAGAGAGTACTCTCTTCAACGAAAACTCGGAGGAAGTAAAGAGTAATAATTAATAATTAAACTTTCTGGAGGTTCGGCCTATGAAGGTGCTTATACTTGCAGCTGGTTTGGGGAAGAGAATGAAGTCAAAATATCCAAAAGTAGTGCACAAGATACTGGGAAAGCCGATGATAAACTGGGTTGTAGACTTGGGTAAGAAATTCGGAGAAGTAGGTGTGGTGGTCGGCCACAAAGCAGAAATCGTGAAATCTTACTTACCTCTAGACGTTAAGACATACCTACAGGAACCTCAACTTGGCACAGGTCACGCTGTGATGTGTGCTAAGCAGTTTATAACTGCTGGAGACGATATACTGATACTTTACGGAGATGTTCCTCTTCTAAAACCCGAAACCATAGAAAAGCTTGCACAGACTCACGCAAGAGCGAAAGCAGATGTTACCGTACTAACCTTCATTGCAGATGACCCGACTGGGTACGGAAGGATCATCAGAAATGGCGAAAAGATAAGAATTGTTGAGCACAAGGACGCAAACGAAGAACAGCTGAAGATTAAGGAAGTGAACAGTGGTATTTACGTATTTTCTGGTAAATTCTTACTTGAAAACTTGGATAAGCTCTCGAATAACAACGCCCAAGGTGAGTATTACTTAACAGACTTGGTTGAAATGGCCAGCAAGGTCGAAACAGTACTGTTGGATGATCCAGTTCAGGTATCAGGTGTAAACGACAGAGTGCAGCTTGCTCAGCTCGAATCTGTTGCAAAAGAAAGGATACTTAAAGAACTCATGCTCTCAGGCGTTACAGTGGTGGATCCCGCTTCAACATTTGTAGGACCTGACGTCAAGATAGGTATTGACACGATAATACATCCATTTACAATTTTAGAAGGAAATATCACCATCGGTGAAGACTGCGAAATAGGTCCGTACACTCGAATAAAGGATTCGACAATCGGGAATAATGTCAAAATAATGCGTTCGGAAGTTGAAGGTGCAATTATAGAAAATAACGTTTCCGTTGGACCTTTTGCAAGACTTAGAGAAGGAACCGTCCTAAAAGAGAAGGTAAAAATTGGAAACTTCGTGGAAACGAAGAAATCTGTTATTGGGAAGAACTCCAAGGCTCAGCATCTTACTTATCTTGGTGATGCGACTATTGGTGAAGATGTTAACATCGGTGCTGGAACGATAACCTGCAATTACGATGGATATAAGAAATATCCAACATCCATCGGTGACGGTGCATTTATCGGTAGCAACTCTTCACTTGTTGCTCCAGTGAAAATAGGAAAGGGTGCCATTGTAGGTGCTGGTTCGGTTATTACAGAAGACGTTCCTGACGATGCACTTGCGCTTGGCAGAGCAAGACAAGTTATTAAGGATAACTGGGCAAAAATGAAAAGGGAGGCCATGGAGAATGCAAATCACAAGGAATGAAATGAAGATCTTCACCGGTAATGCTAACAAAGTCTTAGCAGAAAAGGTAGCAAGCTACATAGGAATGAGGCTTGGTGATATTACCGTTGGAAGGTTTGCAGATGGTGAAATCAACGTCCGCATAGAAGAGACTGTTCGAGGGCATGACGTTTTTGTCATTCAACCTACTTGCCCACCAGTAAATGAAAATCTAATGGAGTTACTTATTATGATAGATGCATTTAAACGAGCCTCTGCAAATAGCATTGCTGTTGTAATACCGTACTACGGCTATGCAAGGCAAGATAGAAAAGCTAAAGGTAGAGACCCGATCACGGCTAAACTTGTCGCAAACTTGCTCACAGTTGCCGGTGCGACACGCGTTATGACCGTTGACCTACACGCTGAACAGGTTCAAGGGTTCTTTGATATCCCTGTTGACAATCTGTGGAGTTTTCCGGTTTTTCTTGAAACGCTAAGTAAAGACGGTATACTAAACGACGATGCAGTCATTGTCTCTCCAGATGTTGGTGGTGTTAAACGAGCAAGGCAGATAGCTGAAAAAGTAGGCCTCCCTCTTGCAATCCTGGACAAGAGACGTCCGAAAGATAACATAGCTGAAATATTGAACATTATAGGTGATGTCAAAGATAAGACGGCTATAATAGTTGATGACATAGTTGATACGGCACGTTCATTGGTCGAAGGTGCAAATGCTGTGAAGAATGCTGGAGCAAAACGAGTTATAGCATGTATAACACATCCTGTGCTCTCATCCGGTGCGGTTGAGAGGATCGAAAACTCGAGTATTGAAAAGATTTATATTAGTGATACAATATATCATCAGAGTCTACCGAGCAAATTCAACATTGTTTCAGTTGCACCATTGCTTGGTGAAGCGATAATAAGAGTCAGAAAGAACCTATCTGTAAGTATACTTTTTAAGTAAACCGTGAGAAAAAATAAAGATTAAAATAAAACCTTAAAAATAAAAAAGAAGGAGGAGTAGACATGGAGCACGTAGTAAACGCGCAAGTAAGGTCTATTGTAGGAAAAAAGCGCGCAGTAAGAAGATTGAGAACTCAAGGCGTTATACCTGCTATTGCGTACGGACCTGGAGTTGAGAAACCGGTTAGCTTGGCTTTGGAAAAAAACAGCTTTTTAAAGATATTCAGGGAAGTTACAGAATCAACACCACTCACTCTAGTAGTCAAAGATGAAAACGGTAAAGAACTTTTCAAACACATGGCATTCATCAAAATGGTCCAATACGATAAGGTTACGGATGAAGTCAGACATGTTGACTTCTATATACCAGAAGCGCACCACAAGATGAAAATAAACGTTCCACTACATATCGTTGGTAAAGCGATGGGTGTTGAAAAGGGCGGTATTATGGAGGTTCTCCACCACGAAGTTGTAGTTGAGGCACTGCCTGACAGAATTCCGGAAACTATCGAAATCGATGTCACAAACCTTGGTCTTGGTGACTCCTTAAGGGTAAAGGATGTCAAACTACCAGAAGGAGTTAAAATCGATATGGATCCAGAAGATGTTTTGATAACAATTGTTGTTCCAAGGGGACTTGAAGTTGAAGAAACAACAGCAACGACAGAAACAGCAGAACCGGAAGTTCTAAAGAAAGGTAAGAAGGAAGAGGAAGAGAAGTAATCTGATAAAAACATAAAGAAAAGTCCCCCATTGGGGGACTTTTCTTTAATGTTTGTGTTTCGCTAATTCTCCAAGCATACAGCAAAGGAGGAACCGATGTTGATAATCATTGGTTTAGGAAATCCTGGTGAAAAGTACGCTAATACTCGCCACAACGTTGGATTTGTGGTGCTGGATAGGTTGGGAAAGTCTTGGAAATCTGGGCCGAACTATCTTTACTCAGACGTCAACATAGCAGGACAGAAAGTGAAGCTGGTCAAACCAACGACTTACATGAACCTCAGTGGAGAGGTATTTAAATATTTGCCACATGATGATATAATAGTGGTGTACGACGACCTTGACCTACCTTTGGGCAGAATCAGAATTAGGAAAGACGGTAGTGCTGGAGGACACAATGGGATTAAATCGATAATATCGTACATTGGTCAGAATTTTCCGAGAATAAGAATAGGTATAGGTCCCAAACCAAAGGAAGTTGATGCTGCCGATTTTGTACTCTCAAACTTTTCGCCAGAAGAATTTGAAAAACTGCGGAAGGTCATCGACTTAGCAGTTGAGGCAATTGAGACGATCGTTTCTGAAGGCATTGAAAAAGCTATGAACAGATATAATTCAATTCAGGTCGAATGAAGATTAATATAACCTGAAAAGACAGACTAGAAGGTGATATATTGGAAAACGAAAAGTGCATCAGGTGTGGAAATAAGTCCGAAATATCGCAGAATGTTTATGTTGATGGTACTGTTAAGAGAATATCTTATTGTAAGTCGTGTCTTAAGGAAGTACTAAAATATGAAATTGAGCGTTATACACGCGCTGGTCTGCAAACGATTATGTCTCATAAAAATCTTATGGAAGAATCGCCTGCGAGGAACAAAAAGTTTGACTTTTCCTTGGAATTTTTGTATTCTGAACAGCCGAGTACTATCCAGTTGACGATGTTCCCAAAAGATTCGAATGTATATGGTAAAGTGATAACAGATATACAAAAACGCAGACTAACGCTGCTGAATCACAAACTAAAGGAAGCGCTTAAGAAGGAAGACTATAGACAAGCTAAGAAATTGAAGAAGATGATCGAGGACATTAACAAAAGACTAAAACAACAGCCCTGGTAACCACGAAACTTAACCAGGGCTATTGTTTCAAAATAGAGGCCTATCTAAAGAACAAATAGTTGATTGCAGAGAATATCATCATGCCAGCGACCACGTACCTTATGAATTTTTTGTTCACGCGTGAGTTAAGGTATGACCCCAAATACCCGCCTACAAAAGAACCTGCTCCGAGTATTAAACCAGGGATCAGTGCTACTTTATTATTGAAAGAGAATAAAATCAGTGAAAAGATTGTAAACATGAGTGTTAAAAAGATCTTCATCGCGTTCGCCTGTTTTATATTGTACCCTTCGAGCATTGTTAGGGCGTATATCAAAAAGAAACCAACCCCGGCCTGTATATAACCACCGTATATTCCTATCAGAAAAAACACAAAACCACTAAGAAATCTGTTCGACTTTTCCTTCTTACCTTCTTCCCAGACTTTTGGTGTAAACAGCACGAAATACGACATGAATAGGAAAATTATACCGATTGTTATTTTGACTATTTTCTCAGGTAAACTTAAGACGATAGACGTTCCGACCACGGCACCTATGATCGTTGGAATTGTGACAAACAGCGCATTTTTGATGTCCAACTCCTTCTTGGTTATGAACCTCCAAGTGGCTGAGACATTTTGTAGCAAAATACCTATTCTATTTGTTCCATTAGCGACACTTGTACTTAGGCCATAAAGACCAAGGATTGGCAATGTTAAAAACGATCCTCCCCCTGCCAAGACATTAACAACACCTGAGAAGAGTCCACCGAGAAACAACAGTACCTCAAGCACTTAAAACACCTCCAAAAAGCGCTTAAGCAATTTTATAAGATTCTCAAGGTCTGAAAGGCTGATCATTTCCACCTGAGAGTGCAAGTACTTTACGGGAACGCTTAAAGCAACCATAGGGACTCCTTTCTCAACAAAAACGCTTGCATCATTCCCTCCACCTGTTACACCTATTTGAAGAGGAATACCTTCCTCTTTTGCAAGGTTGGTGATAATATCAACGACTTCGAAGTTGGAAATAGAACTGTTGTCGTAAATCCTGACGACCGGACCATTTCCAAGCTTTATGTGACCGTTTGTCTTGCTACAACATGCAAAAGAATCTATGGCGATCGCCAAATCTGGTGAGTACGTGTGTGCAAGCGCCTTAGCACCTCTTAGCCCTACCTCTTCTTGAACGGTCCAAGCAAAGATAATATCTGATTTTGGAACTAAACCTTTTGATGCTTCTATTAGTGCAAAGCAGCCAAACCTATCATCCAAGCTTCGCATGGCAAGTAACTCACCGTTCAACAACGCGTGATTCTTTTTGAAAACAACAAAGTCCATGACAGCAATACCGAGGCTTTCCAGTTCTTCGTAGCTCTTAGCACCTACATCAACAACTTTTTCAAAAACCACACCATCGGATTTTAAGTGTGGTGGAACGGCACCTATCACACCATCAACTACCCCTTTCCTTGTCACAACTTGAACGAACGAACCGGGTAGTGTCTCCTCTATGATCCCGCCAACATTCTTAATTTCAAGCTTTCCATCAGCTCTAAGTGAAGAAACATAAAAACCTATTTCATCCATATGGGCCATAATTATTACCTGCTTTTTGCCCTCAGTTCCTTTCTTTTCGAGAATTAAATTCCCTATCTTATCAGTTTTTGCCAGTTCTCCTAGCATTTTGCAAATTTCTTCACGCACCAACTCCTCCCTGCCCGAAACACCTGGTACCTCGCACAAACTTACAAGTCCTTTGAACTTTTCAATCCTTCCTTCCATCTAAATCCCTCCTTCCTCCAAGTGATTATACCATGAATTTCAAGAAATATACTTCGTATAACGAATTATTTTTAAGTGCAAAAAAATTGCTCTATTGACAAAATATTTTGGCATATGATAAAATTTATTTGCCAATAATTTTTGGGGGTGATGGTGGTGAAAGAGGAGATTTACAAACACGAAAGGAGAAATCTTGCACTAATTATCAGCGGTCGGTTTGAATCTCTTGTTGGTGCGGCGGCCTTACTTGTTGCTATGCCTCTATTCATACTGGACAAAACCGGTTCTGGAACGATGATGGGCATATTTACAGTGCTTGGAATATTGCCAAGATTGCTTGCAACACCAATCGGAGGTGTTCTAGGGGACCGACTTAACAGAAAGTACATAATGGTCTTGCTTGATGAACTGAGGGGTATCTTGCTTTTTGCTCTCTGGTTCGTAGCCTTCAGCAACAAGCTTGGAATTGGAGCGCTTCTGACTTTCAGGGCGATTCTTTCATTTCTCGATGGGATATTCGACGGTCCGACTGGTGCAATGTTTGGAGATGTTGTGAGAAAAGAAAATATGAAGAGAGCCACATCTTTAAATGCAATGGCAAATAGTGGTGCAAACATTATAGGTCCTATCATCGGTGCTATGCTCTACGGTTACTACGGACTAACAAACGTGTTGCTTATGACGGCTGTGCTCTACATTCTTTCGGGAATTAGTGAAATGTTTATTATCTACGTTCATACTCCAAAAAACGGCAAAATACAGTTCCTACAAGAACTCTCCGAAGGTGTTAGATTTGTTTTAGCACATAAAGGTCTAAAATTCCTATTCACTTTTGCCATAGTGATCAATTTCTTAATGTCTCCGCTTTACAGTGTTGTGCTTCCATACCTTGCCAGAATTGTATTCAAATTTTCTGCAGCCCAATTTGGCACATTTGAAGTATTTGCTACATTAGGTGCACTTTTCGGGAACGTTGCTATAATGCTTTTTCTTAATAAATTCAGTTCTAAAGTCCTTATATCCTCCGGACTCATATTAGAGCAAGTTGTCGGTTTGCTTTTCTCAATACTGATAATGCCCCTTCTTGGATTTACGAAAGGAGTAGCATATTTTGTATTTGTTGTGAGTGCTTTTCTGATAACCTTCTTCAACGCTTTGGTTAACATACCAATAAATGCAAACTTGCAGATACTTGTACCGTCCGAGCTTAGGTCAAGAGTGTTCTCAGTTCTTTCACTTTTTGCTATGGGAAGCACGCCTATTTCTTCCGCTCTTTACGGGTTCCTGCTTGATAAGATAAACCCTTACTTGTTCTTCTTTTCTATTAACGTTATCTCTACTGTGATCATTGTGCTGTTCTTGTTAAAAGCTCCTGAGGAGGCTTATGATCCAAATGTTGCAAAGGTTGAGACAAAGCCTGTGGGCGAAGGTTCTTGAGGATATTGGTGTTCGTTTGATTTTGTGTTAGAATATAATCTGGGATTTTCCAGTAGAAGTAGGAGGTTGATACTATAACAGATTTTCTGAAAGGTACTCTCTTAAGTACCGCTGCGGGGCTTTCGACAATTCTTGGGGCTGTACCGTTGTTGTTGTTTCATAAGCATCTAGGAGAAAAGGTTATCGATTCGCTTATGGGGATGGCTGCAGGCATTATGCTTGCAGCAAGTGCTTTTAGTTTAGCAGGGCCGTCTTTAGAAATCGGTGGGGCGTTGCGTTTTATTGTAGGATTTTTGTTTGGAGCGATCGCTGTCGACTTATTGGATAAGTTCTCACCGCATGAACACTTTTTGAAAGGCCATGAAGGAATGGACAGCAAGAAGCTCGCAAAAATCTGGCTCTTTGTTATAGCTATAACGATTCACAACTTTCCAGAAGGCATGGCTGTGGGAATAAGTGGGTTCACTCCGGAAGCGCTCAGTGTGGCAATTGCTATTGGCACACAGAACATTCCGGAAGGTGCGGCGACAATGGTTGCACTTATGAACGCAGGGTATAGTATTCGCTACTCGCTTTTTATAACTTTTCTTACGGGCGTTGTTGAAATGATGGGTGGTATTTTTGGTGCGGGTTTGATACTAATTAGTAAGAACTTACTACCTTATATGCTTGCCTTTGCAGCTGGTGCTATGGTATTTGTGGTAAGCGACGAAGTTATTCCGGAAACTCATCTTCGCGGTAATGAACGTTTATCGACGTACTTTCTAATTTTCGGTTTTCTGATCATGTCTGTTCTCGACGTAGTACTTGGTTGATTTCTCTGTTTTTTGGAAGAAACATATAACTTGCTTTGTCTTTTCCTGTTTTCTTGGATATGTAGAGCAAGTCATCGGCAGCCTTTATTACTTCGGTTGGGGATTCGTATCCTTCAGAACTTACAACACCACAGGATACCGTACATTTTCCGTGTGGAAATTGCGTGTTTCTGACCCTTTCTAAAATCCTTTCTATCATTTCAACCACTTCATCGTTGTTAGCTGCTTTTGTAATCACAAGACAAAATTCCTCTCCACCGTACCTTCCCGCAATTCCTTTTCCCGCAATCTCTTCTTTTAAAATAGCTGCAACGGCTTTCAAGACTTCATCTCCTACCAAATGTCCGTAGGTGTCGTTGACCTTTTTGAAATTGTCTACATCAAACATCGCGACATAATAGATTGTCCTATTGAACTTAGCCAAGTTATGTGTCTCTTCAAGAAACCTAAGCAGTTCCTTTTTGTTAAACAAGCCCGTTAAACCATCGACGGCGGATGCGACTTTAAGCTCCCTGAAGCTGTTCAACGTGTTAAAGAGCAATGCGATGCTTTCACTTGCTTCGTTTAATACTTTACTTACACTCCATTTGTCTGACGCACCTTCATAAGCAATTAGCCCTATTTCGTTTTCTTGGTACTTAACAACAACGGTTTCCAACCCGTCAACGTTGAATTCCGAACCGAAGTTGCCGAAATAAGACCAATCAGAAGGTTCAATAGGTTTCTCTAAATGCCTTAGCAACCTCTCTTTACTTACAGTCTTGCCTAGTGGTAACCCAAAATTGTATATACGACCTTCTACTGGCGACAAAAGCATAAAAGCCAATCCGGTGAAACGTGAGAAGAATTCTAAGAAGTTCTTGAACTTTTGAATGACGTAGAGTTCGTCTCTTGCATACTCGATGAGTGAAAGAATTTCTCTATTAAGAATTTCCGTTCTCATCTTTTGTTCTAAAACATCGTAAATGTTTGTTACATAGAAGGCTTCTTTTGTTTTTGAGGTCGAGTAATCGTTAGAAACAAAACGTTCGAGCTCGCTTTCCAATGCCTCTTTGGGAAGCAATTTGGAGATGAACTTGTTTGCCCCACTGTGTTCAGCCCAAAACTCGTTTATTACATCGTCTGAACCTGTTAGAACAACAATACCCGCGTTTTTAAACGCGGGTATTGATCTAAGATAAAGACACATTTGCAATCCTGAAATACCAGGCATGTTGTAATCTGTAATGATTATATCCGGTAGTTCTCTTAAAGCAGTTTCAATGCCTTTCATCCCATCTTCGGCAACAACTATTTGCTTTACTCCCAACTTTGCGAATACGCTTTGAAGGACCATCCTCCAAAATTTGCTATCATCAACTATCATGACTTTCTTATCACTGATTGTCATCGCTCCCCCATGTAACAACGTATCTATTCACTAGGAATTATACCACATTCTTTTCTTTTTCCACAACAGTACCCTCAAATCTCTTAATATCGAGGTAGGAAATGTCCGTATGCAAGGTTTTCCCGAACACAATCAATTCAGCAAGGGCTTCACCAACAGCGGGAGCGACCATGAAACCGTGACCGGAGTAACCTACGGCATAGTAATATCCCTTTACCAGGTCACTGCCTCCAATTATCGGTTGAGCATCGGGAGACATGTTATACATCCCACTCCAGTGCCTTATTATTCGAACGTTCTTCAAAAATGGGAAGATGTTAACCATCTTACTTGCTAGTTCTTTTTCAAATTTGTAGGTAACGTTGAAATTGAGTCCAGGTTTTTCATCCTTGTCACCCTGGCCCAATATGAATTGTCCGTGTTGTGTCTGCCGCATGTAAAAATTACCAGAGAAGCTTATGGCCATCATTGGAAAGAAGTTCTCCAGCGGTTCTGTGACAAGTATCTGATGCCTATAGCTTTCTGTTAAAAGGTCCACTCCAACGAGTTTTGAAACTTCGTTTGACCATGGGCCAGAAGCATTTACGACAATATCACAAGCGAAATAGCCTGCGGTTGTGTCAACACCTGTGACCTTTCCGTTTGTAACTTCGATACTCTTTACCTCGGTGTGTGTATATATATGTCCGCCCATCCTTCTGATGGCTTGAGCATAACCAATCACAGCTTTGTGTGGATTAGCGTGACCATCAGTTTGACAAAATGTAGCCATAACCAATCCTTTTGTGTTTATGTATGGGTATCTCTCAGATACCTGTTTTGGCGAAAGGATTTCCACGTCCAAACCTTCTTCACGTTGCATCTTTACATTCTTTTCAAATTGCTCAGCTTCTTCTTCACTGTACGACAAAACGAGATATCCACCTTGTTTGTATTCTATATCCATCCCTACATCTTCTTTGAATCTCTCAAATAATTTAACACTCCTCATTGCTAAGCGAACATTTGACCTTGTTGACCACTGTTGCCTGATTCCACCAGCACATCTGCCAGTTGAACCTGAAGAAAGGTACGATTTTTCGAATATTGCAATGGAAGTCTTACCAAGCTTACATAGAAAATAACCCAGCGCTGTTCCCGTTATTCCTCCACCAATTATACAAACGTCGTATTTTCTTACCTTACTCATTTTCAATACCCCCTTGAATATTTTCGATGCTGTTAACTAAAAGTATTGAAAATTTCCAAAAACCGTATTATCTTCTTATTAGTGGAACACCCCCCACCATCAATTCTCACAAAAAGGAGGTACTCCACTATGCAAAATTCTGTAGTCTCTTGCCCCAAATGCGGCTCTACCAACATCTACAAAAACGGTCATGATAAGTACGGTAACCAACAATACTTTTGCAAAGACTGTAAGCGCACTTTCAGACTTGTTCATTCAAAAAAACACAAGCTCTTCTCTTTCCCTTATCCTAAATGCCCTGTCTGTGGAAAAACTATGCAAATCCACAAAATCAAAAAAGCCTTCGTTAAGTTCCGTTGCCGTTCTTGCCATACCAGAGACGAAATCCCAACTAACTTACCTCAATTTGTCCCTCTTCCTTTCGACTCTTTCAAGTTCTTCCGTTTCCCTATCTTTATTGTCCTTAAAGCCTTCGTCCTTTATTTCAAAGCTGTGTCCTTGCGTTCCATCAGAGACTCACTTAATATCAAAGTCTCTCATGTCGCTATCTACAAGTGGATCCTTAAGTTGTCTTGTTTCTTTTCCATCCTCGTTCCTGTAGATGCTTTCAAAGTCCATGGTGATGAAACTGTCGTTTTGTTTAAATCCAAAAAGTACTACGTTTGGTTCTTAGTTGAGCACGATTCGAATCTTATTGTTGCTTGGCATGTATCCAAATATCGCGATATGGGTCAAGTGAAGATATTGTTAGAGAAGTTCTTTGGTAACAACGAAAGAGAAATCGAACTAATCACTGATGGACTTGGTGCGTATGGTGCAGTGAAGATACTATACAAGAATATCAACCATATAGTTGTGAGACTTGGGCAGAACAATCAATGTGAATCTAAATTTTCGTTATTCCAAGACTTTGTACGAGCCAAGCGTGGATTTAAGAATATTGACAATCTTCCAATGTACGTAAACAGCTTTTGTGTAGTGAGAAATCTCTTGAAACTGAACGGGAATGATATTGCGCGTGTTATGAGTGTTCTATTGTCTTCCATCACTACAAGTTAACAGCATCATATTTTCAGATACTTCGTCGTTCTCGCTTAAAGCTGACTTTACCACGGCTTCAAACGGTGTCGGCATTGTAGGGGGGCGATATACGCCAAGTTGTATTTCTGAGATAGCTCTGCCGGTTTTTTCAGAGATAATTTGCAAAGTCAACGACCTACAGGTCTTTCCACCACACGGCCCCATTCCTATTCTTAATACCCTTCTAAGTTCTTCATAGTCCGTGATCCCCATGTCTATAACTCGTTCGATATCTTCCTTTGTTATCTCTTCACATCTGCAGATAAATTCCTCTGCTTTTTCTGGCAAACGGAAGCTTCTAACTACGTCTTCGTATCCTTTGGGTACTCTAAGAAAGACAATATGTGTCTTTCCTTTGTTGTTTAGAACAACGTGGTCAACTTCTCCATTGGCAATTTCCTTTCCTTCGAAGTTCAGAAGCTTGACTTTTGTACCGTTGGTTGGTACTGGGAGTAGCTCGTATGGAATGCCCACAAGGGAATATTCCTCTTTTTCTTGGATCATAAATATTGCAAGCCCAGGGCATTTCATTACACAAACCCCACAGCCTATACACTTTGAGTAATCGATTTGTGGAATACCGTTTATGTTTCCACCTACGTTAATTGCACCAGTTGGACAGGATGTTTCACAAGGGTTGCAAGGAATAGCCTCTGGACATTCTATGATTGCCCTTAATTTTCCAACTGGTCCTCTGTCGGTTTGTTGTTCCTCTCTATACCCACCTTCAGGAAAGACGATCCCCATCTTCCTTAGTCCGTCTCTAACCTTCTTTGAGAATGGTCCTCTTCTAAACTCTTCAAGTTCTCTCTTCATCTTTTCAATCTTATCTTCAAAAGATTTTCCTGTTAACTCTTGAGCGATGTTATAACCTGCAATGTAGCCCTCAATCATAGCGGTTGTAGCTTCCTCTATACCTGAAAGATCTCCCGCCACAAACACATTGTGAACAGTCGTTTTCATATTTTCATCGCGCAACGGCACATAGCCACCAAGTTCGGGTATGTACACAAGTTTTGCACCTGTCTGCGCGACGAGTTCGACGTTAGGTTGTAAACCAACGGCAAGGCATATGGCATCAACAACAAATTCCTTTTCTGTACCCGGTATTGGTTTGAATCTTTCGTCCACCCCAGCCACAACAGCACCCTGAACCTTGTCTTTGCCTATTGCTTCGAGTATCGTATGTCTTAGCAGTATCGGTATTCCGAGTCTTTTAACTTTATTGGCATGAACGGCGTATCCGCCAACGCGCGATGAAGCTTCGACGATTGCTTTTACCTGTGCACCTGCTTGGACCAATTGATAAGCAACGATGAGCCCGATGTTCCCTGCTCCAACGATTAGGAATGATTCGCCAGGGAGAACTTTATACTGATTCATGAGCGTCTGGACTGCCCCTGCACCATAAACACCTGGCAACGTGTTATTCTTGAAAGTCAAAAATCTCTCTGTGGCTCCTGAGGCGATTAGCAGATAATCCGCCAGGTATTCATGCACAATGTTGTTTACTCTATCGTAGACAGTTATTACATCTTCGTATATACCAGTTACAGTTGATTGTTGTATTATTTCAACTCCAAGACTTTTAACCTTTTTGACAAGTAAATTCCCAATCTCAAATCCTCTTGTTGAAGCGTAAAACCCTTCATGACCGAAGAATTTATGAGTTTGTTTCGGAAGTTGACCTCCAGGTTCAATACCTTCATCAATTATTACAACTTCTTCACCACTTCCAACAGATTCTGCAATAGCGATAGCGCCTGTCAATCCTGCAGGTCCAGAACCGACGATAAGTGCTTTAACGCGTCTCACCATTTTGGTTTCCCCCTTCCGCGTTGCATCTTAACGCGCATACCTTCCCTAATGGGGGTTATGCAGGCACGAACATTTGGTACACCATCGACTTCCACAAGGCAGGCCGAACATTTACCAATAGCGCAGAAAAAACCTCGAGGATGGTTGTGTTCTGTAAAACCAAACACGTCAAAACCATTTGCGATAAGAGCGCTTGCGATGGTATCATCAGCAGTTCCACAAACAGGTTGGTCTTCAAAATAAAACGTTACGTAGTTCTTTTCAGTAGGCACATTAAGAATAGGATGGTCCTTTATCCGCATGCAGCAGCCACTCCCCTTCCCCAAGATGTAGCATTGTATAAAAATGCAAGTTGTTGGCTTCTTATCTAACAAGATTATAATCCTTTTAACCAGTAACAAAAAATTCTGAAATCATTCGCTATGAGAATTTTATCGTGTTTTACCGTTGAGAACACTTAATACCAAAACTTTGCTCAGTTTTTTTCTGAATACTGACAGAATTGAGAAAAATCAAACGTATGTTATAATCTAAGTAACAAGAACACTTGAACGATTTAACAAGAGGTGAAGCAAACTGTGGATAGAAGAGTAGCAAAAGTAATACTGAAAAGGGATATTAAACGACGTGTATTGAATGGTCATCCCTGGGTTTACGATAACGAGATAGAGAGAATAGAGGGTAATTTTGAAGATGGAGATATAGTCTATGTACACTCATTCGCCAATCAGTTTATTGGAATTGGATATATCAATACAAAATCAAAGATCACGGTCAGATTACTCTCCAGAAAGTCTGTGGAAATCAACAGAGAATTCATCATGAACAGGATCTTAGACGCTATCAAAAACAGATACAGTATCGCCAAGGAAAATGCATATAGAGTCATATTTGGCGAGGCCGATGGATTACCTGGACTTATCGTCGATAAGTTTGACAAATACCTCTCTGTTCAATTCAATACGCTCGGAATTAACAAATTGAAAAACACAATTTTAGATGTTCTCATAGAGATTTTTTCGCCAACTGGGATACACGAAAGGACGGAAGGTAGCGCGGTCAAAAAGGAAGGGCTTGAAGAATTTTCTGGGTGGATTTATGGTTCTGGTCCAGAACTTATACCATTTGAGATAAACGGGATCAAATTTTTGGCGGACACAAAAGGGCAAAAAACAGGAGCCTTTTTAGACCAACGTGAGAACGCGAGAAAACTCAGAGATTTTGCTCAGAACAAGGTCTGTCTTGACTGTTTTTCGTACACAGGGAATTTTGGAATGCATTTACTCAGTGGTGGAGCAAAGCATGTGACTTTCGTTGATTATTCAGATCGTGCTATTGAAATTGCAAGACAGATTGCAAAACTGAACGGTTTTGATGAAAGCAGAACGGAATTTGTGGTTGGAAATGCTTTTGATTATTTGAAAAACGCTTACGTGAAAACAAAAAAGTACGACGTCGTTGTTCTTGACCCACCATCCTTTGCAAAGAGTGCATCCAGTCGCGACGCAGCATTTAAAGGTTACAAAGAAATCAATTACCGGAGTATGAGAATACTGAAAGACGACGGACTACTGGCTACAGCTTCTTGTACTCAGGTTGTATCACAAAGTGAGTTCGAATCTATCCTAGTTGATGCCGCTATAGATGCAAAGGTATTTGCTCGATTGATTTACAGAGGTGGACAACCAATCGACCATCCACAAGTTTACAATATTCTTGAAACCATGTATCTCAAGTTTTTGATATTGCAGATTTCATCACTAGACAAGTGAGGAGTAATGATATAATAAAAAACTGAAACGTGCAACAAGTTGATGTTAGGGGGTTAAACATTGTGAGAATACATCTTGCTCTTATCACCATCCTTACATTGATGTTCTTAGCTCTTACCAGCTTACACTTTGCTGGTGCACTTATTGTCACTACAACAGGTATTGTTGACGAAGCAGGTAATGTCGTCAAAAACATAACTGCTCTGGATGTTCTCTTCGACGGTACCCAGTACTATTACATAACCTCAGATGGTATCTATTCATTAGACGGCAAGATAAAAATAGACATTAAAGGTGCTCAGCGCGTTGGGACAAACTACGCCTTATCAAATTTAAAGGTATACAAAATTGAAAAGGGAACGGCGACAAGTATTGGAACTGTGTCATCAAAGATGAAGAGTATTTACGTAGTTTCAGATTACATAATTGGAATTGAGAATAACCAAGTTGTTTGCTATTATGCTGGGAACATTGTATGGTCTATGCCAACGGACGCTTCATATTTAAAAGTTTCAGAACCGTACATGGCAGTTTTTGGGTTGCAAACGCAACTTTTTAATATTTCCAACCCCCGGTTCGCGAAACTTGAAAGAATTTACCCCAAGTTTTCCGATTATGTCTATTTTTCAGGATACCATGTGTTCAGCGACGGATCCAAGATCTATTTTTACAAAGGAACGGCAAGGTTAAGTACGACGTTTCCCTACAGGGGAACACTCTTAACAGATGGAAAATATCTGTACTCTGGAAACCTCTTAGTTACAAGTGACTTAGCCCAAAAAGATCTGAAATTCACTGTTAAATCTTTAGTTCCTGTTGACACTGGTGAAAAAGAAGAAACTACAGTGGTTGAGGAACATTCAATCGTGCAACCCCCTGTTTCTACCCAAGTTACAACAGCACCCTCAGCATCGCAGAAGCAACCCAGTGAAGAGCAGCAAAAAAAGGAAGAGACCACAGTTGTAAAACCATCCGAATCGACTCAGCCACCGAAAACTCCGAAGTTGTTCGAACTACTTTGGAAAGTTGTTTTAAATGATACCATATCAGGTAAACCAGCAGTAAAAGAAGACGTTGCGTATGTACCTACAACGAAAGGCTCGGTTATCGCTGTAGATGGCGGGAAGATTGCCTGGTCATACAAAACCAGCTTTGTTATAACTGGTCATGTGACGGTTGGTAATCATATATACGTTGTGGCATGGGATGATACAGTTTACGCTTTGAATGAGGATGGAACTCTTGCTTGGAAGCTTTCACTTGACAGTGATATCGCTTACGGACCTGCTTGGGACGGATATTTGCTTTATGTGGTTACAGACAAAGGAACCCTTTATGTTATTAAAGACGAAGGCAAATCCGGGGTTATAAAGAATTCATACAAAGTAGGAACATATCCTTCGATACCACCATCAGTTTCACTTGCGGGAAAGGTGTATGTTGTCGATGGTGCTGGAAACTTGTGGAGAGACAAAACCGTGGATAGTTTTGCTGGAAAGCCAAAAAATCTACCGATATACTTGGAAACACCATATGTTAGTAAACAAGTTGGATTCTCACTTATCGATGAATATGGTAATGTCTATGAATTCATACCAATGAAAGACAAAACCGAGGTTTCTAAGGGTAGAAGCGCATTCCTAACTTTCCAATCAGAGATCGTGGATGCTGTTCTTGGTAAACAACATCTGTACGTTATTGACTCGAACGGGAAGCTTCAAATTATAGACAAAGATACTAAAAAGGTGCTGTTTACAGATACTGTTCCCAGTGGGAGATACTTAAGTTTGAGCAAAGGATATTTATTTGTCTTTGGTAAAGAGGTTCGGTGTTATTACGTTAATGACACACCGTCTGGATACTGGAATAGTCTTTATGGGAACTCTATGAACTGGAATTCTGCTGTGAAATAAAAGAAATTAAGAGAAACAAATCTGAAAATTGAGGTGGGGGCTTGAAGAGGTTTCTGGGTGAATTCAATTACTACGCGGTGTGCGTACCGGTATATGAGAGCAAAATCCTTTTTGAAGTGAGGTCTGAGAATATCCCACAGCCTCTGGAGGTATCTTTTCCGGGTGGACACATTGAGATGAACGAAGAACCTTATGAGGCAGCACTCAGAGAACTCAAAGAAGAAACCGGACTTCGAACAGTCGATTTTCTTTTCGAAGTAGAACCGCTGGTAACACCGTTTAACTCAGTTATCTATCCGTTTGTCGTTGCTGTGGACATTAACGAACTTCGGATAAATACTAATGAAGTAAAAGAGACGTTTTTGGTTCCTATTGAACACTTTCAAAGGCCCTATTCTATTGGAATTGTAGACGTCGAACTAAAACCACGCGAAGACTTTCCATTTCATCTCATAGCTTTTGGAAGAAACTACAACTGGAAGCGAGGGATTTACAAGGTCATTTTTTATAAATACGGAGATTACATCATCTGGGGGATAACCGCCAAAATAGCACAAAGAACCTACGAACTTATGAAAGAACGAGGGGGATAGGGGATGTTTTTTTGCACAAAATCAGCGGTTATTGTTGGAATAACTCCGCTTCTAGTCGATGTGGAAGTGGACATAAATCAACGAAGTGTGAAAAGGGATATCAACATCGTTGGGTTACCGGATACCGCTGTTAAGGAGAGCAAACAGAGGATTTTAAGTGCTTTCAAGAACTCTAATATTTCAGTACCAGATGGTCTAATTACCGTTAATTTGGCACCCAGTGACGTAAAGAAGGAAGGAACGTTCTTAGATTTTGCCATTGCCTTGGCGATCTTAGGTGCTGCGAAGTATATCCCACCTTTCAACTCAGTTGTTATCGGAGAACTTGGGCTGGATGGAACCGTCAAAAAGGTCAAAGGTGTCCTTCCGATCTTGTTGGAATTTCAAAACTCCTCGACATCTTTTATAATCCCTGCAGATAACATCCCTGAAGCTACGGCTACAAAAGCGAATTTTCTTGCTTTCAAAAGCCTGTACGAAGCAGTACAGTCAATAAAGACCAATCAATTCCCACGCATCTTGTACGAAATACCTATTCTACAGGATGATGCATACGAGGTTGACTTTTCAGAGATCCGCGGACATTTAGTTCCGAAGCGTGCACTTGAAGTCGCCGCAAGTGGTGGTCACAATGTGCTGATGGTAGGACCTCCGGGCACAGGAAAGACGATGTTTGCGAGGAGATTTCCGACCATACTACCTCCAATGAGCGAACACGAAATCATTGAAACTTCCAAAATATACAGTGCCATAGGTCTTTTGGACTCGAAACTTGTAACGAAAAGGCCGTTCCGAAGTCCTCACCATACCTCCAGTGCTGTAGCGGTAATCGGTGGAGGTACCAACGTGAAACCGGGAGAAGTCACACTCGCACATAACGGTGTGCTCTTTTTGGATGAGCTTCCTGAATTCCGAAGAGATGTCTTAGAAGCATTACGTGAACCGCTTGAGGATGGTGTGGTAACGGTTTCGCGTTCAAAGGCGACACATGTTTTTCCCGCTTCTTTCCAATTAATTGCCGCTATGAACCCATGTCCCTGCGGATACTATGGAGACAAAGAGATAGCATGCAAATGTTCGCCATACGAAATCAAAAGGTACTGGAAAAACATCTCTGGCCCAATACTCGACAGAATAGACATACAAATCCAAGTTCCCAGAATCTCTTATGATGAGATGCGGGGTAAAGTTCAGCAAACAAATGGAGAGTCAAGCGCTCAAATTCGCGAAAGGGTTGTAAGAGCACGGGAAAGACAACTACGTAGGTACAAGGAAGAAAATATAAAGCTCAACGCGAAATTGACGCACAGGATGGTTGAGAAATACATTAAGTTAGACGATAAGGCGGAAGATATTTTAAAAATATACGCTACCAAATACAGACTCTCGGGAAGAGCTCTGGACAAAATATTGAAAGTTTCAAGAACGATCGCTGATCTCAATGGAGACGAGATCGTCGATGCAAAGGATGTTAGTGAGGCCTTACAGTACAGATTAAACAATATCGAATCAGATTTCATCCTGTGAAGTACAAGAATTTTATATAGGAGGAAGATTTATGGAAGAACTAAAAAGCTATTACAAACGTGTCGCTAAGTACTACAGCGCAGCCGCATTGCTTTACTGGGATATGCAAACGTATATGCCAAAAGATGCAGGACCGTACAGAGCGGAAGTGCTATCGGAAATTGGAACGTACGCTTTTAAACAAATAACTGACGACGCTCTCGGAAAACTGTTGGAAACAGCTCAACCACAAAGTGAAATCGACGAGAAGCTAGTCTATGTAGGAAAGAAGGAATACTACAAGTACAAAAAAGTTCCTCCTGAACTATTTCAAGAGATTATGATAACATCAACAATGCTAGAGCAAAAGTGGGAAATTGCTAAACCGCGTGGTGATTTCGAAGAAGTAAGACCTTTGCTTGAAAAAATTGTCGATCTCAGTAGAAAATACGCAGACATTTTAGGTTACGAAGGTGAACCGTACAACGCGTTACTCGACCTATACGAACCCGGAATGAAGGCAGAAGAAGTGGATCAGATATTCAGTAAAGTCAGAGATTTTATAGTGGAAGTGCTCGAAAAAATCGAAAGGTTGCCAAAATCAGAGGATCCGTTCAATAGAGAAATCGGGGTAGATAAGCAAAAAGAATTCAGCAACTGGCTGCTTCACTATCTCAAGTACGATTTTACCAAGGGAAGGTTGGATGTATCAGCGCATCCTTTCACCAATCCAATAGGTCTAAACGATGTACGCATAACAACAAGGTACATAGTTAATGACATCAGAAATTCCATATACTCTACGATACACGAATTTGGGCACGCACTGTACGCACTTTCAATTCCTACCGAGTTCTACGGTCTACCAATTGGTAGCAGCGCCTCATACGGTTTCGACGAGAGTCAATCGCGCTTTTGGGAAAATGTAGTTGGCAGAAGCTTGGCATTTTGGAAAGGGATTTATAGCAAATTCATAGAAATTGTTCCCGAGATGCGGGGATATTCGGTTGAAGAATTATGGAGGGCGGTGAACAGAGTCCAAAGGTCGTTCATTAGAACCGAAGCGGACGAAGTTACGTACAACCTGCACATAATCATCCGTTTTGAGATTGAACGCGAGCTAATCAACGGTGAACTGAGTGTTAAAGACGTCCCAGACAAGTGGAACGAGCTCTACAAAAAATACCTGGGGCTGGATGTGCCAAACAATACGCTTGGTTGTATGCAAGATCCACATTGGTTCGGCGGGAATTTTGGTTATTTTCCAACTTATGCACTTGGCAACCTTTATGCTGCTCAGATATTTGAAAAATTAAAAGAAGAAATAAACTTTGAAGAAGTTGTTTCAGCTGGTAATTTTGAGATCATTAAAAACTTCCTGAAAGAGAAGATCCATTCGAAGGGTAAAATGTACGAACCAAGCGACTTGATTAAAATCGTGACTGGCAAACCGCTGTCTTACGAATCTTTCGTGAGATACATTAAGGATAAGTACTCCAAAGTGTATGAGATAGAGCTTTAAGCTCCTGTTCAAGAGTCTAAAGTGCCGAGGGCTTTTAAAAAATAAGCCCTCGGTGTTTTTTATAAAAAAATCCCCCGGTTGACAACCGGGGTGGGAAGGTGTGGTGGCCGTTGTGAGGTCGTTCCTCACTATATATGTGCGTGGCGCACAATTACGTTAATCTAGCAAAATTTACTTCGGGGATGATTCTTTAACACTGTTTAGTTCTTCAGCTTTTATTCTTTCTTTTTCCGCAAGCATGTGTTTTAATCCGAGCAATCCTCTTGTTATATCCTCGTTTTGGACAATTACCTCTGCTGGTACGTCTAATATCCTTGTAGAAAAGTTCCACAGCGCTTTAACTCCGTGGCTAACCAGCAGATCTGCTACCTGCTGAGCTGAACTTTCTGGAACACAAATGGCTGCGATTTTTACTTTAAATCTACGAATGACCCTGGACAAATCTTTCAGTGGTAACACCATGAGTTCTCCAACCATTGTTCCAATCTTTTTTGGATCGTTGTCAAATATTGCGGCGACTCTTATACCTATGTTCTTAAATCCTTTGTAATTTGCAAGTGCACTACCAAGGTGACCAGCTCCGATGATTATAATATTCTCATCAACACCTGTTCCGAAGAGCTCATCGAGTTCGTCAAGTAATTCCTTTATCACGTACCCAACCTTGGGTTTGCCCTTAGTCTCAAGGAACGAGAAATCCTTTCTTACTTGTTCCGGTGTGATACGGAGCATCTCTGCAATCTCTTCGGATAATACATATGACTTACCTTCAGCGTGGAGCTGACTCAAGAGTGCATGGTACAATTTTAAACGTTCAAACGTCGCTTTTGGAAATCTCAAGATCCCCTTTCGCTCTTCCAAGCTCATTTAAAGCCACCTCTTTTACTTTTTCGACTGTTGCTTCGGATACTATTATATCATTTACCAGAACGTTTGGTGCTTTTCCACAGTTCTCTACACAGAATGTTCCCTTTATCTCTAAATTCTTCGCCCATTCTTCTTTATTTGCTGCCGAAATGAGCTTTTCGAGGATTTCGTACGAACCTTTTGAATAACACGAGGTACCCAAACAAACGCTGACCTTTACTTTGTCTTCAGATTCTTCTGGAAGTGGTAGTATATCGATTTCCTCTTCTTGAACCCTTCTTCTGTGTTTGTAGTGCGTGTGAATTACCTCATGTGCTTCATGGCTAAGTGGTTTTTTCAGATATTTCTCGTACAACTGTAACATGTGGAAGTTTTCTGTTGGTGATATAAGCACATCGATGCTTTGGACTTCTTTTAGTATTCTCGCTCTCCTTTCCCTTGTTCTCACATCGTTTGGATATGGCTGACCGCCGCCACCGATACATCCGTAGTTACATGCCATCACTTCAACGATATCTACATCAAGTTCTCCAGTTTTTATCGAATCAACTATCTTACGCGTATTTCCAAGTCCGAAGACTGCAATGGCTTTAACAACTTTTCCGTTGCTCAGTTCTAACGTTGTTAGCCTTACACCTTCAGATAGTTGCTTTGTTTCCAGGTTCTTTATACCAATGAATTCGTCTACAACATTAACAACACTTCCGAGCACTCCGCCACTTTTTCCAAAGCTGAGACCAGATTGCGATGAGAGTCCAAATGGCCTATCAAATGGTTCGGGATCTACTGTTCTTATATCAATTCCAGTTGACTTAATCACCTTCACAACTTCCCTTGTTGTAAGAACAACATCAACATCACCTTGGAATTCTTCCCTTTCGGCTTCGAATTTTTTTGCTGTACACGGCATTATCGAGACAAGGAAAATATCTTTTGGATCCACACCTATTTCTTTTGCATAGAACCTCTTGATAATTGCGCCGAGTGCCATTTGAGGTGATTTAACGCTTGATAGGTGGTTCAAATACTCTGGATAGTACTGTTCTGCGAATTTGACCCACCCTGGGCAACAGGATGTGAACTGTGGTAACTTCTCACCTTTCTCCAGTCTTTCGATGAACTCGTGTGCTTCTTCGTAAGTAACGAGGTCTGCTGCGAATGCAACGTCAAAAACTTTCTTGAATCCAATCATCTTAAGGAGAGATACCATTCTACCTGCTGCGGCAACATCGTCTTCCAATCCGAATTCTTCTTGCAAAGATGCTCGAACAGCAGGAGCAACCATTCCTATCACATATTTTCCTTCTTCAATGGCTTTGTAAACTTTATCTACATCGTTCCTTATCGCTAGTGCACCGGTTGGACAGTAAGCAACACATTGTCCGCAGAGAACACATTCTGTATTCTCGAGTTTTTCTTCAAACGATGGAACAACCTGTGCTTCGAAACCTCTGTAGGCAAAATCTATAGCAGCTATGGACTGAATTTCATCACATGCTCTTACACAATCTCCACAAAGGATACACTTTGCATTGTCTCTAACGATAACAGATGATCTATCTGTTATAGTCTTCTTCGAAATCTTCTCGAATCGGTTGTTTGTTAACCCAAATTCCTGGGCGTACTTTTGCAGCTTACATTTTCCGTTCATCTCACATGTTGTACAATCACCGTCGTGAGATGCGAGTAAGAGCTGGAGTATACCTTTCCTCATTTCGTAAATCTTAGGTGTATGTGTCTTTATTATCATTCCTTCTCTTGGCTGGAGCGTACAAGACGTAACTATATCCTTTCCGTCCACTTCCACAAGACACATTCTACAAGCTCCATAAATTGATGTCTCTGAGAGGTAACAAAGATTTGGAATTTCAATACCGACCTCTCTAAGAGCTTCGAGCACGTTCCTTGCATCATCGCGGATTTCTATTTCTCTACCGTTAACGATTATCCTCATTATCCATCACCCTCCCAAAGTGCCAGTTCCTTGAAAATCATCCAACCAATTCAATAGCGCCGAACTTACATTTTGTGACACACAGGCCGCACTTGATACACTTTTCCTGGTCTATTACATATGGTTTTCCTCTTTCACCACTTATCGCACCATTTGGACAGCTTCTTGCGCACAAGCTACAGCTCTTACACTTTTCAGGTATTATCACGTACTTCTTGAATGCTGTACACATTCCACTTGGACATTTGCCTTCAATGTGCTCGATGTACTCGGGCCTAAAGTACTTAAGAGTACTGATTATCGGGTTCGGGGCAGTTTTTCCAAGACCACAGAGTGAAGCGGTTTTGATAATTTCGGAAAGATATTCAAGGTTCTCCAGGTCTTCGTACGTTGCTTTACCTTGTGTGAACTTTTCCAAAATATTGTAAGCTTGCATTGTTCCTTCTCTACATGGCACACACTTACCGCATGATTCACGTTTTGTGAAATCTAAGAAGAACCTTGCTACTTCCACCATACACCTGTCGTCTGTTATTGCGACTATACCACCTGAACCTACCATTGCGCCAACAGATTTCAGAGAATCGTAGTCGAGTGGAAGGTCGAAGAGTTCTTCTGGTAAACAGGCACCAGATGGCCCACCAATTTGGATTGCTTTTATCTTTCTGCCGTTTGATGTTCCACCACATATGTTTTCAAGAATGTATCTGATTGTGGTACCGAATTGTATTTCGATGATACCCGTCAATTTGAGAGGACCTGTGACCGAGAACATCTTTGTTCCGGGTGAATTCTCAACACCACGTTTTCTATAGTTTTCAACGCCATCCCTTATTATCTTAGGAACATTAGCGTACGATTCGACGTTGTTGATAAGAGTTGGTTTCCCCCAAAGACCTGATTGCGCTGGGAATGGTGGTCTTGGTCTTGGAACACCGCGTTTACCTTCGATGGAGGCAAGAAGCGCTGTTTCCTCACCACAGACGAATGCACCAGCACCTTCTTTGACGTACAGGTCGAATGAGAAGTCTGTTCCAAGTATGCTCTTACCAAGAAGCCCGTATCTCTTTGCATCTTCTATAGCCTTATTAAACATTTCAACGGCTATCGGATATTCTGCTCTTATGTACGCATAGCCTTTTCTTGCGCCTATTGCATATGCTGCGATGATCATACCTTCAAGAACGGAATGTGGGTCCCTTTCAAGAAGTGTTCTGTTCATGAAAGCTCCTGGGTCACCTTCGTCAGCGTTACAAACGACATACTTAATGTCTCCTTGACTCTTGTACGCTGCTTCCCATTTCAATCCTGTTGGGAATCCTCCACCACCACGACCGCGCAAACCGGAGGCTTTTATCAGATTGATTATCTCAAGTCTATCCATTCCAGAAAGCACTTTTGCAAGTGATGAGTAACCGCCACGTGCCATGTAATCTTCTATACTTTCACATTCACTTGTTCCAACAGCTTCCATTATGTAGAAGGTCTGGTTCTTGAAAAAAGTAGCATCCTCTAACCTCTCAACCTTATTGTCGGTAATCGGATCCGTGAGAAGCAGCCGTTCAATAGCTTCCCCTTTGAGCAGTGTCCTTTCAACAATCTCTTCAACATCGTTAACTGTGACATGGCTGTATGTGATTCCAGACGGCATTATCTTTACGAGGGGGCCCAACGAACAAAGACCACAGCATCCGGTTTTCTTCACTGGTTCGTCATCATCGTCGATTTTTTCAATCTTTATATCAAGCCCTTTTGCCTTGATTACTTCGACAAACTTCGCGTAAACCTTTCTTGACCCACTTGCTGTACATCCAGTTCCAACACAGACGTACACGCAAGGCTTTTGGAGTTTCCTTTCCCTCTTCTCCTTGAGTTTTTCTATAAAATCAAACAATTCTTGTGGACTCTTCAATACCGGTTCATTTGCGATAACTGTGCTCATTGTTCTTCCTCCTTCCTTTCCTTGAGCTTTCTAAGAATCTCCTTGACCTTTTCACCGGTGAGCTTTCCGTAAACCTCATCGTTTATAACCATTGCCGGGGCGAGAGCACATGCACCGAGACAACCTACTTTATCGAGACTGAACTTCAAGTCAGGTGTGACCTCTCCGGGTTTAATACCTATTTCTTCTTCTATTGCTTTAACAAGGCTCATTGAACCTTCCATATGGCAGGCTGTTCCGTCACAGATGAGGATTGTGTACTCACCCTTTGGTTTCAGAGAGAATTGAGCATAAAATGTGGCAACACCATAAATCTTTGCAGGAGGAATACCAAGCGCTGTACCGATGTAGTTCACAACATCCCTTGGAATATGTCTGTACTCTTTCTGGACTTCTAGCAAGATCTTGATGAGCATCTCTTTTTTGTATTCGTACTTCTTCAAAATCTCCTCAACTTTACTGTAAGTTCTGGTGATCATCGCCACACCTCCACAAGATTTGAATTGTTAACTGCAGAAATTCTAGATCCTTGCTTTCATTCCTTGACCAATCTATTGTTCAACGTCTCATTTCTCATTGTTCATTGCTTATCAAAGGAAATCAGATCAGGTACACAAGCTTATTCGTGATAGTTTTCACGAATATAATATGATAAGAATTAATTTTTGTCAAGAGGAAAATTAGAAATTTTTCACGAACACTCTAGCGGTACGTAGATAAGTAGAAAGCGGTGCAAAGATTAGGATGGATAAAGAAGGAGAGAATAAGACATGAAAACAATCACTCTTTAAATCCTATACGGCGAAAGAATTCTGGTTTGTAGTTCCTTGAAAGATTAACTTCATCGCCGTTGTCAAGCACGATTATATAAGAGCCTTGGAACCATTTTTTGATTTTCGATATGTGTTTTATGGAAATAACATAACTTTTGTGGACTTGTATGAAATCAGTGGCTGGTAACTTATTCATTAGCGTATGTAGTGGAGTTGAACATTCAAATCTGCCATCTTTGGTTATAATACGGACAGTCCTGTTTTCGGCTTCAAGATAGATTATTTCTTTTATCTCTATCAAGAGTATTTCATCACCGTGTTTAACAGGCAGTTTGGAAAGTTGTTGTATGTAGTACTGAAGACTATATTTTTTTACACCAATCTTAGAAATTCTTTCGATAGTTTTGCTTAACCTTTCTTTTGAAACGGGTTTGAGTACGTAGTCGATAGCGCCTTCCTCAAATGCCTTTATCGTGTATTCATCGTACGCTGTTACAAATACTACATGTGGGGAGTACACCAATTTTCCAAGGACTTCAAATATTAGTTTATCACCAACGTTTATATCTAAGAAGAGTACTTCAGGCTGAATACTATTTGCTTTCTCGATAAAGTCTTCGCAGTTGTATGATTCAAAGAGTATGTCAATACTGCTGTCTATTTCTTTTAAAATCCTTTTCATTCGTTCCATAGCATTTGGCTCATCTTCAACAATACCACAGCTAAACATTCAGCTCACTACCCTTCGATAATGGAATAAGAAGAGAAACGCATGTACTGTTACCATCAGTTTTTGCAAAAATCTTGCCACCTATGAGTTCGAGTTGCTTCAAAACTATTGACAACCCAGTTCCGAAATTCTCAGGTGTGATTTCTCTCTTTGGAGTTCCAGTGTTCTTAATGATTATTTCTAAAGTATCCTCTTGTTCGCACACATTGATTTCAAGCTTGCCGCCAGAATTTCCCTTGATTCCGTACTTTATCGCGTTTTCCACTACAGGTTGAGTTATTCCTGACGGAACGATTCTCTTTTTGGCTGAGTCTTCGATATTTATCGCATAATCAAAAGTCAAGGAGCTCATCATTTCTTTTTGTATAAGTACATATTGCTCTATGAAAGCCAGTTCTTCATCTATGCTCCACTGTCTTTTGAATTTTAACACAGAGCGGTAATAATCAGAGACCATAATGGTGAACTCTTCAGCTCTGTCCGGATTTTTTCTTACAGCCTCGGCTAAGAAGTTGAATGTGTTAAATACAAAGTGTGGATTTAATTTTGTTCTGAGCAGATCCATGTTAAGATTCTGAAGTTCCTTCTCCAGCGAAAGTCTTCTCAATTTTTCTTTTAACGCGGATAGATAACTCGCTATCGATATGGATAGAAAAACAGTGAGTAACCAAAATGCGTCGTTAACATCTAACCTTCTGCTGTGAAAATACGTTATTCTCAGAATTACTTCTGATAAAGAAAAGCTTAAAGTAAAAGAGTACGATAGATTTATGAGGTCATAAAGAAGCTTTTTTAACGCGCTCTGTTCTGATCTATAAAGCTTCCGAAACACTAAAAAGAGCAACATTATAGAATTCATTAGTACAAAAGATAATACAAAGGGAGTGTAGTAATTCTTGAATTCTACCGCTCTTAGCAGCGTTAAGAACCATATTAATATTGAAATCTCGACAACCGCAACCTTCCATAAAAGGTTTAATTTCATATACGCTGATCTACCTGCGCTTAGCACTCTTTTCAAAAGTATTCTCCCCTTAGCATCTCAAAAATTCTTTGGAATCATGCTGGGAAATCTTTTTTCCAGGTTTTCTAAGTAACCTTTGCTGTCCTTAATGTTTCTAAGTTTATCCACGTAGAACGAGAATTTTACGATATCTTTTTTAAGTCCATAGGTGTATGCAAGAATGTAAGTCAATTTTTTCTCAACCTCCGCGTCCAATTTCACTCTTTCTTTAAATAGCAGAAGAAACTCACCATCTTCAATTAAAACATCTTGTGCGACTCTATTACTTTCGACAAATTTAAAGAACGCTTCTATCCTGATTAATCTTACTTCCAAGTGCACTTGCAAATTATCCTGGGTTAATAAAGCACAAATTCCGTGTTGTTGCGATTTTTGATAACGACAGAGAAAAAGTTGGTAAAAAGATAGCCGGTATACAGGTATCTCATATCAGTGAATTGGAGCAAAAAGTTAAGGATATGGATATAGAAATCGCAGTTATTGCTGTTCCTGAGAGTGCAGCTCAGTACGTAGCTGAACAGGTTGAAGAGGCAGGAATCAAAGGCATAGTAAATTTCTCCCCTATCAAGCTGAGAACGAAAATACCTGTGGAAGATGTTGATATAACTCTATCATTTGAAACGTTAGCTTACATGATTCTGAAAAACTCTCCTGTAGAATCAGAAAAGGAAGAATAAAACAAAAATGAAAAATTCACTCCGAATGGAATAGCAGTGGATTATTGGTATTGAGTCTTCGCCAATAGCAAACAGGTCCATATGAGAAGGTTAACTTGTTAGATCAGAATAAGACCACCCCATCCAGGGGTGGTCTTATTGTTTTTGTTCTATTATTAACTACATTTACTCCATCCACATTTCCTACAGCTTGTACATCCTTCTTGTTTTATAATACTGTTCTTCGATAAACACGATGGACAATAGGTATTTCCATCTGCGTCCACGTAATATCCTTCCGCCCATTCTAAGCCATTAGCTGTTACGAATTTTTCAATCTCTTCTGCGGTCTTTGCCGACCCGTCTATCACGAATGTGTCTATGCTTTCAGCAGGTGTTTCTCCCCAAAGTTCTACAAAGTCATCAATTGCGCTTTTGATCTCCTTTGCCAAAGCAGGTGTGTAAGTTCCTTTAACCTTCCTTAATTGTTCTAATATTTCTTCTGCAGAAACTCCTGCACGCAATGCAATTGAGCTCAATCTTCCAATAGCTTCTGCTAATTCCGTTCCGTTTGAGAGGAATATTTCCACTGCTTCTCCGTTGTCATCGAAACTGACGGTAATGTACGTAGTGCCTGTATCGGTCTTGAACTTTCTTGTGACACTTCTGAGCGTATCCTTTCTCGGCTTCGGTCTCAGCTTATGCTTTTCATCCAGTACAAAGAACTGAACTTTTGGTGCGTCTTTTGTCTTCAGATTCTTTGCTGATGTAAGCACCTGTGTTTGGAGTGAACCGTCACGGTAAACTGTTAAACCGCGAATGTTGAGTTTTAATGCTTCAAGGAATATATTTAAGACATCTTCCTCAGTTGCACTGTTTGGCATGTTTATTGTCTTTGAAATGTTATTGTCAACATATCTTTGGAACGCATCCTGCATTAACAAGTGGTCCATTGGAGAAATATCCATTGCGGTTACAAACACTTTCTTGATATGTTCTGGCACTTCTGGTATGTCTTTAAGAGAACCCTTTTCAACCAAGCGTTCCTTGATCTTTTCCAAGATCTCCTTATCAAGCTTTTGCTCCAAGACTCTATTGATGTAGAACAGAGCTTCTTTACCACCGTCATGTTTATTCATGTATCGTACATAGGCAAGTAAGAAGTTTGGCTCTAGTCCGCTGCTTGTATCCGCGATATTTGAAATAGAACCAGTTGGTGCTATTGTAAGTACCGCAACGTTTCTTTTACCGTATTTTGATTCGGCAAATACTTTTTTCAATTCATCGTCAAATTTACTCATACCCATTGCAAACGGAGCGAAGCCTTCTTCGAGGTAGTATCTACTTTTTTCAAATAATGGGAAACTTCCTTTCTCTTGTGCCAATCTGTTAGATTCGCGATGGCCTTGCACTGCCATATATGCTGTCATATCCGCTGCAAATTGTCTTCCCTCAGGAGAATCGTAGGGTATATCCAAAAGATAAAGTAGGTCAGCAAAACCCATGATGCCGAGACCTATTCTTCTACTGTCTTTGACTGCCTTTGTTATCTTTTCCAGTGGGAAGACGTTGACATCTATAACATTGTCAAGGAATCTAACTGCGAGCCTTGTTGCTTCACCAAATGCTTCCCAATCAAATTTGCCGTCCATAAAGAACTTAGCTACATCAATCGAACCCAAGTTACATGCTTCATATGGTGCAAGTCCTATCTCGCCACATGGGTTGGTACTTTCAATGACCATTTCTGGGTACATTGCATAGTATTTGTTCATCTCACTTAAGAACGCGAGTCCTGGATCTCCAGTCTTCCAAGCGTTCTTTGCCATTTTCTTAATGAGTTCTCGAACCTTTACTTTCTTTGTGGTGCTGCATTTTGGATGTTTAAGTTCAATTTCTCCATCTTCCATGTAAAGTTTCAGTAGTTCTTCTCTGGACATCGTAATTCCAACAGATATATTGAAAAATTTGAGAACCTTTTCACCGTCGTGCCTTCTTTTGCAGTAATAAATTCTTCTATATCCGGATGGTCGATGTTGAGAATTCCCATTAAAGCTCCACGTCGCCTGTAACCCTGTTCGACAACGCCGACTGCTGAGTTGAAGACGTGCATAAAAGACACAGGACCACTTGCTTGACCATGTGTTCCAGCTACAAAGCTACCTTTGGGTCGCAGCCTTGAAAAGTTGCTTCCGATACCGCCACCGGCTTTGGTGATGAGAGCGTATTCCTTTACGGCATCGAAAATACCTTCTATGCTGTCTTCAACGGGCACGACAAAGCATGCCGAAAGCATATGCAGGTGGTTTCTGGTGTTGTAAATTTCCCAGTAGTCTTCCAATGTCATCTCTTCGATAGGTTTCCACAACAACTCGTGCCTGACTCCCATACCAGCATTAAACAGCGTCGGGCTGTTAGGAACGAATATTCTTGAAAGCAAAAAGTTATAAAAAGTTTCCTCCCAGAACTTCACTTCATCAAGCTTTTCGCCTTCACTCTTTCCTTGCATAGCAGGGTTATTTACCAATTCCGCCGTTGCTATAACCCGTGCTACTCTACGGCAGATGTCAGACCATTTGTTTTCGAGGTACTCCCCTGCTGGCGTTTTTAAGAAATACCTCTCGGAAAGTATTTTGTAGGCATTTTTTGATGGTTCTACACCTTTCCAGTAACCGATAAACTTTTCCAACGCACCATAAACGACCGACATAATACGGTCCCTCCCCGAAGTTTACTCCAGACAAACACTTATTCCTCGACTCAGCGACGTATATTATACCACATCTTGTGGTTTGATTGCAATAGTATACAACGAATTGTGGAATTTTTCTCTCGATGAGCTAAGAGAAGAGAGAGGGGGGTTATTCAACATATCCAGCCTTATTGGATGTTTTTCGGTTCTTTTGCAGGGTTGACTAGCGAGAATAGTCTTGAAATCGAGAAGATGAGTAATATCAGACCGGCAAAAGTGTAAACGCTCCTAACTCCTATGGCATTTCCCAACAACCCTAAAATAAACGTTCCAGTTGGAGAGCCCCCGGTGTTGAGGAATGAATAGAGTGATATCGTTCTACCTTTCATGTTCGATGGTGAGAGTAGTTGTGTCCTGCTGTTCGTTATGTTGAAAAAACGAAGATTGACACGCACCTATAAAAAATGCTGCGTAAGGCGTTAGAGCCGGTCTTAAAGCTGCAGCCAATATGCTCGAACCTATTACTAAAAGCAAGAAATCTTCCTTCATCCTTATCAAACGTTCTGGATTAATTGCTGCAACTACGTTAGCACCTACGAATGCACCAACCCCCATCATTCCCATGATGATACCGTAACCGAGTATGTCAGATTTGACTACACTTTTCACAAAGGCCTGCATCAGCATACCAAAAGGCATACCGAAAAGTGAATACATCGTCAAACCAACGAAAGTCTTTATAAGCACAGCATTAGTAGAGACATATCGAACTCCCTCAACAAGGTCAACGAAAAATTTTTTGAAACTGGCGTGACTTGAAGTTCTACTGTGGTTGTCAGGAATTACCATTAAGGCAATGATTAAAGGCAGGAATGAAAGAGCGTTAATAACAAAGCCAAACTCAAGACCGTAATACTTTACAACAAATCCTGCTATCGTTGGTCCTACCATCCTAGCAACATTGAAAATCATCGAATGTAGTGCAAGAGCGTTTGGCAAAACATCCTTTGGAACGATGTCGGATATAAAGGTATTTCTGGAAGGTAGATAAAAACCGCTCGTAATCCCCATCAGAAGGCTAAGAGATAGCAGAAAGAAAGGACTGAGCAAACCTTTCCAGACTAGATATGCCATAAAGAACGCATTGGCAGCATCGAGCAATTGAGTGTAGAGTAGTATGGTCTTCGGTCCAAACCAATCAATGAGCACCCCTGCGACAGGTGAAAAAAATACGGACGGGAAGCCTTTTAGGAAGGCAATAAGCCCAATAAAACCTGCTGCTTTACTCTCTGGAAACAGATTAACAGCCACCCAACCTCTAAGCGTTGTGTCTATCCATGTTCCAATTAATGAAATGCTTTGAGCAATCCAAAAATTTCGATAGTGCCTATTCTTTAAAGCCCTATAAGGATTCATCACTCTACTCATTTAGATACCTCGCTTGCAGGAAAACCATTTAATTCGTTTCACGAACCATTTTAGCACTATCTATTCTCGATTTCAACTGAGCAAATTATCGATTGGATATGATTAGGAAATCTTTCCGCTTTTAAATTTGTATAATTACCCAAATCTGCCAATATCGATTGTTTGAAATTCCAAGAATTTTTGATTAAATATCACTGATATGTTCGGTAACGTTACCGAATAATATTGAAAAAGTACTTGGGCATGGCTTAACTTAGAGATGAGGACGTATAAAATAAAGATTTTGAGGAGGTTATTAACATGGACATTTATGGTGCTGATTATTATCCTGAACACTGGGACAAGTCATATTGGACAAAGCACATTGAGTTGATGAAAGCGTACGGTATTGAATGGGTGAGAATAGGCGAATTCATGTGGAGTGTAGTTGAACCAAAAGACGGTGAGTTTGATTTCTCTTTGCTCGATGAGGCAATAGAACTTCTTAGTAAAAACGGTATCAAAATAATTCTGGGAACGCCAACAGCAACTCCTCCAGCATGGCTCATCAATAAGTACCCTGAAATTCTTCCAAAGGATTGGGGAGGAAGGACAAGAGGGTTCGGAAGTCGAAGACATTACTCGTTGAATTCCAAAGTGTACTTGGATTATGCGTTGAGAATAGTCGAACAATACGCATCAAGGTATGGCGACACAATTGATCTTTGGCAGATCGACAATGAATTTGGATGCCACGGCACCACGTACAGTTTTACCGACGATGACCTTAAGGCCTTCCGAGAATGGTTGAAAGAAAAATATGGAACACTTGAGAACCTGAACAAACGTTGGGGAACGGTTTTCTGGAGTCAAACGTACAACGACTGGGATGAGATAGTTTTCCCAATAAACACTCCAACATTTGAGAATCCTCACCAAATGCTTGATATTTACAGATTCATGTCCGATAGTTCTATAAGGTTCCTAAGAATGCAAGTTGAACTGATTAGGAAATACTCTGCAAAGCCGATAACGCATAATTTTATGGTTGATTTCATGGATTTGGACTACCGAAAGATGGCTAAGTATATCGATTTTGTCTCATGGGATAACTACATTGCAACTGAAGAATACGATCCTTTAAGACAATCGGCGAATCATTCTCTGATGAGATCACTTAAACATCAGCCGTTCTTGGTTATAGAACAGCAACCTGGAAGGGTGAACTGGAGGCAGGTTAACAATAACTACAAGCCCGAATACCTCGCAATGTGGACCAAGCAAGCGTATCTGAACGGAGCTATGGGAGTTATGCCGTTTCGGTTTGAACAAATCCGTTTTGGAGCTGAGCAATACCATGCGGGTTTACTGGACTACAACGGAAGACCAACGAAAAGATTGGAAGCTTATTCACAGGTTCGCAACGAAACTTCTGGAATATTGTATCCAGAACCGGAAGTAGCAATTTACTTCGATTATGAAAATGAATGGATACACAGAATAAACCACCTGAATCGAAATTTCAGATATTGGGATGCACTTGTGGATATCTACAAAGCTGTTAAGAACTTGGGATACAACGTGGAATTCGTATTCAAAGATGATGAAATAGACAGGTACGACGTTCTAATAATTCCTTATGCCTCGTACATTTCTGAATCCTTCACCGAAAAAGTAAGAAAGTTCAATGGCCCCGTTTATATGACAGCGATGTCTGGAATAAAGGATGAGTACAACTGGATTACTGAGAGGATGCCTTGGAACCTTATTGACGAATTCGGGATCGAGGTTACAGACTTTGGTGCAATCACAAGCGATGAGGCGTATGTTTTTGCACAACCTGTTACAACAACCTTCTGGAAAGACGAAATAGAAGTTGGCAACGCGAAAGTTATCGGATGCTTTAAAGATGGAAGTCCATTTATAACGGTCAAAGGTAACCGTTACTATGTGGGGGCTGTTCTCGATGAATACGGTTGGAAGTTGTTATTGTCCGAAGTTCTGAAGCCAAGGATTTCTGGATACGGTTATGAAATAACAAATGTAAACGAAGATGGTGCCAACAAGACATACGTTTTGAACATATTACCAAATGAAACTAAGATATATATCGATGGTCAATTACAAACGCTGGCACCATTTCAACTTAGGCTTACCATTAGACAAGAGAATTTCTAGGGGTGATGCATTTGAAGAAATTCGTTACCATACGTGATGTTGCTAAAGCAGCCGGTGTTTCGATAAACACAGTGTCCAGAGCACTCAACAATAAACCTGATATAAACAAGGAAACGAAAGAGAAAGTTCTGAAAGTAGCCAAGGAACTTGGGTACATAAAGGATGCTACCGCAACATCCCTAAGATACGGATTGACAAAAGTTATAGGCGTAATCTTAGAAGATAGTTCGAATCCATTTTATTCAGAAGTACTCAAGGCGGTAGAGATGGCAGCACGAAGACGAGGCTTCAACGTCATATTCATGAACACGGAAAAAGATTACGAATTAGAGGAAGAAGCTGTGAGAACTATGCTCAGTAGGAGGGTCGATGGAATTATCATTGCTCCTACGCAAGAAAAGAGTGGAGATATACAACTGCTCATGAAAGCCTCTGTTCCATTTGTAATTCTTGGTGTTCACTTTGATGAGATTGAACTGCCAGAGGTTTACAGTAATGATGTCAGGGGGAGCTACTTGGCAGTGAGCCATCTGATCGAAAGAGGCAGGAAAAAGATAGTCTACCTCAGCGGATTTTTGTACAAATCGGTTGCGCGAATGAGACTCGAGGGCTACAGAAAAGCTCTTCATGAACACCTGATCCCATTTGACCAAAGCTACGTCTTTGAGGTCGAAGAAGGTGTGGAGAACTCGTATCGAAAGATGATTGAAATCATAGAATCAGGGTTGGAGTTCGATGGGGTATTTTGTTTCAACGATATTTCTGCAATCGGTGCAATTCAAGCACTCCGAGAAAAGGGTTATCTTGTTCCGAAAGACGTATCAGTTGTTGGATACGACGACATCGCTTTTGCTCACTTCATACAGCCGAGGCTGACAACCGTTCGTATAGATAAGCAAAGAGAAGGTGAGCAGGCGTTTGAATTGCTTTACGAGATGATCAAAAGAAAAGAAATCGTAAACAAACAAATAGTATTGGATGTGGAACTTGTTGTAAGGGAGACGACATAATGATCTATTTCAAAGGAGTGTGAGAAGAATGTATGTATCAAGCCTGAGTGAAATCCGTAAAATAATGGGCTATCGTCAGTGTGACGGTTACGAAATACTCTTAGAAGTTTCGAAGATTCCTTCAGGATACAAAATTACAGGAGAAGTGAAGGGAAGAGTTGATGATGTTGAACTTTTCTCGTTTCCAAGACCAGACAAAGTTCTTGTAAACAATTGGCAATCTTGGGGACCGGCAAGAGTAATCACAAAGGAGTTTAAGCTTGATTTCCCAAAAGAACTGATTCAAAAATTCGGTTTCAGTGCATCGATAATGCCTGAAGTTTATTTTAACAACCTTATCAGTGATTATTTCATAGCTTCAGAAGAATTTGTAATAGGTGCTCTGAAATCCCAAATAGGACATGTTTATTTTAGACTCAACGATGATAACGTATCTGTTCATTCAAGATACTTCGGTAAAACGTTCCATGAATGGACACCTATTGAGCCAGTGGTTATCCTAAATCTCGCTCCAGACGATGGACTTTTCTACTACGCTGAATTAATCGCTAAAGAAAACGATATTGCCTTTTCATCCCATAATCCTATTGGCTGGTCAAGTTGGTATCAATATTATCTTGATTATGACTACCAAAAGATGGTTTCCGACTTAGATAAATCAAAAGAACTAGATCTGGGCTATGAGGTTTTCCAAATAGATGATGCGTGGGAAGTCGACATCGGAGATTGGATACCAAACGAAAAGTTCCCAAGTCTGAAAGAAATGGCCGATAAGATAGCATCATACGGTTACAAGCCTGGTATATGGCTAGCACCTTTCAGTATCTCTGAAACTTCAAGCGTGTTTAAAAACCATCCTGACTGGCTTGTTAAGGATGAATATGGCCTGCCTGTTGTTGCATACGAAAACTGGAACAAGAAGATTTATGCACTTGACACAACACATCCTGAGGCAATTGAATGGTTGAGGAAACTTTTTATTACATTAAAAGAAAGCGGATTTGATTACTTCAAGATTGACTTTCTTTTCGCAGGAGCGATCCAAGGTAGAAGATATGCAGAGAACACTTCTCCAGTTGAAGCGTACAGAAACGGGTTAAAGGTTATTCGAGAAGCCGTGGGAGATTCATTTGTGCTCGGTTGCGGTGCACCACTACTACCAAGTGTCGGTTTTGTTGATGGTATGCGTATTGGAGCCGATACAGCTCCTTACTGGGATCCAAATGCACCGGATATAGGCTATCCAAATGCATATTACGCTCTTAGAAATGTAATCACCCGCGCTTTTATGAACAATATTTTGTGGTGGAACGACCCAGATTGCCTTATGCTTAGAAAAGAAGATACGCAAATCAACGATGCTCAAAGAGAACTCTACACTTTGGTTTCTTTATTCCTAGACAATATGATAATTCAAAGCGACAATCTCTCGTACGAAATTGACATGAAACTCTGGAAACTTATCAAGAAGTATAAAACCTACGGACGTAGGAGATTCAAAATCAAAGGTCTAATTGACGGAAAATATACAATAACAAGTTGCGGAGTAAACGGTTGTGATGAAGTGATTATTGAAGAACTTACTATCCCACAATACATGGTCAGTTACGATACACCGAGGGTCGAACTGAAAAAGATAGTAGAAAAGAGGACAGACGGCAGAACTTTCAATTACTATGAAGAAACACATCAGTAGTATAGCGAAGGACGGTGAGGAGCGATGATGGAACGCAGGTGGAATTTACTTACAGGTGAATGGGTCATGGTTTCCGCCTTCACGCAGGCAAGGCCAACAAACCCGACGAACTTCTGCCCGCTTTGTCCCGGTGGTGACGAATTCGAAGGTGATTACGATTTGGTATCATTTGATAATAGATATCCATCAATGAAATTGGATGCTCCTGAAGTTGAAAGCGAAGGTATATATCAAAAAGCTCGTTCAAATGGAAAATGTGAGGTCGTTGTCTACACGATCGACCATGAGAGTGCAATGAGCATGATGCCTATCCATCAGATTGAAAAGTTAATCCGAATGTGGGCTGATAGGTACCTTGATTTAGCGCAGAACAGGTTCATAAAGTACGTCTTCATATTTGAGAACCGAGGGAAAGAAGTTGGAGCAACTCTGCCACATCCGCACGGGCAGTTGTATGCATTTCCATTTATTCCCAAACGTATAGAAGCCAAATTGCAAGCACTGGCAAAATATTATGACGAAAACGGAAGATGCGCAGTCTGTGATATAGTTGATAGTGAGGTAAAATTCGAAAAGAGAATAATATATGAAAACGAATCTTTCATTGCACTCGTTCCATTTTACGCACGCTGGCCTTACGAAGTTCACATATATCCAAAAAGGCACGTAAGCACGATTGTAGAGCTTACAAACATCGAAAGATATCACTTGTCAAAAGCCCTAAAAGTTGTTACAATGAAGTATGATTTGCTATTTAAGCAAGCATTTCCTTACATGATGATGCTTTTCCAAGCGCCAGTCAACGATATCAGCTATTCACATGCGTTTCATTTCCATATAGAATTCAACCCTGTCAAGCGCGACAAAGATAAAATCAAATGGATGGCAAGTGTCGAGACCGGAACGTGGGCATTCATCAATCCGAAAATTCCAGAGGAAGCTGCAAAAGAACTGAGAAATGTGGAGGTTGAGGTGTGATATGGGGGATAACAAAATAGTGATTTACTCACCGGGGCGCGCGAATCTCATTGGTGAACACACGGACTATAACGATGGGTTCGTACTGCCGTTTGCCATAAAGCGCTATATAAAGATAGAGATTGAACCATCAAAAAGGTTTAAGGTATTTTCCCAGCAGTTGAAAAAGGGAATAGAATTCGATACACCAACGAAGACAAACTCTTGGGCAGACTATGTAATAGGCATGATTGTGAAATTGCAAGAACATGGCTACCGAGTGGAACCGTTCACAATGCACGTTGATTCTGACCTCCCAATGGGTGCTGGGCTGTCGAGCTCTGCCGCTTTAGAAGTGGGGGCAGGGTATGCAATTTCCCAAATGATGGGTTATGAGATAAACCGCGAAGAGCTGGCCAAAATCGCACACGAGTGTGAAGTGGAGTTCGTTGGTGTACGTTGCGGGATAATGGACCAGTACACTGTTGCACTATCAAAAGAAGACCATGCTCTCTTTATTGATACGATGACAAGAGAATACAAATACGTCCCTCTACGCCTTGATGATACCAAACTCTACCTTATCAATTCCGGTGTTAAGCACGAATTAGGCTCGTCCGAGTACAACAAGAGAAGACATGAATGTGAACTTTCACTTCAGGCAATGGGTAAGTCTTCGTTCAGGGAAGTAACACTCGAAGATGTTGAGAAAATCCAAGATCCCGTATTGAAAAAACGCGCATTGCACGTTGTTACTGAAAATGCAAGGGTATTGAAAACACTGACTGCACTCGAAGATGACAATTTGGTTCTTGTCGGAAAATACCTCTATGAATCACATTACAGCCTAAAAGATAATTACGAAGTTTCCTGCGAAGAAATTGATTTTCTTATCGAAAAACTCAGAGAATATTCAAACGTTTTAGGTGCAAGAATAGTGGGAGCAGGCTTTGGCGGAAGCATTATTGTACTTGCGAAAGGCAACTTTGAAAGCATATTTGAAAAAGTGGCAGCATCTTACAGAGTAAAATTTGGAATCTCACCAACTCTATTAAACGTTGAGACCAGCAACGGGGTACACAGGGTGTTGTAAAATAATTTATCAATTCAAAATTTGAAAGGGGAAAGCAAATGGCTAAGAGAAAGGTAGAAAAATTCTCATTCGATTACGACATTGCTGCATCAATAATCGACTACGCACGTAAAGTTTCCGAAGAAGGTCTAACGAAAGGTACATGGGGGAATATAAGCGTTAGAGATGGTGGGTACATATACATTACACCTTCAGGCTTTCCCTACGATAAATTGACACCTAAACATATCACCGTTGTGGATTCCAAAGGTAATAAAGTCTACGGTGAATTAGCTCCTTCTTCAGAGTTACCACTCCACATCGAAATCTATGATAAGAGAGCAGACGTACACGCCGTAATTCACACGCATCCTATTTATTCTACAATAGTCTCTATAACTTTACAGGAAATCCCGCCAATTGTTGAAGATGCGGTCATGATTCTTGGTGAACGCCTTTTTGTCTCGGAATACGCGCTCCCGGGGACGAAAGAACTCGCTAAAAATGCTGTAAAGTCACTCGGAGACAACCACTGCGTCTTTCTAAAAAACCACGGCCTTGTGGCCGTGGGTGAGAACCTACATGAGGCATTCGTTGCAACACTCGTTGCCGAAAAGACTGCACAGATATACATCGAAGCACTCAAAATTGGAAATGTTTCAGTCTTACCATCCGAGCATGCAAGAGTACTGAGAGAAAAGTATCTTAAATCGTACAGGCAAAAGTGATCTCACTTCGCGTTCATCTTCCTGCTCCCAGGTTTTACGGCAGGAATTCCGGACTTGCAAAGTGGACAATCCTCAGGCTTATAAGTGGGGAAGTCGAACTTCACCAAGTAGAAGTAAGGCTTCCCTTTAAATTTTTCGTTTAGATTTTCAAATGGATTCTCCATTCCTGACCTATTGATAACACTTGCGAATCCCACTATTTGCCCACCGGAACTTTCCACCACTTCTACAACTTCAAGTGTTGACTTACCTGTTGTAACCACATCTTCGACGACAAGCACATTCTCTTTTTCGTGTATTTCAAACCCTCTGCGCAGTTTCATGATATTATCTTCCCGTTCTGTAAAAATCGCCCGTGATTTCAGCTTTCTGCTCACCTCGTAAGCTACAATAACACCACCAAGCGCAGGTCCAACAACGACATCGACCTTCACTCCAGCATCTAACACCTTTTTGGCTATTAATTCGCCAATTTCTTCACCGTATTCTGGATACTCAAAGACCTTTGCACATTGTACATAATTTGTTGAGTGCAGTCCAGAAGAGAGTATGAAATGTCCTTCCAACAAAGCCCCGGTTATCCTGAGGATTTCCAAAACTCTTTGTGTTACTTCCATAATTTCACCTTCTCTTTGATAAACTCAATTTTCTCTCTTGGGTCTTTTGCTTTATAGACTTCTCGTCCAAGCACAGCAAAGTTTGCAACTCCAAATATGTCCCACAGCGATACAACATCTTTTTGGTCGTCCTTTGACTGCTCCATTCTAATGCCTGGAACAAGTATCGCACCACCTATTTTGCTGCGCATCTTTAATGCCCATGTTCCAGGTAGAACAAACGAAGAGCCAAGTCTCGAAAGCCCTATGATAACATTTTCAAAATCTTCTAGCCTTCCAGGTAGTGATGTGAGCTTAATAACGGAGAATATCATCTTATCGGTAGAATCGAGCGCCGCCTTCACACTTTCTATACCTGCATTTGCATGGACCGTAAAACCAACGATGGCTGGATGATCCCACGCTCTTATAGACCTTGCAACTGTTGATGGAATATCAGAAAACTTTAGGTCCAGAATCACCTTGTAACCTTTATCGTAGAAGTAATCTAAGACCCTCTTTCCTTGGACAGCGAGATTGTGACCTACTTTAACACAGTCGAAACTTCCGAACTTTTCAATAAACCCGATTGGATCTTCCATATCGAGGCTTAAAACAGGTTCGGTAACGACCCTTACTTTAGTATGCTGTGCAGCATTCGTACTAACCAACGTAAACATACAAACACCTCCCACAGAATTTGAGATTCTATCTCCCTCGCACTATCTGGAGAATTCTTTACCCATTTCATTCAACACCGATTCATCGTGAAAGAGCGCACTACCGACACTTACGGCATTTGCACCAAATCTCAACATCTCACGCACTTGTTCTGGTGCGTAAACTCCTCCAGAGGCGATGATGTAAATATCTGGCAGAGCTTTTCTCACCTCGTACACAGCCCTAAGAGCGATAGGATAAAGAGCAGGACCTGATAGACCGCCCAATACCGTTTGTCCTTCACTATTAACCATAAGCCCACGGATTGTATTAATAACCGTTACTCCATCCCATCCTTCGCTACTAACAATCCTCGCCATCTCTTCCACAAATCCGCTTTCAATACCCAGTTTTGCAATGATAAATGCATCTGTTTCTGTTCTTATCGCTTTTAGCAACCTGCGCCACTCTTCTCTATCCACCATTATCGAAAGCCCTCCGTGGTGCACATTAGGGCAGGAGAAATTGTATTCTACAGCTATGAACTTATCCAAGAATGGTCTGCAAAGCTTTGTTATTTCAACGTATTCATCGAAAGAATCTCCTCCAAGGCTTAAAATTAGTGGTACTATTGAAGCCAATTTATCAATTGTCCCATCTTCAACCATTTTTCGTAAACCATCAAATCCCGGATTTTCCAAGCCAATGCGGTTGATCAAAAATTCTTTTGAAGCGTACATCCTCGGTGGCTTATTACCCGATTTAGGATTGAGCGTTACAGTCTTTAAAGTATAGGCTCCAACGTACGACCAGTCCACGGAGCTAACATTGAGGTACTCACCAAATCCGCCAGGACCTGATGCAATCACAATGGGTGTTCTTAAATTTAGTGCCTTGCCCATATCTCATCACCCCTAAAAACTGGTCCATCGGTGCACGCGTGTTTAATTCCATTCATAGTCTCAACCGCACATCCCTTGCATGCTCCAATCCCACAAGCCATGTATTCATTAAGCGATACGTAAACAAGCTTATTGGGCATATTCCTTACAGCCAGCTCTTCCATTATCCTTGAACCACTGACAAATATCCAATCAAACCTCGAGTTGTTCAGTTCTTCAAGCAATCTCAAATATCCATCGTTGCCTACAACAGTATTTAGCTCGAATTGGCTCGTTATTTCGCGACTCAACGCAGACTTAGAAGCGACAAAGAGAGGGATTTTAAAGTGCTCTGAAAGATGTAATCCTTCAGCAAGACAAGAAGGTGCAACAACAACCGCCCCATTTCTATTTTCCGGAACAAATGCATTTCCCAGTGGTGCAAGTACGTTCAGTCTTTCACTTGTCTTGACAATGTACTCACTACCTTTACCAGCGATTTTGACGGATATGGCGACAGTACCTTCGATTCTTCCAAGTGTGAACGGTTTACGAGTTAATCCAGCACCGTCTACATTCACCATACAGAACTGCCCAGGGGAGAATTCGAGGTCTTCCTGAAATGAGATAAGATACGTTCTATCTGTGATCTCAATAGTGGATTTTTTGGTCAAGAGATACGCGTTGTATTTGACATTCTTAATTGAGAAACTCGCCATTCCAATACACCCACCTTCCGTTTCGCCTTACTCCCAAAATTCTTCCTTTCAACCTTTGCCCTTCAAATGCGCAGTTTTTCCCTTTACTCAAAAATTTTCTACTCTCAACAACGTACTCAGCGCTTGTGTCAATCAGTACCGCATCGTCTGGAAAGTGCAAGTCTAACATTTCGTAGGTTTTATCAAGCACCCTCAGAGGATTAACGGTCAGATTCCTCAAGACTAGCTCTACATCTTGGAAAACTGTGAGATACACCGAGAACGCAACCTCTATGTGGGAACTTCCGTACGGTGCTTGTTCAAAACTATCACCCTTCTCAGGATGCGGTGCATGGTCAGTGGCAAAGCAGGTTATAACCCCATCTCGAACTGCCTTTACGAGTGCATCTCTATCTTTTGAAATTGGGGGATTAATCTTTTGGTTGGTATTCCTTATATCTTCCGGAAGGAAAAACACATGGTGAGGAGTTACTTCACAGGTGATTTGCGCTTTCCTTCTGAGAAATTCAATCATCTCTAAAGACTGGACTGTTGAAACGTGCTGGATGTGGAACTTATTAAAACCGAATTCCAAACCTGTCAAGACGGTTCGACATATCGCTATTGCTTCGTTTGAGTAAGTTCTTAATGCATTTGGAAGACTTGTTCCTATGTAAAAATCTCCTGGTATCTCGTGAATTTGCGAATGGTCAAAAACAAGTACATTTTTCTTTCTTGAAAACGCTCTTACCAAATCTTCGCTTGTGTATCTAATTCCGTCAGTCGACCAACCAGTGATGTTATCTTTGAAATTCTCAAGTTCGTCTAGGTCTTCAATATCTCCAAACAGACTTACAGTGTGCAAGAACTTCACTTCTTTACCTTTTGACAATCTGATATGATTTTCCAAAACACCTAAATTCTCAATCGGCGGTTTTGTGTTTGGTTGTATAACGCACGCACCGAATCCTCCAACAAGTGCAGCACGGTTAAGTGAATCATAATCTTCTTGGTCGTTTAGCCTTACGTGAGTGTGAATGTCTACAAACGGTGGAGATAAGACAAGCGCTGGATTTTCTGTGTCAAACCTTTCAGGAAAATCGATATCAACCTTGGAGTTGACTATCTTAGCGGAAGCATAATCAAAGATCTGCACAGTCATCCCCCCGATGCAACAATAAATAAAAAGAGACCTCAAATGAGGTCTCTTTATTAGAAGAAATATTGAATTTCGCATTATACAATAAGACTAAACAACCAAACAATAGAGCATTAAGAAACTCCAAAATTTTACTCTCTGAAAGAGTAAACAGAGCAGAACTAATTATAGCAAAATATACATCACATCTTCCTTGGCTTACCAGGTTTTGGCCTCGCTGGACCAAATTAACCACGTTAACACCTCCGATTTCTGGAAAATTCTACCACATCACAGTTCGATCTGTCAAGATAAGTAGTGAATAAGTACCAAATATACGTTGGAAAGTGTTGATTTCTATCAAAACTTGTTTTCTTAGGTGCATAATTTTTGTTTCTCACATACTCTACAACTCTTGACAACGTATACTGTAATATGGTACTATTACAGTAGATGGAACTGAATGAATTACTTTGGGAGTGTTGAGTGTGTGGTTTGTTGTAGATCCTCATTCTTCGGTACCGATTTATGCTCAGATTAAAGAAAAGATAAAGGCAATGATATTGAATTCGAAACTGAAGCCTGGTGATTCGTTACCTTCGATAAGAACTCTTGCGAAAGATATTGGGGTGAATGTGAATACTGTTGCCCGGGCTTATCGTGAGCTGGAATTGGAAGGTATTATACGTGCTGAGCGAGGCGAGAGGTATGCTGTCGTAGGATTTGAAGACAAGATTTATTTCGAGACTAAAGAGAGGCTTATCAAAGAACTAAAGAGTGTCTTAAAACGGTGCCAGGATTTGGGTATAAGTAAGGAAGAAGTTCTTAGGTTGTTAGAAGAGGTCTATATGCACCAAAATGAAGGAGGAGACGAGTATGACAACTCTAAAGAATGAAGATACTTTAGTTCTTAGCGTTAGGAATTTGAAGAAATACTACGGTAACATTCGGGCTGTAGACGGTGTTTCTTTTGATGTGAAAAGGGGCGAAATTTTTGCACTGCTTGGGCCAAACGGTGCAGGAAAGACAACAACCATCAAGTGTATTCTTGGGTTTAGGAGAAAAGATGAGGGTGAAATTATTTTGAACGGGACTGTTTCTTTTGTTCCAGACGGAAAAGAGCTGTACGGCTCGTACACTGTAGAGCGTATGGTGAAAGTAGCTAAGGAGCTAACGGATAGATTTGACGAAAAGAAGTGTATAGAGTATGTTGAAAGGTTTGAAATTCCGGTTGATGAGAAGGTATCGAGCTTGTCGAGTGGTCAAACAACGCAGCTTTACCTTGCTATCGCTTTTTCACAGCAATCAGACCTCTACATCTTCGACGAGCCAACATGGGGATTGGATCCAATAGTGAGGAATCAAGTTCTTGAGATGATAAGAGAGATCCCGCTTGATGGTAAAAGTGTCTTTTATACCAGCCATATCCTGAGTGAAGTTGAAAAGGTTGCGGATAAAGTTGCAATTATGAGTAAGGGGAAGATAATGGATATCGGATATCTTGACGATATGAAGGAAAAGTACTGTGCTGTGAGTGTTCCTAAAGACCTCAAAGATGTGACGGTGGAAGGCTATAAATACAAAAGTACAGAAAGTGAAGATATTTACATTGTGACTAAAGATTATGCAATTTCGAAAAATTTGGAATTTTCTGCTGTTCCTTTTGAAGCCATATTTGAAGCGCTCGTTTTGGATAGGAATAATTTCAACGCGAAGACTAAAGATATCCAATAAATAAAGGTGGTGTGAAAGATGAGGAAAGAGTTTTACGATATGAGAGTGAGATTTTTTGGGGTGTTTATCGTGATTTTAGGGCTCTTCTTTATAGTCGCTCCGTTCCAAAAGTTCACAGTTTCAATGCTTGAAGGTTACTCTGGCAATCCGATGATTGAAAAATTCTTGCCAGGAGCTATGTTGAACAGGCTTAAGGAATGGAACTTCTATATAAATTCTCAGTGGTATGGGAAGAATTTTGGACAGATGGTTGGGATTATAGGTATAATAATGGGATTTCCGCTCTTTGCAAGGGAATTTGAAAATGGTACAATTATCTTCCTGCTTGTCAGAAAACCGCGCAGGTGGATATATTTCACAAAGTTCACGACAGCAGCCATTGCTACGGTTTTATTGATGGTGCTAGGTGCTTTGCTACCGTTAGTCTATTCAGTTGTGGTTGGCAAGGAGTATGCAGTTTCTGTTGTTCCGAAATTCATGGTTCATAACATCTTTGGAGCACTTTTGTGGTATGCTGTAAGTGCATTCTTCTCGGTACTCTTTAACGAACAGGTGAAACCACTTCTTGCATCACTCGGCTTACTTGCGCTAACAACCACGGCTGGGTTGCTTAAACCTTTAAGATACCTCAATACGTTCAGTTACCAGCTTGGGATAAGTGTCTTTGAGAAAGGAAAAGTCGACGTTGGTTATACGTTTGGAGTAATTGTAATAATTTCTTTGTTCGTTGTGGCAGGTTATTTCGTTTTCGAGTGTAAGGAGGTTTAGTTTGAAGAGTTCTTTTGATTGATAGAATTTCTTTCGAAGGAGGGATACAGATGATAGTGGTGACGACTGATTTCGTACCTGGGTATGAAATTGTTGAAACTCTCGGAGTTGTTACTGGGAGCATAGTTAACTCAAAACACTTGGGGAAGGATATCGCAGCTGCCTTTAAGACTTTAGCTGGAGGCGAGATAAAGAGTTATACTGAACTGTTGATAGAAAGCAGGAATATGGCTTTGAAAAGGATGATAGACGAAGCTGAGAAGCTTGGCGCAGATGCTGTTGTTGGATTAAGATTTGGTTCTTCTTCGGTAATGCAAAGTGCGGCAGAAATCCTTGCCTATGGTACGGCTGTAAAGCTAAGAAAGAAGGATTAAGTGAAAAGCCCCGCGGAAAGCGGGGCTTTAATTTTGATGTATCTGTTGTTCGATAACTGTTATTTTCGAACCTTAACATCTCCTCTCTTCACAAACTGGAGTGTGAGTATGGCAAGTAAGAAAAATACCAACGTTAGAATGATGAGTGTATTGTAGCCTATCTTATCGATGAAAAATCCCGCCAGTGGAGGAGCTATGATATTTGCAGCCATTGAGAAGAAGTAATACAAACCTGTGTAACCTCCAACTTTCTCTTCGACGGTCATGTCAACGATTGTTGGTAATGAATTGACATTAACCATCGCCCATCCCAAGCCACCTATTGCAAAAAGTGCAAAGAATACTTTCGTAAGTAAATTCGCGTCTGAAATAAGCCTTGTCGAAACAATAACCCCAAGAAGTATTGCAATTACTATTAACAATCCGATAGTCATCGTTTTCTTTCTACCGATTTTAGAGCCTATGAAACCTGCAGGAATAGCAAAGAGCATGAACGTTAAAGAGAAGAATCCAAGGACGAGCGCTCCTGTGCTCTCTTTGATACCCATTTGGAATTTCGCATAACTTGTGAAGAATGTTTCGAGAGCGTTGTAGCCAATGAACCACAAAAGGATAGATAAAAGCATCATGAGTAAGCTTTTTTCGTTCGATTTGAAAACGTCTCTTAAGTTTTCTGATAATTCAAGCATGGTCTTTTTGTAAACATTCTCAAACCTGATCTTCTCCCCACTTCTAGTGCGGTACTTTTCGTCTTCCTTAATGAAGAGAACAACAAGCAATTGAGAAAAGACCATAACGATTGCACCGACATAGAATGGAAGTGAATAATGCTTGTCGTAAAGCGGTTTGCCTGCAAAAAACGCAAGTAATGCACCAACACCGCCCATGAAATTTATAACTCCATTTGCTTGGCTTCTATATTCGGAAGGAGTTATGTCCGGCATAAGTGCGATAACGGGCGAGCGGAAGAGAGCCATGAAGAAGTTCATGAAGATGATATTGAGCATCATCAACCACAACAGTTGCCAGGCTCTTGTTAGTGGTATCAGTGCAAAGGTAATCGCCGAAAGTGGTGCACCAACGAGTATATAGGGCATGCGCCTTCCGAGTTGTGTTCTGGTTTGGTCACTGAGAACACCGATAAGTGGAAGCATGATGATCGCAAAGATGTTGTCAATGGTCATCACAAATCCGATAAGTGTGGACGACAAATTAAAGTCTTTGAGAAATATCGGAACATACGAGTTGTACAGTGGCCATAACAAACTGATACCAAAAAAGCCAAATCCAAGCAGAAGTAACTTTGTGAATGAAAACTTTGTGCTCTTCATACCTCATCCCCCCTATAAGAGATTTGCGTGAACATAGAGACAATACGATTATACAACAAATATTAAATTTCCTATCCTTCTTGCCTCCCCAATTCGGTTCCAACGAAATCTTGAGCGCAGCGATTGTGAAAAAAGTCATTTGTAAAATTTACCAAACTGTAACATGTAAATGATTGCGTTTGTTACCATGGTTTGGTTTAATATAATTGGAAAGTGAAAAAAATCTCAAAGTGGGTGGAGCCCACAAAATAAAAGATGCTGTTAACTTGTAGTGATGGAAGACAATAGAACACTCATAACACGCGCAATATCATTCCCGTTCAGTTTCAAGAGATTTCTCACTACACAAAAGCTGTTTACGTACATTGGAAGATTGTCAATATTCTTAAATCCACGCTTGGCTCGTACAAAGTCTTGGAATAACGAAAATTTAGATTCACATTGATTGTTCTGCCCAAGTCTCACAACTATATGGTTGATATTCTTGTATAGTATCTTCACTGCACCATACGCACCAAGTCCATCAGTGATTAGTTCGATTTCTCTTTCGTTGTTACCAAAGAACTTCTCTAACAATATCTTCACTTGACCCATATCGCGATATTTGGATACATGCCAAGCAACAATAAGATTCGAATCGTGCTCAACTAAGAACCAAACGTAGTACTTTTTGGATTTAAACAAAACGACAGTTTCATCACCATGGACTTTGAAAGCATCTACAGGAACGAGGATGGAAAAGAAACAAGACAACTTAAGGATCCACTTGTAGATAGCGACATGAGAGACTTTGATATTAAGTGAGTCTCTGATGGAACGCAAGGACACAGCTTTGAAATAAAGGACGAAGGCTTTAAGGACAATAAAGATAGGGAAACGGAAGAACTTGAAAGAGTCGAAAGGAAGAGGGACAAATTGAGGTAAGTTAGTTGGGATTTCGTCTCTGGTATGGCAAGAACGGCAACGGAACTTAACGAAGGCTTTTTTGATTTTGTGGATTTGCATAGTTTTTCCACAGACAGGGCATTTAGGATAAGGGAAAGAGAAGAGCTTGTGTTTTTTTGAATGAACAAGTCTGAAAGTGCGCTTACAGTCTTTGCAAAAGTATTGTTGGTTACCGTACTTATCATGACCGTTTTTGTAGATGTTGGTAGAGCCGCATTTGGGGCAAGAGACTACAGAATTTTGCATAGTGGAGTACCTCCTTTTTGTGAGAATTGATGGTGGGGGGTGTTCCACTAATAAGAAGATAATACGGTTTTTGGAAATTTTCAATACTTTTAGTTAACAGCATCAAAAAAATGATGCTGTTAACTTGTAGTGATGGAAGACAATAGAACACTCATAACACGCGCAATATCATTGCCATTCAGTTTCAAGAGATTTCTCACTACACAAAAACTGTTTACGTACATTGGAAGATTGTCAATATTCTTAAATCCACGCTTGGCTCGTACAAAGTCTTGGAATAACGAAAACTTCGATTCACATTGATTGTTTTGCCCAAGTCTCACAACAATATGATTGATATTCTTGTATAGTATCTTCACTGCACCATATGCACCAAGTCCATCTGTAATTAGTTCGATTGTTCTTTCGTTGTTACCAAAGAACTTCTCTAACAATATCTTCACTTGACCCATATCGCGATATTTGGATACATGCCAAGCAACAATAAGATTCGAATCGTGCTCAACTAAGAACCAAACGTAGTACTTTTTGGATTTAAACAAAACGACAGTTTCATCACCATGGACTTTGAAAGCATCTACAGGAACGAGGATGGAAAAGAAACAAGACAACTTAAGGATCCACTTGTAGATAGCGACATGAGAGACTTTGATATTAAGTGAGTCTCTGATGGAACGCAAGGACACAGCTTTGAAATAAAGGACGAAGGCTTTAAGGACAATAAAGATAGGGAAACGGAAGAACTTGAAAGAGTCGAAAGGAAGAGGGACAAATTGAGGTAAGTTAGTTGGGATTTCGTCTCTGGTATGGCAAGAACGGCAACGGAACTTAACGAAGGCTTTTTTGATTTTGTGGATTTGCATAGTTTTTCCACAGACAGGGCATTTAGGATAAGGGAAAGAGAAGAGCTTGTGTTTTTTTGAATGAACAAGTCTGAAAGTGCGCTTACAGTCTTTGCAAAAGTATTGTTGGTTACCGTACTTATCATGACCGTTTTTGTAGATGTTGGTAGAGCCGCATTTGGGGCAAGAGACTACAGAATTTTGCATAGTGGAGTACCTCCTTTTTGTGAGAATTGATGGTGGGGGGTGTTCCACTAATAAGAAGATAATACGGTTTTTGGAAATTTTCAATACTTTTAGTTAACAGCATCAAAAAAATGATCCTGTTAACTTGTAGTGATGGAAGACAATAGAACACTCATAACACGCGCAATATCATTCCCGTTCAGTTTCAAGAGATTTCTCACTACACAAAAGCTATTTACGTACATTGGAAGATTCTCAATATTCTTAAATCCACGCTTGGCTCGTACAAAGTCTTGGAATAAGGAAAACTTCGATTCACATTGATTGTTTTGCCCAAGTCTCACAACAATATGATTGATATTCTTGTATAGTATCTTCACTGCACCATACGCACCAAGTCCATCTGTAATTAGTTCGATTGTTCTTTCGTTGTTACCAAAGAACTTCTCTAACAATATCTTCACTTGACCCATATCGCGATATTTGGATACATGCCAAGCAACAATAAGATTCGTCTCATGGTCAACTAAGAACCAAACATAGTACTTTTTGGATTTAAACAAAACGACAGTTTCATCACCATGGACTTTGAAAGCATCTACAGGAACGAGGATGGAAAAGAAACAAGACAACTTAAGGATCCACTTGTAGATAGCGACATGAGAGACTTTGATATTAAGTGAGTCTCTGATGGAACGCAAGGACACAGCTTTGAAATAAAGGACGAAGGCTTTAAGGACAATAAAGATAGGGAAACGGAAGAACTTGAAAGAGTCGAAAGGAAGAGGGACAAATTGAGGTAAGTTAGTTGGGATTTCGTCTCTGGTATGGCAAGAACGGCAACGGAACTTAACGAAGGCTTTTTTGATTTTGTGGATTTGCATAGTTTTTCCACAGACAGGGCATTTAGGATAAGGGAAAGAGAAGAGCTTGTGTTTTTTTTGAATGAACAAGTCTGAAAGTGCGCTTACAGTCTTTGCAAAAGTATTGTTGGTTACCGTACTTATCATGACCGTTTTTGTAGATGTTGGTAGAGCCGCATTTGGGGCAAGAGACTACAGAATTTTGCATAGTGGAGTACCTCCTTTTTGTGAGAATTGATGGTGGGGGGTGTTCCACTAATAAGAAGATAATACGGTTTTTGGAAATTTTCAATACTTTTAGTTAACAGCATCAAAAAAATGATCCTGTTAACTTGTAGTGATGGAAGACAATAGAACACTCATAACACGCGCAATATCATTCCCGTTCAGTTTCAAGAGATTTCTCACTACACAAAAGCTATTTACGTACATTGGAAGATTCTCAATATTCTTAAATCCACGCTTGGCTCGTACAAAGTCTTGGAATAAGGAAAACTTCGATTCACATTGATTGTTTTGCCCAAGTCTCACAACAATATGATTGATATTCTTGTATAGTATCTTCACTGCACCATACGCACCAAGTCCATCTGTAATTAGTTCGATTGTTCTTTCGTTGTTACCAAAGAACTTCTCTAACAATATCTTCACTTGACCCATATCGCGATATTTGGATACATGCCAAGCAACAATAAGATTCGTCTCATGGTCAACTAAGAACCAAACATAGTACTTTTTGGATTTAAACAAAACGACAGTTTCATCACCATGGACTTTGAAAGCATCTACAGGAACGAGGATGGAAAAGAAACAAGACAACTTAAGGATCCACTTGTAGATAGCGACATGAGAGACTTTGATATTAAGTGAGTCTCTGATGGAACGCAAGGACACAGCTTTGAAATAAAGGACGAAGGCTTTAAGGACAATAAAGATAGGGAAACGGAAGAACTTGAAAGAGTCGAAAGGAAGAGGGACAAATTGAGGTAAGTTAGTTGGGATTTCGTCTCTGGTATGGCAAGAACGGCAACGGAACTTAACGAAGGCTTTTTTGATTTTGTGGATTTGCATAGTTTTTCCACAGACAGGGCATTTAGGATAAGGGAAAGAGAAGAGCTTGTGTTTTTTTTGAATGAACAAGTCTGAAAGTGCGCTTACAGTCTTTGCAAAAGTATTGTTGGTTACCGTACTTATCATGACCGTTTTTGTAGATGTTGGTAGAGCCGCATTTGGGGCAAGAGACTACAGAATTTTGCATAGTGGAGTACCTCCTTTTTGTGAGAATTGATGGTGGGGGGTGTTCCACTAATAAGAAGATAATACGGTTTTTGGAAATTTTCAATACTTTTAGTTAACAGCATCAAAAAAATGATCCTGTTAACTTGTAGTGATGGAAGACAATAGAACACTCATAACACGCGCAATATCATTCCCGTTCAGTTTCAAGAGATTTCTCACTACACAAAAGCTATTTACGTACATTGGAAGATTCTCAATATTCTTAAATCCACGCTTGGCTCGTACAAAGTCTTGGAATAAGGAAAACTTCGATTCACATTGATTGTTTTGCCCAAGTCTCACAACAATATGATTGATATTCTTGTATAGTATCTTCACTGCACCATACGCACCAAGTCCATCTGTAATTAGTTCGATTGTTCTTTCGTTGTTACCAAAGAACTTCTCTAACAATATCTTCACTTGACCCATATCGCGATATTTGGATACATGCCAAGCAACAATAAGATTCGTCTCATGGTCAACTAAGAACCAAACATAGTACTTTTTGGATTTAAACAAAACGACAGTTTCATCACCATGGACTTTGAAAGCATCTACAGGAACGAGGATGGAAAAGAAACAAGACAACTTAAGGATCCACTTGTAGATAGCGACATGAGAGACTTTGATATTAAGTGAGTCTCTGATGGAACGCAAGGACACAGCTTTGAAATAAAGGACGAAGGCTTTAAGGACAATAAAGATAGGGAAACGGAAGAACTTGAAAGAGTCGAAAGGAAGAGGGACAAATTGAGGTAAGTTAGTTGGGATTTCGTCTCTGGTATGGCAAGAACGGCAACGGAACTTAACGAAGGCTTTTTTGATTTTGTGGATTTGCATAGTTTTTCCACAGACAGGGCATTTAGGATAAGGGAAAGAGAAGAGCTTGTGTTTTTTTGAATGAACAAGTCTGAAAGTGCGCTTACAGTCTTTGCAAAAGTATTGTTGGTTACCGTACTTATCATGACCGTTTTTGTAGATGTTGGTAGAGCCGCATTTGGGGCAAGAGACTACAGAATTTTGCATAGTGGAGTACCTCCTTTTTGTGAGAATTGATGGTGGGGGGTGTTCCACTAATAAGAAGATAATACGGTTTTTGGAAATTTTCAATACTTTTAGTTAACAGCATCAAAAAAATGATGCTGTTAACTTGTAGTGATGGAAGACAATAGAACACTCATAACACGCGCAATATCATTGCCATTCAGTTTCAAGAGATTTCTCACTACACAAAAACTGTTTACGTACATTGGAAGATTGTCAATATTCTTAAATCCACGCTTGGCTCGTACAAAGTCTTGGAATAACGAAAACTTCGATTCACATTGATTGTTTTGCCCAAGTCTCACAACAATATGATTGATATTCTTGTATAGTATCTTCACTGCACCATATGCACCAAGTCCATCTGTAATTAGTTCGATTGTTCTTTCGTTGTTACCAAAGAACTTCTCTAACAATATCTTCACTTGACCCATATCGCGATATTTGGATACATGCCAAGCAACAATAAGATTCGAATCGTGCTCAACTAAGAACCAAACGTAGTACTTTTTGGATTTAAACAAAACGACAGTTTCATCACCATGGACTTTGAAAGCATCTACAGGAACGAGGATGGAAAAGAAACAAGACAACTTAAGGATCCACTTGTAGATAGCGACATGAGAGACTTTGATATTAAGTGAGTCTCTGATGGAACGCAAGGACACAGCTTTGAAATAAAGGACGAAGGCTTTAAGGACAATAAAGATAGGGAAACGGAAGAACTTGAAAGAGTCGAAAGGAAGAGGGACAAATTGAGGTAAGTTAGTTGGGATTTCGTCTCTGGTATGGCAAGAACGGCAACGGAACTTAACGAAGGCTTTTTTGATTTTGTGGATTTGCATAGTTTTTCCACAGACAGGGCATTTAGGATAAGGGAAAGAGAAGAGCTTGTGTTTTTTTGAATGAACAAGTCTGAAAGTGCGCTTACAGTCTTTGCAAAAGTATTGTTGGTTACCGTACTTATCATGACCGTTTTTGTAGATGTTGGTAGAGCCGCATTTGGGGCAAGAGACTACAGAATTTTGCATAGTGGAGTACCTCCTTTTTGTGAGAATTGATGGTGGGGGGTGTTCCACTAATAAGAAGATAATACGGTTTTTGGAAATTTTCAATACTTTTAGTTAACAGCATCAAAAAAATGATCCTGTTAACTTGTAGTGATGGAAGACAATAGAACACTCATAACACGCGCAATATCATTCCCGTTCAGTTTCAAGAGATTTCTCACTACACAAAAGCTATTTACGTACATTGGAAGATTCTCAATATTCTTAAATCCACGCTTGGCTCGTACAAAGTCTTGGAATAAGGAAAACTTCGATTCACATTGATTGTTTTGCCCAAGTCTCACAACAATATGATTGATATTCTTGTATAGTATCTTCACTGCACCATACGCACCAAGTCCATCTGTAATTAGTTCGATTGTTCTTTCGTTGTTACCAAAGAACTTCTCTAACAATATCTTCACTTGACCCATATCGCGATATTTGGATACATGCCAAGCAACAATAAGATTCGTCTCATGGTCAACTAAGAACCAAACATAGTACTTTTTGGATTTAAACAAAACGACAGTTTCATCACCATGGACTTTGAAAGCATCTACAGGAACGAGGATGGAAAAGAAACAAGACAACTTAAGGATCCACTTGTAGATAGCGACATGAGAGACTTTGATATTAAGTGAGTCTCTGATGGAACGCAAGGACACAGCTTTGAAATAAAGGACGAAGGCTTTAAGGACAATAAAGATAGGGAAACGGAAGAACTTGAAAGAGTCGAAAGGAAGAGGGACAAATTGAGGTAAGTTAGTTGGGATTTCGTCTCTGGTATGGCAAGAACGGCAACGGAACTTAACGAAGGCTTTTTTGATTTTGTGGATTTGCATAGTTTTTCCACAGACAGGGCATTTAGGATAAGGGAAAGAGAAGAGCTTGTGTTTTTTTGAATGAACAAGTCTGAAAGTGCGCTTACAGTCTTTGCAAAAGTATTGTTGGTTACCGTACTTATCATGACCGTTTTTGTAGATGTTGGTAGAGCCGCATTTGGGGCAAGAGACTACAGAATTTTGCATAGTGGAGTACCTCCTTTTTGTGAGAATTGATGGTGGGGGGTGTTCCACTAATAAGAAGATAATACGGTTTTTGGAAATTTTCAATACTTTTAGTTAACAGCATCAAAAAAATGATGCTGTTAACTTGTAGTGATGGAAGACAATAGAACACTCATAACACGCGCAATATCATTGCCATTCAGTTTCAAGAGATTTCTCACTACACAAAAACTGTTTACGTACATTGGAAGATTGTCAATATTCTTAAATCCACGCTTGGCTCGTACAAAGTCTTGGAATAACGAAAACTTCGATTCACATTGATTGTTTTGCCCAAGTCTCACAACAATATGATTGATATTCTTGTATAGTATCTTCACTGCACCATATGCACCAAGTCCATCTGTAATTAGTTCGATTGTTCTTTCGTTGTTACCAAAGAACTTCTCTAACAATATCTTCACTTGACCCATATCGCGATATTTGGATACATGCCAAGCAACAATAAGATTCGAATCGTGCTCAACTAAGAACCAAACGTAGTACTTTTTGGATTTAAACAAAACGACAGTTTCATCACCATGGACTTTGAAAGCATCTACAGGAACGAGGATGGAAAAGAAACAAGACAACTTAAGGATCCACTTGTAGATAGCGACATGAGAGACTTTGATATTAAGTGAGTCTCTGATGGAACGCAAGGACACAGCTTTGAAATAAAGGACGAAGGCTTTAAGGACAATAAAGATAGGGAAACGGAAGAACTTGAAAGAGTCGAAAGGAAGAGGGACAAATTGAGGTAAGTTAGTTGGGATTTCGTCTCTGGTATGGCAAGAACGGCAACGGAACTTAACGAAGGCTTTTTTGATTTTGTGGATTTGCATAGTTTTTCCACAGACAGGGCATTTAGGATAAGGGAAAGAGAAGAGCTTGTGTTTTTTTGAATGAACAAGTCTGAAAGTGCGCTTACAGTCTTTGCAAAAGTATTGTTGGTTACCGTACTTATCATGACCGTTTTTGTAGATGTTGGTAGAGCCGCATTTGGGGCAAGAGACTACAGAATTTTGCATAGTGGAGTACCTCCTTTTTGTGAGAATTGATGGTGGGGGGTGTTCCACTAATAAGAAGATAATACGGTTTTTGGAAATTTTCAATACTTTTAGTTAACAGCATCAAAAAAATGATCCTGTTAACTTGTAGTGATGGAAGACAATAGAACACTCATAACACGCGCAATATCATTCCCGTTCAGTTTCAAGAGATTTCTCACTACACAAAAGCTATTTACGTACATTGGAAGATTCTCAATATTCTTAAATCCACGCTTGGCTCGTACAAAGTCTTGGAATAAGGAAAACTTCGATTCACATTGATTGTTTTGCCCAAGTCTCACAACAATATGATTGATATTCTTGTATAGTATCTTCACTGCACCATACGCACCAAGTCCATCTGTAATTAGTTCGATTGTTCTTTCGTTGTTACCAAAGAACTTCTCTAACAATATCTTCACTTGACCCATATCGCGATATTTGGATACATGCCAAGCAACAATAAGATTCGTCTCATGGTCAACTAAGAACCAAACATAGTACTTTTTGGATTTAAACAAAACGACAGTTTCATCACCATGGACTTTGAAAGCATCTACAGGAACGAGGATGGAAAAGAAACAAGACAACTTAAGGATCCACTTGTAGATAGCGACATGAGAGACTTTGATATTAAGTGAGTCTCTGATGGAACGCAAGGACACAGCTTTGAAATAAAGGACGAAGGCTTTAAGGACAATAAAGATAGGGAAACGGAAGAACTTGAAAGAGTCGAAAGGAAGAGGGACAAATTGAGGTAAGTTAGTTGGGATTTCGTCTCTGGTATGGCAAGAACGGCAACGGAACTTAACGAAGGCTTTTTTGATTTTGTGGATTTGCATAGTTTTTCCACAGACAGGGCATTTAGGATAAGGGAAAGAGAAGAGCTTGTGTTTTTTTGAATGAACAAGTCTGAAAGTGCGCTTACAGTCTTTGCAAAAGTATTGTTGGTTACCGTACTTATCATGACCGTTTTTGTAGATGTTGGTAGAGCCGCATTTGGGGCAAGAGACTACAGAATTTTGCATAGTGGAGTACCTCCTTTTTGTGAGAATTGATGGTGGGGGGTGTTCCACTAATAAGAAGATAATACGGTTTTTGGAAATTTTCAATACTTTTAGTTAACAGCATCAAAAAAATGATGCTGTTAACTTGTAGTGATGGAAGACAATAGAACACTCATAACACGCGCAATATCATTGCCATTCAGTTTCAAGAGATTTCTCACTACACAAAAACTGTTTACGTACATTGGAAGATTGTCAATATTCTTAAATCCACGCTTGGCTCGTACAAAGTCTTGGAATAACGAAAACTTCGATTCACATTGATTGTTTTGCCCAAGTCTCACAACAATATGATTGATATTCTTGTATAGTATCTTCACTGCACCATATGCACCAAGTCCATCTGTAATTAGTTCGATTGTTCTTTCGTTGTTACCAAAGAACTTCTCTAACAATATCTTCACTTGACCCATATCGCGATATTTGGATACATGCCAAGCAACAATAAGATTCGAATCGTGCTCAACTAAGAACCAAACGTAGTACTTTTTGGATTTAAACAAAACGACAGTTTCATCACCATGGACTTTGAAAGCATCTACAGGAACGAGGATGGAAAAGAAACAAGACAACTTAAGGATCCACTTGTAGATAGCGACATGAGAGACTTTGATATTAAGTGAGTCTCTGATGGAACGCAAGGACACAGCTTTGAAATAAAGGACGAAGGCTTTAAGGACAATAAAGATAGGGAAACGGAAGAACTTGAAAGAGTCGAAAGGAAGAGGGACAAATTGAGGTAAGTTAGTTGGGATTTCGTCTCTGGTATGGCAAGAACGGCAACGGAACTTAACGAAGGCTTTTTTGATTTTGTGGATTTGCATAGTTTTTCCACAGACAGGGCATTTAGGATAAGGGAAAGAGAAGAGCTTGTGTTTTTTTGAATGAACAAGTCTGAAAGTGCGCTTACAGTCTTTGCAAAAGTATTGTTGGTTACCGTACTTATCATGACCGTTTTTGTAGATGTTGGTAGAGCCGCATTTGGGGCAAGAGACTACAGAATTTTGCATAGTGGAGTACCTCCTTTTTGTGAGAATTGATGGTGGGGGGTGTTCCACTAATAAGAAGATAATACGGTTTTTGGAAATTTTCAATACTTTTAGTTAACAGCATCAAATAAAAGAGGGAGGGACTTTTATGGCGAAATATGCAGTTACAAAGTCATTAGACGTCAGGGGAGAAGTTTGTCCAGTTCCGGATGTAGAAACAAAGAGAGCACTCAAGGATATGAAACCTGGTGAAATCCTTGAAGTTTGGGTCGATTATCCAATGTCGAAAGAAAGAATTCCCGAAACCGTCAAGGCAATGGGACATGAAGTTCTTGAAATTGAAGAAGTTGGTCCAAGTGAATGGAAAATATACATAAAAGTAAATGGCTGATAACAGGGGTGAATTGATATGGCTTGGTCAGGGTTAATAATTGGTCTCATTTTCGGTGTGATTTTGCAAAGAGGACGCGTGTGTTTTAACTCTGCTTACAGAGACCTTGTTTTCTTCAAAGATAACTATTTGATGAAACTTTATACGTTCGCTGTTGGGCTCGAGGCTATTCTTTTCGTTCTTTTTGCTCAATTCGGTCTTATTACGCTCAATCCGAAACCAATAAATCTCGTTGGTAACACACTTGGTGCCTTTACATTTGGTTTAGGTATGGTTCTTGCAGGCGGTTGTGCTTCTGGTGTTACATACAGAACAGGTGAGGGTCTAACAACTGCTTGGTTTGCTGCTTTAATATACGGTTTGACAGCTACTTCCGTAAAGGGTGGAGCACTAAAGTTCATATCAAACTGGCTTGGACAATTCAACAAAACCGTTGAAAATCACGTTTCAAGCATATACAAGCCACAATCTGGTTTGACACTTCCAGACGTCTTCCACATTAATCCTTTGGTAATGGCTATTATTTTTGCTGCAATCCTCTGGGTTTATGCATTTGGAACAAAGACAACAAACAGGGAAACGAAGCTTTCTTGGAAGGTTGCAGCAGTGCTCTTGGCGATACTTGCACCGTTTGCCTGGTGGACAAGTCAGAAAGCTGGAAGAATGTACGGACTTGGTATTACTGGTGGTTGGATCAATTTGATAAAGAGTTTTACAACAGGTGAAGCACTTAGCTGGGAAGGTTTTGAGATAATAGGTATAATCATTGGTGCTGCAATTTCGGCTGTGCAAGCCAAGGAGTTCAAACTAAGAATGCCAAAACAGCCAAAGACATACGTCCAGGTAATGATCGGTGGAGTTCTTATGGGACTTGGTGCGGCAATGGCCGATGCTTGTAACATTGGCCACGCTCTCACAGGTGTTGGACTTATGGCAGTCTCCTCGATAATTGCAACAGTCTTCTTTATGCTTGGAAACTGGACAATGGCTTGGTTCTTGTTTGGAAGAAAATAAGCAAGTCGATCATTTTATGTGAATTTGAGGAGTTGATATAATGAAGATAGCAATTCAAGTGATGGTTCCCCCTTACACGTACCAGGATTTGGATACAGCTATCCATATCGCAGAAGCTGCACTAAAAAGAGGTCACGAGGTTACTATATTCTTGTTCGCAGATTCAGTTCTCTCAATTAATTCTAAGGTTAAGCCGATAAGAACTGACAGGAATATACCTGAGAAAATGAAAGAGCTGGCAGCTAAAGGTGTACGTATTGAAATCTGTGGTATTTGTATGGATTACCGAGGAGTAACAGAAGATATGATAGTCGAAGGCTCAAGACCAAGTGGCTTACCTGAACTGGCAAGTCTTTTTGCTAACTGTGACAGGTTCATAAGCCTTATGGCTTAATGATTATGGCATGTTGGGTGGTGAAATAATGGCTAAGAAATTACTATTCGTTGTATACCAATCCCCAGTAGGTTCAATTTGGGTTAATGAAGCGTTTAGAACAGCTTTCGGAATGTACGGAGAAGACCTTGAACCAGCAGTTCTCTTGATGAACGAAGCAACTGTTGCAGTAAGACCGACGTGTAAGCCAGAATGTCTCGGCCTTCTTCCTATCAGCATGGTGAAAAGATACTTAGCAAGGTACGGCACACCTGTCTATGTAGTTAAGGAAGATGCCGAAAGAATGAAGGTTACAGAGGTTGATCCAGAATACGGTGCACAGTTTGTAAGCAAGGCAGAGCTCTCGAAGCTTTTCCATGAGTACGATTACGTTGTTTTTATGTGAGGTGAATGAAATGGCTTTGATACTTGTGAAATACGGTGTCGATAATCCGGCCGAGAGAGTAAAATTGGAGATTGCTAATGAGAACGATAAGGTAGTCCTTATTCAAAATGGTGTTTTTTTTGCAGTTGTTGAGGATGTTACAAAGCTGACAAAAGCAGAAGTGTACGCACTTAAGAACGATCTTGAAGCAAGAGGATTTTGTACAGCCGATGTCAAAAACGTCAAACTTATAGATTACGATGGATTAGTGGAATTGATTGAGAAAGAAGAGAAATTCATAGGTTAATTTCTTCACAAGAAGGGAAAAATCAAAGCGGTGGTCAACCACCGCTTTTAATTAACAGTATTATTCGCTGGTATTTGTCTTTTTCACCTTGATGTAAATATAGAAGTTTCCTTGATTATCGATAGTTCTTCCGATTAATTCGTGTCCAAGTTGTTCGACTCTATTTGGGATCCTTTCAGCCGAAAGTGGATAGTCGACTATAACGAGTAGGATTTTGCCATCTTCCAACTCTGATAATACTTGCTGTGTTGTGAGGCCTGGAACAGGACACATTTCACCTCGCATATCTAATACATAATCAGGCTCACCGGATATTTGGACTATGGGTCTACTTTCAATTTCGCAAGCGGCAAGGTTTTCACAGAATCTGCCTTCAGCGTTAAGTTTATTGATGAAATTGATAGCGTACTGGAGAATTTTGTAAACTTCCTCCGAGGAGAAATCGAACATTTCTATGCCTTTTACAATTCTGGAATTTAGAATACCGGCTTCTTTTAAAGACTTAAGGTATCTGTAAGTTGTTGATATGTCAAGTCCTACGATCTTCGACACCTCTGTCGCGGTCTGGTTGTTGTCGTAGACCGCCATCAATATCTCTAAGCGTTTTTGATTGGCAAGTATTTTGAATAGATTCTCAAGTGTTAGTTTCTTTTTCATGTTCTTCCTCCAAGCTTGAAAGATTAATAGGTCGTCATTATAATTATTATAACACGAATAAACTGAATAAAGGAGTGGTGGAGATGGTTTTTGATACAGTTGTTATCGGTGGTGGCCCTGGTGGATATGTTTGCGCTATAAAGCTTGCACAGTACGGAAAAAAAGTAGCACTTATCGAAAAGGAAAATCTCGGAGGTACCTGTACGAATTGGGGTTGTATACCAACAAAGGCACTTCTAACAGCTACACACCTGCTCGATGAATCGAAAGAGAAAGCAAGTAAATTAGGTCTAAAAATAAGTGTTGAAGGGTTTGACCTTGCTGGGATTATGGCTCACGCAAACAAAAGCATTATGATGTCAAGGAAAGGTATAGAATTCCTTATGAAGAAAAACAACGTCACCGTTGTGAAGGGAACAGCGGAGGTAGTTAATAGGAAAAAGGTGAGGATTAAGGAAAGTGGCGAAGAGCTCGAATGTGAAAATCTTGTTCTTGCTCACGGTTCTGTTCCAACGATTTTTCCACCGTTCAGTGAAGTCGAAGGTATATGGACAAGTAACGACGTGTTCTTAATGAAAGAACTACCATCATCGTTGTTGATTGTCGGTGGTGGAGTTATTGGTGTCGAATTCGCAACGTTCTTCAGCTCACTAGGTGTAAAGGTCAAAATCGTTGAATTGGCTGATCATATACTTCCTTACGAAGACGACGACGTAGCGGACGAGGTCAAGAAGTCATTCGCAAGGAAAGGTGTAGAAATAAAAGAGAAAGCGAAAGTGACAGGTGTGAAAATAGTCAGCAACGGTTACGAGGTAACAGTTGTTGATAGTGAAGGTAAGGAGGTAATTTCGGTAGTTGATAAAGTACTTGTTGCAGTTGGAAGAAGGCCGAATATTCCGGAAGATGTTAAGAATCTCGGCGTTGAAATAGAAAGAGGGATTAAAACTGATTTAAGGATGAGAACAAATATCGAAGGTGTTTATGCGATAGGAGACGTAAGAGGTCAAATTATGCTTGCGCATGTTGCGGCGTACGAAGGTGTTGTTGCAGCAAAGAATATCGCTGGAATTGAAGCAGAGATGGACTACTCTGCTGTTCCATCGATAATCTTTACGAATCCAGAGGTAGCATCGACGGGTTTGAGAGAAAAGGATGTGGATAGAGAAAAGGTCAAGATATTCAAATTCCCACTCTCTGCAAATGGTAGAGCAAGGACAATGCTTGAGAATATAGGCTTTGTAAAAGTGATAGCAGATAAGAACGACGATACAGTACTAGGTATGTCAATTGTTTCTCCAGTTGCAACAGAACTCATCATGGAAGGAGTAATAGCTGTGAGGAATAAGCTCAGAGCACATCAACTTGAAGAATCGATCCATCCACATCCGACACTGAGCGAAACTATCTTAGGTGCACTTGAAGGGATTACAGACAAACCAATTCACCTGTGATACGCTTTACTGAATCAGTGTATCAAAAAAGGGGCGAACGCCCCTTTTTAATTTTATTTCTTGTCTTTGAGTTCTTCCCTAACTCTGAATAATTCATCCCTAATTCTTGCCGCATCTTCGTAACGCAGTTCTGAAGCGGCTTTGTACATTTCTTCCTCAAGTAATGCGACGTAGTCTTCCAATGGTAAGGATTCTTTCAGCGCGAAGATGCTATCTTCGTACACTTTGTAGAATTCCTCTTCTTTATCTCGAAAAGGTGCAAATATATCTTCCATTAGAGGTTTCACTATGGTCTGTGGCTGGATACCGTTTTTAAGGTTGTATTCTATCTGTATTTTCCTTCTTCTATTTGTCTCATCGATTGCTCTTTGCATTGCAGGAGTTATTCTGTCGGCGTACATGATAACCTTTCCATTTTCATTTCGGGCTGTTCGGCCTATGATTTGTATGAGCGTGGTTTCACTTCTCAAGAATCCTTCAGTGTCAGCATCAAGTATCGCCACGAGCGATACTTCCGGAAGGTCTAAACCTTCTCTCAGTAAGTTAACTCCTACAACAACATCCACTTCTCCCGAACGCAATTTTTTGAGCACTTCGAATCTCTTTATCGCATCAAGTTCAGAATGTAGATACAAGGCACGGATATTAAATTCTACGAGATATTCAGCAAGCATTTCAGCTGTTTTCTTGGTCAAAACAGTAACGAGCGCACGTTCACCACGCTTTTTGACTTCTACTATTTCTTTCACCAAATCATCGACTTGATACCTTGTTGGTCTTACTTCGACAAGTGGGTCGATAAGTCCGGTTGGCCTGATGATTTGCTCGACAATCTGCTCAGATACCTCCATTTCAAATGGTCCAGGGGTGGCAGACACAAAAATTACCTGGTTCACTTTTGAAAGGAATTCCTCGAATTTGAGAGGTCTGTTGTCGTACGCACAAGGCAATCTAAAGCCATATTCAACAAGGCTTTTCTTTCTTGACATCTCACCGTGGTACATGGCTCTGAGTTGTGGAATCGTGATGTGGGACTCATCTATGAACACAATGTAATCTTCATCGTAGTAATCAAGCAGCGAGTATGGTGGCTCGCCAGGTTGCCTGCCATCGAAGTGGCGTGAGTAATTTTCGATACCAGTGCAGTAGCCTAAAGTACTCAGTAACTCGATGTCGTTCATCGTTCTTTGATAAAGTCTTTGAGCTTCAAGTTCTTTACCTTGTCTTCTCAATTCCGCAAGCCTTTCCTCAAGTTCTTCTTTTATACCTTTCACAGCTATTGCTATCTTTTCTTCCGTGGTGACGTACTCCTTTGCTGGATAGATGGTTATTCTGTCCAGTCGCTCTATTATTTCTCTGTTCAGCCTGTCAAATGTATAAATTCTATCAATTTCGTCACCAAAGAACTCGATATGAATACCTTCATCTTGATACGTCGGAAAAATTTCGAGCGTATCGCCACGAAATCGAAAGCTACCAGTCAGCCCGATGTCTTCTTTTCTCTCGTATCCTATACGTACTAAGTGTTTGAGCAAGTCGTTGAGTTTAACACGCTCTCCAACTGTGAGTTTTATGTTTAGAGTATCAAAATCGCGTGGATCACCACATGCGTATATCGCTGAAACACTTGCAACAACTATAACATCCCTTCTGGTCATTATGGATTTTATAGCACTCATTCTCATCCTTGCGATGACTTCGTTAATATCAGCGCTCTTTTCTATGTAAAGGTCTTTCGTGGGTACGTAAGCTTCCGGCTGGTAATAATCGTAGTAGCTTATGAAAAACTCGACCTTGTTATTTGGAAAGAAAGACTTGAACTCTGTATACAACTGTGCAGCTAAAGTTTTATTCGGTGATATTACCAGAACCGGTCTTTCTATCTCTTTTATCACATTCGCCATAGTAAACGTCTTCCCGCTTCCTGTGACGCCTATAAGCGTTTGGAAGCGGTAGCCTTTTTTTAGACCTTCTACTAACTTTTCTATTGCCTGCGGTTGGTCACCAGCAGGGCTGTAATCGCTAACAAGTTCGTATAACATAGTCTCACCTTCATACTAATTCTTTTTTCAGTTCGAATTTATGATTATTTGAATGCTTACTTACTTTGCTGAAACCTTTCATCAGGAGTTACAAAGAGAGTTTTAAAATTTGAATAAAGCACAAGTCCTGGTTTAAAGCCCTTGGGCTTTTTCACGTACTTTATGTACGTGTAATCAACCGGTACCTTTGTAGAATACTTTCCCTTGCTGAACTGAGCAGCTAACTTTGCCGCGTATAAAAGAACGTCTTCTTCAACGGGCTTACCATTTGTTTTTATAACAACATGTGCGCCCGGCATACCCTGAACGTGTAGCCATATGTCATGCTCACTTGATTTTCTAACCAGTTCGTCGTTCTGCTTGTTGTTTCGCCCTACTAATATTGTGAATCCGTTGTATAAATACTTCCTAGGTTCTGACTTTGTGTGTTCTATCTTCGATTTGTTGCCCTTCTTTTTGTGCTTGCTTTTTATCAAGTCATTTTCAATCATCTCATCTTCTATTTCTTCTAAATCTTCCAAAGTTTCGGCATTCTCTATGGTATCCTGCAACTGCCTTAAGTAATCCAATTCCTTTCTAAGTATGTTTTCGCGTTCTTTCAAACCTTCTGCCTTCTTCTTCAGTTTGTTGTACAGTTTGAAATATTTCACGCTATTTTCAATTGGTGAAAGATGAGTCTCTAGTGGAACTGACACGTTTTCATTCGTTTCCCAATCAAATAGCTCTACTTCGCAACCACCATGAGGAATTTGATAACTGTAAGCTTTTATCAGTTCTCCGTATTTTCTGTACTTCTCAGCTTCCAAACATTCTTCTTTCTCCTTTTCAATCTGAGCCAGCAGCTCTTCCAGTGAGGAAATTCGGCTATTAACAATGCTTAACAGTTGGGAGCGCTTTTGAATTAATTTGTCTTTATTCTCGACAAAGTCAAAGTACTCATTTATACATGCGATAACATCATCACATCTCTTTAAATCATTGTATTTGTGTAACCTGAATGCAGAGATATCCGTCGGTTGCTCGTTTTCATAGTATATATAGACGCTTTTTTGTTTAATTTCTTCCAGTATACTTAAAAGTCCAACAACTAATTTTTCTAATTCTCTTTCAGTGATATGTGATACCGGTTTGTCTTCCAATTCTGAGCGCAAAAGCAATTCTTCTGCCGTTTGTTTTGAAAATCCTTGAACTGTTGAATAGATAAATTCCGAAATCATTCGCTGTTTGTTTTGGAATTTCTCAAGAGCACTTTTCAGCTTTTCAAATGTTACCTCATCTATCGGGAGTTTCTCCGAGCTGAAAAGTGTGAATTGTTCGCCCGGGAAGATGTTCCTAACACGTGTTTCTATCCTTTTGTAAGCGTCTATTATAATACCGTTTTCAACAAAAATAGCGTTTGAATGCTTTCCCATGATATCGAAATACAGTTCGTACTCATGCTTCTCGCCAATTTCATCTATTTTGCGCAATTTCATTATCATTGTTCTTTCATACGCATTCGTAGTAAGTTCATGAACTCTTGCCCCACGTATTCTGCTACGTAGTAGTTCGACAAAAGTATGTTTGTCTGGTTCTTTAACTATATGATTCGTAAATGAGACGTGCGAATAATTTGGATTCAACGAAACTTTTAAGTCACCCTCATCGAAGGAGAAATAAATCACCTTGTCGTAAAGGTAGATGTTCCTTACGTTCTTTCCCAGAATTAAATCTCTGATCTTTTCCACAACTGTTTTCATAACAAAGCCGTCGAATGGCATTTATATACCCCTCTCCATTGCTCTAATATTTATCAATACTCGTTTTTAAGATCCACGATGTTCTTTGGCATTCCACCAGCGAGGATTCTCCTAAGATTTTCGATCGTTTCATCTATTCGTCCAATTTGTCCTTCTATTGTGAAACCTCCAACATGTGGTGAAATGACCACGTTCTTGAAGGTATGGATTGGATACCGTGATGGCAACTGGACTGAATGGTCTGCATCCGGATATAGGTACCAAGTATCAACTGCGGCACCCGCAAGAATGCCGTTTTTAAGCCCGTAGTAAAGCGCCTCCTCTTCGATTATTTGCCCACGACCAACATTTATTAGGAACTTTCCTTGCATTTGTAATATAAGTTCTTTGTTTATAAGGTGATATGTTTCTTTTGTAAGTGGGAGTGCAATGAAGATAATCTTGCCGAAATTTATAGCCTCTTCCAAGTTGTTTGTTACGTAATTTACTCCGTCAACTGGTTCCACCGTCTTTTTAAATCCCATAATCTCGCATTCAAAACCAGATAGTAGCTTTGCCAAATGCCGTCCAATTGTGCCAAGACCAAGGATTGTAACGCGCTTTCCTTGTAGCGAAAACCAAAAATCCTCGGGTTTTGAACCAGATTCATAACCATGCCAAATACCTTTGGAAAGGTCGTTATGGTATTCAACGATTCTTCCCATGAGTGCAAGTGCCAAACCTAAAGCTCTTTCAGCAACGATCTTCCCATTACCATGGTTGTTCGCAACAATTACACCTCTTTCAGCCAACAAATCTATAGGAAGCCCGTTCACACCTGCCCAAGGAACTAAGACAAATTTTAAGTTTCTGGCATTGATAACTTGCTCTGGTGATAAGCCACCTGCTACAACTACATCCGCCTCACCGATGTACCTTTGGGCATCTTCTCTGTCCTTTGCAATAACGAATAAATCGTTCGGGAATTCCTTTTTCAAGTCATTTACTCGTTCAACGAAATAGTCGATCATTTTTGTAAGGAAAAGAACCGTCATGTCCTTATCCTCCCTTTGGGTTCAATTTTTTAGTATGCCTACTAAACAATATTATACCGCACTTTTTCAGCTTGATAATCTTGCTTTTATTGGTACGCGAAACTAAAAAATGTCCCCTTATTGGGGACGAGATTAACTGTATTGACGTTCAAGATAATAAGCAATTCATGTAACTTAGAAAACGCGAGTGAATAAAAGATAAAGAATGGCACTTACTCCGGCTGAGAAAGGAACGGTAACAAACCAGGATATAAGGATATCTTTAAGAATTCCAAGGTTTACAACCTCGATACCTCTTGCTAAACCAACACCTGTCACAGCACCGACAACCGTATGAGTTGTACTTATCGGAAAACCGAATATCGATGACAAAAGAACTGTTGTAGCTGTTCCAAAATCGACAGAAAAGCCTCTTGTATTATTCAGTTCAGTTATATATTGTGCCCAATCGTTTCCATAACCTTGTATCCGTATAACAGCACTCCAAGAGCAATACCTAACCCACCTATGAACAGTATGTATCGGGGAATCTCAATGCTTGAAATATTTGTCGTTTGGTTGTTCTTTATCATGAAGATTAGTGCTATGGGACCGACAGCGTTTGCCACATCATTAGCACCATGCGAAAAGCACACATAAGCGGAGGTCAGCACTTGAACTTTTTTAAAGATATTCTCGACAGCTTGGTATTCATCTAACTGATTATTGTTCAGTCTTTTCCTCACGAGTAGATAAGATACTGTGAAAGCCAATGCAAAGAATAGCAATCCAATTAGTAGTGAAGAATTGTAAGGTTTTTTAAGTGTTTTGAGTGAAAAAAGGAAGGAGATGAGGAAGAAGGTGAAACCAACTAAGACTGGGGCAACTTTCTTTGCGGCATTCAAAGGACTCGAACGGTGAAGTATCGTTAAAACTATTATCTTAAATACTATAAAAGCCAAAATGCCTCCCACTACCGGAGAAATGAACCAAGACAGTACAATTTTTAGCAATTTTGACCAGTATACGACCTTAACCCCACCGCTTACCAATCCAAATCCTATCATGCCACCTATTATCGAATGTGTTGTTGAAACGGGCATACCAAAAACCGTAGCGAGCATCACCCATATTCCAGCTGATAACAACGCAGCTATTGCACCGTAGATAACATGGTTGGGATTTGTAATATGTTCTATCGCCACTATACCACTTGCTATGGTCTTTGTAACTGTAGCACCGAACATAACAGCGCCGAGAAACTCAAGAAATGAAGCAAGAAGGGCAGCCTGTTTTGGCGTTATTGCCTTTGCTCCTACGGCAGTAGCCATACCATTGGCCACATCGTTTGCCCCTATGGCAAATGCCATGAACATTCCAACAAGCACCGCGAAGAGTGTGATCACGCTCTTTTCCCTCCTCTGTAGCATGAAATTTTTCGATTTCAGTTGTAGTGAATTAAATTTCACATGTGTGTTATCATTCTGATTCTTTCAACAGCGTTTTTCGCTCTATCTTCTATCCTCATGAGAAGTATAACCAGGTTGTTTAAGAACATGATGTCAACAGGGTTCATTTCATGTTTCTTTGCAAACAATTTTTTTCCAAGCGCCAAGCCAAGTCTGTCTGATGAGCGTTCTTCTGATTCAACTGTCTCCACACTTTTGTCTTCCTTTTCTATTTCCTTTGGTGAAAATCCTGATTCGACTACTGTTTTCAGTTCTTGAACTGTTTCGTTCATGTGTTCCACACTTTTTCTAACAACATCCGCAAGTTCCAAAATGGCAGACTTTATTTCTTCCGATACGTTTTCTATTTGGTTGATTGTCAGAACTTTCACAACATCGTCTGTTAAGTCAATTATCGCATCTACGTTGTGGAGTATATCAAGAAAATCGGATTTATTGAAATAAGTCCATTTGAGTTTGCTATATATATCCCTTAGCTGGAGCTTGAGTTGGTCAGCATCGTGTTCCAATTTGTCAACTTCGCTAAACTGTTCATCAATTGGCATGTTATTGAAGTATTTTTCAACCGCTGCATACATTAAATAAGCTGCGGAGACACAAAGTTTTGAATGTTCGCACAACAATTCAAGAGGCGAACGGTAAGGAATTAGCTTTTGGAAAATGTTTGCCATCTGTCCACTCCTTTCCTAAAAGTATAAGTAGTTTTAGTTGCCGAAAGAATTATAACACACGAAGAAGGTTTTCAAAGCACGAGTTATTTAATTCTACTTAGATTTTTCTTTTCAAGTTGATATTCACTTAAGAATTCTTCGATAGCTTTAATTACGATACTTGTCTGCTCATATCCGCTAATTTTGGCTGGTCTATCACCTCGTTGCATTCCGTAACTTCCAAATTGTGCATGATTACCACCGAGTATTTCAACAAATCTTGTTGACTTAGGAAAAAGAATCTTCTTTTCATTAATTTCACTTGGTGGTAGTACACCATCTTCAGAGCCATAGATACATAGCGCTTGTATCGGCAAATGAGAGATATCTTTTGAAGGGTAAGATGCCAAGAATATAATGCCTTTAACAGCATTTCCAATTAGTTCGGGATGCTTGACCAAAAACTCAGAAGCGGCAACACCCCCAAGGGAGTGGCCAGCAAGGAACCATTCGAAATTCGTAAACCGATAGTCGTCTATAACCTTTTTTGCTGCATTGATGTCAAAAATGGCAAAACTCATAGGAACTTTTAGAATCACCACCGTTATCCCTTTTTCCGCAAGCCTATAACCAAGAGGTGCATAAGCAACGTAATCAACGTGTCCTCCTGGGTAGAAGATAATTCCCACACTTTCAAAATCCTTCTTCTTGGAGTTTTTGGGAATGAAGTAGATGTTCTTTTCCTGAATTACCTCGACGTAGTTTGATGATTGCAAATATTGTTTCGCCTCAGCTGTCGGTCTCAAAGGACTGTAAGCCCAGGCAATGAAAAAAACAACGAGTGCCGTTAAAAAACTTAAAAGAACGTAAGGTATCCATTTTTTTCTTTTCACAGTTCGGACCCTCCATGTTGATTCGGTATCTTTTCAAAAAGAATTCCCTTCGATGAAATCTTCTTTGTTCCAATATCTATTTCATCAACCATTATTCTAACTTCTTTCGGAAAATTGTCTATATTAACAATGAGTAAAAACCTCTGCTGTGTTTTAACGTTCTCCATAACGAATGGAAGAGCTCCAATTGCGTTTCTGGAATCTGTAAAAATCTTTATTCTGGGCTTAAATTCTAGAAGTTCAAGGACATGTTCGAAAAAGTTAAAATTTGCATTTAAGTGTGTGGTGATAACAACAGCATTCTTATTTTTTAAAAATACTGAGCATACCGCATTCACCTGAGTAACATGGGCCAGAGTTGCAAGAGAAGTATTGCCATCATCATTATCAGGGATAAGTATTTCACGCGCCCAGTCGGTTCTGAATTCGCGGAACAGATTGCCCGATGAACTTACAGAAAGATAAAAATGTGGAGCTGCAAAAAACTCTCTGCCCGGTTGGATTCTTAGAAAATCTATCAGAAGAGTACATAAGTCACCGTCTTCGTCGAATATGGGAAGGTCACCGTATATTATAGCCTTACCACCAGCACTTATGAAATCCACAATCTTCTGTTGAACTTCTTTTGACATATACCTAGCTGAAGGAACAATTAAGATTTCGCTACTGCTAAGGGCTGAGTGTTCTAAGTCTACGAATTTATATCTATACCCCATAATAAAAAGAGTTTTCAAAAAACTATCCCATAGATTATATCCTCTAAGAATCTCTATATTAGAACGTTTTTCTTTGTCGGATCCGTATGAGTACTCAGTTCTGTAGTATTCATCTAGGTAAGCGACTGTTATATTGTCGTACATTAACGAAAATTCATTACCTAAATTACGCTCAAGCATGAAAAGAAAGTTGTTAGCGAACTTTATATAATCATACGTATAATCGAGCTGGCCATTTGGTTTTACAGGTGCTGCAAACCCGTGTTCCTCCCCGGTGAACGCTATCCGGGCATTTCCGTCCTTTACGTCGTTCTTTAACTTTGGATTTATTCCACCTGAAAAAAGGTAGTAGTTCAGAAACCTGTTACCTTGAATGTATGAAACAATTGCCTTGTGCAATGTGGCGTTTGGATCAATTCTCTCACCTAAGTTGTTTCCATAATCTCCACTTCCGCATTCAAATTCCATAACTCCAAATGGTTTTCTTGTTATTGACCTGAGTACTTCATTTATGTTCCACAAATCGGTGACGTTTTTTATAGTGTAATCCCCTAGGTAAATATCTGTTGCAGGTATTACATTGTCCAGAATGAATGTATTCCTGAGTTGCGAAATACCTATTGGAAAAGTGTGAGCCCTTCCTCCTGAAGTACCGTGTATGTTCACAATGAATGGAACTTGTATCCCTTTACTCCAGAACATATCTCTGAGGTTTTTAACATAATTCCCGAAATCGTAGCGTGAGAATAGGGAATAATCTGATACGAATTTCCGTACAAACTCATCACCAGGTGTACGCAGACGTTCAAAAGTTTCAGTGCTTTTAATAAGTTCAAAACCATATCTGTAGAAGTCATTATAGCGTTCTAATAACCAGTCTATGAACTTTCCCAATGTAAAATCCGAAAGATCTGGTGTATTATTAACCCACTGAAGCATTCCTATTTCATTGTCCAATTGGACAGCTACGATGTTACCTCCGTTTTGGACAAGCCTCGGTCGAATTATGTCAGCCACCACGGTATACCATCTATCAACTTCTGAGAGGAAATCTGGATGGTTGTAGATAACTTGTGCACCTTCAACTTTCCTGTTGTTCCAAGTAATCGGGATAACATGAGGCTTTTCTTCGTATACCCAATAAGGAATACCTTCGTTTTTCAGTTCGGCCATCACAAATGGTCCTGGACGAGCGATGAAGTACATATCATATTCTGCAACCAGCTCAATAAATCTCGCAACATCATATTGACCAGAAAAATCGTATTCACCTTTATTTTCTTCATGTACCAACCAAGGAATATAAGAAGCCAACGCTTGAAATCCTGCATTCTTTGCCTTTAAAATACGATCTTCCCAATCTTTTGGAGAGACTCGAAAATAATGAATTTCTGCAATATTCAAAAACTTCGCTCCTAAGGTGATTTTACTCATTTTAAATACCTCCCAATCCAGAGTACAAAAAATACAACCACATTTTATCACTCAGCTGTAGAAGTGGAAAACGAAGACAAAATGAGCTAATGTGTGTGCTGAAGAGATTTTGGTACATATTTGAATTCATTTGTTTAAGGATTAGAAAAATGGTGAAATTAATCGAAACGTTTAACTGAAATTATGTGATATACTTCATAATAGCATTGGGCAACGGAGGTGGTCAAATGGCAACAATCAAAGATGTTGCTAAAAGAGCTGGTGTTTCGATCTCAACGGTTTCCTATGTCCTTAACAACACTGGCAAAGTGAGTGAAGAGACAAGAAAACGAGTATTAAAGGCTATTGAAGAACTAAATTACGTTCCAAATAACTTCGCAAAAAGGTTGAAGAGGCAGCAATATGACCTAGTTGCACTGATAGTGCATGAAATAAAAGGTCCTTTCTACGATGCACTTGTCCGTGGCATACAGGACGTGTTGCATGCGTTCGGATATAACCTTCTTATCTATTGTACCTTAGAGAACAGGAAACAGGATGTTGACAAATTTCTAAAGGTTGGAATAATTGGTGGAATGATTATTATGACTCCGGCGGTTAAAAACGAGGATATCATCAGATGGGCAAACGAGTACAAAATTATAACACTTGACAGAACCATAAAAGATAAAGAAGGGCGCGAGATAAAAAGCGTTCGGATAAATAACGAAAAGGGTGCCTATGAAGTTGTAAAGTATCTCTACGATCTCGGCCACAGAAGGATCGCTTTTATGAAAGGGCCAAAGGATTCACTTGATGCGAAAGAAAGATACAGAGGATTTATCAGAGCAGCCCATGATTTGAGAATCGAAATCAGAAACGAGGATATATTGGAAGGTAACTTCACTGAAGAATCGGGATACGAAGTCATGAAAGGATATCTTTCAAGGAATTCGAGGAAGGACCTACCTACCGCCCTTTTTTGCTCGAACGATGAAATGGCTATTGGAGCGATGCAAGCGATAAAAGAGATTGGTTTAACTATCCCCGATGATATTTCAATTGTCGGTTTTGACGATATTGAACTCTCATCGTATGTTGCTCCTGCATTAACCACTGTGAAGAGGCCCATGTATCAACTTGGATCCCTTGCAGCTCATATGTTGCTTAGTCTCCTTAATAACACTGATGATTTCCTTTCAGATGTGGTGCTTGATGTAAACCTTGTCGTTCGTGATTCAACAAGAAAGCTTATCTAAGCATCATTTCTATGTTTTAGAACACTTGATTCAGTATAACTGAAAATTCAAAGCAAAATGAAGCAGTCGTGAGAATTCTTCCTATAAAAGTTATTTTCTGACTGAAAGCACAACTTGATTTCTATTATTGATGTTTTGTTTTGCCAAACCGATTATGATAATATCATTTAGTGAAATATAATAGAAACGTTTCAGTAGAATTTCAGTAGAACTTGAGGTGAGTCTGTTGCCAAAGATGGAAATCAAAGATGGAAAGTTCATTGTTGATGGGAAGAACAGATTTTTGTTTTCTGCAGAATTGCATTACTTTAGGTTAGAACCAGAAGTATGGGAAGACCGTTTGGTGAAAATTAAGAATGCTGGTTTTGATGCAGTTAGTTTTTACGTTCCTTGGTTTTGGCATGAACCGTACGAAGGCTTTTTTGACTTCTCTGGCTTAACTGACCCTAAAAGAAATATTGTAGCTTTTCTCGAAATGGTTTCAAGATTTAACTTAAAGGTAATATTTAAACCGGGTCCATATATTATGTCCGAATTAAAGAATGAAGGCCTTCCGAACTGGTTGTACGATAGAATACCTCATGCAATTGCTAAAACGATGAAAGGCACACCACACCCAACAAGGGTTTTTTCGTATCTCCACCCAGATTACCTTTCGTATGTTAAACGATGGTATTCAGAGGTATCCAAAGTTATAAAGTCTTTTGAAAATGTGATAATGGTTCAAATTGATAACGAGGTCGGAATGCTTCAGTGGATAACTTCTTATGGCGACTACAATGAGCATACTATAGAGAAATTCCGCACTTATTTAGAAGAAAAGCAAATGAAAGATTTGGCAAAAGAGCTTTTGAACTGGGCTTGCGGACGAACTTTCTCCAGAAATTTAGTTGTTGCTTATCACGATTTTATAAGGGAGTACTATGCCGAATATCTCTGCAACTTGCGAAAGTTTCTTAGTGATGAAGGTATCAATGTGCCAGTTATTGTAAACATCCATGGTTTTGATATGGTTGAGTACGCAAAGAGAGGAAAGAGATATCCGATAGGGGTTTCTCAGTTGTACAGAGCGTCCACCGATAAGAATGTCATTTTATCGGGTGATTACTACATAGGTAACATAGTGCACGAAAACTTCAGTGATTTGGCAATTGCAAATGCGATCATGCTATCAGTACAGAATCCAGAGCAACCACTGTTCTCAGCTGAGTTCCAAAGCGGGTTCCAAATGGACAAGCCAAAACTTTTACCTTCAACTATTGACTTAACCTCAAGACTATGCATCGGAAATGGTATGAACGGGATAAACTACTACTTATTCGTTGGTGGAGATAATCCATCAGATTCAGCACTAATGGGGACCTACCATGATTGGCAAGCACCGATAAGCCGAGATGGTGAGCTAAGAAGATCTTACTATGTTATTAAGGACCTGATCAGTAGTATTAGAAGTATTGAGGAGGAGCTCGTAAATTCAAAACCTGTGTTTGATACTTACTTTGGTTTCATACCTGACTACTATTCAACTGAGCACTACAAAGAACATGGACTAAATGCTGTTTCTGATATTGAATTTAAAAGGGATGTTTCCATTTTTGACGGGGTTATAAGGGCGCTGAAATTACTTAACTACAATATCGGAGGGGTAAACCTAAGGTCACCAAATTTAGATTTGAACATCAGAAGCCTGTGGGTCTTTTCCTACAAATGGATGCCATGCCATGTCCAAAAAATACTTGCCGAATACGTTGAAAACGGAGGGAAACTCGTCTTATTCCCAGAAATACCAGTAGAAGACGAATTTGGCAATGAATGCACAATTTTAAGGGACTTTCTAGGAATAAGGTCAGTTTCTAAACGTGGATGGGGTACGGTTTATGCTTTTGGAATTGAAGTCAACGCTTACCACGTGGAAGAATACGAACTTGAGCCTCTAACTTATCAGTTTGCCAGAGACAAAAAAGGGAATATCTGCGGATTTATAAGAAACGTAGGAAAAGGCTCGGTAGCTGTTTTAGGTTTCGGATTGGAGCTCGAAAGAGAGTACAAAGTAGATATTGTTGAGAATGTGTGTTCGCTACTTGGAATTTCTAAAGCATTATTTATTGAAAGTAGGGATTTTGTAGATGGTTATCTCAGAGAAGGGACAGAGAACTTCATTGTTTTTTTGAACAACTACGATGATTATCCAAAGGATGTTAAGTTAAGGTTATTTACCAACTACCTCGGAGAATTTTCTGTGGCAGCTCGAAAAGGAATTACTTTAGTCGTGTCAAAAGCTGAACTGCCAAACGAAACCGGGACAAAAAGACAAGTACAATTACTGTGAAAGGAGAGGAGAACGCATTATGAAACTTTTTGAAAGTAAGTACGGCTATTTTACTTCTGATGGCAAAGAATATGTGATAACAAATCCAAGAACCCCAAGACCATGGGTTAATGTGATAAGTAACGGTGATTATTCGATAATTGCTTCACACACTGGGAGCGGATATTCTTGGAGAGGTAATGCAGGGCAAAACAGGATTACAAGACTATATCAAGACCTCATCAAAGACAATTGGGGCAAGTATGTCTATATCAGGGATACTGAATCAGGGAAATTCTGGTCAGCAGGTTGGAAACCTGTGATGGCAGAGTATCAATCATACGAGGTTGTTCATGGAATTGGTTACACCGTCTATAGACATAAGGTTGATGATATTTACTCAGAGATGAAGGTCTTTGTAAGTATCGATGCACCCATAGAGTTTATGTATATCATAGTAAGAAACGATGCTAATAAAACGAGAAAACTCGATTTAACCACTTATTTTGAATGGGTTTTAGGAAACTTCCCGGATGAGCACAGAGAATTTCACAAGCTCTTTTTTGACCCGACTTTTAAAAACAACACAATATTTGTGAAAAAGTACCTGGGACAGTTCCCCGATGAGAAAGGACGCTGGAATAACACAAGCTGGGATCACATCGCGTTTCATAGCGTAAGTCTTGCTACTAAATCATATACCTGCGATAAGGAATCCTTTATTGGAATGTACGGAGATGAAAGAAATCCGATTGCGATGAAACTCGAGAAACTTGACAATAAATGTGACAGGTTTGGCGATGCGTGTTCTTCCCTCCAAGTTGAAATTACGTTAAATCCAGGCGAAGAAAAGAAAGTAGTTTTTACCATAGGTGCGGCAAAGATTGGGGAAGAAGATCCCAACTTGCTTGCTGAAAAATACACCAACGTTGAGATTGCGGAGCAGGAATTTGAAAAGGTTCGTAAGTTCTGGATGGACTTACTTGAAAGAGAACTGGTTGAAACCCCCGATGATGGTCTGAACATAATGACCAATTATTGGGCAAAGTATCAAGCGATATCTGGCAGAATATGGGCAAAGTCTGGGTACTATCAGGTATCTGCTGGTTATGGTTTCAGGGACCAGCTACAGGATTCTCAGATCTTCTTCAGTTTAAGACCTGAACTTGCAAAGAAACAAATTTTGCTGCACGCGGAACACCAGTTCCAAGAAGGTGATGTACTACATTGGTGGTTTACTATCAGAGGTGGTGGCCCAAGAACTCACTGTTCCGATGATTTGTTGTGGTTACCTTTTATCATTCAAGAGTACATAAAGGAAACAATGGATTATTCCATACTCGATGAAGTTGTACCTTACGTTGACGGTGGAAAAGGTACGATATACGAACACTGCAAAAAAGCGATAGAAAAAGCCTTTAAGAGGTTTTCACCAAGGGGACTACCACTGATTGGAGAAAACGATTGGAACGATGGTATGAACGCTGTCGGTACCGATTGGAAAGGGGAAAGCATCTGGCTAGCGCACTTCATGTATCTACTACTTAAAGAATTCATTCCTCTGATGGAACTAAAAGGAGATTCCAAGTTTGCGGCTAAGTGTAAAGATGTGTTGGAGGTTCTAAGAGATTCTGTAAATAAATATGCATGGGATGGAGAGTGGTTTATAAGAGCAACGAAAGATGACGGGGAGAAATTAGGATCGAAAGAAAACGAAGAGGGTTTCATCTTCCTTAATGCTCAAACCTGGGCTGTGATAAGTGATATTACCGATGAGGAACGAAAGAGAAAAGCGATGGAATCAGTGAAAAAATACCTTCTTAAAGATTTTGGAGCTCTGCTTTTGTATCCTGCTTACACTAAGCCAAGGAGTGACATAGGTTACATAACAAGATATGCACCTGGTTTGAGGGAAAATGGAGGAGTTTACACACACGCTGCAACATGGGCTGTTTGGGCTTTTGCTCTTATGCGAGATGTTGAAGCAATGTACAAAGCCTACAAAGGAATTTGTCCACCGTACAGAAGTTTCGACATAGACAATTACTGGGCTGAGCCGTACGTGACTTGTGGTAATTCTGACGGTCCAATATCCCCACATTATGGCCGTGGCGGTTGGACGTGGTATACAGGTTCTGCACAGTGGTTGCACCGCGTAGCGACGCATTGGATTCTTGGTATAAGACCTAATTATGGTTATCTCGATATAGATCCGGTTATACCAGCTGATTGGGACGGATTTACTTATAAGAGATTTTTCGGTGATACGCTTTACACCGTTGTTGTCAAGAATCCGAACAAAGTAAGTAATGGTGTAAAGGAGATTGTTTTCGACGGTCAGAAAGTTCAGAGGGTCCCAATTCTTTCCGACGGTAGGTCACACACGGTTGAGGTTACGTTGGGATAATTTAACCACACTTCTTAAGGGAGGGAAGTAGTATGAGAAGATTCTGGTTGCTTGGTTTGTTGGCGGTTTTTGCGGTATTGTCGTTCGGTAAAGTCACGATTACGTACGTGAACTGGAACAGTGGACTTGAGATTGAACAAGCCATAGTTCAGGAATTTATGAAACTCTATCCGGACATTGAAGTGAAAATTGTCAAGCACGAAGGGAACTACGAGGACTGGCTAATTGCTCAAGCTGCAGCAGGCACATTACCCGATGTTATTATGATTCCAAATATCCCTATGGCTTTAACAAACGATTGGGCACTTGATTTGACAAAGATGGCAAATGCGGATCCAGAATGGAAAAACATACCTGCACCTATTAGAAATGCCACTATTTACAACAACAAGATTTACGCAGTTCCAGCAGGGTTGTACTTTATGGGCTATTTCGTAAACGACGACCTATTTGAAAAGTACAACGTCAAACCGCTCAAATTTGCTCCATCCTGGAACGAATTCTTAACAGCTGTAAAGAAGCTAACAATACCAAAAGACGGTATTATAGGACTTGCAGAAGAGGTACAGATTCCCGAATGGTACCCGGCTATGAAAAACCTCAGGCTCGGATGGTACACATGGGATGGTAAACAGTACAATCTTGATGATCCTTCATTCATCGAGGCTGTAAATATTGCGAAACAGCTCTGGCAAGGTAAATACGTCTACGATGCGCTTCCGGAAGAGCAAAAGAAACAATACAACGCCGGTTGGTACGGCGATGTATGGAACCAAGGAAAGATCGCAATTAGATGGGACGGAACATGGGCAACTCCATTCTATTCTACTCTTCCGTTCAAATCGCGGTTCATCGGTGTTCCTGGCGGAAGAACACCAGTTGTAGGCGATTTCTTTGTAATTTCTAAGACAACCAAATATCCAAAAGAAGCGTTCCTCTTTGCAAAATTTGTAACGTACGGAAGAGATGGTATTTTAAAGAGACTTGAACTCGACAAGAAGAATGAGTGGTCATCCTTACCTTTAACAACTGAAAAGGCTGTACTTGACAAATACTTCTCAGTTAAGAAGTTGTACCCGGGCCTTGACGAAGCTTATGGAAAGATTGGTGCTGGTATTATCGAAGGTGTAAAGATAGTCCCAGGTTACATTCAGTCAAGATGGACTGCACCAACAGGTATTAAGGTTGGAAACAATCCAAATGCTAACATTGGCGATGTTATTTGGAATGCGATGAGAGGAGATATTAACATCGCAGACTACGCAAAGCAGTTGAACAAAATTGCGAACGAACAGTATCAGAACGCCATTAGGAAGATAGCCATTATGACAAAGTAATTTGTTTCATTATGCAGCAATGGGAGGGAGTAAAATCCTTAGGCCTATAGAAAAAAACAATTTCTGGAGAATAGTAATTCTTGTAGCCTTATGTGCAATCAGCAATTTAACAGCAATCAATCTTTATGCAATAACGAAAAATACTCAAACAATCGACTATATCACTTATCTGCAGCGTTCACCGACCCCTCTCGTGACTGGGGAGACCTTCTGGGAATCTCCCCAGTCCTTTACTGAATTATCAGAAGGGAGCTTTGTTAGTTACGAGATAGAGGTTCCGAAAGGGAAAACCGGGTTGTGGAACATACGTATTGATTATGAAGTTCTTTCTAATCAAATATTACCACCGGAGATTTCTATTTATCTGAATGGCAAGATTCCTTTCGTAGAGGCACGTTCAATCCCCTTGGTTCAGTACTGGGAGTACGAGACAACGGCTTTTCCAAAAAACAGATATGGAGACGAAACGGTTCCAAATCAAAGGATAACGTCTGACACAATATCGTATGTGTTGAAAAATCCAAATGGAATTGACAAATTCCCGCTCTGGTTCAATATTAGTTCGCCGAAGGTTACTTTAACAGTTTTTGTTAACAGCGGGAAAATCGCCATTAAGAAGCTAGCCTTGGAAAGACCCGCGAGACTTATACAGTTTAAAGAAGTCGCCAAGAAAGTTGGTGGAAAGTTTTCAACGAATGAGAAACGTGTTATAACCCTGCAGGCGGAGAAACCTTATAGAAAAAGTGAAGCTTCGATCAATGCGGTTTCAGTAAGGTCCCCCGAAGTAGTTCCCTACACTACATACAATCTTCTTTTGAATACGTTTGGTGGTACCAACTGGAGTAGGCCCGGTCAAACCGTAACTTACCAATTCCCTGTTCCACAAAGTGGATATTATAAAATAGCACTCAAATACCTACAGAATGCAAAACCAAATTTCACAAGTTATAGAACTGTTTACATCGACGGAAGGGTTGTATATAGCGATTTACTCGAAGTTCCTTTTGAATATACGCCCAACTGGAGGATTTATACCTTGAAATCGAGTGACAAGACAAGTGACGTTGTTGTTTATCTTTCCGAAGGTAAGCACACAATCTCTCTTGAAGTTAATGCTTCAGTCTACGTTGATGTGCTTTATAAACTGAAATCAATAATTGATTACATAAACAAGTTAGCACTGCAGGTGAAATACATATCTGGAGGTAGTTTAGACAAGAATGTCGAATGGGAAATAAAGGAATACTTTCCAGACATAGAGAAAAGATTTAAATCATTGATAAACGAGCTGGAAATCATCAAAAAGCGTGTTGCTGATGCAAACGGAAACACATGGTGCGCAGAATATGTTTCACTAAACACAGCGCAGATGTTTTTAAAAAGACTTGCGAAAAATGTCAATAAAATACCAAACAAATTAGAAATGCTTGTAGGTAGCACAGGATCGGTACTTTCTGAGCTTTCAAATGCTTATAATGGTCTCCAGGAAATGCCTCTTACGATTGATGAAATTTACATTTACACAGGTAACAGTATAGACGGAGTTGTTAAGCCTTCGTTTTTGAAAGTATTTGTTGAAGGTTTGAAGAGATTTGTTCATTCATTCAAACCCGAGCGAAACTTAGCATCTGCAAAGGATTTTGATAATAAAAGTGTCGTTTTAAAAGTCTGGGTCAACAGACCACGCCAGTATGTGGACGTTCTGCAGCAACTTATTGATAGCGATTTTACCAGAAAGACAGGTATCTATGTTGATGTTTCTATAATGCGCGATGAGGGCAAACTCATACTTGCAAATGCAGCCAAAAAATCACCGGATATAGCACTCGGAATAAGCAACTGGATACCTTTTGAAATGGGAATACGTGGTGCAGCATATGATTTGAGACGCTTCCCTGATTTCATCAGTTTCTCAAGGAATTTCTACCCAGGCTCGCTTTTACCGTATCTCTACGAAAACCACTGTTTTGGTCTTCCAGAAACACTCGATTTTTACGTGCTTTTCTATCGAAAAGACATAGTTGACTATTTAAAGATACCTCTTCCAAAAACGTGGGATGATGTGAAATTGGTACTTCCCGAGCTTCAAAGAAACGGTCTGAATTTTTATATACCACTTTCCGGGACATCGGCTTTCAAAGCATGGATGACCACCGCTCCATTCATTATGCAGTACCATGGTAAGCTCTTTACAGACGATGGCTTGAGAACAGCGATAGACAATCCAAGTACACTAAAAGCTCTAAAAGAAATGACTGAGCTATTCACCATGTACGGCATGCCTGCTCAAGTTGCAAATTTCTTTGAAAGCTTCAGAAAAGGTGAAATCCCATTGGGCGTTTCGAATTTGAACACGTATATACAGCTTTCAATAGCTGCTCCAGAGTTGCGTGGTCTTTGGAGTATAGCTCCGTCACCAGGTGTAGAATACAACGGTGTTGTTGAGAGGTGGCAAACAGGTTCAGCACAGGCAGTAGCTATCCTTAACGACACGAAATATCCAGTCGAAGCCTGGGAATTCGTGAAGTGGTGGCTTTCTAAAGAGACGCAGATGAACTTAGTAAATAGAATTGTCAGCACTTACGGAACAGAGTTCTTGATAATACCATCGAACCGGTATGCGATAGATGGTATCCCTCTTAAAACGGAACACTTGAAGGTCGTGAAAGAACAGTTTAATTGGCTGCAAGAGGTTCCTAAAATGCCAGCGAGTTACATACTGGAACGTGAAATCAGTAACATCTGGAATAAGGTTGTACTTGAAGGTAAACCTTTAAAGGTAGCTGTTGATGATGGCGTAATTATTGTAAACAAAGAATTCGCACGCAAGTTAGAAGAATTTGGTTACTACAAAGACGGAAAGCCGGTTAAACCGTTCAAGATTTACACGCTACAAGACGTTTTAAATTGGTACAGCCAAGATCTAAATACCGGGAATTCAAAGAGGTGATTGTGTGAAGGTAAGAAAGAGTGAGCGCCGATGGATAATTACTTTTCTTTCGCCATACATAGTTCTCTTTGCAATATTTATTATTGTCCCAACTATTTTAGCCATACTTCTTTCCTTCACTAACTTCAACACAATACAGTTCCCAAAATTCGTTGGATTGAAGAACTACATTTCACTCTTCACAACGGACAGTGTCTTCATGCAGTATGTATTACCAAATACAATAAAGTTCGCGGTATTAGTAGGTCCAACCGGATATTTTCTTGCGTTCATCTTAGCTTGGATGCTTGCGCAAATTCCAAGGATACCAAGAACTATCCTTGCACTGATTATTTACTCTCCGTCAATGACCGTTGGAGTAGCGATGCAAGTAATTTGGCTCACGATATTCAGCGGAGATAAGTCTGGTTACTTGAACAGTCTTTTGTTAAGACTTGGAATAATTGATCAGCCGATCCAATGGTTACAGTCACCTAAATTCCTATTTCCAACAATGGTGGTTGTAACTTTGTGGAGTAGTATGGGAGTCGGTTTTTTGGCTATGCTTGCTGGTGTTTTAAACACGGACCCTGAAATATACGAAGCAGGATACATAGATGGAATATCAAAAAGATGGCAGGAGATATTCTATATCACCATTCCTCTCATGAGACCTCAAATGTTGTTCGGTGCCGTTATGTCAGTTGTTTCTACCTTTCAAGCAGGATACATCGGTGTCATGCTTTCCGGTTCAAATCCAACTCCACAGTATGCAGGGCAGCTTATTGTCAACCACATCGAAGACTTTGGATTCATGAGGTATGAAATGGGGTATGCTGCGGCAATCTCCGTAGTGCTTCTAATAATGATATGGATTAGTTCCAAATTTGTCTGGGCTTTGTTCCTTGATAGGGACTGATTTTGATACGATCAACTTAACAACTCAGGGGTGATGGTATGGCTTTCAAGGGTACGAAAATCAATCCAGAAAGGTTTGATAAGAGTCAGTTGAAATTCTACGCAGTTCTCATTCCTTTTGCTGTTTTTATGTCTATACCTCTCATATTCATATTTTCAAATGCTTTCAAACCTTACAACGAGTTATTTGCTTTTCCACCAAGGATATTCGTAAGACACCCGACACTGCAGAATTTCAAATCCCTTTTCAACGCTATGACTCAGTCCGGAGTTCCGGTGAGCAGGTATCTGTTCAACAGCATTCTTATATCTCTTAGTATTGTCGTGTTATCGATATTTGTCAGTACTGCGGCGGGATACGTGCTTTCGAAGAAGAATTTCAAGTATAAAAAATTGCTTTTCGAGATAAACACTTTAGCACTTATGTTTGTTCCAACAGCAGTTTCTATTCCCAGGTACATAATCATCGCAAAACTTGGTTTGGTTGACAATTTCTTAGCGCACATATTACCTATGCTTGCAATGCCTGTTGGTTTGTTCTTAGTTAAGCAATTTATTGATCAGATACCTGATTCGCTAATAGAAGCGGCAAAGATAGATGGAGCTAACGATTGGTTTATATACCTGAAGATAATACTACCACTTACCAAACCTGCTGTTGCAACTGTTGCGATACTTGCGTTCCAAAGCGCATGGAATTCAACGGAAGCTTCCTTAATTTACATAAATAACGAAAGTTTAAAAAATTTTGCATACTACATGTCTACACTGAGCGGTAATGCTGGAACAGTTGCTGGTGCAGGAATAGCTGCAGCTGCGGCTGCTATAATGTTTCTGCCAAACTTGATTATTTTCATCTTCACACAAAGCAAAGTCATGAACACCATGGCACATTCCGGTATCAAATGATGAATTGTTTTGTACCACTTAATTTTAAATAAAGGAGCGATGAGGTGTTGCAACTGGATAAAAAAAGAACTCTTTTGATAATTCTTCTTTTGACAACTGTTGTCTCTTTGCTGAATGCATACGCACCGTACTATACATACACACTGGGCATAGGTGATAACATTGTCCGCATTCAAGATGCATTTATCCCTTGGCGAAAACTTGTTTTCGATACATCCTCTGTTTCAGACATATTTTGGCATAGTGGAAAGCTCTACATAAGTGATACGCAGAACGCAAGGGTAGCTGTAGTAGATTTGGAAAGCACAGAAGAAGCAACTATTTCTTACATTGGTGAAGGTACCCTCATGAACCCTGAAGGTGTTTACGTTGACGAAAATGGATACGTATATGTTGCGGATTCTTGGGCTCAGAATGTTTATAAGTTTTCGCCAAACGGCGATTTGGTTCTTACAATTTCCAAACCTGATTCGCCAATTTATGGCCGTAACAACAATTTTGTCCCTCTTAAAGTCGCCGCAGACAAACGAGGCAATGTGTACGTAGTTTGCCAGGGAATTACAAATGGGCTTGCAGTATTTAACAAAGATGGAAGGTTTTTGAGTTTCTTTGGGGCAAATTCTCCAAAGGTCACGCTTAGGATGATCCTACAACGATTGGTGTTTTCCGAGGCGCAGAAGGCGCAGCTTTTGAAAATTAGACCACCGTCACCTACAAGCGTTACTGTGGATTTCACAAATGCTATTTGGACTGTGACTCAGGGACTTAAGGAAGATGCCATCAAAAGATTCAACGTTGCTGGTGTGAATGTTTATCCAAAACTTTCGCTTTCAAGTGATAAGTTTGTGGATATTGATGTTGACTCACTTGGAACCGTGTATGCACTCGCAGCGGATGGTCTGATATACGTATACGACCTTCTTGGAAATCCCATCTTTGTATTCGGTGGTCAAAGCTTTTACGAAAATAGAACGGGGCTTTTTCGATCAGCTGGCGCAATCGCAGTTACGGATGACGGTAAGATATTTATTTTAGATAAGGAAGATGGAACAGTGACAGTTCTCAAAATAACGTCATTCGGTAAGCTTGTTTTGAAGGGCGTTAATTATTACAACCAGGGGATGTATCTGGAAAGCGAAAAGATTTGGAGAGAAATTCAGAAGACAAATTCAGCTTTCGTCCTGACGTATAGAGTTTTGGGGAATGTTGAGTTTAAGAAGGAAAATTACTCCAAGGCATTTGAGTATTTCAAATTGGCTCGCGATGCAAAAGGCTATTCCGATGCTTTCTGGTACATAAGAAACCAATGGTTACAAAAGATAGTGGGGCCGATATTTGTCCTGCTTGTCGTTATAGCTATCGCCGACCTTATTAGAACGATACTCATAAGGCAGGGTTTAATAGAAAAGAGAGAAAAAAAGAGAATTCAGAAGGATAATTTCTTTATTTCACAATTACGGTACACGTGGCTTTTCATAAAGAATCCGTTTGACGCAGTCTATGAAATGAAACGCCACGATAGGATATCATGGATAACAGGGATTTCTTTGTATCTTCTGCTTTACATCGAAAATGTGGTTATAAGAATCGTAGGTTCACCACTATTTGTTGGTTTTGATGCAAAGAAAATAGACTTCTTTGGACTTTTTGTTGATACCTACAGATTATTCTTCCTCTTCGTTCTTTCAAATTTTTTGGTTAGTGAGATTTCGGAAGGAGAAGGAAAGTTCAAGCATATATTTATAGGAACAATCGCTTCCTTCTTGCCCTACTTACTCTTTTCGGTACCCCTTGCTTTGATAACTAATCTACTAACTTTGAACGAATCTTTTGTATATACTTTTGGAATGCAGATAATCTGGGCATGGTCATTTGTTCTGCTCTTTATAGTCATTGCGCAGGTTCACAACTTCTCATTTGGTGAAACAGTTAGGAACTTTTTACTCACAATTTTTGCAATGGTACTCATAACAATACTGCTGATAATTATTGCTGTCCTTGTCAAAGAAGAATTTTCTTTCTTTACCTCTATTTTTGAGGAGTTGATGTACCGTGTTAAGGCTAAGTGAGTCTGTTAAGAAAAATATAAAAAAGATTCTGCTCAGGTCAATTATTATCGTTCTGATAGTTATTTTAATGGTGTGGTTAGTGAATTCTGGACCATCTGAAGTTACGGTTCAGAAGATAGAAAGTTTTTCAGAAAGCAGTTATGCATTCTTTTATCCGAACTATGATACCTATTTGGAGAATCAATACTTGACTCTCATGTTTGATACAAAAACTTTACAGTTCCAAGTTGTGGATAAAAGAAACAATGCACTCTGGAAATCAGTTTTGGAAGAAGAAGACAAAGATTTGAACCAAACGTGGAATGCGTTTTTCAATACACCTTTCACAGTCGAGTTCTACGATTCAACAGGCAACATCAAAAGAGTGTACTCTACAAGAGATGCTAAAATCATTCTCAAGAAGACTTCGTCAGATACGTTGAAGGCATCTGTTATGTTCGAAAATATAGGAACGTCATTTGATGTCTTGTATCAGTTGGTAAAAGATTCGATCCGGATAAGGATAGAAAACATAAAGGAAGGAAAGTATAAGTTAACAGGCATCTTTGCTTATCCTTATTTCGGAGGGACTTACGGTACCGTCAACGGAAGTTTTGTCTTAGCCGATGGTGTCGGGGCAGGTATAGATTTGTCAAAAAGAACAGTTGCAACAGCTCCATTCAAAGCCCGAGTATACGGGCAAGATATAGGGTTCAAGGAAGTACTCCCATATTCTTACTTCAAAAACGTAAAAGAACCGGAAAATTACGCATTACCATTGTATGGAATCATATATTCACAAGGTTTGCAAAATTCGGAAACCTCTGCAGGAAATAGTAGTGGCTTGCTTGCATTCATTGAGGATGGAGACATGTATGCTGAAATAAACGCTTTCAAAGCAGGTATCGTTACTGAGCACAACTGGATAACAGCGCGAATTGTTTTAAGAGATCTACATAAGAAGCTCTTAAATAAGGCGGGGGAAGGTATAACAGTTCCGCAGGAAGAATTAAATACAACGAGGTATAGTATTAGATATTTCTTTGTTCCAAACACCAATGAATTTTCATTATTCCAACGATTTGTTGATGAGTACTCAACAGAAAGAGTTGTGACGAATGATTATACCTTCAAATTCGATATTCTAATGGCAGAAGCGAAAAAGTCTACATTTGGTTTCTCGCTTGTTAAGATGACCGATGGCGAAGAATTGCTGAAGATGAAAAACATTTTGAAACAATCTATACCTAACTCTCTATTCGTAGTTGTAGGATACACTAAAGGAGGTTTGTCTCTTAGTTCTCCAAAGCACCTCCCAGTTGAAAAACGCATCCTTGGTAAAACCCAACTGTCTTCGGAAGATTACTTCTATGTGAATTATATTCTTTCACCAAAAGAATCCAAGTCGCTTAGTAAAACCAACATTGCATTGAACAGGCTTGAACAATTTATGGAATTTGAAGGAAGATATGTTTTATCACCGGAGTTTGTAAAATCGTTCGTCGCTAAGGAGGAATTAGCATTTGAAAAGCTTGGAATTAAAAGATTTGCGCTTGCTTCGGTTGGAAATTTGGCGTTTTCAACCGAGAATATGACGAGGGCCCAAGTGATTGATAAATTGTTGGAAGCCTTTAAGAATCTTGAAAAGCCCGTTGTTTACGGAGCAAACTGGTATGCTGTTAAACTTGCTGGTGCTTTGTCGGATATCCCACTGACGAACTCGGGTTATGAAATCGAGGACAGAATTGCGCCAGTTGTACCTTACGTGCTTAGGCAGTTCCTACCAGTTTTCTCAGAACCAGTTAATCTTTCTTCGGATTACAGCAGGGACCTTTTAGCTTGCATTGAATACGGCGTGTTTCCTTCATTTTATTTAACTTGGGATAGTTCAGAAAAACTTATAGAGACACATTCCAAAGACTTGGTATCAACAAAGTTTGAAGATTGGCTTCCAAAGATATTGAATGCAAAAGGATTGTTTGATAACGCAACTTTGTTCTTAAAATCCAGATTAATTGCTCGGCAGCAAATTGGGCAGGATGTTTTCCTCAACACGTACGAAAATGGTACAAAGGTGGCGTTTAATTACAGTGAAAAACCTTTCAATTTCAACAATGTCGTTATTCAACCTATGAGCTTTGCGGTAATTCAAGAGAGGTGACTTTGGTCAACCACCCACCACTGAAGTGGCGGGCTTGTAAAAAGCCCTGGTTGACTACCCTCAGCCAATGGGCTACGTTAGGCTGGTCATGGCACCATGGAATGCTGCTCAAGTTCCATGCTCTGCCGTCTGCCATTAAACAGTCCTGATGGGTAGGGACAGTGTAGCAGACACGACAAGCCAGCCTAACTTTGGGGATGAGCACCTAACTCCGATAGGAGGCTTACCGAATGGTATTCGTGATTTCAAAAAAATGGAAAACCGCTCATGCCAACCAAAAGACATGGAAAGGTTAGAAGGCTCTTGAAACAAGGACTGGCAAAGGTGGTAAACAGAGAACCATTTACCATCCAGCTTTTGTACGAAACAACAAGCTATACACAACCTGTCACAGTTGGGATAGACATAGGTTCTAAGACTGTAGGTGTGTCTGCTGTTACTGACAAAGAAGAAATATTCTCTGCAGAAGTCCAGCTTAGACAAGATATCAAAAAGTTACTACTTGAGCGCAGGCAACATAGAAGGTTCAGAAGATACAGAAAAACAAGATATCGCAAACCCAGATTTCTAAACAGACGAAAGGAAGATGGTTGGTTGCCTCCAAGTTTGCAGTGGAAGGTAGATGCGCACGTCAGGATAGTAAACAAGCTCAGCAAAATAATACCGATAACAAAAGTCGTTGTGGAAGTTGCACCATTTGATATCCAGAAAGTACAAAATCCAGACATAGAAGGAGAAGATTACCAAAACGGTCCGCAGAAAGGATTTGCTGATGTAAGAGAGTACTGCCTTTGGAGAGCTGGATACAAGTCTGAACTGTCTGGTAAAACTGGAATACTGGAAGTCCACCACATTATTCCAAGAAGCGAAGGTGGGACTGATACGCCAAGCAACTTAATAGTGCTAACGGTGGAAGAACACAAGATGTTGCACGAAGGCAAGATAAAGATACCTAAATCAAGATTAGAGCAAATAAAGGTGTTTAAGCACGCAGCACACGTTTCAACGATTGGATGGCACATAGTCAACAAACTCAGGCAAAACTACCATGTCGAAATCACGTATGGTAGTATTACAAAAGAAAGACGGGACATGTATGGACTTGAGAAGTCGCACAGGAATGATGCGTTTGTGATAGCTGGCGGGAGTATTCAAAAGAGAGCGAATGAATGGTATTTTGGTAGGTTCTTCAGACGTCAGAACAGGTCGCTTCACAAAGCCAATCCGATTAAAGGTGGAAGAAGACCAATTAACACAGTTAAGCAAGTGAATGGATTCATAAGGTTTGATAAAGTTGAGTGTGAAGGTGAGATAGGGATAATAAAAGGATTAAGAAGCAGCGGATATTTTTCGATAAGTAGTCTTAGTGGAGAAAAGATAAGTGACAGTGTAAAGTATACAAAATTAAGGCTAATTGAGAGAGCTAAAACGTTGATGTTCGAAAGGAGGGAAAGGGCTACTTGTTCATGGCTAAAGCCACGTGTATCCGTAGCCCGGTTTCATGAAATTAAAACTGCGCACTCGAGAAGCTTTAAAAGGTCTACTATTTGTTTCACCATGGATAATTGGTTTTCTTATTTTTACGCTTATACCGCTCATTAGAACATTCTTTTATAGCCTCAATGAAGTAAAAGTAACAGCGGAAGGTGTACGAACATTCTTCATAGGCCTCAAAAATTTTAAGGATGCTTTGCTCTCGGATGTTGACTATCCTCAGATGCTTATTGACTACTTCCTGCAGATGATAGTTTTTGTACCCATAATAGTTTCGTTTGCAATGATCATGTCTCTATTGTTAAACATCGAACTAAAAGGCAGAAGTTTGTTCCGCACGATTTATTTCCTGCCAGTGGTTATCGCTAGTGGGCCTGTTTTTGAGAAGCTTTTGAGCAAAGGAGCAATGACATTTTCTGGCTTGGCTAATCTCGGATTTGTGAAAATGCTGCAAACAAATCTGCCACCTGTCTTTTCAAGGGTCCTGGCAATGTTTATCTCAGGTTTCATAATGATTCTCTGGTACTCAGGAGTACAAATCCTTGTATACCTTGCCGGTTTGCAGAAGATAGATAAGAGTATGTACGAAGCTGCAAAGATAGACGGTGCCTCAAGATGGCAGATTTTGTGGAAGATCACGATGCCCGTCTTAGCACCACTTACTTTTGTCAATACGGTCTATACCATTGTGACACTCTCAACATTTGCAACCAGTCCTATAATCAAAAAGATACTTGTCGATATGTACAGACCAGAAAGAGGATTAGGTTACGCTTCGGCACTTGCCTGGATATACTTTTTGTCTATTTTGGCCGTTATAGGAATATTCTCTTTGATTTCAGCAATTTACAGAAGGAAGGTAAGGGTATCATGAAAGGTAACGTGTCGAAAAAGAGAGACCAAACAAATGGAAAACAAGTCAGTTTCTATACTATTGAAAAGAGAACAAAGAGAGCAATTGAAATAACAAGTGTTTATTTTATGCTGCTCCTTGTTGGCTTTGTTTTTGTCTATCCTATAATATACATGATTTCGTATAGTCTCATGGATACATCTGACTTGGTAAATCCACTTGTAAAGTGGATTCCGACAAAACTCTATACTGGGAATTACAAAGATGCAGTAAAAGTTCTTGATTACGCCAAGACGTTAACTCAAACAATCATTATTTCAACTATACCTGCGCTTTTGCAAACTATTTCGGCATCTGTTGTTGGATACGGATTTTCACGCTTTAATTTTCCGGGTAAAAATATATTATTTGCTGTTGCCGTTGCTACGTTCATATTACCACCACAGGTTACCATGATCCCACAGTTCTTGATGTTCAAAGACCTTAATCTTTTGGGCACTTTGTGGTCACTCATATTGCCAGCTACTTTTACTCAAGGTATACGAAGTGCTATTTTCATCATAATCTTTTATCAGTTCTTCAATATGTTCCCTAAGTCTTTGGAGGAAGCAGCAAAGATTGATGGCGCATCGACATTGACGATCTTTTATAGAATAGTAGCTCCTTCTGCATTACCCGCGTATCTGATATCGTTTTTGTTCTCCTTGGTCTGGTATTGGAATGACACAGTAATCACTGCGCTCTATCTGGGTGAAAAGTGGACAACCTTACCTTTGCAACTTCAGAGATTTGAGGACATGTTCAGAAGAGTGTATCAATCAATTCCTGGTGTGACAACAGGTAGGACGCTTAATGAAGCCATCGTAATGGCTGGTACACTTCTAACAATATTACCTCTCCTTTTGATTTATTTCTTCGCACAAGACTGGTTTGTGGAAAGTATTGATAGGACCGGAATTACGGGTGAATAAACTAAGTTAGGTTTAACAATAAACCACAAAGGAGATGATAACTGTGGAATTCGATATTGAAAGAATTCTCTCTGAAATGACTGTTGAAGAGAAGATCAACTTTGTCGTTGGTGTTGGTGTCCTTGGTGCATTTGGAAATCCAAATCCAAAAGTTAGTGGAGCTGCCGGTGAAACACGCACTATCGAAAGACTTGGCATTCCAAAAGCAGTACTTGCCGATGGCCCTGCAGGACTTAGAATTGATCCAGAACGTGAAAACGATGAGAATAAATACCATGCTACAGCATTTCCGATAGAGACCATGCTTGCTTCCACTTGGAACAGACAAATCCTCAGAAAAGTCGGAGAGGCAATGGGAGAAGAAGTAAGAGAATACGGTGTCGATGTATTGCTTGCACCTGCTATAAACATCCACAGAAATCCACTGTGTGGCAGGAACTTCGAATACTACTCTGAGGATCCATTACTAACAGGTGAAATGGCTGCGAGCTTCGTCGAAGGTGTTCAATCCCAAGGCGTTGGTGCTTGTTTGAAACATTTTGTTGCCAACGAACAGGAAACCAATCGTATGAGTGTTGATACGATAGTTTCAGAACGAGCTTTGCGTGAGATTTATCTAAAACCGTTCGAGATAGCCATCAAGAAAGCAAAACCTTGGACTGTGATGAGCTCGTACAACAAGCTGAATGGTAAGTATACATCGCAAAACAAGTGGTTATTGAAAGACGTGCTTCGTGATGAATGGGGATTTGAAGGATTTGTGATGACGGACTGGTTTGCTGGTGATAATGCGGCAGAACAGATAAAATCATGGAACGATTTATTGATGCCGGGGAACACATATCAGATATTCAAGAACAGAAGGCCGGAGATAGAGGAGATAAAGGGAGCGTACGAACGAGGAGAAATAACGGAAGAGATGTTAAATGAAAGAGTGAGGACGATATTGAAAGTGCTTGTTAATACACCGGCATTCAAAGGATACAAATACTCCAACAAGCCGAACTTAGAAGAGCATGCAAAAATAGCGTACGAAGCAGGTTGTGAAGGTGTTGTGCTACTGAAAAACAACGGGGCGTTACCCATAAAACCAGAAACAAGAGTTGCAATTTTTGGCACAGGTCAGATAGAGACGATAAAAGGAGGAACTGGTAGTGGAGATACGCACCCAAGGTACACGATTAATTTCTTAGACGGGCTATTTGAGAGAGGAATAAAGGTTGATAAAGAATTGGAAGAGTTCTATAGAAAGAAAGTTGCGGAACTCAGAGCTACAGACTATGCAATCACCAAAGGTCAGTGGGGGGAGGACATCGTTCCAAAACTTCCACAGGATTTGTTCACTGATGAGGAGATTGTGAACTATGCTTACAGAAACGATGTCGGAGTTTTTATAATAACACGAATCTCAGGTGAAGGGGCTGATAGGAGACTTGAGAAGGGTGATTTTTACTTGACAGATGATGAATATCGCATTTTGGTAAAACTTTCAGAAGCTTTCAGGAAACAGGGAAAAAAGTTGGTTGTTGTACTTAACGTAGGCGCACCGATAGAGATAGAAAGTTGGAAGGATATGTGTGATGCGATTTTATTGATATGGCAGCCAGGTCAAGAAGCAGGAAGAATCTTTGCAGATGTGATAAGTGGGAAGGTTAATCCTTCCGGCAAGCTACCAACAACGTTCCCGAAACGATACGAAGACGTTCCATCAAGATCGTTCCCAGGAGAACCGAAAGATAATCCTGAAGTTGTCGTCTACGATGAAGATATCTACGTGGGCTACAGGTATTACGATACATTCAGAGTAGAACCTGCTTTTGAGTTTGGATTTGGGTTATCGTACACGACATTTGAATATTCGAACTTGAAAATATACAGAGACGGTGGAGATATCGTTGTGAGGTTTGAGGTGACCAACACTGGTGAGGTTGCTGGGAAAGAAGTTGCACAGGTGTACGTGAGAGCGCCGAGAGGGAAGATAGACAAACCATACCAAGAGCTCAAAGGTTTTGACAAGACGAAGTTGCTTGGGCCAGGTGAAAAGCAAAAGATAGAAATCAGAATTCCGGTCTCAAGTCTTGAAAGCTTCGATGGTCGGTGCTGGGTAATTGAGAAAGGTGAATATGAAATCAGAATAGGTGCTTCATCAAGGGATATCAGATTAAGAAGAAAATACTTGCTGGATTGAGGGAATAAAAGTTTCAAAAATACGAATTGTAAATTTAGGAAGGTGATAGCATGTTAAAAAGACTATCTTTTTCTATACTGTTATTACTTTTCACTATAACGCTTGCCACCAATCAACTGACCGATAATCTTCTGAAAGAATACAAAGGTTCCTTCTTATACTTTTGGGAGCAAGCAAATACAAATAAGGATAGCCTGGGATACGGATTAGTTCGAGATAGGTACCCAGGCAGCCCAGGGATAGCCAGCATAGCTTCCACTGGCTTCGGTCTTACAGCAATAGTAATAGGTGTGGAAGAAGGTTGGATAACAAAAGAAGAAGGATTGCAGAGGGTTTTGGGGACTCTGAATACACTTCTAAAGCTTGATAATTTCCATGGTTTTTTCTACCATTTTCTGGATATCAACACTGGAAAACGGGCCTGGAATAGTGAAGTTTCAACAATCGATACAGGGATATTGATGTGCGGTGTTCTGACAGCTGGAAAATATTTCGGCGGTCAGGCTTGGGAAAAAGCTAAACAACTTTACGAAAGGATAAATTGGAACAAAATGATCCATCCAACGAAGAATTACTTCTTCATGGCATATACTCCAGAGAGAGGTTTTGAAGGTTATTGGGATTTCTATGCTGAACAGCTCATGCTATATATACTGGGAGCAGGTACACCGGTAGAAAAGTACCGTATTGACCAGAATGTATACTACGCATTTAGAAGAAGCTACGGTAGCTACAAAAGTGAGAACTTTATTCATTCATGGTTTGGTTCGCTATTTACTTACCAGTATTCTCATGCATGGATAGATTTCCGTAATTGGTATGACAAATTCGGTGTCAACTGGTTCCAAAATTCCGTGGCGGCCAGTCTTGCCAATTACAACTTTTGCATGGATAATAAAGATAAGTTCAAAAGCTTTACCATAGGCTGGGGAATAACTGCTTGTGACACGCCGAAGGGTTACAACGGTTTATTAGGTGCACCACCATCTGGAAACAATAATACAGCACATCAAGTTGATGGCACGATAGCACCATCTGGAGCATTGGGTTCAATCGTTTTTACTCCCAAAGAATCGCTGTGGGCCCTTGAGAATTATTACAAGATGCCAAGCTTGGTAGGAAAATATGGTTTGAAGGATTCCTTTAACCTTGACTTGAATTGGTACGCTTCAGACTACATTGGTATTGACAAAGGCATAACATTGCTTATGATAGCAAATTACAAGAATGAACTTATTTGGAGAATCTTCATGGACATTCCTTACGTTCGAAACGGTTTAAACAACCTTGGATTTGTTTATAAAAAATAGTTGTAAAACGAATTTTGTTTATTGAGGAGCTGATAAGAGTGCGAGTAAAAGACATTCTCGATTTAGAAGAAAAACTGTCTTTTGAATTCTTTTGGAACGAAGTCTCTGAAACGGAAGAGGGCTACGGTTTGATTGTTGACAATACGCGTGATAATAATGTAGCAAGTATAGCTTCCGTTGGTTTTGGGCTGAGTGCTATACCAATCGGCATTGAAAATGGCTGGATATCAAGAGATGAAGGATATATCAGGGCTTTAAAAACTCTGGAAACGTTTCTTAATAACGTTGAACATTCACATGGTTTCTTTATTCATTTCGTGAGGATGAAAGATGGAAAAAGAACTTGGCAATCAGAAGTCTCAGTTATAGATACGGCCTTGTTTCTGATGGGCGCACTTGTGGCTGGTGAATATTTTGGTGGAGAGGTGTACGAGCTATTTGAATCTATATACTCAAGGGTGGAGTTCCCATGGTACTTGGACAAAGAAAGAAACCAGTATTACATGGGGTATAATTACGAGAGAGGATTTTGGGGGCATTGGGATGGTTATGCGGAACAGCTCATTATGTACGTTCTCGGTGTGGCTTCACCTACTTTTCCCATAGATTCCTCAGTGTATTATTCTTTTGAGCGAAAGAAAGGAAAGTACAAAGATTACGAATTAATCTACACATATACCGGTTCACTATTCACATACCAATTTTCACATGCATGGCTTGATTTTAGAAATATCGTCGATAAAGAAGGTGTTAGTTGGTTTGAAAATTCAACGTTGGCAACTTTAGCCAACTGGGAATTTTGTAAAGATATGCACAGCGTTTACAAAACGCTGCATGAAAAGTCGTGGGGGTTAACTGCTTGCGATTCTCCGGACGGTTATCGGGGAGACTTCGGTGCTCCACCCTCTGCTAATAACAACTCAACTCACAAGACAGATGGCACTGTCCCCCCGTGTGGAGCTATTGGTTCAATAGTCTTTACCACTGCAATTGTCGAAGAAGCAGTACGCTATTACTTTGAAAAGGTTCCCCAGTTGTGGGGAAAATATGGTTTCAAGGATGCTTACAACATGGATAGAAACTGGGTATCACAAATTTACATCGGAATAGACAAAGGTATAGAGATACTCATGATTGAAAACTATAAGACACAACTTATTTGGGATATCACGATGAGAAACAAGTACATAAAAGATGGACTTCAGAAACTGGGTTTTGAAGAAAGAAAACAATGAAAAATGCCTCCGAGCGGAGGCATTTTTGTTTCAGGTTCTCTTCGCTACATGGGAGGGGAAGGGGGGTACTGGGGTTTCAGCGGTTCAAGACTGGTAACTATTTGATTAAATATCTATGTGACACTCTGATTGTATTCTTTTATCCTTAAAAAATCCTTAGAATTCCCAATAAATTTTTCTAAGGTTTTTCTAAGCTTTTCAGTAATAAAATATATATGATCATCAGAAGTACGCTTATACAATTCCGTTAGCTCAAATTTCATGTAGGAGGAGGTGTTTGTATGAATAAGATGCTTTTCATATTTGCAATGAGCGTTCTGGTACTCGTACTCTTCAGTTGTAGTCAGCTCAACCTCTTTGAGCCAAAGTCTAAGATTTCAGTCATTTTTTCATCAGCTGTTGAAGGCGAGGGTGACGTCACAAAAGTCCAAGAATACTCTTCGTATTCTTCTACAGTATTACAGGGACTGAACAAAAGAGAGGAAGCACCATGGATCAAGGATATACAACACCTATACGTTAAGGTTTCCAAATTTTCATACAAGTATTCAACGGGTCCCGGAGCTGGAAAATGGGCAACTCCCACAACTGTTGAGAAAGTTATCGATTTTACAGCCCTTGATAGCGAGACCGAATGGCTGAAGTTCGATGTTCCAAAAGGAGCAGTTATAGTTGCCCTTGCACTCGAAGTCACACAAGCAACAGTAACTATAAATGACCAGAGTTATCCAGTAACTATTCCAGCTGAAAAGGCAAGAGTTGTTCTTCCAAACCTCAACTGGGAAGTCAAAGATGATTCTTCGGAGATTGTCCTGAGCATTGACTGGAGCAGGAGTATCATAAAGTCAGGTCCGACAAGTTACATGCTTGTTCCAAGGGTTGCATACAGATGGCGGGGAACTCTTAAGTACTTATGGGCTATCTACGGGGATATAAAAGTTAACGAAGCCACACCAACCGAACCACTACTTATCGGTCTGTTCGAAGGAACAGATACAAGCGCTACACCGACGGTTTTGAAGTTGATACCTCTCAGGAACGAAGGCAAGTTCTGGCTTGGTAAACACGAAAAAGGTATATATACTATTGTTGTTTGGGACAACCTAACTTGGGAATTTGAAGATGAAAAATACGTGATTTCTGCAAGAAAAGCAACGGAAACCACATTTGAGCACGGTAAGGAAACAGCACATACAGAACTTCACTTGGCTTATAGTAAATAAAGGAAAAAGCCCCGACGGTCAACCTCGGGGCTTTTTATTTTAGTCAGTTTGAATTAAGATTCTTCTGAGTTTTGTATAATAGAGATAAATCAAAACAAATAAGGTAACTACAGAACCTATGAGTGTTCCCCAGCTTGCTAATATTTTCCATCCCTCTAACTTTGCTTTTGATATGAATAAATTCATTGGGAACAGTATTCCAAGAGCTATTCCAAGCATTATTCCTTCTATTAAGAATGTGGCTCCGACTGAGAACGGCTGATTCTTTGCTTTACCTGGGCTTTTGAGGCTGTAGTATGCTCCCACCAAAGCACTGAGTATAAACAAAGCAAAAGATATTGCAACGTAAATCAATGAAGTAGACGAAAATCGCCCAAACAAAGCCGAAACAATTGTGATAATAATGAATAGTGAAATGTTTATAAATACAGGTATCATGAGTTTAGGGAGTATGAGATTTTTTGGCTTTACTGGGAATGTTCTTACAACAGCTTTGTATTGCATCTCGTTCGCCGTTAAAATTCCAGACTCGATTGCACAGTAGATCCCAGCAATTGCGACGAAAGGAGTTACCGAGGCTATTGGAGAGTTTGAAGTAAAAAACATGAAGAGTGAGAAGAGCGCTGGATAAAGGATAAGGAATATGAACTGTTCATTTCTAACCAACAGTTTCATATCTTTCCAAAGTATGCCACCCATTTTCGATGAGTACGATTCTTTTCTAAAATAGTCTTTTCTTTCCCTCACCTTACCACGTGTGCTTTCAAAACCCACAGTACCAGCAAGTTTCCAGAAAATAAACAGTGCTATTATGGATACAGTTAGTATCACCATCGTATTTGAAAGCTTTTCCGAATATGTCCATATGAGTATGTTGTATTTAGAACTCGCAAAAGATAACAATCTTATAAAGTTTTCATTTTCTCCGAGATCTTTTATGCCAACATCTTGGAAATACATGAAACCAAGGTATATGAAGATAAGTGAAAGTAGTATTATGGTGTTCAATATTCTAAGGTATCTCTTCGATGTTACACCGCCAAATAAGACAGCCAGCACGGCAGAGATACTTGAAAGAAAGACCAAATGAATTATAGTTTGGATTATGAATGCTAATACGTTCTGCTTAATACTTATGGCGTACGCTAACGCGGTTGCTACGAAAAATCCAAGTGTAAAAGCCTGACTTGAAAGCGTCACGATTAAGTAGTACAAAGTTATTATGTTTCTTTTTATTGGTAATGTAAGGAGGAATTCCACGTCTTCGTTTCTTGAAAAAGCGTACATCCCGGTTCCAACGAACCCCACCACGTAAAAAAGAGAGAATATTGATATAGTCAGAAAATAAAAGGCCTTAGCAACATCTGGAATAGATACCAACGTCTTGTAGATTTGGTAATTTGAGACGTAAATGAATATCGACATCGGAAGAGTGGAAAAAAGCAATACGATAAGATATCTTAATCCCTGGTTTATCGAACTCTTTGACTCTTTTTTCTTTCTTCTCTTTGAACTTTGTTGTTGATTTTGTTGCATCAAACTGAGTCCGATGTATTTGAGTAATATATTTAGCTCTCGCATACTTTTCACCCTCGGCTCGGAAAATTCTAGGTTTCAATCAAAGATTTTCGACAATTTCTTGAATATCTTCGGTAGCGGTGAGTGAGAGGAATATATCCTCCAAGGATTTACCATATCTATCCTTCAATTCCTCAACCGAACTTTCTGCAATTACTCTTCCTTTGTTTATTATCGCAACTCTGTCGCACATCTTTTCGGCAATTTCAAGTATATGTGTTGTCATGAAGATTGTTGTACCTTCGCTTGCATATTTTCTAAGAAGCTCCTTAAGTATTCTTGCGCTTTTTGCATCCAATCCTACTGTTGGTTCATCCAAGAACAAAACTTCTGGCTTTCTCATTAAAACCGAAATCAGCATTAGTTTCTGTTTCATACCATGCGACATTTCCCCAACAAACTTTGAAAGATAATCCACACCAAACGCATTACACAGCTCTTGTATTCTTTCCTCCAACTGCTTTTTATCCAATCGATACACTGCAGCGATGAAATCCAAAAATTCGTACCCTTTCAAGTGTTCGTAAATTTTTGGTTCATCTGGTACAACACCGATTCTTCGCTTTATCTCAACCTCGCTATCTTTCATGTCAAGTCCAAGAATTTCCACTTGACCACTCGTTGGCTTGAGGACACCAGTGAGCATTTTTATGGTGGTTGTTTTTCCCGCACCGTTTGGTCCAAGAAAACCAAATATTTCGCCATTTCTTACTTCAAGGTTTATACCATCCACTGCGGTAAAATCACCAAATTTCTTCACAAGACCGACGGCTCTGATAGATATCTGATTCATAAATTCATCGGCTGCAAACACATTCATTTTTGACATCGTATGCAGGCAGCCGCTTCCCTCCTTTCTAACATCCGTGTTTTACTTCTTTGCTCAAGCTTTAATTCTGTGTGCTATAAAGTATCACTAACCTTTTTGGTAAGCATACTGAATTAAAAAAAGCTAACTACCCGAACGATTTGATAACGGGCTTTTTTTAATTATACCACGTTTACCTAGTTTGGCCAAGACCTAAAATTTTTTCGCTTAATCTTTCTTAAGGTCTTCTATTTAATTATACCACGTTTACCTGAGGCTTAGCTACATTGATTCTACGATTCGAATTAGAAAATCATCAGTACCCTTGCGTTAGTTAAAATATGCTTTTTACTTTAACTTTGAAATCATCCTTTTCAAATTAGCCATCTCGAGAGCTGCTAATGCAGCTTCAAATCCTTTGTTACCACTCTTAATTCCGGCACGATTCAACGCCTGTTCAACCGTTTCGGTTGTCAAGACACCGAATGTGATTGGTACACTCGAAGTCATGTTGAACTGGGCTACAGCTTTTCCTATTTCGTTTGCAACGACGGTGAAATGATATGTCTCCCCTTGAATAACAGCACCGAGGACAATTATTGCATCAAATTCTTCTGAACAATTTCGAACCAGTTCGTTCAATACAAAGATGACTTCCATACTTCCTGGGACGCGAATAACAGTGATGTCTTGTTCTTTGACGCTGTGTCGTTTCAAGCAATCGACTGCGCCTTCGAGTAATCTTTCAGTAACTGTGCTGTTGAATCTTGGAACGATGATTGCAAATCTCATATTTGTTCCCTCATAGCTCCCCTCGATGAATCTTAGTTGTTCTTGCATTTACTATACCTCCTTTTCGAATAATTCTTCAAGCTGATGATGAAACTTTATTAACTTGGTTTTTAAATAGAACTCGTTGTACCTTGTTATCTCCCCGTAAAGTCTTTCTGAATGTCTTATCCTAATTCCGTATTTTTCGAGTTCATCTACTTTTTCTTTGTTGTTAGTCAAAAGAATTACTTCCTCAACGCCGAGGGCTTTTAACATTTGGTAAGCGGCAGCGTAATCTCTTTCGTCCGGCTTGAAGCCAAGTGCTATGTTCGCTTCGTGCGTGTCGTATCCAGAATCTTGAAGGTTATACGCCTCTATCTTTTTTGATAAACCTATCCCACGACCTTCCTGCCTCAAGTACAATAAGATGCCACCTTTCTCTGAGATCTTACGCAATGCGTTTGAAAGTTGACTTCCGCAATCACATCTTAGGGATAAGAGCGTATCGCCGGTAAGACATTCGGAATGTACCCGTACGTATGGTGTTGTACCTTTTTCCCACTCTTTCAAGAGTGCTATGTGTTCTTTGTGGTCCAAATTGTTTTCAAATGAAATGATTTTGAATTCACCGAATCTTGTTGGAAGTCTTGCTACTGACTTAACTTTCATAAGTTCTGTATTCTTGACATAGAATCTCCATATGCCCGATATGTTCAAAACTTTAAGTCCGAATTTTTTTGCTAATTGGAATACGTGCTCAATGTTGTGTGATTCACCGTTCTCATCAAGGATTTCCGTTATCACACTGAATGGTTTGAAACCGGAAAGTTTCATAAGTTCTACCGAAGATTCACTGTGCCCACGTCTCATTGTAAAGTCTTTCGCACCTATCAATGTGACATGACCTGGGTATCTGAAATCTGAAAGCGTCGTTTGAGTATTTGCAAGTTGTACACAAGTTTGCGCACGTTCAAAGGCGTTAATTCCCGTTCCGTTTCCAAAGTCTATTGGTATGAAATAATTAGCGTTGTAGTTGGTGGGAAGTTTGAAAAACCCCCTTTTTAAAAGGTTTTCCTCCGGCCCCACGATGCAAAATAGACCTTTTCCATATTTGAAAAAGAACTCTGCCACACTCTCATTCATGAGCTCAGCAGGAAAGACGAGGTCTCCTTCTACTTCTCGTTCATCATCCAATATGATAATAGGCTTGTTATTCAGAAAATCATTCCTAATTGATTCAAGAAGTTTTTGTTCCATGAATCAAGCACCCCTTTCACGTATCTGGACATTATGTCAATCTCGTAGTTAACAGGTTCTCCTAATTTGAGGTGTTTCAGATTCGTGTTCTCAAGAGTATGAGGTATTACTTGAACTTCAAACGTTTCTTCAAAGACGTTTGCAATTGTAAGGCTCACACCGTTTATGGCGATTGAACCTTTTGAAACCACTGCCCAGCTTTCCTTTGGCTTTTCGAATACCATTATTAGAGAATTTTTCGCTGTTCTTTTCGAAAGAAATCGAACAGTTCCATCTACGTGCCCGGTCACAAAATGTCCGGAGAGCGACTCACCAACCCTCAATGAGCGTTCTAAGTTGAAATATTTTCCCAGCCTAAGGTTTGTTTTCCTTAGTGTTTCTTCGCCAACATCGAAATATAGCTTTTCACCAGCTGAGACCACTGTTAGACACACACCGTTAACCGCTATACTTTCTCCAATTTCTGGAATGCTTTGTTCAGTATTCCAAGGATTTTCAACGATGAGTCTTTTTCCATCAAAGTAACCTTTGCAGACAAATTGGATTATTCCGGTGAACACCTTTTCATCACCACCATCAGTTCTCTCTTGCTTTTTGAAACTTTGACGGAAGTTATTGAAAAATTTATATCACTATGTTCGATTTTTCTGCTTAGATTTTGGAATACACTTTTTCCAACCCCGAATGTCTTTGTAGCGTAAAACGCGTAGATCTCATCGCTGAATTGTAAAAATTGAGAAAAAATGCTGGCACCACCCTCTACCAAAACCGAATCTACACCCATTTTCCCTAAGATTTGCAAGACTTTTGTAGGTTCTGTTTCGTTTAAAATTCTTACATGGTCAAGTGCAAGTGTTGAGTTTGTCTTTGCGGTATTTGTAAATACAAATACTTCTCTGCTAAATTCAGGCCTAAAGATATTAAACGACGGATTGTTGAGTGTCACACCTTCTTTGTCCAACACTACTACTTTTGGATTTTTGAGCTGAGTTTTGGAACTCTCAAAGCGAACGTTAAGTAAGGGATCGTCTTTGATAACTGTATTTGCCCCAACAAGTATCGCACTGTGAGTTTTTCTTAACCTATGTACTTCTTTGCGAAGTTCTGTTGTTATCCATTTCGAGTTACCATCTTCATCGGCTATCATCCCATCAAGCGTCGCTGCGTACTTTAAAGTAACGTACGGTAATCCTGTGGTTATATATTTTAAAAAGAACTTAGTCAGCTCTTTAACGTCTTTTTCTAAAATTCCTATTTCAACATCGATACCGTTCTTCTTGAGTTTCTCTAAACCGTTTCCACTTACCGGGTTCGGATCCAAAGTACCGATAACGACTCTTTTAATACCGCTTTCTATTATCGCATCGGTGCAAGGAGGTGTTTTCCCGTAATGGTCGCAAGGTTCAAGTGTAACGTAAAGTGTAGCTCCCAATGTTGAGTGACCTTTTCTTTTTGCATCAAGTAACGCTTCCCGTTCCGCATGTCGTCCTCCGTAACGTTTATGATACCCTTTCCCTATGATTTCTCCGTCTTTCACAATAACTGCTCCCACTGGAGGATTAGGATTTACACATCCAAGACCCTTTTTCGCTAAGTTAATCGCAAGTTTCATGAAGTACTCGTCTTGTAATTTTTTGGCACGCATGTCGAAACCATACCCCCTTTGTATAGTAAGAAAAAGCCCCGAGAAATACTCTCGGGGCAATTTATCTACGAACAGTTTTTTGTTCACAAACTTGTGCTACTCTCTCCCATCCGGACTTTCACCGTCGGCTCCGGAGTTCCACCGGATCAACCTTCTACCAAACTTTTGTATGGCAGAAGGCTCGCGGGCTTTCACCGCCGGTCGGGAATTTCACCCTGCCCCGAGAGTAGCTGGTGTATCTAGCTATTAAATTTTTAGTTCTATTCTTTACGCATACGTTTTATCACAATAAGAGGAAAAATCAAGAGTCTCTATTTTAAACTGCCGTTCTTAAACTTGAGCAAGAAGAACATGAACGGAGCACCTATTAGTGCTGTGATGATACCTACAGGTATTTCAACAGGATTCAGTAACGTCCTTGCCAGCGTGTCACAGACGGACATAAGCATACCACCTATGAGTATGGTGGCCAATAAGTTCTTACTGTGTTTCGGTCCTGCTACAATACGTGCCATATGTGGGACTATAAGCCCGACAAAACCGATGATTCCTGTTTTGGAAACAAAGGCTGCAGTAACAAATGAGCCAAGTAGATAGAAGAGCCATTTTAATGCTTCTACGTTGATTCCCAAACTTTTTGCTTCTTTCTCACCAAGGGTCATCACATCTAAACGTGTGCTCAATGCAAATGAAAGCAGTACAAGTACTCCAAGAGAAATCGAAGGTACTATCAAATCATGAAACGTTATTCCAGAAAATGTTCCATAAAGCCATACATGTCCGCTCACAAGTGTCTTGTTTGCTATGTTTAAAAGCAACATACTTCCAGCAGAAAACAATGTGCTAACAAGCACACCGCTCAAGACAAGGTGAACTGTTGGAACGACGCTTCCTTTTTTTGCTAAAACAATGGAAAGTGTAGATGCAACCAGGGCGAAGATAAAGCTCATCGTTGGAATGCTGACATGTGCTATTGAGTTCACAATGAAATATATAGCCAGAAGAGCTCCAAAGCTTGCGCCTGCTGAAGTGCCAATAAGATAAGGATCAACAAGAGGGTTTTTCATGATAGCTTGGAATATGTTACCGACCAAGGAAAGAGCTATGCCTGTCAAGGTAGCCATGAGAACTCTCGGCAATCTTAGGTTGAAAATTAAGTACCTTTCGGAAGTTTCTTCGCCGATTAGTTTGAATAACCTTATCGGACTTACGTAAACTGTTCCAAAGGATAAGTTTAATAAAAAAACGATAACAAAAATGACAGGGAGCAGATACCTCCCTGTCGATTTTAACCAGCGAATCAGCTTTTGCAAGAATTACTTACCTCCGTAGAAGAAGTTGTAGAATACTTCAAGATAATCGAAAAGATGCGGAGCAGCTTGGCTTACTTCACTGCCATCAACAATAAAGACTTTCCCAGTTTTTACAGCTTTCAAGCTTTTCATTATTGAATGGTTTTTTACAGCCTGTTCAACTTGCTTTGGATCTCCGTATGCGCCAATAATTATGATATCCGGATCTTCTTTTACGAGCCATTCCCAGCTTACCGATAACCATCCATTGTTTCCGCTGTAAGGTGCCGCGATATTTCGTCCACCGGCGATAACGATTAGTTCGTTCATATAGGAACCGGTTCCTGCGGTCCACAATTCTTTTACCTTGTCATCTGGAACAGTTATTGTGAAAAATACCGTGGGTCTTTTTTCCAATGGGATTTTCGAAGTTTTTTGTCCCATCTCGGTCATCTTTTGCCGGAGCTGATTTACAAGCTTATCGGCTTTCTCTTTAACGTTGAAGATCGCTCCCAACTGTCCAACAGCCTTTATTATATCGGTCAATGTGTTTGCATTGAGAACGTAAGCTGTCAACTTTGCTTTTTCTAACTTTTCTACTTCAGGAAACTGAAAACCACCGAACATTATAACGAGATCAGGCCTTAACGAGTAGATCTTTTCAATGTTGAGAGGGACCATATTACCGATGTTTTCTGCCTTCTGATAACTATCCCAAGCGGTGACACCTATAATGCGATTTTCTAATCCGAGTGCTTGTAAGTATCTTGTTGCGCTTGGTGCAGCGGAGACAACCCTCCTTGGTGGCATCGGAATGTTTACGATCCTTCCAGCGTCATCAACAACAGCGATCGCAAGTGACAGGACCGACGCAAGAAGCACGACAGCCAGTACAACTTTCCTGAAAGAACCTGAATCCAAAAGCTTCACCATACTAAGACACCCTCCCTCTTTGCAAAAATTTATCGCCATCCCCAGGCTACGTGGTGGATGGCAACCTTCCTCTGCATGCCAGGTCTCCCGACTCACGGATCATCCTACTCCCTGCACCTTCCCAGCTCCAACTGAGCCAGTGGCTTTCTGCAGGTTTCGTCCCCGCTCACGGTGGCGGCCCCGTGCCGGATTTTCACCGGACTTCCCTTAAACATGCAAAGGGAGGTTTATTTGACTTTTTCCTATATTATACACGAACAATCCAAAATCAACAACCACAATTTTTACTGACTTTACCCCTTTAATAATTTCTAACGGCTTTATTTCCGGGCTTCAAACCCACTTTTCTTAAGTAGAATACGTTAAACAAAGAGTATGCTCCTGTTATCAGAAGGATTATATCGGAGAGTGATAATTCATTCGGTCTTTCTCCAAACAAGAGATTCACAAATGAAATCAAATATCCCAAGAGAACATAACTGGCAGCTATGGTGAAAAGCACACTACCAACATAAAGGTGAGCTATTCTAAAAGAGTAAGACGTACTCCCAAATTCTCGAAAGGCAGTCAAAAAAATCAAGGTGAATGAGAAAATCACGAGCGAAAAGATGAAATCACCTCTTATTATGTACATTAAGAATGTCAGGAGTGAGAGGAAAAGCTCTAATCCTAAAATCTTATTCAGGCTTCTCATAAAATCACCCTTCCAATGCTGTAAACTATCAGAGATAGGATGTACGAAATGGATAAGCTATAAATCACGGCCAATAACGTGTATTTCCAGCTGTTTGTCTCGCTTTTGATTGCAGCGAGCGTTGCAAAACACGGCATATAACCGAGAACGAACACCATCAACGTTGCACCTATTACAGCATCAATTGATATATTTGCTACATTTTGGTAAAACTGCGAAAGTGACGATACGATAACCTCCTTAGCAACACCTCCAAAGATAAGGGATGCAACAATTTGCCAGGAGAACCCCAAAGGAGCGAATAAAGGTTGGAGGAACTTTCCAACTGTAGCAACAAAACTTCTCTCTATATCTCCATTGGCTGGAAAATAACTAAGCGCCCAAATAACAACACTAGCGACAAAGATGATCGTTCCTGCTTTCTCTAAAAAGTGCTTTCCTCTATTCCAGACGTACGTTAAAACGTTTGAAAGTTTTGGAAACCTGTACCTTGGTAGTTCCATAACAAGTGGAACCGCCTGGCCTTTGAGTATGAATTTGTTCACTAACCTTGAAGAGACTGCTGTAAGTAATAAGCTCAGAACGTATATGGCAAAGAATGCCTCAGCTTTATGGTTAGGGAATGCGATGCTAACAATCAGCAAGTAAACAGGGATTCTTGCACTACAGCTTATAAATGGAGAAACCAGTATTGTGGTTATTCTTTCTCTCTCGTCCGCTAGTCCGCGAGCTGCCATAACTGTGCTGACATTACATCCAAATCCTAACAGAAGTGTCATAAATGATCTCCCCGTAAGTCTGAGTGAGTACATGAGCCTATCAACGAGAAAGGCTATACGTGGGAGATAACCGCTTTCTTCCATAATACCAAGTGCGAAAAACAGTGCGAATATGCTCGGAACAAATGCTAAGACACTTCCAACTCCATTTATAATTCCTTGAGATACTAGCGATGTCAGTAATGTATCACTACCCACGGCATTTGCCAGTTTCTCGAAAAGGTATTCAAGAAGACCTACGAGAGGTTCGGAGACTTTAAATGTGAAGTTAAATGCAAGATACATAAGTGATATGAATATTGGGATACCTATAAACTTATGTGTTAAAACGTGATCAAGCGCTTCCGTGACACCAAGTACTTCTTCATTTCTCTTTATAGCCAGTTGAACAACATTTGAAATGTATTGGTATTTAACCAAAGGAATCTCGGTTTTCATATCGGGCGATATGCTATTCAAAATCTCATTTGCGCATTCCTTTTTGACAAAGTCATGGGCAAATTTATCACCTTCGATTATTTTTACCGCCATAAAGCGTTTGTTGAATTGTTCAGTCACACACTGCTCAAGTGACCTTATTTTTTCTTCGATCTCCTTTCCATAATCAAGCATTAGAGGTCTTGTTTGCTTTTTAAACACACTTATTATTTTTTCTTTGAGTTCCTCGATACCTTCGCCCGTATGAGCGGACGTGAGCACCACAGGAACTCGCAAATACGTTTCCAATGTGTTTTTATCTATCTTTATTCCATTCTTCTTCGCTTCATCGATGGCATTAAATACGGCAATGACGTTTAAACCCAATTCAACAGCTTCCAGTAACAGATATATCCCTTGCTCTGGACTCATGCTGTCTATAATAACCACTGTCACGTTTGGAGGAGAAAAAATCAAGTAATCTCGTGTAACTTTCTCGTCAACAGACGTTGCCGTCAAACTATATACCCCGGGTAGGTCAACAAAATGGAGTGTGTAGTCACCAAAAACAGTGGCACCTTCTATTCGGCTCACAGTGACACCCGGCCAGTTGGCTACATACTGACGTGCACCAACCAGCTTGTTAAATAAACTGGTCTTTCCAACGTTTGGATTCCCAAGCAATCCCACGGTGATAATCATTTGTGATCACCCTTTGTATTATCCTCCAAGTTCTTTAAATTTCCAGAATACTCGGATGTATTTCCATTTCGAGTATCGACTTGGCCTTGTTGATTTTGATGAACAGCTTTGACTAATATTTTCGATAGCTTTCCGAAACCTATATCGAATGTGCCAAGGGTGGTGACAACCTTCCTGTTTGGCAAAAGCGTTACTGTTGTTCCTTTTGTTATGCCAATTCTTGAAAGCCACCTGTGGATTCCAAATCCACCTACAATTTCATTAACGACGTATTGGCCGGGAACAGCATGTGAAAGAGGAAATACCGAATCGGTGAGTAAGTCGACCTCGACAAGTTCTGCTTCTGACTGTCTTAAACTGATAATTTTATTGAAGACCTTGTACATCCTTGGATCACCCATTGGTGCGCTCTTAATTACAGTTACTTTCACGCCAGGTAGAATTCCTATCGCTCTAAGTTTAGGAGATATATCGGAATCTCTAACGTGTTTTACAACAGTACTTGCACCAACGGGGACTTCAGACAATTTCACAAAGCTCACCTCTCTGAAAATTCGACAGATTCGCATTTTTTTGTTCTCAAATTTAGATTATCCAACCTATACTTTTTGCTTGTTGAGAATTGTTTTCAATAAGATTATACTTGATGAATTCTTTGATGTCAACAAAACCGAAGATTTTTAGATTTTCTATATAGATAAATGACAAATAAACGCTGTTATGAACACTTTTCATTGACGATAAGCCAAAAAAGTGTTAAAATACATGTATGATTATTCTTGCACATTCTTTCGCCAAAATAAGTCATTTGAAAAAACTTCGAAATCAAAAACATGAAGTGGGGGGTTTTACATGCGTACTATTAGGGAAATGTCTCGTGAGGAATTTTTTAGGTTTGTTGAGGAGAACCAAGTTAGGTTCGTAAGGTTGCAGTTCACTGATATTAACGGGATGATGAAGAATGTAGAAATCCCTGCAGATGAGCTCGAAGGAGCTTTGAACGGTGGAATTATGTTCGATGGTTCATCCGTTGAGGGTTTTGCAAGGTTGCATGAATCGGATATGTACCTTAAGCCGGATTTGAGAACTGTTGCGATGCTTCCCTGGACTTTTGATGGACACAGAAGCGCACGAATAATTTGCGATGTTTATAGTGATCCAGAACATCCCTTCGAAGGTGACCCACGGTACAGGTTGAAATTGGTTGAGGAAAAGGCACGAAAAATGGGATTTGTACCTTACGCAGGTCCGGAGGTTGAATTTTTCATACTTCCAAGGCAAAACAATCGGCCAGTTTTTGAATTTTTAGATAGTGGGAGTTATTTTGATTTACTTCCTGTGGATATAGCTGAGCATATAAGAACGGAAGTTTCAGTTCACCTTGAAGAAATGGGATTAGATGTTGAAACCACACATCACGAAGTTGCACCGTCGCAACATGAGGTTGATTTCCGGTATGCTGAGCCAGTAATTGCTGCAGACAATGTTCAGACGGTAAAGCTTGTGATTAAAACGCTTGCTATAAAGAATAATCTTCACGCAACGTTTATGCCAAAACCTTTCTTTGGCGTTAATGGAAGTGGAATGCATGTTCATATGAGTCTATTTACACTCGACGGTAGAAACGCCTTTTACGACGAAACCGCTCCGGATGGAATTTCTCAGATAATGAAATACTTTATCGGTGGACTTATCGCACACGCACGTGAAATAACCGCAGTAACAAATCCAACCGTCAACAGCTACAAAAGGCTCGTTCCTGGTTACGAGGCACCGGTTAACATAGCATGGAGCAAAGGCAACAGAACGGCATTAATTAGAATTCCCAAATCGAGAGGAAAAGCTACAAGAATCGAGTACAGATCACCAGATCCATCGTGTAATCCTTACTTAGCATTTGCCGTAATCTTGGCAGCGGGATTAGATGGCATTGAGAATAAGATAGAACCACCTGCTGCTGTTGAGGAGAACATCTATCAGATGTCGGAGAGTGAAAAGCAAAAACGTGGAATTCATAGGTTACCATCGAACTTAAAGGAAGCTCTTATTGAAGCAGAGAATAGCAAACTTGTCAGAGAAGTTCTTGGCGAGCATGTTTGGGAAAAGTTCTCGAGATTGAAAGAAAGAGAGTGGTGGGAATATTCAGCAAGTGTCACTGATTGGGAGAGAAGGAAATACGAGAACATATGAAAAATTCTGAAACAGGACTATTCCTTCCGACAACGGAAGAAGAAGTGAAAGCTCATGGTTTTAAAAGCCTAGATGTCATCTTAGTGACGGGTGATGCTTACATAGACCACCCGTCTTTTGGTGCTGCTTTAATCGCAAGGTTGTTAGAAAGCAGAGGCTACAAAGTCGGTATAATTGCTCAGCCTGAGGGTCCTGAGGATATAAAAAGACTCGGAAAACCAAATTTGTTTTTTGGAGTTACCTCAGGGAGCGTTGATTCTATGGTTGCGAATTACACAGCGTCACGTAAGAAGAGAAAATCCGACGATTATACACCTGGTGGTATTAACAACAAGCGTCCAGATAGAGCTGTTATCCAATATGTTAATTGGATTAAGCAAGCGTTCAAAGACGTAAAGATAGTTATTGGAGGTATAGAAGCAAGCCTTAGAAGATTCGCACATTATGATTGGTGGAGCGACAGAGTTAGAAAATCCATATTGCTTGATTCAAAAGCGGATATATTGGTTTACGGAATGGGCGAAAGGGCCATTTTAGAAATAGCGCAAAGGACTGCTTCTGGAAAAGATCTCGACAATATACGTGGAACAGTCATTTGGAAAAGTTCTCTGAACGTTTTGGAATCAGAGGAAAATGGTTTGGGTAACGTTAATCTACGCATAATCAAACTTCCTTCATACGAGGAAGTGGTGAATGATAAAAGAAAGTACGCGGAAGCATACCGTTTGATGGTTGAAAACACAGAACCTTTTAAAAACGTAGTCCTCGTTCAAAAGCACGATACAAGATATGTTATCCAGTATCCTCCTGCTTGGCCTCTTACGCAAAGGGAGTTGGATGAGTTATATTTACTGCCATATACAAGAAGAGTCCATCCTTATTATCTTGCCAAAGGACCAGTAAAAGCTATCGAGACTGTAAGATTTTCCATTACTGCTGTTAGAGGATGCTTCGGAAATTGTGCATTCTGCGCAATAACAAATCACCAGTCAACGCACGTTGTTTCACGCTCAACGGAATCTATTCTTGAAGAAGCAAGGATTCTTACAAAGATGCCAGAATTTCGAGGAACCATAGTTGATGTCGGTGGTCCGACAGCGAACATGTTTGCGTTATCTTGTTCAGTTCGAAATACCAAGGGACAATGTCCTAAGAATTGTCTTACTCCAGACATTTGTAAGATGGCTTTAAGTAGCTCATCGAAGAACGATGCCGCAGATGAATTCATTGAGCTTTTGAAGAAAGTCAAAAGTATTCCAGGTGTAAAGCATGTCTTCGTCGGTTCAGGCATAAGACACGACCTGATTCTTGCTTCTTTGAATGCAGATTACATAATCTCATCACTGGTAGATTTCACCTCAGGACAACTTAAGTTGGCACCAGAACATGCACACCCAGATGTCTTGAGAATCATGCGCAAACCACCTGTTGGATTGTTCTTGGAGTTTAAAAGACGATTTGAGGAAGCTGCAAGAAAAAAGGGCCAGAAAAAATACGTTATCGGTTATTTCATCGTTGCTCACCCAGGAGAAGGTGAAAAAGAGAATAAATATCTTCGAGAGTTCATCAAGAAGAATCTTGGATATGTTCCGCAGCAGGTGCAGATATTCACACCTACACCGGGAACACTAAGCACTACGATATATTATACAGGTCTAGAACCGTTTACAGGCGACGAAGTTTACGTAGAGAAAAAAGACAAGGTCAGAAATATCTTCAAAGAAAATATCGTTAATCTTCGATAAAAACTTTCTCTACATATGGACTTGTGAACGCTCTAAGTGCACATCCATAACTCATTCTGAATCTAACAATGTCTCCCGGCCTAAATTCCTTATCACTTTCCGTTGTATCTACAATGAGATGGTCGCTCGATGCGTGGAGCACTTTTAGGCCCTGTTCAAAAGGTATCAATCCATCTGGTTTCACGTCTTGTTCTCCTATTGCAAGTATGATTCTTTTTCTGAGGCCCCTGTCTTCGAACAGTGGCGTTCTTCCGAATGCGTCCTTCCCGATTTCTCCCACAGGAACGGATGGCTTGTAATCAACTTCCACCACTTCTGCCTCTAATATCACTGTATCTTGCCTCAGATAAGGGATATCTCTGTCTCCGGTGGCGTCGGTCCCAAGTATGATGCCTTCTCCAACTCTAAACTGGTTAATCCCATCTGGCAAGGTATTATCTTCCAACATTTTCAAAGTAACCGTGCTTCCACCACTTACAATGAGTTCATACCCCAAACGTGATTCGAGTGTCTTCTTGATTTCAACAAGTAACCCCATGTTTTCTTTCGTTGGTAATACACCACCGTAACAACCTAAGTTAGTTCCTATTCCCCTTAAAATCGCATGTTTCAAATTCCCAACAGTCGAGAGGATTTCTTCGACAGCGTTTTCAAACCAAACACCTTCTCGTAAATCTCCAACATCTATCATATAAATGATATTCACGTTCTTATCTAATTCTTTTGCACACCTGTCAATTTCAAGCGCGACTTGAGGCATGGAAACAAGAAATTCGTCAACCAGACGGATCGCTTTCGGGATTTCGGAAAGCATAGGGATTCTCAGCAACTGAAAAGGTCCAGGAATACCGGCGTGGTATAGATTTTCTATATTCTTCAAACGAGATTCTCCAATTTTGTCAACTCCAGCAGCTCTCATTGACTTTGCAATCAGTGGATTGCCTAAGGACAGTTTTGTTACTCCGACTAGTTCGATCCCTTTTGAATGACAGATTTCAACAACTCTTGAAGCGTTCTGCCTTATCGCAGATAAATTTATTATCATACGCGGATATATACGTTCTGGCTTCATAAGCTTCCTCCTTCCGTTTTTTTCATACCTTTAAACTTTCCAATTTTTCAAGAAACTATGGTATAATACATTGAAGCGGAACTTAGTGACACGAACTTTCTTCACTATCGCGTTCTTGTGATTCTACAGCACAATTTTAAGCTAAGAATGAAATTATGCAAAGTACTTTTTGGGAGGGATTTTCGTGGATAAGCGAGTCAGAGAAGCATATGAGTACATAGCTTCAAAAATTTCTTTAAAACCAAAGATAGCACTTATACTTGGGTCCGGTTTAGGTTTCTTAGCAAATGAAGTGAAAAACGCCCAACATATTAGCTACAAGGATATTCCGCATTTTCCATACTCCACTGCCCCTGGTCATGAAGGAAAATTGGTCTTTGGGGAGCTTTTTGGAAAAGAGGTTGTTGTTTTAAGTGGAAGGTTTCATATATACGAGGGTTGGAATCCCACTGATATAAAACTTGTCATTCACACATTGAAGCTTCTTGGAATTGAACGCATGCTTGTCACAAATGCAGCGGGTGCGATAAACACAAGTTACACTCCGGGAGACATAGTCATGGTTAAAGACGTTATCAACCTTATGTTTAGAAATCCACTCAGAGGACCAAACGATGAAGATATAGGTCCAAGATTTCCAGATATGTTAGGTGCTTTTGACAGAGATTGGATGGAGAAAGTGAAGGAAGTTTTCCCGGAAATGAAGGAAGGTGTTTATATTGCAGTAACAGGTCCTACGTACGAAACTCCCGCTGAAATAAAGGCTTTTAGAAAATTAGGAGCGGACTTGGTAGGTATGTCAACGGTACCGGAATTGATTGTCTGTGCACATAGTGGGATAAAAGCCTTGGTGTTTTCTTGTGCAACAAATATGGCGGCTGGAGTACTTGAACAGCCTTTATCACACGAAGAGGTCGTTGAAGTTGCTAACAAGGTTAAAGAAAAGTTTATTGAAGTAGTTAGAAAGGCTTTGGAGGTGCTGGAATGAATCGTGATTTTCTCTCGATAGTAGGAGAGCTAAGTCTAGCTAAGAAAATATTGGTTGTTGGACATATTATGCCTGATGGTGATGACATAAGTTCTGTCCTAAGTGCTGCACTGGGACTGAGAAGATTGGGAAAAGAAGTAATGTCTGGTATAGACTGGAGGATCCCATGGTATTTCTACGAGTTCGAAGAAACGAACCTCATAAAAAGTTACGATGAGATTATCCAAACCGGCTTTCAACCAGACTTTGTCCTCGTACTCGATGCATCGAGTCCTGATAGAATAGGACGATTTCAGGAGTTTCTCAAGAAGATTAACTCTGCGGTGGTTGACCACCATGGTACCAATACACTCTTTGGTACGCTTAACTGGGTTGATACGAAATTCGGCTCCACAGCCCAGATGGTTCTCAGGCTCAATACAGAACTTGGTGTGCCGTACGATGGAAGGCTTGCAACTATTAATTTAATGGGGATAGCTACTGACACGGGCTTTTTCAGGTATTCGAATGCTGACGAAATTGTTTTTTCGGACGCTACAAAACTAGTTTCTATGGGTGGGAAATCGTATTTGGTTTCAAGGATTTTTGAAAACAAGAGAATAGAGCAATTCAAGTTACTTTCAACAATGGTTGAACACATTCAGACAGAAAACAACGGACAAATCGTTTATTCTTACCTCTCTAAGAAGGATTACGAGTCAAATAACTGTACAGAAGACGATAGCGGTGGTTTTGTTGGTGAACTGCGTTCAATACAGGGTGTAGAGCTTGCAATCTTCCTTTCTGAATACGAACACAATGAAGTGCACATAAGCTTTAGGTCAAAAGATTGGTTTGACTGTAGCAAATTAGCAGTTTTACTGGGTGGTGGAGGACATCCACGAGCTGCAGGTTGTACACTAAAAGGAGAATTACCAGTTATAATAGAAGAAGTAATTAGGGAAGCTAAGATCATGTATGATGCCCAACTGAAGGCGTTAGAAGGTGTTCACTAATTCGTTAAGTCTTTATTCAGCATTTTTTGTTTTCCGCGCACCAAGTTTGAGAAAGAATTTTGGCTGGGGGGGTTTTTCACGTCATTATCAGGACGAGAGACTTTTCTAAAGCGCTTTATAGGTACTGAGCAAGTTATCGAAAAAGATGAGGGAAGATTCCTAGAGTGGACTTTTGATCGGAACATTGTCGAGGATTTCCGAGAGTTCGTTGTGCATATAAATAGTTTTGCATTTTCTAAACGGTTCATTCTTCCCGCTATGATTTTACCTTCCGAGGCCGAAATATCGGTACTCTTCAGATATTCAGGAGAGAAACATATCGCAGAATGTATCAATGAAGAAATAAGACTACGAGAGCTTACAGATGAAGAGCGTGAAAAGCTTATCGAGGCAATTCTAAGGATTGCCAGGTTTGTTTTACTTGGTAACATTCCTCCTTTTCCAGCCTTTAGCGTCTTTGATGTGTTTACATTTGCTGGTGAATTCTTTTTCAAACCACCTGTGCTTTTTAAATACGATTTCTACAAAACACTTTATCATGATGTGTTGAGCCGTGAAAACAGCGAAATAGGTAAGTACATATTTATCGACAAGGAATATCTCAAGAAAGGTCAATATGATAAATACTCAACATTACGCATTTTAGCAAATTTTATTGAGATTTTCGATATCGCCAATAAATATGCAACTATAATTTCAAGAATGCGAGATGGAACTATTAGAGTCGATGAATTGGAGAAAGATAGACTGGATGAGAAAGTTTTATTTGCTTTAGTTTCAGAAATTGAGCAACGATGTGATTCGAGTGCACAGGAGGGAAAAAAGTATTTGGAGATACTTGTCGATACAAGTAGTTATTATCGTTTATTCAAAGACTACGTAGCCAGAATTGACCGGTACCTTGCAGATCGTGGAAGGACTCTACTTTACATCGGCGATGATTTTACAAACATTGCACGACAAATCTTATGGAAAAACCGTGAGAAGTTCTCAACTGTGGAGTTTTCAGAACTTATTAAATGTCTGTATATAAGCTGTAAATTCGACACGATAATCACTGAACTTTTAAAGATTTTTAGAACGCTAAGTCCTTTGGTAGTTGTGGTTAAAGATACTGTGGAGCCTCACTACCTGATACGACGATTCTTAGAAATCTTAAAGCATTCTGAAATAAAGACTGTTGTTTTAGCGTTCAAATCAATCAATCCCGACATGGTGGTCAGTGTACCAACTGCAAATATTACATTACCCGTCTTGCCTTTTGAAGAATTAAAGACGAAGCTTTCGGAGCTTAAAGACGGAGAGGTGCTAATAAGGGCTCTCGGATTAGAATTTTCAAGAGATGATGTGTTACTCTTCAGCAGGGTTACGGGTAAGGATGGAGAAAGTATTTTGAAAAACTTAATGAAAGAAAAAATAGTTCGTTCCGACGATGGTGAATACGTTGTTAACATCGATCCTAAGCTAGGTGACCTGTTATTAGGTGATGAAAAAAGGGAAACAAGCAACGAGTTAAAACAGCTGCACGAAGCAATGGCACAGGAATACAGAAAAATGATAAGTCCCTATAGTCATTCCTCTTTCAAGGCAGCTTGGCACTATCTTTTGGCAGGTAAAGAAATCGCAGCTATTGTGGAATATTTGAGATTTGTTCGAAATGCTATGGATAGATATACTTTTTCACCTTCAGTACTTTCCGATATATTGCAAAGAGCGTATTCAGTTCTTGAAAAAAATGGCAGAACTGATTCTTATGCATTCCATAGGATTAAACTGGAGCTTGAGTACCGCATAGGCGTACGGTTAAATTTCACGAAGGCAAACTTACCAGACAAAATAATTTACGATTACTTAAGAGTACTTGATATCTTTCTTGAAGAAAGATACCATGATTGTATTGAATACGCAGAAAAGATTCTCAAACACCAAAATCTAACAAAGTACAAATTTTTAAAACTTGCTTTAATCAAAGAGAGGGCACACGTTAACTATTACGATAAACTCTCAGACAAGGTAATAAGTGTCGAAGAAATCCAAAAACTGCCTATCTTGAACACAAAGTGGGCTGAATTAAAGGCAGAGTGGTTGTGGCAAATAGGAAACGCTCTAAGTCACACTAATCCTGAAAAGTCAATAAATTACCTGAGGGAAGCCTTGGAAATTTCCAGAGAATACGATTTGAAACATCTTCTTGTGAGAATCCTTAACTCTTTTGGGATATCGTACGACGGTTATTTACTTTCGATTGTTTATTTCAAGGAAGCAATTAGAATCGCCGGAGAGATTGGCTACGTACACTACAATTTATCTCCAAGGATGAACTTGGCTCGTGAACTTTTGTATTTCGGAAGGTTTGGAGAATTACTTAACGAACTCAAGTCGATGGAAGACCTTTCAATTGGATATAGGTCACCTCCTAATACGGCATAAAAATATGGTATAAATAATTTAGCTTAAAAAAATTGAGGGCAGGACAACTTATGTCACCTTGGCTTTTAAGCCATTTTGGGAGTCTGTTGCCTGCCTTTAACCATGATAAGTTGGTTGGGCTTTCAGCCCTCGTCAGCATGGAGGATTGGTTCAGTAGGCTCCCTGCCCTCATCATTCGAAAGGAGGTTCTTGTATGAATAACTTCTCCATATTCGTCGGCATCGATGTTTCCAAGGATAAGTTCAACGTCTGCGCTATCTCTAATCCCAGTTCCATCATCTTCGAATCTTCTTTCGATATGTCCCAGCAAGGCTTTTCCTCCTTCGCAAACAAACTCTCTGCCTTCCCAAAACAATCCATCATCATCGCTATGGAATCTACTGGCTGTTATCATCTCAACCTTCTGGCTTTCCTTTCTTCCAACGACTTTGCTTGCGCTGTTTTTAATCCTCTAACTGTTAAAAACTTTGCTTCTCTTCGAAAGACCAAAACCGACAAAATCGATGCTCGCATTATCGCTACTGCTTTGTTTTACCTACAACATCAAATTCCTTCTTCTGCTTTTGTCAACTCTGAGCTTCGTGATATTGTCAGAGCACGCGAAAACATTATCCACCGCATCGCAAAAGTTAAAGACAATATCGAAAAACTGCTCAACGTTCTTTTCCCTGAACTCGAAAGAGTTACCAATATCTACAGTGACACTATCCTCAATCTTCTTTCTCATTTCCCTTCTGCCAAGGCTATTCAAAAGGCTCGTAATCTGGATGTGTTCTTTTCCAAAGACCGTGGCAGAAGTACAAAACTTAATGCTCAAAAACTTAAAGAACTCGCTAATAACTCGATTGCTCAATATTGGCCGATGAAAGAAAAGATTCTTGTGCAAAATATCAAAGAACTACAATTTTTACAGCAACAGCTTGAAGAATACGACAAGATGATGAAAGAATATTGCGAATGTAGTGCGATAAACCTTGATATCGAGATACTCACGTCAATACCAGGTATTGGTGAAAACAGCGCGATGCATTTCTTGGCAGAAGTTGGAGATATCTCAAGATTTAGTACATACAAAAAACTCATTGCGTATTGTGGACTCGATCCAAGCATTGCCCAATCAGGCAAAAGCAAAGTAGAAGGACACATATCGAAAAGGGGCAATGCCCACCTAAGACGAATACTATGGCTAATGGCAGTGAGTGTAGTGATTCACAACGAATATTTCCGAACATACTATGAACGAAAAAGGCAGCAAGGTATACCGTACAAAAAAGCGATAATGTCAGTAGTACACAAGTTATTGCGAACGTTGTACGCAATGTTGAGAAAGAAAGAGAAGTTCAATATTGATTATGCTATCTCACACTCAAAACAAAAATTTAATTTTGCATAGTTGACCTTCTAATACGGCTTTTTTGTATAGACTGTACGGTATGTTTCATTCATATTTGCGCCATTATGAAAAAGGTTGGGAGTACATTAATAAAGCCCTTTTGGTAGAAAAGGAAAATGACTTACCGCACTCTTCTCTTAGGGCTATGATTCTTCACGAAATGCTTTGCGGAAAGAAAGAGAATGCTAGGGAATTGATAGAAAAATATCGGGATGATCCTGCAATCCATACACGAGCGTTTGAATACCTTGTGCGTATGATTATTGCCAGAGACGATGAAGAATTCTTTAGAGCTTGGTCAGAGTATGTAAGCTCTCCATACACACTTCTAAGGGAAGAGATACTTTACTTGTTCACTGACCAAATTTTCAGAGTTGATAAAGGTAAGTTAGAGGAGGAATTAAATAAATGGGATAGTTTTTACACTTCAGAGATGACAAAGCTTTCGCTCCTGTATGTGTTGTTGGCAAAATTAAGATATTACGAGTTGATCCGCAATGAATTAAAATATAATATGACAAAGTTGCGATTGATGAAACTCATAAAACAGTTAGGAATAGAGGATGATTTTAGAGAATTTTTGGACGAAGATTTAGAACCACAGGTGGACAATATACTTACAGGTTACGAGATAATTGAAACGTTGGAGATTCTAAGATCTTTGGATCAGAGAGTCAATTTGGATGAGTTTCTAAGGATTTTCTCAAATATTATCATCAGTATCTTCCGAACACAATCTGTTTTCATTTCAGTGACTGATAAAAGAGTTAATCTTTCATCAACTATTGACTTCTTACCACAAAACAAACAGACAAATATTGTTAAACTTGATCCGCTTGAGGTTGGCATTTCTGGTAGTATAGACGAATACAGCGAATACATAATTTATTTAGCGGGTAATTTTTCTATTAAAAAAGAATCAGAAGTTGAAGAATTTTGGAACAAATTGACGTTGTTGGATGAACTCTTTTCAAATCAACTCAAAGGAATAATATATAGAGAAAGAGCAATGAGAGATTCTCTAACAGGGCTGTACAATAGATGTAGGTTTACCCAGATCTTAAAAGAATACTTGGAAGAACCACAAGTTAAACTCAAGCAGAAAGAAATCAGTGTGTTCATGGCTGACATAGATGACTTTAAGAAGATCAACGACAATTACGGTCATATGAAAGGAGACGAAGTATTGAGAAATGTTGCAAAGATTTTACAAGAAGAGGTGGAAGGTTTTGGAATTGTAGCTAGATACGGTGGAGAGGAATTTGTTGGGGTGTTGGAAGCGGAAAAGAACAAGTGTTTGGAGGTTTGCGAAAATATCCGGCGCAGGTTGGAAATGGCTTCCGAAAGTATCTTTGGTTTTAGGGTTACTCTCAGCTTTGGTATTTCTTCCTCTCTGGAAAGGTCAACCATTACCGAAATCTTGGGTCTTGCCGATCAGAGATTGTACAAAGCCAAGGAAATGGGAAAGAACAGAGTTTGCATCGAATGAAAAACAAATTAAAACTCTATGCCTACAGGAGGCGTAAAGTACTGTGGAGATATTGGAATATCTAGGGGATACGTACTGGAGTAGTGATTACCTTGTTGAAATAAACGGATACAAAAAAATTGCCAAATTTGTCGATAAGAAATTGATTCACAATCGAGCTGAGGTCATTTTACGTTCAGATTTGGCGCGAAGTATCAGTGGAATTTTGGTTCCAGAAGATTTTTACTTTGAGGAGCGTGAGAGAGATATTTTCGTGTACGATATATCATCTTACAAAACAATTAATCAGATTACTCAAGAACACGTTCAGATAATTGTTCCGCAGTTATTCTCTATTTTAAAAACAGTTTTGCATATTCCAAAGCTTTACATCCCATACATTGGCTTGGATGATATTATAGTAGCGGATGACGAAGTGAGAATCTTTCTTCCTTTGATACAGTCTTTAGAAAGTGTGCATCAGATGAGCAAAAGGTGGAAAATTTTCATAGCTCCAGAATTTTACAAGGGTGAGAGTTCAGACAAATCAACGATCTATGTTTTTGGAAAGTTGATTTACGAATTAATCAACAACTCTGAAGTTAAAAAAGTAGTTGAACCAATGATAGTAGAAGACGTATCCAAAAGAGAATTCACCGAGGAAATTCCCTTCCACAACGTTCTACCTTCAAAAAAGATACTGACTGTAAGAAGGATAGTGAGAGATGAGGAAAAGGAACTAATAGATTTTATTAGTAATCCTGGAAAAAAGGAAAACTTCATAGGTGTGATAGGTCCTCAGAGAGTTGGTAAAACAACCACAATAGAAAATCTCCAAAACTACTTCAGGCAAAGTGGGATACCTTTTCTCCATGTTATGAATGCTTCAGATTTGATTGCTCAGACGTTGCAAATCTCGTCGGAACGTATACCTGATAGTCTACTGACACGTCTAACTTATTGTTTAGAGAATGTTTGTTCGATCGACACAATCAGCGTAGATGTGGTAGAGGCGTTGAGCTATCTGGATAAAGTTATTATTTTTGTTGATGATTACCACGAAGCCTCTGAGTTATTAAGAGCGTTCCTAAGAAGAATTGCAACATTAGAAACTTCAGGGAAGATAAAAATTTTGGCATTTTCAGTAGAAGATTCGGAGGATTTTGAAGTAAGATTTGAACTCAAACCGTTCACCAAGGATATGATAAGAAGACTTTTGAATGAGTCTTTCTCAAAGGTGGAAAATGAAGATATCCTTGTTGATTGGCTGTACGGAGCCAGTGGAGGACTACCAGGATTGATCGTGGAAAATTTAAGATATCTCTATGAAAATGAAATATTAACAAAAGTTCAAGACCAATTTGTGTGCGATGTAGAAAGGTTGGTGGAACTTAACATCGAAACTGCGTTCGTTGATCGAATACGTAAGTACGAACATGCATCGACAAAGTACCTTGCGATACTGGGACAAAAATTTACACTGGATGAAGTAAAGCACTTGGAAGAATTCTTAGGTATCGAAATAAGCTTACAGGAACTCTTTGAAGATGGCATACTTTACAGGGAATACAGCAAGATACGTTTCACGCTGAGACATTACTGGCAAATTATGCACGAAGCTATTCCCGTGGATGAAAGATTGGAGCTACACAAGAGGTTAGCTGCAATAACCAATGACTTTGAAAAGAAGGCTTGGCATTTAGAATTGTCAGGAAATAAAATATCAGCAGCTGTGGCTTATCTTAAGTATGCCAACGAAATGCTTAATTATTATGCTTCTCCTTCTGTGATACACAGCATTTTACAAAAAGCCAAAAGGTTGATTAATTCACGAAAATCATACGCTTTTCTCAAGCTAACATTGGAATTATTCGAAAGAACAGAAGACAAAACTTATGCAGAGGACATTGAGATTCCGGATAAGAATATATACACTTATCTGAAAGCACGCTACTATTATCTTTTGTACGATTACGATCAAGCAATAGAGATTTTGAAGAACTCAAAAATTGACCTTGGTCCATTTGGTAATTTGAGGCGGGAGTTTCTCTTAATGTCATCCGAAGTAGCGCAATCTTCTAAAAGAAACGAATACTATGAAAGAGTAAAACAGATACTTGAAAATCTTGATGAAACAAATCCCGTGCACGTGAGGTTGATTGTTGATATTTACATATTCATATCCTTTATAGCGCGCTCCAATTCTTCGAGAGTTATTGAATACCTTAGAAAGGCTGAGAAACTCGCACTGGACTACAATATTGCCCACAAACTTCCATCAATTTACAATAATCTTGCACTCGGTGTTACGAATACAACGATTTCGATGGAGTACCTACAGAGGGCTGTAGAAGTCGCAGAAAGAATAGGACTGCCTGCCCGAAGTTACTTGGCAAGGTTAAATATGCTCTCGCATGCCCTTTACGCTGGCAGAATAAAGGATTTCCTAGTTGGTATGGCGGAACTCATGCCAAAACTTGAAATGTTAGGGCTTAGGGATGAAATCATATTTGCTAATACAATTGAGGCCTTCTATCATTCATATAACTTTGAATTGGAAAATGCACTCGAACACCTCGAATCTGTTGGAAAGCGTTTTGGTGTTGATATGTCTGCAGATGTTTTCTCGGCGTACTTTCTGTCAAGAAATCTTGACAAGGCAAAAGAAATTATACCGAAGGTTTTAGAAAGTGAGCAATTTGGCGAGGACACCAAAGAAATTATAAGGGTTATATCTTCCTTGGAAAGTGGTGAATTTCCAGAAAAATGGAAACGCTACAGGGATTCTGGCGGAAAGTATTTCAGGGAAGAGATGGCAGCAGTTCTTGGCGAAGAACTTGCCAAGAGTGTTCCAGATGCTTTTAAGGAAGAACTTGAGTACTTAGAAACCAATTATGTGCTTGACGGTTCTTTATTGTCCCTTGCTATGGTCTACGAAGGATATGGTCATTACTATAAGGTTCTTGGAAATGAGTACAAATCCAGATCTTATTACTCAAAAGCACTAACATTGTATAAAGACATCGGCATGGAAAACGCGGCTAAGTCGTTAAGCAGAATTTACAACATTGAATCTGAAGAGTCTGAGAAGAGGGTTTTTTCAAAGCAATTAATTGCACTCTCTTATGATTTGCTTTCAAGCTTAAAAGCCATAGACCCAAAAACAGAACCAGAAAGACTTCTAAATTTCTTCTCAGCAAAGATATTATCAGTTATACCTGCAAGAACTATTTTACTTAAAGTGTACGATAGCGTTTTAGATAAGGCTTTTGAAACAGCCATAGGTGTTTCTGAAGGAGAAAAACCATCAAAGGAAACCTTTAGTACAATTCCCTTGGAAATTTATCTTGTTGACAATGTTGATCAAAGTGCATCATACGAACTTTGGTTGTCAAATCCAAAAGCAAGATTTTCAGAAGACTATAAGAAAGAGCTCTTGCCAATTCTTCAACTGCTCGAATACAGCTTCATTGCTGTTATGAAAGGAACGTTAACATGGCTGAGAAGCTTGATCGATCCGCTTACCAAACTGTACACAAGATACCATTTCAGTGAGTTGCTTGAGCATCACTTTAACAAGGCAGTTTCCGAGAACGGAGAACTATGTGTTGTTATGTGTGACATCGACAATTTTAAGAATATAAATGATACGTACGGGCATCTCACTGGTGACGAAGTATTGAAAGAGGTTGCAAGAATATTACGCGATAACGTCCGTTCAACCGATGTTGTTGCCCGATTCGGTGGAGAGGAATTTGTACTCTTGTTCCCTTCGACTGGTAGAGAAGAAGCGCTTATAGTTGTGGAAAGATTGAGAAGGTTAACAAGGGATATAACTAAATTCCCGTTCAAAATCACGCTGAGTTACGGGGTAGCCGTTTATCCACTCTGTAAGGTTAACAATCCAGAGGAATTAATTCAAAAGGCCGACGTAGCCTTGTACCACGCAAAGAATACCGGTAAGGACAAAATCGTTTTGTATTCGGAGGGAATGACGGGTGGATTGCATGCGTAAAGGTGACGAAAAACAAATTCGAGGTTTTAAAAAGAGGATGATCGAGAAGCTTTGGGATTTAGGTTGCGACCTGTTTTTCAATGAAAACCTTTCTCATCACGTTAGTTTTAGACTCGGTGGAATTGTTCCACTATTTGTAATTCCAAACTCGACAGAAGGATTCTTAGGAGCAATAAAGCTCCTCAAAGAATGCGAAATTCCATTTAGAGTTGTTGGTAAAGGTACGAATATAATCCCAACCGATGATGAAAAGGATTTTGCCGTTATTTCTACAGAAAGGATAGATTTTGTTGAAGTTCGTGATGAGTTTGTAAACGTATCTGCTGGAATGTCGTTCAAGAGTTTGTGTTTATTTGCGCTTGAGCATTCGCTTTCAGGTTTGGAAAACGCCTTTGGGTTGCCAGGTAGTGTCGGCGGGGCAATTTACATGAATGCAGGTTGTTATGGTTGGGAAATGGCACAGAATGTTGTGAGTATCCAAGCATTTGACGGAAGTAGAGTTGTTACTATAAATTCATCGGAAGCAAGATTTGGTTACAGAGACAGTATATTTAAGCACGAAAGATCGCTTATAATAATTTCGGCTGTCCTAAAGTTATCCAAGGGGGACAGAGAGAAAATACACAATCTTATGCTTGATACAATGAAGAAGAGATACGAAAAGCAACCATTAGAGTATCCAAGCGCAGGTAGTGTTTTTAAAAGACCAAGACCGGACTTCTATGTTGGTACGGCTATTGAATCGTTAGGATTAAAAGGTTATCAAATTGGTGGGGCTCAAGTTTCTGAAAAGCACGCAGGATTTATAATTAATAAAGGGAACGCAACTGCTTCCGATGTTCTAAAGTTGATTGAGTTTATCAAAGGCAAAGTCAAGGAGCACTATGGCGTTGATTTGGAAACGGAAGTTGAAATCTGGTAGCAAGCGTTTTACATATAGGATGAGTGGAGGTGCCTGAGAAATGGGGATGAACGAGCTGGTCTGGAAAAAACGAACAAGAGAAGAGGTCGAACATTTTTCCGCTAAGTACAAAGAGTTTATCGAGTATGCGAAAACAGAAAGATTAGCCATTGAGTATTTTGAAAGAGTGCTTTTGGATAATGGTTACATCCCGCTAGAAAAGTATACAGGTAAAGAAGAGAAATTGTTCTACGTAAACCGGGGCAAATCATTGGTTGCGATTAATGGAAAGATTTTGAACGGTATCAATTTTGTTGCTGCACATGTTGATGCTCCAAGGATTGACTTAAAACCAAATCCATTGTATGAAGACTCTGGAATCGCTCTAGCAAAAACGCACTATTATGGTGGCGTGAAAAAATATCAATGGTTAAGTCTACCTCTGGCACTTGTAGGCGTTGTTGTAAAAGAAAACGGTGAAAAGATAAATGTCTGCATAGGTTGTAATGAAAATGATCCTGTGTTGGTCCTTCCCGACCTACTTCCACATTTGGACAAAGAAGACAAAAAAGTAAGCGAACAATTTAAAGCAGAAAGGATGAATGTGGTACTTGGTTCAATTCCACTTGAAGGTGAAGAAAAAGAGCCTGTTAAGAAATATATCCTGAATCTCTTAAAAGAAAAATACAGTATTGAGGAAGAAGATTTCGTAAGTGCAGATTTGGAGCTTGTTCCAGCTTTGAAACCAAAAGATGTAGGAATTGACGGTAGCTTCATCGGAGCGTATGGTCATGATGATAGAATATGTGCATTCGAAGGTGTTATGGCGTTATTACATGCGCAACCAAAGAATAGAGCTATCGGTGTTATATTGTTCGATAGGGAAGAAATCGGTAGCGAAGGAGATGCAGGGGCCCAAGCAAGATTTTACAGGGCGTTCTTGAGAAAAATACTCTCAGTTGACGGATTCAGCGACACTGAGAGAATGCTCGATGAAATTATAGATAAATCAACCGTTCTTTCAGCTGACGTGACTGCCCTTTTTGATCCATCTTACCCGGATGTCCATGACAAACAGAACGTGGCTAAGGCAGGATACGGTGTCGCTTTGGTAAAATATACCGGTAGGGGAGGAAAAAGTGGGGCAAGCGAAGCTCACGCTGAGTTGGTAGGTAAGGTTAGAGGCATTCTTAATAAGAACGGGATATCATGGCAAGTAAGCCTGCTGGGCAAGGTTGATGTTGGAGGCGGAGGAACGGTAGCAAAATTCCTTGCAAAGGAAGGATTTGATACAATTGATATTGGACCAGGGTTAATGAGTATGCATGCACCATTCGAACTTGTTTCAAAAGCTGACCTTTACGAGACCTACCTTGCATTCAAAGTTCTTATCGAAGAACTATAAAAAATGGGGTGGTTCGATGTTTTCAGATAGCACCATTACAGAAAATGAGACAAGAAGAGACTTACCGGCTCATCTTGAGCAACTTTTGAGGACTATCTGTTTTAGAATACGTGTTCAAGGGCGTGAAGCTCTGAAGAACTACAGCATCACTGCCGCACAATTTGACCTACTACAACGGGTTTATTTCAACGGGCCTCAAACAATGACAAAATTAAGCCAGTCTTTGGGTATTGCAAAAAGTACAACCAGTGGCCTTGTAACGAGATTGGTGAGAGATGGTTTCTTGGATAGAAGAAGAGATGAAACAGACAGAAGAGTATTCACAGTGGCTATCACTCCTCTAGGAGAACAGGTGATAAAATCCGTTATAGAAATGAGAGTTAGATATGTGGAAGAGGTTATAAAGCAAATACCTGAAGAAAAAATCACTTTAGTACACAATGCCTTAGATATACTTTATGAAGTTATGAGCCCAAAGCAACACTGAAGAGCAAATTGGCAAGTTCTGGAATGGGAGAGATTCTTCTGGTCGGCGAGATTCGTTCTAAAAAACTATACATTTTTACAATTCTTCTTACATTATTAATGTTTTTATCACAGACCTTATTTTCAATTACAGTCTACGCACCCAAGGGAAGCATGATTTACTTCAATGATCGACTCATGGGAATTGTGCAAAAGGACGCACTGAGTTTTACTGCAGAGTTACCAGGTGTCTTAAAAGTTGTCAAGCCTGGTTATATCCCGTATGAAGAAACAATCACAGAGGATGCAACGATTACCGTTGAATTGTCATTACCATCCTTTCTAAATATAAAATTAAACCCCGCCGGTGCAAAGATATTTGTTGATGGTAAAGCAATAAATAGTGATCCTGGTACGGGCATCGCAAGGTTTCAAATAGGCTTCGGAATTCATGAAATTGTGGTACAAGCTCCTGAATATGCAACGAAGACATTAAAGGTAGAAGTCAGCCCATATGAAGAAAAAAATCTTGAAATATCACTAAAAAGAACGGTAACACTCAAGCTAATCTCGGATAAAAGGATTGATAACGTCATCTTCAACGGAGAGACAATAAGCATCCCAACATCATTGGAGGTTACACCTGGCAAGCACAAGATTTATTTACCAATCAATTTCTTGAAGAATATCCAGGAGTTTGAAGTTCCGTTCGTGGATGAGTATACCTATAAGGTTGATTCTACACAGCTATACAAATTATCTATTGATGGAACTCCCGGTGGAGCGTACGCGTCCATTGCAGGTCAAGTTTTTAAGCTTCCAAACACGCTGCTGCTACCAGAAAGCACTTATGAAGTTCGAATATACTCCGAAGGTTACGAAGAGTATGCAACAAAGGTTGATTTGAGAAAAGATTCCGTGCTATTTTATAATCTAAAACCCAAGTCGGAGGTCTCTATTAGAACGTTCAAGGACGAATTAACAGTAGAGTACGATGGATATGAACGAAGTAATGTGGTTTTCAAAACGTGGTTTACCACAATAAAGGACGCAACTGGAAACGTTGTTTGGTATGGCTTTAGTGACGGGACTATTAAGGATACTCCCAAGAGTATTCCTGTAATAATAAGCAAAGACATAGTTTGTGTAATAGATGGTAAGGTGTTTAAGGGGCCTACGATTTTGCAGGTGGCAAGTGGTTCAACAGTGCTTTTGTACGATCAAAGAAAAGGTAACAGCCAAGAGAAATTACAAGTTAACCGCACTACGGTTGTTGATTCTGAAGATAGGGTACTCGTGAACATCTACTCAAAAGATGCATACGAGGTATACTGGGACGATAAATTCGTTGGAACTACGCCCATTTATTTCTTCGTAACAACTGCAGGCAAGCACAAGTTGGTATTTGTGAGAAATGACCTAAAAGTGGACGAAAAAATTGTCGAAACCAAGAAAGGTCATCTCAATGAATTCCGTCCATCATTTTGAGACTTTTCTCTAATCATTGTGTGAGGTGAGAACAATGACTCATTTCATGTACAAAATACTAAATGCTAAAATTACGCTTCTTGTTTCTGTAATCGCGGTAATCTTCATCGTCAGTTATTCCTTTGCTGCCACGATAAAAGATTTGTCTCCATCGGCGGCTGAGTACAAAGCCGTAAGTTTTTTGGTCGAACAAAGAATTATGGATGTAGATTCTAATGGAAATTTTAAACCTTCACTTTTGGTGACAAAACTTGACCTTGCTCGTTATTTGTATGCTCTTATAAACAAGTATGATCTACCAGGCACGCAGGGTGCAAAGTCAGATGTTTTGGAGAAAATTGAATCAAGAATTTCCAATCTTGAAAAACAAATACCCAGCGTTTCCCTAGGGTCATCAACAAATATTTCCGTGTTGCAGAGCGAAGTAAACGAATTGAAAAAAAGACTTGTAGCAGTTGAGAATAGAGTTAGTATTTTAGAATCCAAGCAAATAGATGCATCGAAAGACCAGCAGGGTTTACTTTCAATTCAGAGCGATATCTCAGCTCTGGCCAAAAGGCTAGCGCTTGTTGAAAACAAAATTTCAACAGCTACGCAACCAAAAGACTATAGCAAGGAGATAGAGCAGCTGCAATTAAAGATAGGAACTCTCGAATCGAAAATCAATTCTCTACCACAACCTAAGTACTACGACAAAGATATAGAACAACTCACAAAGAAAACTGCTGATATGGAAACGAAAATTAACCAACTTTCTACTGCTACAACTATCCTTTCGGAAAAACTTTCAAAACTTGAATCAAAATCAGCCGATGATTTGAAAAACTTATCTAATGTCACTATGAACAAAATTACAGAGCTGCAAGGTAATCTAGACAAATCAGTAAGACAATTATCTGAGGAGCTCGAAGCCTTAAAGTCGCGTCTTGGAGTTCTCGAAGAAGTTATTGAAAAAGGTCAAGATTTTTTGCAACGTTTAGAGGCCTTAGATGCTTTAACAGTTATTAACGCGTTTTCCAGTTTAGAAGTTCTTTCGAACCGTTTTGATCAGCTTGAGGCGAAGTACAAAAAGCTTGAAGACAAAATTTCTGAAATTTCCTTGGAGCAAAGATATATTCTTAACGAATTAGTTTTATCTCAGAGTTCGACGAAAAAATTGGATGCACTAGAGCAAAGAATTTCGCAAGTTGAAGCGACCAACACGAACAATATCAACGAAATCAAAACCATATCATCACAAATGGAAACTCTGAACAACCAACTGTCAGCCATCCGCACAATTGCTTATATTAGCTTGTTAGTTTCCATCATCGCAGGAATTCTTGTGATTCTCAAATGAAAGAGAAGGGAATTGATAGTAATTATGATAGGACTTGCTTTACAAGCTGGGGGAGTAAAAGGTTTCTCGCATATAGCGACATTAAAGGTTTTTGAGGAATGTAAAACTAAGCCCGATATTATATCAGGCTCTTCAGCAGGTGCTATAGTTGGTGCATTGTATGCATTGCACAACGATTCGGACGTGGTTTACAAAGCCTTTTCAGATGCTGTTCGAAAATTCCTCAAAAAACAAAAATCAAAACCAGAACCAATAATGAATTTTGAAATGGTTATAAAGGAATCTCTCTACAGTCTTGACGAGTATTACCAGTTTTTTAAAGCTCTCTTTGGAAAAAGGAAGTTTTCCGAGTTGAAAACCAAACTCTTGGTTGTGGCTTTCGATATTGAAAGTTGGAAAAGTTTTATTATAGATGAAGGCTATGTTGTTGACGCGGTGCTTGCAAGTTGTACAGTTCCTGGCGTGTTCGAACCTACGTACATTGCAGGTGTTCGAATGCTTGATGGTGGAGTTCTTTCTCCGGTCCCAACGTTCGAATTAAAGCAATATGGAGTGGATAAAATCGTCGCAAGTATTTTTAAAGAGAGTGTCCCATCATATACAACGCATATGGAGCTTATGCTTACTATTGATGCGATTAAAGAATCGTATATTATACAACATGAACTTAGCGTTGCAGACTTTGTATTTAGTTATCCTGTCAATGTCAACTGGCAAGATTTTAATAAGTACGCAGAGGTTTATGAAAATGCTCTAAACGTCGCAAGGAGAGTGAAAGATGAGTTTGAAAATTTCATTAGGCGGTGATATTTTACATTACCTGGGTTCTTTGGGATTGTTAACAGCCCTTGATGAAGAGAAGCTGACAGAAAGTGATGACTTGGAAATACACTGCAGCGGTTTCTCATGCGTACCGTTGATCTTGTGGTTTTATCGAAAAAACAGTGCTTATAATAGCCTTTCAAACATGTGGAACGAAGCTTTCAAGTTCTTCAAAGGTGCTTCTGAACCTTCATTAGACAAAATTGGGAAGAACTTACTTCTCTTGTACAAGATTCAGAGAAAGATAGACACCAATTTTTCGAATCAGAAGCTTAGAGAATTTGTTGAAAAGTGGATACCTGATATAGAAATTAATGAGAGTCAAAAAATTAAAATTCATGCTTATAACCTTGAGAAGAGCCAAGACGATATTCTTTTTGGCAATGCAAGAGGAATTTTGATGCGTGCAATCACATATCCTATTGATTTTGCTCCAGTTGATGGGTATATTTCTTCAAGTTGGGTGTTTGGAATTCCCGAAGGGGATGGTATAATATACATTGACTGGTATAATAATTTTGAACCTCGTAAAGCTACCGACTTCCTTCTTATGGCTACCTTTGCCAGAACATCTGCTTTAATTAAGCTTGCAACATCAAAGGCAAAAGCAGCAGCAGTGATTCCTTTTAAATGTTCAGCCAACAACGAATTTAGGTCCATTAGTAATCGCTTCTACCTGGCAGGGAAGGAACTTGCCCAGAAACTCAAGTAAAAGGTTGTTGAAGCCTTAGATAAATTAATACATGCTGGAGGGATATTTATGAAAAGGTTTTTGAAAGTACTCGGCATTTTTGTACTGCTTATCGCAGTTGTAATTGTTTTGACTTCACAAACTACAGCCACTACAACGACACAGAAAAAGTCCAAAACTGTACGAGTCTCCGCTGACTATGTGGAACCAAAAAGCGATATTATATACTACAAAGGTCGAGTCTTCGTAAATATTGAAGAGGACAGAGTAAGTCTTAAGACAGCTGAGATGTACGTAAAAAAAGTCGGAGATAAATGGAGAACTGTCGAAATTCCAACGAAAGTTGAGTTCACATTTGATGGAGGTAGTGCAGTAGCGGAGAAAATGACTTATGACCTGGACAACAGAACAGGAAACCTAACAAATTCGACCGTCACAATCCTTGATACAAAAAGTAATGAGAAAATAATCGTGGTCAGTGATACCCTTAACTTTGATCTTGAGAACGATAAGTATAATGGAACAAAGAAAGGTGGAGTAAATATAACGAAAGGTGCTGTTAAGGCTGTGGCAGATAGGTTTGAATACGACAAAAAGAAAGGAGAGCTTTATCTTTACGGAGCAGTTGTCATAACCGATGATCAAAAGGGTATAAAGATGACCGCTTCTGATGCTGTCATATATACTGAAAAGAACGATATGAAGGCCAACAACGTAAGCATTGAACTGAAAGTCGAATAGTTTGATGTCATTCCTTCCGTAAAATTTTTCAGCGAACATTCAATATGCGATGGGGGATTAGAGTGAAAAGGATAATAATATCCGGACCAACGGCTTCAGGAAAGACCGATTTTGCCATCCAACTTGCAGAACATTTACCTATAGAAGTCATCTCCATGGATTCAAGACAGATATACAAATATATGGATATTGGAACAGCCAAACCGGATCCATATCAGCTTGCTCTAGTAAAACACCATATGATCGATATTATTGAACCAAACGAATATTTCAACGCTTTTCTGTACCAAAAGATGGCGAAAGAGAAAGAAGAAGAAATAAGAAATTCTGGAAAGATACCAATATATGTTGGTGGCACAGGACTTTACATAGATGCATTAGTAAAAGGTTTTTTTGAAGGCGTCTCACGTGATGAAAACATACGTAAAGAGTTAAGCAAACTCAACGAACAGGAACCAGGAATTTTGAGAAAAATGCTCGAAGAATTTGATCCGGAAGCTGCATCAAGAATTCATCCGCAAGACATTAAACGCACCATTAGAGCGTTAGAGGTATATCTAAAGACAGGTAAGAGAATTTCTGAGCTGCAAACCCAACAAGCAAATTATGAAGACTTCGTACTTATCGTCTTGAATCCAAAGAGAGAGGAGCTTTACGACAGAATAAATCGCCGTGCCGAAAAGATGATTGAGCACGGGCTTATTGAAGAAGTAAAGACACTTATCGAAAGATACGGTAAGAACCTCGATGCTTTCAAAACCATAGGATATAAAGAGATTATAGACTACTTGGATGGAGTGTACAGTTTGGAGTTGGCACTGCATCTAATAAAGCGAAACACACGACATTACGCGAGAAGGCAGATAATATATCTTAGAAGATTTCCAAGCGCCATATGGCTGGAACCTGGAAAAGAAGCGTTGGAAAGTGTTCTTAGGATTATCCAAAAAGAGGCCCAATTCTAGATAAGAGAGCGGTTACAGACAGAGGTGGAGTATATGGAAGCGTTGTATAGAAAATATCGACCAACGAGGTTCTCGGAAATAGTCGGGCAGGAACATATCAAAAGACTTTTGAAAAATGCTCTTGACAAACGCAGGATTAGTCACGCATACATATTTGCTGGTCCTCGTGGTACTGGAAAAACCACAACTGCGCGGATTCTCGCAAAATCGTTGAACTGTGAAAACAACCAATACAAAGAACCGTGCAACGAATGTGTTTCGTGCAAAGCTATTGACAACGGATCGCATTTGGATGTTATAGAGCTTGATGCCGCTTCAAATAGAGGCATCGACGAGGTTAGAAAAATCAGAGAAGGTGTGAACTTCACACCCGTTATGGGGAAATACAAAGTATACATCATCGACGAGGTTCATATGCTTACAAAGGAAGCTTTTAATGCACTTCTTAAAACATTAGAAGAACCTCCACAGCATGTTGTGTTTATTTTAGCCACGACAAACCCTGAAAAAATACCTCCAACTATCATCTCTCGTTGCCAAGTTTTGGAATTCCGAAACATCTCAAATGACGAGATTAAAAGCCGTCTTAGAGAGATTTGCGAGAAAGAAGGTTACGATGTAACCGATGAGGCACTGGAAAAGGTCGTAAGAAAAGCTGCAGGCGGACTTAGAGATGCGCTCTCAATTCTTGAACAGGTTGTAAGATATTCTGGTGGAGAAGTCACTCCAGAAACTGTTAACGAGGCTTTAGGATTGGTAGGTGACGAAACAATTGATGAGTTTATTGAATCGCTACGTACTGGGGACTTGCAAAGTGTTGAAGATATTATAGACGAAGTTTACGTAGAAAGAGGGGATTTCGACACATTCCTGACACAGGTTATAGAAAAGTTGTTGGAGCAGAAAAACAGTCATGGTATCAAATTGGCTTCTGAGATCTATAAAATACAAAAAGAGTTAAAAACTGCCGAGGAGAAACTCTTACTGGCAAAGGTGTTGATGCTTAATTTAGCAGTAATGCAAAACAAATCTGCTGAAGTTCCATTCTCACAACCAACGGCAACGGATTCATCAAAAACTGTAACTCAAACCAAAAGCTTAGAAACTCCGAAATCCTCTGTTGAGTCAGAAGAAGGAATTCAGCAGCTGGTTCAAACGACAAGCAATGGTATTAATAAAGGAACTGCAAATGAAACAAAGATGATGGTAGAAGAGGAAGGCAAAGAAAGTGTCGTATCACCGACTGAAAAGCTCGAAAATGGCGGAGAAAAAGATTTAGCAAAGAATCAAATTGAGGAGGTTAATCCTACTGAAGGTTTGAAATCCCAACCTCAGGTTAAATTTGTGACAGGCGAGATCTTGGAGGATTTGAAATTGAACGGTGACTTATCAATCTTTGTTGGGCTGTCTCTTGCTACGGTCTATGAACTAGATGACGTTGTAAGAATCGTATTCGATAAATCCAAACAGTTCAGCTATGAGGTATTAAAAGAAAAGAAGGATCAAATAGCTCTGCTCTATCAAAAGAAGTCCGGCAAAAACAGAGATGTTGTAATAGAACTTGCAGATGATAACCATGATCCTGTCCTGGAAAAATTGAAGATTCTGCTCACAGATTAACTTAAACGAAAGGGCGTGAGTGGAGAATGGTAGATATATACGAAATTATAAGTAAAGCGAAGAATTCTCGAGCCACAGATGTCCATATATCTGCAGATAACCCTCCAATTATGCGTGTTGATGGATACTTAACAAAGATGCAAGGTTACAAACCTCTTGCTCCAAGCGAAGTGAGAGATATTGTAACGCGTCTTTTAGAAGAACATGATATAATGAGCCATAATAAGGAAGTGGATTTCTCTTTCGGTTTTGAAGATGTAAGAATTAGGGCCAACCTCTACTATGAGCGCGGTAATCCTGCTCTGGCTTTGAGAATTATCACAAAGCGTATAAGGACCTTCGAAGAACTTGGACTTCCCACGACCATTAGAGATTTCTGCGATAGAGACACAGGACTAATCATCATAACAGGTCCTACCGGAAGCGGTAAATCCACAACGCTTGCAGCTATGGTTGACTATATTAATTCCAAGTATGCATACCACATAATTACGATAGAAGATCCTATAGAGTACGTTTTCGAAAATAAGAATTCACTGATACATCAGCGTGAAGTAGGGCGAGACACGGAATCATTTGCAGATGGTCTTAAATACGCACTCAGGCAAGATCCGGATATAATTCTTGTTGGTGAAATGAGGGATTTAGAAACAATTTCGTTGGCACTGACAGCCGCTGAGACTGGGCATTTGGTCCTTGCGACTCTTCACACAAACTCTGCAGCAACGGCACCTGAAAGAATTGTTGACGTCTTTCCGGCTCATCAGCAGAAGCAGGTTTCATTGCAGCTTGCGAATACATTAGTAGGCGTTGTTTACCAAAGGCTCGTTCCAAAGAAGACGGTGGGAATGATGCCGGTTGCAGAGATATTGGTAGCAAATGCTGCGGTAAAGAACCTCATAAGAGAAGGAAAGATTCATCAGATAGAGAGCATCATGCAAACTGCTCAGAAACTTGGAAATGTGCTTTTTGATGATGCTCTTCTAAAGGCATATTTTGACAATGCAATAACGAAAGAGACACTTATAGGTTTTGCACGCAATCCTGAGGAGGTGTCTAAGAAAATAGGATGGACAGGAGTTTAATGGAAAGTATCAGGACATGGGTCAAGCAAATGCTGGAAGAACTTGAGAGAAAGATGACGGAAAACTTGGAACTGAAAGAGATGATTAAGATATCGGCCGAGTACACGAATTTCAAAGAAATAGACGAAAAGATAACCGAGTATTTTAATCTGCTAGATGAAAAGGAGCTCTGGAAAGAGGAACCTGGTAGCGAATCCGAGATAGAAAAAATAGACCGTCAATTAGAAAAGGTAGCCAACGATATACTTGCTCAGTTGCTTCCCGAAGATGAATTTAGAGATAGAAATGTGTTCTTGGAAATACGTGCTGGGACAGGAGGAGAAGAAGCTGCTCTCTTTGCAGGTGATTTGTTGAGAATGTACTTAAGATACGCTGAATCAAAAGGATGGGAAACAGAAATACTCGACGAAAGTAAGTCTGATTTAGGTGGTTATAAAGAAGTAGTTGTTAGAATAAAAGGTAAAAACAGTGGTACCTACATGAAGTACGAAAGAGGTGTACACCGAGTTCAAAGAATTCCGGTCACGGAATCTGGCGGTAGAATACACACCTCAACGGCAACTGTGGCTGTTTTACCTGAAATCAAAGATGTAGACATATACATAGACCCCAAGGACCTCAGAATCGACACATACCGTGCATCAGGTGCTGGTGGGCAATATGTAAACAAAACAGAATCTGCAGTTAGAATTACTCATTTGCCTACTGGAATTGTGGTTACCTGCCAGTCAGAAAGGTCACAGCATCAGAACAAAGAAAAAGCAATGATGGTTTTGCGCTCGAAGTTATACGAACTTGCACGTCGTGAGCAAGAGGAAAAAATATCTTCCCAGCGCAAGAACCAAATAGGTACTGGCGAGAGGAGCGAAAAGATACGAACTTACAACTTCCCGCAAAACAGGGTTACGGATCACAGAATTAACTTAACGATATACAATCTTCAGGCTGTTCTTGATGGGAACCTTGACCTTATTATACCAAAATTGATGCAGCATGATATTGAACAACAACTTAAAGAACTCGGGATTCTTCAGGCAGTGGAGGGATAATGATGCTACACGTGGTAGACCATCCTTTAATCAAACACAAGTTAACGATCATGCGTAAGAAAGAAACAGGACCTAAGGAATTCAGGGAGCTACTAAGGGAGATCACACTTCTGATAACATACGAAGCAACCAGACACATCGAAGTCTACGAAATAGAAGTAGAGACCCCTTTAGAAAAGACCAAAGGTTATTACATAAATGATAAAGACATCGTTGTAATTCCTATTTTGAGAGCGGGGCTTGGAATGGTAGATGGAATTCTCGAATTATTGCCGAATGCATCGGTTGGTCATATCGGAATTTACAGAGATCCCGAAACACTTAGAGCTGTTGATTATTATTTTAAAACTCCTAAATTGCATGACAAAAGTGAAATCTTCATCCTTGACCCAATGCTGGCAACAGGTGTATCTGCTATTGATGCAATTGGAAAAGTGAAAGAACTTGGTGGTAAGAGAATCACTTTCATATCATTAATAGCCTCGCCTGAAGGAGTCAAAGCACTGGAAGAAGCGCACCCTGATGTAGATATTTATACAGCTTCACTCGACAGGGAATTGAATAACCACGGTTACATTCTTCCTGGGCTTGGTGATGCAGGTGACAGACTTTACAGAACGAAGTAAGGACATTTTTTTATAGTAGATATTTCTGGTAATTCTTAATCCGGAGGTGGCCGTTAATTGAGCGAAGGAATTAGTATGAAACAACTTGAAGAAATGACAATGAAAGAACTATACGAATTGGCAAGAAAATATGATATCCCAAGGTATACTAGCATGAGGAAACAAGACTTAATATTCGAAATCCTCGAGGCCAAAGCAAAGGCTGAAGGTTATTTTTTTGGTGAAGGTGTGCTTGAAATCGCTCCTGACGGCTATGGTTTCTTGAGAAGTTTGGAAACGATGCTCTCCGGTCCAAAGGATATATACGTCTCGCAATCTCAAATCAGGAAATTTAATCTAAACACAGGTGACATTGTTTCTGGAGTCATTCGCCCTCCAAAAGAGGGTGAACGATTCAATGCGATGATTAAAATCGAAGCAATAAACTACAAACCCCCTGAGTTTGCAAATGAGAGGGTTAATTTTGAAAACTTGACACCTGATTATCCAAGAGAACGATATGTTCTTGAAACTAAGCCCGATATATTCTCAACAAGACTTATAGACCTATTTGCGCCTATTGGAAAAGGCCAGCGTGGTATGATAGTTGCTCCTCCGAAGGCAGGTAAGACGACTATACTAAAAGAGATAGCCAACGGCATAGCCGAAAATCATCCGGACACAATAAGAATAGTGTTGCTTATCGATGAAAGACCTGAAGAAGTTACCGACATCAAAGAATCCGTTGATGCAAAAGTTATTGCAGCTCCATTTGATATGCCCTCCGAAAAACAGATTAAAATAGCCGAATTAACACTTGAGATGTGTAAGCGTCTTGTCGAGTATGGTAATCACGTTGTTGTGCTTTTAGATAGTTTGACGAGACTTGCGCGTGTGTATAACATAACGGTGCCACCGAGTGGGAAATTGTTGACTGGTGGTGTTGACCCTGCTGCGTTACATAAACCAAAGCAGTTTTTTGGAGCTGCACGAAATACTCGTGAAGGTGGAAGCTTAACCATAATCGCAACGGCTCTCGTAGAAACAGGTTCTAAGATGGATGAGGTCATATTTGAAGAATTCAAAGGTACAGGTAACATGGAATTGGTTCTCTCAAGACAGCTTGCAAACAAAAGAATATTCCCAGCGATAAATATCACGCTCTCTGGAACAAGAAGAGAGGAACTGTTAATTACTCAGAACAACCTTAAGAAAATTTGGTTGCTGCGACGAATGCTCGATTCCATGAGTGAAGAAGAAGGTCTGAAACTGATCTTAAATAAGCTTAAGGACACGAAAACAAATGCTGAATTTCTTGCGTTAATTGATGCTCAAAAAAGTGTTTAGTTTAAATTGAACTTTTTGAGAGGTGCGTTAATGACTTTTGAAAAGTCGCATCTTAATGAGTGGTACATTTTGCCATTATTCACGTTAATTTTTGCAATACTTTTGGCCACTGCAACCCTGCTGTTGGCTGTTTCACAGAGGGCAATAGAATATTATTCCGCAGCTGAGCTTTCTTACAAATCTGGTGATTATTCCACCGCTTTGAGAAACTACGAGCTAGCACTCTCGACAGATCCTAAAATTGAAGGATACGATTCACAGATAAAGTTTAAAATGGGAATATCAGCTTATATGATGGGTGATTACGATAAGGCGAGAAGTTATCTTGCCGGTTATAACAACGATTTTGTCAGAGCTTTGCTTGATTCTATAGCTCAACGTAAAGCTCAAGACGAATGGAAAAAATGGATTGCTACTTACAGACCTACTACAGTTGAAGAAGCTACTCAAGTAGTCTCTCAAGTTCAACAAAAATCAAAAATTAACTGGGTCCCAGTGCTTATTATCTTTGTTACCACATTTTCGGTCCTGCTAATAGCAGAACTTAGGATTTACAAAGCTAGAAGGATGGTTGTTGAACTTCCTGCAAAACCATCCGAGATTTCTCCTGTTGTTGACACAGGTGGTTCTAAAAGTTACGAAACTGTGGAGCAACCTAAGCCTGAGGTTTCTGAAGAATTTCAGCTCATACCGGAAGATGCGAGAATTGTTGATTTTGAAGAGTTGTTGAAAAGTGAGATAGACGTCTTCAAAGACATATTTGAACAGATTTCTACACAGCATGCCAGTCAAGAGCCGGAGGAAGCTAAAAGTTTTGAAGAATTGGAACTTAAACCATCTGGTGGAGCAGAAAAGGATTGGGCTGAAAGAGAAAAAATTGTTGAGGAGATACTTGGCGAGACTAAAGAATTGATTGAAGACCTGGGAAGAATGGTTGAGCAAAAGCCTGAAGAGGAACAAACTACTCAGTTTGAATTGGAAAGTATTGAAGCTGAGCTCGTGAGTAAGTTGAAAACACTTAGAGATAGTTGGAATGAAGAAATTCAGTTAACAGCTGATCTATACGAAGAAATACAGAAAGACTTTTCAGAATTCGATACTCTGGAAAAGATTACCGACGAAGAAACAAAAGTGTTAGTCGAAAAACTTATTAAACTCAGGCAGGGTGAGAATAATTGATATCATTAATTCTTGTTCTGTATGCTATAGCTTATGCTTACATAATTTTCGAGCCCAACGTTTCCTCAGTTTCAACGTTAATGCTGGGGCTCGTTTCTGTGTTACTAGTTGGAGGTTTTGATCTCGCACACATATCTAAAATAGTTGATTTTAACACACTCTTTATACTCATAGGCATGATGACAGTCGTTGCTATTTTAAAAGAAAAAGGTGTCTTTGTCGAGATTTCGAGGATAATACTAATCTTAAGCAGGGGGAAGGTTTTATTTGCAGTTATACTCATCAATATCGCTATATTTTTGCTCTCAAGTTTTTTAGATAACGTCACAACAATATTGATATTTATTCCGATACTCTTTTACACCGCCGATGCTTTGCAAGTTGACTCAAAACCTATTTTGATCAATGCACTTTTTTTCTCAAACCTTGGCGGTGTGACCACGGCTATAGGTGACCCTCCGAATATCATCATTTACAGCGCCTCTCGTCAAAGTTTCGTTTCGTTTATAATTCACCTCATGCCCGTTGGTATTTTAACATTGTTTATACAACTACTATTTGCAAAGAGGGCTTTAAGGGTTCAAGAGCCCGAGACGGAGTTTAATGTACAAACTATTAGAGATAAATCTACAAGTGATAACTGGTTATATTATCTGCTTGTTTTTACTGGAATAATTGTACTGATGATGTTACATGAAAAAATACGATTAGAACTAGGGATTATCACAATGCTTGGAGCAATGGTGTTACTCTTTGTTGAAAAGAAGAATTTTCAATCAGTTGTGGGAGAAGTTGACTGGGACACTTTAAGTCTAATCACAGGATTATACTTTTTAAACTTTTCTTTGGAACACGTAAATTTATTTGCCACTGCTGTAGGTGTACTTTCAAGGATTAACGTTCCTTTCATATTAGCGTTGATTATTTTCTGGAGCTCACTCTTCTTGACAGGCTTTTTAAGTGCGTTACCGGTGACGATGATATACCTTGCGATAATAAAGAAACTTATTCTCCTAGGTGCACCAACCACTTTGTACTGGGCACTTGCTTTGGGTGTTGGGATTGGTGGGAATTTAACACCTGTAGCATCGATGTGTAACATCGTTGGTAACAATCTTCTAAAGAAATTAAAGGATGAAACATTATCTTTTATTGATTTTACCAAAAGTATGTTGAAGCCGGTTTTACTTAGCGGTATAATTTCAAGTGTGTTTTTGATAGTATATTCTATAACCGGTTTTTGATTTGAAGTTTTGGGAAGGTGAACAAAGTGAAGATTGTTGTGGCTATGATGTTTGCTTTCGTTCTTTATTTTGTTGTCACAGGAAAGATCAACAAGACCATTGCAGCAATGGTCGGTGGTTTAACATTACTGGCTATCAGGATCTTTCCTGATCCTTACGAAGGGTTGAAAGAATCCATAGATATTAATACCCTTCTTTTTCTTATTGGCATGATGATTTTTGTACGCGTAATGGAGACCTCTGGAATATTTGAATACATAGCCATCAAAACCGTCAAGATTGCTGGGACGAGCGTACCAAAGCTATTTTTTGCAATGACTTTCGTTGTTGGTTTTGTTTCCGCTTTTATTGATAACGTTACAACTGTTCTGATATTCATTCCCGTCACGTTTGCAATAAGTGATATTCTGAGTATAGATGCCGTCCCGTTTGTTCTTGGCGAGGTCTTTGCTTCCAATATTGGTGGCACTATGACTCCGATAGGGGACCCACCAAACATATTGATTACATCCGCCGCAAGGATCCCTTTCGCCGAATTTGCAAAGTACATGGTTCCGATAAACTTAATTATACTCTTCTTAACGGACGTAGCACTAATACTCGCTTTTAGAAAAGAATTCGCGAAGAAATTTTCAAAGGAATTTTTGAGCAGGTTTGATGAATCAAAGGTTGTAAAAAGTAGGAGACGATTTATAATGGCTGCTATATTTATGTTTTTCATTATTTCATTGTTCCTGTTTCAAAAGCAACTGAAACTTGAAAGTTCAATCATTGGTCTTATCGCTGGATTTTTCGGTTTATTGATATTTGAATCACATGAAATAACACCTTTCTTAGAAAAAGTGGAATGGGAAGTAATATTCTTTTTCCTTGGTCTTTTTATAATAACTGGTGCAATGGAGAAAGTGGGCTTGATGAATGATATGGCAAACTTTCTTGTTAAAGTATCATCCGGATCAATGGTAACACTATCTTCCGTCATTGTGTGGGCATCTGGCATCATTTCTGGCTTTGTCGATAACATACCGTTTGCCGCGACAATGATTCCGGTTATAAAAGGGTTGCCGGCTATAAATCCACAGTTCTCAAACATAACTCCATTATGGTACGCTTTATCTTTAGGAGCTTGTTTGGGCGGCAATCTGACCCCAGTAGGTGCCTCTGCAAATGTTGTTGGACTAACACTTTTGAAAAAGTACAAAGGAAAGGAGATAACATTTGGTAATTTTGTAAAGTATGGAGCAATAACTGTTTTCATTAGCTTAGTCATATCGAATGTCTATTCGTTGATACTTCTGAGAATTATGTAAGGTGGATTTTGATGTTAGCATGGTGGATGTTAAAACTCTTTCGGACTATATGGAACCGAAAACATTAGAAGAAGCGGAACAGATACAAAAAGAGTTGGCAAAGAGACTCGCCCTCTGTCCACTTGATTTTTCTCAGATATCTTTAATTGCGGGTGTTGATGTTAGCTATATTGATGACCAAGCGTTGGGGATTGTTGTGCTGATAAACAAAGAACTTGAAATTGTTGAAGTAGTTTCCGAACGCATGAAGGTCACCTTCCCATATATTCCAGGCTTTCTTGCATTTCGGGAAGCACCGGTCATAATTAAATGCTTTGAAAAGCTGAAAAATAGACCAGATGTCGCGTTATTTGATGGTCAAGGGATTGCGCATCCACGAAAACTCGGAATAGCGAGCCACGTGGGTATTCTGTTGGATTTGCCTACCATAGGTATAGCAAAAAGCGTGCTGTATGGAAAGTGTCAAAAACCATCTACCGTAGGTCAAGCTACATTGCTAAAGGGCCAAGACGAAGAAGTCTTAGGTTATTGCTATTTGTCAAAGAAGAACACAAAACCGATAATAATATCCCCTGGATACAAAACAGACTTGGATAGTTCCCTACATATAGTAAAATCACTCCTAAACGGTTTCAAACTCCCTGAACCTGTGAGGTTAGCGCACTTATACTCGCAGAAGTTTAAAGGGTCCTGAAAATTCGAACATGCCTAAGTATATCCTGCCTTATCATCTTACCTATTCAAAAAATTCTAAGGATTTTTTAAGGTTTGACAAATACAATATACGGCGGAACGGGGTTCAAAATCAGTTACCACACTCTTTGTAAAAGGGAGGTGTGTCTATGAGAAGGGTCTTATCTTTGCTTGTTATACTCGCTGGTGCGCTTATGATTTTCGCTGCCACACAACCCAAGGCCTTGGGAATGCTAGAAAACTTCATTCTTGAAAAGACACCTTTTGAGATTACAGGAACTATAAAAGAAGTTGTTTACAGACCTGCCGGATTTGGTTACACCGTAGTATCAGACGAAGCAACGGAAGTTAAAATTCCATTTACTGGAAACCTCGGAACACTATTAAAACCTGAAGAGAAAGTAGTATTAAAAGGGTGAAAAATCACAGCCTTTGTTCCTGTTAGCCTTGAAGCAAAAGGGTACAAGTTGGTTTTTAGAAACATCGTTCCAGAAAATGTTCAGCTAACAGAGGTTAAGGCTAAGATCAAAAAGATTTTGGTGAGCAGAACCTCTGTAGAAATATTGATTGTTGATGAAAACAGCAAAGAGTACAAGTTGCCAGCCTCTGTTGTGCCGTTCTGGAAGAGCTTAAAAGAGGGCGACGACGTCAAAATTACAGGTTTCACAAGAACTTTTGAGGTTAATGAAAGTATAACGATTGGTGGAAAAACCTACCTGCTACCTGCAAAAGAACTTATGACAAGGTTAGAGCATAGACCTAATTTGTTCAAACAAGGATACATAGCAAAATTCTTCAAGCAACGAAGATAAAGACTTGGAAAAACCAAAACAGAAAGCCAGGCTTGATGCCTGGCTTTTTTTCTATTGTTTGCAGGAACTTTTATCTTACTCCCTACTTCCGAGCTCCCTATCAAGCATATACAAACCTGTTGGACTATCCTGAAGTTTCTTGAGCTTTCTCACGATTATATCAGTCTGCGCTTCTTCTTCAACCTGTTCTTTTACAAACCAAGAAAGGAATTGTTCCGTTGCGTAGTCGTTCTCCTTCCTTGCAAGTTCTAATATCGTATTAATGCTCTTTGTTATGAATTTCTCATGTTCGTATGCTGCCTCAAAAGCTTCAAGCGGGCTTTTCCAAGTAGCTTTGGGCTTTTCTAAAGCCGGTAACTCAACTCTGGAACCTCTCTCGTAAAGAAAATCATAGATTTTCATCGCATGCCCCAATTCTTCTTTTGCTTGAACTTTCATCCATTTTGCAAAACCAGGCAAATCAATTGAATCAAAATACGTTGCCATTGATAAGTACAAATAAGCTGAGAAAACCTCCTTACCCACTTGTTCATTCAAAGCTTTGTATACCTTCTCACTCATCTTTGCCACCTCCCTTTGAGTTTTTTAATTGCTGTAAGAAGAAACCTTGGATCTCTTTAGAGCACCTCTTCTATTTCTTCATAAGGTGGTTCGATTCTTGGATCCTCAGTAAGCCATGAATAGACAACCTTTCCATTTTCAACAACAAATACCGCTCTCTTAGCTACTACGTAATTTGGTATACCAGCGAAGTTCTCATGCACACCACCATATTGCTTTGCAACAACGCCTCCGAAATCAGACAACAACCTGAAGTTAAGTCTGTTCTTCTCTGCAAAGGCTTTGTTAGCAAAAGGACTATCAACACTAATTCCAAGAACGGTAGCGTCTAAGTTATTGAATTTCGCCAACATGTCTCGAAATGTGCAAAGTTCTTTCTCACATACGCTGGTAAACGCCCCTGGATAGAATACTAATACTACTTTACCTTCAATTTCAGAAAGCTTTACCTTCTGCAAGCTTGTATCAAACAATTCAAAATCTGGTGCAAACTGCCCTTTTTCTAACATAAATTTCACTCCTTTGTAAAAGTTTGTACTACCTAATATATTATACCTTATATAATTTTATAAGTCAACCACTCTGAGAAAAGGAATGTTTCACAAAAATCAATCCGGAGAACCATTGTTGAGGTTCTCTGGATTGAAAGAGATAATATGTTTTGACGAGAAAATGGTGAAAATTCAACTGTCTTAAGCTTAAATCACCCAAAACTACAAAGTAACAATTGCAACTTCCCTGAAATGTGTGGTATAATATACATGAACCCACTGTTCAGGGTTAATATTCTCTCATCACATCCTTTTGAAGGGGGGATTTTTGTGAAAAAGTGGTTGGTAGTTTTAGCTGGTCTTATTTTTGCGGTCTTAGCACTTGCTGCGTTTGATCCAACTGTCTATGTGGAAGCGACTATAGGTGAGCCGGACACACTTGATCCGCACCTGGCGTACGACACAGCGAGTGGTGAAGTTCTCTTCAACGTGTACGAAAACCTTATCGCTTACAAAGGTAGAAGCGTCAGCGAGTTTGAACCAAGGCTTGCAACAGAAGTCCCAACCGTTAAGAACGGTCTTATCAAAGACGGTGGCAAGACATACGTATTCCCGATAAGAAAAGGTGTCAAATTCCACAACGGTAACCCACTTACACCAGAAGATGTCGAATACTCATTCGAACGTGGTCTGCTTTACGACCCAGAAGGCGGTCCAATGTGGATGCTGTGGTACGCAATATTTGGAGTCCACTCAAGAGATGAAGCACTTGAAGAGTTCGTTGGTAAGTCAGTAGACGAAATATTCGACAAAAGTGGCGAACCAAAAGCAGAATACAAGCAAAAGGTTATTGATTTCTACAAGCAAGTTGTTGATCCAGCGATAGAGGTTCAAGGGGATAACGTAGTGATTAAACTCAAAAGACCATACGGTGCATTTCTCAACATAATAGCGCAGAGTGCTCACTGGGCAGCAATACTTGACAAAGAAACGTGTATCAAACTCGGACTGTGGGATGGTAAAGCAGATACGTGGTGGAAATGGAAGGACATGGAAAAAGAGAAATCACCGCTTTACGCGTACGCCATGGGTACAGGACCTTACAAGTTCGTAGAATGGGATAGAAAACAACAGAAAGTAACACTTGTTGCAAATGAAAGCTACTGGAGAACACCAGCAAAAATTAAGAAAGTCATAATTTGGGGTATTGATGAATGGTCCACAAGAAAGGCAATGCTTGAAAAAGGCGATGCAGACTCGATAGCCGTTGTTCTTGAATACCTTGACCAACTCAGAGGAAACAAGGACATTGAAATTATCGAAAACATTCCAACACTCTCTGTCACAGTTGTTGCATTCGGTTGGTCAGTTAGCCCGAGCAGCAAGTACATCGGCAGTGGTAAACTCGATGGTAACGGTATACCACCTGACTTCTTCAGCGATGTTTATGCAAGAAAAGCTGTTGCAGCAGCAATCAACTACGATGCTCTCATAAGGGATGTTCTTAAAGGATTTGGTAAGAGAATACCAACAGCTTTACCAGAAGGGCTACTTGGGTTTGATCCAACTCTCCCACTCTACAAGTTCAACCTGCAAGAAGTTCAGAACAACCTGAAGAAGGCATGGAACGGACAAGCGTGGCAGAAGGGTATCAAATTCAGCGTTGCATACAACCAAGGTAACATGGCAAGACAAAGGGTTGCGGAAATGATTAAGATGTACATGGAAATGGCAGCACCTGGAAAAGTTAAGATCGACGTTCAACCACTCCAATGGCCAACGTTCCTTGACGCAACAAAACGCGGTGAACTGCCAATATTCATACTTGGATGGCTTGCTGACTTCCCAGACCCAGATAACTTCATATTCACATACTACCACAGCAAGGGTGATTACTCCGGAAGACAAGGAAAGAAATTCCAGGAATTTGTTAGCACACCAAGAAAAGAACTCGGTGGAAAGAGCCTTGATGAACTTATCGAACAAGCAGCAGCTGAAACAGATCCAGCTGTTAGAGCTAAACTCTACATTCAGATCCAGAAGTTTGCCATCGATAACTGCATTAGCATACCAGTCTATCAACCTGTAGGTGTCCGCGTCCAAAGGAAATGGGTCAAAGGTTGGTACGACAACCCAATGAGACCTGGTATGGACTTCTACTCAGTTTGGAAAGAACAATAATCAATAACTAAAAACAAAAACGGGTCGTCCTCTATGGACGGCCCTTTTTTATTTTGTTGTTTATTTTTTCAAATGATTTTAGCCTTTTTGCCCTGATACGTATCTTTTTCGACCAGTCTACGTTCTATCAGATTAACAATCTCTGTCTTCGTTTTTCCCCAATTTCCGAATAGAGTACCAGTTAACGGAGGATCTGCAACTAACCTATGAACAACTATCCGCGGAGAGAGATTCTCAAGGAAGGTCACAGCTCTTTCTACATAGCTCTCAAGTGTGCCTACCTCCAACCGTCCGGCCTTAAACATCTCTCCGAATACAGAACCTTCGACAACATACAGTGAATGAAGCTTTACACCATCAACCTTGAGCGCTGAAAGTATCTTAGCACCTTCTACAACATCCAACATATTATCTCCAGGTAGGTTCAAAATTACATGCGATACGACCTCAAAATCATACTTTTTTAGAAGATTCACAGCGTAAATATACTCAGCTAACGTATGTCCTCTGTTTATTTTCACCAAAGTATGGTAATTTGCAGTTTGTAGTCCAATATCAAACGAAATTTCGATCTTGTATTCTTTTCTAATTTCATCAACCATTTCTAATATCTTTTCATTTATACAATCCGGCCTGGTAGCAATATCAAGTTGGACAATGTCTTCGTCGATAGATTCCACGTATGTTGTCCTCAGAATATCTACAGGAGCGTACGTGTTTGTATAATTTTGAAAGTATGCGATAAATTTCTTAATCCCCTTTTTTCTGTATTTTTCTTTCATTTTTTCTAACTGTTCTCTGATACTCAATCCTGCAAAAGTGCTGAAACCACTGCCTGTTTCATCACAAAAGAAACAACCTGGTTTACCGTTTTCCCTATTTGGACACGTAAATCCTGCATTAAGTGGCAATCTTTGAACTTTTTCGCCATATTTCTTTTTTAGCTCAACACTCAGTTTTCTATACCGGTAACCATCATTGAGAAAGTCGAAAATTTCTTAAGCACCTCCCGTGCGTCTATATTTGGGTATTTCCCATCGATGTAGACAAACCTACCATTCACCATCGTTGCGTAAACCCTATCTGTATAAGCATGTACAAGATTTTTCAAAAAGTTATCGAGCGGTTGCAATTGCACGTTCGATTCCTCGAAAATCGCAAAATCTGCAGGGCTGCCAACTTCGATTGCCCCGCCTTTCATTCTAAGAGCTTCGTATCCGTTTTTTGTAACAGCTAAAAATGCATCTTCGACTTTGAAATTCTCAGGTGAAGAGCTTTTCTGAGCAAGTACAGAAACACGTAAGTCAAACAACAAATTTTGTGAGTTGTTGCTTGCAGGACCGTCTGTGCCTATTGAGATCTTAATGTTCCTCTTTAGCATTTCTGTAACCGGTGGTATTCCATTTCCAAGCTTCATATTGCTCACGGTATTTATTGATGGGTAAGTTCCATCGAGCAATGGTATATCTTGAGGCCTCAATTGGGTGCAATGCACGGGAATAAAGTGTATTTTATCAAATCCGATTTCCATAATTTCTTTCGGAGTGTATTTACCGTACTCCCAGTTATTCTCAAAAAAATGCATAGTTACTGGCATGTCTTCAGCCTTTGCAATCTCCACTATCTTTGCCAGATAACTTCTAGAACAACTGTAGGGTGCATGTGGGCCGAGGCCTATGTAAATTCTGTTTTCATATCCGTTCCAAGTTTCGAACAATTTCAAATTCTCTTCAAGCCTACCATTATCGTCTCCGTCAACATCAACAAGTCCCCTCGTCAAGAGAGCTTTCATTCCAAAATCAGCAACGGCCTTTGCTACCATATCTTCGTGAAAGTACATGTCACAGAAGGCAACTACTCCGTGCGATGCCATTTCCATCATGGAGACTAAAGAACCAAAGTAAACCGCATCTAAGGTTAATTTTTCTTCAGCAGGTAGTATCTTTCCAAACAGCCACTCATTAAACGGAAGGTCTTCTGCGTATCCTCGTAAAAGGGACATAGCAACATGAGTGTGTGTGTTTACAAAACCAGGTGTGACTATCTTCCCCTCAAAGTCTAGAACTTCTTCGTTCTCTAATGGAGTTAGATTCTCCGATACTTCTTTAATTAAACCATCTTCAATTCTAATGTCACATTTCTTCAACTCAAAACCGATAAGGGCCTTTGAACCTTTGAGAAGCATCAGAAAACAACCCTTTCTGCATCGATCCAAAGATGTTCTAAATCATAAAATTCTCTTGCGCCCTTAGTAAATATATGTACCACGATATCTCCAGCATCTATAAGCAGCCAATCGTAGCCCTCTCCCCGGTCGTAATATATAATTTCTTTACCTTTTTCATTGAAAAAGTCCACCACTTCGTCCCTCAAGCTTTTCATGTGTATATTACTGTTTGCTGTGCAGATTACGAAATAGTCCGTTAAGAGTCTTGTCTTACTCATGTTGAGAACAACAGGATCTATAGCTTCCTTCTTTTCAAGTAACACAAGTAAGTCCTTAATCAAGCTAATTTCATCTTTTTCTTTCTGTACCAACACTTACGCACCTCCTATCATCAATTCTTCGCCTATTTTTCCATTTAAAAGATAATCACGTACGTATCCAACCAAATAGAATGAACCTGTCACAAATTTAACTTCTGCTTCAGTTGTCTTAAGCAATTCGACAGCTTTTATATAATCTCGTTCAAACAAAACGTTTTTGCAGTATTTTTTAGCAATTTCGTATGTCTCAGCTACTTTCTCAGCCCTTTTTGACGGAGGTCTTGTTATTATCAACGTATCGAACTTTGGTCCAATCACTTTTAAAACGCCTTCTTTGTCCTTGTCATCCACGATACCGAAAACCGCAGCTTTCCTCTTTTCTGGAAAATACAGATCCAGGTTTTCGGCAAATTTTTCCGCCGCTTGTGGGTTATGGGAACCATCCAGTACAATGTCGTTGACCATTTCAAACCTTCCTGGAATAAATGCCTCTTCAAATGCCCTTTTCACACCATCTTCATCGATTTTTTCAACTAGTTCAAAAGTTTTCAAAGCTAAACCGACGTTGTACAGTTGATGTTTTCCGTTCAGTTTCACTTTGATATTTTTGATAGTTGTGCTACCGTAGTAGTTGTATACATTTGCATTGAATGAAAATTGAACTGGCTCGACGTAGAAATCCTTACCATATTCGTATACCATTGAGTTTTTCTCTCTTGCCACCTGTTTTATAACTTCCAAGGCCGAGTCAGGCATAGCTCCAACGACAACGGGTTTCTGCTCTTTTATAATCCCTGCCTTTTCAAAAGCAATTTGTTCTACAGTGTTACCAAGCACATTTGTGTGTTCTAAAGAAACAGTGCAGATTACAGAGACTTCAGGGATTATAACATTCGTTGAATCGAACCTTCCTCCTAGTCCAACCTCAACACTTCCGTACTCTGCTCTACTTTTCTTCGTTATATAGAAGTACATTGCTGTCATGTACTCAAAAAAACTCGGAGTGAATTCCTCACCTAACTTATCCATTTCTTCAGCGTGTTTTTTAACTTCCAAAGCTGCCTCTACAAATTCATCTTGAGAAATGTATCTTGTGTTGTAGTGGAATCTCTCCAAGATAGTTGACAGATGTGGTGAGTAGAAACCTGTTACGCTGTGTCCGTGATAATACGTGAGGTATTCCAGGAAAGTTGTTACACTGCCCTTTCCATTAGAGCCTGTCACATGGAAATATTTAACTCCAGAATGGGGATTACCCATTCTGGAGAGCAAATTCTCTATCCTGAAAAGTCCGAGTTTCATAGTGTTGTAAGGTCTTGTGAAGTAAAGGTATTTTAAGACTTCAAGAAACGCTTCACACCTCATCCCTGAGCCTCCAGATCGGAGATTATTTGCTCAATCCTATTTATTTGTTCCAAGAATGTTTTTTGCTTTTCTTTTGTTTCCTCAACTATGTCTTCAGGTGCGTTTTTGAGGAAGTTTTCATCTTCAAGTTTTTTGGCAAATTTCTCCAAATCCGTTTTCAATTTTTCAACTTTCTTTCTAAGCCGTTGTACCTCTGCACTTACATCAATGAGTTCACCTAGGGAAACGTAAGCCTCTATATCTAAAGACACGTAAGCCGTTGCACAGAGCTTCGGCCTTGACTCTGTGAACTGGATATTCGAAACATTACCAAGGAATTTGATGTAATCTTGTTCTTCCTCGTTAAGTGTACCCTTTATGAATAGTTCCACCTTCGTTGATTGTGGAACGTTCACTTCTGCTCTAACGTTTCTAACTCCTCTGATGATAGACATTATTTCCTCGAACCTCTTCTCAGCTGCCTCGTCTACGTATTCTTCCGATACCCTTGGCCATGAAGCTACAACTATCGACTCTTCAGCCGTAGGAAGCTTTGTCCACAGTTCTTCCGTTAAGAACGGCATAAACGGATGCAATAACCTTAAGCTCATGTCAAGGACGTAAACAAGAACGTTCTGAACAATTCTTTTATCTTCACTCTTAAGTCTGTTCTTTACAGCTTCTATGTACCAATCACATAATTCATCCCAGAAGAAGTTGTAAATCTCTCCTGCGGCTATGTTGAAATCATAATTGTCTAAAGCTTCTGTAACTTTTCTTATTATTTTCTGCAGTCTTGACAGAATCCATTTGTCTGATAGTTTCAGATGTTCTTTTCGTATTTCGATTTTCTCGAAGTCGTCAAGGTTCATGAAAACGAACCTTGAAGCGTTCCATATCTTATTGGCAAATTTCTTGTAGGTATCAAAGAACCTTACATCGAGTTTCAGGTCTCTGCCTTGTGCTGCAAGGATAGCGAGTGTAAATCTCATAGGATCAGCACCGTATTCATCTATAACTTCAAGTGGATCAATTCCGTTTCCGAGAGACTTACTCATCTTTCTTCCGTATTTATCCCTGACGAGTTGATGGATATATACTTCGCTGAATGGTTTTTCGTTCATAAACTCATAGCCCATCATTATCATCCTGGCAACCCAGAAGAAGATGATATCAAATCCCGTTACCAAGACATCAGTTGGATAGTATCTCTTCAAATCTTCCGTTTCTTCTGGCCAGCCCATTGTACTAAACGGCCAGAGTGCAGAGCTAAACCATGTGTCAAGGACATCTTCATCCTGTCTCAAATTAGTGCTACCACATTTCTCACACAACTTCGGTTCGTCTTCCGACACGTTGTAGTGCCCACAGTTTTGGCATTGCCAGACAGGGATTCTATGCCCCCACCATAGCTGTCTACTAATACACCAATCTCTGATTTCGTACATCCAGTTGAGATAAACTTTCTTCCATCTTTCTGGAATGAATCTGACCTCGTCATTTTCAACGGCTTCTATTGCCCTCTTGGCCAGTGGTTTCATACTCACGAACCATTGGTCCATCAACCTTGGTTCTACAACTGTGTCACATCTGTAGCAGCGTCCTACAGAATGTTTGATTTTTTCAATTTTCACCAAATACCCCTGTGCTTCGAGTTCTTCAACTATAACTTTTCTTGCCTCAGTGGCGGTTAAGCCCTTGAATTTTCCGCCATTTTCATTGATTACGATGTTTTCATCGAAGATATCTACAAATGGCAGATTGTGTCTCTGCCCTATAAGATAATCGTTGGGATCATGTGCTGGTGTTACTTTAAGCGCTCCTGTTCCAAAAGATGGATCAACGTAGTTATCGGCAATTATCGGGAGTTCTCTACCAACCAAAGGTAGTATAGCTGTCTTTCCAACGTATTTTTTATACCTTTCATCTGATGGATGGACTGCAACTGCTGTATCGCCAAGCATTGTTTCTGGCCTGGTAGTTGCTATAATCAAGTAATCATCTTCACCTTTGATAGGATACTTAATGTGGTAAAGCGCACCTTCTTCTTCATGGTACTCAACTTCTTCATCTGAGAGCACTGTTCCACATCTATGACACCAGTTGACGATGTACTTTCCTTTGTAAATTAACCCTTTCTTGTACAAATCCACAAAAACTTTTCTAACCGCTTTAGACAAGCCTTCATCCAAAGTAAAACGCTCACGAGTCCAGTCGACAGACGCCCCTATAGACATTATCTGCTTCTTTATCTCTTCCCTATATTTATTTGCCCAATCCCATACTATCTCCAAGAACTCTTCTCTTGTAAAATCTCTACGACTCCTTCCCTGCGTGGCAAGATACTTTTCAACGGCTGTTTGCGTTGCAATTCCTGCGTGATCTTCGCCGGGAAGCCAGAGTACATCGAAACCTTGCATGCGCTTGTAACGGCTTAGGATATCTTGAATTGTGATATTAAGGGCATGCCCCATATGAATCCTACCAGTTATATTTGGCGGTGGAATAACAATCGAATACTTCGGACCTGTGCCTTTGGGCGTGAAATAGCCTTTTTCAAGCCATTTTTTGTACCACTTCATCTCGATATTTGTTGGATCATAACGTGTTCCTATCTCCATCCTTAGCACCTCCAACCGTACTTATCTCTATATCGCAATCTATTTGGATTTTCTCTGACCCGTACGTTAACAAAAGGTAGTGTAAAGAGTCCTTTATCCTGCTTGCGATCTTTTTTGCTTCTTTGTCATCAATTCCATGGAGTACTATGCAAAAGTCATTACCCTCCATCTTGCAAACGAAATCCTTTGGTATTCTTACACTGTGCTTAATAACTGAAGAAACTCTGGAAAGCACAAAATTTCTTAAATCATCGCTGCTTGCCTGAAATTTGAGCTTTACATGTAAGAGGTAGAACAAATCTTCACTCTGCTTAAGTTGGTCAACTATTCTTTTTGCAAATTCATGGTTTGGCAGTCTTGTAATCGAATCGACCCACTCACCAGTCAATAACTTGTGAAAACCATCCATACGAACTCCTCCTCGGTACTGTTTACATTATTTTACCATACATCTTATGTTGTGGGAATATACCACATGTGTTAGAATAGATAACGAAAATTAAATTGTTCGCATGGCAAACTTTTAAACAACAAACGTTGCGACACAATACCGTGGAAAGGGGTGCGAAAGGTTTATGGGATTAAACATGATGTCTGTTCTATCTGTATTTTCACACTTTTTTCTAGATTTCTACGTATCGTTCTTCAATCCTTTGGGGCCGTTTATAATCCAAAAGTTTCCGATAGAAGTTCGCATGCTAACTTCTTTCCTGGCTTTGTCATCAGCCACAGCCAGTCTTTTCCAAATCTTCTTTGGATTTTTCTTTGATAGGGTGAAGTACACCAAGAGTCTGCTTTTCACGATGTATGTTATGGAAGCATTAGGGATTTCGCTAATAGGCTTATCGACAAACTTTTGGATGTTCATTGCTGCAGTCTTTGTTGTCAGGATTGCGAACTCTGCCTTTCATCCTCTTGGGGCTTCCATGGCCGGCGAGGTTGGGGGAAGAACTGTAGCTGTTTTCTCAATCGCAGGAACGCTTGGAGCCGCACTCGGCCCTGTTTTTATCTCACTTTACGTCTCACATTTTCCAATAGAATCACTTTGGCTAGTAGCACTCCCCGCTGTCGTGCTGGCTTTGTTTTTGCTAAGGATCAACATTCCAAACCGAACGGTTCACAGTCAGAAGTTCGATTTGAAAGAGGTAATGAAGTTACTACCTATATTGCTTGTCGTAACTGTTCGCAGCTTTCTGATGTCAGTTGTGCACACCTACACGCCAATTTACATCACGAACGTGCGTCACTATTCAATCTCACTATCAGGTTTGCTAATAACGTCCGGTATGATAGCAGGCGTTTTTGCCAACTACCTGGGCGTTGTTTTAATGGAAAAAATAGGTGCAAAAAAGCAGGACTTGGTAGCTTTCATAGGCATGGGCCTAACTATATTTTGGTTGATATCTAGTAAAGGCATTGCTTCGATTTTCATTTCCTTTGTACTTTTCGACTTTTTTGGTTTTCTTTTGATGTCTGCAAACGTTGTCCAAGCTCAGAAGATCCTACCGAACAGAAAGGCGTTAGCTTCATCGGTTGCTATGGGATTCGCATGGTCGTTAGGAGATTTCATCGCAACAGGTTATAATTCTGTGGTCGGTAATAACATCATTTTATCATTGGGCCTTGCCATTCCTGTGGCTTTTGTAGCCTCGATATACTTCGGAATAGTCCAGAAATTTGATACAAAATAATAGATGTGCTAAAATTAGTTGGTATGATGAAAAGACTCGATTTTAATAGGAGGAATGGGATCATGATTGACAAAGACTTTTCGAAACACACAAGGGATGTGGGACAAGCTTACACGGTTTACATAGAGCGCTACGCATATGGTGGGTACGGTATCGGGAAACTGCCGGGCGGTAAGTTGGTCTTCGTAGAAGGTACGTATCCAGGTGACTTGGCACAGATCGAAATTCTCCAAGAAAAATCTGATTTGGCTTTTGGAAGACTGGTAAATCTACTAGAAAAGTCAGACATTCGCAGGGCACCGAAGTGCAAATATTTCAATGTTTGTGGCGGATGCCAGATAATGGATGTGGAATACGAGAAACAACTGGAATTGAAAACTCAAATTGTTAAAGAGCAATTAAAACGTATAGGAAAAATCGAAACCGATGTCGCCCGAACAATTCCGAGCGATTTGGAATTCGGTTACAGAAATAAAATGGAGTTTGCATTCTCGTATAGCAACAAGGAAGGCGTTATCCTTGGATTAAAGATGAGAAATAGTAACAGAGTTGTCGATATTGACGAATGTCCAATATCACCCAGCTCGTTTAACAGGGCTTTAGAGGTCGTCCCAGAGATTATTGAATTAAGCAAAGCTAAAATCTACAATCCGAAAACGCGTTCAGGCATGCTTAAGCATTTGGTTATGAGGTACTCTCACTCTAACAACCAAACTATGGCAATATTCGTCACTAGAACAGAAAGATTTGAAGAAGCGAAGTTTATCAGGGCAGAACTGTTGAAGAGAGTTCCTCAGATAAATTCCATAATTCATGTTATGAATTCCTCAGATAGCGTTGTACTAAGAGGGCCGTACAAAACGCTTTACGGCTCAGGTGTTTTGGAGGTAGAGATGGATTATGAAAAATTCCAAATTCCTCCGACGGCATTTTTTCAAAACAACTATCATGTTGCTGCTAAAATGATAGAATACGTTACAAAACAGCTTGATTTGAAAGGTAGCGAAAGGGTGTTGGACCTCTACGCTGGTGTTGGAACATTCAGTATGCGTTTAGCCATGCTCTCAAAACACGTCACAGCTGTTGAGAGCTCTCATATAGCAGTTAAGGCTGGGAAAGCGAACGCGAATATAAACAATTTGAGAAATGTGAAATTTGAAGAAGCAGATGTCGAAGAATATCTAAAATCGTTTGATAACAAAGTCAACATTATAGTCCTTGACCCACCGCGGAGCGGGGCTGGAAAAGAAGTGTGTGAAGAGATAATACGGATCAGCCCAGAAAAAATAGCTTATATCTCGTGTGATCCTACAACTCTGGCAAGAGATTTGGCGATTCTGAAGGAAAAGTACAAAATAATCTCCGTCCAGCCTTTTGATATGTTCCCTCAGACGTATCACGTGGAAACTGTTGTGTTATTAGAGAAATCGGAGTGATTATACTTGGAAGCAAATCGTTATAGAGATTACATCTCTTCGGAAACGATGATGGGTCCAAACTGTGTAGTGATTCTCGAGGAGTTATTAAATAAATACCCTTTGAAAGTAGGCACTGATGATTTGGTCCTTGACTTAGGATGTGGGAAAGGACTATCAAGTCTTGTCATCGCAAAGGAAACTGGTGCGAAAGTTTATGCAGTTGATCTTTGGATAACTGAGCAAGAAAACTGGAAGCGATTTTCAGAATGGAGCATTGATGATAAGGTAACACCTATTTGTGAAGATGCAAATAATCTGCGTTTTGAAGAAAGGATATTTAGCGCCATGATTAGCATCGATTCCTACCACTATTTTGGTGGTGAGGTTGGGTTTTTTCAAGAAAAAATACTTCCACTTTTGAAAGACGGCGGATAGGTCCTGATAGGCATTCCAGGAGTGAAGGATGAATACGCAGCACAAGTAGAAGAACTCCTATCAGATTGGCTTGGCGATGATGCCAAGATGTTTAAAAGTCCTAAAACTTGGAAGGGGCTCATTGGTGAGAACGAAAGAATAGACTCTGTAGTGACGTGGGAAATGGATGGTTTTGAAGCTGCGTGGGTAGACTGGCTCACAATTGGCAATGAACATGCGTATAAAGATATGCTATACTATGAAAGGATTATAAAGCCGTACACCTGCCTTGTTGGGATATATGTGAAGCTAAAAGGTTAGTTGTTAATTAACAATCGTCAAAAACTTTTGAAAAAATCAGTTAAAAGAATTAGCAAAAGTTAGATTCAAGTTCAAAAACGAGTACGATACTTAAAACTTTATTTGTTTCGTTGGTTTATTTTGTTAAACATTAGACTTGATATAACATGAAAGGTTTGATATAATCAGATTGAGCGTTAATTTGTAAAATCGTCTCCTTTGGAGGTGCTGATGATGGAGATTGTGGCAAAGATTGTTGACGGTGTTTACTATGTTGGCGTAAATGACAGAGACACGCACTTGTTTGAAAACATTTGGCCTTTGACAAAAGGTGTTTCATACAACTCATACCTTGTGGTCGATGAAAAAACCGCACTTATTGATACTGTCAAGGTTAGCAAGATGAAGGAGTATATTGAGAAGATTGCTCAAATCCTCGATGGAAAACCTCTTGATTACTTGATAATAAATCATATGGAGCCTGATCACTCGGGAGCTATATCATCGATAGTTCACGCTTTCCCGAATGTGAAGATCGTCGGGAACAAAAAGACATTTGAATTTATAAAAGCCATGTATCACTTGGAAGCGAATTTCCACGAAGTAAAAGAAGGCGATGAAATTAATCTTGGCAGTAGGACTTTGAAATTTTATATGACCCCTATGGTTCACTGGCCAGAGACAATGATGACTTACGAGTTGAAGGATAAAATCTTGTTCTCTGGTGACGCTTTCGGCGGTTTTGGCTCACTTGATGGTGGCATTTTTGATGATGAAGTGGATGTTGATTACTTTGAAAACGAAATAAGGCGGTACTATTCAAATATCGTCGGTAAATTTGGTCCGATGGTTCAAAAAGCTCTTCAAAAGCTCTCAGGGCTCGAAATCAAAATCGTGTGTTCCACCCATGGCCCTGTATGGAGAACAGATCCAAATCATATAATAAGTGCATATGATAGGTGGAGCAAATATGAATATGAAGAGGGTGTTGTTATAGCCTACGGAACTATGTATGGGAGCACCGAAAAGATGGCGGACTATATTGCGAGAGTCCTTGCAGAAGAAGGAGTTAAGAACATTAGAGTCATGAACACATCAACAACACACGAATCGTTCATCATTAATGAAATCTGGAGATTTAAGGGTGTAATACTCGGAACATGCACTTACAATAACTGGATCTTCCCACCTATGGAGAACTTGGTAATTAATTTATCTCACAAGGGACTTCCCAACAGAGTCTTCGGCGTTTTTGGAACATACGGTTGGAGTGGTGGAGGAGTGAAGGGATTAGTTGAGTACATCCAAAAGAACAAATGGGAACTGGTTGGTGAACCTGTTGAAGTTCAATTCACGCCAAAAGAGGAGGATTTCAACCGCTTAAGAAAGCTTGCGATTGAGATGGCTAAAGCTGTTAAGAAAGCTTGATATAGAAAGAAAGACCTCCGGCTTGCTGCTGGAGGTCTTTTTTATTACCCTTGGAATATTGATTTTTGTTCTGGAACAAGGTTTGGTGGAATCTTACCTTCTAAGGCGTAAATTACATTGAGTGCTACCATTTCTGACATTCGATCTCTTGTTTCGTAAGTTGCAGAACCTATGTGTGGTAAGAGTACTACGTTATCTAATTTTTCTAAACCAGGTGTGAGCTGGGGTTCGTTTTCATAAACATCAAAACCAGCTCCTGCAATTTTTCTTTCTTTAAGAGCCTCGTAGAGGGCCTTCTCATCAACAACGGGTCCTCTGGCTGTATTAATCAAAATAGCATTTGACTTCATTTTAGCAATTCGATTAGCATCTATGAGGTGATACGTTTCTTTCGTCAGCGGTGTATGGATTGAGATGAAGTCTGAGGTTTCGATAAGTGAATCCAAATCGACGTATTCAGCATTGTACTGTCTTTCTATTTCTTCGGGTAGTCGGTGCCTGTTGAAGTACACGATCCTCATTCCAAATCCCAAGGCTCGCCTGGCCACCGCTTGTCCTATTCTACCCATGCCAATAATACCTAACGTCTTACCGTACAAATCGTACCCGAGGAACAATTTTGGCTTCCATCCTACGAAATTACCTTCTCGCACGAATTTGTCTGCCTCTACTATACGTCTTGCAACAGCCAAAATAAGTGCGAACGCTATGTCGGCAGTTGCTTCCGTCAAAACACCTGGTGTGTGAGTTACAAAGATACCTTTCTTAGTCGCTGCTTCCACATCAATGTTGTTATATCCAACAGCGTAGTTCGCTATGATTTTTGTTCTCTCTAAATTATTTATGAATTCTGCATCTATTGGATCTCTAAGTTGTGTGATTACAGCGTCCGCGGATTTTGCTCGCTTAAGAAGTTCTTCTTTTCCCAAAAAATCTTCACCATAGTATACATCAACTTCAAACTTTTCTTTCAGTATTTCGATTCCTTTTTCAGGGATTGCGTAGGTTATAAATACCTTTGGTGTGCCGAGCGTGATCATCAGAATTATTCACCTCCGACTTAGAGGCACGCGACTTCTGTCGTGTGAGACTTGGAATAGTTTGCTTTCCTCTTGCTATATTGCCAACCATCAGCTATTTGAATCAGCTTGCAGTACTTATAACTTATTCCCTGACAAATCCTTTTGCCATTCGTATCCTTAATGTCGAAAAATCCACTTCCTCTCACTGCTACTGCACCTACCCAAATGCCAGCGTACTTTCCTCGTGGCACAATAGCTTTAACTATATCTCCAGTTTGAAAACCAAAGTGTTTCTTACGTCTTTGTCTATGCCCACGTGGGAAACCAAACTTATCTGTATTACACATCTGCCTTGTACCACGACCAACTGCACGCCATATTTGCACATAGCTTTGTGTTATACGAATCTCACTCGGTGTACTCTCACCAACACAACATGCATCGAAATAGTGCTCTTTGGGAAACCCCAGACGAATGCGATTTGCCTTTGTTAGCGCTCCTGTTTCGTATTCAGCTGGTATTCCAAAACCGCTTAATGATTTGCTCAGATATGAGCGTATTGAATTCATGAATGCTGGTTGCTTGTATGTTTGCCTTGCCTGCTCTTCAACATGTGGGTATCCAAACTCAGCAGCTGTTTTGTTGCCCTTCTTTTGGTTACACTCACGGCAAGCAAGTGTTAGATTTGATACTCTATCTGTGCCACCTCTTGACCTTGGTACGATGTGGTCGATTTCCAGTGGTACGTCACTTCTACCACAGTACGCACACTTTCGTCCCCACTTTTCCAAAAGATATTCCCTTACCTCGTAGCCAAAAAGCGTGCCTCGTTGGTATTCGATACCAGAAATCTCTGGATTTTGCAACTTTTGAGTATCAAACTTTGCATCTTCGATGGATATTGCACTTATTGGCAACAGCTTTGTCAGTTTCCTTACCGCATTTATAAGCTGGTTTACTCTTGCTTTGAACGATGGTGGCAGCCACCCTTCAGGCCGTCTGCGATTTAGAAACCTAGGCTTTCGATATCTAGTCTTTCTGTTTCTTCTGCTTCGACGAACAGCACATCTGGCATCAAGTTTTTGCTTTATGTCTGTTTTGTGGTGTATCTCGCAAAGAAAAACTGTTTCTGCTACATCTCCGTCTTCTCGCAAAACTGAAAGACCAGTAACCTTCGCTCCTTGGTCGAGTTTTAATCTTAAAGGTTGTAACTCGCTTTGCTGTACTGTTCTGTCTTTTAGACGTATAGTGAACGGATGCATTTTGTGAACCACTGCCCTGCCACGACTAACTGTCTTGCGCGCTTTTCTGAACAGGGCATCAGAGGCTTTTTGTTTTTGTCCAACACAAACACCATACTTATCACTCCATGAAAATGCCCTTACGGGCCTTGTGACGCGCTAAAGCGGACTCACTTTAGCACTCTCCTCGCCAATGTTGGTAGCCGGCGCGTGTGCTGGTCCGTTTCGCCCACACCCCAAAGGTTGTCTGCAACCAGCACTTCCAGGGTCCGGGACTGGAGAAGCATCCCGGAGTGGGTCTTGAGCCTACTACCAACGTAGCACCTTCGTCCCCTTGTCCTTCGGGTCCGGTGCTTAGGCTGGTCAACCAGGGCTTTTACAAGCCCTCGACTTCAGTCGGGGGTAGTTGACCCCACCATTTAACTTCCTGTCCTTCGATGAAGACTTTTTCAACTCTTGCTTGTGGTAGGAATGGGTCATTATCCCATATAACAATATCCGCATCCTTCCCTGGTTCCAGTGATCCAACTCTGTCATCAATCCCAAGAATCTTTGCTGGGTTTATTGTCAACATCTTCAGAAGGTCTTCTCTTTTTGCGCCGTACTTCATCGCTAAAGCTGCGTGGACATTTGCGAACTCCAAGTGTATTACTGGATGGTCAACCATAATTGCCGTCAGCACACCTTTTTCATTGAGAATTCTCACATTTTCATAAGTCAGGTCTTTGAGTTCTATTTTGCTTCTAAAATCATGTGGTCCAACGACGACAGGGACGTTATTTTCAACAAGGTAATCAGCTACTTTGTAAGCCTCTGTGCCGTGTTCTATTACTAGTTTAAAACCAAACTCTTTGGCAATTCGTATAGCTGTGACGATGTCCTGTGCTCTGTGTGCATGGATGCGTGCTGGAATTTCACCTTTCAGCACCAGTTCCCCAATCTCGAGCTTCGGGTCTCTATCGAGAAAAACACCATCTTTTTCCAAAGCTCTTTTTTTCTTCTCCATATAATCTTGGACTTTCATGAAGTAGTTTCTCATCACCGCGGCGATTCCCATTCTAGTAGAGGGCATCTTCTTCATCTCACCGTAAACTCTTTTTGGGTTCTCACCTGTAGCCATCTTCAAACCGGCTGGTGATTTTACTATACAATGATCAACGATATGTGACTTAAATTTTAAGATAGCACCTTGTCCACCGATGACATTTGCACTTCCAGGAACTATCATAACGGTCGTAAAGCCACCATTTAAAGCACGTTTAATGGCCGTATCGTACGGATTGAAAGCGTCAATTGCACGGACATCTGGGGTTACAGGATCTGTCATTTCGTTTCCATCCTGAACAAATCCTATTCCCTCTTCAAACAGACCAATATGTGAGTGTGCGTCTATAAATCCTGGAAGGACGAATTTCCCAGCTGCATCGACAACCTCAACCATTTTGTCTTTCAACTTAATAGATTTACCTATTTTCGCGATCTTTCCGTTTTCAATAAGGATATCACCAACAAATGTACCAGATGTAATTGTTACGAGTGTTCCTCCCTTTATAAGTGTTTTCATACTCTTCCTCACCCCTTGTCTTGTTTATCTAACAACACGCAAAATAATTATAACACTTTTAATTCGTAAAGCGAACTAAGAATTTTTGATTTTTTCTGAAATTTAACCTTGTTACATAGCCAAAAACTCTGAATTTGTGGTAAAATTCAAAGTAGAATTTAAAAATCTAAGAAAGAAAGGTTGAGGAGCTGATGAGATGGGAATTAAGAGAGGTTGATGAATCACTTGTCGACCAGCTTACAAGAGAGCTGGAGATTGATCGTTTGGTGGCAAAGTTGTTGGTGCTTCGGGGTATAAAGACCTCCGAACAAGCTCGGAATTTCTTGTATCCGACAAGGAAGGTTTTGCGTTCACCTTTTTTATTGAAGGATATGGACAAATCTGTTGAAATACTTTTAAAAGCGAGAGATAACAGCGAAAAAGTTATGGTACACGGTGATTACGATGTTGATGGAATAACTGGAACTGCTGTTTTGTACACGTTCCTTTCTGAGAATGGTTGGGATGTCGATTATTACATTCCTAAGCGTGCAGATGACGGCTACGGTATTCAACCACAATTCGTAGAAGATGCCTACAAAAGCGGTGTAAGAGTACTTTTAACTGTGGACTGTGGAATCACAGCATTCGAGGCTATTGAAAAAGCCAAAGAACTTGGGATGAAGGTTGTTATCACCGATCATCACCAGCCTAAAGAAACTCTTCCAAATGCTGATGCTATTGTTAATCCAAAACGCCATGATGAAGAATATCCTTTCAGGGAATTTGCAGGTGTTGGTGTGGCTTACAAGCTTGTATCGGCATTAGCTGAAAAGCTTAACATCCACCCTGCTGTTGTTGATGAATTGCTTGACCTTGTTGCACTGGGTACGGTTGCTGACATGGTTGAACTACTTGACGAGAACCGGTACATAGTTAAAGAAGGACTTAAAAGGTTAAACAACACTGCAAAACTCGGTATCGTTCGTTTAGTTCAAAAACTCGGAATATCGATGATAAGCTCCCGTGATATTGGCTACCGAATAGCTCCAAAGTTGAATGCTGCCGGACGGCTCGATTCTCCAGACGATGCGTTCAGGCTCATCATCACTAAAGATGAAGCAAGTGCTACGGAACTTGCTGAGCTGTTGCTTGGATACAATACGACGAGGCAAAGCATAGAGGCAAAGATCTACAATGAAGCTGTCCAAATGGTCGAAGAAAAGGGACTGAGCTCACTTCCAATTGTTGTTGCCTATGGCCGCGGATGGCATTTGGGCGTTATTGGTATTGTTGCGACAAGGTTGGTTCATCTCTACAACAAGCCTGTGATGGTTATCTCCGTCGAAGAAGATGGTATTGCAAGGGGTTCTGCGAGAAGTGTGCAAGGGGTGAATATAATAGAGCTTCTTGAAAGGTTCAGAGACATTTTTGAGGATTTTGGTGGTCACACAATGGCCTTAGGTTTTAGTCTTAAGGAAGAAAAAATACCCGAGTTAATTGAAGCGATTAAGACACATGTAACAGAGGATGACGTAAGGGTTGAACCGGTTGTTATGATTGACGAAAAGATAACAATTGATGAGATTGACGACAGTATCATAAAAGCAATTGAGTTGCTTGAGCCATACGGACATGGCAATCCAGAACCCGTATTCTTGATTCAGAACAGCGCTGTAGAAAGGCTTAAGATTTTTGGTGAGACTGGGTACAATGTACGTGTGACGTTAAAAGGTAACAATAAAAGTATAGAAGGTGTGGGCTTTGGCTTAAAAATTCAACCGTCTGAATTGTATGGATTGCAGCCACAATTCCTCAGGATGGACGTTGTCGGTAATTTGAGGATGGGAGAAACAGGGTTACAGTTAAATCTGTTGGACTTAAGAGTCACCCACGTTAACGATGAAGATTTAGCTGATAGAACCTTTATTCACTCGTTCATATCAAATTGGCGACAACAAAAAGAAGAAGATTATGATCAACATCGAATCGAAGATGATGTATACCAGAGATTACCCCGCGTTGCGGAGCTTAGTGATGTAAAAAGGCCTGCGTTGATACGGTTTGATATACCGTACAGAAATGCGTTCTTCTTCCACTTGATGAGAAAGGGCAGGACTCTCATTATCAATCCTTCTAGCACAGAAGCAATGCACGTGTATGAAAGCCTGCAAAGGCACAATATATCGGGATTGACTTTGGCAAACTCAATCAATCGTGTTGATGGAAGGCACTTAATAACCAACGCTGTATATGCAGAAAAGTTTATCAATTCCATCTCTGATTTTGATTTTGTTGTGCTCAACGAAATTCAGTTTTTGAGCAAATTCGAACCAGATCTTTATGAAAAGATTCTTAGAATGTTTGGGAACAGGGCGTTTTTCACAACATTGTATACATTTGAATCAAACCTCCCAGTGTACGAAGTTATTGGAAAGAGCGATTTTTCGATCGAAGATAAGAGAAACCAACCTAAATCATTGAATAATTCTAACTCTCCGTTGGTTTATCTCTTCTCTACACATAACTCGGTAGAAATCTTTTTCAACAACTACATAAAGCGAGTATCAAGCAGGGATACGGTTTTTTACTCATCTCAACTTGAGCCATTCCAGAGGTTGATAATTTCCCATCTGGTAAGAAAGAGAAAAGTAAAGCGGTTAGTCTCATCAACCAACAATGATTCCTTGCCTTCACTTTTTGGAAAAGTCGAAGTTAGGCTTTTCGACTTCCCGTACACACTGAGCGAAATAATCGATACAGTTAGTGGTGAAGGAAATGTACTGCTACAACTTAACTACTCAAAGCAAGATGTTTTTAGAAAACGTGATTCGCTAAAAAAACTTTTTCCCTCTAAAGAAGAGCTTCAAAAAATCATCGAAGAGTTGAATATATACCTGCCAATGAAAATGGAAGAATTTGAGCAATTCCTTGGTAATTATAACGTACCGAAGGGGGTCATAAAGAGTGTTTACAAGGACCTTGATGGTATTAGAGACAATTTAGTTCGTGCGGTTGATTTCGAGCCAGAAAAGATAACAAGACTCAAAGAGCGTGATATAGAATTGGGATATTTTGAAAGATACACACTTCAAATAGAATCGCTCAATGTAAAAGAGATGTTTAAACTCATCGATGAAAGATACTTGTACGATTCAGAAATAATAATTTAAATTACAAACAAGGAGAACAGAAAATGTCATTTATAGTGGTTGACTATGGAAAAAGTAAATCTGGCTATGCAGTTGGAAGCGTGTTTGTATCAGAAAGTGGGACGCTGAAAACATCGGAATTATTAAGAAAAATCGAGAACTTCGATACTGTTGTTTTCGGCTTGCCTCTTTCTATGAGCGGAAATTATTCAACACAAACATTTGAAGTGATAAAGTTCGCGCTTAAAGTAAAAGACCGCGGCAAGCGCGTATTATTTGTAGATGAGAGGGTAACCACTAAAATGGCAAAAACTTTTGAGAAGAAGGACGACGATAGGTTTAGTGCGGAGCAATTACTCCTTGAGTATATCCAAAACCCTACAAGCGCTGTTGAATTAAGAAAACATGAAGTGATAGAACCAAGGCAAATTTCATGCGATTTTGCACTTTTTATAGAAGTTCCATTTGTCGAAGCGTTCTCAGTAAGGCAAGGCATAGGGTTTTCAAAAGATCTATACATCGCTTATACATTGTTCAAAAATGGTATTTTCGTATACAGAGTTTGGAGAGATTTTTGTCAAGCTCTTGAGTCGCTTGAAAAACTCCCAGAATCGGTTATAATGAATGAAGAATATAGACTACTTTTGTCAGAATTAGATATTGAAGGATTGGAAAAAATTGTCACTCTTTTCAAAGTCGTGGTAAAATAATTGATGTATATCTATAAGAACTAGCTTAATCAAATAATCATCAATCGGCGCGTGCTCGTAGCTCAATTGGATAGAGCGTCGGACTCCGGATCCGAAGATTGCGGGTTCAAGTCCCGCCGAGCACGCCAAGAAAAAACAAAATTCGAAATCGGCAAAGATTGGTAGTATAGGCTTAGAAATCAAAGGAGGAAAGTTATATGAGAGCGACAAATTCAAAACTAGAGAAAGTAAAGGAACGCGTTTTTGAAAAGGAAGTAGACGCTATAGTTGTTATTAATATCGAAAACTCTAATACTGTTACTACTAGATATCTGTCCGGTTTTACGGGAAGTTTTTCTGCACTTTTGATTACGCCAAGAAGGCATATAATTATAACTGACTCAAGGTACTGGACACAAGTCAAGGAAGAAAGCACCTTTGAATTGGTAAAGTACGTACCACCAAGAAGTTTTTTGGATACCGTTGTTGAGTTAATCAAGAACTTAGATTTGAGAAAAATAGCAATTGAAAAAGAAAGGATTTCTGCAAGCATTTTTGAAACTCTGAAAGATAAGCTCAACGACTGCGAGTTCGAGGATATATCATCCTTAGTTGTTGATGTTAGGTCTGTCAAAGATGAAGATGAAATAGAAAAGATAGAAGTTGCTGTAGAGATTGCTCAGGAAGCATTCAAAAAGATGTTGGAAATTGCGAAACCTGGTATCAAAGAAAAAGAACTCGCAGCTTATCTTGAATACCAAATGAAATTACTGGGAGCGGATGATATCGCATTTGATACTATTATCGCATCTGGTTACAGGGGAGCCCTTCCACACGGGCGCGCTTCTGATAAAAGTATTGAAAAAGGTGAGCCTGTTGTTGTTGATTGGGGAGCAAGGTATAAAGGCTACAACAGTGACCTAACACGTGTATTTTGTGTAGGAGAACCTTCTTCCAACGTCAAGGAAGTGCACAGGATAGTATTTGAAGCTCAACAGAAAGCACTGGATGCTATAAAAGCCGGCGTTACCGGAAAAGAAATAGATGCTATAGCAAGAAATTACATTCAAGAGGCTGGATACGGTGAATATTTCGGCCATGGTTTAGGTCACGGCCTAGGTCTTGAAGTACATGAAAATCCAGGGCTTAGTTTCAGATGGGACAAGCCCTTGCAACCTGGGCAGGTTGTTACAGTAGAACCGGGCATATACCTCGAAGGTGAATTTGGTATAAGGATTGAGGAAGACGTTGTAGTTAGAGAAAATGGCTGCGAAATATTAACCAGCCTTCCGAGGGAATTAATTATTATTTGAAGGAATGAAAAGCTTGTCTGGAGATGTTTATAAACACAAGAAGTCTGGTACGGCAAAAGGTCTTGGCAAAGAGCTTACAAAACTGAACCTTATCTCGGGATTGGGATTCACAATAATAGCGAATGTCTTGGTTGGTTACCTTCTTGGGGCTTTTTTAGATGGCCTATTTTCCACAACGAAGATTTTTAAGATTATCTTCATTGTGCTTGGAACATTATCAGGTGTATACAACGGGATAACCTATATTATCAAAGAGCTCGAAAGATATGATAAAATTGAGAAACAAAAGACTGAGGACTTGGCTATATCAAAGGATCAAGAAAAGAGTAAAGACGATGGCAAACAAAACGATGAATAGTTCTGACAAGCAAGTAGTTGTAGGTTTCGTCAAGAAAATGATTATTTACTCGTCCTTCATTTCGCTTGTATTTTTCCTGATAGGAGCTGCATTGAAGCAATTTGATTTTGCACTTGGTGTGATTATAGGCGAAACAGGTGTTATAATTGGATTAATCTCAATTATCACTACAAAAGATCGATACTTCAAGTTTGGAAAAGGGTATTTCAGAACAGGCTATTTTTTGAGATATGCACTTTATTCATCGCTCTTTTTGTTAGCAGCCGTTGTTTCAAATGATCCGGCAGAGGGTATTTTGGGTGTTTTCGCTGGATTGATGAGTCTAAAAATAGTTGTATTTCTCTTTGCCTGGAGGTGGAAACTTTGAGCAAGAAGAAGATGAGTAAGAAGGCGAAAATTCAGCTGATTATTTTCTTGGTAATCTACACTGTCGTGGGACTCTTAAATGCCAAGTTAATGACCGCTCCACCCTCAGAAGCGCTTAAAAATATAGCAAATCGCTGGATCGTTCAGTTTGGTCCTAAAGATGCTTGGTATTACCGAATTAACCCGATGACTGTAATCATGTCTGTTGCTGTAGTTGCCATCATAATTGCCTTTGCAAAGTCCGTTCACAAGGAATTTAAACTTATTCCCAATAGAAAGCAGGCGTTTGCCGAATCCCTCATGGATTTTCTATACGAGATTGTGGAAAGTAGCGTTCCTAATGAAAAGTATGCAAGAACGGTTTTCAAAATCTCTATGACTTTGTTTTTGTACATTGCCGTTTCAAATCTTATTGGAGGATTTATTCCCGGAGTTTCTGTAGATGTATCGATAGCTGAAAATGGAACAAGGGCTGTCAAGTTTGTTTTATTCAACGATACATGGTTCCCACCAACAGGGGATTTAAACACGAATCTTACGTATGCAGTTATGGTTTTCATCATTAGTCAGTATTTTGCCATAAAGACAAAGGGTGTTAAAGGCTGGCTGAAGGGATTCCTTGAACCCGTTGCCTTTATGCTTCCGATGAACATCGTGGGTGAGCTTGCAAAACCGCTTTCTCATGCGATGCGTCTTTTTGGTAACATAACAGGTGGAGGTATACTGGTACTCGTTATCAGTTATCTTGTAAAGTATATGTTCCTACCACCATTTCTGTGGGCATATTTCGGAATATTCTCTGGCTTAATTCAAGCTTTTGTTTTCTCCACGTTAGCAATTGCTTACATGTCTTCTCAGATCGAAGGTTAGTGGATGCATATGAAGAGGCAGTAATATACTATCCGAACTTAAACTTATTGTGAGGAGGGAGTGCTTATGGAATTTTCTGCAGAACTTGCAAAAGCGATTATGGTAGCGGGTAAAGCCATAGGTGCAGGGCTTGCTATGGGTATTGGTGCTATTGGTCCTGGTGTCGGTGAAGGTAGTATTGGTGCACACGCTATGGATGCTATTGCCAGACAGCCAGAGCTTACGAACGTCATAACAACGCGTATGATTCTCGCAGATGCTATTGCTGAAACAACAGGTATCTATTCCCTTGTTATTGCGTTCTTGATACTCTTCGCGTTGTGAGGCGGTCCTTATGGATCTTTTTGAGATCAATTTAACCTCTGCTGTTCAACTTCTGAGCTTTTTGTTTTTGTTGTGGATGTTGAACAAGCTTCTTTACAAGCCTTTCTTTTCCATGATGGATAAACGGAGAGAAAAAATAGAGGGTGACCTGGCTGAAGCCGAACAGCTCCGTAAAAGCGCTGATGCAATGAAAAAGCAAGCAGAAGAGGAACTCAAAGCTGCACGGCAAAAGGCAGAACAAATCATAGCTGCAGCAGAGAGGGAAGCGGAAAAGATTGTCGATGAAGCTAAACAAAGAGCTCAAAAAGAAGCTGAAAAGGTTATAATAAATGCACAAGCAGAAATAGAAAGGCAAAAGCAAGAAGCTATCTCCCAAGTCCAATCCATTGCAACGGAACTTGCTATTAGCCTTGCGATGAAGGTACTCAAGGATGTCGTTGATGAAAAGGCAAAAAGAGAATACCTTATGAAAATCATAAGGGAGCATGAAAAATGATATACTCGGCTATAGCGAGTAAATATGCAATGGCTTTGTATAACGTTTCAAAAGTTAATAACAAAACGGAAGAATACAAGGAAAACTTGAAAGTTTTTACACAAATATACGACTACATGTCTGTCTTTCTAAACAATCAGGCGATAAAACCGGAAAACCGTGCACAAGTCGTCTGCCAAATAATGAACGAGCTTGGATTAACAGTAGATCATGTTTTTAGCCGTTTCGTTTACCTTCTAATTGCTAACAAGAGACTTAAGTACATCAAACAAATTGCTACATTTTTCGATTACACCATGCTTGAAGACAAAGGCTTGATACCTGTCAATTTGACAGCAGCTATCGAACTCACGGGTGAAGAAGAAAGATTGCTGGCCGACTTTGTTAGAAGATACACAGGTAGAGAACCTGTTTTCAGCATGGCCGTAAACGAAGATTTGATTGCAGGGGTTGTTATGGAATTTGCTGGTAAAAGGTTTGACGCAAGCATCAAAGGAAGACTTGAGAACTTGGCCCGCAACGTGCTGAGAAGAGAGGGGTGATACCTTGAGATTAAACCCTGGAGAGATTGTTAGAGTATTGGAAAGTAAAATAGCAGAATATCAAGAAGAGATAAAGCTTGAAGATGTTGGAAAGGTTATACAAGTCGGAGATGGCATAGCAAGAGTTTATGGATTGAACAACGTAATGGCCAACGAAATGGTTGAATTTGTAGAAACCGGTACCAAAGGATTGGCTTTCAACCTGGAAGAAGATAACGTTGGTATCATTATACTCGGTGATTACAAAGAGATAAAAGAAGGTCATACGGTTCGAAGGCTTAATAGAATCATGGAAATTCCTGTTGGAGAAGGGCTCCTTGGTCGTGTCGTCAATCCTCTTGGAGAACCGCTCGATGGACTTGGCCCTATTGAGTACAAAGAAACAAGACCTGTGGAATTTAAGGCGCCTGGTGTTATTTATAGGAAACCTGTCGATACGCCACTTCAAACAGGTCTCAAAGTTATAGATTCTTTGATACCCATTGGAAGAGGGCAAAGGGAACTAATAATCGGAGATAGGCAGACAGGTAAGACAGCTATAGCAATAGATACAATTATCAACCAAAAAGGTAAAGGAGTATATTGTATCTACGTTGCAATAGGGCAAAAAGCCTCTGCAGTGGCAAGAATAGTCGAAAAGCTCAGGCAAACAGGTGCTATGGAATACACAACCGTTGTTGTTGCGGCTTCGTCTGACCCTGCAACATTGCAGTACCTTGCACCGTACGCCGGTTGTGCAATGGGCGAATACTTTATGTTCAATGGGAAGGACGCGCTCGTAGTTTACGACGACCTGTCGAAGCACGCGGTTGCTTACAGGCAAATTTCGTTGCTTTTGAGAAGGCCACCTGGAAGGGAAGCCTACCCTGGTGATGTGTTCTACTTGCACTCAAGATTACTTGAACGTGCGGCAAGGTTGAATGAGGATTACGGAGGCGGTTCTCTGACCGCTCTTCCAATAATTGAGACGCAGGCAAACGATATTTCTGCTTATATTCCAACAAACGTTATTTCCATCACAGATGGTCAGATATACCTTGAACCTAACCTGTTTTACGCAGGACAAAGACCTGCCGTTAACATAGGTCTGTCAGTTTCTCGTGTCGGTGGAGCTGCGCAAATCAAAGCAATGAAGCAAGTCGCAGGTTCTTTGAAGCTCGATTTGGCGCAGTACCGCGAGCTTGAAACATTTGCTCAGTTTGCAACCGAGCTTGATCCAGCTACGCAAGCTCAAATAACAAGAGGTCAGAGATTGATGGAGCTCATGAAACAACCGCAATACAGCCCTATGGAAGTTGAAGAGCAAGTCGTGGTACTATTTGCAGGTGTTAATGGCTATCTCGACGACCTGCCGCTATCTGCGGTCCGTCCATTCGAAGATGGATTCTTGAAATTTGTAAAGGAAAAGTACAAAGAAATATTGGACGAAATAAGGACGACAAAGCAGATTTCAAAAGAATTGGAAGAGAAACTGCATAGCATAGTCAAGGAGTTCAAAGAAGAGTTTGTAAAGGTTTACGGGAAGTGATATTAAATGAGCAGAGGTAAACTGCTTCAAATAAAAAGAAAAATCAACGCTACACAGTCACTCCAAAAGATAACAAAAGCCATGGAAATGGTCTCAACTGCCCGCATTAAGAAGGTCGAAAAAAGACTTCAGATGGCACGGGAGTTCCTCAATGAGACTAAAAAAATAGTCGCGCGTGTCCATTTTGAAGTCAAACATCCGTTCGTGACGGGAAACGGCAAAAAGGTCCTTATTGTCATAGGGACCGATATGGGATTGTGCGGTTCATTCCCAACTGAGATTGCAAAAAGGGCGATTTCACTCGATAAGAAGGAAAATTTCGATCAACTGTACATCGTCGGAGCAAAGATTGCGCCTGTTTTTAGAAATAATCCGAAAGTTGTTCGAATATACGAGCACGTATATGAAACACCAACCTTTGATTTCACTAAAACATTGGTTAACGACTTGCTAGCAAACGGCGCTGGAAAGGTAAAGGTCATATACGGAAGGTTTAAAAATAAATTAGCTCAGGTCCCAGACGTGTACGATTTGACACCTATACAGGTAGAAACAAGTTCAGTATCAGGATCAACTGAAAAAGGCGACAGGTACGAATTCGAGCCATCTGAAGAGAGTTTCCAAAACGCACTTGTTGAATTTTACGCTTCAAGTGTTTTGTATTCTTTAGCTTTTGAGACGAAAATTAGTGAGCTCTACGCACGCCAGAATGCTATGCGGAATGCTACCGAAAACGCTGAAGAAGTGGTCAGAATATTGACCATTGAATATAATAAGGCACGTCAAGCTTCAATTACTCAAGAGCTAATAGAAATAGTAACCGGTGCTGATGCATTGAAGGAAGAGTAATAAAGTAATTTCGAGTTGTTTATAAAAAGGAGCGTGGTAAGCGTGTCCAAAAAGTCCGTAGGTAAGATTGTAAGAATAATAGGACCTGTTGTGGACGTGAAATTTCAAGAAGGAGATTTACCAGACATATACGATGCGCTCGTTGTAATAAACCCGCAAACAGGCAAGAAACTTATTCTTGAAGTTGAACAACTCATAGGTGACAACATCGTTAGGACCGTTGCTATGGACAGCACAGATGGTTTAGTTCGTGGGTTAGAAGTAGAGAACACTGGCGAACCAATCAAAGCTCCTGTTGGCCGTGGAGTTTTGGGAAGAATGTTTAACGTTATAGGTGAACCCATCGACGAGCAGGGTGAATTGAAGGACATAGAATATTGGCCAATTCACAGGCCTGCGCCGAGTATGACAGAACAAAAAACTGAGATAGAGATTCTCGAAACAGGTTTGAAGGTTATAGACCTGCTTGCCCCATTCCCAAAAGGGGGTAAGATCGGATTCTTCGGCGGTGCAGGTGTCGGAAAAACCGTTCTTGTTATGGAAATGATCCGAAACATAGCGATCGAGCACCATGGATTTTCCATATTTGCAGGTGTTGGAGAAAGGACAAGGGAAGGAAACGACCTTTACCTTGAAATGACAGAAGCAGGGGTTTTAAACAACACAGTTCTTGTCTTCGGCCAGATGAATGAACCACCTGGAGCGAGGTTTAGGGTTGCACTAACTGCATTGACAATAGCTGAATATTTCAGAGACGTGGAAGGTAGAGATGTGTTACTTTTCATAGATAACATATTCAGGTTTGTCCAGGCTGGTAGCGAAGTTTCAGCCTTACTTGGAAGAATGCCATCAGCCGTCGGTTATCAACCAACACTCTCAACTGATATGGGTGAACTCCAAGAACGAATAACATCAACTAAGAAAGGATCTATTACATCTGTTCAAGCTATTTACGTTCCTGCTGACGATATCACGGATCCGGCGCCTGCCACAACATTTACACATCTTGACGCTACAATCGTTCTTTCAAGGCAACTCGCAGCGCTTGGTCTATACCCGGCTGTTGACCCACTTGACTCCACTTCTAAAATTCTTGATCCAAACATCGTTGGTAAAGAGCATTATGAAGTTGCACGTGGTGTTCAGGAAGTGCTGCAGAGGTACAAAGATTTGCAAGACATAATTGCTATACTCGGTATGGAAGAACTTTCTGAAGAAGATAAATTGATAGTTCAAAGGGCGAGAAAGATCCAGAGATTCCTCACACAGCCAACGCACGTTGCAGAAAGGTTCTCTGGAATCCCAGGGGTCTATGTTCCAATAAAAGAAACAATAAGGGGTTTCAAAGAAATATTGGAAGGTAGATACGATGACTTACCAGAAGCTGCATTCTATATGGTTGGAACAATAGATGAGGCTGTTGAAAAAGCGAAAAAACTTATGAAGTCAGCTGTTATTTAAAAGATAAAGAGGAAATGATACTGCTTAGGAGTTGATTTCGATGAAGATAAAAATAGTAACTCCGTATAAAATTGTTGAATTCGACAATGCCAAATTGATAGTTTTTAAAACTGTCGAAGGAGAGATGGGTGTTCTCGATAAGAGAGCACCCATTATTACAAAACTGGCAATATCTGATGTTCGTATTCAGACAGAAAGTGGCGAGGAGAAACTCAAGGTTATCGATGGCTTTCTCCACTGTGATGGAAGCAGCACCGTTGTTATACTCACAGAGGAAGTTGGAAGACCTGAGGAGTTTGATCCTCACAAATTTCGAAAAGAGGAATAAAAAGACGTAGACAAGTCTTGCAATGCGCTTATATCTGATCGGCAATGCAAAATTACAAATTCTTTGAAGAGGTGAATTCATCTGAAGAGTGCCATAGTGATAGACAGCACTACAAAGTTAAGAGACGATTTTCGTCCAAACATTGATATATACACCGTGCCTGTCCGGGTCTTCATAAACGACCAAGAGTTTGATGACACAGAAGAGATAACGGATAAGATTCTTGAGGCGCTAAATAGGGGTGAAAAAGTAGAGACCTCTCTACCACGTGTGGATCTTGTCGAGGATTTGCTGGGACGACTACGAAAAGAATATGACGTTGTCTATGTTTTATCCATCTCCTCTTTACTCAGTGGAACGTATAACCTTTTTTACACAATAGCGAACAAATACGAGAACGTGTTCGTTTTTGATTCAAAGACCGTTAGTATTCAAAATACATACGTTTTAGAGAGGATGGTAAATGATATATCGCTTGGCAAAAAAATAGAAGAAGATGATATAATATCTTATAGAGATGATTCTCTCTTTCTGATTTCCGTTTTTGACGTAACACAGCTTCAAAGAAGTGGAAGGATTGGAAAAGTTACCTCGTTGATAGGTAAAATGATGCACATCAAACCTATACTTACTATAGCGCGAAATGGAGAAGTTCAATTAGTACAAAAGGCCATTGGCATCAAAAAGGTGAAAGACATTATTAGAGAAAAGGTTCAAGAGTTTGTTGAAAAGGCCAGGCAAAAAAATAGGGGAATAAGGGTTTATGGGGCAGTTGGAACGGAAGAATATAAGGATTTTGTGTACGAAGTAGCACAAATGTACGATGTTAAACCATACTTTGTTGATATAGGACCAGCTGTTACAACACATGTTGGGACAGAAGGATTTGGAATACTCGTAGGTTTGGATTTTTGATTCCCAGCGTTATTATTGCACAACGAGGTAGGTGGATCTGTGTGAAAAATATTTACCTCTTTGACAGTTCTGTAGATTACCAGCCTGGCTTTGATTTCGGGGTCCCAACTGACGTATTTCCACTTCGTGTGTATGTGGACGGTAAGGAATATATCGATAAAGTTACTATTACTGACGAACAGTTCTATGAGTTTTGCCTCGCTGGGGCGAAGGTTTCGACCTCTCAACCGAATCCAGAAATGATGAGGGACAAGTTGAAAAAATGTTCTAAAGAATTCGAAGATGTTTACGTGGTCACTATCTCGCAAAAATTGAGTGGAACATATGATACCATCTCGTCTATTGTCAAAGATGAGAGACTGAAAAACGTGGCTGTCCTTGACTCGAAGAGTGGTAGCGTAAAGACAACTTACGTGTTACAGCGCGTGATCAACGCCGCCGAAAATGGCATCAAAGTAACTCAAGAGATAGTTGATACATTTGTTAAGGAGAGTCTATTAGTTTTTTCCGTTTCCTCGCTTGAGTATCTCGAGCGTGGTGGAAGAATAGGTCATGCTAAAGCGTTGCTCGGAAAACTTTTAAGAATCAAACCTATACTCACAACGAACGACGAAGGTTATACAGCTTCACTCGGGATGGAACGAACCCATGACGGACTTATAAACCGAATGAGGGAGCTAACAAAAGAGTTCATGGCAAAAGTAGATAATCCGATAGTAATTGGTGGATACGGAGTTGTTCACATGAAAGAATATCTTGACAAACTTTTGAAAGGATTCAATGTTCACTCAGTGGCGCGAATTGGACCTGCAATAGCTGCTCATGTTGGGCCAGAAGTCTTCGGCCTAGTTGTTGGAAGGGGGTTTTGATTGATGATTAAAGATTATTTGAACAGCGTTATTGAAGAAAAATCCTCTAAGGATTTTATCGTGTTCTCAGCCGTGATTTTTTCAATAGGATTTGTTCTCTCCATTATCTCGAACGCGTTTTTCTTCATTGACCATCCGGTGGTTAAAGTTTTCATTGGAATTGCGAACACTGTCTTCTTTATAGGTGTTGTTGGAGTAAGTATTGTAATTTCTAAGTGGTTTAAGAATACGGATGAAAAACTTTACGCACTTGCCAATCTCTATCTTACGTTCACTTTGATTTTTGCTTTCATGTCTTACTTCGTTCCATTCCTTTTCCTTGTAACCGTTGCACTTATCATAGCATTGATTTTGACTGCGAAGAAATTCATTCTTGGCGAAGAGAAATTACTTGTTGGTAAAACTGTTTCATATTTCCTCATCACTCTGTCTTTCTACACGATGGAACTTGTGACCGAGCTGAACGAACAAATCATACGGAGGTGATTCTATGGACGTCAAGACATTCGCTCGCGGCTTTGAACTCTCAGAAGCTATCGAAAGTTACCTCGACAGAAAACTTGAAAAGGTGAAAAGAGCTCTAGGAATGTTCGTTTCACGGGATGACGTGCACATTGAAGCACGTTTTGACAAAGACGGACCATACTATACCTTAAGATTGATGACACACATTAACGGTAAGGATATTGTTGTCCAGGAAAAAGCAAACGACATTTATGGAGTTATCGACATCGCATGTGATAATTTTGAAAAAGCAATTAAAAGAGAAAGAGAACTGCACAAGTCCTACCACAAATCGAGTGTGAAAGGTTTAACAGAAGCGATGGCCGAAGAACTTTCTCCCAGGTATGAAATTGAAGACGAAGAAGACAAAATTGACAGTGTAAAAAGAGTTTATCTTATGCAAGCTTCGCTGGAAGAAGCGATTGCCCAAATGGACGTCATGGAACATCAGTTCTTCGTTTTCAGGAATGTTGATACCGGAGAAATTAATATGCTCTACAGAAAGAACGGAAAGTACGCATTGATAGAGTTCCAAGAGTGAGAACGATTAATAAAAAATCGGAAGAATTTGCTGAATAAAAAATATGAAACCAACAACAAGTGCCCCTTTGCAGGGCACTTGTTGTTGAATTGAGTGAGAAATGACGCAATTTTTGAGTGGTAAAAACTTAATTTTGAACAACTGGACAAGATTCAATAGTCGTTTCAAGTATCTTGGCAAAGATATCCGAAACATCGTAATTAACAAATGGACCGTGAACGACTCTCTTTATTTTTCTAACCGAAGTACTTTTAATTATCTTAAGAAAATGTTTTTTGAGTTTCTTTATAACCTAACTTGAGTTGTTTTTCCGACGACCTTTTTGATCTTCTCCATAACATCTTTTGGACTTCTTCCAAAAACTCTTATCATCGCTTCTTTTCCAAACCATCCTTCGTCGTAAATGATGTCCGGTATCTGTTCCGAAGTTCTCACAGCACTTTTTATCATCCATTCCATCGATTTTCCATCCTCATTTCTAACCTCATCTGGCTCACTTGCTCTGTCGTACTTGAAAACTTTCAGCCCAGCATTCACTGCGTTTTCTATGTATTCAGGGAGGTACCTAATGTTACTAACACATCTAATCTGTGGAGCGTATTTCTTTGCTGTTAGACACATTCTTGCTGTGTGTGACTTGTCTTTAAAAGCAGGTCCTGACACAAATGTTGGAATTCCTTCTTTGAGCCTAATTCTTCCGGGGAATTTAGCTACTTCGTATTCATTTTCTGACCAAGGCAGAGCATACGACACGTTCTGCCCAACTTCAGGTACCGTGTACTTTCCTATTGTCACAAGCTCTTCGACTATCTCTTCGAGTTCTTCCAAAGCTTCATATTTCATCCATTCACGAGCAAGTTTTTCAGTCTGTACTTGTCTCAACGGTTCCTCCTTTCCGCTGAGTATGAGAATCTTTTTCATGATTCTCATTGTCTCAGTTATGGCTTCGTTCGGTGGATATCCAAAATAGATGAATCCTGCTAACAGACTACTGAATGCGCAACCAGTGCCGTGAAAGTGCGATTTACCATTGTGGATTATTCTTTCTTCTGCAAAGTACTTGCCCGAGTACAAAACAGAAATTCTGTCAGAATGATCGTTCGAATGTCCAAATGTTATTACGAACTTCTTATCAAAATCGCGCTCTGCTATGTGGAGAACTTGAAGCTTTTCAGCTTCGTTGTTGTTTAGAACAACAAGATCTGCGTAATCAAGATTTTCCTTCACTATTTCGGCAGATTCAAAAAAGTAACCAGAACTTGAGCTAAGAATCACGTTCCAAATGATTTTAGCATTTGGGAACTTCTCTCTTATAAACTTTACAAACTCAGGTGAAATGAGTCCGATTTTTATCACCTTAGGTTCCGGAAGAACTGACAACTCTCTTTCAATTTCTTCCCACTTCCTGAAAGTTATAGAGAAAACTCTCTCGCTATTTTGGACGGTATAACAGCTTACAACCCCGAATGCCGTTATCCCAAGAAGCGAAACAGACTTTATATCTTGAAGTATACCCGCTCCCGCAGACGGGTCAAAGCCAGATATCACAAGTAGCATCATAATCCCTCCCAAAAGGCTATAAGTTTTTCAAGTCCCTCTTGACAATCGTTCGATGCTTCAAGCGTAAAATCGCAATTTAGTGACCTTATTCGTTCGAGTAGTATTTTGAATTCCGCAGAACACCCCCAAGGGGCATGGTGACACTTTTCGTAAACCTTTGAATCAGCGTAGTAAAGGTGCACTTCGGAGATGTATTCTTCAACAACATCCACGAACTCCACAGTGCTAAAGCCGTATCGTTCGCTATCGAGTAACAGATGGCCTAAGTCAAGACAGAGAGTTGTACCAGTTTGCTCGAGAAACCATCTGTAGTCTTTTGCGTTGTGGAAATATTCGTTGTAGTAAACGTTTTCTATTCTTACCTGACAATAATTGCTCAAATTTCTAACGTGTTCAATTGCTTCCTTCAAGATATTTTTGTCCTTCAACCAATTCTCTGTTTGCTTTGCGTTTGGAAAGTGGATTACGACATACTCAGCTCCTATCTCTTTTGCTAATTTGCAGCATTGTTCGTTCTTTTCATAAGTTTCTTTTCTTAGTTCGGTTGAAAGCGAAGATGGATTGGGATGAACAGCTTGGTATCTGAAAACAAACGGTGCGTGAATACCAAAAGTAGCACCCTTCTCATTTAAAAAATCAAGGACAACTGGAAGGTCCTCCTTTTTGAAAAAGGTAAGTTCGTAATGCGTTGAATTTGGAAGAGTTTTGAGAAGCGAGACATTAGCTCGAATTAAACTTGTAGAAACACATTTTCTTTTTCTTTTCAAGCTCATAGTGCCACATCACCTGAACAGTTACATCATAACTGTTATCTTACCTTCCGAAAAATCTTTAGTGACTTTAATAGCACAAAAAGGACCGCACATGGAACATCCTTCAGACTCGTATGGTCTGGATTTCAGTTTCTTTTTTGCATCCTCGGAATGTATCGCGAGTTCGAACATTTTGTTCCAATCGAATCTTGCTCGCGCCAAAGCCATTTGATGTTCCAATTCCAGCGCTTTCTTATTGCCCCTTGCAACATCAGCGATAACCGCAGCTATCTTTGAAGCAATTACGCCGTACTTAACATCTTCTACATCCGGTAGTGCCACGTGTTCGGCAGGAGTTACGTAACAGATGAAATCGCAGCCGTGATAAGCAGCGAAGGCGGCTCCAACTGCGCTCACTATGTGATCATGCCCCACTCCTCGGTCTGTCGGAAGTGGGCCAAGTAAGAATATGGGAGCTCCCTTACCTATCTTTTTCATCAACTTCACGTTGGTTTCTATCTCGTTCAGTGGTACATGTCCAGGACCTTCTAACATCACTTGGACACCTTTTTCCCTTGCCCTATCCACAAGTTGACTCATGACAAAGAGCTCTTCCAACTGCTGAGGGTCGGTTGCATCAACCACAGCGCCTGGTCTCATCCCGTCGCCTAAGCTCAGCGTGATGTCGAATTCCGCAGCTATATCAAGTATCTCATCGAAATGCTCATAGAACGGATTCTCCCTATTGTTCTTTATCATCCATCCTGCGATAATAGCCCCACCTCGACTCACGATCTTTAGAATCCGCTTACTGTCTTTGAGCTTTTTTAACACATCCTTAGTGATTCCAACATGGATGGTCATGAAATCTATGCCATCTTTGGCATGAGCATAAACCATGTCTATAAAATCTTTCTCTGAAAAATCGATGACGTTCTTTCCTTCCTCATATGCTTTGACCGCCGAATCGTAAATGGGAACCGAGCCAACGGGTACCGGTGAGTTCTCAACGATGATTCTCCTCATCTCCGATAGATTACCCCAAGTTGATAGCACCATAACTGAATCAGCACCGGCACTAAGGGCAACGTTCAACTTTTCCAGTTCTTCCTTGAGAGACGAGTACCCAAAAGACGTTCCTATGTTCGCGTTCACCTTTACTGAGAAATTAGAACCGATAACCTTCGGTTTACTGATGTTGTGCAATCTGTTCTTTGGAATGACAGCCTGACCGTTTGCCAGCTTTTCCATAATCACTTCGACAGGTACTCCTTCACCCAACGCGCAGATTCTCATCTCTTCAGAAACTATATTGTTCCGAGCCATCTGCATTTGTGTCATGAACCTATCGCTCATCGTCGCTCCCTCCCATCTTTCTTAGTTCGTTGGATATGAGTTCGGCAGCCCTTAGACCGGACATTATCATTCCTCCGAATATCGGTCCCATCCTTGGCCCTGCTCCAACGCTCACGGCCGCCATTCCGACAATGTACAATCCGGGGTAGATTTCCCTTGTATTTTCAACAACAAATCTTTCGCCGTTTTCTGCATCCATCGGAAACTCGTATCCGACTATTCCGAAGTTGTAGGAAGCTTCGGTGGAACCACCAATGGATGAAATTATCCCACGTTTTGATAGCAATTTCACGAGATTGGCTGGGTGACCTGTTCCATCGACCGTGAACTTTGAGACAATGCTTATTGGATCAACGTGTAGCTTTTCCCTTAAAGTTGGTGTCCAGTTGATTACGACTCCAGAAACTCTCCTATCGTACATCACCAAGTCCTCGACAAACACGTTGTTGAAAATCATCGTCCCTGCAAGCGTTGTATGGTAGAGCAGGGCTGAAGCAAGATGAACAGAATCGGTAACGATGAACTCGTCGAATTTTTTGAACCTTATACCGAGTTCTTTAAGATAACCTTCCAGTTCAGATTCCAGCACGACTTCGTTGAACATCATTCCACCGCCCCAAATACCTCCACCAGGCTCGTTTTTTGCTTCAAAAATAGCAACTTTGTAGCCCTTCTTAGATAGCTCCAGTGAAAGCGTGAGAGCACTAGGACCACATCCGGCAATTGCCACATCAACTTCCAAGGCGTTTGAAAGCTTTTCGAAGAAGTTCTCAACAATGAGCTTTGAAATCGTAAGATCTTTCCCCATAAGTTGTTCAACCTCCTTTTTTAGTGTGTAAAAAAAAGTCCCTCCGAATTTCATCTTCGGAGGGACCTTTCTACATTTGATTTTCTGCTTGTAATACAAGTTGTCTCACATTTTTGCCCAATCCCTCCGCCGGTATTACCCGGATCAGGTTCGAAGGGTCGAAGGATTGACTCCTTCCTCTCAGCCCCGCATTCAGGAGCTCCCCTCGGGCTAATAGTATTCAACTGTCTAACTTGAGCTTACCATTTGAAATCGGTTTTGTCAAGTTTAGGAAAATATCCCAAAAAACGTTTAAATTTGAGGCTTAGCGGTTCCCTTTGATATTTGACGAAAAGTTTCTCATTTCAACATAGTGTACAGCTTTCTTTTTATCGTTCAAAAACTTAAGACAAGTAGTATAATAAATATTGGAAAGTTTGAATAGCGAACTAATCTTTCAATTTGTTTTTTGAGGGGAGGGAACAGAATGGAACTTCGGGAAGTGATTTTGAAAAGAAGAAGTATAAGGAAATTTAAACAGGAAAGCGTGCCTTTCGATTTATTAAAAGAGATTGCAAAATACTCCCTGTTAGCTCCAAGTGGCCGAAACTCAAGACCTGTTGATCTGGTTATTGTGAGTGATAGAGATAAGATCCAAGAAATTAAAAAAGCAAGGCAGGGTGCGTTTTCATTTCTTGAAACAGCACCTGCATGTATCGTTGTTGCTGCAAACGAAGCTAGTTCTACCTGGCTTTCAGATGCTTCTATCGTGGCCACATACATACAGCTTCTGTGCGTTGAAAACGGACTTGGCAGTTGCTGGGGTCACGCACACGAACGTTTCCAAGATGGTATTTCCGTTGAAGCCAAGATTAAAGAAATACTTCACATTCCGGAAGGTTATAGGGTCTTGTGCGTGATAGGTATCGGTTATCCTGACGAGCAAAAAGACACACACGTTTTGGAAGAAGTTGATGAAAAGAAAATCCACATTAGCAAGTGGTAAAAATTGCATAGATCGTTTTTCGAAGAGCCTTACAGATGGAAGGGAGATGAAGACATGGGTGAACTAAAAAAAGAGAAAACAACGGATATACTTAAAACCAACAAAGACCAGGTTGTCCAGCTTTCGATATTGGTTGAAGTAGCGCATCCTGTGGTTCGCATGCCTGTTGTCGATGGTGATGGTAATTCGTTCTACTTTCCGGGAGTTGGAGGCATTACTTACAACTTCGGGCTTGGTGATAACGCTTTCAAAATGCACGGTGATCACATCGAACCTGATGTTAGCACAAAGAACAAAGACAAAGATTTGAATCCCACATGCATGGCTCTTGCATGCATAGGAAATGAAGCAACGGTAGTATCCGGAGATGCAAAAGGCATGAAAGGCTACGTGATTGGAAAACATGGAGGTATAGATCACATTCTTATTTGGTTCCCTGAAAAGGAAAAGTTAGCAATTGGTGATAAGATACAGATAAAAGCGTGGGGGCAGGGTTTGGAACTTCTTGATTATCCAGAAGTGAAGGTTATGAACATAGACCCATGCCTGTTTGAAAAAATTCCAATAAAGCTCAAGAAAGGAAAACTCCACGTGCCAGTTACCGCTGTAGTTCCTGCGCATTTGACAGGCTCTGGTATAGGGGCAGGTAATCCTGCAGCAACCGACTACGATATGAATACGCTCGATAAGGAGGAAATAAAAAAGTATGGTCTTGACAAAGTGCGTATCGGGGATTTAGTTGCTATATCAGACCACTATAATGGCTATGGAGCTGGAGGCTACAAAGGCGGAGCACTTTCGATAGGTGTCGTAGTCCATTCAGATTGTTTTAAGACCGGTCATGGACCAGGTATGGTGATAATAATGACTTCCAAAGAAGGGAAAATTGTTCCCGTTATTGACGAAAATAGTAATATAAAAAATTACCTTGAGATTTGAGAGTTCTTTAGATTTGTAAGTTGCTTCAACTTCCCGCCCATTGAGGGCGGGATTTTTATTTCCCATTCCGAGAGTCAGGATAAGGAAGAAACACTACAATATTTAGAATATACTACTTCTATTATCACCTCTTTCGATTTATTTCCGGAATACTCCTTATTTCGATATATCGTTCTTTCGTGCTACGGGTGTTATAATGTGAAAGGTGATTCACATGAAATATGACATATGATTCACCTTTCAACGAAGTATTTGTTAGAATACATTTTTATTTAAGAATAGGAGGTTTGGTTATGAAGTACGCTAAGATCATTTCTTCAGGCATGTACGTTCCGCAGAAAGTCATGACGAATGCTGAGTTCGAAAAGCTTACGATGTTCACTATCGATCCGTATTTTTCTGATGTGATTGGTATCAACCACAGACATGTTTCTGAAGATTGGGAAACACCTACATATATGGCAGCGGAAGCTGCAAAAAAAGCACTTGCACGAGTCGGTATGAAGCCTGAGGAAGTTGACCTAATAATCGTTGGTACAGATACTCCGGAATCTGTATCCCCACCGGATGCACCGAGAGTGCAGTATCTCATAGGCGCACACAAGGCAGAACCTCTCGCATTCAACGTGAATGCTTCGTGTGCGAATGGAGCACTAATGCTCGACATCGCTGCGAGATACATCGCTATGGGGGATTACAAAAACGTCCTTGTAATAGGCACGTACGCAATGACGAAATTCTTAAGTTGGAAATATTCTTGGGAAGCGCTTTTCAGCGATGGTGCAGGTGCACTTTTACTTACGTCATCTGATGAACCAGGATACATAGGTAGTGTGGCACGTGCTGATGGCAGCTGGTGGCAGAATTGGGGAATTTATATGGGTGCTGGTACAATGAATTTGGCAGGTTTCGAAAGAGGCCTCCACAAATTAGACCTTAGGGCAGCATATCCGTCGACGGTTAACGAAGAAGGCTGGCCGATGCTGATTAATAGGCTCATGGAGAAATACAGTATCACGAAGGACGAGATAGGCATGATTTTCTTCACGCAGGTGAGAAAGAAGACGATAGAGAAGGTTATGGAGATATTGGGCTTACCTGTTGAAAGAGCGCACATGATTATGCACAAATACGGCTACACGGGCTCTGCGTGTGTATACATGGCTTACGACGACGCTTTCGATGAAGGGAAAATCGAGGAGTTGAAAGGAAAAGTGGTCATTTTCTTAACATCCGGTGTGGGATATCAACAAGTTGCTACCGCTTTCAGAATGTAGTACATTCGAATTCTTTGTAAAGCATGAATTATTTACCATGTTTACTGAATCACTTAGGGAAGGTGTGGAGGGACCGGTATTGAAAAAAGGCGTTTTGAAAGCTGAACAATTATCTAATGGTTCAAAAAAGATGAAACGAATACCTCAGCGCGTAGATGGAATTGAATCAAAAGGCAAGCTTAAAATGGCTGCTATTAAGCTTTTTAGTGAAAACAATTTTGCTGATGTGTCCATTTCTCAGATCGCTAAACATGCTGGTCTAAGCACCGCCGCTTTTTATCAATACTACATTAATAAAGACGAATTGTTCAGAGAAATTGTTGATGAATTGATGGAAAATCTCAAAACAACGCTAAATGGTGATTCTATAACGGAAGTTGCTTTGAAATACTTCGAATTTTGTAGGTTAAACAAAGATTTAATTCAAGCGATTCACCTTAACGAGTACCATTTTGAATGGCTACGAAACGAGTTCGAAGAGCTCATATACTCTGTTTCAGAAAAGTATGGGCTAACGGATGTTGGGCAGTTCTATTTCTGGTCACCTATAAGGTTTGTAGTGAACTTTGGCGATCTTTTGAACGTTGAAGTAGAGCCGAAAGCCTTTATCTCACTTATCATGAACGGTCTTCAAAGAAAAGAAAAAGGTTCCCGAAAACTTCCTAAGGAAATATTTGAATTCAAACCAGAAAAGCACGTTCTAGAAATTGACGAAAAGCGAGAACTAATACTTGCGAATTCAGAAACGCTCTTTGGCACTTATGGTTACCAAAAAACACAGATATACGACATCGCAAGGTCATCTGGAATTGCAGTTGGAACTATTTATCTGTACTTTGAGAACAAAAAGGAAATCTTACGTGAACTGGTTCGATGGATAAACAAGGGATTAAGGTACAACGTCAGAAAGGCGCTGGAAAATGTTAAGAATTACCCAAGGTTGATTCAGGAAATTGCTGGATTGTATGCTTTTGTTCAGTTTTTCAAAAGCCATGCGAGTATGTACAAAATCGTGAGAGAAAGTCAATCGCTTGACTTGGAGATCGCAAAAGAATACTACTCTTCAATCTTTCAATCCTACTGCAAAGCCCTGAAAACTGCAATTCAAGATGGTCAACTGGACTTGGACATGGAACACCTTGATAATGTAGATTCCGAACGTATTCTAAGTTACATCGCCATGATTTTCATGGGAATCGGTCACTACTTGGGCGAAAGATATGTTCTTGCTGGTAAGGTTACAGATACAAAAAAATTGGAACATTTCTTAGAGGAGATCTTTGTTTACCTGTCGGAAGGGCTGGGGGTGAAGTAGCGTGGATTTCAAAGATGAATATCAAAAAAGACTCACAAATATCGAAAACGTACTCTCAATCCTACAGGACAATTGGACAATAGTTGTCGGAATGACTCCTATGGAACCTAAGGTTTTTCTCAGAAACCTTCATCGAACGCAAGCGAGCGGATTGGAAGTTTTCACGTGTTTGAACACAGAACCTTATGAATTTTGTTCAAAAGAAGAATATTCCAATAGATTCTACAACTATTCTTGGTTTTTTGGACCCTTCAATCGAAAGCTTTCGAAGAACACATACTACGTTCCAAATAACCTGCACCAAGCTGGAGTGAATTTGATACAGTCCACAAAAGTCAACGTTTTCGTTGGTGTAGCGTCTCCCATGGATGAGAAAGGTTTCTTCACGCTGTCGGCGAGCGTTGTTTACGAAAAGGATGTGCTTGAGAATGCTGATATAGTTATCCTCGAAGTGAATCCCAACGCGCCGAGAACACATGGTGATACACATGTTCACATCTCTGAAGTTGATTACATAATCGAAGTAGACTATCCTTTGCCACAAGCCGAACTTCTTGAACCAGCTGAAGTAGAGGAGAAAATAGCACAGCATATTGTTGAACTAATAGAAAATGGCTCCACTATCCAGCTTGGTATTGGAGGAATTCCAAACGCCGTTGCAAAATTTCTGGTTGAGAAAAGAGATTTGGGCATCCACACGGAAATGTTCACCGAAAGCATGATAGATCTCTTTGAAGCTGGTGCCATAACGAATAAAAGAAAGACGCTTTGGAACGGGAAATTTGTCTGTACGTTTGCTTACGGCAGTGAGAGAATGTATAAATTCATCGATGATAACCCAGCTGTGTTGTTTTTAAGAGGACGCTACGTGAATGATCCATACGTAATCGCACAAAATGAAAAGATGGTTAGTATAAACACTGCACTTATGGTTGATTTAACTGGAAACGTATGTTCGGAAGCGATAGGAACCAGTCATTACAGTGGTACTGGAGGTCAGCTTGATACTCACAGGGGAGCTGTAAAGAGCAAAGATGGAAAAGGCATCATTGCGATAAGGTCAACTGCAAAAGACGGACAAATTTCAACGATAGTACCACTGCTCCCTCAAGGTTCGCCGGTAACAGTCCCACGGCAAGAACTTGATTATGTTGTAACAGAGTGGGGTGCTGTGCGACTTAGAGGACTACCAACGCGTAAACGTGCACTTGCACTGATATCGGTGGCCCATCCGGATTTTCGCGATTATTTAACCAAAGAAGCCCAAAAACTAGGATTAATCTGATTTTAAGCTTTTCCTATTCCATCAGAGGAGGTGTGTCATATGAAAAAGTTTCTAAGTGTTATTCTTATGCTTGTATTTTTGGTAAGCTTGTTTGCGGAAGTTGGGGTTTACGATGACAAAGTAGTCATTGGAACTTTCCAAGCACTGTCCGGTCCATATGCGATTATTGGCCAAGAGATGAGCAAAGGTATGAAGGCATATTTCAACTGGATTAACAGCAGAGGCGGAGTTTACGGAAGAAAGATAGAGCTCATAATTGCTGACGACCAACTCAACCCGGCAAAAACTGTTGTTGAAGTCAAGAGGTTAGTTGAACAAGACAAAGTCTTTGCAATAGTTGGTGGACTTGGAACGTACGGTTGTTTAGCGGTTATGGATTACCTTGAGCAGAACAAAGTTCCATTCGTGTACCAAGGTGCAGGTACATCAAAACTTGTTATCCCACCGAAAAAGTACATCTTCGGAGTCCAACCAGACTATACACTTGAAGGAACACTGATTGCCAAGTACGTCGGAGAGATTGCAAAATTCAAGAACCCGGGGATTATTTACATGAACAACGATATTGGTTTGGAAGGATACGCAGCGTTCAAGGCTAAGCTGGAAGACTACAAGATGAAGCCAATTGTAGAAATTTCTTACAATCCAGCAGATACGGATTACAGCGGGCTTGTTGTAAAACTTCTTGAAAAGAACCCAGATGTGATAGTTATTTACGGATTAATTACAGATACAATCCGCTGGATAAAGACCATTCGTGACTACGGTCTCAACAGCAAGATAATTACGATATATCCGAACGCAGACCCATCATTTATAACACTTGCTGGAAAGTACGCTGAAGGTATCATCTTCACTGGTTGGGTACCACTTGCAACACCAGACAGACCAGAATTTGTAAGAGACTATCAAAGGGCAATTTCCATTTACCAACAGACGTACCCAAAAGAAGTTATGACATCCTACGCAGTTGCAGGTTTCATTGCCGCTGAAGTTTTCACGGAAGGTTTGGTCAGGGCAGGAAAGAACCTAACAAGAGAAGGGCTTGTAAAAGCACTTGAAAGCTTCAAGAACTGGAACGGTATACTTGCCAAAGATATCACGTGGGGCCCGAATCTCAGACGCGGTAAGACGTCCATGTACTTCATGGTTGTGAAAAATGGACAGTTTGTACCTCTTACCGATTTAATCAGGCCGTGATCACCGTAATTCCAATACTATAAAGAAACTATATACCAAACAGCTGGCTACTAAAAGTGGTACGCCGCGGGCTACAAGGTTAAGGTTAACTACAGACCCCTCCCGATGAAGCCCGCGGCTTTTGTAAGTAAAAGTACGTATCATAGAGAGCTGTTTAGCGACAAGAACAATAAAGACAGGAGTTGAGAAGAGATGCTAAAACTTGAGAATATAAGTGTAAGGTTTTCGGGTCTTGTTGCTGTTGACAACCTTACTATGGAGGTTAAAGATAAAACGATACATTCGTTAATAGGTCCTAACGGAGCGGGAAAAACAACGGTTTTTAATGCTATATCCGGCTTAGTAAAACACGATGGTAGAGTCCTTCTTGACGGCAAGGATATCACACACTTACCAGTGCACAAAAGAGTCTATCATGGTCTTGGAAGAAGCTTCCAAAATATCATTATCTTCAAGTACATGACTGTGTTGCAGAACTTGATGATCGGTTATCATTCGAAACTTCAATACAATCATTTCGATGAAATTGTCTACACAAATAGATTTACTTTAGAGGAACGTAAAGCGAGATTGAGAGCCATAGAAGTTGCCGATTTGCTTGGTATTAAGACCATATTGGGAGTTTACGCTGGAACGCTTCCTTATGGTTTTCAAAAACTTATCGATGTAGGAAGAGCACTTATGACGGAGCCAAAAATACTCCTTCTCGACGAACCTGCTGCGGGTTTAACGGAGAAGGAATCAGATATCCTTAAAGAGAAAATCATTAGGATAAGAGACAACGGCATTACGGTATTTCTCATTGAGCACGATATGAGAATGGTCCTTGATATATCAGACAGAATAACCGTGATCAACTTCGGCAAAAAGATCGCAGAGGGAACAGCACAGGATGTGGTAAATAACGAGGAAGTTATTAAAGCGTACTTGGGAACAGCTGTAACAGTTCAATGATCACATCCAGTTGCATTAGCATAGTGAGGTGAAATTGATGGAGAATGAAAAACTTGGTGAGCATTTAGATGTGAAAGATATCCTCGTTAAAGGCCTTAATGTATGGTATGGACCAGTGCATGCAGTTAAGGGTGTTGAACTTAGCATTCCAGCTGGAAGTATCACAGCGATCCTCGGAGCAAATGGAGCAGGCAAGAGTTCAACGTTGAAGGCGTTTGCGGGAAGTGTGAAATACTCAGGGACAATAATTGTCGGTGATGAGTCTATCGATAGACTGCCCGTGCATGAAAGGGTAAGAAAAGGTCTTGTTCTCTGTCCAGAAGGCAGAGGGATATTTTACCATATGACGGTAAAAGAAAATCTTCTGGCCGGTGCTTACACAAATAAAAAAGCGAACCTCGATTTCGTTTTTGGCATATTCCCATTTTTGAAGGAACGGCTCAATCAAATTGCCGGTACTTTGTCTGGTGGGGAGCAGCAGATGCTGGCAATAGCACGTGCACTGATGGCAGCCCCAAAGTATCTAATGTTAGATGAACCTTCTCTAGGCCTTGCGCCTATCGTTGTTCAGAGAATCACGGACGTCATAAAATACATAAACGAGAATTTAAAGATCACCGTAATATTGGTGGAGCAGAATACTTCTGTGGCTCTGAGTATCGCTCACCATGGTTATGTTTTAGAAAATGGAAAAGTTGCACTCCAGGGAAGAGCCGAGGAGCTCAGAGACAATCCTGTCGTGCGTGAGAAATATCTTGGGGGTGTTAAAAAGTGATAAACCAAATCCTTCTTGGACTTTCAACAGGTGCCATTTACTCTCTTGTTGCTATAGGGCTCGTCATGATGTACAAAGTGAGCGGTGTGATGAACTTTGCGTATGGAAATATGGGGATGTTTGTAACTTATGTAATCTGGTGGTTGAGTTCTTCCGCGGGTTTGAATTTGTATTTCTCAATAGCTATAGGGATAATTTTCGCGGCGATTATGGGTATCGCTGTTGAACGCTATGGTCTGCGCCCTATAAGACATCTTTCGCATGCTTCAATGCTAATCGTCACATTCGGAATTTTGATGATTTTAGAAGGTCTCGCAGTTGAAATTTGGGGAACCCAATACAAGGCATTCCCTGAAATCGTTACGGGTACACCGTTTGTTATCCGCGGAGATTTCGGTATTGTGGTTATTCGTAGGCAGGATATTCTTGTATTCTCAATACTTGCCATCATTTCCCTTTTGTTAGCTCTATTCACGAAATTCACAAAATTTGGGATTGCTGTGCGTGCAGTTTCTGAAAATGAGGAAGTCGCCGGTTACATGGGAATAAATGTTGGATCTGTGCTTGCATTTTCATGGGCTTTTGGAACAGCCATGGCGGCGATTGTTGGTGTGATTTCTGCACCAAAAGTGTTTGTTTCGCCTACAATGCTTACATTTTATCAAATACAAGGCTTCACCGCCGCTGTCTTAGGAGGATTTGAAACTTTCACAGGAGCTGTTCTTGGTGGCTTGTTGCTTGGTGTCTTAGAGAAAATTGTAGGTAACTACATCTCCGAAGGTTTTAAGGCTTCCTTCTCACTTGTCATAATCGTTTTGGTATTAATTTTCTTCCCGAACGGGCTGTTTGGAAGAAGATTAAGGAGGCGAGCTTGATGCTGTGGACTTGGCTGTTACTTGCACTACTGCCTTTCTTGCTTTTGAAGAGCGCGTTTATGATAACTATACTCAGCCTTGTTGGGATTTACGCACTCGCCGCCTTAGGTTTGAATTTGATAATGGGCTATTCAGGTCAGATTTCAATAGGGCATGCCGCTTTTATGAGCATAGGTGCATATACCTCAACGCTACTGGTAATGAATTTTAATGTCCCTCTTGTCTTTGCGATGTTAATCGGTGGTTTAATTGCATTTGCCTTCGGCATTTTGATAGGTTTTCCTGCATTAAGGCTATCCGGATTTTACCTAGCCATTGCAACTATGGGATTTGTCGTAGCTATTGAGCAGATTTTTGGATACTTCGAACATATAACCGGCGGACATGCAGGTATAAGGAATATCCCGTTTCCACATTTGTGGAATTCTGATGTGGAAAAGTACCTCCTCGTGCTTTCTGTGCTCTTTGTGAGCTATGTCATCTCTGAGAGGTTGATAAATTCGAGAACCGGTAGGGCTTGGATGGCAATAAGAGAGAACGAAACAGCTGCTGCAGTCATGGGAGTAAACAACGCATGGTTCAAAGTACTTGCTTTTGCGGTAGGTTCCATGTTCGCAGGACTTGCCGGCGCACTTTATGCGCATGTTATAGGTTACATAGCACCAAGCGATTTTGGAATTGCCAAGTCACTCGATCTATTGGCAGTCTCGGTCATTGGTGGAATGGCATCCGTTGATGGACCATTTTACGGAGCACTTATTTACGTTGCTATGCCATTTCTATTCAGCAGATCCAATGTCCCACTTTCTATAATCTTCGGCGCTCTTTTGATCTTTGTTGTCCTCTTCATGCCGTTAGGAATTAGCTACTACATTAGAATGTTCAGAATGAACTATCTCAACGCACTACTTGTGCATTTAAAGAAATCCAGAAGGCCGTATGGGATGTTTGTTCAGACTCCAGCTGGACGGATTCACTACATAAAGTACGGAAATGGGAATATTCCTATCGTGTTGGTTCACGGGAACTTCGCTTCAGCAAGATTTTTTGAACCACTTATAAAGAAAATTCCTCAAGAGAAATACACAGTCTACGCGCTTGACTTGCCAAATTTCGGTTTCTCAGACGAACTCCCAGGAGATGTTAGCATTGAGAAATACGTTGATGCGCTGGAAAAATTTGTACAAACTCTCGGGATAAGGAATTTCATTTTACTTGGTCACTCGCTTGGCGGTGCAGTTGCTATGGGCTACGCTGTGAGAAACCCCAAGAATCTGATTAAATTGATTTTAGTTGACCCAGCACCCGTCTTCGGTATGCCGCGATACGATGAATCAACCTACAAAATTATAGATGTCTACAGGAAAAATCCGGAGCTGATTAAACGAGCCTTAATGATGAACGCTCCAACTTACGATGATGAAAAATTCTTCGAAAGAATAACAGCAGATGCTCTTAGAATGGCAAAGAAAGCCTTTATAGGCAACGCAAAGGCACTGGCTGAATACAACTATTCTGACAAAGCCAAGAACGTTGAGATTCCTGTTGTTGTCATCTACGGCGACAAGGACGTGATACTTGATTACATAAGTATGCAGAAAACCGCAGCGGCTTTCCCAAATGGTAAGTTAATAGTGCTAAAAGACATTGGGCACAGTCCTGTTATTGAATCACCGGAAGAGGTAATAAGACATTTTTCTGCCCGAGTTTAAACAACGACTGTGCTTGAACGATTTTCATTTTCAGAAGGTCTAAATTAATGAGTAATAAAAGTTAGCAACGAAGAGTTTTCAATTTTCACACCACATTCGGAGGAGGGATAAAGATGAGAAAGTTGCTGTTGGTAGCTGTTCTTTTGGTGTTATCAACTGTTGGATTATCGTTCATTGGTGTTGAAGCGGCCAACCTTCAAGAACAAATGTATGAACTCTATGCGCGCTTTGATGCAGGTATATTAGCGTTCTTGTATCCTGTGGGGTATTACGATTTCGAGACACAGGAGTTCAGTCTATCACAAGAATTCAACGTTGAAAATCTCTATTTCGGCCTGAATTTGAAGCTACCACTCGGCATGTTCTATCTACGAGGTGCGGCTTACACAACTGTTGGCGATGTGATGAGCTTTACTGAGACAAACAAGTTAGGTATATTTGGAAGAGTAGGCGCTGGGATCGACCTGTTTATTCTGAGTGCAGAGGCCGGAGTAAGGATTTATTACCTGTTCGGCGATCCGGAATTCGGATTTAGCTTTAACCCAAGTTTATTCTACGTTGCACTTGGACTTTCTTTCTGAATTGATATATTGTCAGTGAAGTGTTGACTGGTTACATAGCAAGATTGGAAAGCGAAAGAGCAAAATAGTCAAAAGCGCCAAGAAAAAATTAAACCTTCTGGAAGGTTCGGTTTTTTGAACTTTCCGGAAGGTTTTTTTATCATGTATTTTAGAAAATTTCTTTCAGTTTTTTCAATATAAATTCCGTTGCTCGCACATCGTCCTCGTTGTACATGAGTATCTCTTGCAGTATTCTTTCATCACCTGTGGCCAAATACTCAGCATAGGAATGTACTACAAGCTGACCGTTTAATTGAGTGCGCCAATTAAAGCCAAAGTATCGTGCAATGCTCTTCAACGAATACGATGGGACTGGCAAAGCTACGTAGTCAACGTACAGTTTGTAAACATCGATAAACCGACTGAAGAAACTTTTGGGAAGTTCTATGTTGTACCTTCGAGCTAACTTCTTGAATCGATTTACTTCGTAGTTATGGAAATGGTATACGGGATTGCCACTCTTAGAGATATATTCTATCACTTTCTTAAACGTGTCCTCTTCATGATTTGGGTCTGGGGCTAAGAATGGTACATACAAACCGTTGTCCAAGATCCCAAAAAGGTAATCGAAGCTTATGGGAGTATAACTTTCAATATCAAGATACAGCCCCTCAGAAATCTTAGGGAGCGGTTTTATGAGTATTGGCTTATTGTTCAAAATGCTCTGCGCTTGGAAGACAAGTCGCTTGGTTTTCTCTTTACCGATGAGTTCTTCAATAATTGGGCTCATGTTGATTACATCCTTCAAAGTCCTGATTCCATACGATTTCAATTTTTCCAAAGTCTTTTCCTTAACGCCGTGAAGGAACGTTAGGCTTTCTGTGTTCACTATTTCTCTAAAGCATTCTGCCGAATACTGACATGTGCGACACAAGTGTGTTTTCACTACCCTGAAATCGTCTGTTTCGCAAAAAGTTCCTATCATCGAGAGCATCTTACTGACATATGGTTTCCAATTAACGGTCACGCTGTAATATGGACTTTCGACTATTATTGATTCTAAATGCTTCCCGCAGCTTTCTATGACGTACCCTACAAACGCACTTTCCAGCATGTGGTATTCTGCTAACTTCTTGCCGGTCTTTGATATTTTCACGATAAGCGGCTTTTCCGAAACAACTTCGTCCACATCTGCGACAAGCGTGCAACCGAATGCATCCGTCTGAAAGTTCATGCCGCTTGACTGTAAACCAGATGTCTGCTTTCTACTTCTTATTTCGAACTTCGCCTTTCTTGGGCAAAAGTATATGGTCTTTACATCCTTACTCGAAATTACCATCTTTCACACCTTCGACTTTTACAACTTTTTCCATCATAATACTAGAGGCTAAAAATACTTAGCCAAAAAGTTTGCAATGAACTTATCACCAAAGAACTTTCTAACGAAATAGTAAGTCAGCTTATTCCCAAAACCGGGCACGTATAGTGGATTACCATTTTCAAATGCTTTTAGTGCACCTGCAACAACATGCTCGGGTTTCATTAATTTCCCTTTTGTCTCCATCCGTGCTCTTTCGAAAAACCTTGTCTCTGTGGGACCGGGTGCAACACAAAGCACGTTGACGTTCTTGTCCTGCAACTCCGCCCATAAGCTCATTGACAAGCTGTAAACATATGCCTTCGTCGCGGAGTAAACGGCTAAATGTGGAATTGGGAAAAATCCTGCAACTGATGCGATATTTATAATCCCGCCGCTTTTTCTTTTAGCCATCTCCGCACCGTAATAATGCGTAAGCTTCGTCAGTGCAGAGATATTCAAATTAATCATTCTAATGTAGTCGTCCAAAGAGTTGCTAAAGAAGTCTCCGTAAAGTCCAAAACCTGCGTTGTTTACAAGTAGGTCGATGTTAAATCTTGAAGTGTTATCGAATACCATATCCAAATCCTTGGTTAAGTCTGCCTGTAATATGACAACGCTTGAACTGGATATCTTATGTATCTCATCTGCTACACTTGTTAATGCGGGCATACTCCTTCCTATCAGTATTAAATTAAGCCCCTTTTTGGCAAGCTGGTAAGCGAATTCTTTACCGATTCCGGAAGAAGCCCCAGTCACGAGTGCCCATCGATATATTCGTAAGTCGTATTTTTTTGCCATACCATATCAACCTCCTCACATTGAATTATACACTCTCTATGGTAGAATAGGAAGTGACAATTTCGCTCCTCGAACAAAACTGTGAATTCGGCAAGGGGATTGTTTAGAATTTCGGCTAAAATTCTTCACAGAGAGGTGAAAAAGCTGCATATGAGTAGCACTGTCAAAGACATTCTCAAAATAGCGATACCCGTTTCGGTAGAAAACCTGATAGCTAATACCGGTACTTTCATACTCACTGTTTTTCTCTCCAGAATGGGAGAAAAGCAAGTTACCGTGAACGGAATTGCTAATCAAGGGTCTTTTCTCGTCATTCTTTTTCTTTTCGGTTTGAACACAGGTGGAGCTATCTTTGTCTCGCAGTATTGGGGTAAAAAGGACAGAGAAGGAATTAAGCGCACATCAACTTTGATGATTTACTCATCTTTAATAATCGCACTTGGCTTTTTTGTTCTCACTTTCTTCTTTCCAGAAATGTTCTCTTCAATATTTACTAAAGACAAAGAGGTTATAGCAGCTTCTGTACCTTTTCTCAAGGTTATCTCGATTTCGTATTTTGGTTTTGCCTTGGAAATTGCGTTCAGAACACTTCTACGTGGCATAGAACTTGCTATTATTCCTATGGAATCCTACGTTTTCGGTACAGCTTTGCAAATTTTTCTTGCCTATAATCTCATTCACGGATTGTTAGGCTTTCCAAGACTTGGACTGCTTGGAATAGCGATTGCTACTACGGTTGCAAGGTTTTTCATCCCGGTATATCAAATAATACGCGCATCTTTCTTGAGGGTTCCTTACAGCTTTGCATTCTCGCACATCGATAGAAATTTTGTGAAGAAATTCTTCGAATTTGCGACACCTACGACACTCAACGAAATCTCGTGGTCCTTGGGGATGACCGTATACGGCATCATCTTTGGCCGCATGGGAGTCAGCGTGTACGCCGCAAGGAACATTCTATCTTCTTTCGAGAACTACGTCTGGACAATCACATTTGGTTTGGTCATAGCTGCCTCTGTCATGGTGGGAAAGATGATAGGTAGGTTGGAGTACGAAAGAGTTCACAAGTTCAGTGCAAAGATGTTGGTCACAAATTCGGTAACCGGCTTAGTATCAGCAGTAATAATTATCGTTATTTATTATTCGTTGCTCCCGACTTTTAAGATAGACCTTGCAACAAAAAGAATGCTCACAGCTACCATGTGGGTCATGCTTGTCGGTGCGCCTATAAAATCATTCAACGGTGCTGGTATTGTCGGAATCTTGCGTGCCGGGGGCGATGCGAAATTCGCGTTCCTTCTTGAAACATTCACACTCTGGGCTATTGGTATACCGCTTACCTTAGTTGGAGCATTTGTATTGAAATTATCGCTTCCATGGGTCTATTTCCTAACCCTGTCCGATGAAATTGTAAAGGCTATAATTGTTCTGCTAAGAATAAGAGGAAAAAAGTGGATAAAGAATGTGACCATAGAAGGCAAAGAAGGCACAGAAAGTGATATTGGGCTAACTATCCCTGAAGAGCATCTATAAAAATTACTAACAAGGGGAGATATCAATGCGACTGGTCTCAAATCAACAGATATACGAAAAGGTTTGCGAAAAACTTGTAGAGATGAATACAAGACTAAACCCAGACATGCGAAAGGTTTTTGAAAATTACTCCGGACCATTCGCTGATGAAATCAGGCAAAACATAAAAATTGCAGCGGAGAAAAAGCTTCCGCTATGCCAAGATACAGGGATGGTTGAGTTCTTCGTGTTCCGACCTTATGATTTGCTGCTCGAAGAACCGCTTCAACTAACTTTATCCAAAGCAGTTAAAGACACGTACGAAAAGAACGGCTATCGTAAAAGTACTGTTTTAGATCCGCTGTATTCAAGAAAGAACAACCTCGACAACTTACCAGCTGTGATCCACGAATTCGAAGTTGAAAACTCAAGCGAATTGGAAATTTGGATGATTGCCAAGGGTGGGGGGAGCGAAAATTTAACCGCACTGTACATGATGTCACCGTCTTCTTCAGAGGATGAAGTGATCGTCGTAGTGACTCAGCACATTCAAAAGAACGGACCAAATGCCTGCCCACCAATTAACGTTGGGATAGGTATAGGAGGAACAGCCGACATGGCTATACTCATATCAAGGTTCGCTCTTTTTACTGGTGATGAATACAACCCTAAATTGACTTACCTTGAGAAATACGAAAACCTCGCAAAAAAACTGCAAGAATTAATCAACGACCTACACATCGGTGTTCAAGCGCTCGGTGCTGGACCTACCTGCAATGCGGTAAAGGTTTACGCATATCCGACTCACATAGCAACACTACCCCTTGCAATAAGTGTGGACTGCTACCTTTCACGCACAGGGAGAGTGATTATAAATGCGTGAAATAGATTTGTGCATGTTGAAAGCTGGAGAACCTTTCTACTATTCGGGCACACTTATTGTTATGCGGGATGCAGCGCACAAGAAAATTATAGAATTTGAGAACCAAACGGGAAATCTGCCACTACCTCTCAACGGCAGAATTATATTCTACGCAGGTCCAACGTTTTCGAACGAAAAGATGGTCATAGGTCCGACGACTTCAAGGAGAATGGATAAATTCTTGGAATACACACTTTCAAAAGGTGTCATAGCAACCATCGGAAAGGGCGAAAGAACACCCAAAGCAGTAGAGATTATAAAAAAATACAGAGCACCGTATCTCGTTGCTCCAAGTGGCTGTGCCGCATACCTGTCGGAAAAGATATTGGGATGGAAAATCGTGGCGTTCGAAGAACTTGGACCAGAAGCAATTTATGAAATCACCGTCGAAGACTTTCCACTAATTGTAGCGATTGATTGTAACGGCAACACGTTCAATCAAAATCGATAGTTTTCGATACCGTAATCTATTCTATCAGTTATTTGTTGCTTGAACCCAATCTCTTATCTTCCTGACAATTTCCTCTTCTTTATCTTTCGAAGGGTTAACAAAATGAAGGGGTTCTAAGAACTCGTTGCCCGTAAGTGTCTTTTGAATCTGCTTGACGCACTTACTTATTGACCCACCACCGTTGGTGACCAGTACGCCTATTTTCTTGCCCTTGATTTGTTGGTCTTTGGTTATACTTACCAAAAGTGAATTAATTGGTGATGCACACTTTCCAGCCCACACAGGTGTTCCTATGACAATGATGTTGTAGTCTTTCAGAGAAGGAATCTTGGTTTTCAACTCAGGTTTTTCATTGAACACGGCGGATTTCCCGCACCAGAAGAACTTGCTGAAACCTCTTGTTGGAAACGGCTTGACCAATTCCAGCTCAAGTACCTCTGCTTTCAACTCCTTTGCTAAAAGCTGCGCAACCAACTTCGTGTGTCCTTCAAGAGAGTAATAGATAACGATGCTTTTCATACCCCATCCCCCTTTTTCCAATCTCAGTTCTTCAGAAACTGACACTTTCCACTTCGATAGCCACATCCATAAGAATTTCGTAGTATTCCTTCCAGCGTTGCGACACAACGGCCCGTGTATAACCCTGCGGATCGCACCTTTCATCGACCTTCGGCACAAGCATCCTGCAACTTTCTGGTCGATTTTCAAAAGCAAGCTCGCAACCTAACGGTGTTAGAAAAGTGCATTCTCCAGAATACCTGTGGTCGAACACACTGCCTTCAAATCCCTTCACAGCAGGCCTAACAAAATACAGCCCTTCATCTTGGCTGACCCAATCAACCGTCCACCTGCCTGAAGATAGAGCTTTAAATAAATTCTCTCCCAATTTCTCAACATCCGGTGCTCCAAAATCTTCGGGTGTAGCAAGCCCCGGGTAGGTTTTACAACACTTCCCACCACAGACTTTGCAAATTTCGGGATTTTCAACACCTATGGGCTTACTCATCGACAGAACCTCCTGACTTAAGTAAAAATCTTGAATCTTAACTTGGCGAGATTTTGTGATATTATAAAATGAAGATGCATTTACTACATATATTTTACACCTTTTCGCGTAAATACTCAATGTTAAATGCCGGAGGTGTCTGGATTGAAAATATTCATTCCAGAAAAATACCAGTACATGCCATCCAAGAAAATCTTCCTTGCGCGAGCAGGGGCGGTTTATTCAAAGATTTTGAACGATGAAACTTTGATGGAAGTTGCCAACAGGATATACCTGAGAGGGCTTGATATCGCAAGACCGGTGGTGTATTGGGAGGTTTTCAAAAAACACCAGCTTCCAAAAAATGCAGTGCCGGGGGTTTACAAAAGTTACGAAACTTTTCTCATCTGCGTTTCCACGCTTGGTGCGGAAATCGACGAAGAGATCGAAAGACTTTCGCATGTTTCAACACTTGAAGCAGCACTCCTTGATGCATGGGGCTCGGAAGCCTTAGAAAAGCTCAACGACAGCTTTGAGGATGTGTTTAAAAAGCAAAACAACAGCAAGCTTACGATGAGATTTTCTCCTGGATACGGTGATTTACACATCAGTGTGAATAAAATCTACGTTGAACTGCTGGGCATAGCTGATAAAGTAAGAGTGCTCGATACTGGCCTGATGATTCCAAGGAAGACGACGGCGTGCATAGTGGGGATTGGTGGTTAGTGCGAGGGAGTTTACTTCAGACCGGGGAATCAACTTAGCGACAATCAATAACTTTTCTTTCTGTATATTAAAGTACCATTTGGTGCTTATTTACCAAAGAATTTCTTTTACACGGAAAATAAGTTCATGTATTTTGTAACTCGTATCCTCAAAATAATCTTTGAACAACAATTAGCATTTCCGTTTTTCAGTATTTGCTCAATTACCTTTACTACCATACTTGCTGAAATTAATACCATCTGCCTATTTCTTTCATCGTATAGAAAAATCAACACCTCCCATAACGGGAGGTGTTGATAGGTATCTGAAAAAGTACCAAGCAATATCATCATGGTTGAGAGAACTGCGAAAAGCTTACAAATACTCTGCGTAGCTGTTTGCTGCAGACAAGTATCACCAGTACTTTCTCAAAAGTACTTCGACACCCGGTTTATCATTCTCAAGCTTTGTGGTTTCCGGAAGGTGTTTCACCACATCTTGATACTTGACATCCCCACCTGTGTAGGATATAACTACTTTTCCGGTACCATCTTCTAATTCGTCATCAGTTGGGTCTAAGTCATACTTACTCCAGTCGAAATTTGCACTAATGTATGACACAATTGCTTCAGTGCTGCCCGGTAGTGCTTTTTCCGCATAAAAGTAATTCTCTACAGCTGTTTTTAAGGCCCTCAAGTTCTGTGCAACTTGGCTTGCTTTTGCGTTTTTTACAGCGTTCAACGCAAGTGGTGTTGCAACCGACATGAGTGCCGCGATAACCGCAAGGACGATCAAAAGTTCAATCGTCGTAAAACCTTTCCTCATACTACCGACCTCCTTCTCTTAGGGTTTTAGTTTTTCTCTACCTTGAAACCGAAATGTTTAAACTCTACATTCATATTATCGCACAATTTTCGAAAGTTATACCACTCCGTGGTTGAACCGCTCAAATTCAAAGATGAAATGCAAGAAATCAAGGACGAACAGCAGTAGTGTAGGGATGTATGCAAAAAAGATTACTTTCGAACGTTGAACGTGTAAACTATTGCTCTTGTTCCATTTGAAGTACCTTCCTCAACATCTGGCAACATACCTTTTACTTTCTCAAAGTCGACATCGTCTTTCAAATAAATAATTTGAACTTTGTAATTGCCCAATTCATCAGAGCCGTCGACAATGATTGAAAACCCATTAGGAACATGGGATATGTACTTTTTATCGGCAAGTTCTTGAACGTTTGAGAGGGCATTATCCTCGGTTTGGAAATACGCCTCAACAGCCTTTTTTAAATTTACAAAGTTTTGGGCAACTTGGACAGCTTTGGTATTGGACACAACTGAACGGGCGGGAGTTAGGTATACCGCAACGACGATAAGAAGGGCTATTATAGCAATCGCTACCAGAAGTTCTACCATTGTAAAGCCTGATTTTGAATTTTTCAAACTGCTAAGAGTTTTCAGGTTTTTCACAGTCATTCTTCCCCTCGTTTTGATAAGACGAATGAGAAAAATTAGACCCCAGGTTTAAAATATTAATCTTTGATAGTGTACGCATATTTTATACCACGATTCACTCGAATTTTATCGCTGGCGGGATGAAAGGAAGAAAATAGAGGATGAACTGCGGAAAATGGCAAATGAAAGTAAGAAAATAAAAAACCACCGCAACAAAATCAGAAATTTGCGGTGGTTTGTGATTGTCCTTGTGTAAGCCTTATTCTCCTACCTGCATTCTAACAAATCTTGAGACTTGGATGTTTTCTCCTATCTTTGCGATTGCTTGCTGGATCATGTCGTTGATTGTTATTGTCTGGTCGAGTGCGTATTTTTGTTCGAGTAAACAGTTGTCTTGATAGAAACTTTCGAGTTTACCTTCGATTATCTTTTCGATAACTTGTGCTGGTTTTCCTGAGTCTTTGAGTTGTTCTCTGTAGATTTCTTTCTCTTTTTCAATTACATCCGCAGGTACGTCCTCTCTCTTAACCCATCTTGGAGACATAGCTGCGATGTGCATTGCGATTTTGTTTCCAAGTTCTTTGAATTCATCTGTTCTGGCAACAAAGTCTGTTTCACAGTTGAGTTCAAGGAGGACTCCAATTTTACCGTTGTGGTGAATGTAAGAAATGATGAGACCTTCTTTTGTTTCTCTTCCCGCTTTTTTTGCAGCTTTTGCGAGACCCTTTTTTCTGAGTATCTCAATAGCCTTTTCCATATCGCCGTTGGCTTCTTCAAGTGCGGCTTTACAATCCATCATACCTGCGCCTGTTCTTTCGCGAAGTTCTTTAACCATCTGAGCGCTAATTTGCATGCTTTCCAACCTCCTCTATGTGATGTATTTGAAGATAATTTTGATAGAACTTTTTAAATTCTTACTTCTCGCCATTCAGTGTCGAACACTAAGATATTATTGTAACCTAATTCCTTGAGTATTTCAATACCTTTCTCGATGCCTCTGCCAATTTGCTCAAGTGAGTGCGCATCGGAACCGATGGTTATGTTTCGCCCTCCAAGTGATTTGTATAGCTTTAGTATTTCCACTGAAGGATGCGGTTCACCGTAGAGTTCTATTGTAGCGGTGTTGACTTCAAGCATCTTCCCGTTCTTTATAACCAGCTTTAGAATTTCGCTTATTAGGTCGTAGAGCTCTACCGAGAATGGTTCTTTTGTTCTGTGGTATCTTCTTGGAAAATCAAGATGCGCAAGCGCATGGTATTCGTCAAAACGTTGCATAATATCCAGCAGCCTGAACAGGTAGTTTTTGTAACTCTCTTGGGTTATGGGTTCTTCCACATAGTGATGTGATAGTAGAACGTAATCGAACTTTTTGGTATCTATGTTCAGTTCTTTGATTCCATCCCAACCCAGCTCTACTCCAACTGGAAGGGAGTATTTCTCCATTACGTTTCGGTAGAGATCCACATTTATCGTGTTAGCATGTTGATCGGCAAGTTCGTAATGGTCCGTGATGATGATGTACCTTATGCCTTTTTCAGATGCAGTTTCGATTATATCTTCTATCTCCGACTCAGAATCTGGGGAGAAACGGCTATGTATATGATAGTCAGCGATGATTGTCTTCTTCGCGCTCACCTAGTAACCTCCTCTATCGCTTTAATTAATGCTGTGAAAAGCGGATGCGGTGACCCCACTTTTGACTTGTACTCCGGATGGTACTGAATACCTACGAAAAACGGATGGTCATCGAGCTCAATCGCTTCAAGGAATTCGGACCTTCCAGATATCGTCAGCTTGTAACCTTCTTCTCCTGGTAGTTTGTACATGTAGCCAAAATTGATCGTGTCTGCTTCGTATCGGTGCCTGTGCCTTTCGTAAACCTCTTCCAGTCCGTAGATGTTGTAGAGCTTCGTTCCTTTAAGGACCTGCATTTTCTGCGCACCAAGGCGCATAGTACCACCGAGGTTCATAATCTTCTTCTGTTCTTCCATCATGTTGACAACCGGATAAGGTGTTTCAACATCGAATTCCGTTGAGTTCGCACCTTTCAAGTTGAAGACATTTCTTGCAAATTCTATCACCATCAGCTGCATTCCAAGGCAGATTCCCAAAATTGGCTTTTTATTTTCCCTTGCGTACTTGATAGCCTTTACCTTCCCTTCTATTCCGCGCCTGCCAAATCCACCAGGGATAATCAGTGCGTCGAAGCTGGAGAGCTTTTGCGCAACGCCGTCGTCGTCTAATTCCTCAAGTTCCTGCGCATCTATCACAACTGGTTTTTGAACGCCGGAAAGGAAGATCGATTCAATGATACTTTTGTAAGCATCGTCGGTTCCAAGGTATTTACCAACGAGTGCTATTCTGTAAGGTTTGAAAGACTTTGGATAAGTCCAGTTCAGTGGTTTGTCTTGAATTTCGATGTTCAATCTGTTGGCAACAAGCTTGTGCACTTGTGCTTCATAGAGTGTTTCTGGAATTTGGTAAACGTTGCCAACATCCGGCAGATTAATGACCATGTCCCTTGGAACTCCGCTGAAGAGCGCAATTTTGTATAGGCTTTGGGAGTCTATGGGCATTTCACTTCTAACAACAATAACATCGGGTTGGATACCTATCTTCCTAAGTAATTGGACAGACTGTTGAGTTGGTTTTGTCTTAAACTCGTTTGTTACTCTGAGATAAGGCACGTATGTAACGTGGATAAATAGGAAATCGTTTCTGTTCTTCTCAAACGCAAGTTCCCTTACAGCTTCAAGGAAGACTTCACCCTCAATGTCACCGACGGTCCCACCAATTTCGATCGATAGGACCTTTCCTGGCATGGAGGTGATTCTTTCCTTTATCTCAGACGTCACGTGTGGAACAACTTGGACAGTAGAGCCGAGGTACTTTCCTTCGCGTTCGCGTTGTATTATTGTCGAATAGATCTGCCCTGCTGTGATATTGTTCCTTCTGGACATGCTGACACCGAGGAATCTTTCGTAGTGGCCAAGGTCGAGGTCAGCTTCGTAACCGTCGTCGGTAACAAAGACTTCCCCGTGCTGATTTGGGTTCATCGTACCTGCATCCACATTCAGATACGGGTCGATCTTCAAAACGTTTATATCTACTCCGACTTCCTTCAGCAACCTTGCAAGCGATGCTGAGAATATCCCTTTGCCTATTCCGCTTAGAACACCGCCTGTTACCACTATATACTTTTCAGGCATCATTGCACCCCCACCAAGCAGTGTGAGATTTTTTTAGCTAATTCACCCAATCAATGTTAAGTTTACTCTCAAATAGATTTTTCTTCAAGGAAAAACTCATTAACTTTAGTTAACTTTTGCGTTGAATATGCAACTTGAGTGAAGGGTAGTATAATAGAACATGCAGCAGGTAAATGTGATCGAGCAAAGAAGAGGTGAGAAGGTGTGCTATGCTCAGTGTAGATGTTTTAAATGATATTCCGCACAAACCTGGGGTTTATTTGTTCAAAAGAGAAAAGGAATATATTTACATAGGTAAGGCGAAAGATTTAAAAAAGCGTTTGACATCTCACTTCAAGGCGACTGCGGGAAAAAGTAAGTTAATAGTTGAGGAAGCGGATGACCTTGAAGTAATACTTGTTTCAAACGAGAAGGAAGCACTCATTCTCGAAGCAAATTTGATTTTTGAATACAAGCCTAAGTACAACGCTATGCTAAAAGATACGCAAGTGTACCCGTATATACGCATAAGTGATGAAGAGGTTCCGTACTTGGAGATTGTTCGTTCTCGCAAAGGTGCTGGCAGTTTCTACGGTCCTTATACTAATGTTACTTTTACACGCCAACTTTTCGAAGTACTTAGGAAAGTTTACAAATTCAGAACATGTAAGAGAGATTTAAAGTTGATAAAGAAACCTTGCATGGATTATCACCTCGGACTATGCTCCGGAGTGTGTGTGGGTGAAGAAAGTACTGAAGAATACAAAAAAAGATTAGAGAAATTAAGGACAGTTTTGAGCGGGAAATTTTCGGATGTTGTTGAATACGTAAAATCTAAAATGGAGCAACACGCAAAACTTCTTGATTTCGAAAATGCCGCAAAATACAGAGACGTACTGTTGAACTTCAATAAGGTCATGGAAACACAGGGAGTTGTACTACCAGAGCAAGTTAATATCGATGTCATAGCCGGTAAGGACAACACTTATTTGGTCTTGAGGATACGCTCAGGATATCTAATTGGTAAACTACTTTACGAATTTGAAGGCACTCTGGAAGACTTTGTAGAACAGTTCTATGTGTCGAAAGGTTCAGAAACACCTGAGATTGTCTTGGTTGAGCACAAGACTAAAGAACTGGAAAAGTTGTCGAAAATACTTGGGATAAAGATTTTAGTTCCAACGCAAAAGGATGAGCTCTATTACCAACTGCTCGATAAAGCCGTGGAAAATCTCAACTACGAGATCGGACTCATTCTGTCCAGCAAAGCAGTGCTCAGGCAGATGAAAGAGCTCTTGGGACTGAGTAAGGTTCCGTACAGAATAGAAGGTGTTGACATATCTCACACATCCGGTAAGAACACAGTTGCTTCGCTTATTGTTTTTGAAAACGGGGAAGTCAAAAAGGATGAATACCGTAGGTACAAATTGGGTGATATATTAGACGATTACGAGAGCATAAGGCAGCTTATTAAAAGAAGATACACGAAACATGAGTTACCAGACCTAATATTCGTTGATGGTGGTATTGGGCAGGTCAACGCAGCGTACGAGGCACTTGAAATTATAGGTAAAAAGTGCGACGTGGTCGGTCTTGCCAAAGAAGAAGAAATCATCGTAACAAACCACGGGAATATAAGGTTGGATTACGAGCATCCCGTTTTAAGACTCTTGGTTAAGCTCAGAGACGAAACGCACAGGGTTGCGAATACGTTTGCAAGACAGCTGGCAACAAAGAGGTCACTGAGGAGTTTCTTGGATGAGGTAAAATGGATAGGACCTAAGAAGAAGAGATTATTGCTCGAGCGTTACTCTTCGATTGCTGAATTGAAAAAAGCGTCAAGGGAAGAAATTGAGCAATTAATTGGAAAAAAGGCAGCTGAAAGTTTATTAAACGAACTATCTTACCTGAAAGACATTTAAAATACTGTTAAGTAAGTTGATAAACGGCTCATTGGTGTTATAATTTAACCAAGGGAAAACTCGGCAATGTTTCATGTAGTTAAGAATTAGTCTAAATAAGCAATTTCGTCAAAATATCCTCGGGAGGTGGATGTAGTTGACTACGTTTATCATCAGAAGACTGCTTTTGCTACCACTCATCGTTCTTGGTGTATCACTGATCATCTTCTCACTCTTCCAAATACTTGGTCCAGATAAGCTTCTTGCTTCGTACGTCAACCCAAACGTGTTTGACAAGATGACACCGTCCGAATTGGAGGCTCTGAAAGAGAAGTACGGGCTGAACAAACCTTTTGTGGAGAGGTATGCCAAATGGTTGTTTAATGCCCTCAAAGGTGACCTAGGCTGGTCTCAGGTAGGAAAAGAACCTGTGTTGAAAGCTATCTGGAGCAGATTCCCATACACCTTGGAATTGGCACTCTATGCGCTCTTCCCAGTGGTAGGAGTTGGTATTTGGCTCGGTGTAGCGGCCGCGGTTAATCGTGATAAGTTCTTGGACCACTTCATCAGAATTATTGCGATCATTGGATGGTCTTTCCCAGATTTTGTCTTTGGTTTGCTTGTTCTGATGGTCTTTTATTCCGTTCTCGGTTGGTTCCCTCCAGGAAATCTTTCTCAGTGGGCGGAAGAAATTGTCAAATCTTCTGGCTATTTAAAAGTTACACATCTTCTTACGATTGATGCATTAATTAATGGTAGGCTCGATATATTCTGGGATGCACTTAGGCACATTATCGGACCTGTTATAACGCTTTCGTTCCTCTGGTGGGCGTACTTGTTGAGAATTACAAGGTCCAGCATGCTTGAAGTTCTTTCGAAAGAATATGTCAGAACAGCAAGGGCAAAAGGTGTTCCTGAAAAAGACGTTATTCACAAACATGCCAAAAGGAACGCTATGATTCCGGTTGTAACGGTAGCAGGTGCTATGGTCATTGGGTTGTTGTCCGGTACGGTTATAATCGAGGTTATATTCAATAGAACAGGTATAGGAAGGCTTGCAGCAGAAGCTGCTGTTCAGCTCGATTATGCAACGGTACTTGGAACAACTTTGTTCTATTCGATAATTCTTGTTCTCGGTAACCTCATTATCGATATACTTTACGCAGTCTTTGACCCAAGAGTCAGACTTGGTTAAGGAGGTGCCAAAAGATGAGTGAGACGGCAACAAAAACAAAGATGAACACAGAATTTAGACGTGTTTTAAGGAAAATACTTCGAAATCCTTCTGCAGTTCTTGGATTTTCTCTTCTGATATTTTTTATCGTAGTTGCCATATTAGCACCAGTCATTGCAAAACCATTAAATCCTATGATGATTGATGAAAATGGGAAGCCTATGAAACTAGATAATCCATACATAATGCCTATTATTACATGGAGTTCTGAGCCCGTACCACCATCACGCGAGCATCCGTTTGGTATGATCCAAGGAAGAGACATCTTTTATGGTGTTGTATGGGGCACAAGGACAGCGTTTTACATAGGTTTGACAGTTACGATACTCTCAACGCTCTTTGGTATCATTATCGGCTCGATCGCAGGTTATTACGGTGGCTGGATTGACGAGATATTGATGAGAATTACCGATGTATTTATGTCCATCCCGTTTCTTTTGGCGGCGATGGTTTTGACTACTATTCTTGGTAACGGTCTTGATAAGGTTATGATCGCTATGACTGTCTTCGGCTGGATGGGTGCAGCAAGGCTTATCAGGGCGAATATTTTGCAAGTAAAAGAGGAACAGTTCGTACTTGCAGCAAAGGCATTGGGAATTAAGGACCTGTTCATAATTTTGAGACACGTGTTACCAAATACGATATTCCCAGTTCTCATTCAGGCATCGATGCGTATGGGTTCGCTCGTTATTACTGCAGCAGGTCTTTCATTCTTGGGACTTGGTGCACCACTTGGATACGCTGACTGGGGTTCGATGCTTAATTTCACAAGGAACTGGATTCTTGGAACAAGTGGTTCTGCTTTCACTTATTGGTATGCTGTCTTTTATCCAGGTATGGCAATGGTCTTGTTTGTTCTTGCTTGGAACCTTGTCGGTGATGCTCTAAGAGACGTATTCGACCCAAGATTGAAATAATTGGTGGAATGGCTGGAGGTGAATGAATTGAGCAAGCAACCACTTTTGAGCGTAAGAAATCTGCGAACGTATTTCTATACAGAAGACGGTGTTGTAAAAGCAGTTGACGGTGTTGACTTCGATGTTTACGAAGGAGAAACCCTTGGGATCGTTGGTGAATCCGGAAGTGGTAAGAGTGTTACCTCCCTTGCCATCATGAGATTACTTGACCCCAAAGGTAGGATTGAAGAGGGTAGCCAGATAATCTTCAATGGGAAGAACCTACTTGAACTGAGCGATGATGAAATGAGGAAGATTAGAGGAAATGAAATCGCTATGATATTCCAAGAACCGATGGTGGCTCTCAATCCAGTCTTCACAATTGGCGAGCAGATAATGGAGGCTATCCTCCTGCATCAGGATGTGGATAAGAAGACTGCGAGACAGATGGCCATCGATATGCTGAGAAAAGTTGGAATCCCAGAACCGGAAAAGCGCGTCGATGAATATCCACATGAGTTGTCTGGTGGAATGAGGCAAAGAGCAATGATAGCTATGGCTCTTTCTTGTAGACCTAAACTTTTGATTGCCGACGAACCAACAACTGCACTTGACGTTACAATTCAGGCGCAAATACTCGAGCTTATGAAAGAGCTTCAAAAGGAATACGGAATGGCTATAATTCTTATTACACACGACGTAGGCGTTATTGCCGAGAATGCTGACAGAGTCGTTGTTATGTACGGCGGAAAGGTTATGGAAACTACGGATGTAAAGACACTATTTAAGAAGCCAAAACATCCTTACACCTGGGGACTTTTGAATGCCATACCAAGGCTCGACATTGAACAAGAAAGGCTGTACAGTATCCCGGGTATGGTTCCAGACCCATTACACTTCCCACCAGGATGCAGATTCAGTAATAGGTGCGACTTCAAAGAAGAGAGATGTACAATCGAAATGCCTGATCTCTACGAGGTTGAGCCAGGACACCATTCAAGGTGCTTCTTCTATCACAAATTGGAGGAAGCTCAAAAGATAATCAAGGCTGGTGAGGGTGCATGACGGAAAACAAGCAGACAGCTATTCAAAATGGCAGCGTTGTTAAACCGGAACGAGAAGTTTTGTTGAGAATAGATAACCTTGTCAAGTATTTCCCCATCCGTGCAGGTGTTTTTAGACGAATAGTGGCGTGGGTGAAGGCAGTTGACGGTGTAAGCTTCGATGTCTACAAAGGTGAAACCGTAGGACTTGTTGGAGAGTCCGGCTGTGGTAAAACTACGGTTGGTATGACGCTGCTGCGACTTTATGAACCCACATCCGGACGAATAATTGTGGAAGGAGAAGATACCACTCACTATTTCCTTCCTACATGGAAGGCTAAGAATTACGTAAGAAAAACATACATAGAGAGGTTTAAAGAGAAAGGGTTTGTTCCAAAGGACGATATCGATAAGAAGTATTTCGATATATTCACTAAGAAGGGTGAAAACGGCCTTCTTGAATATCTAACAGGTGACCTCGAAGATAAAAGGCTGGCTTTTAGGCGAGAGATCCAGATAGTTTTCCAGGATCCTTACAGTTCTCTAAACCCAAGGATGAGGATTAAAAATATACTTGCCGAAGGACCACTCGCTCACAAAATGATAACTAAAAAGCAAGCAATTGATACTGTTGGAAAGGCTCTCCAAGAGGTTGGAATTCACCCAACCCACATGTACAGATTTCCACACGAGTTCTCAGGTGGTCAAAGGCAAAGAATTGGTATCGCGAGGGCACTTTTGATGAACCCAAAACTTATAATTGCAGACGAAGCCGTTGCAGCGCTTGACGTTTCAATCAGGTCGCAGGTTATAAACTTGATGATGGATCTGCAAAAAGAACACGATTTGACGTATCTTTTCATTTCGCACGACCTGTCGCTTATCAAATACATTTCAAGTAGGGTTGTTGTTATGTACCTTGGTAAGGTTGTTGAAACTGCACCGAAGAAAGATTTATTTGACGAGCCATTGCATCCTTACACAAAGGCCCTTATGAGCGCTATTCCTGTTCCAAATCCGGAGTTCAGGAAGCAGAGGATAATACTTCAGGGAGATGTACCAAGTCCAGTCAATCCACCAAGTGGATGTCCATTCCACCCAAGATGTCCGGTTGCAAAGCCGACTTGTTCGAAAGAAAAGCCAGAGTTGAGAGAAGTAAAGCCAGAGCATTTTGTCGCTTGTCACTTCCCAGGTAGCCTGTAAGTTATCTTCCTCAATAACCTTAGAGCAAAAATCCCGCCAAAACGGCGGGCTTTTTCCATCTAATACCTAAGCGTATATGTCCTTTCTTTCATAATATACTACTGAAAAGAGAATTCCAGCAATGTATAAGATAAAAACCAAAATCAGGGCAAGGTTATTGAATGATTCCGTCTTTATTATATCGGCCGGGTCAAATACCCCAAATGGTGTTAGATTTTTCAAATACGCATATTTTTCGTAAATCCTGGCTATAAGTCCAATTATATAGAAAAAGCCAAGCAAGAAAATTGTAATTGCATCAGCTGAGACCCTTTTTCGCGTAACCGTTGAGGCAATTATTCCGATGAATGCCATAAAGAAATGAACACCGAAGGAAAGTGCAATGTACCAGAATTGCGTAGTACTAAAAGGCTTGACCTTGTAAGTGTTGCACATGTAGAAAAGAGATATCGCAATAGCCAAGTCGTAGATCAGTAAATTTGTGGTAACCAGTAAGGTCTTGTGAACTGCTCATGACTGAAGTCACGAGCTTCCTGCTTCACAGACAAGACTTGCTACCAGTGACGTACCACCGATAGTAGAGGTCTTGCCTCCACAGGCATCGCCTTCCGGCTCGGACCGTCCCAGCCCTACGGGTTTATTAATCTCGCTAAGCAACTTCAGACCTTCTGCAAGTATATTCCTCGCCGCATTGAAATCTCTGTCGTGTACACTACCACACCTTGGACACTCCCAAATTCTCACACTCAGGTCTTTCACTTCTTCGTTCTTGTATCCACAATCACTGCATGTTTGTGATGATGGAAAGTTGGGCGATACCTGTATGAATATCCTGCTTCGTCTCTCAGCTTTGTATTTGAGCATTCGCAAAAATTTCGACCATGATGCATCATGTATGCTCTTTGCAAGCCGCCTGTTCTTTACCAGGTTTTTAACACGCAAATCCTCGCAGATAATTACTTGGTTTTCGTTAATCACCTGCAAGGATAATTTCTCCAGAAAATCATTTCTGATATTTGATATTTTCTGATACAGCTTAGCAAGTTTGATTCTGGCTTTTTCAAAGTTCTTGCTTTTTACTTTCTTTCTTGATAAATCTTTTTGCAGTTTCTTTAGTTTTTTCTCATATCTAGCAAGCACCTTCGGTGCTTCGACACGATTACCGTTGCTATCCACGTGGAAACTTTTAAGTCCAAGGTCGAGTGCAACTGCATAGTTGATTGGCTCTGGTGTTTGGTTTTTGTTATTAACTTTATCAACCTCAACAGCGATTGAAACGTAGTAGTGTCCACTGGGAAGTAACGTAACTGTTGCAGTCTTTATCTTACCGTTGAACGTTCTGTGTATTCGTGCTTTAATCCAACCAAGTTTCGGTAGTCTTATTTTTCCCCAACAGCGGTTCTTGGTCTTATCTTTTGCCATAACTCCGAAATCAATCTGGATGTTGTTGTTTGTAGAATACGTTGTATATGAAAACCTGTGTGATTTTTTCTTCTTAAAGTGAGGTTTACCGGATAGACCCTTGAAGAATCTGTTATATGCATTATCCAATCTTATCAATGCATCTTCCAGAGCAAACTTATCGACTTCCCTAAGCCAAGGATACTGCTCTTTGAGCACACTATTTAGGTGTTTTCTACACTCAGCCTCAGTGGTTGCGAGTTTTTGTTCTTTATATCTTTCCTCTCTCCAAGCAAGAAAATAGTTCCACACAAATCTTGTGCAGCCGAATGTTTTGGAAAGTTGTAGTTTTTGTTGCTTGTTTGGATATATCCTATATCTGTACGTGACTATCAACTTAACTTCTCTCCTTTTGTGAGAGAATATACTGTCTGACTTTTTCTTCTACGTTGTTGCCAACACTTACCACAAAGTAACTTGGATTCCAAAAATGACCGCCCCAGAGACGAGTTTTCAGTTCAGGAAAAGCTTGGAACAACCTCCTTGCACTTACACCTTTCAGAGCTTTCACAAGGTTTGGTATATAGACCTGAGGCGATGCGTCAACTAATATGTGCACATGGTCTAAGCTTGCCTGTAAGGCTAGTACAGTTACACCCTGCTCCTTTGCAATTTCGTAGAGGATATCGATTAGCTTGCGTTCTATGTCTCCAGTAAGGATTTTGTGCCTGTACTTAACGCACCAGACGATATGGTATTGAATGGAATAAACGTAGCCTCTTGCTCTATGAAGATGAGCCGCTGTCTAACATACTAACTCCTACTCATGTCTGAGGACACGAGAGTGTCTTTAGCTTCAATGGTAATGTTTTCAAATTCGAGTTCGTTGATGAGCTTTTTGAAATTTACGCTATTCCACTTGAAATAAAGGGTTACTGTGCTATTTTCAATTATCAAATCCGTTACTTCGGGATATCGCTCGATAATCTTCTCTAGACCTGCGGAATTTTCATTAACTGTCAACACTATCTTCTTGAGGTCTCTTCTGAAATCTTTCGGTTCGACCATGTGCCCTTCTTTAATAAATATCACCCTATCACAGAGATGTTGAACTTCGCTCAGTATATGAGATGAAAAGAGAATGCCAACACCACTTTCTTTTAATTCGATAAGTGTTTTATAAAGCATCTTTTGGATGAATGGGTCAAGACCGTTAGTTGGCTCATCCATAATGATAAGTCTTGGCTTATGTGCAATTGCTTGAACGATTGCGACCTTTTTCTTATTTCCCGTTGATAATTCTTCAAACTTCTTTTTTAAGGGCAGATCAAACCTTTTGCAAAGCTCTTCACAGTAATTATCATCAAAGTTTTCGTAGAAAGACTTGTAAAACTTCAGTATGTCTTCTACCCTTACGTCATCATAATAGCTAACCTCTCCAGGAACATATCCAACCATCTTTACGAGATTTTGGAAATTACTTTTATCCAATTTCTGGTTGAACATCGTAATGGAACCCTTATTTGGTCTTAAAAGCCCCATAATGCACCTGATTGTTGTGCTCTTTCCCGCACCGTTCGGCCCGACAAATCCCAGTATTTCTTTTTCTGAGAGTGTAAAGCTGATATTCTCTACTCCTACCTTTTTTCCATAGTACTTGGTCAAGTTTGAGACACTTAACAGCATTCTATCACCTCTTTTAAGCTTATTCAAATATCCATTCAGGATTACTTAAGGATTAATTCAATTATACCATGTTCTGAAGTTATTATTGGAATGCAAAACACTACAACTTGCCTAAAGTACCGCATTTTTTGCAGGTTAGTTTCAGGACTTATTTGAACGAAAATCGAAAGTAGCAAATCTAAATAATTGTTTAGGATAATTGACCAAGTTGTAACTTCCTATAAAACTCGAAGGGAGGGATTGTGCATGAGAACAAGTTTATCTAAGTTGCTTGTCGGAGCTTTTTTGTTAGTTTTCCTAACTCTAATTTTTTCAGCGGGTGGGATTTCCTTAACAGAAAAGGTGAAACTCGTAATCCTACCTGCTAAAGTTGGCAGTGGTTGGAACATGGATGAGGTAGACTACCTTCTTGCGATATTGGAAGAGCAGGCGCTTGAACTTGGAAGATTTCAACTATTTCCAAGAGCGGATCTTAGTCAGATTATGAAAGAAAGGAACATGAGCGAGTTTGGTGTATCAGAAGCACTGCAAATTGGAAAGCTTGGAGGTTCAAAGTATGCATTGCTCCTGACTTTGACTGAACTATCGTCATTTTGGAGCAGCCAGTCGAAGTCATACATTGCTGTTTCGCGCTACACTATTAAGCTTTACAACATCGAAGATGGTAGCTTACTGGCATCCAAGACATTGGAGTCTGAGGGTTCGTCGAAAGATTCTGCTCAAAAAGCTATCAGCGAAGCACTCAGAACCACTGCAAATGACATATGGTATGAACTACGACAGATTTTCAAACTGGAAGCTTATGTGAAGTCTATAAATGGCAACACGGTAGTATTATCAGGCGTCGATCCAAAAATTGTAAAGAAGGGATACATTTTTCAAATTGAAACTTCCTCAGGAGAAATTGGATACGTAAAGGTTGTCGGATACAACAAGAGCGAAGGAACAGTTATAACTACCTTTATGTATGGAGCGATGCCTTCTGAATATGATGTAGCAACCGAATTTCCGGTAATGCCATTTAAGGGCGGTATCGGATTAGGAATGTTTTCTAACTACTTTGGACTTGGTATTTCAGCATGGGGAAGTACAGAAGAGATACCATTGCCGCTTTACATTGGTGTTGGAACATTCTTAGGTTCCATCGCTGGTTATACGCCTGTGTATCTCAATATGGGAGCAGGTTTAAATATTCTCGAAATGGGGAGAATAACTGTTGGCATGAACGGTGGACTTTCTTTGATAGGTTTAGTTGACCTGGATACATTTGAATCCCTAAGCTATATATTTGGTGCTTTTGGCGGAGCATTAGTCACATATGAATTCAATCCAAGGATGGGAGTGTACGGTAGTGTTGGATACTCACTTTATTTAGGCACGAACGGTCCCACTGGTATTGTATTCCAGCTCGGTATGTATTTCTGACTTTTTCCATTTTGAAAGCTTCAAAGCAAATGCGAACAACGGAAAGTATGAAAAAGTACTTGTAGAGGAATAAAAGGCATTAGATAGCATTGTATGTATTTATACCAGTAGATTTCCAAAATAGTCTAATCTCTGTGGCTTACTAATCAGGGTGAAAAGATGTGGGTAGACCTGAACTAGACGCATCGGATTTAGGTTTTAGATTATTCATATTGTTCTTATTTGCAAGAATGCAGTAATACAGAAGGTACTTGTAGATTAAATGAGAAACAGAGACTGAGACGGACAACCCCGAGGGGAACAGAAAAGGTATAGACGCAAATGCTATTGGTCACTACACGTTTTACTTTAATTTAAAGAAATTGGCAAGCTTGACACGGAAAAACTGGGAATGAGATCCTAGAAAGGGAAAAATCTGAAAGTCTTATTAGAATTTTTCTCAAAAGTACCTTCGAAAATAAAATCCCACTTTTCATTTTTCGAAAAGTGGGATTTGCTAAAAATCTTTAAGTCCCCCGAAAGGGGGACTTAGTTCTTTAAAAATTATTTGTATTCTTCTGCAAGATATTTCTTAATTTCGGCGTCTGCTTTCTTTATTGCAGTTTCCATGTCAACCTTTCCGTTTATGAAGTCGTTAAACATTGTGCTAACAACGTTTCTAATTTCCGTCCAAACAGATAGTTGCGGGTCCATCTTTGCGTTATCAATCTGTTGCAGTGGGATTTCGATAAGTGGGTCGGCTTTTGCTGCTTGCTTCCAAATTGTTGTTTGAAGTGCTGACCTTCTAACCGGTAGATAACCTGTGTTAACCGCCCAGTAGGCCGTAACTTCTGGAGAAATGAGGTATTTCATGAATTCCCAAGCGGCGCGTTTTTCTTCTTCTTTGGCTGTTGAGAACATGATTACGTCTGTTCCTGCAAATGGGACGTTTCTTGTTTTCCAAACGGGAACTGGTGCCCATGACCACTGGAATTTACCTTTTGCTGATTGTTCAACGTACGTTCTTCCTGCAATCGTATCTATGTACATAAGGACTGTACCCTGACCGAATATATCGTTGAGGTATCCACCTTGTGCAAATGCGATTTTATCATCGAGTAGCTTTTTGAAGAAAGAAAGAACTTCTCTTGTTTCAGGTGAGTCAATAGCAGAGACGTATTTTCCACTGCTGTCTTTTTTGACAATATCCCCACCGCGCATCATTAGGAATATCTGGAATGTATCGACCGTTGTTCTGAATGCAAAACCGTAGACATCAGGTTTTCCGTCCTTGTTCTTATCTTTAGTAAGAGCTCTTGCAGAGTAGAGCAGTTCGTTGATTGTTTTCGGAACGCTTATACCAGCTGCTGAAAGTGCGGTTGCATTGTAGTACATGATGTAAAGGCTCTTGTTGAACGGAACGGCATAAACTGTGTTACCCCATGTACAGTTGTCTCTGAATGCTTTGAAAACATCTTCCCACTCAGCTTTTGTAATACCTATCTTTGGATCGTTCATGTACTTGTTCAGTGGTTCGACGATCTTGCTCTGGAGCAATTTCGCTGTCCAGTTTGCGTACGCTTGTGAAATCGTTGGAAGTTGCCCTGCCTGAGCACCTGCAAGTAATTTCTGTTGCAGAGCGTTATAGTTGCCTATGTAAACTGCTTCAACAACGATATCTGGGTGCGATTCGTTGAATGCCTTCACGATCTGGTTAAGTGTGTCTCCTTGTGCTCCACCCATAGCGTGCCAGAACACTACTTTCGTTGCACCAAAGAACGTTACTGAGAGAACCAACAATAGAACCAAAAGGAACTTCTTCATACCCTGCACCTCCTGCTATAAAAAGTGATGTTTTGGATGGGAATAATATTCTCGAAATTCGTACACCGTAGCAAATTATTATACCACCAAACCACTCAGATTTCATTAACATTTTTAAATATCCAGTTTGAAGGATCGGACGGGTCCACCCTGTTTTCTTGCAATTTCATTCAGTTCCCTCAAAATTTCTTGTTTTTCCAAGCCTAACCTCTCTAATTCTTCGCCTATCGTTCCCCATTTGACATCTCCGCATACTATTACTTTAATACCTCTTTCAAGTAAAGGCTGTATTAAGTACGGAAAATGTTCTGCGATCTCTTCAAAACTTGTGTTCTCTGTTATGTATACCTCTTGCATGTTATGAGCATTATCCATACGATTCCCTCCCAACACCTTATGACTTTTTATTAACCCCTGTTTAGAGCTATCACACAAAGATAGATTTCCTTTGGTTTTGCACCTTTCAAGATTTTCGCAGCTTCCAGCATAGTATTCCCCGTTGTTAAAACATCGTCTATTAAAAGCACTTTTTTGCCGTTCAGATACGTCGAATTATCCGTTAAAGCGAACTTCCCCTTAACAGCTTCTGCTCTATCATTTGTTAGCAATTGGTCGGTTTCACGGACGGCTCTTAATGCGTCTATCGAAGGTAGACCTGATATGACTTCGAGCTCTTTTGCTATCAGTCTCATATGGTCGTATCCACGTTTCTTCTTTGCACTCCTTGTAGCTGGCACGTAAGTGATTAGGTCTATTGAAAGCTTGTTTGATTGAATGGTACTGTAAAGCATTTTTGCAAAAGCTTTGGCAAGCGAGTGATGATTTTTGAATTTGTAGGATATTATGAACTCCCTGAGCCTTTCCTCGTAGAATCCAAAATAGTGTACTGAAGCTGTACCAATTCTCTTGGTCGTTACAGCAGGAGGTCCGTCTATAACTAATGCACATTCAGTGCAAAGCCTTTTTCCATGGCTTGGTGAACCACAAACTATACACTCAGTATCCGTGACCAGATTTAGGAGGTTTTCGAGGAAACTTTCAAACGCATTACTGACTACTGATAAACTTTTTCTAAAAACCCTAAATCTCGATGACTTCATACTCACGTGTTTCAGGCCTAAGAATAACAGCCGTAGCCCTTCCAGTGAGGTAGCCACAGGATTCGCCTGGGTTAATCACCAATGTTCTTCCTTCAGTTCTAATATCCAATTGGTGTGTATGACCGTAAAACACGAAGTCGTACAACTGGGACTTTATTGCAGGAAGCAGCGCGTACGGTTCATGCATAAGAAAAATTCTGAAACCTTCTTCTTCTTTTTCGTACGGTTGGTTGTGAAGCGTGTTTTGAAATTTTTGCATCAGGAATAATTTCTCACCATCGTTGTTACCAAATATCCCGAAGAACTTGATTTCTTCTGCAAGAAAGTACGGAGCCATAAAAGGTGAAACGATATCTCCTAAATGGTATATGTGGGTAACTCCTCTTTGTCTCGCTATTTCCATAAATTTTTTCGCATTGGATATGTTATCATGCGAATCACTTATTATCATCCACAGAAGATTGGATTGATTCATTTTCATTCTTGACTCCATCAACGTGCGACACCTCCTCCCTGAATCTTGCAAATCTCCACATAAAGAAAACTCCAAGTAGTATAATTAGATAATAAGTTACAAGCCTGAATACAAATATCCCAGTCATTGCAGATTTCGGATCGTAGAGATGGGAGAAAATCAGTTGGTAAAAACCCTCAACACCGCCACTTGAACCTGGTGTTGGGATATAAAACACTATAGTGTTAAGCATGTTAAACGCACCCCAGATAACTGTAAGTGGCACTTTTACACTGCTCACCGCTTCGATAGAGTATTTCAGCATAAACGCCGGGATAGGCGATATCACCAACCCGAGTACGAAATCTATTATTAGGGTCCAGTAGTTTTTGCGAAACAGTTCTTTTGTGGACTTTGTCATTTTGTCAAGCCATTCTAATGCCTTTTTCTCTTTTTCCTCAAGTTTCTTTGATTTCGTCATCCGTGAGAAGAATTTAAAAGCAGAGAAAAGAAAATTCTTGTTAGTAAAAGCTAAAATACCTGCAACTGTTATTCCCAGCGTAACTAAAAAGCCAACCATTATCACGGACAAACCTACTGTGTTTTTAAGTTCTCTGAGTATTGTTTTCAACATTATCATGTTTACTGTAAATGTAATAAACACACCTTCGAACATTCGCGTCAAAGAAATGTTAGTAGCTTCGTGGGAGGGAATTCCCAATTTGGTAAAATGGTAGATCTGCAGAGGTTGACCACCTATTGACATTGGGGTTACGAAGGAAAAGAACACGGTAAGAAAAAAGTTCTCAAGGGATTGAAAGAATGTTATTTTGTAGCCCAAACTACGCAAGACTATTACCGTTCTTATGGACTGTGAAGCATAATCCAAACTAAGTAAAAGTATGAGAACCAGAACGGCTTTAAAAGGATAGGTCTTGAGCGCTATTATCGGATTCTGTTTTGCAAAGAAGATGCCTATGATATTCACTATGGCTATTCCTATTACCAGTGCTATTAGTACGTTTTTCAGAATCTTCTTTACATCCAAGCAAATCTCCTCCTATATCGGCTAAGATTATTGCGTCTCCTTAGATAAGACTATCATCTTCCAAGTGTCTTTTAAGAAAAATCATATCCTCCATTGTTGTAACTTTTAGGTTTAACCTGCTTCCAGTGACGTAGTAAACATCATGCCCTGCGTTTAATACTATCGACGCTTCGTCGGTAAAAAGATGCAAAGAATCTAATTGGGACTCCATAGCTGATTTGATAAGGTGATACTTGAAACTTTGCGGTGTTTGATGGATAAACACCTTACTGCGTGGAATTATTTCATCGACCTTACTCCCGTCTTCCGAATAGCTTACTGTCTCCGTCGTGTTTATCGCAGTCACCACAGCTCCATATCCCCTTGCAGCCTCTATATTTTGCTGAACAATCTTCTTACTTACAAGAGGTCTTGCCCCATCGTGAATAACAACGATATCCTCTTGACCTGCTAAATCTTTTAAAAAGTTTAGTCCGTTCCAAACGGAGTGTTCTCTAGTGCCCCCGCCAGTAACAAAATCAACCAGATTAATGTAATCACTAAGCAATGTCTTTGATTCACTCAAATAGTTTTCGGGACAGACAATAATTATTCTATCAAAAAGCTTGAAATTAACAAACTTTTCAACAACGAATTCCAACAGAGTTTTATTGCGAATTTCGTCGATAACGTAGAACTGTTTAGGTTTATCCCAGCCAAATCGTGAACCAATGCCACCAAACATCAAAAGAGCAAAAACTTTTTCTTTTTGGCTCATTCCTGTTGTCCACCCTTTTGCGCTCTTCTTTCTTCTACCATTTGTAGAAATTCGTCTTCAGTTATGGTTTTGACCCCATATTTCTGCGCTTTTTGTAGCTTACTTCCGGGGTTTTCACCAACGATTAGATAATCCGTTTTCTTGGAAATATTATCGGTGAAGTGACCACCTAAAGATTCGATGAATCTCTTTATTTCTTCCCTTGAGAAAGATTTAAGCGTTCCTGTTACGCAAAAAGTTAAACCAGTTAGCACATCTTCCTTGACTTCGATATCGCTCTTTGTGTTCACACCAGCCTTTTTAAGTTTTTCTATAATTTCCTTCGTCTTTGGAAGTTTGAAATAGTCGTATATACTCTTTGCTGTGTCCTCACCTATGCCCTCTATTAACAATAAATCAGCTATTGTAGAATTCGTGATTTCATCCAGCGAGCGGAATTTCCTTGCCAATATCTTGGCTGTGCGCTCACCAACACCAGGAATTCCAAGTCCAACAATCAATCTGTCAAAACTCACGGATTTTGCTTTCTCAATTTGCGATAGTATGTTTGAAATCATCTTAGGTCCAAGACCACTAATTTGTGCGAGGTCAAAAACTGTCAAGTAGAATATATCAGCTATGTCTTTAACTAAACCTGCATCAACGATCTTTGAAATAATTTTCGGTCCGAGACCTTGTATATCGAGTGCCTGCCTCGAAACGAAAACCTCCAAATGTCTTTTCAACTTCGCCGGACAGTGTGGATTTAAACATTTGTACGCAACGTATTCCTTTGATTCCTTTCCTACGGGACCACCACATACAGGACAGTTGTCGGGAACGGTTATAGGTTGTTCCTGCCCAGTTCTTAAGTCTTTAACCACATGGACGACCTGAGGAATTATACCCCCGGCTTTTTCTATCAAAACATAATCACCTATTTTTATGTCTTTTTCCTTTATATAGTCAAAATTATGCAAAGAAGCTCTTTTAATGATAGTACCCTCGAGTTCAACGGGCTCGAATTCGGCAACAGGAGTTATCACACCTGTGCGGCCCACTTGATAGGACACAGCTATAATTTTTGTCCGTGCTTGTTGAGCGGGGAATTTAAATGCGATAGCCCAACGCGGTGATTTTGCAGTCCAGCCAAGTTCATTTTGTTTTTCAAAATCATTTACCTTTACAACTACACCATCGATCCAGTATTCAAGATTGCTTCTTTCCTTGGACCACTTGCGCCAGTACTCAATGACCTCTTCTATCGACTCACACAGTTTGTTGTGTGGGTTTACTTTGAAGTGTAATTTTTTGAGAAATTCCAAGGCCTCCCACTGACTCTTCAACCCATACTGCTGTGGTTTAACTACGTAGTACATGAACGAGTCCAAATTTCTCTTTGCAACTTCTGCCGGATCTAATAGATGGAGCGTACCTGCAGTTGCATTCCTTGGATTTGCGAAGGGCGCAAGGCCTTCTTCTTCCCTTTGCTGGTTGTACTCTTCAAAGTAACTCACGGGCATGAATATTTCGCCACGAACTTCTATCGTAATCGGCTCCGGCAGTCTAAGAGGGATAGATTTCACGGTCTTCACGTTAGCTGTAACATCGTCACCTTTTAATCCGTCACCTCTTGTAATTGCTTTTAACAACAATCCGTTCTCGTACCTGAGAGCAATGGAAACTCCATCTATTTTCAGTTCGGCAACGTACTCAACATCTCCAACCGTTTTTCTGACGCGCTCATGGAAGTTCAGTATTTCAGCCTCGTTATAGGTGTTATCCAAGCTCAGCATTGGTTCGCTGTGCTCAACTGTTTCAAAACCTTCAATAGGCTGACCACCAACCCTCTGGGTTGGTGAATCTGGCGTTCTGAGTTCCGGATATTTTTCCTCAAGCTCGATAAGCCTTTGCATTAATTTATCATATTCTTCATCGGTTATAACTGGGCTTGCCAAAACGTAGTAACGATAGTTATGATACTCAATCTCTCTTCTTAGCTTTTCTACCTCTTCCCTTATTTTTTCTGGAACCATCGCCATCCCCTCTTTTATCCTTCTTATCCTTTTTCTTACTTGGTTTCTCCTTGATTTTCACGCCTTCTATAAGCTTATCTATTTCTGATTCACTTTCTGCCTGGATTGATTTACCCGATTTTTGTTTCTCAAGCTTTTTAAGGTCTTCAGCTGAAGCTATTTCAAAATCGATCTCCATTCTCACCTTATCTGCTCTTACAACTTTCGCTTTCAGCACGTCACCGATCCTATAAACCGTTCCAGTTCGTTTACCGACGAGAATGCTTTTGACCTCATCGTAGTAATAGTAATCATCAAGAGTTGAAACGTGGATTAAACCGGAGATATATTTATCAGGTATTTCAACAAACATACCGAACTTTGTGACCGATGTTACAACAACATCGTACACTTCACCAATGTGCCTTGAGATGTAATCGATCTTCTTCAATGCCTCGTAATCCCACTCTGCCTCATCGGCAACCCTTTCTCTCTTGCTGCAGTGAACAGCAGCCTTGGCGAGGTACTTTTCGAGCTTTTTAAGCTCCTTTTTAGATATTGCGCCACCAGTTTCCAAGTACAGCTTCAGCAATCTGTGGACAATCAAGTCTGGATACCTTCTAATTGGTGAAGTGAAGTGAGTATAAGCTTCTGATGCAAGGCCAAAATGTCCCACATTGCTCGGTGAATATATCGCGCGTTTCATTGAACGAACCAAGAGCCTTTGGATACTGCTTCTGAGAGGGTGGTCCTTTGTCTTTTCAAGAAGTTCTTGGAGAACTCTTGGGTGTATTTGTTGCGGGAGTTTCATTTTTATCCCCAGCGCACTTAGGTAGTTCTTTAACTGGAGCATCGTATCAAAATCTGGTTCTTCGTGTATTCTGTATATAAAAGGAATGCCCGCGTTGTGGAATATTTCGGCAACGGTTTCATTTGCCTTTATCATGAACTCTTCGATAATTACCTCGGACTCACCGCGTCTTCTCGGTACTATATCAACTGCGTGACCCTTCTCATCAAGGATGATTTTTACCTCATCGCCTTCGATGTCGAGTATAGCACCCCTTCTTCTTCTGTTCTCCCTCAGAATGTCTTTCAATTCTTTCATCAAATATATGTGTTCGGCCAAGTCTTTGAGTTTATCACCTTCTGTTCTGCCCTCAAGGAAGGCATTGACATCATCGTACACGAGCCTTCTGTAACTTCGGATCACCCCGTTTCCAACCTTGTAGTCTACAACGTCACCTTGTTTGTTGATTTCCATAATCAACGACATCACAAGCCTATCTTCACCTTGCACAAGACTACACAAACCGTTCGAAAGTTTGAATGGTAGCATAGGGATAACCCTATCTGCTAAGTAAACACTCGTTGCTCTGTTGTACGCCTCGTTATCCAGTGCAGTCCCCGGCTTTACGTAATGTGATACATCTGCAATGTGTACACCAAGAAGGTAATTACCGTTTGGGAGCTTCTTTACCTGTACCGCATCGTCAAAATCCTTTGCATCAGGTCCGTCTATTGTTACTATCACTTCATTTCTAAAATCCCATCTACCTTCCAGGTCTTCTTCTTGAACGCTATCTGGTAAAGCAGCAGCTTCTTTAAGCACTTCTTCCGGAAATTCGACGGGGAGATTGTGCTTAATAACAACTGTTGGGAAATCAGTAGCCGGGTCTTCGACTTTTCCAAGCACTTCAACCACGCGCGCTTGAGGAGATTTCGTTGGAGATGGATATCTGATGATTTCAGCGACAACCTTCATTCCAGGTTTCGCACCATTTATCTCCTCGACTGGGATAGAGAACTCGAACGGCAGTTTCGGATCATCGGGGATGACGAAAGCAAATTGTCCTCTTGTTTGGAAAACGCCGACGAATTGCTTAATCCCTCTCTCGAGTACTTTGACAACTCTCCCTTCCGGTAATTCGTACCATTTTCCTATAATCTGAACTAAAACCTTATCTTTGTGCATTGCATAATTTGTTTTCTCAACAGGAACAGCGATTTCTGACCCGTCATCGGTCGTTACGAAAGCGAGATTACCGCTTCTTGTGAACTCAATTATTCCAGTGAGCAGATTCCCTTTAGTTAGCGTGTATCTCCCGTCGTCGCCTCTGAAAATGTACCCTTGATTGACTAAATCTTCGAGCATCGCTTTGAGTTTTTGTTTGTCTCTTTGCTCAGTGATTTCAAAATGCCTGCACAATTCTTTGAACGTCATGGGACTATACTCTGGAGATTTGAAAAAGTTTTTCAATTCGGATTTTTTTAACACAAAAGCCCCCTCCTCATTTATCTTTTTTTCACTTCTTCACTATTAATTATACCATACAGAAGTGCCGTTGAATGCTACAAAACATTAATTACTATCCTGCGATTAAAAAGAAGACATTCCTGATTTTTCATTTCAAAAAGTTTTGACTATGTTCCCTGTAGATGATAGACTTCCATTAGGAGCTTAAGAAGTAGAAAGTTAAAGGGAGGTAGTCTTGTGCAGAAGAAGCATATCTTTTCATTGGAAAGCTTTGTTTTCTTGGCTATTGTACTCATATTCCTCTGGGGCTTTATCGCTGTTATGGGTAGTGCGAACTTTTTCAAAACACTCATGGCAACCGCACATGACCTGCTGCTCAACACGGTCTTTTTCATCATGGCCGTTGCCGTTCTGACAGGTGCTTTCGCTGGATTGTTATATGAATTTGGTATAGTTCATTGGATTCACCTGTTGCTCGACAAACTGATGCGCCCTCTGTATGGTCTTCCCGGGATCGCAGCGATGGGAATAATATCGACTTACTTTTCGGATAACCCCGCAATAATTGCTCTTGCGAAAGATAAAGCGTTCATTTCACATTTTGAAAAATGGCAGGAACCGTTGCTGTGCAACCTAGGAACATCATTTGGAATGGGTATGATAGTTTCAACATTTTTCATCGCACAAGGTGGTAAGACTGGCATGAATTTACTCCCAGCGGTTGTAGTAGGAAATATAGCTACAATCATTGGTAGCATTGTGAGTGTTAGGTTATTTTCTTTCTGGACTAAGAGACGTTTGGGAAGTGTTCATAAAGATGTTGACAAGAGTGTTCCGCACCTTAGGGACGTACGCGAAGGTAACGCGTTTGAAAGGTTACTTGAAGCCATGCTTGATGGCGGTAAGACAGGTGTTGACATAGGCCTTGGCATAATCCCAGGTGTGCTTGTCATAAGCACACTGGTCATGATGCTCACATTCGGTCCAAAGAATCCGGCAGTTGGCTATCAAGGTTTACCTTACGAGGGTATTGCACTTTTTGACAAACTTGGTAAGTTACTATACTGGCCGATTAAGGCTCTCTTTGGATTTGATAGTCCACAGCTTATCGCATTCCCCATCACTTGCCTTGGTTCAACAGGTGCAGCACTCGCACTAGTTCCAAAATTCTTAGAACACGGATTACTCAAACCGAGCGACGTAGCTGTCTTCACAGCTGTGGGAATGACTTGGAGCGGATATCTTAGCACACATGTAGGCATGATGGATGCATTAGGATACCGGTACCTCACAAGTAAAGCAATTGTATCGCACACAATTGGTGGAATAGTTGCTGGATTTTCAGCAAATATTTTGTACAGGTTTTTCATCTAAAAGTCGGAACTTTTACTATACAAGGAGGGCTCCTCATGAACCTTACAAAACTCAGCGTTTCATCAATCGAAATCTTAAAGACATCTGGGGAATTCGAGACCAACACTTACAAATTCAAATTAGACGATATAATTCATGTTATTGACCCGGGTTTTGGAATTGGTGAGTTCCTCGGAGAAGAAGAAAGGGTAGATGTTATCATTACGCATGGTCACTACGATCACATAAGTGGACTTCCCGAAATCGAATTTGAAAAGGTGTACGTTTCGCCTGAGGATAGTATCGCACTCACGGATCCAACATCAAACCTTTCAGTGTTTTTTACAGAACCTTTCGCTTTTGAAGTAGAGTGGTATAATATAGACGAATATTTTCAAACTGTGTTGGCACCAGGGCACACACCGGGGTCAAGGATAGTAATCTTCGATGGAGTCATCTTTACAGGTGATGTGGTCTTTTCAAATTCCATCGGTAGAGTGGATCTCTATGTAGATAAATCGGAACAAGCTGCAATGAGAAAGCAAATGACAGCAACAATAAAAAGGTTGAGAGACCTTTTCAAATCTTTCCCCGAAGAGTGGTATATATGCCCAGGACACGGTGAGCTCGTTACAATTAAGAGATTGTTTGAACTAAACCCGTTTTTCAAGTGACGTTTTAGGGAGTGGTATGTTGCCAAAAAACTCAAGAAGTACGGATATATACGACCAGTCTTACTTGGAACGACTAAAGAGCCTAGAGATTAAGCGAAAGGTTATTGTAGATATTTTGAAAAACTATAAAAATATCGATAGGGCTAAAGTAGAAGTGCTAATCAACAATTTTGAACATCCCGATAGTCAAGGATTGAGAAAAATCAATCCTATTATTTTTTCATTTCTGCTTGATAGCCTTTTTAATATTCAAGAGAATATTGAGATAAAAATAGCGGAGTTTGAAAAAAATAGGATATCGCGGTATGTACTTTTCGAAATTCTATTTTGGGCAAAGCCTTCTGCATATCCTTTTCCAAACGAACGAATAGAGAACTACAAGGCATTCATTTCGAAAAAGCGTCTAAAACTAAAAGAGATAAAACTAGAGAACTTTCTTCAACTTTACGCCATCGAAAGTGTTGAAAGCGAAAATTTCTTGAAGGATGTTAAGGAGGCCATTTTCAAAGTTAATCCGGAAAATTTGGAAGAATACCTTTGGGTTAAAGATTTTGTTGAATACCTAAGCCCAATAGAAAAGAGTGAAATAAAGAAGAAGGTCCATCCTTACGTGTGGAAGGTTTTGAGCTCGAAGGAGCAGAATATCCCCGTTATAATAGATGGAAATAACGTTCTTCTTGCACCTGAATTGAGAGGACCTGACAAGATCGATTCACTTCTGGAGCACATTTCAAGATTGGCTCCCACCTATTTCCCGTTCTATCTGGTCTTCGATGCTAACGCAAAATATAAATTTCGAACGAGTTATTTCAATTACAAACGCACCTACTATCACTCACCTGCCGATGAACTGATACTGGGCCTTGCAAAAGAGGTAAAAGGTGTTGTCTGCTCAAAAGATAAATTTAAGGATTACAATACGGATATCAAAAACATATGGTATGACTTGAAGTTCTGATACGAAAAGTTTGAATCATACTAAATCGTATAATTGTAGGAGGTATCGCCTTGATAGTACTCGGTAGTTCCTCGCCAAGGAGAGTTCACCTAATGTCTTTACTCAATTTGCCTTTCGAGGTAGTCAAACCTGATGTTAACGAACATCTCCCTGAGAACAGAGTTTACGATCCTGCCTCGGTAGTTATACACCTTGCGGAACTGAAAGGAAGAAATGTTCTTGAGAAATTAGTAGTAAGAAGCCAAATGAATGAATTAGCTCTTGACCAAGTCGATGCAATTATCGCGGCCGATACGATTGTCTGGTTAGAGGGAGAGGTACTCGGCAAACCTCTAAATGAAAAAGATGCATGGAGGATGCTCAGAAAACTTTCTGGAAATTGGCACAAGGTTTTCACGGGAGTGTATGTTAAAATATCAAATGAAGAGATAAAATTCTTCGAAGAAACAGAAGTCAAATTCAGAAATTTAAGCGACTCAGAAATTTCGTACTATATTTCCACAGGTGAACCGTTAGACAAAGCTGGTGCATATGGTATACAAGGACTCGGTGGTGTTTTTGTAGAAAAAATCGTGGGGGATTATACAAACGTTGTGGGGTTACCTATGCCAAAGCTGTGGCAGGTACTATTTGATAGGGGGGTCATAGAGAAATATGCCACTCGAAAACGGTCCAAGGGAGAAATTACTTAAAGAGGGCCCACAGTCTCTTGGTACTGAAGAACTAATTGCGATACTTTTGCGAACAGGAACGAAAAACAAGGACGTCTTAACAGTTGCGAAAGAAATATATGAACGGCACGGAAAAAGCTTGTACAAATTATCAAGGGCAACGATACAAGACTTAAAAAAAGTAAAGGGTCTTGGAATGGTCAAAATAGTAACACTGCTTGCGGCATTGGAGATAGCGAAGAGATTAGTAAAAGAAGAAATAAGAAATACAGAGAAGTCACTAAGTTCACCTGAGCACGTTTTTCAATACTGCTTGGATATGCAGAATTTGCCACAAGAAGTTGTGAGGGTTATATTCCTTGACTCAAAACTAAAAATCATCGGCTCTTCAGATATCTCGAAAGGCACGTTAACGACGTCTATAGTTCACCCACGAGATGTCTTTAGAGAAGCCATTTTAAGAAATGCACACGGCGTAATCATTGTTCACAATCATCCATCAGGTGACCCAACGCCAAGTGAAGACGATGTAGAAATCACAAAGCGTATCATTGAAGCTGGAAAACTTCTGGGGATAACGGTCCATGACCATGTTGTAATAGGAAATACCTACTACAGTATCATGCAACGCTTACGACAATAATATAGGTATAGCAAGATGCGATAAGAGGTGATAATATGTCTGGTGGTTTTGAAAATGAAGATGAAAAACTCAAAAACTTATTAAAGCTCAAAGAAGAACTTGAAAAAGATTTGAAAAAGAAAGGCTTACTAAAAGAGAAGAAAACTGAGAAACAAAAAGTTGCGAGTACCGACGAGGAAACAATTAAGAAGCTAAAAGAAAGCGTTGTCACAACAGCCCATTTATCAGAAGAGAAGAGTTTAACGCTTTACGACATAAACTGCCAGGATTATGACGCAAGCATTGACGACGTCATCAAAACACTTAGGACCTTCATGAACAAAACAACGAACATGAATTTGAAAATCATCTATGAAGGTTTGTCGCGGCTACTTGAGGGAAATATAGCAAAAGCAAAAGAGTCTTTTCAACAAGCAACTGGTGTCGAAGCAAAATACAACACATTGCTGGCAGCGATGTACAACGGCGAGGATATATCACAAGAAGCCGTGATGTTCTTAAAGACATATCCTGAGCAGATTTACTCACTACTTCTTTTACTCGAAAGGGAGCTACTTAAGGGAACAGGTGAAGGGATCGAAAAACTATTGATACTGCTTTCAAGAAAGTCAACAATATGGAACCTAATTTACGAACTGTACCTGGGGAAAGCAAGCGAAGATAGCTTGGCCGCCGCAGTTCGTGAAAAAGGTTTTGCTTCACTAATTGTGCTTTTGGGAGTGTATATCGATAGCAGCAGGGATTATCCTATCCAAAATCACACTTGTCTGAACGTCCATAAAGCTTACTTGCGTGGCGAGACGATAATCGCTCCTGAATGGTGCGTGTTCGGTCAGTTGGCTTTAGAGGCTAGGAAATTTCTCGCAGGATATCAAGTTGATTTGAACAAAGTAAGAAGATTCGAAAGAACACCAGAAGGTAAACTCTTTTTAGGAATGCTTTATCTAAACATGAAGAACCACACCCTTGCTGAGCAGTATTTAAGTGCTTTTGAAAAGCAAGTTGGGGCGTACAAACTATACGCAAAACCGCTAAAACAGTCCAAAATAGGGATGGAACAATTCATTCGTGTACCTACCGATTTCCAACCAGTTGGTGAGGGAAAGAGCATTCTGCAGTTCATTGAAGAAAACACAGGATACGACATCTATGTGAATTTCAGGAACGTCGAATTTGTGCGACTAATGTTTTCTGAAGAACACTGCAAAATAAGTTACTCGCACGTAAAATAACAATTTTAGAAGGAGTCAACTATGCAAAATTAAATTTTTGTTTTGAGTGTGAGATAGCATAATCAATATTGAACTTCTCTTTCTTTCTCAACATTGCGTACAACGTTCGCAATAACTTGTGTACTACTGACATTATCGCTTTTTTGTACGGTATACCTTGCTGCCTTTTTCGTTCATAGTATGTTCGGAAATATTCGTTGTGAATCACTACACTCACTGCCATTAGCCATAGTATTCGTCTTAGGTGGGCATTGCCCCTTTTCGATATGTGTCCTTCTACTTTGCTTTTGCCTGATTGGGCAATACTTGGATCGAGTCCACAATACGCAATGAGTTTTTTGTATGTACTAAATCTTGAGATATCTCCAACTTCTGCCAAGAAATGCATCGCGCTGTTTTCACCAATACCTGGTATTGACGTGAGTATCTCGATATCAAGGTTTATCGCACTACATTCGCAATATTCTTTCATCATCTTGTCGTATTCTTCAAGCTGTTGCTGTAAAAATTGTAGTTCTTTGATATTTTGCACAAGAATCTTTTCTTTCATCGGCCAATATTGAGCAATCGAGTTATTAGCGAGTTCTTTAAGTTTTTGAGCATTAAGTTTTGTACTTCTGCCACGGTCTTTGGAAAAGAACACATCCAGATTACGAGCCTTTTGAATAGCCTTGGCAGAAGGGAAATGAGAAAGAAGATTGAGGATAGTGTCACTGTAGATATTGGTAACTCTTTCGAGTTCAGGGAAAAGAACGTTGAGCAGTTTTTCGATATTGCCTTTAACTTTTGCGATGCGGTGGATAATGTTTTCGCGTGCTCTGACAATATCACGAAGCTCAGAGTTGACAAAAGCAGAAGAAGGAATTTGATGTTGTAGGTAAAACAAAGCAGTAGCGATAATGCGAGCATCGATTTTGTCGGTTTTGGTCTTTCGAAGAGAAGCAAAGTTTTTAACAGTTAGAGGATTAAAAACAGCGCAAGCAAAGTCGTTGGAAGAAAGGAAAGCCAGAAGGTTGAGATGATAACAGCCAGTAGATTCCATAGCGATGATGATGGATTGTTTTGGGAAGGCAGAGAGTTTGTTTGCGAAGGAGGAAAAGCCTTGCTGGGACATATCGAAAGAAGATTCGAAGATGATGGAACTGGGATTAGAGATAGCGCAGACGTTGAACTTATCCTTGGAAACATCGATGCCGACGAAAACAGGGAAGTTATCCATGAAAAATCCTCCTTTCGAATGATGAGGGCAGGGAGCCTACTGAACCAATCCTCCATGCTGACGAGGGCTGAAAGCCCAACCAACTTATCATGGTTAAAGGCAGGCAACAGACTCCCAAAATGGCTTAAAAGCCAAGGTGACATAAGTTGTCCTGCCCTCAATTTTTTTAAGCTAAATTATTTATACCATATTTTTATGTAGGAGGTCGTTCATATGATTCCTCTCTTTGATTTGACAAGACAGTACCAGAAAATTAGAAGCGAAGTCTTAGAGGCTCTGGACCAAGTTCTATCAGACGGAAGAGTTATACTTGGCCCTGCTGTAGAAAAATTTGAAAAAGAACTCGCTGAATATTTAAATGTTAAGCACGCTATCGGAGTAGCAAACGGAAGCGATGCATTAGTTATCTCTCTCCATGCCATTGGAATAGAGAAAGGTGAAAAGGTCGTAACCACACCGTACACCTTCTTCGCCACGGCTTCTTGTATCGTCAGGAACGGTGGTGTTCCCATATTCGTAGATGTAGAACCCGACACATACAATATTAACCTTGATCAAGTTGAAAGCGTGCTAAAGAAAGAAAAAGTGAAGGTTGTTATACCCGTTCATTTATTCGGCCGAACAGTTGATTTTGAAAAAATGGACTTTCTCAAACAGAGGTTTGGTGTTAAAATATTGGAGGATGCCGCGCAATCGATAGGAAGCGAAGGCAAAATCGGCAATATCGTCAAAAAATCAGGAACATTTGGTGATATTGGTATTTTTTCTTTCTTCCCAACGAAAAACCTTGGTGCTTATGGCGACGCAGGTGCGATAGTAACAAACGATGACGAATTAGCTGAACGTGCAAGGATGCTGCGACAGCACGGTTCAAAAAGAAAGTACTACCATGAAATGGTTGGCTACAATTCACGACTCGATTCCATGCACGCGGCGATACTCAGCATCAAACTTAAATATTTAGACGAATGGACACAAAGAAGGATAGAAATAGCAAAGCTTTATCAAAAGCTCTTTGAAGAAAAGAAACTCCCTGTGAAATATCCAAAAGTGGAAGAAAAAGATTATAAAGTACACGTTTATCACCAGTACGTTGTTGAATTTGAAGATGAAAAAGCAAGAGATAGGGTCAAGGAACACTTGACCAAGAACGAAATCGGCACTGCATTGTATTATCCACTTCCTCTGCATTTACAGAAGTGTTTCAGCGAATACGGTTACAAGGAAGGGGATTTCCCGGTTGCAGAAAGGTTATCAAAAACGACACTTGCGCTACCAATATTCCCAGAACTAACCGATGAAGAAGTTCAATTCGTTGTAGAAAAAATAAGTGAGGTGTTATAACATGGCAGAAATTATCAACGATGCGCAGAAAGAACAGTTTTTGCAAACACTCGAAAACTTCGTGAGAAGGTACTTGAGAGTGAAAGAGACAATCAAAGAGCTGAACAAAGAAAAGAAGGACCTTGAGGATGCAATTATCCAAATGGTCGAGGGCACTGATATCGACCATATAATCGTTGATGGTGTCGTTGTAGAGTTTGAGAACAAAACAAAGATTAAATTGAAATAGGATAGTATAAAGAAAACTGGGAAACAAGAGAGAGAAAAACAAAGTTTCCCAGTAAGAATTCCCAAAATCTTAGCGTGGGGGGAAAGAGCATGGAAAGTGTCGACAGGTACTTCGGTATTTCACAGGTAGGTTCCACGGTCCGAAGAGAGATCGTGGCAGGTATTACCACGTTCCTGACGATGGCTTATATCGTTTTTGTCAACCCATCCATCCTTGTCCAAGCTATCCCAGGCATATTTGACCAAACTGGAAAAGTTCTCGACCAAGCTCTTTACAACACATACTACGGTGCATTTATGGTCGCAACGATAGCTGGCGGTGCCATTGCAACGCTCATCATGGGATTGTTTGCAAATTACCCATTCGCACTTGCACCTGGTATGGGGCTCAATGCCTACTTTACCTACACAGTGTGTTTGAAGCTCGGCATTCCTTGGCAGTTAGCTTTAACCGCGGTTTTCATCGAAGGTCTCATATTTGTCTTCCTAACGGTAACAGGTGCCAGAGCGTTCGTTGCAAAAGCAGTTCCACAACCAGTGAAAGCGGCAACTGGTGCAGGTATTGGACTGTTCATCGCTTTGATAGGTATGAAAAATGCTGGGATTGTCATGGCCGATCCGGTAACGGCTGTAACGCTCGGTCATCTGAACAGACCAGACACATTACTTGCCATCGTAGGATTCTTTATAACCGTTGTTCTGTTCGCCTTGAATGTTCCAGGCTCTATTCTTCTTGGTATCATTTTCACAACGATAATTGGTGCAACTCCTCTCTTCAATGTTACTCACTATCAAGGAATAATAGGCAAAATACCCGATATATCTCCAACATTCCTCAAACTTAGATTTGATGCACAGACGCTGCTTTCGGGCACTTTCTGGGTTGTTGTTGGAACCTTCTTCTTCGTTGACTTTTTTGACACATTGGGAACTCTAACTGGACTTGCTGAAGGTACTGGATTCACAAAGAAGAACGGCGAGCTCGAGAGAGGAACAAGGGCGTATCTTGCAGACGCAATAGGAACCGTTGTAGGAGCTCTTTTTGGAACTTCGACAGTTACAACTTACATTGAAAGTAGCACAGGTATTGCAGTTGGAGGAAGGACTGGCTTAACCGCTGTTGTCGTTGCCTTACTCATGCTTGCCATGTTGTTCTTCTCGCCACTTGCACTGACCGTACCAGCAGCAGCAACAGCCCCAGCTCTCATATTCGTCGGCGTCCTCATGGTTAAGAGCCTTTTGAACATCAAATGGGATGATATAACCGATGCGGTTCCTGCGTTTGTCACACTTACGATGATTCCGTTCACGTACTCGATTGCAAACGGTATTGCCCTTGGAATAATAACATATCCTATCGTCAAAACGCTCTCTGGAAAGCGCAAAGAAGTCCACTGGTTCACATGGATGCTCGCAATCCTCTTTATCGCATATCTGACGTTCTTTAGAGAATAATCATAACTCTACCAGAAAAATCCCCTGGCCTAAGGTCAGGGGATTTTTCGTATTTTGTGATATACTAACATTGGGGGCTGTGCAACATTTCTGTGGATGGGGGAAAATTCCATGAAGTTAAGGAAATCTACTTCCTCAGACACGAATTTAAAGTTCAGACGCGGGAGTGTGCTTGTTGCTGTACTTGTCATTCTAATCATAACCGTTGTTATCCTCAGCAAACTTTGGTTTCTTCTAGGACTACGATTGAAGGGCTATCCATGAGACACTATCAACGTTTGCCAAGACATCCTTAAATAGCTTTTGAGCTGAGGTTTTGAGTTCTCTTTTCGACCAAATGCTCCTTTAGGAACTTCTCGCTTGCCTTACCAATGAATCTTCTAAACAAATAAGACGACTTGTGCCCTGATGGTACAGGAATTTTTTTAGCATTCGGTAGCAATCTGTAAAATCCGTTGGATGCTTGATGAGGTATAACCTTATCGAACACACCGGTGAACATTAGAACTGGCTGATTAATAAACTTCGCATACGATATGGGGTCGTAGTGGAAGCACGTAGGTGTAAGCGAGAATATCTCCTCTATACTTTTCAATGCGTGGACTTTCTTCCTGCTTGCACTCCTCAACTCAACACACTTTGCCTCATCCTTACAGCCCCACTCATTGCTGTACTTCTTGTAGCCCTCTCTAACTGGTTCAACGTACGGTGAATACCAATTTATCCAGCGCCAGTCCCCACCTGAGAACGCTATAATTCCAGCCTCCAGACGCTTATCCAAAGCCAAACTCATCGCTGTTATCATGCCGCCAAAGCTGAACCCCATAATCCCAGTCGGAAGGTTCGCTACTTCCTCAAACGTTTCTATCAAATCAAGAGTTCGTCGGACGTCTTTAATTGCTTGATGGAACCTGACAATGCAGTGGGCTGGAGAATGGTGGAAAAACGGCTCGCCACCGTTCCAATCAGGTTTTGCGCGTTGCATATGGTAAGGATGAATCATAAAGAATGTCTCAATACCTCTTGAGGCAAAATATTCACCAAACCACATCAGATAAGGTACATGCCCGTTTCCTATCCCGTGCAAGAATATCAACTTTGCCCACGGACTTTCTGAATGGAACCGATATGTGTAGATACGCTTTGATTCTGGAATATCAGGCTCGTAGACTGTATCGTACGATAAAAGGTCGTATTTTTCAGTTCTTTCAACTTTCAGATTAAATGGTACCGTCTTATCGTATTCGTATATGAACAAAGCAATCCCCCCATTAAGATAACAGCAGTCCATCAATTAGTCCAATCATTGGCTTTTAGAATCGTAAAAGACAACACCTGTCGTGTATCCAATAAGACTTCCGTAATAAACATCCGAAAACCAATGATTATTTGACCAAAGTCTTTGCAACGCAAACAGCGTTGGGATACTGTACCAGAACTCACCAAATTTCTTTGCAACGGGTGTAAATATCGCCCAGCTGAGTGCACTGTGTCCTGAAGGAAAAGATTGGTAAGCCTCGTCTGTGGAAAAGAACTTAAAAGTGTACGGGCTGTCAGAAACATACGGCCTTGCACGTCCTACAAGAAACTTAACGACACCAGTAATGGCCGCGCTCACAACGAAACTTTCGAGAACTGCCAGCGCGGTATAACTGTCAAATGGAAGCACTAAGCCCGCAACAGCTACCGAAAGCACGGCGAAATGGAAAATATTCATATTGTTCAGCGCATTAAGAAAATCAGATCTTGGGAAAGCTCCGTTAATAGGCTCATCAAAAGCAAAAGAGAGGATACCTAATGAAAACAAGGGCATTTGAGAACCAACAGAACTTGCTATTTGAAATAGCTCATGCTTTATTTCGAATTTCTCGTTAGACTCAGCGTATGCTTGAGCAAAGGATATATTGACATTAGCTGACACGAATAGGTAAAAGAATATAATAAAGACAAAACTTCTCAAAAAAGTGCAGCTTCTCATATATCAACGCCCCCAATACAAGCACTCTATAAAGATTATACTCTCCACAATACATTTTTCAATCCAACCAGCCGCGGACAGTTGCACCCAATTACTGAGAAAGTAGTATAATAAAATTGAGTGTCTCAAATTGGAGGTGGGGATGAGAATGAAAGGTTTTAATTTCACAGTTATTTTCATAATTGCTGTATTTGTAATAGGTGGATTTGCAATCTATGCATATGAGCACTTTAGATACTCGCCGTACGGTCTGCAAGTAGATTTAGAAGTAATCAAAGAATGGCTTAAAGACAGACATGTTGACCTTGTTGACCTAAATACCATAGAAAAAATCAACAGTTCCAAAATATTAATCAACAGACGACAGACGGCGTATGAATTTGCACTTTCAGTTTATCCAATGCTCTCACTCTTGGAAGACGACGTGACGCGTTTGGAAGTCCCTCTAAAATCTACGGATAAAGTGTTGCCTTTGAGATTCAAGTACATCAACGAAAAAGTTTTTGTATCGATGAGTAAATGTGAAATACCTGTCGGTTCGGTTATATTAGCTATAAACGGTTTCCCTATCGACGATATATTAGAAAAATACAAAGGCCTGTATCCAACACTCGATGACTTCCAGCAAAAATACTCATTTGTCGACAAACTACTGCCGTACTATCCCAAAATAATCGATGCGAGTACTTTGCAAATCAAGTACCAGCTTCCCGGTTCCATTGCCCAGCGTACGTCCTACATAAAAGCCATTTCTTTTAAAGAATTCCAAGAGTCTATGCATATCGCCCCTGTGGAGTTGTACGACTTTGAACAGTGCAAAGTTGTGAGGATCAACACGTTTAGCATTTCAAAAAGGGAAGATATGAAAGTTGTTGAAAACATATTCAAAGAACTATCAAACGAAATACAAAAAGTAATCTTCGATTTGCGCTACGCTTATGACGGCGACAACACCATTCCTTCAGCGATTATTTCAAAGCTCATAGATAAACCAACAAATCTTTATCCCAAATTGTTAACACGCCACAAATATCGCCAGGTTGAAAAGGAACAGCTCCCTATCGAACCCGACCAAGATAGGATTCATGCGAAGGTTTATTTTCTTGTGGACAGCTCGTGCTTCTACACGCCTCACAAGACGCTGCTTGCTTTTGTAGCTTCGAACGGAACTGCCAAAATATTAACAACCGAAAGTGCAAGAGATAGCATTCTCTCAAACCTTTCATTTTACACAGATGAATTTTGGAAGGTCCTTCCCAACACGAGAAGTTACATAGTTATGCCTTTATCAAAAGTAATCGTTGAACACTCACCAAGCGATGACCAAGTCCATTTAATTGACCAAGTCCCTGATGAGAAACAACTACTCGACGAAGCACTGTATAAAGAATGGTTAAACAATCTCATCTCAGTTATAGAATAGCTTAACTGAAAAGTATAGGTGGTGGTGCTATGGTTTCTTCAGAACTTATCGAGTACCTACGAAACGCAAAAGTAATTGATTTCATCGACGAAATAGAAATCCCAGCATATGTTGTGGACACAGAGAGACGAATTGTTTATTGGAATAAGCAGGCCACAAAACTAACAGGTTACGAGGCTTCTGAGGTGATTGGTAAACCGTGCGCTCAGCAGGTTTTAAATCATGTCGATAGAAGCGGTATTCCTGTGTGTTCTACAGAATTGTGCCCTTTGTACCAATCTATCAAAAACGGAATCCCTGTTCAGGTACCTTTTGCAGTCTATGGACTTACAAAGTCTGGGAAAAGACGACCGTTCTCCGTGGAAGGCTTGCCAATAAAGGTTGAAAACAAGGTTATAGGTGCTATCGAACTATTCACCGATGCCGAGAAAATAGACGCAGACATGGCAGTTGCAATAAAGGTTCAAGAAAGTTTTGTTCCAAAGAGTACCGATAACATTGACTTCTTTTATCGCCCTTCAAGCGGACTTGGCGGTGATATGATTTACTACAATCCTCCATGGATTGGTATCATTGATATCAGCGGACATGGAATTGCCGCCGCACTTGTCAGTATGCTCATTCGCACTATTTTGGACCAAATAATAGCATTCGATCCACAACTTAACGGACTACCATTTTTGTTGGAGAACGAACTCAAAAAGTTTGACCTTCAAAATATTTACCTTACAGGTATCATTGGCCAACTGAATGAAGAAATTTTTCACTTTATCAACATGGGACATCCATCTCCCGTTAATGTAACGAAGAAAATCGTACTGGACACAAAGAATGTTGTCCCAGTTGGACTTGGTTTATCAGAAGAATACGATTCAACGGTGATAAACACCCATGATTTGTCCAGTGGGAACCTACTTTTGTTCACAGACGGACTCACTGAAATGAAAACAAAAACAGGAATGTTAGGCACAGAAGGCTTACTGAACTTACTTTCCTCTGATGATAATCCATCTAAAATCTACCTAAAAACAATGTCACAGCGCGCCTCAGGACTGCAAGAAGACGATATAACGATGATACTTATAAAAAGATGAACTAATTGCATCCTACTATCCGGGCTCCAGAGACGCCCGGTTTTCTTTCAAGTTCTATATTGACATATTCGAATATTCTTATATAATGAAATTAGAAAGTGTTAAGGAAGGTGGTGAAGAGATGGACAAACTTAGCGAGTACGCGGAAATGTTCAAAATATTAGGACACCCTGTTAGATTGCAGATACTTCTTTTACTAAGAGAACATCAAAGACTGTGCGTATGCGAGATGCTACCAAGAATCAGAATCAGTCAACCAAATCTTTCCCAACATCTGAGCATATTGAGGTTAAGTGGACTCATTGAATCTGAGAAAATAGGTGCTACGGTGTATTATAGCTTACCGGAAAACGACTTTCTTTACAAACTGTTGGATTTACTAAAAGCCGAACAAAAGCAGGAGGTGCATTCGGATTGAGCGAAATAAAACTCTTCGTTTTAATTGTTGCTGTATTCTTGTTATTTTACTTTGTTCCGTTTGACTCAGAGATAGTCCAGCAGAGCATCCTGAATGGTTTCAAGATGCTCAATGAGTACGCAAGGCAGCACGTTTTGTTATGCCTTGTTCCTGCTTTTTTCATTGCAGGAACTATTTCTGTGATGCTGAAAAAGGATGCCATACTGAAATTCCTTGGCCCTGATGCAAAAAGAATCATATCATATCCTTTAGCTGCAATTAGTGGTGCAATTCTTGCAGTTTGCTCTTGTACAATACTTCCAATCTTCGGTGGCATATACAAAAAAGGTGCTGGAATCGGTCCTGCCACAACCTTCCTTTTCGCAGGTCCAGCGATTAACATTGCAGCGATATTCTTAACTGCGCGCGTTCTTGGTTGGAACCTTGGAATTGCAAGAATGGTTGCAACAATAACTGCGTCAATACTAATAGGCCTTGTCATGGAAGCTATATACAAAGGAAAAGGCAGCGGAGGATTCGTGCAGACAACGGAAGCAAGCACAAGCAATGGAAAAGCCTTCGTATTCTTCGTTCTTCAACTTTTCTTCCTTGTGCTAAGTGGACTTAAGATAGACCAAACGATTAAAAACGCAGGTTTAGGAGTACTTGGAATATCGGTTTTAGGTATGGCATTCTTCGGATTTGAAAGAAAAGAAACAAAATCGTGGATTGCTGAAACATGGGATTTTGCAAAAAAGATCTCCCCATATCTATTCGTTGGTGTCTTCCTTGCTGGGATAATAACGAAACTTCTGCCGCAGAATGTAGTAATCTTATTACTTGGGAAAAATAACGTAGTTTCGACATTTTTTGCTTCAGTTATAGGAGCAGTTATGTACTTTGCAACACTTACAGAAGTTCCGATTGTTCAGGCCCTTACACAACTTGGCATGGCAAAAGGTCCTACGCTTGCACTACTTATGGCTGGCAATTCTTTGAGCCTACCGAGTATGATAGTGATTACTCGGCTTCTTGGTAAGAAGAAGGCATTCACATACTTTGGCTTAGTCATTCTCTTCTCAACACTGTTTGGAATGATTTACGGGCTATTGGCATAAATCACTATCAAAACAGGAGGGATTCAAAAATGGTGAAGAAGGTAGAAGTACTTGGTTCGGGATGTCCAAAATGCAAACAGACCGTAAAAATCATGGAAATGGCAATTGCAGAACTCGGCGTCGATGCAACAGTTGAAAAAGTAGACGACATTAACGAGATAATCTCAAGAGGAGTAGTTGCGACACCAGCAGTAGCCATCGATGGAAAAGTTGTTCTAAGTGGAAAAGTTCCGACGTTGGAAGAAGCAAAGACATTGTTGAGCAAATAACTCACAATATTGGTCAATAACAACCATGCCACTACCCGGTGGCGCGGTTTGATTTCGGCAATTTGTGATTTGAATTCGCGTTTCTTTTATATCTCCTTATTTTGCGCAATTTTTTAATATCAAGTCTTCAAGAATACACTATTCGAAATCCTAAGTGATATCGAAAAGTACGACCTTGAATCTGAAACCGATGAGTATGGAAAGATAATCTATAAGTTCACAGTGGAAAAGTCATGGTAAAAAATCCCCCGAGAGTTGGGGGGGTTTGAATTTTTGTGCAATTCTAAAGAATACTACCAGTTGCTTTGAAATTCCTGATTGACACGGTTCACGAGATCATCAATGCTGTTGAGCCAGTAATCAGCATATTTCCTCGGCGTTTCTATGTTTTGGTCTGATTTATAAAGATACAGCTTGACTTTAACTTCATACCCTTCTGCTTTGAACTTCTTGGGAACACTATTTTCAACGAAGAGTTCTTCGAATCCATCTATCTTTCTTTCAGCATCAGTATGCTCTGTCCCTTTTGGATCGACAAAAACAACAAGGTACTTACTTCCTTTTCTAAACCAGAAAATGAAATCTGGGTAGAAATAAGCCTCTTCGCCTTCCTTAGTGCGATAAGGAACGAAAACTTTATCCTTTTTCTCCACTATCTTGCTGAATAGCCACCAATCTACCTCAAACCTATCGGAAACGGACATGAGGTCATCGATAAAATTAATCTCACTTCTCTCTTTGATAATGTCCAGTATCTTACCAGCTAAAGCTTCTCTATTCAAGGCTTCTAAAACTGGGATGTAGTAATGCTCTTGTATGAACCTTATTAGTAAATCCATACTATCCTCCATAACTACAGGTACAAATGATTGTCTTTTTGGGCCAAAGTATACTTCTTTTATTGACTCACTTACTCTTTCTACTTTCTTCTCTGGAAGTCTAATTACGATCCTTTTGTAGTGCTGAATGTACTCTTCATCTTCTGAAGACAACGTCAGCTCGTATTTGTAACCAAACTCTCTTTCAATAGCTTTGACAACCGTACGAATTGTGTTGTACCATCCAATATGTTTGTTCGTGTTCCTTTCGATGATAAAGAATCTTATTTTGTTTGCTTCGTCAAATATTTCTCTCAGCAGTTCTATTTTTTTAGCAGCACTCTTGCTCTTCAAGAAGAACATAAAGTAAAGCATTTCGTCTGACATATTCATAACAACGTTTCTCGCATCTATGTAGTCGCTTTCAGAGATTTGTATTGGATGAAACCGTTGTATTGCGTCAAAATCGAGATCTGTAGGCACCTTTACGAATACGGGTATGAATACCCGGTTGTTAGCAATTCTACGTTCATTTTTGTACAATCTTACCTCAGTTCCAGAGCTTTCTTTAAGCGTCTTAACACCTTCAAGAATTTTCTGTATTACATCCTTTTTGGTTCCCCAAACATAAAGTGTTTCTATCGGTTTTATTATGTTAATGTACCTTCTGAACTTCTTGTCCATTTCCAATCTTTTTCTGTCGCCATTTTTTGTTGGTTGGATTCTCAATCCCCTTCCTATTGATTGGAGCACAAATTTTTTAGCATCCTCCCCTGTTCCTATATTGACAAACACAATAACATTTGGCCTGTTTGAATCCCAACCTTCGTAGAATGCCCTTGAACCTATTAATATGTTTATATACTCATGTTCGTCCAAGGTTGCAAAGTACTCAGTGTTTTCAAAACGCTCCTGAATCCTTAGGCCAAACTCTTGGACGAGCGTGTCAACAAGTTTCTTGGCTTCACCAACTTTGACAAGAGCAAATGGCTTGTCGCTTGTCATCAGCTTGATGGCAAATTCTTTTCCTGAAGTGGATGTAATCATTTCAATCTCTCCGGGAGCTTCTGCGTTAAAAACTTCTCGCAGTACATCACCGGGTGTTACCTCGGAGAGTTCGTTCTTGTTAAACCTCGGGTCTTCTTCATCATCAAATGGATGATTTGGGATTGAGTTGATTAACGACTCTTTCGCCTCGAGGAAAGGCTTTCCATTGAGGTAGTTTTCAAAACCTTCTATTGAGGACAAAAACCTCAACCTTTCAAATATTAGTTTAACATCTGAATCCTCAACGTTTACTGAGTTTCCGAGGAACACGGCAAGGGGCGAATGATACTCAACCATTAGTTCTTCGTTGGACCTTAATTCTCGTGACTTCTTTTTTAGGTATGCTAAAAGTATGAGTATTTTTAGAAAAATAATTTCTTTCTCTTCTATGGTGAAGTCTTTGCTGTCTTTAGAAATCTTAGCAGACAATTTAATGTTTTCATCGAATATTCTCAAAACTTTTCCATAGCCCTCTCGAATGTATGAACTAAGGTTGAATTCATACACTGTCATTAAAATATCGCGGATGTCAGTAAACGTAGCAGAGAAGTTGAAAAGAAATCCATTTCTTGACAATATCGAAAAGTACTGCTGGCTTTTGCTGGATTCCTTATCACCTTTGTGAGCTTCGTCAAGTATGATGTACCAATTCCCGTGGTTGTCGTAGTCCTTAAAGTCAAGGGTTTTGTCCCCTTGTCTGTCTTTAATGTTATTCGAGCGATAGTAGAAAACTGGAAAAACCAGAAAGTCGTTTAATTCTTTTGCTTTACCGAAGTCCTTTAATTCAAATAGCTTAGGTGTCTTACCGGTGCTAAATTTGTATTCTGTGAAGTGTCTCTCAAATTGTTCAATCAGGTCATCCCTATAGGTCAGGAATAGAATGTCCTTTTTTGGCATTAGTCCACGTTCCATGTATGTTGCCAAGATGTCAATTAGTTTTACTATCAATAGCGTCTTACCACTGCCAGTTGCCATCCAAAATCCCATTCTGTTGCAGAAGTTTCCAAATGATATCCTGTCCTCAACGCTGTAGAAGAAGCTGCTTAGGATACTAAAGATTTCACTATCTGAGACTTTAATACTCAACAATTCATCAACGTCTAAGTCATACCTTTCTAAACAATAATCTTTGAACTCTTCCCAAAAAGACAATTTGTCGGCATCTTTGACTGCATAGTAATAATACAGTGCACGAATTGCGAATTCTATTGCTTCCACTTGGAAATCCCAAAGCCTTTTCTCTTTAGAGAAACCTTCAATGTCTATATCTTTCCACTCTCTTGGAAGTTCTTCATAGCTTGGTGCGTATTCGTCTATGAATTCTCTAAGTAAAGGTGTTATTTTTACCTCGTCGTTTCTATTCCTTGTTTTTCTTCTTGTCACTGAAGCTGGCATATAATCACCACCATATCAAGTTGCTTATGTACTCTACAGGGATTTTATCGAAATCTATCCTGCCTGTTTTCTCTAAAACAACGTAATTCTCTGAAATCTTGATTATTTTCTCGCCTAAAACATTTGATAAAGTCTCGGCAATGTCAATGCTTTTCTCCGGATACAGCTTTTCAAAAGATATCTTAAATTCGTTGTTTTCTTTTTTAACAACATCTTCCACAAATTTAGGTGCTCTCATGAAGATATACTCGCTAAATTCATCTTTTCCAGCTGAAGGTCGCAAGTATATATCAGCGTGCTCGTATTTTGTATTTCTTAGCACGTCCTCATATTGTTCGAGTTCGTAATATTTGAAAAATCCACCTGCATTCTTTTCGTTATACTTATCCTTAACATCCTGTTCTTTCGAAATACCGGACTTATCGTATGCTAATACCTTCTTTATTCTTGGTAGTATAACCGTATAGAAATGCTCTCCCATTTCTATTCCTATCCACTTTCTCTTAAGCTTGTGGGCAACCGCTATTGTTGTTCCAGAACCAAGGAAGAAGTCCATTACGAGGTCACCTTCATTGGACGTGGATTCAATAACACGCTTTAAGAGAATTTCAGAGTTTTCGGTAGGGAAACCCCAAGATGTTGAGTAACCATAAATATCCGTCCAATTCGAATCCAAAACTTCTTTGATTTCTTCCTCCACCCAATACTTAGGAACTGGGACGTCAGAACCACATTGCGGACAACCATTCCACAACCCTTTCGTTTTATCGTGGATATAACCACAATTTCTGCATTCCAGAATCAATTTTCCTTCACTTATCATTTGATCTATTCTCTCTTGAGAAAACTTCCAGTGTTTACCTTCCGGTGGAGAAAGGTGTTTTCCAAAAAATACTTTAGGTGTGCCTTGACCAGATGAGTCTCCCATGTGTCTCCAGAAACCTTGCCTCTTTTCGGATCTTAATTTATATGGGTTCACAAATGAAAATGCGCTACTTACAGCATATAAAAAGATCGTATCTAACCCTTCGGGTAGCTTTTTAACATTGTTTTCCATAACATTTTTCTTAAATCTTCTAACTGTTATCTCATTTCTAAAGTTTTTTGCTTCAAAAATCTCGTTCATCACTCCCCGTACTATCCAATTACCGTTGTAATCACATCTTACAAAAATACTACCACTATCCTTTAAAAACTCGCGAGCTAACGTTAACCTGTTCTCAAGCATGGAAGCCCATGTGGCGTCTTTGTATTTAACGTTATACAAGTAATCAGCATCTTGTTCTTTGTTAAATGGAGGATCAATATATATTGTTTGAACTTTTTCTTTGAACTTCGGCAAAATTGTTTTCAGTGCTTGGTAGTTCTCACTGCGAATGAGTATTCCGTCAAGAGCTTCGTCTAAATTATCAAAAAGGGATAGAATTTCAGGTTCTAAGTCTTTAAAGTATCTTGTATCTATAGGCAAATATTTGTACTTTTTGTTCTTTGTTTCGAAAAGATCCGTGTTCAGAACATCTCCAAACGTAAATCCTTCTTCTACGATGCCAAGTTCGACCCATTCTTTTACTTGCAGCCCTAAGTTCGGGTGATTCGCAATTTTGTTAATGATTTCATTGGGGAGTCTATCTATTGTGATAACATAGTTACTGTTGAAGACAAACTTAGGCTTGTTCCAAATCTTTACTAACTCATTTTCGAATTGAGCTATAAATTCAATTATTTTCCCCGCTACATGCTTAAATGTTTGTATTTCCATTACTCTTTTCGGTGTCCAAATATTCTCTGAATCAAACATGTATTGATATACAAACATATCAAGTTGTTCTTTGAGGAACTTTTCTGCATCCTTGTTTATGAAATAATCCACTTCAGATTGCTTATTAAATATGCTTATAGCCTTCTCCACATCATCCGTAGTTACTCTCTCAAGCATCTCTGCAATCTCATGTGACTGAATCTGCTTAGATTGTGCTCTTACCTGCCTGACTATGTCCTCAACATTTGTTTGCTTATTACCCTCTTTGTAGTAACCTTCAAGTACTATTCTGCCTTTTTCATCTATTCCCTTGAATGTGAAGTTCATCTCTTTTTTCTCATTAGCCTTTTTGTGCTCCAGGTTACTGACATCGAACCAGAATACAATATCAGTACCGTTAATCCCTTTGATTTTTACTTCCATGCTCTGATATCTTTTTTCTGTTTTAACGTAATAAAGCATTCGTGTCTTCCAAAAAAGCGCAACATCGTTTTCTGGATCATATATGCGTTCATATATCTTCTCACTCCAAGAAGTGTATGTAAAGTAGATCGACCCACTTTCAGAAAAGTATCGTTTGAAGAAAGTATATAGTTTCTCGAACAGTTCTTCTCTGAAATCTTCTATGCCTTTAGTTTCAAGTTCCTGAGTTATTAGATCAGCAAGTTTTGGTTTAACGACATTGTTGTAATATGCGCTTTTGAATTTCATGAGGTTGATGTATCCTGATTTACCCTCAATTTGAGCACCAATGAATAGATCCTCAAGGGCTTTATAGAAATCCGATTCGAACTTACTCATTTCCATAGTCTATTTCCTCCTGTTCTAAGGATTCAAACCCGAGACTCTCATATGCTTCCTGAATTCGAAGCTCTAATTCCTCGAGGAATTCCTCTGAGCTTTTGCAATTTTGAAGCAGGTTATATAGTTCATCAACACCTGTGTTCACAAATTCTTCGAAAACAGCATACATATCCTTCGATGATTTCTTCTCACTGCCCTCTGCATCGTTCTTAGAAGTCAGTTCATATATTGCGGCAATGTATTTTTGGAAGTCCTTGTACTCATCTTTTTCAAGGAATTCACCACGTGAAACGTCTACTTTATCACCATTTGAAACTCTGCGTTCGCTAAGATAAAAACCATAAAAACCTGCAAGTAGATAAAGTTTTATCTTTCGTACCTGCGATAAAATTTCTTTCGTCCTGGAGATTATCTCATCTAATTTTTTGTTTCTTTCAGAATCAAGCTTAAGTATTATTGTTTCTGCCCCCATTGTATTCACAGCTCCTTACTTTATTTTTATAACATTTGTCACGTAATAACTTCCTCTGTTTTGTGGTTCGAGATAATGAATAGTTGATGAATAGTTCATAAGTTCTTTCTCTAAGCTGTTGTATTCCTGGTCAGTCATTGTGATAATGATTTGTCTTTCTTCGGAAAGTTTTGAGAGAAGATGTATGAGTTCATAATATGCTTCTCCTGAAATGTTAGTCAGGGGTCTATCTATAAAGATGGGAAGCTCAACACCTGCTACTTGATGTATTGCTAAAGCAAGAGCCAAAGTTAAAATGGAACGTTCGCCTCCGGAAAGCTCTTTAATTTGAACTTGGCCAAATTTGTCCGTGACCGTAAGATCGAAGTTTTCTGATAGTGAAATGTTTTCTATAAGTTCTTTTTTCCACATTACTCGGTTAATAAATTCTCTCATATGTTTCGTAATCTCCGTACATATGCGTTTACGAACCCTCTCAACGCTCTTTTGGATAATATCTTCCACTTTTTGGACAAAATCGAGCTGTTTTTTGATAGAATCCAATCGTTCGTTTTCAGTAAGGTTCTTATCGAGCTCTTCCTTGTACTTGTTAAGACTGCTTACAGTCTCCTTTATGTTGTTCTCAAGGTCAAATATTTTTCGTTGTATGTCTGACTTAAAACTTTCTAAACGTTCCCTTTCTTTATGGTAGTACTCTATTTTGTTAGATATATCTTCAGGAAGAAGTTTTCCAAGTTCTTCTATACGCTTCTGTATATCTGCTATTTCTTTTTCGAGTGTTCCTATTCTATCATTTGTTCTCCTTACCTGGAGCATGTTGTTCCTAATGTTTTTCTTCAGGACTCTGTGATAATCTTCCGTAATAACAACATGGTCTGAATTTAAAAGTGCCTTGAGTTGTTCAAGGACATGCTCATGAAGCCGGCTGCCACAAATGGCGCAGGTTTTTTCAGATAACATCTTCTCAATTTCACTTTTTGGCAACATGATAGGTATGGATATGGTACTTGTACTTCTCATATTGTACGCTTCGTCGATAGCATTCCAGCCAAAGACATAACAACCAAGATCTAAGAGTAGTTGTGCTTTAACTCTGAGTAGTTCACTCAATTCGTCACGCTTTTTCGTTTCTTCTTTTACAAGATCTTCGAATTCAGACTTATACTTCTCATAGTTTCTGAGGGCTTCCAGCTTTTGGTATATTTCTCTAAGGTCATCGTTTATCTGAGCTTCTTGTTGTTTTGCTTGTTCAAGTCTTTCACGAAGTGATTTGAGAGTTCTCTCAGTTTCCTCTATCTGTTTTGAAAGCTGCTCTATAAGCCTATTATTTTTCTCTTTATCTCGTAGGTCTTTATAAATTAACTTCGTCCGCACGTTTCCAAGAAAATTTAGAAAAGCTTCAATATCTGCTATTTTTGAGAACTTTTCAACTGTAGGTTTAATATGCATGCCTCTGACTTCCTTAAGGTAAACATCCAGACTTTCACCATCAAAGAAAAAGTGTTCACGTAACGCTTTTGGAAAGCGCTTCTCTATTTCTAATTCTTTGTCTGCAATTGAAATAGAATCATTGACATGGACACTAAGTGTCAGCCCATCCAAGCTTGGACTTACGCGACCATCAGAAACCGAGTATTTGTAGCTTCGAATGACCCTGAATGTCTCATATGAATCTCTGAAAAGCAACTTTACTGTGGTCCTATATTCACCATCAGATACTAAACGCACTTTTGACAAAATGCTTGCTGAGGATTGTTGATATTTTCCTATTGAACTCGGAATTTCTGACGTCGTATCAGGAGGGTAAGGACGTCTGGATGAGAAGAGTTCTTCACCAAAAAGCCCCCAGTTTACGGCTTCAAGGAATGTCGTCTTGCCCGACCCCATTTTTCCAACGATAACGTGTAAATCTCCAATTTGGCTATCATTTTTTGTAAAAAGAAACCTTCCCTCAACATACTGACGATAGTTAGTAATTTCAACACTCTCAAGGCGCATAAACTACATCCCCTTTATATATGAGAAGTTAAATCCAGCTTCAGTAAAGGGTTAAACTAACTCATTCTCAACAAATCTGCTTATCTTTTCCCTGACTTTTTCCAACAATTTTCGCTCATTGCTCTCTGAAAATCTTGCCTCACTAAGGTAATAACTCAGGAGTTCAAGTATGAAGTTGGCTACAATTTCACTATCATTTCCAAAGTGTTGAGATGCCTCATCTACTAATATATCATAAAGAAACTCGGAAATTTTCGAGGTACTCATACTATGTACCCCCTTTCAATATTGTTAACCACCTGAATTGCTTCATACAAATTTTCAGCGCACTGAGCCATGATTTCAACTCTTGAAAACTCAACTTCTAAGATGCGCTTATAAACACGGTTATCTTCAAAACCTGTAAGCTTTGGAAGTACAATAACATCATACACATATGCATAATCTTTTGCAGGAGAAATTCTTAATACACGTCCCAGTCTTTGGATGTATTCTCGTGGATTTGTAGAACTTGAAAGTATTATTGCTTTATCAACGCCTGGAACATCGACACCTTCGTCTAACATTTTTATCCCTACGAGCACCTCAATCAACCCTGATTCAAAAAGTTTTAAAATATGTTTCCTTTCAGCATATGAGAGCTCTTGAACAAACTTCTGGGCTATTACACCTTCATCTTGTAAAATTTCCATTACCCTGTCAATAAGCTTTTCGTCACAAAAGACTATTGTCCTCTCCACATTTCCATTACTTTTGATTTCGTTTAGGATATATTTTAGCGCTGAGTACTTCGAGCTTGAGGTCTTCAAGATCTTGCTTCGTTGAAATAGTAGTTTTCTGATCTCTGGGTCGTCTTCAAGGTCGGCATAAGTAATGTTGTCCAAATTTCGAACCCTTTTCACTATTTTTTCTGTCAGAATTCGGTATTTTCTCATTTCATCATCAGTTAAATAACACGGAATTGGATAATAATAGTACGGTGTTAGGTACGTTCTTTGAGTGTCAGGATTTATATTGTTCACGGCCTTGCACAAAGAAAATTCATAAATCACATCACCAAAGAAATAGCGCAAAAATCTGTTTCCAATCTCATCATACATTCGCTTGGGTGTAGCGCTGAGCCCTAATCTATAATTGAATGCGTCTGAGAGATTTTCTCTTCTCATTTCAGAACCAATCCCGTGAACTTCATCGGCAACAATCGTGAGATTAATTTCTGAGTTTGAAGGCAATGAGCTGATCAGTTGATTCACTTTTTCACCAACTAACGTGTTGTGAGTTGATAGGAAGATCAATCTTTTAAAGATACCTATTCGAAGTTTCCTTAACGCATTTTCAGCTTTTTCATGCCATTTGGCAGCTTTTGAGTGGCACTCTAACACGACGTCAACGTGAAGACCGTACTTTTTAATTGAACTCTGCCACTGGTTAACTAAATGAGCATATGGTGCTGAGATAAATATTACATGTTTTTGCTGATCTTGGATTAAACGCTCCAAAGCTCCAATTGCGGTAAATGTTTTTCCTGTACCAGTTGCCATCGATATTATTCCTCTGCAATTATTAGCAAACCAGGCATCAATAGCTTCTATTTGATGTTGGTGTAAAGTTATGTTTCCCAACAATTCTCCCCCTTAGCCACTTGCTGAACATAAATTGTTAACAAACATTTTGCTATTATTTTATTATACACCTAATTTTCCCCACCTGACAAAGTTTTTTAGAAGCTGCTGATGGATGAGTAATTTGAATATCAATGTACGTATGTACGTCTCGACATCACTAATTGTAGGCTTCTATTTAATAGCCTTCAAACTTTTGAGCTAAAGAGGTGTGGTTAAGAATTTCGAACGATTATAACAAAATCTCCCTAATCAATTCCCCGCTGCAGTGGAGTGGGATTATTTGTTCAATGGAGAGTTGTCTGAGGATAGAAACAACCATTTGAATCTTTTCTCTTGGTGATTTGTACAGATGGAAGCCACCGATTAGAAGTCTGACTTTCTTGCCAAACAGTTCAATAGCATCCTGAACAATGTTTATTATCCCCCTGTGTGCACAGCCGGTTATTAGGATTATACCATCACCTTCATCGATGACGAGGTTCAGCTCTTCTTCAAAAAAGTCTCTGACTTTTTCTCCATTCTTTATAACCTGAAAATTCGGATCTGGCTCCTCAAAGTTATTCTTCATCCAGGCTGGTCCAAATGCGTAGATTGAGTTTGTAATTTTGACAAGTTTTTCGTTTATAATCACAAACTCAAATGCATCCTTTATAGATTCCCAATCTATTCCTGTGAACCTCTCGCCGCTGTATTTTGGTAGGAAGGCATCTTTCCTTAAGAAGACTTTGAATTTCTTTCCGAATGTAGTCAGGTACTTCAGCCCTCCTGCGTGATCGTAGTGGCCATGGCTTATGACGATGTATTCTACTTTCGAAAGATCTTTGCCAAAAATGAATGCATTCTTAATGAATACATCAGTCGTTCCAGTGTCAAACAAGACCGTTGGTTCACCGGATTTTTCGATAAGTATGGAGAAACCGTGCTCGGAATGGAGCGGTGGGTTGAGTTCGTCGTTGCAGAGAATTGTTAGTGTTGATGAACTAATATTAATCGTTGTTGACGCATTTTTCATGCTGAAACCTCCAGAAGATTTAGAATTTTCATTTAATTGCACCATCACTATTATACTACTTCGATTGAAAGTTGGAAGAAACGCCCTGGGAATCCCAGGGCGCTGAATTCTTTGATTATTCACCTATCAGAAATTTTACTCGGCATATTCACTTCTTGGTTCAACATAGAGGATTACACTTATCATTCCGTTGATAATCTCTGAATAGATGCCATTTTTTTCATAGAGTATATCCACTACGTTTTCCGGTGCAACATCGTAGTAAGAAACGTCTGTGTGGATGATAACATAAATTGTACCATCGTTCATAACTACACTTTTCACGTCGATGTCGTCGGGTATATAATCGATATAACCGTATTCATACAAAGTTCCTAATGTAACATTTTGTGGTCTCTCGTTGTTAATGAGGTCGGCACAAGTGTTAAATATGTAAGCTATCTTATCAGCCAATTCGTATTCGAGTTCAGAGTAGTAGGTCTCATCTGTGTACTCTTCTTCGTATTCCTCTTCATATTCATCATAATATTCTTCTTCGTATCCCTCTTCTGCATCCTCTTCAGATTCTTCGTAATACTCTTCCTCTTCGTAATCCCATTCTTCTTCGTACTCTCTTCTCGAAGCTCGCTCGGCTATCTTGTTCAAGAACCAGACTAAGTTGTTAAATTCACCAGATATAAAGAGATTGCCGGTGTCCAGTACTTCTGCTTTCATGACGATTTTTGCGGATTCTTCTTCGTCTGAGTAGTTCAATTCAAACAAAAGGTAGCTATTGTCATTTATCTTTTTCAAGGAAGACTTGTCGATTTCAGATGGATAGATATTGATAACGCGGTTTTCAAGGGAAACTTGGTAGCCTTGATCTCCGAGTAGTTTTTTCATGAATGAAGCAGTAAGTTTTGCATCTTGTTCGTACTCTGGCTTGTAAATTCCAGAAAATGTAAAATATCCGTCAATAGTTAGGGAGAATGAGACAGCTCTGAAAATTTCGATGAAAGAAAACAGTTTTTGGATTTCTTCCGGAATATCGACGTCCAGGTCTGCAGTTAACAAGGGGCTGTCGCCCATGTTGCTTGTATCGAATGCGATTATAATGTTAGCGCTGTCGATGTAAGATAGGTCTCTCAAAATGCCTCTTTTTGCAAGCGCGAGCTTTTTCTCGTAGTCTGAATATGTTTTAACAATAGTCGCTTCAAATCGGTATTTTTCATCTTTCTTAGTAATGATAAGCTCGTCAGAAATCGGAATTCCAATGTAATCACCAGTAATGTAGAGAAGCTCTCCTATAAGGGACTTTTTGTATGTTTTAAAATAAACTACAACACCGTCCTTTGTTGACAGCGGTATGCTCGAGATTTTTCCAGTAAGCATGTCTTTTGTGAAGGTGGAGATATCTTTATTAAAGCAAAGATAAATACTATCCTTGGAACGTATGATGTAAAGTTTTTGGCTTTTAAGTAAGATAATGGAAGGTTCATTAATCGTTAGTTTAGGAACTTCGATAGTTGAATCAAACAGCGAGCTAAGTACGTATCCAAGGCTCTTATCACCGATGTTCCCTGGAAGAACGATTCCTAAAGGTAAGCCGAGCAAATTTTTGAGTGAAAATTCTGCACTTTCATCCAGATTTAAAAACCCCAGCGCATTTCCTAAGGATAGTTTTCCATAAACAGACACTACTGTTGGAATCCCCGCTTCTTGAAAGACAGGAAGCCAATCCTGGTTTTCAAGTACACTCAGGTCAAGATACATGACAAAGTCGGAGTTTCCAGGAACAATCACAGAAATTGCAAAAAGATAAAGCGAGGAAAAAAGAACAAGCAAAGCAACCGTAAAAAGTTTACCTTTCATATCCATACCCCCTTTCCAAAGATCGAGATAGCTTAACCCACCTGCTCTTTTTGAGTTGTTATCGTTGAGAGCGTTCATTATACTTACTTTTGTCAGCTCAGCCAGTTACGATAAATTCCTTTTCAAGAATTTCCTAAACGTATTATACCACTCTTTTTTACGAATTTTTAAAAACAAAAATCCCGGGTTTCCCCGAGATTTTCTAGTTCTTTATGAAACCTTGTATTATTTCGCTTGAAACGCATCTAATGCTTCCAATACAAGCGTTATATACGCTATTGCCGGTCCACCACCCATGAGACCTGCCACTTCAGCAGCTTCGAGAATTTCTTCACGTGTTGCACCTGCATCAAGTGCGTTTTTTGTGTGAACCGCTATGCAGTAAGAACATCTTTCAGATACAGCAACTGCAACCGCAATAAGTGCTTTTTGCTTTGCACTCAATGCTCCTGGTTTTTCTGCTTCTTTGAAGAAGTTCATAAATGCATCGACATATCCTTTGTCAAATGCCGAAAGCTCTTTCATTGTCTTCATAAAGTCATTTACTGATTTTCTTGCGTCCATTATTCTTCCTCCCTTTTGTTGGTGGTTTTTCTTTTTTCGTAAATCGTACATGATAATTTTATCACATATAGTGAATTAGTCAAGACTTAGTTTCTTCGTTAGAGAACATGATAATGCAAAAAGTTGAACAAAGCAATCTATTTTCAGTACTCTGAGCATTATCGTTGTGTTAAAAACTTTCCTCAGAAGCATGATATGAAAGTAATTTCTGGAGAGGTATGCTTGCTGTTTCAAATAAAAAAGCCTCGGGATTTAGTGCAACCCCAAGGCTTTCTAAGATATGTAATCAACCAACGTTATCTATTGCAGATTTTTACGAGCGCATCGAGTGCTGCTGCATTGATTGGATAAGTCACAGGTGAAGCAGTCACGAGTGGGTGAGTTGCAACTTGCATAGTGTTGAGTTCGTTAGCTGTCAGACCTTTTTGGATCGCAAGACTTAGTATATTAATCATTTCTCCAACACCATCGCCTCCAACTACTTGGGCACCTATAAGAACTCCAGATGTTCTTGAGAAGATGAGTTTAACTTCGATTTTCTTTGCACCTGGTAAAGACCCCGGATGTCTATCCATAGATACGGCCTTTCCAATTACGTAATCAAATCCATCTTCTTTGGCAAATCTTTCGATTATACCAGCAACTCCATAAGTTTTATCAAATATCTTCGTAGAGAATGCGCTTACAGTGCCTCTGTTTTCTCTTATGAACTTGATACCATACAGGTTAGCTGCTGCAATTTTTGCTTCCATAGCTGCAGTTGATGCAAGAAGTATTGGAACATGTCTACTGGTAAAGAAGTCTCTTTTAAGTGCACAATCACCTACAGCAAAGATGTCAGGAGCACTTGTTCTCATGTATTCATCAACTACTATGGCACCTTTTCTTGTGAGGTCAAGTCCAAGCTGTTTTGCAAGCTCTGTATTTGGCGTGACACCCATGGAGAGTATGACTGCTTCTGCTTTAACTCTTTCTCCACTTTCAAATTCGACTTCTTCTACCTTTTCATTTCCAAGAATGGCTTTAACCTTCGTTCCTAATCTTAGTATAACCCCGTGGCTTTCAAGGTCTTGTTCTGCAATTGCTGCAAATTCATCATCGAACGCTTGCCAAAGTATCTTGTGGGCTATTTCAACAAGTGTTACGTGTTTACCAGCAAGTGCAAGTTGCTCAGCAAATTCCACACCGATAAAACCTGCACCAATTATAACAACTTCATTAATCTCTTTGAGCTTATTGAGCATGTTTGAAAGATATTCTTCATCTTTGATAATTGGGAAGACATTTTCAAGGTCGTGTCCAGGTAGCCATTTTGGAATAACTGGAAGTGAACCTGTTGCGAGAACAAGTTTGTCCCATTTGATTTCCTCTCCACTCTTCAAAACCGCTACCTTGCTGTATTTGTCAATACTAATGACCTCGTCTATAATCAGTTCAACACCTGCACTTTTAACCATCTCATCTGGGATTCTGTTCTTTGATGTGTCGTAGAGGGTTCCAAAAATGTAAGGAATCCCACAAGGAACCATAACTGTTTTATTTTTCCTTACCATGACGACCTTCTTGTCTGGATAGATTTTTTTTGCCGTGGTTGCTGTAAGTATACCACCTGCACTACCACCGATAACTAAAATGTCTGTTTCAATCACAAATAACTCCTCCTCTTTCTAGTAAGATAATGTTAACTAAAAATATTGAAACTTTCCAAAAACCGCATTACCGTTTAAATAGGTAACACCCCCAACTAACTCTTGACAAAAGCAGGTTTCCCAAGATGAATAACTCATCGTTTCCTTTCTTTATACCTATCCAACTCAGCTCTAATTTGGTTTATTACTAGCGTAAATACAGCTGCATCATCCATCCAACCAAGAACAGGAATAAAATCTACTATAGCGTCAATGGGAGTAACAAAATAAATTACTGCTCCCAAAATAGCTAAGATTGTTCCTGTTGAAACTTTATATGTTCCACTTAACCAATCGCCTAATAATCCAAACATAAGTTGAATATCATCCCATATTTTGTCTAAAGGCCCTTGTTTTTTAGCCTTTTTCGCAGCTTGATCTAAAAGATTCCTGGTTTTTTCTCTATCATTTATATATTCTTCAGCTTTCTTTCTATATTTTTCATATTCAGATTCGTATTCAGAATTGTTCATAAATAATACCTCCTGCATAAATATCTTTATCTTGAAAGTTCTTTAATAGATACAAATCAAATGAATGCTTTTTATATATCTTTTTCATCATCAAACTTCTGTTTCTGCCGCTTAAATTAACCAACCTTTCTTTATATTTTTTAAATATCTCTTGCACTTTACCACCCTCCACAAATTTCATTAGAGTTTCAGTAAATACCCATTCTTTTTTAACCAATCCTCATGTTTTTTATAATCAGGCATGAGCAGTTTTACTTTTGTCCAAAAATTTTTTCCATGATTTTTCTCTTCAAGATGCACAAGCTCATGGACAACAACATAGTCTATTACAGACAGCGGTGCCATAATAAGCCGCCAAGAAAAGTTCAAGTTACCCTTTGCAGAACAAGAACCCCATCTTCTCTGGGCATTTGTTATATTTACTTTGTTGTATTTAAAACCTCTTTTTTGAGCCCACCAGTTTACTCTCTCAAGAATCTTCTCATAGGCTGCTTTTTTATACCAATCTATGAATACATTTTTTGCTTCTGGCAAAGCATCTTTCGAAAGATAAAAGCCATTTTCGAATTTGAGAGGTACATCTTGGTTTTCCACTATGTGCAGTTTATAATACCTGCCAAGGTATGAAAATCCCTCTCCGCTGACAAATTCTTTTGGCAAGGCTTTGGGATCTCTTGCTTCTATCTCTTTTTTATTTTTATAAATCCATTTCTTATGTTTATTTATAACTTTCCAAATAGTCTGTTCATCTAACTCAAATGGTGCTCTAACGATTAGCGTTGCATTCTCTGTTATCTGCAAAGCTATGGTCTTTCTTTTCGAGCGTATTATCTTTTCAATTTTTATGTCTTCCATTAATCTCACTTCCTGAAGTGATGATAAGCAAGTTCTATTAATTTTTGAGCTATTTCATTTCTTTTGCCGAATACAATATCGGTTATAGAATTAACCATATAAGGTACAGTCTCTTCACTTACAGTATCATTATTTTTAAGAGTAGAAGATGATATTTTCTTAAGCAACTGTGAAGTTATATGAGATTTAAGCCTCTTTTGTTTGACTGCATTTTCCCAAAAATCAACATTCTGAGCCTCTCTACTTATTATTTCTATAATATCTTTAGTCGTGTTAACAAGAAAATCTATCTCGCTATCAGTTAGTTCACTGACAGGTTTTTTACCAAATATTTCACTTTTGAGCAGACCAAAGAATGGCATTTCTTTCTTAGGATCAAGTCCAAATGTTTGTTCAACTTCTCTTCCCTTTTTCATCTCTCCTCTTAATTTTTCAAGCTCATCATACAAAACGTCCCAATTTTCTTTATATTCTTCAAGTAGTCTTTTCAACCTATCAGAAAATCTTTCATAGAGTTCTGGGTCTTCTTCCCAATGTTCATCAATATACTCAATTATCGCATGTTGAAGTTCTTGAGCTTTTGCCTTGCTTGATTTTTTGTGAAGTTTCTCGAGAAATTTGTCTTCAAAAAGTGGAGTAGGTGGTATTTTGGGATCTATTCCCCGAGAGATCAGATATTCTTCTAAAATTCCTCTTATTTTATTACTTGCATCTTTTATACTCAGCTTGTTATCTCTGTATCTGTTTCGAGCAGATTCTTTTATAAAGGCAAGAATTTTCAAGTCAGTAAGGTATTTTAGTGCTGCAGGGTCAGGAAGAACCTCGTCCATACAACGGTTAAACCATCTTACAATAGCTATAAATTCATTTCTGACCTGCTCATCAACAAGAATGTCAATGCATTCATCTACATTCTGGTGCCAGTCATTGATGCCATATTTTTCGAAAAACTCTTCAATAAGATTGTGAACATACTTTAGCTCATCAATGCTCTTAGCTTTGTTCTTAACAACCTCTGAAATTTCCTCAATATCTTCATCTGTGTAAATAGCCAGTGCTTCTCTTAAATGTTTCAAAACACCTACATAATCTATAACAAAACCACAAGACTTATTTTTGTATACTCTATTCACCCTTGCAACAGCTTGCAGCAAGTTATGTCCTTTAATCACATTATCAAGATACATAACCTGCTCTACAGGTGCATCAAAACCAGTTATTAGCATATTTTGAACAACTAAAATACCAACATTGCCGTTGATACCATTTTCATCTACTTTGTCAAATGGGAGTTTAAAACTTTTGATTATCCTTTCGTGATCATTTGGGTCAGTATAAGGATGATACTCAGGTGGGTCATTCTGAGCTCCTGAAATAACCACACCAACCTCTAACTTTTTCAATGTTTCTAAATCTATTTTTGAATTATTTTCTTTTTCCAATTCAGAAATCTTTTCTTTGAGAGCCTCTTCAAGTGCTTTTTTATATCTTATTGCAGCAAGACGAGATACTGTAACAACTTGAGCTTTAAATCCATTTGGAAATATATGAGTTATATAGTGCTCTATCATATCTCTTGCTTTGTCACGGATAACTTCTTCAGCTTCAAGATATGCTCTCCATGTAAATCTTCCCATTATCATTCTTTTTGTATCTTTATCAGCGTCTTTGAAAACATCTTCAAACTTTGCATTTGCTGCCTCTTCGTCTGAAAGCTCTGCGCTATGTACTCTTCCTTCATATACAATCTCAACAGTCACACCATCTTCAACTGCCTGTTTTATACTGTACTTGTCGATGTAGTCGCCAAACGTCATCTCTGTCTTTTCTATAGGTGTACCTGTAAATGCTATTTTCGTTGCATTTGGAAGAGCTTTTCTTAAATTTGCACCCAGCAGCTTGTATTGGGTTCTGTGTGCTTCATCTATCATTATTAATATGTTATGTGATGTATTAAGTACGGGAAATTCTCCTTTTAATTCCCTCTCTTGAAATTTATGAACCATAGCCATAACAAGTTCGGGTGTGTCAGTTTTTAAAAGTTCTTTAAGCTCTTGTATGCTTCTTGCTAACTTAACTGTAAATCCAACACTTCTTGATGTTTCATTTAACTGTTTTTCAAGGTCCTTTCTATCTGTGACAAAAACAACTTTGTAGTTTCCAAACTCAGGATTGTGATAAAGCTCTCGAACCATAAACATCATTGTCAAAGATTTACCGGAACCTTGAGTATGCCAAACAATTCCTCCTCTTTCGTTTGGTGTTTTGCCTTCTTTTAATCTTTTTATCATCTTCTTTACTGCTCTAAATTGCTGATATCTTGCAACAACCTTAATCATTTTGCTCTTTGGATCTTCTTTAAAGATGGTAAATGTATGAAGCAAATCAAGAAGGTTTTCTTTTGAAAGCATACCATGAATCAAAATTTGCTGGCTTGTTACATTTCCATCTGGATTTACGTCTGACAGTGAAAAAGGATAAGGGTCTTTCCACTCAACAAAGTGCTCGTAGTCTGAGGTTATTGTACCATACTTCGCAACCTGATTGGACGTAGCTACTACAAATAGATTGTACCAGAAAAGCTTTTCATTTCCCTCAATTGCGCCGCGTCTATTACAATAGCGCATAAGCTGAGTAATTGCTTCAGAAATTGGGTCAGCAATGGCTGGAGATTTGCATTCAACCACCACAAGAGGCAAACCATTTACAAAAAGAACTATATCGGGAACAATATGTTTTTCAGTCCCCGTTATATTCACTTTAAACTGTGATATAGCAATGAATGAATTATTGTCCGGATTTTTAAAATCAATAAACTTAACAGTTGGGCTTTTTTCTCCTGTTTTTCTATTTTCAGAAACTGAGGTGTTCTCTAAAAGCAAGTCGTGGATTTCTTTATTTGCCTCTAAAAGAGAGTTTGTCTGTGGTGTTGTAATTTTTCGAACAACTTCACTTATTTGGTCATCTTCTATCCATGGGTTTATTCTCTTTAAAGACTCCCTTAAAACTCCCTCAAGGATTACTTCTCTAAAACTTTCTCTGAATTTTTGGCTTTTACCATATTCAGGTTCTAATGAAGAAGTGAACGATATTATTTCTTTTGTATCCTCAGGGTTATCTTTGTTTTGTCTGTAAATCTTCCATCCAAGCCTTTGAAGCTGAAAGAGGAATGGATTTTCAACATAATGTTCTTCGTCAAGTTTGTAAAACATTTTTAACTCTCCTTTTCAAGAAGGAATTTTACTGCCTTTTCAAGTTCCGGCAGCTTCTTTTTGATAACCTCCCAGATTATTTCAGCATCTATTCCGAAATACTCATGAATAAGAATATCTCTTAAACCAGCGATTTTCTTCCATTCTGTTAGACATATACTGCTTCCTCCATTATGAAAGGTTTTATGCGTGGATTTATAGCCGATTTAATCACAAGGTCAACCTTTTTACCAAAAAGTTCTTCAAGGTAGAATTTCAAATTCATGTAATTATCAAAAGTTTTGTAACCCTCTTTAAAATCAACAATGATATCTACATCACTATCTTTTCTTTGTTCACCTCTTGCATAGGAGCCAAAGACAGCAATTTCAATTACTCCGAACTTTTCCACTAAATAATTTTTACGTTCTTGTAAAATTACTTGTATATCACTGTTCATTTTTATTCCTCCTCAATAAGGTGGTTTACCCTGACTTTGCCTGTTAGCAAATCTTCCATTAAGCCTTTTTTTATTCTTTCAAGTTTTTCCTTATAGGCTTGCTCTTTTTCTATGACTTCATCTATTTGGGATAAAATTGAAGCTACGCGTTGCTGTTCGGGAAGAGGGGGAATAAATATTAATAAACTTTTAATATCTTTTAATACAATTCTCTTTAATACACTTCCACCTATTAAGATATCAATTTGTTTTTTAATCTGTTCTGTCTCCAAAGAATATTTGAGATAAGATGAATCTAAACAATTTGAAGGACGTATAATAGCAATAGAAGACAATAACACCACATTTCTTTCCCCACTGAAAACAAGAGTAATTCCAACTGTCCCATCTTTTGTAAATAATACATCCCTGTATTTTGGATTGCATTTATTAGAAACTAATTTCTTGTAATCTTTTGGTGAGATTTTTTTACATGTTTCAAACTCAATTTTTCCATTAATTATGTTCTCAATATTTACTATATAATATTCACTATTTTCAACCGGTTGTGGTGAATAGTGAGAACCATCTGTTATCATAATAGTTATCTCACGGTGATCTAATTTACGAATTTTCCACTCTTCAGGAATCCTACCAAGCGGTGAGTCTTTGAATTTATCAATATTCTCATCTCTCAACCTCCACCTCTCACTTTCACCTTCACCCTCACTTACCACTCCTTTAGTAAGCAAATCTTGCATCAAACCTTGCTTTATGCGTTTGTATTTTTCTATAATGGCGTCAGTTTTTTCAATTGCAATATCAATTGTCTCAAGTATTTCAGCGATTTTGCGTTGTTCGGGGAGAGGGGGGAGAGGTGCAAAAAGTAGTTCGAAAATATTTTTTTCTACATGAGGAATGCCAGAACCTTTTATTTGGGATTTTATTAACCTTTCATATGATTTTAGAACATAATAAAGAAAAATTTTATGAATAAATTTTGTCTGAATGTCTACCTTAGCCATAGTTGAAGCAATTGCACCCTTCTCTGCAAAAAATATTTCTCCAGCATTTGAACCGTCAAACAATATTATTATGTCATTATCTGCTAAAATAACATTTTTTACACTGCAGAAAAATGTTTCGTTGATGTTTCCTCTTAAATATTCTGGTGATAAGTATATTACCATACTATGCTCTTGAATGTTTGATAGTTTATTGGGAACTTTGCCTTTAATAAAAGTTATCACTTCCCCCAACTTTACCAATTTCCAACCTTCAGGAAGTTTTCTCTTATCCACTTTCACAGTCATACCTCCATTTAATTCCTTTGGCTTTTTTAACTCATTCGGACTATTTTGGACTCACTTTTGGTTCATAATTATATAATGCAACATACTTTTACTCTCACCACAAAGTAAGAAAATACTTATATTGATAAGTTATGGCAAATATCTCATAGCTGTTGCTTTTGAAATATTACAATTCCCTGATACTCCTTATTCGTTATTTTTCCTTTCTCCTTTACATACATAACTGTCTTTATCTGCCTTCCATTTAACCCAAGCTTGCTTAAATACTCTTCTGTGTATTATGTCTTTATAAAATTCGACCACAAAACCGTCTTCTTCATTAAACTCAAATTCTGGAACTCCCGCTTCTTTGCAAAGTTCAACCTTCTTTTTGTGTCGCTTCTCTATTTCTCAATCAGTCTATAAGGTAAAACATATAAGAAATATACCTATTGCATAGTATTAAAATGCCCAGATTGTTTTAATATACTCTTTGTTTTTCTGTACTTCAAATTCCACTTGTTTAGACTCTCTCATAGTATCCAAGTTCCTCGAAAAATTTATTTAACCTACTGACTTCCTGCTCTCGTTCCTTTAAAAGATGTTCAAGAGACACATGATATTTATCCCAAAGCTTTTCAAAAATCTTTATCAGTTCTTTTTTCTCTGCATTTAAGTACTTTTCAAGTTGATTGCTAATTAATTCGAAGAACTTTTCGATTAATAGCTCCTTCGCTTCTTCTTGGGTAATTGACTCAATCTTTTCATCAATCTTATTTTCAAGTTCCTTTTGCTTTCTGCCTATCTCACTTTTTACATTTTTAATTTCCTTTTCTTTTTGAGCAATATTTTCTAACAAATCTTCCCATTTTCTTGCTTCCCTTCTTGCAGCCTCGCTGTCTTTTGATCTTAAATCTTTAACCAAGTCCTTCAGAAACTCTTTGACCTTGCTTGCAGTTTTATCCCCTTGCTCTTCTTCATCCCAGTCTTCAACCTCTTCTAAAAGCTCACTTAAATCTGCTTCAAGTTCTGCAAGCCTGCTTTCAAGATCTTCAATTTCTTCTATATCTTCTTTAAAATATTTTTCTTTAATTTTTTCTCTTTCAACCAAATTCTTGTTCCAACCCGCAGAAACTATACTTTTAAAATCATAAACAAGTTCTTCCCACCAATTTGCAAATATGCCCGCTATTTTGAACTCATCAAATGTTCCTATTGGCAATAAGCTATCTTTCAATTTTTCTAAAGCTTCATTTCTAAACTTCCAAAGATTGTTTTTACTGTAAAACTGTTCAATTTCAGTCCTTACAACCTGCCACCACTCCAAAAGTTTTTCTTTGTGTTTTTCTATTGTAGCTTTCACTTCAGTACAATTATCAATCAGTTCCCTAATTTGATTTCTGTCAGTAATGTCCTTTTTAAACTCCAAATAATCTTCACTCTTCTCTGCCAGCAAAATATCATAGCTCAAGTTAAATTTCCTCAACTGTTTTTCATACAGCAATACTTCACTCTTCGGTACGCCACCAAAAAGATGGGCACGAATATCTTCGATTTCAGGGTCTGGGGAATTATCCACATACCGTCGGATATTTAGGTTAAAATCATTCTCCTCTATCTCTTTTATATCAACCAGCCTTGAGTATTTAGGTATCTCTTTTTTCTCTTCGAACACTGTAACTATTTTTTCTATGTCCTCTGGTCTCAAGAAATTCTGATTTCTACCTTCTCCATACTCTCTATCAGCGTTAATAAACAAGATCTTATTTTTTAAATGTTCTGGCTTGTTTTTATTAATCACAATAATACAAGCAGGTATTCCGGTGTTGTAGAAAAGCTTCGGTGGCAGTCCTATTATTGCCTCAATCAAATCATCTCTTACAATCCCTTCCCTTATAACCTTTTCCTGTCCACCTCTGAACAAAACTCCATGGGGCATAACTGTTGCCATTACTCCGTCATCTTTCAGGCTTGCAATCATGTGCTGTAAAAACATAAGGTCTGCCTTTTTCCCATTCTCAGGAGTAAAGCCATATTTAAATCTTTCTTCAAACTGCATATTTGCGCGGCTATAATTTTCTGAGAAAGGTGGATTGGCTAATATTCTATCAAACCTTTTTATGTATCCATTTTCCAAAAACATGGGGGTTGTTAGTACGTCTTCGTTTTCAATTTTTGCATCATTGATGCCATGCAAAATCATATTCATTTTGCATATAGACCATGTCAATCCATTGAGTTCTTGCCCGTAAAGAGCTAAGTTTCTTGGGTTTTGTCCTTGTTCCTCAACGTAGTGGAACGCTTCAATCAAAAAACCACCAGAGCCCACAGTTGGGTCATAAATTGACATGCCCTCACGGGGCTTAACTAATCTTACCATTAATTTTTTGACATGTGGCGGTGTGTAAAATTCGCCTCCTTTTTTACCAGCTGAATCGGCAAATTCCTTTAACAAATACTCATAAGCAGCACCAAGCAGATCAGGAAATTCAAAGTTTGAAGGTGTCAGTTTATACTTGTTGAAATGATTAATAAGGTCAATAAGCTGCTGATCCTTTAGTCGGGTTTTTCCCTTTACTGCGTTAAAATCTATGTGTTTCAAAACTCCATCAAGCTCTGGATTTGCTTCTTCTAAAGCGCTCAGGGCTTTATTTAGTTGATTTCCTACATCCTCTTTTAATTTCAAAATATTTTCCCATCTTGCCTTTTCAGGTACAAAAAAGGCATCGCCATAAGAGATTGGATCTTCTAAAAGCTCATGTATTTGCTCTTCAGAAAATCCCATGAGCTTATAGGTATCTTTTAACTCCTGTCTTTTTTCCTCAAAGACATCTGATGCATATTTTAGAAAAAGCATACCAAAAATATATTCTTTATATTCAGAGGCGTCCATATTTGATAAATTGATGGTCAAGGAGTACGAATACACTTCAAGTGCGAAGGTTTTCGTACTCCTTGATCTTAATCTTTCCGGCGCGGTTTATTCCAAAAAAGCTTGGGAAAGTATAAGAAAAAAATACGAAGAAGATGCTGTCAGCGCAGTAGCTGGTCTTGTGAACTATTTAAGCGCCAAACATATCCCTATCCAACTTTCAATTTCAGACAAAAACGGTGTTAGCACTTACAGATTCAAAGACCCTTCACTTTACTATGAACCCTTAGCACTTGCACAAGGAACGATAGAAAATCAAAACCTTACTTCAGACTTTTTTGGAAGTGTAAAAGATTCTCTAACACCAGCGGATACGGTTATACTGATAGGAATGTACTTAACTGTCGAAGAAGTTGAAGAGTTGATAAGGCTTAAATCGCACTCTGGAAAAGTGATAGTTATGCTTATGCCCTACGGCTACAGAAAAAGTGTTACAGGAAAGTTTAAAAGCTATTTTGACTTACCACTTGAAGTCAGAAAAACATATGAGTACGCAAAAATCTTAGCTCAAGAACATATCTCAGTTCAGATATGGTACGAAAATACAGCTCTGCAAGAATGGATCGAAGCAATATGGTAGATATACTGCTGGATGGCCTGATAATCGCACTGTCTTTTCTTTCTTTTTCAACTAAAATCAATCTTCTATCAATAGTTTCTTTCGCTTTGCTTTTTAGAATTTTTAAGACGAAAAGCAAAATAGAAACCTTTATTCTAAGTTTGGGTTATGCGGTCTTTGTAGCTATCCAGTCAAACTTTTTCGCTTCAGCAAGTCTGATTTTTGTTTTAACTTACAAAAGAGCAAAGAACAAGTATACCCCGTTTTTGATCTTTTCAATTCTTCTGCTTTCAACACCGCTCTCTGGACTGAACAATAATTTTACTTATCTTCCTATTTTCCAAGCTGGTACTCTTTTAATTTACGCTTTGAAAAACTTTAGAGATTCAAAAATTCTCTACATTCTCCCTTTAATACTTTTGATCCCACTTTCAGGAACGACTCTTAAATTAGCTCCTGCTCTAGTTCCTGAAATAAAACCTGCTGAAGAGTACAATCTCAATGTTGAGGTAAAACGTCAAGAAAAGCCGCAAAATGAAGCAAGAACTGGGGAACTTCAAACAAGCGACCTTGAGATATCTGAAAAGGAAAGAAAAGATCTTTTGGTAAGAGAAATAATTCTCTCCATCCAGCTTTTACTAACATTCGCTCTTATACTGATTTCAGCTGTCAAAGCTAAACTAAAATTCACAAAAGGAACTGCGTTGGGGCTTTTGATTATTTTTGCAGTTACTATTTTTTCCACGATACTTTTCACGATCTCGAGAATTAATTACCAAACAAATCTCTATCAGTCAAATTCAACAGATCAAATTGAAAGAGAAATAATATCCAAACAAGCAACGGTAACTTGGTACGCTCAAAACCAGAAAAATTTAGCTTCCCAAAGGAACTATTCAAGACTTATAACGATTTTGAACGTAGTTGGAACATGTTTGATTATATGTTCTCTAATTCCGCTTTTTAAAATCCTTTTAGAAAGTGGTGAAAGTACGGTTTTGGTTGAAAAAGAAAATGAAGATGCAGCGCCGTTGTTTTTCAAAACCGATTTTTCTTTTGAAGAGATACTCCAGCTTGAAGGACTTGAATTTGTAAAGCACGCTTATCTTTACATTCGAAAAGAATTTTTTAAAAGCTTTGATCATCTAACACCTTACGAGCTATTAGAAGTATTTAAGAATGATGATTTCGAGTTTTTCACAAATCTTTTTGTAAGATATGAATACGCTTTGGAAAGAGATATTCCGTTTGACGAAAAAAATCTAAAAACAAGTTTCGAAAGACTTGTAGAGCTTCTGAACCGAGGAGGAAACGAAATTGAAAGTCAAGGTTAGAAGCGTTGTGTACGCAGTCTTAATTGTAGCTGTGCTTCTGTGGATCGGCATGATTTTTTATTTTTCATCAAGCCTTCCGCAAGAATCTGAAAGGCAGGCAAGGTTTGTTTACCGCGCACTAAAAAAGATTGACAGCATAGTAGATTTTTCAAACACAAGATGGTTTATCTCTTTAGAAACAAAATTAAAACGCTGGTGGTTCAAGACCGAATACGTTCCAACTGAGATGCTTCTTAGAAAATCAGCTCATTTTGGGCTCTATTTCGGACTTGGGTTTCTTACTACACTTGTCTTGTTTTACGCACTTAAAGAAACCCACAAACTCAAAAGAGTTATTTTCTCAGCTCTTTCTGGAGTTTCTATTCCGACTGTTACAGCGGTCCTCGATGAATACAACCAGCTTTTTTACAACCGCGGTTCATCGTTGAACGATGTTATAATCGACATGACAGGAGCTGGTTTTGGAACGATTGTTGCACTGCTGATCGTGTGTTTAATGAAAGCCTTCAGCAGAACAAAAAGAATTTTAGGAAGGAAACAAAACGTATAAATTAAATCCTTCGGTGTGTTCCACCGAAGGATTCAGCAAATTCTTTCAAGTGATACAAATAATAATTTTGCACCTCAAGTTTCAGTCTCCAATTGCGTATAGTTTTCCGTCGTAAGCACCGATATATACCGTTCCGTCTGCACCTATTGCAGGCGACGACTCGGTTCCGGACCAGGCTTTTCCATCCTCGTCAACATATGAACCTATAAAAACATTCCATTTCAATGTTCCATTTGGGTTTAGGCAATAAAAGTATCCTGATTCAGATCCAACTGAATAAGATCTAAAATAATTGGATCCAAAATAAATTGCCCCGTCAGAGCCTATCGCTGGGGAGGAGGCGATCCAACTACTGGTAGTATACTTCCATTTTAAAGTTCCATCTGGGTTTAGAGCATAGAGATTTCCGTCTGTTGATCCAACATATATTGTACCGTCTGATCCTATCGCTGGTGAGGAGATGATCCGATCATCGGTAGTATACTTCCATTTTAAAGTTCCATCGGGATTTATGGCGTAGAGATTTCCGTCTGTTGATCCAACATATATTGTTCCGTCAGGGCCTATTGCTGGAGAGGAGTTGATCCTATCATTGGTTTGATAATACCATTTCACGTTTGCAACTTGCGATCCAATATATTTGCTCCTTCCTGTGTGTTGTAAATCTCCTCTAAACATAGGCCAAGGGCTGTTTGCAAGTCCTGAAGTCACAACCGTAACTGGGGTGTTTGAACCACCTCGAGACGCAACCGCAACTGTTATATCTGCTTTTTTAGTAATTTCACCGCTGTTCACAACTATTTTCATGTTGTATGTCCCAACCGACACACTTGATGGTACTGATAATACGAGTTTTATATTTTCTCCATATCTAATATCATCGCTTGCATATCTAACCACGGTTGTTGGGCTCAGTGTTATTCCGCTCAGCGTTATTCCGCTTGGCGCACCTTCTAAACTTAACACGATTGGTTGATCCAAGTTTTTTCTTACTACCGTCAGCGTTATGCTTCCGCTTTCTCCTTGATAAATCGTTAAAACGCTCGCAGGACTTACAGATATCTCAAATTCAGTAATACTTGCTGCAGTACAAATCAACGCTGCCAAAAGAAAAAGCCAAACCAATTTCTTCATATCAACTTCTCCTTTCTTTTTTCCAGCTTCCTATCCAAAACCAACAACTTTTGTGTTGAAAGGTACCCAAGGACTCACAATAGTTTTGCTCTTTTTTATTTTCACTCCCCCTCCTTTCCATATTGTCCAACACGCACTTTCATGACGGAAATCGAATATCATTAAAAAATTTTAAGCCGGACGTCGATAGTTTCTTTTTGATCCCACTGCTTTTTGTAAAGTTGTCTTGATATTCCACCGTTGAATCAAAGAAAAAGCTCTTCTCATATATTATAACATTCTTACCTCTGAGTATATCAGCTGCTTTGAAAAGATGTGTTTCAAGCTGTCTTAAGGTTATTTTGTCACCAGCCAAATCGATCCCTCCAATTAATAAATTTATTATAATGTTTATTAAAACTATTGAAACTTTCCAAAAAGCACATTATCCTTTAAATATGAGACACTCACAAACAACTCTTGAAAAAGGTAGGTTCGCAAGATGAATAAGTCATCGTTTCCATTCTTTGTATCTATCCAACTCAACTCTAATTTGGTTTATTATGAGCGCAAATACATCCGCATCATTTGTTATGCCAAGAGAAGGAATGCCATCTGGTAGGGCATCTATGGGATTAACAAAATAAAGTACTACTATCACAATAGCTAAGTTTGTTTTAAATGAAACTCCATATTTTCCGCTTAACCAATTAACCTAATATTCTTGCATAGGTAGTTGCCATTTCTTATAGATTTATTCTATCTGTTGATATGTTACAACTTTAGTATTCTATTACAATTATATCATATCGTTACCGCAAAAACATTTCAAATACTTTCTTTTTTCTTTACATTCAATCAACTTTTTAGACCTTTCAACGCTTTTGCTTTGCTGTCGAACCACTTCATTTTTCACCTTATCTTTGTTCATCCTTTAAAACGCATAGGCTTGATTTCTCAAGGCTCATATCCATCGCATCAATATGTTGTTAAATCTGGTGGAGCCGATGGAATTCGAATCCATGGCCTTTATCGTGCGCTGTATAATTAATAATGTATGCGAAGACATACTCCTTCATCTAATGTGGGAGGAAACAGAGGGAAAAACTTTGGTTTTTTAATCACACTTTTGGTAGCATTTATTGTCGTATTGATTATTAGCAGTGTTTTTTGTGAACTCAAAATCAATTTGCAGAAAGATGTTCACTTCGAAGATACCGTTGCGTATGTTGAAAAAGCCTCCCTGTCACAAAGACCATTTACGATAACAAAAGGTGCCTTGCAAATATGCTACCAAGATTACGAGATTGCCCCTTACTTAACTGGTATGCCAATCTTCGAAATTCCATTTTGAAAACTTGAAACCTGTTTGAGATATAAATTTCATTAGTGCTCATATTGTTACTTAGTATATCTATCATGATTACCATGACACAATTTAGTATGCCAATAGCAAGTAACGGCGCTTAACCACACTGTATATATCTTGACTACTTTATTATGCCTGACAAATGTACTTTTCTTATATATTATTTTCTTAGTCAGAACTGTGTAATTTCTACCATAGATATAACATAGCTATACCTAAGTTATATGGTCTTCCCTTATTCTTAGGCTCTTAAATTCACATTTCGTCAGTATTTATCTTACAGACAAATAAGAAAACAGAGTACGGTCTTACAGTCGTCTATTATCGTATTAAATACTATCCTTCGCACCGCACTTCTCAATTGTTTGTATGCTAATCACATAACATACCGCGCAACAAATAGTATAAATAAAAGTTTTTGAACGCCACCCTTGTAAAATGCCCTATAACACATTCAAAAACGAGAAGATATATTAAGAATTATCGGCTGTCATGAAATGCTTTATAGGTCAAATAAAAAGGATGGTGTTTTAAATCGGCTTGAAATAATCTCAAATTAATTGTTTATATGAAGATTGACATTGGGAACAAAAACTGCAATATAAGATACCTTATATTGCAATTTCTAAAGACAAGGTCTCGGTGGGGGAATGAAAGGTTAGATTGGTAAAAAATATTGATAAATAAACCTCTTTTGAAGGCTTGCTTCTAAAATCGGTTATAACGCATTCCAAAAGTTTGGAAAGTAGTTTTGTACATTTGTGTAATTCCGAGAATGTTATAGGTCAAAATAAAAGGATGTAATTGAAGGGGCGCTCGCTTTGTTCTGCGTGAAATATCCAAACATGGTCACGTATTGGGTTCCAAACTGTTTTTGGTATCAAAGTTCGTGAACTGACAAAATCTTCGGAAAGTCGGTGCAATTATGTGCAATAGTGAATACTGTGGAAGTAAGGACCATAATGTACACTTAGACATACCTATGCAACATCTTGTTATCTAAGACAATGCCGTAAATAATAAGAATTAGTAAAACAACAATTGAATAGTTTTATCAATTTAATTAGCTAGAGCGAATAAAAACAGAAACTAGAAGATAAGTAGGAATAGCTAATATAATTTAGATGACTTACGTAGGAATTGTTATGACTTCAACTTGCATTTCGTTCTATCTTGAGCCCAATTTTGCGTCTTTAGATTTAGAGTGCCTGGTCAAAGCACATCGTACTTTCTGCTCTTTTTGTTTCGGTTGGCAATGATATTAGGGCAACTATTCGAGTGCCTGTTTTACCAATGTGTAGCGGGTAAAGATTCTTCCTTTTGACATCTTACGTTAGACATGTGCAGCACAGACACATTGAGCAGTAGATTTGTTGCACGATCACTTTTCTCTCGGATTTATATAAAGCAAATTGGCACTTAAGTGCCGGTTTGGATGTATCTAAGTTTTGTGTAATCTTACTTTTTTCATTCACTTCAGATTATACTTTAGACAATTTCTGATTTTAGTTATATCAATCTTGAACACCGGCAAACCACTGCTGTGTGGGGCTATCTCGTAGTCCTGATAATAGATTTCTAAGCCATCTTTGCTTATTGTAAACGTACGTTCTGATATGTTCTCATTCTTCACGTATTCAATAGATTCTTCAAAGAAATCAGTCATTCTCTCTTCAATCTGTTTTAGAATTTCCTCTTTTATTATTGTTTCATAGTCGCAATTGGAGTTGAAAATGTCCTTTAACGTGATGATTTTGTTAGTGCTAAGATCCAAATTGTATGTCTCGATGATTGTGTTGCCGTGAGCTCCACCTGTAAACGTATAGTAATACATAACAAGACTTACGAAATCTCTTGACTGGTACTTAACTTGTGTAGAGATGTGAACCTCATATTTTCCATGAAGCATGTCGTCATTTGCGGCTTCCTGTGCCATCGATTTGACATCTTCGACGATTGCTTTTAGTTTGTCTTGAATCATGTTATTAAATTGATTTTCTAAATCGATATCTCGTGTGTTTTTTAGCTTCGGAATTTGAATAGTGATTTTCACGAAGTCATCTTCGGATTTTGTCTCGACTATTTCCACAACTCCTTTCTGCATACTGAGGACATATGCAACTATTGCTACGACAAATAGAATTCCCAATAAGAAATACCTTGAGTTGGTGTTTTTTTCCATGCAGTGTCATCCTTTCGAAGGTTGATTTTGCCAAAGTTATATACTTATACCTCAATTATATACCAAGTGCTTTCACAATGGAACTTAGAAGCCCCTTTATAACAAGATACTACGAGTGGATTTGTACATAAGGTAGTATTTAATTCACTTATACCAATGAGTGAAAACGCAAATAGACCATGATTGTCTTGATAAATTGACTTGCTAAAAAATAACCAAAGCAGGTCCATGTTTGTCTCAAAAGCTGTCTTAAGGGTCGGCCTAATGCTAAAAAATCCTGTACTCTTCTGTTATCGGATATAATATGCAATTCTCTATTAGGAACAGTCTTACCCTAGTACGAGAATAAGTGTTATACTTAGAGCACAGAGCTGAAGTATATGGTGAAAAAGCTCAGTGAATTCTTAATAGTTATAGGTATAATCCTTGTTTAGATTCGGTAGTAGCTCCTGTTTTCAGAAATAGATACGCGGATGTTTCCCACGATAAGCTTTGTTAAAGCAACGAATTAGTAAGTTTCTCTTTCATTTAATAAGCGTTAGACTTACAGAACGGTTGCCGAAAATCATGTTCCATTCTTGGGATTGTGATAAATAGCACTAATATCCTCTCTCTGTGTTACAATAATGTTCAAGAGTAATCCTCGCATCTTGAAAATTGTTATACAAGAAACCAAGAACCCCAGACCATTTATGAGAATGAAGAAAATTATACATCAATAGAAGGTGGTATTAGTGGTTTTTCTTTCTGCGTTGTTTGTCTTATCCAGTATAACAAGTTTATCATTAGGTGCAAACAGTTTGCTAAGCAATCCAAAAGATAGACTAAACAAGATCTTCTTCGTGTTAACTCTTGATATCAGTGCATGGGCGTTTACGTACTCACTGATGAATATTTCTCAGGATGTTGCTGTAGCAACAGCGTTTCATAGAGTTGGAACTATATTCTACAGCTTGATGTATGCCATACTTTTGCACTTTATTTTGGTTTTGGTTAAAAAGGATAAGTATTTAAGAAATATGCTCCAACTATTCCTTTTTTACATTCCTGCATTCATTTCTATATATCTTTACTTTTTCTATAAGCCTGTCACGGTAGCAGATCATGTAAAAACTTCATTGGGTTACGTTTACATATATCCAAAATATAACAACTTAATTCTGGATTATTTTTTCCACATTTACTATATTTCCTACACTGCAACAGGGCTCTACATGTTAGTTAAATGGTCTAAAGATTCAAAATACCTGAAAGAGAAAAAGCAGGCCAAGATTTTAATTGAAACTATTCTTGCACCCTTTGCCATAGGAAGTGTAAGTGATATAGTTATACCAATGATGCAGAAGATAGCTCTACCACCAATTTCTGTCATATTGTTCAACATACCTATAATTGGCATTTGGTATTCAATGAAAAAGTACAAGTTGATGAATCTCAAAGTAGAGGAACTTATTACTGAAGTGCTTGAGATGATGAAGGAAGGGATGATAATACTAGATCCATATCTAAGGATCAGAGACGTGAATAAAGGTATGTTAGAGTTAACAGGATACGAAAAAGATGAGATTTGTACCTTGACTTTAGATAGTATCTTTGACACAGAAATAGATCTTTCCTGTCGAGAGAGCAGCGAAATGAACATTATAACCAAAACTGGTAGAAGGGTACCTATCCTTTTAAATGTTGAAGAGACCAAGGATAAGTTTGGAGATAGCTACGGATATTTGCTTTTGTTAAGGGAAATAAGTCAATTAAAGGAACTGCAATCAGCGATTATTAGATACAATAAAGAACTTGAAAAGAAGGTTGAAGAGCGAACAGACGAGCTGAAACGTGAAAAGATTAATGAACAAAAGCAGAGAGAAAAATATCAGACTCTGTTTGATAATTCGCAAGACGCAATTGTTGAGTTTGATCTTGAGGGAAACATAGTCAACATAAATAAGAAGTTTGAAGAATTGTTTGGATATACGAAAATGAATGTGAAAAATAAGCCACTCGATGAGGTTGTTTTTGAAAAGGACAGATACGATTTTGCAAAGGAAATTGGTGAAACGTTAATGGGGGTAGTTATTAATAAAGAGTCAATTCGGCATACAAAGGATGGAAATCCAATCAGTGTCATTGTTAAAAGCACTCCAATTTATATAGGTGGAACTATTATAGGTGGATTTATTATATGCACTGATATAACAGAAAACAAACAATATGAGCAAAAGCTTTCAGAAATTGCAATCAAAGACTCTCTGACTGGATTTTATAATCTGAATTACTTTGTTGATTATACAAGCAAAAATATCGATAACAAAATGTTGCCAATGGCAATGCTGATTTTTGATATTAATGGTTTGAAACTTGTAAATGACTCTCTCGGAAGGGATGGTGGCGACAGACTGCTTAAAACTTTCGCCGAGATCTTGAAAACCTCTGTTGGAAAGGAAAATCTGTTGTTCAGAATTGGTGGTGATGAATTTCTGATCTTACTGAAAAACGCTGACAAGCCGACTGTTGAGAATGTCATAAGGAATATTCAAAGTGCATTTGAGGTTTATAATGAGAGTTTAAAAGATGAGGATAAGATTTTAACGTTAAGCGTTTCTTACGGATATAGTCTTTTGGAAACTGAGAATGACGACTATAGATTGAAATTAAAGGAAGCAGATGACATGATGAACAGAAATAAACTGTTGGAAGAAATGAGCAATAAGAATCAGGTTATAAACATACTAATGTCTGCGCTGTCAGAAAGAGATTACGTAACGTCAGGTCACACCGAAAGAGTTATGTCCATGTGTAAAATGATAGCTGCAAAAATGAATCTAAGTGAAGATGAAAGAGAAAAGTTGATTCTCTTAGCACAGGTACATGATATAGGAAAAATTGGCATACCTGATGATATCTTAAACAAGAAGGGAAAGTTAACAAAGGAGGAATGGGAAATCATGAAGAGCCATTCTGAAAAAGGATACAAGATAGCAATTAACTCACCGGAGCTATCAAAAATTGCCGATCTAATCTTGCATCATCACGAAAGATGGGATGGAAATGGTTATCCAATGGGGTTGAAAGGTACCGAAATACCTATAGAATGCAGAATATTAGCCATTGTAGATGCTTATGATGCTATGACAAGTCAAAGACCATACAACACTCCTAAGACACACGAAGAAGCAATAGAGGAGCTAAAAAGGAATGCAGGAACTCAGTTTGACCCTACTATAGTTGAAGTGTTCATCGAGTGTATGAACAAATCCAAAAAACCCTGAACATAGAATTTGATATTGTGTTTGATTGCATGTCTTGTATTTACGCAAATATGAAATGGACTGGGTTCATATAGAACATGGATAAAGAAATGCTCTCGGAGCAGTGTGTGAGCAAGATGGCAGAAAGAACCTCTATTGACGATGTCCAGAAAGAAAGGTTTCGAACACATTCAAAAAAGTTGGTGAATTGCATGACTGGTCGATCGAATAAGGTTCTTGTAGTAATAGGTTTGTTTCTTGTGTGGATTCCAGTGATATCTCCTGTTTTCTTTTCTATAATAGCCCTTATAGAAAGAGGCAGATTCCTGTTTGACTTTTTAATGCCTGCTGAATTGTTTTTGGTCTTTCTACCAGGTGCTATACTTCTTCTCTTGGTTGCGATAAGAACGAAAAACTACGTCAAACAAATCGGCTTTGGTTTGTTTTCAGCAATTGCACTTTTATTTGGAGGTCAGGCAATAGCTGAGATAACAGGCCTTGCCTCAGGCGAAAGAAAATTTAGGGGGTGGCTTGCTGTATTGGTGACGGCGATGATAATTCTCTACAGCTTTGCAATTGTTGAGGTTGGCCTATCAGGTTTCTATCTCCTCAGAAAGCTTACATCAAACACTCATGAGGATACGAGTATTAACAAGTAAAATCAAATTTTGTGAGGGCAAGGTACTTTATTTATGCCCCATCTACATCATCAAGATTTCAAGAGGAGGTAGGGAGCATGAGTAGAAGAACAAAAGCTTTGATCAGCGGTCTTCTTCTTGTTTTAACACTTGTTGTTAACGCCTTGGGTGCTTTTGGTTTTATTAACGGTCGTTCTCAAAAGGATATTTCCGATTCATATCCCACGTTGATAACACCTGCACCTTCTACGTTCAGTATATGGAGCTTGATTTATATTCTGCTGATTTCTTCAGTTATTGTTATGATAGTCCGAGCAAATGATGAGTATTACGGAAATATTATCGACGAAATAGCTCCACTCTTCTGGTTGTCGTGTATTTTCAATATTATTTGGATAGTACTATTCTCTTTTGATTTAATTGGGCTTTCAACTTTAGCTATCTTTGGATTGCTCATAGTAGATATCTTGATAGTTCAAAGAATTGGGAAACTTCAAACTCAAAGAAGATTTCTGTTTCCAGTGACCTTTGGTTTGTATTCTGGCTGGTTGTTTATAGCAACGGTTGCAAATATCACACTTTGGCTCGTAAGTATTAATTGGAACGGCTTTGGAATCAATCCAGAAATATGGGGTGTTGTGATACTTCTTGTTGCCGTTGTACTCACATGGCTGGTTTTGACAAGGATAAAGAATGCAATCTTCCCTCTACCCATTGCATGGGCGTATTTTGGAATTTACAAAAATCTCACTTCACCGGGGGGATTCAACAATCAATACACACTACTGCCTAAGATAGCAATAATTGGTGGAATTTTACTGATCGCAATTGCTGTATTCCAACTCTACAGGAATAAATTCTGCTCAATGCCAATAAGAAACGAGTAATGAAAAAAGTGACGGCAGGTGTACCTGCCGTCATTCGTTCCAAAGATCTAAAGATTGCGTGCGTTAAAACTGGCCATACTGTTGTGTCTCTGGGATTTCTTCTTGATTTTGTTCAAGCTGAGGTTTTGAAGGCTGTTCTACTGGCTGTTCAGTTGCCGGTTTCACAGGTTCCTTTTTTGTTTCTTGTGTTTTTTGCGGTGATTGCTCTAAAGAAGCAAGGTTACCACCGTTTTCAAGTGTTTTTAAGATCTCATAAGATCTTGTTGTCCAGTCCTGGCCCTTGTAGAGAACCTGGACAACTTTGACTTGTCCGGCCGGTTCAACTGCAAAATTGATTTGCAGATTATCGCTTGTATAGACAACCCTATCGTTGTTTCTATCGATTTTCCAACCAATAGGCCCGAGTATTTCTTCATACGTTCTGAAAGTGAATACGGTGTTTTTGACAAGTTCTACAATGTTGTTGCCTAAAGTATCAACCCTAAAGATTTTTGAGATGACGTAATCTGAGACTTCATCAATTACGTTAATACCGTCCATAAACATATCTTCAAGAACGGGTTCCCTACCAAAGTAAAGGTCGAAAACAAATTTGAAATTCCAGGTTTTTGTTCCATATTTTCCAACACCTGTCAATACAACCCTGTCTTTTTGTGCATCGTATGACCAAGACAAATTCCTAAGATAGCTCTTAAATGCCTCCTCGTTGTTTGCAAAACTCGAGTATTTAACTATCTTTCCTGATTTAATCTTTTCTATTTTCTCAACCCCTTCGGGGCTTGTTGTCTGAGCTACGGGACCTGTCTGCTGAATTGTTCCAGCAGTGAATATCTTGCTGGTTAGCTCGTCAAACTTTTGCTCTACGTTGTTGAGCATAGCTTTTGAGAGGTAAATCCCACCTTTTGTGAAAAGGAATTCCATGTAAACTTTATCATTTGAAGCTGTTTCCGCAGTAACCAAAAGTTTAACATTGTTGGTTGCATATTGAATATCCCATTTGTCGTTCTTAACATACTGTGTGAAGAACTCTCCAAAAGTCTTTGTTGAATTTGGAACTTTGGTAGAAAAGATGATCTGCTTATATCTTTCAATATCCCTATTCTTGTCAATAGATGAGTACCGACTGTACAGGTATGATATTAAATATGGTATATCACCAGCTTCCACATCCTGTCCATTTAGCTGAGCATATTCCACAACGGTTTCTCCGTCTTCATTTATCCTAAACCCAATCGTTATGACTACTTCCTTGTTGTCTATGTTGTCCATTCCGTTGAATTCAACCATTTTTCTGTTCTCATCTTTTATCGTCCATCTTGCATTGTTTACTTTGGAAAGAACTTGCTCGATCGATTCGTATGGATACTCTTTTAGGAAGCTGTTTTTAACAACTTCGATAAGATCTCTGTCAACAGACTTTTTATAAACCTTTGCAAGAAAAATCCTTTTTTCAGTACTGTTCAATAGCTTATTATTTACAAATACCTTGTCAGGGACTATTCGAAGCTTACCATCAACCTTAGCGATGTTATAAATAATCTGTACGGTATTTCCATTTTCGTCCTTTCCTATCAAACTAATGTATTCTCGATCGTTTTCTTGGAAATAGTCGTAACTAACATTGCGTATATAGTTCAACACGTTCTTCGGATCTGATGATTCGTAATCGGCTATGGGTTTGGTAAGAATTAGGTTGTAAAACGCCTTTGCGTATATTTCTCTATACAATTCTTCTGGATTAGGAACGTTTTCGTTATTAATACTGATACTCAATAACCCTTCTTTTGTCACTTTCGCTGTATAAACATTGTTCATCTCATCCATCCCCGTTATATTTACTATCCCAAAGCCTGACGGCTGAATAGACACATTTTTAAATGCATTTTCAAAGGCTTCTTTGATTGTTAGCACCTTGAAATCATTGAACGGCTTGTCTACAATCTGTTTCAGTGAATTGTAGTAAACCACTGAGAGCAACATAACAGCAACTATACCGATTACAATTACTGAGAAGAAAGTGTATCGCTTGCCTTTCTTCAGATTGTACCTTTTCATGTACCATACCTCCTTGAGCGTATATCAATCATTGACTCTGATATAATTATACACCGTTTTCAAAAATCTTTAACTAACGCTTTCTGAATATTTCTTTGGTTTTGTGTTCGACACCCTCTTGAAAAAACGGAAGTTATATGTTAAAATTTCGAAGGTATCAAAAACGTGTGCTGTTGTGAACAAACGGTAATATGTGGGGCCGTAGCTCAGCTGGGAGAGCGCTACCTTCGCACGGTAGAGGCCGTGGGTTCAAATCCCATCGGCTCCACCAATTAGATCAAAAGCCCTGGTTAACCCAGGGCTTTTTCCTTTTTCTTTTGCATATTTTTATTTTTTACTACCGAATCTTCTGACCCACTCTTGAGCAATGAATGCCGCGACGTCTTCTGCAAATGTACCAGGACCAAATCCAGCATCGAATCCAAGCTCTTTTGCAAGCTCGTGGGTAATCCTCGGACCACCTACTATGGCTATGACTTTGTCTCTAATTCCTTCTGCTTCAAGTAGTTCTATCAGATGTGTTAAATTTTTTATGTGTACATTTTTTTGTGTTACTGTTTGTGAAACAAGCAAAGCATCAGCTTTTACTTCAATAGCTTTGGCTACGAATTCTTCATTTGGGACTTGGCTGCCCATGTTGTATACCTCAAACATTCTGTACCTTTCAAGACCGTAGTGACCAGCGAATCCTTTCATGTTCAATATTGCATCAAGTCCAACCGTGTGCGCATCTGTGCCCGTTGTTGCACCAACAACAACAAGTTTTCTGCCGATGTTTTTTTCTATAAAGTCATCAATCTCTTCCATAGTCATCTTGTGCACTTGGACCTTTGGAACTTTTATGGCTGTATAGTCTACCGTATGGACACAATCACCATAACCTATGAAGAACGTGAAACCGGGAGTGAGTTCGTGATGATAAACTACCATGGGGTTATCCAATCCCATTTTTTTCATGAGCTGCTTTGCTGCTTCCACAGCTTCGTCTCCATCAGGAACCGGGAGTGTGAAACTTACCTGCACTTTACCGTCGTTCATCGTGTCTCCGTAAGGTTTTATGGCTTTTAAATTCAGTGTCTTATCAAAGTCCTTCTTTTCAAGTGAATAGAGACCTCCACCCATGCATTTTCACCTCACAAAACTGTTTTTAATCTTTCTTGTCTTTGAGCATTTTCTCTATGAACGGATTGTAGTAATGTTTGCCCTTTTCGAAAACACCGTCAAGTCCTTTTCCTCCGTTTATTGGACGTTTTGTGTTTGCAAAAACTCCCTTTTCGAGAGATTTAAACAAGCCATCTTCCCTCATCTTTTCAAGCAGTTCAATTGCTTGATCGAGCACCTGCTGAGCTCTTCTTTGGATTATACCACCAGGTTTGAAAATGACTTCGTCACCGATGTTTCTCATATTATTGAATATATACTTTGCCGTGTCAATAGCTACGTACCTGTCAGAGAGGAACGGAGTGTGTATCGCCTCGGTCATCATACCAAGTAGCTGGATACCTTGTTTTGTCCATATACCGACAACATTGAACATAGCATCCTGAACAAGACCGCGGAATATGTTGCCCGTCATGAATCTTGTTGGTGGCATGTATTTGAGAGGTGCTTTCGGGAAGAGCTCTCTTGACAATTGTGCCTGAGCTAATTCGTACAAAAATCCATTTTCCAATGAAGGATCCATTTCAAATGCGTGACCGAGCCCCATCTGTTCTTCCGGTATGCCTGCTAAAAGTGCGAGTTGTTCGTTTATTAGTTGCGAAGATATAACGGTATAGCCTTGCTCGTAAGCGTCGGCTGTTGTCAAATAGTTGTCTTCACCCGTGTTAATGATAATTCCTGCGTAACCTAAGATGATCCTTGAGAAGTACTGGTCCACCATAGTTCTTATCATGTTTATATCTCTAAACAAAATTCCGTACAGTGCATCGTTTAACATGACATCCAGTCTTTCAAGTGCACCCAAGGCCGCAATTTCTGGCATGCACAAGCCAGAACTGTAGTTCGTTTGTCTTACGTACCTTCTCACTTCCTTAGCAACTTCATCTAAGGCTTTTCTCATGATTCTGAAGTTTTCTTGTGTTGCATACGTTCCTCCAAAACCTTCGGTAGTTGCTCCGTAAGGAACGTAGTCGAGCAGACTCTGGGCAGTTGACCTTATAACTGCAATAATGTCTGCTCCTTGCCTTACCGCAGCTTGCGCTTGCACAACGTCTTCATATATGTTTCCAGTTGCAACTATGACGTATATGTACGGTTGTGGTGGATCGCCAAGTTCCTCAAGCATTCTTTGTCTTTCCGCCTTTTTTTCATCTATTATTCCAATAGCTTTGTCAGCTAATTCATCAACAACACCCTTAATGTCATCCACACTGTGCATTGGCAATTTGGTAAGATCAAGTTTATCACTTGCAACGGCTTCTGCAATTTCCTGAGGAGTCATACCTGTTTCGAGTACAGCATTGCCGATGTACAGTGCGGCACCATTTTCAAGAGCACCTTTTTCTTTCAAATGATCAACAACAACATTTGGTAAAGGCACACCTTCATCGTTGATTCCGTCTATACCAAAGAACCTGCAAATCGTTCTTTCAACACTCACAGTTGAGTACTTTTGAACGAAATTTGTAACATCGAGTGCTATGTCTCTTGCCAATTGTCGAGCCTTCTCAACCTTTTTTGGGTCTATTCCGAGTTTACTTTCGAAATGCTCCATCTATTCTTCCCTCCTCGCTGTCTTTTCATTTTGTTGGCATCATTAATTATTTCCTACTTTCCAAAATCTTCTTAGCTTGCAAGATTATTTCTTCATTCACGCCAAGTAATTCCATAACCTTTATCGCTTCTTTCGGAACAGAACTACCGTCATCGGGGACAAGTTCGTAATCCATCAGGTCCTGAATATCGTTGAAAGACTGAACACTTTTTAGAGCATTCTCCCTCAATCCTTTAACTCTGAAACGCATCGGACATTCTACGTCGTCGAAGTGCGTAACGATTAGCACGAACTTTTCTGTTTTTTCAAAGCATTTGACAAGCGCATTGACGATGGCTGTTCCTTCGTACGGGTTTGTGGTTCTTGCAGGTTCGTCTATTAACACGAGTGCGTTGTTATTTAAAGCATGTTTGTAAGCTTCGTTTATCAGCGTTATCTCCGATGCAAATGAAGAAAGACCACTCAACGGTCGCTGAAAATCTTCAGTTATCAGTGCTATAACTTCTACGAATGGGAGTTCAGCATGCTGTGATGGTACGAAGAAGCCAAGCGAGGCCATGTACTGAATAAGTGCAACAGTTCTTAAAATAACACTCTTACCTGACATGTTGGCACCGACAATTACAGTTACGCCACGTTTGATTGTTATATCCACAGGCTGATATTTTTTGCCACGCCTTTCAAGCTCATCTTTAAGCTGCGGATTGAACATTCCCATTATGCGCATCTCGTCTATGGGATATTCCTTGGGATACAAATTAGGCTTTGTCAGACCAATTTCCTTTGACAATTTAGCTTTTGCTAATATGATATCAATGTATTTAATTCTGGTGATTGACTCATGCAAAATTTGAGCACGATCATGGAGCTTTTTCGATATTTTCTCCAGCACTTCTTCTTCTATGGTCTTTTCTCGCTGAGTAAGCTCAGCTATGTAACTTTCGGTATTTTGTGCGTCTACATTTTGGAGTAATTCTCGCTTCTTTTTTCTGATGTCGCGAAGCCTCTCATCATAAGCATCGTAAATGTAAAATGTTGGTAATCTAAGCTGTTCGGGATCAAGGAGGTCTATTATTTCTGTTAAATCTGGGAGTGTAAAACGTTCATGATCAGAGATTAAATCCTCGTTCTTGTTTTTAATTTCTTGAGCAACAAGGACGAAATTTTTCAATTCAAAGAGCTCTATCTCATCGAGGATTTCACCATTTGATATTCTTTCAATCGTTCTTGAAACATCGACAATGCATTCTAGATCGTGTTCAAGCTCTTCTACAACTTTAGGATAGCTCTTCAAAAGGTGGAGGAAAAATTCAGTATCGTTAAGATGTTCTAATATGTGTTCATAATTTAAAGGTTGAAGGTATTTAAAATATCTTTTCCCCATAGGAGTTTTGGGATCGATTTTGTTTTTGATGTATTCAAATCCCGTCAGTCTTTCAAATTCTTCCCTCTTTGGAAGAGTTGTTGTTAGTGTCATTGGATTGTCCACCCACTTTAGTTAATCGATTCTGTTTCAAGCCTAACATCAATCACGGGAACGTCAACGTGTTTCTTTAGCTCTTGGATGATTTCAAGTGAGTTCAGTACATAACCGGTCGGTGAGAACGGGTTGACCGTTATTCCTATTATCGTTGCACTCTTCAGTACACTTATTTTTGGTTTGTACTTTACGTAGTTTTCGTACGAGACAAAGACCTTGGTGAAGTCCCTAACTATTATTTCTTCGATGCCCTTGCTGTTTATAAATTTCAAAACGCTATCAGTCAGCGCACCTGGAATGTATATCTTTTGTATCTTTTCGTTTATAGCATTTCCTTCGCGCAGGCCCTCTATTTGTGTCGTATCGTACTGTTTACTCAAGTGAAGTGCCGATTCAACACCCAAATCTTTCCAGCTTCCATTTTGAAAAACGTGGACAGTAGATGCTTTGCTTAAAGCATCTTTATCATTCTCATTTGCTTCACTCAGCTGGCAGAGTGAATAGATGTACCTCGTATGCTTTATTATCTCCCTCTTATCAAGTGAATAAGCTGCACCTGTTGCAAGTATTATTCCATCGGCGATGAAAGGTGTTGCCTGGCTGAAACGGGACAGCGCTCCGTCGATGATGACCAGTTCTGACAATTTCTTTAGCATTCCTACGGTTTCTTCCATCCAAGCAGCCGTAGGAGGACCAGAAAGTACAACTTTTCCAGGTTCAAGTGCCCTAGCGATGATAATCCTGCCAGTTGGTGTTTGCTGCTGAGAAACGTGAAGGATTTCCGAAAGCACCGTTTTCTTCTTGAAAAACAGTTCAGTTGTTGTGTATATGAAACTATAATCAACATGTACGGATGGCTTAAATGTACCAAAGACCAGGTCTTTTTCCTCGCCATCCGTACCAATTGAAGTAAGTGCCAGTGCTTTTTTAGACTTTACGTTTTTCACGATAAAATTCAGAGTCTCTGTTTTACCGGTGTTTTTCTCAAGTCCAATGATTGCAATAACATTTTTCTTGAGAATTTCAGAAACAAGCCTATCGAAGTCTTTTTCCAAACTTCTCAGTTCTCCCGATGTCTTTTCCATACTGCTCTCAAATCTTTACCAGTGCCTCACCCTCTATGGCGTTCTCCCCGTTTTGCTTTACAACATATGTTTCCAAAAGTACTCTTCGTTTTTCCTTATCTATCTCCTTTACCACTAACCTTACGGTAACTTCCTCGCCTATATACACAGGTCTTTTGAATTTTGCATTTTGCATCAGATAAATTGTCCCTGAGCCTGGGAACTCCATACCGAGAACTGAGGAAACGATGCCGAGCGATAAGATCCCGTGTGCTATTCTTCCACCAAATATGGTATTTTTTGCGTATTCTTCATCGAGATGAACAGGGTTCTTATCCCCTGTGGCTTCTGCAAAGAGCTTGACCATTTCGTCCGTCACAATCCTCTTTACCTCGTAAACTTGACCAACGTAAATGTCATCAATGTTCATCACCTTTTCCTCCTTTTTTCTCCTTCCATTCCATAATCCTCTCATGTCTTTCAAGGTGTGCGGGTTCAATACTTATCTTCTTGTCAGTGAACAAGCTTGCAACACCTGAGAATTTGTATTTTGCTCTGTATTCGGAATCGTCAACATCAGATGTGGTATCCTCCGGTTCGTGGTAAGCAACAATAACACCTTCGTAGTTTCTGAGTATTACAGTGTGGTCGGACATTGATATCACATAATTCGGCATAACCCTTATCTTTCCACCACCTGCTGGTGCATCGACAACAAACGATGGTACGCAGAAACCAGAGGTGTGCCCAATAAGGGCTTCCATTATCTCGAGACCTTTCTTAATTGAAGTTCTGAAATGAGTTAATCCCATAGAAAGATCACATTGGTAGATATAGTATGGTCTTACCCTGATCTTCACAAGTTGATGTACAAGTTCCATCATTATGTAAGGACTATCATTAATGCCCCTAAGCAACACCGTTTGATTACCCAATGGTATACCTGCATCTGCAAGCATTTCACATGCTCTTGAGGATTCTGGTGTTACTTCTTTTGGATGATTGAAGTGGGTGTTCAACCATATTGGATGGTATTTCTTAAGCATGTTTGTAAGTTCTGGAGTAACGATTTGAGGCAAAACAACCGGCGCTCTTGTTCCTATTCTTATAACTTCTACATGCTTGATTTTTCTAAGTTCTTTTAGAATATACTCGAGCATGTCAACACCAACAAGTAGGGCATCTCCACCAGATAGCAGAACATCCCTTACCTGAGGTGTTTCCCTTATGTACTCAATCATCGCATCAATCTCTTGTTTTGTCCTTGCCCTGTCATGTTGGCCTGCAAATCTTCTGCGCGTACAGTGTCGGCAGTACATAGAGCACATATCTGTGATCAACATTAAGACTCTATCAGGATATCTGTGTGTAAGACCTGGTACAGGTGAATCTTCATCCTCGTGAAGTGGGTCTGTCATGTCCCAAGGAGATACGTAAAGTTCTTTAGCAGTTGGAACCGCCTGACGTCTGATGGGGCATTTTGGATTATCAGGATCCATGAGGCTGGCATAGTAAGGAGTAATCGCCATTCTAAGTGTTTTAAGAGCATTCCTTACGCCTTCTTCTTCCTCAGGTGTAAGATTTATAACCTGCTTTAGCGTATCAACATCCATAATTCTGTTTCTCAATTGCCATTTCCAGTCGTTCCATTCTTCTTCTGTAACGTTTTTCCAAAGTGGAATTTCCTTAAAGTGTCTCGCCATTCTCGAAATACCTCCTTTAGTTTAGCAGTACAACTTTTCAAATAGTTCCCTTATTTCTTTTGACTCTCGGAGAATGTTGAGTGCGACTTCCGCATGACCTTTTGTGTAGCCGTTGCCAATTATCATCGTGACATCTTTTCCCACGCCTTCAGCACCAAGAGCCGCTCTTGTAAATGATGTTGCCATGCTGAAGAAATAGACGATTCCCTCATCTTTTGTGATAAGTATCGAAGACATTTCCGTAGCGGGTACGTTAACGTTGTTGATGACCACATCGCAGTACTGACCACCGGTGATTTCCATAACTTTCTGGTATACTTCAACAGGCTTGGTAGCATCTGCGATGATAACGTGATGTGCAAGTCCGAGATCCTCTATTCTTTTTGCATTTTCTGGGGAATATTCCACAACGATTACTTTTCCATCTTTTCCAACCGCTTTCATCGCTTCGTATGCACACAGTATTCCTGATTTTCCACCGCCGCCAATAATACAAACAGTCATACCTGGTTTGACGAGTTTACGTGTTTGTGCCGGTGCTCCAGCTACATCAAGTACAGCCAACGCGAGCTTTTCAGGTATATCATCGGGTAGCTTAGCATAAATACCACTTTCAAACAAGATAGCTTTACCCTCTATATCTACTTGGTCCGTGTCGATGTTCACATTGAGAATCTTGTCTATTCTCAAAGGCGTAAGCGATAAAGAAACAAGCGTTGCTATCTTGTCGCCTACTTTTAAGTCTGTTGGAAAATCTGGACCGATCTCTTCAACTAAGCCTATCAACATGCCGCCAGAACCTGTGACAGGATTTTGCAACTTTCCACGTTCAGCAACGATTTTCAGTATTGTGTCTTTTATGCATTCAACATTACCGTGGCAAGACTCTTTAATTTGCGTAAAACTTGCAGAGTCGACATTGAGCGTTTTAACATCAATCAGCATCTCGTTGGTATAAATCTCCATTGTATTGTCAATTTTCGTTGCAGCTTGTGGTAGTGTTCCTTTGGGTTCAATAACCCTGTGCGTTCCAAATGGGCACCCTTTAACGTTTTTCATACCTATACCTCCACTAATTCAACGTTTTATTTCTTAATCCCCAATATTCTTCTTGCTTCATCAGGCGTTGCAATCTCTCTGTCCACTTCTTTTGCGATACGTACGATGCGTTCAACAAGCTGCGCATTGCTTTTTGCAAGCTCACCTTTTCTGTAGTAGATGTTGTCTTCAAACCCCACTCTCACGTGTCCGCCCATAACTATTGCATGGACAGCAAGTGGTAATTCATACCTTCCGATCCCTGCTACCGACCACGTGCAGCCTTCTGGCAGCTTGTTGACAAGAAAGACCAAATCTTCTATAGTTCCAGTCATTGCACCGGGAACACCCAAAACAAAATCGAAGTGAAGTGGTAAGTCTAATAATCCTTTCTTAACAAGTCTCAGAGCATTTTCAATCATTCCCGGCTCGAATATTTCTATTTCCGGTTTGATACCCTTTTCTTTCATGGTTCTGGCAAGCAGTTCCATAAACGACGGGGAGTTCATGAAGACGTCGTTGCCGAAATTACATGAACCGGCAGAAAGCGTCGCCATTTCCGGCATAGCATCCAAGCACTGAATTCTCTCTTCTGGTGTATGCCATACAGCTCCACCTGTCGAGAACTGTATTATTATGTCGCACTTTTCTTGAATTTTACGTTTGATCTCGGCGTACACTTCTTTTGATTGAGTAGGAGTTCCATCCGGCAATCTCGCATGGATGTGTGCAATAGAAGCACCCGCCTGCCAACACCTGTAGACCTCCTCAGCGATTTCGTCAGGAGTTATTGGAAGATTAGGCTGTTGTTCTTTTGTAACTTCTGCACCTGTAACCGCAACAGTGATAATTAGCTTTTCCATAGGTATTCACCCCGCATGTTAACCGATTAACTGATTCACTAATTTGGGGAGGTTTTGTTCTTGTTTGCTTTCTCATCATTCGTCATGTTTAAATCTCTGTTTATCTTTTGGAACAACACAAGTTCCGCTTGCTTTACAAACAAGAATTGGTTCATCCAAAACCTCAGCCGCACTATCGTTTATATCTGGTCTCGAACGAATGACTTTGTAAGCTTCAAACTTCATCTTTCTTGAAGTCCGACCGACCTCCACAATTTCCCCGTAGACTTCGATATAGTCACCGGCAAAGACAGGTGCGAGAAACTCTATATTGTCATACGCTCTAAAAAGTCCTTCATCTCCATCGTATCTGATTAAGAGTTCAGTGGCTACATCTCCAAAAAGTTGCAAAATTCTAGCACCGTCAACTAAGTTTCCTCCATAGTGTGCATCTGCTTGGCTCATACGAACTCTAATCATTGCTTTCGGCAACTGTGAGTTTTTTGCATTTTCCATTTTCTCATCCTCCACAGCAAATCTTTGACTAAAACCTCTTTAAGTTTTCGGAGACTGTCAATTTCGCTTCCGTCAATTTCAGTACTTCTTCAAGTGTCGTTTCTTCAGCTATTTCTTCAAGTACGAGCCCTTCATCGGTTGGTCTGATAACGGCAAGTTCTGTCACAATGAGGTCAACTCGTCGGATAGAAGTTAATGGCAACGTGCACTTCTTAACTATTTTCGGTTCTCCCTTTGCTGTATGGGTCATAGCAACGATAACTCGTTTTGCACCTGTAACTAAGTCCATTGCACCACCCATGCCCGGTATCATCTTGCCGGGTATCATCCAGTTCGCAAGGTGTCCTTCTTCATCAACCTGGAGGCCTCCAAGAACAGTTACGTCCAAATGTCCTCCTCGAATCATTGCGAATGAAAATGCACTATCGAAAGTCATCGCCCCGGGTAGCGCGGTAACAAAACCTGCACCTGCGTTCGTCAAATCTTTGTTTTCAAAACCTTTTTCCGGTTCTGGCCCCATTCCGATTATTCCGTTCTCGCTTTGGAAAAAGACGTGAACGCCCTTGGGAATGTAGTTAGCTACAAGTGTAGGAAGTCCAATTCCAAGGTTGACCAAATCTCCTTCTTTTAATTCTTGAGCAACTCTTTTTGCTATCTTTTCTTTTGGGTCAATTGGCATATCACTTCACCCCCTGAGAGACCACGACATAATCTACAAGTACTCCGGGTGTTCGTATTTCATTTGGTGCCAACGTACCAACCGGAACAATCTCTTCAACCTCAACAATAACAAGTTCAGCTGCCATTGCCATTAAAGGATTGAAGTTTTCTGCCGTGAAGTTGTAAACAAGGTTTCCATAATAGTCACATCTTTTCGCCTTTATCAGTGCAATATCTGCTTTCAAAGGTAACTCGAGCAAGTATTTCTTTCCGTCGATTTCAATGATTTGCTTCCCATTCTCGACAATGGTACCAACACCAGTGGGAGTAAGAATTCCGCCAAGGCCAGCACCACCCGCTCTAATGCGTTCAGCAAGAGTGCCTTGTGGAACGAGCTCAACTTCTAATTCACCAGCAATCATCTGTCTTTGCGTTTCTGGGTTTGTACCTATGTGGGAAACTATGACTTTTCTGCAGAGCTTGTTTTTAACAAGCTTACCAACACCGCGATCCTCGAATGCAGTGTCGTTTGCAATAATGGTCAGATTTCCGATGCCTCTTTCAACAATTTTGTCAACTATTCCTTCTGGCGTACCTACACCGAGGAAACCACCAACCATTATGGTGCTTCCTGGCTTGATAAATTCAACAACATCGTCAAAGGATATTACTTTCAAGTCCGTTCCCCCCTTTACAATAATGTAAGATTGAAGAATTCAAATTATTCACGTTCTTCCAATATTCAGTATATCATTGTTAACATGCGCTTTCTAACATCGAGAACTCACAATTTTCAGTGCATACTTAAGCAAAAAAGAGATTTCTGAAGGAAAAGTTAGAAAGGAGAAATCTTAATGCTGTTAGAAAGAAGCGGTTTTGTTTTGAACTAAGTAGCCTATTCTGTTTGTAACAATACGTAAAGTATGGTTAGATAGTATTTGAAAACATGATATAATTAATAATAAGTTGGCCTCGACGATGTGGATCGATTTCGCTGGTATTTAGAATCTGTGAAATTGGAAAGGGTGGAATACATGAACAATACAAAACACATAGGAAATTACATCCTTAAAGAAATCAACGGCGTTTGGGTTGCAAAATCACCATTGCTCGAGCAGTTTCCGGAAATTACACATTATGTAACCACACGTAAAATTTCACCAGAAGCTGAACCTACCGACCTCACTGAGCTTAATTTGGCTCTCAGTTGTGAAGATTTTCCGAAATATTTTGAATTCTTTGCAAATAAGGTAAGGATCACTCCAGAAAGGTCCGTTTTTTCACACCAGGTTCACAGCAGGAATGTCAAGGTGGTTACAAGTGAGGATATCGGAGAACCTTACTGGAACAGAAAGCTTCGGGAAGTAGATGGACTTATAACAAGCGAAAAGGGACTTTACCTTGTTACTACCTACGCTGATTGCATGCCTATAATTGCGTACGACCCAACAAGGAAAGTCGTAGGTGTTGCCCACTCAGGTTGGAGGGGAACACTTTTGGAAATTGCAAAAGAGCTCATTTTGAAAATGAACGAAGAATTTGGAAGTGAACCGGCTGAGATATTTGTTTCCGTCGGTCCGTCGATTGGACCTGATAGCTTCGAAGTTGGTCCAGAGGTTGCAGCGGAGTTCTTGATGAAGTTTGGTAAGGAAGTTGTCAAGGAAGTAGAAGGAAAGATATACGTAAACTTATGGAGAGCTGTCCAGCTTACGCTGAACTCGGTTGGGGTATTTAGAATAGAGTTCTCAAACATAGACACATATATTCACACCGAATTTTTCTATTCTTACCGCAAAGAAAAGACAAAGAAAAGGTTCGCCGTTGTAATTGGATTGAATAGCTGATTTTTCAAGGAGGATTACAAGATGGAGAAAAATGGTCAGAACAGTAAGGAAGTATCAAAAAGGGTTTCGGTATTTCAAATGGGAGATGTTGTGTCTATTCTTATCTTCATACTACTGGCCGTTATTTTGTTAAACGAAAGAACAAGAAATGCGTACGTTAGCCTCAATTCCGCACATCCATATTTGTTGGGTTTCCTAAAGGTGGGGATTCTGGCCACATTTGGTGAGGTTCTGTCGTTAAGAATAACTAAGGGGAAATATATTCTTCCAGTTGGAGTACTTTACAGATTCCTAGTCTGGGGATTTTTAGGGATCGTATTTGTGGCTGTTTTTGAGCTCTTCGCTTTGGGAACAAAAGTCTTGTTAGATAAGAATTTACTGCCCTATGTAGAAAGCGCAAGAGCATTCTTTCAGGCGTTCTATACAAGCCTTCTTATGAACTTGATCTTTGCCCCAACGTTCATGTCATTTCACAGAATTACCGACGGATATATTGACTTATCTGGTGGGAGATTGAGAAAGATGTTTTCAACAAGTTTCGATGAAGTCTTACGAGCAGTGGATTGGAATTTTTTCGTGAAATTCGTACTCGGTAAAACAATTCCACTTTTCTGGATTCCTGCTCATACGATAACATTTTTGCTGCCTGCTAGTTATAGAGTTCTGGTTGCTGCGTTGTTGTCCGTTTTTCTTGGTATATTACTCTCTTTTAGGAAGCGTTCTACCAGTGTTCGACATGGATGAATTGTTTATAGTTTTAGAACAATTAGAATGCTTTAAGCTTTTCAACAACTTCTTGGCTCGTGGAAATTGTTGAAAAACCATGGGCCAAATTTTTTAGTGAAGCGTAATGGTACCACTCGTCTTTATCCCACAGGCAGTCTTCCACCATGACAATTTCATATCCTCGCACAAAACCAGAACGTGCTGTGGTTTCGCAGCAAAGGTGGGTCATAACACCAGTGATAATGAGTTGATTAATACCATGTGTTTTTAGAAGTTCATCGAGATTTGTTTGATAAAACGCATCGTACGTTTCCTTTTCTATCTTAAAGTCCATTAGCCTTTCGTCAATACATAACTTCGTCCACTGCTCTTCGACGATGTTACCCCACCATTTTTTCATGTTGTTGCTCCCGTTTTTGTGAATAGTGGCTATTATAGGTAGGGATTTGTTTATTGCTCGAATACTTTCGATGAAGTTTTTTATTCTTTCAAGTACACTTTCAGAGCCTCTAAGGTAAGCGGGGGAATTTTTATCAAAAAAGTAATTCTGAACATCAACGATTAAAACAGCGGGACTAGATATGGTAAGAGGATGCTTTGTTTTCTCAAGGTAGAACACAAATGATCACACTCCCACTGTATTAAAAGTGTTAGCTTCTGGATTCACCTGTCAACGTAAATTTCTATTTTTATCACGTTTTCATCGTTTGAAACTTCGAGTTTTTTCAAATACGGTGCAATAGCGTATATATCTTGTAGATTCCCTACGTGTGTTGCTAATGAGGAATAGTATTTTAATTCAGGATGATCCTTTATTTTCGAAAGTTTTTTTAGTTCGATCATCATATCTTCTGTTATATTCATGTTTGCTTCAATGACTATGTAAAAATTCTTTTCAAGTGCAACGATCTCAGAGGATATAATGTGTGCACCATTCTTCAGTAAATAGTAAGTCATTTCGTTTATCACCGATACGAGCAGCTTTTCAAGTTCCATCAGTTTTGCCCCCTTCCACTATTCCATTTTTCAAGCAAGTTCTTAATAATAGTATCTTTCAGGTTCTTAAACGCGTCGATTATTGGTAGCAAAAAGAGTGCTACGAATCCTCCGGAAAAACCGTTATTGTACAAGTTCATCCCAAAGTGTAAAGTACCTATGTTCAGCACAAGAGCACTGTGCAAGTATCCAGCGATAACTCCCCAAATAAATCCAAATTCCCCAGCTACTGGTGCAAGTGTTGTGCCAAAGAGTACCGCTAAAACCATGGCAGGACTGTTGAATTCCTGGGCGTTAGTAAAAGCACCGATAAGTACGCCAATTACAATTGGTAATATGTTCTTCGGATGTTTTCCGAGTGCACCAAAACCGGCAAGCGTCATTATGCCGCCTATTGTTGGCCCATTTAGTTCTGAACCGATGAGAAGTACGAATGTTGTACCAGCAAGTCCGAGAATTCCAATATTTATAAATGTTACTGCCGCATTTTCCAAAAGTATAAAATCTGTCAACAATTTGCCGGAGTAATTGAATATGTTTTTGTAACCTTTGAACGACCAGTTGTTTAGTTTTAATCCGTATAATAAAATCGCGTAGAAAAGAGCGTATATAAATATTGCAAGTAATAGCTGATGTTCTCTGTGCCAGATAAGTCGTTGCTCCGGATGGAGGTTATACGCTTTCAAAAGTGCACCTATAAACATTCCAAGCAATCCTGCTGTGAATCCTATATTGTAAAGGTTGTAACCGCGGTGCAAAGTTAACGAGAAACTTGCAAGAGGTGGTAAGAAGAAACCAATTAGTAATGCCAAGACTAATCCCGTCAAATTAAATCCCTTGTTCAAAACCAGATGTGTAGTGATAGGTGCAAGTGCCGTACCGAATAACGCAACATAGAGATATGTTCTAATATTCTCACCGATTAACAACGTATACAGAAACACTCCAGCAACAAGTGGCCAGACGTTGAATATGTTCTTTCCAAAGAGTGCAAATCCACCGATTGTCATTATTGAAGCAATGGAAACACCTGTAGGCTGTATCGTTAGTGTTTTGAGTAACAGTATAAATAAAAGCATAAGGAGACCGCTATTAAGAAAGGCACCTCCAACACCCGCAATTTCCAAGTAGTCTGTAATTAAATAGTCAGGTGAGTGAATGATAGCACTTAGCTCCGATAATAAGTCTACATTTCCTACCACCAGACCAAAAAATATGAAAGAAGTAGAAATAAAAAGCAGCAGTTTATAGACCACATGTCCCCCTCCTACATAAAAATATGGTATAAATAATTTAGCTTAAAAAAATTGAGGGCAGGACAACTTATGTCACCTTGGCTTTTAAGCCATTTAAGGAGTCTGTTGCCTGCCTTTAACCATGATTAGTTGGTTGGGCTTTCAGCCCTCGTCAGCATGGAGGATTGGTTCAGCAGGCTCCCTGCCCTCATCATTCGAAAGGAGGATTTTTCATGGATAACTTCCCTGTTTTCGTCGGCATCGATGTTTCCAAGGATAAGTTCAACGTCTGCGCTATCTCTAATCCCAGTTCCATCATCTTCGAATCTTCTTTCGATATGTCCCAGCAAGGCTTTTCCTCCTTCGCAAACAAACTCTCTGCCTTCCCAAAACAATCCATCATCATCGCTATGGAATCTACTGGCTGTTATCATCTCAACCTTCTGGCTTTCCTTTCTTCCAACGACTTTGCTTGCGCTGTTTTTAATCCTCTAACTGTTAAAAACTTTGCTTCTCTTCGAAAGACCAAAACCGACAAAATCGATGCTCGCATTATCGCTACTGCTTTGTTTTACCTACAACATCAAATTCCTTCTTCTGCTTTTGTCAACTCTGAGCTTCGTGATATTGTCAGAGCACGCGAAAACATTATCCACCGCATCGCAAAAGTTAAAGACAATATCGAAAAACTGCTCAACGTTCTTTTCCCTGAACTCGAAAGAGTTACCAATATCTACAGTGACACTATCCTCAATCTTCTTTCTCATTTCCCTTCTGCCAAGGCTATTCAAAAGGCTCGTAATCTGGATGTGTTCTTTTCCAAAGACCGTGGCAGAAGTACAAAACTTAATGCTCAAAAACTTAAAGAACTCGCTAATAACTCGATTGCTCAATATTGGCCGATGAAAGAAAAGATTCTTGTGCAAAATATCAAAGAACTACAATTTTTACAGCAACAGCTTGAAGAATACGACAAGATGATGAAAGAATATTGCGAATGTAGTGCGATAAACCTTGATATCGAGATACTCACGTCAATACCAGGTATTGGTGAAAACAGCGCGATGCATTTCTTGGCAGAAGTTGGAGATATCTCAAGATTTAGTACATACAAAAAACTCATTGCGTATTGTGGACTCGATCCAAGCATTGCCCAATCAGGCAAAAGCAAAGTAGAAGGACACATATCGAAAAGGGGCAATGCCCACCTAAGACGAATACTATGGCTAATGGCAGTGAGTGTAGTGATTCACAACGAATATTTCCGAACATACTATGAACGAAAAAGGCAGCAAGGTATACCGTACAAAAAAGCGATAATGTCAGTAGTACACAAGTTATTGCGAACGTTGTACGCAATGTTGAGAAAGAAAGAGAAGTTCAATATTGATTATGCTATCTCACACTCAAAACAAAAATTTAATTTTGCATAGTTGACTCCTTATACATTAAAGAAATAGTAACTCCGAGTCCACTAAGTTCTACACAGATAATTCTATCATAACGTTCGTTCATTTAGAAAAAAAGAACGAGGGGCTTTGCCCTCGTTTTAATTCGAATATTTAAGTAATTTCGTTTTCATCATATCTCAAGACCAGACCAACAAAAAGTCCACGAAATTTTGTTTGATTTTGCATCTTGTTAAAGCTTTGCCACTTCAAAATTTCTATCGTCTTCTTTCAAAAAATTAACTCCAAGGTACACGACCCAGGTATCGACATAGTCAAGTGCGAATTCCACAACACTGGTTGTTAGAAAAATTTGCAGGTACGTCTTAAAATCAACAAGTCCAAGGAATGCAATTGTCACAAATATGAGGTTATCGACAATTTGTCCTATCTTTGTTGCAGCGTTATTTCTCACCCAGAGTTTTGTTTTTCCTTTAAGAGCGTGATGTATCCAGACTGCCGTGTAACCGGAGAGTATAAAAGCGGTCCAACTTGCAAATGCTATTCTGGGAGTCAAAGCAAAGACTTGTGATAGATAGCTCTGTGCAAAGTCGTTTTTAGATGGAACATAGCTTGTATAGACGAGGCCAAGTAAAACAAAGGCAAGTTGCGCAAAAAATCCAGTCCAAACAGCTTTTCTTCCCTCTTCTTTACCATAAACTTCTGTCAAAATAGAATAGATAACGAATGCCATGCCCATGCTCATGTTGGCAGCAGTTACTTCAAGACCGAATAATTTGAATAGCTTCGCAACACCAAGGTTCGATGCTATGATAAGCGTGGCTAGAGCTACGTAAGCTCCTTCTCTTTTCATAAACCGAAGTGCCAAAAGAATAATCAAGGTTGAAAGCATGTACTCCAAAAACAGCACAAAAACGTTGAACATACCAATACCTCCCTAACCTTCTTCTTTAACTTTGATTATTCATCTTTAATGGCATTACTGACTGTCTCGTAGATTCTTATGATTCTATCTAGACCAGTTACCTCGAATAATGTTCGAATATTCTTGTTGGGGGCAACAATCTTTAGATATCCGTCCTGTAAAACCAATCTTTTATAAATACCGACAAGAATACCTAAACCATAGCTGTCAATATTCGTGGCGTGTGTCATATCCAGTATTACGTACTTTTTTCCATTCTCTAAGAATTCAGAGATAACCCAGTCCTTAAAACTTTGCGCATTTTGTATATCGATAGATCCACCAATCTTAATGACCACAGCTTTTCCATGTTCGGTGTATGTGTACATAGTTTGTATCACCTCTTTCCACCAATTATGCCGAATCTACATAATATTAAGAACGCGAAAGAGCATAGACCAAATAGATCGCTATGCTTGTTGTGAATAATGTGAGCACAGCAACAAAGAAAGTTTCTTTCACAAATATTTTGTTGTTCATTTCTATACCGTATAGTTTCAGTATCCTTGACCACATGATACCTGCCAACGCACCTATGAGTGTTATGTTTCCACCTATGTTTGAACCAACAACAAGGCTCATAGCGTAGTTTATTGGCTTTTTGTGTAATGCTTGCGCAAAGAATATAGTCATTGGCTGGTTTATCATCACGTTCGCAGCGAAAGCTGTAATAAACGTCGTCAATACGGTGCCAACTAGTTCGTTTTTGAAGTTAAAAAGCGAGCCTACGTATTTCGTTATTCCAAACCTTGTAAAAATATGCACAAATACAAAGAACGTTAACACCATCGGTAGCATCTTCCAAGGGACTCGTCTTAATGTATCAACTAAGAAAGTAAGGTTGTAATCAAACCTTCCGACTTCAACTACGACTTCATCTCTTTCAGAAAGTACATCTGAGAAGGCCGTATTCAGAAGAAGATATATCCCTGAAAATATCAAAATTGCCTTCCAAAGTTGTAGACCAATCAAATCACCTATCGCTATTGTGATAAAGAATAACACAAAAAAACCACTCGACAGGAATGCGTATCGTTTGTCTTTGATTGAATCTTGCAGTTCCACTCCACCCTTCTCGGTGTTCCTAGGGCCGAGTACAACATTGATTTCTTTTGGCAACACATTTCTGTACTTGAAATAAAAACCAAAAAATGATGTGATTATGGCTACAATTGTTGGAAGGAACATCAGCTTGGTGTATTGGTTGAATTTAAGTGAATAAGCCTGAGCCACTATGACATTTGTTGGATTGCCGATGTAAAAGAACATACTCCAAGTATTTGATGCAAAGAAGACAGAAATCAAATACGGTATCGGATTAATTCCTGCGTACTGGCTTATGTAAACGATAATAGGCGTAAGTGTCAAAGTCACGATATCGTTAGATGTAAAGATCGTAAGTACACCAGCAATAAGGACGAGATTTACAAACAGCTTTTTCCCCGTCTTGGAAACGCTTGCAAATCTGTACGCAATGAGCTTAAGGACTCCGGAAGCATCGAGAGAACCACATATGTAAGCCGAACCAAAGAATATTATCAGTATCTGCCAGGGAACTATATTCATCTGCGGCATTATAGCTGTCTTTATGGTCGTTAACGACGCAATGCCTGAGGCTATCAACAATCCAAGTACTCCTAAGGATACTCTTGCGTAGTCTAAAACTACTCTCTTGTTTCTAAAAACAACTTCAGGCTCTTTTATAACAAGATACACGGTAGCGAAAAACAGATGAATCGTGATTATCGTTGCTATCATCCATATCACCCGTCGGACGATGAAGATAGAAAAATCACATAAGAAGGCCCTTAATAATCAGCTCAGTAGCTTCATCTTCTGTCAATCCTTTTGCCATAAGTGTTTCAAGTTGCTTCTCACTTACACGGCCTATCGAAGCTTCATGGGTCAACTCTGCAAGGTCATTTGTTATTTTTAGAATAGGGGTAGTTGATACCACAACTTTTTCGCCTTTTGTAATTTCCTCACAAGAGATGTGAGCTCTGGAATAAGGTGCGTTGCCGTAAGCTTCGTTTAGAACATTTACTTTAGATTCATCAAGTCCGACAACAACAGTCTTGGCAAGGCCCCTCGCTCTTTCTCCATTTAGATAAACTACTTCGTTTATGTCCACTTCATCATTCTTGGAAGCTTTTACTTTGCTGACAAGTTCACCTACGGCATTTTCTTTTAAGGTTAGGTTCATTTTCACTTCCAGTCTTCCGACTCTTGTCTTTGTAAGGTGGAACGTATTCCTGTATACTCCACCATTTTCAACTACAGCATTAGTTGTTGTCTTAAGCGTTATTGTCCCCGCATCACTATGGTAATGTTCATCGTTATATTCCATGATGGCTCCTTCTTCGACAACTACGTTGGAAACGGCTTCGTGTGTGAATTCCTCAGCTTGCGGAAAAACGCAGTGAGCGGTGAATTTAACCTTGGCGTTTTTCTTCACTCTTATGTTGAACACAACACGCTGGTAGCCCTTCTTTTCTAAATAGCCTGTGCAAACATGAATAGGAAACGGAATTTGGACATTCTCCTCTATTTCCATATCGACCTGGACACCATCTTGCATTGTTGTGGGAACTAATTTCAAACCTGGGACGTTGTTAAGACCTATTACACGGTTACCGCTTATTATGATTGAAGCTATCCTTTTATCCATAAAGTTCGAAGCATCAGTTCCAAGTTTTTCCGCTGTTTTAACAATTGCCTCAAATTCCTTTTTCACATCCATACTTTCATCTCCCTATTTCCCGAGTTCGTTATTTTGAGGAATATTCGGATGTGTACAAGCTTCACAGGTATTTCGGAATGCGTTTAAGACATTTTCTGTTTTACCGTGCATTAAAACCTTGCCAGCGCATATTAGATAACCGTAGTCTGTGTTGTAAGCCATCTCTTCTCTGTGTGTTATTATAATTGGTGTTCCACCATATTGCGCGATGTAATTAACAACATCGTTGATTATGTTCAAGCTCATCAAGTCGATCCCGGAATCCGGTTCGTCTAATATCGCGTATCTTGGTTTTAGCAATATTATTGATGCCAACTCTACGCGCTTTCTTTCTCCACCACTCAGCGTTTTGTCAACAAACCTTTTAAGATAAAGATTGGGATTGAGCCCTACGAACTCCATTGCCTCGATAACCTCGTTTTTTTGGAGTGCGAGTTTCCCACCTAATGTCAAGTAACTTTCTATGGTCATTCCCTCAAATCTTGCAGGCTCTTGCCACATTAAGGTAATTCCAAGCTTGGCTCTTTCTGTTACTGTTAAACTGGTAATGTCCTTGCCGTCAAGCATGATTTTCCCTTTGTAGGGTTTGTACGAACTCAGCCCCATTATAACGTATCCTATCGTGCTCTTTCCTGCACCGTTTGTTCCAATTACTGCGTATTTATAACCTGGTAAAAACTTCATAGTCACATCACTTAGTATCTCTTTTTCATTAGTTCTGTAGGATATATCAACCAGCTCTAACATCCTTTTCACCTCGTCCAACAATTTTATTATCCTATTTTGACTATTTTTCCATTTTCGAACTTGGCTATTAATCGAAAATGATCTATCATCTGACAGAATTCCAAATCTTTCTCAAAGCCCAGTTCTCGCAACCTGTGTGCGTGCTCTCCTGAAAAATCTGGACGTTTCAGTGATTCCCAGAGTTTTAACGCTATAATGGAGCTATCTGACAACCGGTGAGAACGTTTTCTAACAATTCCAAAAATAATCGCTCCTGCAACTTGGATGTCTTCGTAAGATGCTTCACCGTTGTTCCCAGCACAAATAATCGCAATATTTGTATAAGCGTCGTAACCGCTGAGCATGTTGACCACCGAACTTAAATTGAGGAAAGAAGCTAATAGAACTTTCTGAGCTATCCTTGAAGCACTGAGTATAGAACTAGTTCCGTTTGTTGTAGTCAGAATAACAGTTTTTTCCTTTACAGTTTTTTCATCGTACTCGAAAGGAGAATTCCCCAAATCGAAACCTTCAATCTTCTGTCCTCCTCGTTCACCACCCAGAAGATAACCTGGGTTATAATACTTCAGACTCAAGGCTTGCGCGATATCTGAAACCGGTATAACACATGTTGCACCATTCGATAAGGCAGTAATTATCGTAGAAGTTGCACGTAGTACATCAATTACTACCGAAATATCGAAATATTTAATCACGTCAGGTACTTCCGAATCTATTTTCCGTTCAAATAACTCCACTTCTTTGTAGTTGAAGAACGTGTAAAGCAAAAAAATCACCTCAGAGACAATTATACACCTCTGAGGTGGGATTAAGTGAAAAACGTATTGTAGCAATTAGTACAGAGTATTAATTTTTCGTAAATTTAGACCTTTCGTGTAAAACCTTGGTAAAATCATCAACAGACATAGGTTTACCAAAGTAGTAACCTTGGAACAACTTGTAACCGATCATCGTCAATATTTCGAGCTGCTTTTCATTTTCTACTCCTTCAGGAATCGCATCTAAGTTGAATGACCTTGCTATGTTATAGACTGCCTCTAGTATTTTCACTGAGCGTGAATCATCCGGTATTCGCGATACAAAAGACCTGTCAATTTTTATCTTTTTCAAGGGTAGCACTGTTAAGTATGATAGTGAAGAATAGCCCGTTCCGAAGTCGTCTATGCACAGTTGGCAACCAAAGTTCAAGAGCTTCTCAATATTGCTTCTCACTGTTTGGTTCATGTCGATAAGTATGTTTTCTGTAAATTCAATAACTATCTTTTTGGGTTTTATCGCATAAGCCGAAATGATTTCAATGAACCGTTCAGCCATATTTGGATGTCTTAACTGAACTGGGCTAACATTTACATCGACAAATGCTATAGAATCGTCGTTATTAGCTATGAACTCACAGACTTGCCTTAGCACCTCTTCACCAACAGGTATTATCATCCCATTTTCTTCTATAACTCTTATAAAGTCCAGTGGTGGGACTACGGAGCCATCTTTTCGAAACCAGCGTAGGAGCGCCTCTGCTCCAACTATTTCTGAATAAGAGTTACAAATAGGTTGCAAGAAGATCTTCAGCTCGCCATTGTAGACAGCTTCTTTTAGTGCCCGCTCCTTCGCTGCCAATTCTTGGAGTTCGTTGTCAATAAGGGCATTGTAATAGACTGTACCATCTCTTGACGACTTTGCTCGTGAAAGTGCAAGGTTTAGCTTTCTCAATACGTCTTCCGCATTGTCCATCGAGCTAAAGATGTGTATCCCTGTTGAAAACTTTATCTCCACGATTTCACCGTTTACGTTGTAGAATTTTCTTAATTCTCCTTCAAGCTTTCCCACGATGTTCGCAACAGTTGCCCTTGCTTGTTTGTAGTCTTTTCCAACTTTTTCGAGCAAAATCCAAAACTCATCTGCATAAGGTCTTCCTATAGTGTCTCCCTCTCGAAGAACCTGTTTTAATCTTTTTGCAATTTCTCTTAGCAATTCATCCCCAAAGCTATGGCCCCTGGTACTGTTGAACAAGGAGAAATCCCTAATATCTATGGCGATAACTGCGTTGTAGTCATCTATAGAAGAGAACTCAATCGTTGAGGATAGCTTTCTTATGAAATAGTGTCTTGAATATAGTCCTGTTAGTGTGTCTCTTTGCAAAATATTCCTTGCAATGTTCATAGCTTCCCTTTCAGCAGTGATATCCGTGTATATTGCGTATATAAGCACTTCTTCATCATTTTCAATTGCAGAGACCGTAATCCTCACATCAACCAGCGTGCCGTCTTTTCTTCGCCTTGTCGTTTCAACTCTTAAGAAGTTTTGCTCAAGAGCTAACTTCCTAAGTTTATCAGACTCTGTTTCCAAATCTCTTGGCAATATTAATTCGTCTATAGGTTTCGCAAGAACTTCTTCCTTGGTATAACCAAACATGGTGAGAAATTGGTTGTTGCACTCTTTGACTATCCCATCTTTGTCCAATATCACAGCACCATCAGGAATGTTCTCGAAAAGTGTTTTGAAGAATGCTTGAGTTTTTTCAATGTTCCTCTTTGAAACCATTTCACTGGTTATATCCTTTACAATAACAAGCACTGTACCATCTTTTTCGAAGTCGGTTGTGGAAATACTAAGGAACTTGTTATTTTCGGAAATTACCTCCCCGTTTTTCTTAATTAAATTTCTCATCTTTTCTTCTACTCTACCAATTGTAGCCTCCCTCTCCAAACCAAGAAGTTTTGCGGCAGCTTCGTTCATATCAAGAACACGTTCGTTAACGCTATCAACCACAATATATCCATCTTTGGAGTGTTCGTATGCCTTAAACCTTGCTGAAAGCAAAATCCTTCGCCATACGTAGTTTATGGTCAAGAGATTTAAAAACATTATTGTATGCGATAAGATGAAAGAAAGCAGTGTGTAGTTGAAATTCATAAGATATACCGCAATGGCACCAGATATGCCAAAAACGAACGCTAAAACGACAAATTTCTTCGTCTGTTTGTCGATCTTTTTACTTTTGATTATTTGTCCTGCAGCCAGCATGAGTATGAACAACGCAAAAGTAAAGTATATCCAATGTACAAACGTACCGTCGGGTCTAAACTTTTCGGAGCCGTAAAACCAAGTTTTTACCTTGCCACTCCAAATTAACTTGTGAAATCGGTTAGTAAATGCTAAAATTAGATAGAATGTTGGTACAGAATATATAATTGCCATTTTCCTATCTGATTTTTTAAAGCCAGACAGGTCGAGAGTAAAGGAAAACAAAGCAACAGGAAGAAAAAGCAGCAATATGTGCTGAACTTTTTCCAGAGATAGAATATCTGACACCTCATACTTGAAAAATTCTATAACACTAAACAGTAGCAGATAAACAGCGATATATAGAGCAACCTTCGAAATCTTATAAACCTTTCTATCCAAAACATACGCAAAATTAACAACAGATACCAGTACGCCTGCCAAGGCCAATATTTTATTGATAACCAACGTAATATCAACCACTCCTCTTGAGCCGTTTTCATAAGTTCTTTGAAACCATTTCCAAAAAAATTATAACATATCTTAAAGCAAACTTGTGCGACATAATGTGGAAACATTGTAAAATTAAGATAAAATATGCTAGATATTCTGTCATGCACTATAATTTCTGATCACTAACCTGGAGGTGCCGTCGATGAGACCGTTGGATATTCACAAATTACTGCAAGGAAAGTACAAGATAACCATACCCTTGGAAGTTACAGAAGAAAATCTGAAATACCTTTATACACCAGGAGTTGCAGAAGTCGCATTGGAGTGTGCAAAAGAGCCAAGTAATGCCTTCATATATACTAGGCGGAAACATGTAATAGCAGTTGTAAGTGACGGAAGCGCCGTTCTTGGATTGGGTAATATAGGACCATATGGTGCACTACCGGTCATGGAAGGAAAGGCGATGCTTTTCAAGGAATTCGGAAACTTGGATGCATTTCCAGTATGTCTTGGTACTCAGAATACGGAAGAAATAATAAGCATTGTAAAAGCACTTGAACCTTCGTTTGGCGGGATAAATTTAGAAGACATTTCCGCACCAAGATGCTTTGAGATACTGAAACATTTGGATAGTGAAACTTCAATCCCCGTATTCCACGATGATCAACAAGGGACAGCTGTAGTTGTACTTGCGGGATTGCAAAATGCACTAAAATTGGCTGGTAAGAGAATATCCGATGTAAAGATAGTGGTGAATGGAATCGGTGCTGCAGGGTATAATATCACCAAACTACTTCTAGAATACGGTGCGAAGAACGTATATCCTTGTGACGTGTACGGATTACTGAATGAATCCACAGCTTTACACGAGTATCATCTAGAAATATCCAGGTTAACTAATCCAAAGAATATAAGTGCAACGCTCAAAGAGTGTTTAAAAGACGCAGATGTCTTTATTGGGGTTTCGAAAGGTAATCTACTGACAGGTGAGGATATTAAACAAATGGCAAAGAATCCCGTAATATTTGCCTTAGCAAATCCGACACCAGAGATAATGCCTGATACAGCTTATGAAAACGGTGCGTTCATTGTTGCAACAGGTAGATCTGATTTTCCAAATCAGGTGAATAATCTCCTTGCATTTCCAGGAATTATGCGAGCTGCAGTAGAAAAACAAAGAAAGATTACACATACCATACTCTTGAAAGCGGCTGAAATCATATCAAAAACTGTGGAGCCAAGCAGATACATGATACTCCCTAAAGCAACCGATAGAAGATTGCACGAAATGCTTTATAAGGGTCTAATCGAAATTTTTGATTAGTTGACATGGAGGTGGAAAAGATGACAACATCGATGGAAAGGAAAATTACCAAAGGTTTTCTCATCTCAGTAATCTTCATACTCTTCATTTGTGGTCCCGTCTTCGCAAGTAGTGCTACGACAAAGCTATTTGTTTTCTTGAGTACAGATAACTTCGTGGGCGTGGAGTTGAGAGCATCGACGGATACGTATTCGCACCTTTACGCCAATATAGGTATAAATCAGCTTACTTTTGGACTGAGATTGTCCTCTAAACAATTGCAGGGTCTGTACATTTCTCCGGGTTTTTATATGAAATACGCTTCCCCATTATTTGTTAACTTTTCTGTGGGGTATACATTCAAAGTTTCTGGTGCTGAAAATTTATTATTTTTGTTAGAAGCTGGTGGTAAAAAGTTGTTTGATAAACCTGAGAGTTTTATAAACTTTGCTGTTTATTTGCCGTTCTGACGGAGATCACTTAGTGGAACGTCATTCTCCACATATTTATTAACCTACGAAAGGGGGATACTATGAGAAACCTGTCGTACCTTCTTCCTGCGATTGTTAACTCGGTCGCTGTGGTTTTTGGAAGTTCAATAGGTTTCCTTTTCAGAAAAGGAATATCCGAAAGATTTCGAAGGGTACTTTTTGCTGCCGTAGGGCTTTCTACAATCGGTATAGGTTTAAAGATGATTCTTGGAGCTAATAACTTTCTTATTGTGTTGTTTTCAATGGTTGTTGGTGGTGTGATTGGAGAGTTTTTTGATTTGGAAGGAAAACTGAAAGCCATTGGTGACAACATCAAGGAAGGGGACTTCTCAACAGGGTTTGTAACGTCATCTCTGCTTTTTCTTGTTGGACCTATGACCATTGTAGGTTCAATAACGGCAGGATTAAATGGGGATGGAAATATCATATACACCAAATCGTTGCTCGATTTTATTTCATCAATAGTGCTCTCTTCAACTTACGGTTTAGGGGTTATGCTTTCGGCATTGAGTGTTTTGGTCATACAAGGCGGTATTACTCTCTTTGCTAGTTTACTCACGTTCTTAACATCGCCTGTTTACTTGAATGACTTGGTTGCCGTAGGTGGATTAATGGTTTTTGGGATTGGCTTGAGAATATTGGAAATAAAGGATCCGAAAGTTGGAAATTACCTACCTGCACTTTTGGTTTCACCTGTGCTCACCTTTCTTACAAGCTTCTTAAAATAACACAAAAAGGCCCCCGAGTCGGGGGCCTTTGTGATAAAGAAATAATTTTATTCTTCTACAACAACGTCAGCTGAACCTTCCCAAAGACCATGGATGTTACAGTATGAGAGAGCTATAAGTTTTGAAGTCTTTTCAAGTTTTATTTTTACCTTCACAAAAGGTTCCTCAAGTGTAGGTGAAAAGTCGTAGCGTCCTATTCTAAGGATGTACGGTGCACCTTCCGGCATAGCGTAGAGTTCGATCCATGCGATATGGTGTTCCACTGTGTTTGGATGCGGAATCTCTTTTCCAACAGATACTTCTACCTCAAACCACTCACCCTTTTTAACTTTTTCCGGAGCGCAAATAACTGGAACGTGCTTTTCTCCTTTAAAATCACCAGATTTTACAAAATCACCTATCATTTTCTCCCTCCTCTCTCAGTCTCTTAAGCTTCCGTAAGCAAGAAAATTAGAATTCAACAAAAGCGGACTTAGGAGCTCCGCACACAGGACATTTTTCAGGTGCTTCATCTTCCGTCGTATAACCGCAGACTGAACAGATGTAAATCTTCTCAGCCTCGTAATCTTTTCCTTCATTCACAAGATTAAGCGCCTTCTTATACATTTCTGCGTGAATCTTTTCCGCTTCAAGAGCGTAGTGAGTACTGATTTGAGCTTCCTTTTCCCCCTGCAGTTTAGCTGTTTCGTTGTAAACGGGATACATTTCTTCTACCTCGAACGTTTCACCGGCTATACAAGATTGAATATTTGCTGGATTATCCCCCAACTTCTTGAGCGCCTTAAAGTGGTTTCTTGCGTGCACAAACTCTGCATAAGCAATAGCCTTAAAAAGGTTTGCTAATTTCTTTAAACCGGACTTCTCGGCCTCATCGGCAAAGATCAAATACTTCATGTGTGCCATAGACTCGCCTGCAAAAGCATCTTCCAAGAACTTTTTCGTCATATCCCTCATGTTCACACCTCCCCTTGAAATTTAGTAAACAGCTCCCTTTTTTCATATTAAGGAGAAAGGGAGCTGCCACTCGCTCTTATTCATTGCATTAATGACCCAAACAGTTCTTACAAATACCGACCAAAGTAAGCTGGACATTGTGCACTTCGTGCCCATCGATATTCGAAATGTTGGGCAGTTCAACGTTAAGCTCAATATCGTATATTTTCTTACACTTTGTGCAATAAAAGTGGTGATGATTTTCTCTAACAAAGTCGTACCTGATGGCATCAGGAGTGATAATAACCTTAACTAAACCAGCATCTGCTAAGGCTCTAAGAGTATTGTAAACAGTCGCCCTTGAAAGAACTGATAATTTCTGCTCTCTTACAAAATGCTCGTAAATTTCGTCCGCAGACGGATGTGAATACGTATTACGGAGATACTCTAGGATCTCCACTCTGTGAACCGTTGGTTTTACTCCCTTTTCTTTCAACAATTCGCGTATTTCGCTTCTCGTATCAATCTGTACCATTCAGCCGCCTCCCGTTATCGGTATAAAATTTTACAAAGTCCAAGTTTATTTTACCACGAATATGAAACGATTTCAAGTAAGCTTTTCTGTTATACTTTTGTGAATTTTCTAAGACACTTGCGACTTAATTCTGTATTTGACAATTCTAATCGATTGTGGTACACTGAAATTAGTCTTACCTAAGTAAGTGACTTCATATGTATAGGGAGTGATGATGAATGGGGTGCGTTTTTTGGAAAATCTTAGAAGGCTTTTCAAAGAGCTAAGAAACATGTATAGAGCAATTAAACTGGATAAAGAATACCTCAAGCGCTTAGATCCTTCTTTTGAAGTTTCTTATCAGTACCGTTTTCATGCTGGATTCAGGTCGCTAAAGCTTTACAGACTCTCGCATGCCTTTTACGTATCTGGTTTTAAATTCATAGCCTATTTTATATACCACATTAACCGCGTGTTGTACACCGTTGATATTCATCCGGCAGCTGTTTTGGAACCAGGTGTTGTGATAGACCACGGTGCGGGTGTTGTCGTTGGCTCCACGGCTATAGTTGGTAGTGGCACAGTGCTATACCACGGCGTTACACTCGGTGCAAAGTACATAACCAAAGGCAAACGGCATCCAACTGTTGGAAAGAACGTGATCATAGGAGCGGGAGCAAAAGTGCTTGGCCCTGTGAACATCGGTGATAATGCAAAAATTGGTGCAAACAGCGTTGTTATTTCCGATATCCCCGATAATGCCACTGCCGTAGGTATTCCAGCGCGAATAGTGAATAAAAATTATCGCGATGATGAGAAACTAAGTGTCTCTTTTTCTTCGTATACTGATAAAAAAGAAAAATCTGAAAGGTCTGATGACCTTTGTCCAGAAGAATTAGTAAATTTGGAGGTTGCTAAGCAATGAATACGTCTTCTCTTAACCAGACAATCTCTAAAAATATAACCGCAATTCGGAATGTAATGATTGGACAGACACCTCTTGTGTACCTTGAAAAATACTCAGTGTACGCTAAGCTTGAAAGGAATAATCCAACTGGAAGCATTAAAGATAGACCTGTGTATTTTATGGTATTAAGGGCCTTACAGGACGGATTGATAAATTCTGATACTGTTATCGTCGAACCGACAAGCGGTAATACGGGAATTGCACTTGCTTGGATCGGTGCAAAGCTCGGGATAAAAGTGATAATTACCATGCCTGAAACTGTTTCCATCGAGCGTCGCCAGCTTTTGACAAGTTTGGGAGCGGACGTTGTGTTAACTGAAGATATGACGAAGGCTATTGAAAAAGCCAGAGAAATCGTTTCCTCCAAATCTGCTTTTATACCAAACCAGTTCGAGAACCCGGAAAACGTTAAAGCTCACTTTTTAACCACGGGTCCAGAGTTACTAACTCAAATGAATTATCAACTGGATGCGTTTGTTGCAGGAATCGGAACTGGTGGAACGATAACAGGTGTTGGAAAATTTCTCAAAAGTTTTCGTTCTGATATCAAAATCATCGGAGTGGAACCGAAACAATCACCTGTTGTAAGTGGTGGAACAGCTAGAAAACACAAGATACAGGGAATTGGTGCGGGTTTTGTACCGAAAATATTGGACATCGGAATCATCGATGAAATAGTTCAAGTAGATGACCAGGAAGCTATCGAATGGACAACTAGGTTATGGAAAGAAGGTATATTCGCAGGTATCTCGGCCGCAGCTAATTTGATTGCAAGTGTACTGGTTAGAAAGAAGTATAATTTAGAACGCGTCGCGACGGTGTTTCCAGACGATGGTTCTAAGTACATTTCTGTTTTACCGGGTTAATAAGCTGAGCAGGTGGCCTGTGTAAAAAACAAACGTGTGCACGCCCGTGGCGTGCACACAACAGTATAGAGACAGCTCCCACCTATCCCCAGTACCCCCATTACTGCTCATAGTATATCACTTCAGCACGTACCATGTCAAATTTTCCACGATTGTTGTTTCCAAAATTTTCTTCTTTGGCTTAAATAAATAACTTTGACAACTTTCGCTGTTTTCTATGTTGTTCTGCTCCAAACCCAGGCGTTTGCAAAAAGAATTTGCCTTTTTGATAATTTTATGGTAAAATAGAGCCAAACCAATTAACATATGATACTAGCTTTAATCTCTACAGAACAAGGAGGATAGGCATTATGGAGATTTTGAAGGTCAGTTCAAAGTCAAGTCCAAACAAAGTTGCGGGTGCTATTGTCGGCTCACTCAAGAAGAACGAGAAGGTTGAGATTCAAGCTATCGGTGCGGGTGCAGTTAACCAAGCATCTAAGTCTTTGGCTGTTGCAAGAAGGTTTTTGGAGCAAGAAGGCTTGGATTTGTACGTAGTTCCAGCATTTATTGAAATTCAAATCGGTAACGAAACACGAACAGGTATATCTTTTAAAGTTTATCTCCAAAAAAAGTGAACTCTAAGGTTCTATTTGGAACCGAAAGACTGTAATGGAAGATGGAGGAACGCTTGGAAGAGCTCAAGGCTATCGCAAGTGCTTGTATAACAGATAACAGAATCTATGAAATAGTTTATACAATCTCACGGATGTCAGAAGGAGATTTGCAGAACTTTCGTAGCAAGGTTGTCGGTTATTTCATGGCAAGAAATTCACCGGAAGATATGGAGGCGTACAAGTTTTACAAAATCATATTGGAAGATGAAAATGCCAAGAAAGTTCTTGAACTGTACGAGGAAATCAAAAACAGAAAAGGACAATAAGCTCTTTTGAAAATAGGTGCCGTTCAGGCACCTTTTTTAAACACATCACAAATGAAAGAGGTGACAACATTGAAAGTCGGTGGTCAGGCAGTAATTGATGGTGTCTTGATGATGGGAAAAAAGGTAGTAGTAGCTGTTAGAACCCGGTCAGGTGAGATCGAAATTCGTGAGCTTGGTTATCCAAATGTTCGTGGGAAATGGGCGAAAATACCATTCCTGAGAGGTTTTGTAAGCCTTTATTATTCGCTTTATTTTGGTATGAAAGCTTTGAATTTAAGTGCTGAGATATCTTCTGATGAAAAGATGAAAAAGGGTGAAGGCTTCTTTTCGATCCTTTTTGCCATTTTACTGGCAGTTGGATTGTTTGTAGTTCTTCCCGCTTACATAACAAAGTGGTTAGGGTTTAAGGATAACGAGTTTTTGTTTTCGCTAGTCGATGGTTTGATTAGATTGGGGTTTTTCTTGGCCTATGTATTCTTTATTTCACTATTCGAAGATGTCAAAACTGTCTTTAGATACCATGGTGCAGAGCATAAAGCTGTCCATACATATGAGAACGGCGAAGAATTAACGGTCGAAAATGCGAGGAAATATTCAACGATACACCCAAGGTGCGGAACGAATTTCGTCATGATATTTTTAATCATCGCAATTCTAGTGCATAGTCTCTACGGACTTTTTGGAGTTACGATGCTTGGTCGAATCATCTTCAGAATCGTTGCAATACCCGTAGTTGCAGGTATTTCTTACGAACTCTTGAGGCTCTTTGACAAATATCCGCGAACGAGGTTTTTGGCGGTTCCCGGAATGGTTTTGCAAAAACTTACGACCGCCGAGCCTGACGACTCACAACTCGAGGTTGCCCTCGTCTCCCTTAGACACGCCATTGGAGTTAATGAACCTGTTGTTTCTGATGAACCAAAGCTGGAAAAAGAAAATCAAAAAGCTGATACCGAGGTATATGAACAACCCGAATTTCTTGGTTGATAGTAAAACAAAACCTAATGTCAGTGAGTAAGCGATGATTAAAAAGAACACATCTCCAAAAAGCAACGTTCCTATGTGATGTAGATGGAATCTATCAGGTTTGAATGGGTTCTTCCCCAAAACCAGCCTCCTCAGAAATGAGGAGGCTATTTCATACATCGGGTAACCAAAGAACACAATCGCTTTTGTAAGATCTCTTGTGGTATTCTGGTGTGAAATAAGTAAATAGGCAATCAGAAATGCACCGGAATCACCCATAAACAGTCGATCGAATATGTTGAAAAAAAGCAGAACAAAAAGGACAGGAAGATACACAAAATCAAGCTTGAAAGCGAAATAAATTATAGCGACCCCGACGAGAAGTCCGTTGATGCCATCGATAAGGTTAAAAGCATTCAAGAGTGCAACGAATAAAAGAAAAGTAAGCAAGTTATCAAGACCAAAGTTGTTTGTAAATATAAAATGAGACGTGCTCACAAAAAGAAGACCTGCGATGGATTGTAAAACCAATTTTGTGTAATAAGGCAGCTCTATCAAATCATCGATTAAACCTATTCCAAACACTATGTATAACGCTAGTTCTCTTTTTAGATCCGAAAACCCATAACTTGACTTCAAATAAATCACAAACGCAAAAAGAACCAGACCACCAACAAGTGGAACTGGTTTTGAATGTTCTTTCCTCTCCGATGGATGGTCAAGCAAGATGTTAAATCTCTTGCACAAGATAGAAAGAAATACACTTAAGACTATACTAATAGTAAACCCAGCCAAATATTGGTTCAAGTGAAGAGCCTCCGTTATCAACCATTTCTACATTTCTAAAATTTCAGAACAAAAGAAAGATAGGTGATGGCAATTGCGAGATTCCACGCGCTGAAGACACCGACTATCTTTTCTTCAGTCCAACCAAGCAGTTCAAAATGATGATGGATAGGTGCCATCTTGAATATCCTTTTTCCCCTGATTTTATAGGAACCGACTTGTAGAATCACACTAATCGTTTCGAGCAAGAATATACTGGTGAAAAAGATAAGAGGAAGTTCATTGCTTGTTATCAGTGCGTACGTTGCTATGTAGGCGCCCAGAGCTAATGAGCCCGTGTCACCCATAAATACCTTTGCTGGTCTTGTGTTGTATACGAGAAATGCAAGCAGGGGCATAACCAGAATCAACAATGAAATTGCCTGATTGTAATTTCTTACCAGCATTAGGAAAGGAGTCGCACTTGTTATGAACACCCATCCGGCGAGTCCATCGAGCCCGTCTGTGAGATTGGTTGCGTTGGAGTATCCGGAAATCAAGAACATTGTGAATATGTAGAAGAACCATTTTGGAACCGAAAAACCAAACACTGTACTCTCGCGGTATTGGAGCACCGTGTAAGCCACCCATATCGAAAATAACATCTGCAATGCGAGTTTTTGCCAAGCTCTCAGTCCAAGAGAGCGTTTTTTCGCTATACTAACAAAGTCATCCAAAAATCCAATAAAGCCGTAGAACAGCATCGTTAACAAAAGTTCTTTTTTTACACCAAGCACAATACCTGCAACCAGTGCTATCGCTAAAAATACAATGCCTCCAGCCGTAGGAGTCCCTTCTTTGTAATTATGCAAGTCTGGACCTTCTTGTCTGATGTACTGTCCAAGTCTTAGTTTTTTCATGTAATTAATATAGCGAGGAAAAACGAAAAGGCCTATTAGGAATTCGGCTATCAAAACTATTCCGGAAAATAAATTCGATGTCTGCATCTAGCTTTCCTCCTCAAACTTTTTTATTTGTTTGAATTTTCGAGAAGTTCATTTACAATCTTATCCAGTTCGACTGCTCGTGATGCCTTGAAATACAGCGTACCTGAAAATTCGGAGGTGAGTATTTTTTTCTTAAGGAACTCTACGATTTCCTCTTGCTTATCACTTCTGAAAATAAGATTTGACGGAGTGATATCTTTTGATTCCTCTTCTTTATCGTACACAACAACACCGTCAACTTCTTCAAGTAAATTTGAAAGCATTTCGTGGTAGTGCTTTGAGTACTCACCGAGTTCTTTCATTGCTCCAACAACTGCGTAGGCAGGCCTTGGAAAATGTTCTTTAACTTCCTCTATCCCATGCTTAAAGGATTCGTAACTGGCGTTGTAAGTGTCGTCGATTATGTAAGCTTTGCCACAGGTATGTATGTTGAAACGTCCTTTTAACGGTTTAAAACTCAAAAGTCTTATTGGGTTAAATAAAATATCAAGCATATCAGCAACTGCAAAGGCAACAAGCACAGAAGTCGCCATGGCTTTTGTCCAGAAACCAGGCAGGGAATAATAAAATTCTCCTTCAATCGTTTCGAAAGTCAATAATGTGCTCCGTCCATCAAAAGTTCTTTCCTTTAGAACATAATCGCCACCTTTTGTACCAAAGTATTTACAGTTTCCACATCTCATTCTTTCATCATCAAAATTAACCAAAGCTTGCTTTGAATTCTCAACAATCTGCCATTTGCCTTTGAAGATCTCATTCACGCTTCCCGTAACGCCCACATGTGCACTTCCCACATTTAGGAGAACTCCTATGTTGGGAGGGAATAGCTTGCAAAGGTATTCAATGTCACCAACGTTTCTTTGAGCCATTTCTAAAACAACGATCTGTTCTCCACGGTAGGAATTAATTATCGAAAGCGGCAGTCCAATTTCTGAATTGAGGTTTCCTTCATTTTTAAAGGTCCGAATTTCAGCACTGAGCACCTCAGCAACAATCTCTTTTGTCGTCGTCTTACCATTAGATCCCGTTATACCAACAATTTTTGGATTGAATTTTTCCAATATCTTGCTTGCGTACATACCGAGGAAACCAACTGTGCTCGGAACGATCAATTGATTTGGCAATCCTAAGTCACGTTCTACAACAACTGCAAATGCTCCCGCTTGCAGGGCTTGCTTAACAAAATCGTGCCCATCAACTCGATTGCCTTTTATAGCGACAAACACATCACCTGGCTTTACTTCTCTGGAATCTGTAACAAATCGATGACCAACGAGATCCGTAAGTTCCATTTTGTTCTCTCACACTCCATTAAACTTGTCTATTTATCCAGGTCTCTTATATGATTCTTGTTGATCTTCGAAAGAATTATATCCAAAGCGACATCTCTGTCTTTGAAAGGAACTTTTAATGTCTCTGTGAATATTTGATAAGGTTCATGACCTCTACCTGTGATAACTACAACATCTCCGCGTGTTGCCAAAGTTATAGCTGTGTCTATTGCTTCACGCCTATCAAGAACAGTGAGTGAAAGTGAATTGGGTTGAACCCCTTTTTCAACGTCTTTTATAATCGCCTCCGGGTCCTCACCGCGAGGATCGTCTGTTGTAAGTATTGCAATATCAGCAAGTTTTGTTACGACTTCAGCCATCATCGGCCTTTTCCCTTTATCAGCTTGTCCTCCGGCACCGTAAACAACGATAATCCTTCCTTTTGCCAACTTCCTTGCAGCAAGTATTACCTTTTCAAGCGCATCGGGAGAATGAGCAAAATCTATAATCACTTCAATTCCCAGTTTCCTTGCTTCAGGTATTGGTTCGAATCGTCCGTCCACACCTCTAAATGTGCTAACGTAGCTGATAATCTCGTCCGGCTCGTATCCTAACTCGAATAATCCTGCAACAACTAAAGTAACATTGAACGCATTGTAGTCACCTATCATTTGCGTGTAAACTTTCTTCGTACCATAAGGAGAGGTTAACGTAAAGGTTGTTCCATTCCATGTGGTTGATATATCTGAAATCTTGTAAATCGCGCTGTCACTCGTACCGAATGTTATGAGCCTTGGTACTTTTTTACTGACCAAAAGTGGCGCGTAATCCTCGTGAACCACAGCTATTCCGTCCTTTTTGAGCAAATCGAACAGGTGAAGCTTTGAGTTTACGTAGTGTTCGAAAGTCGGATGGTAATCTAAGTGATCCCTGGTTATATTTGTAAGGCCTGCTATATCAAATCTGATGGTTTCAACTCGTGCTTGATGAAGCGAATGGGAGGAAACTTCCATAGAATAATAGCTTCCACCCTTCTTAACAGTTTTAGACATGTTTTCCATAATTGTTAGTGCATCAGGGGTAGTATTGTGTATGTAGAACTTATCACCCACTATATCGTTTATGACCGTTCCTGATAAGCTTCCTGTAAGGCCAAGTTGCTGCATTATATGGTGGAAGAGATGAGCACACGTGGTTTTGCCATTCGTGCCAGTCACTCCGAAGGTTATCAGTTTGTTGTATGGATGTTCGTAGAATTCTGCAGCGAGGAAGGCTTCAGCAAGTCTGCTGTCGTAAACTTGAACATAAGGGAGGTTACTGTTAATCTCTCTTTCAGTGACGAACGCAATAACTCCATTTTCTCTGTAAAGGGTCTCGACTATGGTATGTGAGTCAAAATTGGTTCCCTTTCTACAAATAAACAATGAACCGGGAGTAGCTTTCTTTGAATTGTTGTAAACTCCGGTGATTTCCTTTTCTCTTAGTTCTTCAGGTATGTTGTCAAAAACGATAAACTTTTGGATGGCTTCTAAAAGATGCTTTAGTTTCAAAATAATCCACCCCTTTTACTAGCGCAAGTTTAGGTCAGCTGTTAAAATTATATCACCGCTATAGAATTATTCAACTGCCGACCAGTTCGGAGTCCTTCAAGAGGACGGGACCTTAGCACTTCTCAAACCATTTTCTAATGGTTTTGAATTTTTGTTGCAATTCTTAGATCTTTGATTTAAACAAAAAGTCCCTCAGACTATCTGAGGGACTCAAAAGTGAGAAATTTCGCACTTTTTATCTTTCTAAAGTTTAGCAATCAAGTCGTAGAATTTCTTAAGGTCTTTCTCATCTACGCTCCTTATCCCATGTGATTCAGAGAGTTCCCTTTGAATATTTTCCAAATATCCCAATGCTGTGTTCTTCCAGCTATATCTTTGTGCAAGTTCTATGGATCTTCTGGAATCAAACTTCTCCAAAGCTACCAGTAATTTCACAGCAATATCTTTGGTATCGGTCGGATCTATTAATAATCCTTCGCCATTTGAAAATATCTCAGCTGGCCCTCCGTTTTTCGTAACGACAATTTTCAAACCACATGCAGCTGCTTCAACAACCGCAAGTCCAAATGGTTCATAAAGCGCTGGCAAGACAAATACAGAACCTCTTGCAGCTGATACACGGTATAAACTGGCCAGATGTTTCTGATCCGATATATTAGCAAAGAATACACTCTTTCCTATTTCCTTTCCGGCTTCTTCGATGATCTCTTCCAAAATTAAAGCATCTTCTGATCTTTCTCTACTTACATACTCTAAGACATCGTTAACGCCACGTACGACAATAAGTAGGTTAGCCTTCTCTTTCAAATCTTCGTTTTGCAAGAAAGCTCTAACTACAGCAATGTGGTTCTTTTTTCTGTCCAATCTACTGGACATTATTATAAACGGTAATCTGTGCCTTTTTACAGGAGACTTTGAAAGTAATTGTTCGATGTAGTCGTTTATTTGTTTATCTTCAGGCTTTGGTTCCTGGTTGAAGATTTTATGGTTTATTCCAGGAGGGATAACTTTGAATTTGTCAATGTATGGATCCGCTTCATATAATTTGTGTGAATATTGCTCATATCGTTCCTGATTTGTACTACAAACTATAAAAGAAGCGTATTTTATAGCAAGATTTTCTGCAGCAAGCCGTACGGAGAACTTGTATTTCTTTTCGGCCGCCTCTTGAGACATCCCAGATTCCAAAAGCTTTTCAAGCTTCCATGCCCCAAGTGAATGTGCCGTAAATGAAAATGGTATTCCCGTTTTCTCAAGGAACATTACTCCTGAAATACCACCATCTGCATAGTGGGTTGTCACAAAATCTGGAAATCTGCCTTCTGACTTGTAAAATTCGTAGATCTTCTCAACATAGTCAGGAAGATACTTCCAGAGCTCTTCTTTTGGTAAAAACTTCTGCCCTCCAAACGGTATTCGAACAATACGAACATTTGGTGCTTCAGGATAATAATCGTAGCTTTCCGCAAACTCCGGCCAATCTTTATCAATTATCTGCCTTGTAATAATGTCGACTTCTATCCCCAGCTCGCTCATCGCCTTTGCAAGCTCTTTGACATAAACTAGCTGCCCTCCAAAATCTGGGTGCTCGGTTAGATGACTATCGTTCTTATCAAAATTTCCCTGCGGATTGAAGAATGCTATTTTTTTCACCAAATACCTTTCGCTCAAGGTCTCACCTCTATCTTTTTCCAATTTGCTTTTCAATTTCTCCTTTTAACGCACTTATATCGACATCTGCACCAACAAACTGTACGATGTAACCGGCAACCATCGCACCTATCTTACAAGCCTCGATAAAATCGTACTTGTTGATTAGCCCGTAGTACATACCGGCCCAAAATCCATCACCAGCTCCGGTTGCATCGACAACTCTCTCGGCTACAGCCGGTATATGGGTTACTGACTTGCTTTCATCAAAAACGGATGCAAAAGCTCCACCTCTACCAGCTGTCAAAACCACGTATTTGGCACCACATTTGTGAAATTGCTCTACATAATATTTGACCACATTCTCAGTGAATTCGTTCGATTCTCTCGATTCGTTTGACGGTGTTCCAAGAATCGCCATCGCATCGTCGAGAGAAGGTTTTAAGTACGTTGTGTATCTCAAAAGTTCAAACACTCTATCGCGTTCTATTTTTGAGCACTCAAACAACTTGTCTCGGCAATTTGGGTCAAAAGAGATAGAAATTCCTCTTTCTACAGCCTTTCTAACTACTTTCATTGTCATCTCGTATAGGTCTTTGTGAGTTAATGTCCAACAACTTACATGAACAATACTAATTCCATCCAAAATCTTGTCTATCTCATCTTCGCTCAACCTAAGAAACCTATCTGCTCCTCGAATTACAAAAAAATCAGGACTTTCCACAGTCTTCTGAACAAAGACAAGAGTTGTTCCATATTTGTTGTCTATCTGAACTGAAGAAATATCTACCTTCGCCTGTTCTAATTTTTTCACAATCCTATTACCGATGGGATCATTTCCCACACGCGATACAATTTTAGTTGGAACACCAAGTTGGGATGCAAACCTTGCGATATTCCCCGGTGAACCCCCCACTTTTAAAGTGAAATGTTCTGCACTGGTAAAATCTTCCTGGGTTATCAAATCCGCTAAAAGTTCTCCAAAAAAAAGTATCATGTCAGATTCATCCTTTCACTGCACCTGCACTTAGTCCTGATATTATTCTGTTTTGGAATATCAAAACCAGCGCTACCAACGGTACTGTAACAATGACGGCGGCGGCCATCAGCTGACCCCAAGGCTGTTCATATTGAGTCCTTCCAGCGAACAAAGCTATGGCAACAGGAACTGTGTAATATTGCGGTTTCTGCATAAATGTAAAAGCAAAAAGGAACTCGTTCCATGCGGTTATGAATGTTAAGAGTCCTGTGGCAACAAGACCTGGAGCAGACATAGGAAAAACGATTTGGAAAAGTGTCCTCAAACGAGAGCAACCGTCAATAGCGGCTGCTTCTTCTATCTCCTTTGGAAGATCTCTGAAAAAGTTTTGCAATATCCAAGTGGTGAGCGGCAACGTGATAGCAACGTACGGAAGGATCAATCCTTGGTAAGTGTTTATCATCCCAAGCTTTCGAAGTATTACAAAAAGCGAACCTAAGATAGAAATCTGAGGAAACATGCTGACGGAAAGAATAAGGGCCATGACAAATGCTTTACCTTTCATGTGCAGTCGTGCTATTGCATAGCCTGCAAAGGAGCCAAATATAAGTGTTGTAAGCGTAGTTATACCGGAAACCACTATACTGTTCCAGATGTTTACATGAAACGGCCTCTCCAAGAAAACTTTTACGTAATTTGAAAGCGTTGGATTCCTTGGCCAAAATGTTGGATTCGGATCAAAGAGCTCTATGTTAGGCTTTAAGGAAGAAATAATAGCCCAATAGAACGGAAAAATGCACCAAAGCAAAATGAATATAACAGCTATAGTTAACGTTACTTTGTAAATTAATCTCTTCGTTTTTGTAGACATAGCAATCACCTCTTGCCTTTCAGGTCTTTCAGTCTAGTTTTAACTTCAGCGATTTTATGTAGATTATTGCAAATATAGAAATCAACAAGAAGATAACCACGGATAGGGCAGAACCGTAACCAAACCATGCTCCTGTGAATGCTCTATCCATCAGCAAGACTCGGTTGTAAACTGCCAGTGTTTCTGTGCCTACGCTTCCTCGAGTCATTATGAATACAACATCAAACACTCTTAAAGCATCCAGCGTTCTAAAGATTAGCGCTACAGCTATCGTTGAACTCAGCATAGGTAAAGTAATTCTTGTAAATCTCTGGAATAAATTTGCGCCATCTATTCTTGCGGCCTCATACAACTCTTCTGGAATCAACTGCAAACCTGCAAGTATGAGTAAGGCCATAAAAGGTGTGGTCTTCCATACGTCCACTGCGATAATTGCCCAAAGTGCGGTATCAGGCGAGCCAAGAATTGGGAATCCAGGCTCTACGATGTGCAACGTTTCTAAGAGTTTTGTCATAATTCCTCCCTGGTCGTTGAACATCCATTTCCACATCTGCGATGATATTGCTGTAGGTATAGCCCAAGGAATGAGCATGGCAGCCCTCACAGCTCCTCTGAATTTGAAAGGCTGGTTTACAATAACAGCAATCAAAAGGCCAAGAACAGTTTCAAGTGCGACTGATACGACAGTAAATATTATCGTTGTTTTCAGCGCTGCAAGAAAACGTTCGTCATGAAAAAGCTCTATGTAATTTACGAAACCTACGAATTTTCTTTCAATGTCTGGCCTAAGTCCAAATTCAAAGAAGCTATCGTAAAACGTTTTAAAAAGAGGAAAGAACGCAATGACAGAGATTACCAAAAGTGCAGGTAAAACCATCCACCATGCCACAACTGTCTCTCTTGTTTTTGCTCTCAAAAGCTCCACCTCCGTGTTCTTAAAAAACCGGGGGATGAACCCCCGGTATTGATACTCGTGGTTTTACTTGGTTTTACCATTTCACTTTCCGAGCACTTTATTCAATTCTTTTGCCATATCTTCGATTGCCTTCTGTGGTGTTGTCTGTCTCGTCAAGGCTGCATGAACGTATTTCTGGATAACGTCGGAGATTTCACTGTACTTTGCTGTTCTTGGCCTTGGAACTGCGTTAACAAACATTCCATACAATTCAAACATGAATGGAGCCGCCTTTTTCAGGGCCGGGTCTTTATAAACATCCATCATTGTTGGGTTTTGACCAGCGTTAACTGCTTTGTAAAGCTGCTGGTCATAGCTTGTTAAGAACTTGATAAGCTTCTTAGCTGCTTCTTTCTCTTCTGGTGTTGCATTCTTGTTGATACCAAGCATCCATCCACCAAGTGTTGCCGCAGACTTTCCTGCTGGACCTGCTGGAAGTGGTGCAACTCCAACCTTACCAGCAACTTTCGATTCCTTTGGATCGTTCAAAAGTGCCCAAGCGTATGGCCAGTTCCTCATGAAGACAGCTTGACCGTTTTGGAATGTTCTCCTTGCTTCTTCTTCCATGTACGTTGTTACCGCTTGTGGCGAAATCTTGTGTGTGTAAATGAGATCAACCATGAATTGAAGAGCTTTTACAGCAGCTGGGCTGTTAATGACAACATTTCCTGCATCATCAAGAACGTCTCCACCAAACGAAACGAGATATTCCATAAAGTCACATACCAAACCTTCGTACCTTGCGCCCTGCCATACAAAACCGTACATGTTCTTTTCCTTTGCTGTTATTGTTTTTGCCATATTCACAAGTTCATCCCATGTTTTTGGTGGGTTCTTGAAACCGTATTTTTCAAGCAAGTCTTTTCTGTAATAAAGAATTCCAGCATCTGTGAACCATGGGATAGCAACTATTTTTCCTCCAACAGTTGCTGCCTTAACTGTACCTGGAAGGAACTTTGAAAGTTCAAAATAGTCTTTATCAGCTGTTAAGTCTTCAAGGTACGGCGCGAATTCCGCTGGCCAAATAACATCAAGCATCAAGACTGTCGGCTCTTTTTCACCAGAAGCCAAGTACGTAACATAAAGGTCATGTCTTTCCGTTGATGAGTTCGGCATCGGCATGACTGAGACTTTGATGTTTGGATTCTGTTTCATAAAAACATCAAGTTGAGCATAAAGAACTTCAAGTTCTTTACCGACTGCACCCGCCGTCATTGTTATGGTAACCCTCGAAGCAGAAAACGCTACCACCGCAAGTGTTAATAACAGAACCACTAATAAGAACCTTCTCATACTGCCACCTCCCGTTGAGTAGTGTGGATATCTTCGAAATTCAAATGTAGTATAGCACAGCCACTATGAAATCGTGAAATATGTCAATCACGAATAATGAAGTGTATTATATAGCTAGGTAAAGCTTTTGTAATGTAGTTTTATTTATTGAACGTTTATAACTGTTTTTTGACACTTTTTAGCTTAGCATGGTAGCAAGAGCGTGTAGTACAATATGTTTAGTATAATGTTCGAAATTTGAAGTTAGTATGGAAAAATATAATAGTATTCCAAAGCCAGAAACCTTAAAAGGAGGCGTTGCGTATGACTGTGGAACTACCTGTTAAGAAGCTTTCCGATTACAGTGTGTTTTCTAAGGAAGACGTGGAAGCCATATTCGAACTTGGAAAAGAGTTGAAGGGACTTAAGGTTGTACATGTGAACGCTACTGCTTATGGTGGCGGTGTTGCTGAACTGCTTATGACCATCGTCCCGCTGATGCGAGATGCTGGTTTAGATGCCTCTTGGGAAGTACTCGAGGCGCCTATGGAATTCTTCAACGTTACAAAGAAGCTCCACAACACGCTTCAAGGTGCAGATATAGAAATATCCGAAGAAGAGTGGGAACTATTTGAAAGAGTAAATGAGCAGAATGCAAGACTGCTCAATCTCGATGCTGATGTTGTAATAATTCACGATCCACAACCAGCTTACATACCATACTACAGGCCTGATTCAAACACAAAGTATATTTGGAGATGCCATATAGATACAAGTACTCCTAATCTCAAAGTGTGGAACCGCTTGACTTCGAAAATGACAAAATATCAAAAGGCGCTCTTCCACATCCTGGAATACGTGAGGCCGCCATTCGATAAAATAGCTGTTGAATTTCCCCCAAGTATAGATCCTCTTAGCCCAAAGAACAGAGAGCTGTTGGAAGAGGAGTTAAAAATCATAGCTGAGCGTTTCAAAATAAATACTTCAAAACCACTTATAACTGTTGTTGCCAGATTTGATCCATGGAAGGACTTGTTCTCCGCCATTGATGTTTATCGTAAAGTGAAGGAAAGACATGATGTTCAGCTTGCGATAGTTTCAGCAATGGCAAAGGATGACCCAGAAGGATGGATATTCTTTGAAGACGTTCTACGATACGCTGGTGTAGATGAAGATATCCTCTTCCTAACGGATCTCAAAGGAGTTGGGCATTTAGAAGTCAACGCTATCCAACGATTGTCTACATTGGGATTGCACACTGCAACAAGAGAAGGATTCGGACTTGTAATAAGCGAAATGATGTGGAAGGAACATCCTGTTGTTGCAAGACCTGTTGGTGGCGTTAAGATACAGATTGATGATGGAGTCAACGGCTATTTGAGAACAAGTGTCGAGGAACTCTCAGATGCTATTTGTGACCTTTTGGAAAACAAGGAGAAACTTAGCGAATTTGGAAAACGCGCTAAAGAAAAGGTAAGAAGGACATATTTGTCAACAGCGCATGTAAGAAGATATTTGGAAGTTATAAAATCTGTTGTTAAATGAAATTTGTGCTGTATAATAATACCTCGGAGAAGAAAGAGTACGAACTCGAGTTATCCACATCCAACTTTGAACTGGGGGTAGGGAGTTGAAAAACGAAGCAAAAATACTACTCCATATTCTTAGAGAAAAGAAGATAAGAAGGAAAGAATTAGAAAAGATTGTCGGTGTAAATCCTTCGACAATGACGTATCTTCTCGATAAGTTAAAAGACTACATTGAGATTGAGGAGGATTCCTCTACAATGGGGAAGCCTCCTCAACTCGTTTCTATTTCGAAAGAAGCATGGCATATACTGGCTGTGAGCGTTGGAAGGGAACGTATTAGGGCGGTTGTTTACAACGGTAAAGGCGAAGAACTGGAAAGTACTGAGTACAAGGTTAGAGGCGAGTTCCTAAACAACGAAGGTATAAACGAACTGCTAAGAAAAACATTGGAAAAGTTTTACGATTACGATAGCCTTGGAATTGCGTTTTCAGGAACCGTTGTCGATGATAAGGTGTACTCAAAAATTCTCAAACTCGAGCGATATGACCCTGTGAAATCTTTAAAGCTTAAAGCACTGGGGATTCCGTATGTAATTCTGTCTGATGTTGAAGCAATCGCTGCGTATGAGTCAAAAACCACTGGAAAGGAACGTGTTTTTGTCTTGAATTACGGAACAGGCATTGGTGCTTGTTACTATGAGTATCACGCACTTTTTAGCAAAGACGAGTTTAAGAATATACCGTTAGGACACATTTATTTCGATGGTAGCGAAAAATGTTATTGTGGAGCTCGTGGATGTCTAGAAACGGTTGCGTCTGACTATGTTGCTTTTAAGAAATACACAAAGAGTTCGGTATCGTTTGTTGAATTCATTACGCATGAAGAGAAATATTTGAACGATTTGAAGATAATAAGGAATTTACATAAAGCAGACGAAGGTAGGGCAAAGGAAATTTATGCTGAGATCATAGATAGACTCGCATACGTGCTTGGAAACTTATCACTAATCTTGGGAGTTAACAATGTCGCTATTTATGGCGAGGGAAGTTCCGAATGGTTAGCTCATCAACTGGAAATAAAGGCAAAAAGTTTATCTCCAAATTTCAACCTCTCTGTCAGATATGGCCATGTACAGGATGCTGTTGAAAGGGGCGTCTCTTTGGAGGCAGCTGTGAATTACGTAAAAAAGAGTTTTTCAAAATCGCGAAAGTTATAGTCAGGAGGCGTTGGAAATGTACATAATACTCATTGGAGGGGGAACTGGATCAGGAAAGACAACTGTGGCAAAACGTATCATGGAACGTCTGGGGACTAACAAATGCGTTATGCTTCCCATGGATAATTATTACAGGGACATGTCTCATGTAACTTTAGAAGAAAGAAGGAAATACAACTACGACCATCCAGATATGATCGAACACACACTGATTGTCAAACACGTCAAGGAGCTTTTAACAGGTAAAACAATAGATTTACCAGATTATGATTTTGCACTGTACACAAGGGTAGAAAGTTCTACGAAAATTGAACCAAAACCTATCCTGTTGATTGAAGGCATCTTCGCTCTCTACTACGACGAGCTGAGAGCACTAGCCGACCTGAAAATATATGTCGACACCGAGGGAGATGAAAGATTCATACGAAGGTTGCAAAGAGATATTTTTGAACGTGGGAGAACTATTGAATCTGTCATTGATCAGTATTTGAACACTGTTAAGCCTATGCACGACGCGTACGTCGAACCTACGAAAAAACATGCAGATATTATTATCCCACGTGGTGGATACAACGAAAAAGCCATCGAAGTCGTTGTCGAATACGTTCAAAATTTGATATAGTTTTTATAAACAGGAATTAAGAACGCCCATCGACTTTTAAGAAGATGGGCGTTTTGTGTTTTACAATATACTTTGTTTTGATTGAAATTTTCAGAAAATCAAGTATAATTAGTCTACGAACAAGTATGTGCATAAATATATGTAGTGAGGTGTCTTGGGGAGGTTTGATATGAAGGTTCATATTCACACGTACGGTTGTCAAATGAATGAAAATGATACGGAAATAGCGAAACAATTACTTTTAAATGAAGGACACGAGCTTACCGATAACGAAGACGAAGCTGATGTGGTAATACTGAACACATGCGCCGTGAGAAAAAAGTCAGAAGATAAGGTTTACAGTCACATAGGAAAACTTAGAAAAAAGGGAAAGAAGATAGGTATAATGGGTTGCGTTGCCGATAAAGAGAAAGAAAACCTCTTCAAAAGAGGTGTATCTTTTGTTATCGGTACTCGCGCACTCGCAAAAATGCCCGAAGCTTTATCTGATGCAAAAAATGGAACTAGAAGGATTTATCTCGAAGATACGCTTGATGAAATCCAGTATCATCTCGTTGATACTCGAAGTTCAAAACACCACGCCTGGATAACTATCATATACGGTTGTAACAGGTTTTGCACTTATTGTATAGTGCCGTACACAAGAGGTAGGGAGAAATCAAGACCTATTGAAAGTGTGTTACTTGAGGTGCGTACTCTCGTAGAAAAGGGATACAAGGAATTCACCTTCCTCGGACAAAATGTGGATGCGTATGGAAAAGATTTAAACGATGGTACATCATTAGCTAAATTACTGAGAGAAGCAGGAAAAATAGAAGGTGTGAAAAGACTTTGGTTTTTGACATCCTACCCTACCGATTTTTCTCTTGAAATACCGAAGGCGATGGTCGAGAATCCGAGAATCGCAAAATCCATACATCTTCCCGTACAACATGGTAGTGACAGGATCTTGAAAGCTATGAACCGAAGATACACTCGCAATGAGTACATAGAGCTCATAAATAGCATACGAGAGATCGTCCCAGATGCCTCGATCTCGAGTGACATTATCGTGGGATTTCCTGGTGAGACAGAGGAGGACTTTGAAGCCACCGTTGAACTTGTCAAGACAGTTAAGTTTGAAAGGCTCAACCTAGCGATTTACTCCCCGCGAGAGGGAACAGTTGCCTGGAAGTATCTGAAAGACGACGTGCCTCATAAGATCAAGGTTCGGAGAATGTCTTATCTTTTGAACTTGCAGAAGATGATAAACAGAGAACTCAATGAGGCATACGAAGATAAGACAATTGAGGTAATAGTTGAGGCTCAGGCAAATAACGGTTTGTTTTACGGAAGAGATATACGGAATAAAATTATCTCCTTTGAAGGTTCTCCAGAATTTATTGGAAAAACAGTTGCAGTGAAGGTAACTAAAATCACAGCCGGCCCGCTCTATGGAACGATTGAAAAGGTATTGGAATGAAACTATTCAAACTAAGATTTTCAGATTTCTAATGATTTTTTAAGGTTCTTAGTGTATCATTAAACTGGAGGTGGATAATATGAGCATTATCAAGTCTTCTACAATTGCAAAGTTGTTGTTCATCGGCGTAATGATTTTGACCTTTTCTGCAACGGCATTCGGTATCGAGTACAGAGCGCGTATTGATAACATGGAATTAGGTAGAATACAGGTCGAGTTCACGAAAAACGGATGGATAAGTGTCAGCGAAATACAGTATGGTGAGAAGTACACGATAGAGACGAGAACAGTCTATGGCAAGAACGGTTTTTTTGAAATATACGAGGCGACATTTAAAACAAATGGAGATCTCGTCGCTAAGATTCTCGGCGTGAACAGGGCAGGTAAGACGACGATAACCTTGTACGCGTATTACGATCCAAAATCACCGTCAGTAAAGACATTCACGTTTACAGAGCAAAATATAGTCCTGCTTGATAACAACTTCATCATTCCTCATTTTGAGATGTTGTTAAAGATGCCACAACCACAATTCCAGATCCTCATACCACAAGCACTCTTCAATCCATCGAAGACAGATAAGGCTTCAGGAGTTGCTCAGTTAAAGCGTCTTTCGGAAAATGTATATATGTTGAGTTACGAAGGTACAGACATTAAGATAACCACAGATAAAAGCGGAATAGTGAAGATGGAATACAACAACGGGATAGTTGTAGAAAGAGTCGTTCAAAAGAAGAGTGAACAGGTGGGAAACACAGCAAACAATCCAACAACAAAAAATCAACAAAACGCACAACCGACTTCCAAGGGTGGCAAATAAGTCGAAAAAGTAAAAACTACAGGATGGTGAGTTCTTAACTGAAGACATCGGATTACTTAAAAAAGTACGGAATCACTTTAAAAAAATCGCTTGGGCAGAACTTCTTATCGAACGAGGTTTACGCAAAAAAGATCGTTGAGATATCGCAGATAAAACCAAATGATACCGTACTGGAAATAGGTGCTGGTGCTGGTACTTTAACCGTTGCGCTAGCGGAAACTGGCGCAACAATTTATGCTATAGAAATTGACGAAAGGCTTAAGCCTGTTTTGGAAGAGCGCCTCTTAATCTTTCCAAATGTCCATTTGATTTTTTCTGATTTCTTGGCACTCGATATATCCTTCCTCCCAGATGGTTATAAATGCGTGTCTAATATTCCTTACTACATCACTGCCCCTATACTAAAGAAACTTATTTTTACTCATTTTTCCGCTCTTTTTATCATGATGCAAAAAGAAGTTGGCGAAAGATTGCTTGAAAAAGCGGGCAGTTCAAATAGAGGTTTTCTTACCGTTGTCTTGCAGACTGTTGGGGATATAGAAAAGCTCCTCACAGTTCCCAAAAGTGCGTTCGTTCCTAATCCAGAAGTAGATAGTGTCGTTTTGAAAATAACAAGAAAAACACCGTTTCCGTTTTCAGATGATTCAGAGCTTGAGTCGTTCTGGAAATTTGTTTCCGATAGTTTTGCCCAGAAAAGAAAGACGATATATAATAACCTGAGAGCTTTTGTTCGTGACAATGAGGTACTCGCCATGATGTTAGAAGAAGCAATTATACAACCAACCGCAAGGCCCGAACAACTCACAGAAGAACAATTCTTGTCTTTGTGGAGAATATGGTTGAAGTTAACAGGCGGAAAATGAAGGAATGGAGGGAAGAAGAGTTGAGCAATAAATCAAAGTGCAAAAGAACGTTTGTATTTGATTTGGATGGCACAGTGCTGAATTCTAAAAACGAGTTCCCCAAGGAAACAAAGACTTTAGTCCAGAATATCGTAGGCAACGGTGATAATGTTGTTTTTGCAACTGGAAGAATGCACATATCTGCTAAGAAACTGTTGGACAATGTGTTCGGTGAAGATATATTTCCGATTATTTCATATAACGGAGCAGTTATATACGTTCCGGGCGAAGGGTTTATATACGAAAAGACACTTGATATAGAAACGGCGTATAAAGTGATAGATTTTCTGAGAGAAAAGAACATACACATTCAAACATACGTTGACGACAATCTCTACAGCGAAAAGGACGACGACGAGATAAGGCTTTATGCAAAACATGCGGACGTCCCTTACTATGTTGTAGAAGACCTAAAAGCTCTTGAGCATCCTCCGATTAAGATGCTTGCAATAGCAGAGGAAGCGATTTTGGATTCGCTAATCGAACCTCTTAAAGAAATCGTGGACGGTAAAGCAAATGTTTTCAAAAGTTTCCCAATATTCTTAGACATCGTTCCAGCTGATGCTAATAAAGGTATCGCGTTGAAGTTTCTGGCAGATTATCTGAATTTTGACCTCGGCAGCACTATCGTGTTTGGAGATAACGAGAACGATATTTATATGTTCAAAGTGGCCAGTAAAAGGATCGCCGTTTCGAATGCCGTATGGCGGTTAAAAGAGGTGGCTGACTTTGTTAGTAAATCTAACGAAGAAAATGGTGTTCTTCACGCTTTTGTGCATCTTTTCCCTGAGTATGTTCGGGGAATTGACTTTTCCAGCGGACACACAAACTCCAATATTGTTAACACAACCAGCGACAATAAAGCTGCAGAGTAATGTAATTTGTACATTAAGGCTAGAAGAAATCATCGCTGATGTCAGCTTGCTAACTTTAGGAAGTCTTGGGAATATTTCGCTTGCTCAGGACATTGGAAAATATGTTGGTTGGTATGTGAAATCGAGAGGTTTTTCTTACTACATCGTCGGTCCACTTGACACGCTAAGTATTGATGATGAGGATTACTTTTACCGTGTTAATAAATCTCCTTACATCACCGCCGATGTCTACGAGAAATTTTCAGCAGGACTTTCAATCGCTGGTATCATTCCTGTCTTTGATGGTACGGGAAAAATCGATGCTAACTTAATTTCATCACTTATCACTCGCAAACTCACATATCCCGTATTAGTTGAAGACCAAGGGAAAGCAACCTTGCTTCAAAATCTTGGATACAGAGGTACTTTTATCGTTAGAATTGGTGACAGGTTCACGTTTCTAAATGGATTACCGAAGATGTTATATTGGTCCATTAAACCACCAGAAATTGAATCTTTACGAAGGAGCGTTCTGTTAAATTCGATCATCTACATAAGCCCTGGAGAAATAAATGTAAGGAAACCATTTTCCACGTCAGGTGTCGTAGTTTACTCAGCTGACCAATTTGTAATCTCCGAAGCAAGGATAGCACTCGAAAAAAAGTCTGCACCGGGACGGATTCCTTGGTAAAGTGTCATCTCAATAAATCAAAAAGTTTGAAAGCGAAATTCGGAATAAATCACAAACGAAAAGAGGCAGGAATATGAAAAAGAAGTTTATCAATCCAAATTTGAACGACTTCGAAAAATTTGTCCTTTTTGAAAAGGGAACCGAGCCACCGTTTTCAGGAGAATACGAGAACCATTTCGAAAAGGGCATCTATGTGTGCAAGAACTGTGGTATTCCTCTCTACAATGCTTCCGATAAATTTCATTCTGGATGTGGCTGGCCTGCTTTCGATGATGAAATCCCTGGAGCTGTGTTCAAACAAGTTGATAAGGATGGAATAAGAACTGAAATTGTCTGCGCTTACTGTGGAGCTCACCTTGGACATGTGTTCTATGGAGAAGGATTCACTAAAAAGAACGTACGGCACTGCGTGAATTCTGTTTCACTGAGGTTTATACCAGATGGCCAAAAACCACCCATCGACAGGATGTTTTTTGCCGGTGGTTGCTTTTGGGGTGTTGAACACCTTTTCAAACAATTGCCCGGTGTCGTGGATACAAGGGTTGGATACATGGGAGGGCACTGGCCAAATCCAACTTACGAAAATGTCTGTACAGGATTAACAGGACATCTGGAAACCGTAGAAGTGATATTCGACCCACAAATGATAAGTGAAGAAGAATTAGTTAAGTATTTCTTTGAAATCCACGACTTCACACAGGAAAATGGGCAAGGACCAGACATCGGTGAGCAATACAAAAGCGCTATTTTTTATACAAACGACAAGCAGAAAGAAGTGGCTGAGAGCGTAATAGAAATGCTGAAGAAGAAGTATAAGGTTGCAACTCAGTTAAGAAAAGCATCGACATTTTGGGTTGCGGAGGATTACCACCAGGATTATTACGAGAAAACGGGAAAGGCACCATACTGCCATTTTAGAAGGAAGATATTCTAAGATATTAATAAGCTATATTATTTCATCATTTCAACGAGATGCCAAGAAGTTCAGAAAGTATAATCGAGAATTCCACCAAATCGGTGTCGAATTTAAACGTTGCGTAAGTATCAAGAGGTGTTTCTCCTCTGTTCACGATAACAAGCTTAGCCCCGTTTCTTAGGGCATATATTGGTAGTTGAGCAGCTGGATAAACGACCAGTGAAGTACCTAACGTAATAAACAAATTACTGCTCTCTGCCCACTTTTGAGCTTTTGTAAATTCGTTCATGGGGAGCATTTCTCCAAAGAACGTTATATCAGGCTTTGTGAGTCCGCCACAAGAACACCTGAAGTCGCGAGATAATAAAAATTCTCTATGACTTTCATCAAGAATCTCGTACCTTTTAGCACACTTCAAACAATTCCAAACTCTTACACTACCATGAATTTCAGCTACGTTCTTGCTACCTGCTTTTTGATGCAACCCATCGATGTTTTGAGTGATAACCCCTTTCAGAAGTCCTTTTTCTTCCAGCTTAGCTAACATACGATGGACTTCGTTGGGTTCGGCTTGTAACATCGAAATAAGGCCTTCTTTCGCAAAATTGTAGAACCTGTCTGGGTTTTTATAAAATTGCTCGATGTCAAAAATGTCCTGACCGTACTTTGCATAAAGGCCATTGGGACTTCGAAAGTCTGGGATTCCACTTGGAACACTCACACCTGCCCCCGTTAGGGCAACAACAAATCTTGAATTTTTCAACATCTGGGCAAGTTTTTCAATTTCCACAGAGCATCACCCTTCAGTTCAAACTTTTCTCGCAATGGACAACAAATATTCAACAGTGTCTTCAAACGTCATCTTTTCTCTTATTCCCTGTCTTAGGAATTTATTAATTTCGTCTATAAGCTCCACAGCTTTGTCTATTTTTGGGTTCGTTCCTTTCTTGTATGCTCCAACATCTATAAGATCCTTCGCATCGTTGTACGTAGCAATTACATCTCTCAGCAAACGTGCCGCTTGAAGGTGTTCAGATTTGACCACATCCGTCATCAAACGGCTTATGCTCATCAAAACATCAATGGCTGGATAATGATTCGATTCTGCAAGCCGGCGCGAAAGTATAATGTGTCCATCAACAATACCGCGAACAGTATCTGATATAGGTTCGTTAAAATCATCGGCTTCGACAAGAACTGTGTATATTCCAGTGATGCTTCCTCTGTCCGAATTACCAGCACGTTCAAGAATTTTCGGAAGTTGAGCAAAAACGCTGGGTGGGTAACCTCGGGTTGTTGGAGGTTCACCGATGGCGAGTCCAACTTCACGTTGAGCCATTGCCCATCTTGTTAATGAATCAACCATTAGCATAACAGCGTAACCTTTGTCTCTAAAATATTCAGCTATGGTTGTTGCTGTCAAAAGCGCCTTTATTCTTAGTAATGCGGGCTGGTCTGATGTTGACACTACCACAACCGAGCGTTTTAAGCCTTCTTCACCTAGGTCTTTTTCCATAAATTCCCTAACTTCTCTTCCTCGTTCTCCAATCAGCGCAATGACGTTTATATCAGCCGTTGTATTTCGCGCGATCATTCCAAGAAGGGTACTTTTCCCAACACCACTTCCAGCAAATATACCTATTCTCTGCCCTTTTCCAAGCGTAAGAAATCCGTCGATAGCACGAACTCCAACTGGGAGCGGTTCCAATATCCTTTTCCGAACAAGGGGATTCGGTGCCTCGTTCACAATAGGTCTATATTCTCTAAGAACAAGCCTTCTACCATCGATCGGCCTTCCGAGTGCATCAATAACTCTTCCTTTGAGTTCCTCGCCAACTGGTACACTCACAGTTTTGTTGGTCTTTATAACTTCGCACCCTTTTTTCAAACCTGTTATATCTTCTAAAGGCATTAAGACGGTCATATCCTCTTTAAATCCAACAACTTCAGCGAGAGCTTTCTTGTTTCCGACGATGATTTTACAAAGCTCCCCATAAGCAGCATCAGGTCCTTTTGATTCTATCGTGAGACCGATGATTTTCTGAACCTCTCCGATGTATTCGTATGGGTTTATCTCCCTTACCTTCTCTTCAAACAGTTCCATCAACTTAAACGAATAGCATTTTCTAAAGTTTATGCTCTTATTAGCCATAGGGCTTATCTCCCTCAGAGAATTCATTCTTCTTTCTTGAATATTTCATCAAAAATCTCATCGAGCAAAGTAAGTTGAAATCTCAAAGTCGCGTCAATTGTTCCAAGCTCAGTTTCCGCAATTACACCGTAATCAACTTTATCGTTTAAAATGATTTCGTATCCTTTCGACCTCACATATTCTAGTGTTTCTTCGTCTATAAGTTTCACATCTTTTGGATTAATATGTATCTTAACCTTCGTTGAACCTGCTAAGTGTGTGAGAAGCTTTTCGAATTTTCTCTTCGTCACCTCAGGGTCTACATTTTTCTCTAAAAACTTCTCGACAAGAGTTACAGAAATCGATGTCAATTTTTCACAGTACTCGTTAAAAAAGCTGTTGAATTCCTCTTCGAAAGAACCAAGTAGTTGTTCTATTTGCGCCCTGAAATCCGCAAGCATATTCTTAGCACTCTGCTCTGCTTGTTGGGAAATTAAATTAGCTTTTTGATTTGCTTCTTCAATGATTCTGTTGTACTCTTCCTGAGCTTGGAACAAGATTTGTTGAGCCTGATTTTGAGCTTCTAGCACTATCTGTTCAGCTTCGCGGTTGGCTTTTGCAACAATCTCAAGAAGTTGCTTCTCCTTTTGCTCTTCATGCTCTGTTTTGCCTTCGGAAGGCATATCCGGTTTATTCTCAATCTTTAAAGGAGCATCAAGATAAACGTATCTTTTCTTTATTATCAAACTCCTCACCTTCTCAATTATGTTTTTTCTACCAAAAGAATGTTGGGCACCTGCTTAGTGCCCAACATCTTCACATCTATTATAACACAGAATGTTTTTGTTTTTAATACTCAAGTTGCTTTAAACCTTTTTCTACAATTTCTTTGGTGTCTCTTGCTATCATGAGTTCTTCATTTGTAGGAACCACAAGAACCTTCACTTTTGAATCTGGTGTTGTGATAATTCTTTCTTCACCCTTTATGTTATTTTTCTCATCATCAATTTTTATACCAAGGTATCCAAGATAGTTTTCACAAACCTCTTTTCTTGTAACCGGCGAGTTTTCACCAACACCGGCTGTGAATGCTATTGCGTCAACACCGTTCATTGCTGCCACGTAAGCACCTATGTATTTTGCGATTCTGTATTCGTAAATATCTAATGCAAGTCTGCAAACCGGATCTCCTTCAAGAGCCTTATCCTCTATGTCTCTCATGTCAGAGCTAAAGCCATCGGTCAACCCAAGCACGCCACTTTTTTTGTTGAGAATTGTGTAGACCTCTTCTGCAGTCAAACCTTCTTTTTCCATGAGGAAAGTAACAATCGATGGGTCAATATCTCCACTCCTTGTCCCCATGACCAATCCTTCAAGTGGTGTGAATCCCATTGATGTATCGATACTGTGACCGTTCATAACAGCAGCAATTGAAGCTCCATTACCAAGATGAACAGTAATGATTTTTGATTTGTGGTAGTCAAGTCCAAGAATTTCAGCAGTTCTTCTTGATACATATCTGTGGCTTGTGCCATGGAATCCGTATCTTCTAATTTTGTACTTTTTGTAATACTCGTAAGGTATTGCATAGAGGTACGCTTTCGCAGGCATCTTCGAATGGAATGCGGTATCAAAGACCGCTACGTTTGGGACGCCTGGCAGAAGTTTCATCATAGCTCTGATACCCATTATGTTCGGTGGATTGTGGAGTGGGGCAAGATATGAATATTCTTCGAGTGCTCTCATAACTTCATCATCAATAAGTACTGAACCGGAGAACTTTTCACCACCATGGACAACCCTGTGACCAACAGCATCAATTTCACTAAGGTCTTTTACTCCTCCTACTTTTTCATCAACTACCAACTCAAGTACGTACTTAAGCGCGTCTTCGTGATCTTTCATTGGTCTTTCAACGACAACCTTTTGGTCATCCTTTTTGTGAACAATTCTGCTCCCTGGAATTCCTATCCTTTCAGCAAGTCCTTTACACAAAACTTGCTCTGTATCCATGTCGAGGAACTGGTACTTAATTGAGGAACTTCCACAGTTCACAACTAAGACTCGCACTTGGATCCCTCCTCTATCCTATGTATGTTTGAAACCGTGCAACCATCGCCAAGCAAAGTTATGCCTTTCCTGCGGCTCCAAGGAATTCAAGTCTGTTCATAACAACTTCCTTGACTAACTTCTTGCCTGCTCCAAGATAGTGTCTTGGGTCAAATTCTTTTGGATTTTCTTTCAAAAATTTCCTAAGTCCAGCAATGAACGCAATTCTCAAGTCCGTATCTGTATTGACTTTGTTTATCCCTAGTTCAACACATTTTTTGAGCTGGTCTTCTGGAACTCCCTTTGCACCGCCAAGGTCTGCGCCGTATTCTTCTGCCATCGCTACATATTCTGGCAAAACACTTGAGGCACCATGCAATACAAGCGGTATCTTTGTTAGTTCTTTAACTTTCTTAAGTCTCTCGAAATCGAGCTTTGCTTCTCCTTTGAATTTGAAAGCACCGTGGCTCGTTCCAATAGCCGGGGCTAAGAAATCAACACCTGTTTCCTCTACAAAAATTTTTGCTTGTTCTGGATCAACCAACACCGATTCAGCAGCAACAACGTTATCTTCGACACCTGCAAGCTGACCGAGCTCGGCTTCAACGGATACACCAGCAGCATGAGCTATTTTGACTATTTCCTTTGTCTCTTTCAAGTTTTCTTCGAATGGCTTTTCTGAAGCGTCAATCATAACTGAAGAATAACCTGCTTTTATCGCTGCTATTATATACTCAAAGTGCTTACCATGGTCAAGGTGGAGGGCGATTGGTATATCGACGCTATCGGCAAATAATCTTACTAATTCGACGAAATATCGTGCACCCTTAAATATGTCCCCGTTTCCTGCATATTTTATTGCACCCTCGCTTGTTTCGATAATAAGTGGTGCTCTCTTTTCCAAAGCTCCGTCAAGAATTGCATGGAAGAACTCCATGTTGTTGATGTTGAAAGCAGGAACTGCGTAATACTCTTTACTTGCCTTTTCCAAAATATCCTTGGTGTTCACGTACATGCTTTCCACTCCTTTCAGATAATGAATTTTCTTAGAGGAATTCGAACGCAACCTGAGAAAATTATACCATAATCAAGGAAAAATAAGAAGTTAAAAAGAAAAAGGGGACGCAAGTAAAAGCGCCCCCTTTTTATAATTATTTACTCTTTTTTGTCTGTCTTTTCTTGCCCGCAGACTCTTTGGAGCTAAGTTTTTCTATCTCTTCTTCTACTTCTTCATAACCTTTTTTGTAAAACTCCATCTCATCGGGATCAAGCTCCATAAGCAATCTCAAAAACTCACCTGCGTGAACACGTTCTTCATTTGCTATATCCAGCAACACCTCACGCGCCAACTCGTTGTCCGTTGAATCAGCAAGCTGAGTGTATAGTTGTATCGCTTCATATTCAGCTGCTATCATAAACCTGATCGCCCTTACCAATTCTTCCTTTGTTAATTTTCTTTCATACTTCTGCCCACTAAATGCGTTTGAAAATTCCGGCATGTTTATCGCCTCCTTTTAATACAATGTGAGTGCCTCATTGTTCTTCATTCACTATTCTATAACTCTTCCTTGATTTAAACGCTTCAAACTCCAGTTCATGCAACTTTTCAAGCTTAGCTTCTAGCCCTTTCAGTTCATTTATGTTAGCTCTTGTCACCGGATGCTTTGGTGCAAACGCAACGCAACTATCAATGTACGGCTGAATCGATATTTCAAAAGTTCCTATCTCTTTTGCCTTCTTCGTGATTTCCACTTTATCAAAGCCTACGAGAGGCCTTAACACAATAAGTGAACTTGCTTCTTCTATGGCTGCCATGTTTTCTATCGTTTGACTTGCAACCTGTCCAAGATTTTCGCCTGTGATGAGTGCTTTTGCCTTTACCCTTCGCGCGATCATACTCGCAATCCTCATCATAGACCTTCTTTGGAGTATCAATGAATACTCATCGGGCGCATTTTCTTTTATGTAAGTTTGAACTTCAGTCAGCGGGACGATCCACATCCTCAGCCCATTTGGCAAGTATTTACTCAGAACTGTTCCTACACTCAGGATTTTCTCTTCAGATTTCTCAGTTGTTAAAGGTGGACTTAGGAATGTAATTGTCTGAATTTCTAATCCCCTACGCATCGCGTACCATCCTGCAACAGGGCTATCAATTCCACCGCTTAAAAGTAACAGAGCCCTGCCCGATACACCTACAGGCAAACCACCTGCAGATTGTATTTTCCCTGAGAATACGAAGATCTCCTTTTCCCTCACATCGATCCCAATTTCAAATTCTGGATTGTGGACGTCTACTTTCAAGTGAGGAAAGGCATCGAGTACGTACGCCCCAAACTCCCGGTTAATCTCAAGACTTGTCAATGGGAAATCTTTGTAGCCTCTTTGTGTGTTGATTTTAAACGTCTTCAGTCCTTCATCTACATGTTTTTTTGCTAAATCAAGAACCACACGCCTCAGTTCTTCCAAATCATGTCCAACGGCATATCCCAAACTGTAGTTTTGAATACCAAAAACATAATGTAACCGCTCTAAAATTACCTCAGGATCATTCCTCCCGATGCGAACTATTATCCTTCCGTACCTTTTGTTCACTGCGGCAGGTCTGACAATCTTCAGGATGTTATCGATCAGTTTTTTCTCAAACCATTCCCTGTTTTTTCCCTTCAAACCTATCTCTGAATACCTTACAACAACGACAGATTCCACAAAATCCCTCCAAGTTTTCTATTTTGGTGGATCAACCAACTTTAATTTTACCACTTGCTTTTGATAATGAAAAGGTTCTGAAAGTTTAATACTCGTTCAGTTTCGAAATATGTTAAACGAAACACGCGTTTCAGAAGTCTAATCAATTGAGATGAAAATGTAAAGAATAAACCTACCTTCATTCGGGGAGGTGCTTTTATGTATGCTGGTATCGAAATGCTTATTACGCTCGTTCTCTTTGTACCTGTAATCATTTTCATTGGAACTGTAGGCTATGAACTTCAGGTTGAAGATTTTTCATTAATTGCTGAAGCCGTCACCAGATTGCTACCGGTCCCACAAAGCCTTTCAGACGTCTACTTCGAATTAAGAGCCTTCGGAGCTTATCGATTCCTAAACGTTGGTCCATTTTACCTAAAATTCAACTTGGGGCAGATTTCTTTCTTGTTTTCTGAGAACACCTTTCAATTTGCCCTACTTCCAAGGGTCGGTGGCACGCTTGAATTCTACAACCTGAGAATAAGCGCAAACTACATCAACAAAACATTTGTTGGAGGTTTCTACTTGAGATTCTGACTCTATCTTCTTTCGTATAACCCAATGAGCTCAGCTTGTGCGATGATCTTACCACTGAGCGCCTTTTCAAGGTCCTTTTTCGTAACTTTCCCCTTCAGCTCCAAGAAGGTATTCACTGCGTAAACCTTGAAGTGGTAATGATGAACACCGTGACCTTTTGGTGGACATGGGCCATTGTATCCAATCCTTCCAAAATCGTTGTATCCTTGCATTGCGCCGTTTGGCAGCTTTTCAACCTTTTGAAGTCCTTCTGGTATTTTCATTGTTGAATCTGTAACTGGGTAATTCCAAAGCACCCAGTGAACAAAGATGCCTATTGGTGCGTCCGGGTCGTCGCATATTATTGCTATTGTCTTCGCACCATCTGGTATGTTGGAAATGGCCAATTCAGGATTGATATCCTGCCCTTCACAAGCATATTTATTGGGTATAAAGTCTCCGTTTTTAAAGACAGAGGTAACTATCATACGTTTCACCTCCTACATAAAAATATGGTATAAATAATTTAGCTTAAAAAAATTGAGGGCAGGACAACTTATGTCACCTTGGCTTTTAAGCCATTTAAGGAGTCTGTTGCCTGCCTTTAACCATGATTAGTTGGTTGGGCTTTCAGCCCTCGTCAGCATGGAGGATTGGTTCAGCAGGCTCCCTGCCCTCATCATTCGAAAGGAGGATTTTTCATGGATAACTTCCCTGTTTTCGTCGGCATCGATGTTTCCAAGGATAAGTTCAACGTCTGCGCTATCTCTAATCCCAGTTCCATCATCTTCGAATCTTCTTTCGATATGTCCCAGCAAGGCTTTTCCTCCTTCGCAAACAAACTCTCTGCCTTCCCAAAACAATCCATCATCATCGCTATGGAATCTACTGGCTGTTATCATCTCAACCTTCTGGCTTTCCTTTCTTCCAACGACTTTGCTTGCGCTGTTTTTAATCCTCTAACTGTTAAAAACTTTGCTTCTCTTCGAAAGACCAAAACCGACAAAATCGATGCTCGCATTATCGCTACTGCTTTGTTTTACCTACAACATCAAATTCCTTCTTCTGCTTTTGTCAACTCTGAGCTTCGTGATATTGTCAGAGCACGCGAAAACATTATCCACCGCATCGCAAAAGTTAAAGACAATATCGAAAAACTGCTCAACGTTCTTTTCCCTGAACTCGAAAGAGTTACCAATATCTACAGTGACACTATCCTCAATCTTCTTTCTCATTTCCCTTCTGCCAAGGCTATTCAAAAGGCTCGTAATCTGGATGTGTTCTTTTCCAAAGACCGTGGCAGAAGTACAAAACTTAATGCTCAAAAACTTAAAGAACTCGCTAATAACTCGATTGCTCAATATTGGCCGATGAAAGAAAAGATTCTTGTGCAAAATATCAAAGAACTACAATTTTTACAGCAACAGCTTGAAGAATACGACAAGATGATGAAAGAATATTGCGAATGTAGTGCGATAAACCTTGATATCGAGATACTCACGTCAATACCAGGTATTGGTGAAAACAGCGCGATGCATTTCTTGGCAGAAGTTGGAGATATCTCAAGATTTAGTACATACAAAAAACTCATTGCGTATTGTGGACTCGATCCAAGCATTGCCCAATCAGGCAAAAGCAAAGTAGAAGGACACATATCGAAAAGGGGCAATGCCCACCTAAGACGAATACTATGGCTAATGGCAGTGAGTGTAGTGATTCACAACGAATATTTCCGAACATACTATGAACGAAAAAGGCAGCAAGGTATACCGTACAAAAAAGCGATAATGTCAGTAGTACACAAGTTATTGCGAACGTTGTACGCAATGTTGAGAAAGAAAGAGAAGTTCAATATTGATTATGCTATCTCACACTCAAAACAAAAATTTAATTTTGCATAGTTGACTCCTTTTTTTGCTTAGGTACTGATGCACTTGAGAATAGAGAATCCATGATGAAGATCCCAACAATTGCCAAAATCAATAATAGCATTCTTGAAATTTTATGAAGACCACTTCTTGGTTTCAGGAGGACCACCTCCCACTTTAAGAAGTGTCGCCTTTTTTAAATTATACCACTTTTAGGAAGGAGTGATATAATTGTTCGTGGATATCAGAAAGTGCGGGGTGATAGCATGGATAATAACACGAGCAAGATAATAGTAGTTACAGGTGGTGCTAAGAATATAGGAAAAGGGATTGCTCTGAAATTTCTTGAACTTGGCTGGAAGGTGGGTATAATTGACTATGACAAACAGGCCCTTGAGAATTTTCCAGTCAAAGATGAAACGGTCGTCTTTCTGTACCACGGAGATGTCGCTAATGAGTATTCGGTAAGTGATTTCTATATACAGCTTAAAGAAAGGTTTGGAAGACTTGATGCAATTGTTAACAATGCCGCGATTGGTGGGTTCAAAGATTTCCTGGACCTCTCTGTTTCTGAATGGAAAAGGGTCATTGATGTAAACCTCACAGGATATTTTTTGATGGCCCGCTTCGGTGTCCCGATAATCCTCGAAACAGTGGGAAAAGGAGCCATAGTTAATATTTCATCGACTCGTGCTCTGATGTCCGAGCCAGGGAACGAAGCTTATAGTGCATCAAAAGCCGGAATTTTAGGATTAACACACGCATTGGCAAATTCTTTAGGACCAAAAATAAGAGTTAATGCGATATGTCCTGGCTGGATCTTGCATGAAGGTGAGATTATATCAGAAAGAGAACATTCTCAACATCTGACGGGCCGTGCCGGAACAATCTCCGATATAGCTGAGATGGTTGCATTCTTGGTAGATGAGCAAAAAAGCGGATTTATAACTGGGCAATATTTCGTAGTTGATGGCGGGATGACTAAGAAAATGATTTATATTTAAAGTCTAAAAAAACTTCCTTGAACACTGGAGAGGTGAAAGAATAGATGAGATCATTATCAAAACTACCAGACTTAATATTCAGATACAAATTCTTAATCATCTCAGTCCTTTTATTAATTCTTTCCATTATTATTATTCTGAACAACGGTAAGGTTGAGACAAGAATAGAGACCTTTTTGCCGGGTTACAAACCCGGAAGACCAATAACGGAAATTGAAGACCCGGCAGTGCAAAATCTTGTAAAGATGAGCATGAAATTTGGTGATAGATACACGGTGTCTATTATATACAAATCTCATAACAGTTTAGATAATGCTGGAAGTTTGAAAGATTTAGAAAGGTTACATAAAAAACTTGAAAGTCTTGCCAACGTTCAAATGGTTATTTCTATACTGAACTACCCTGGTTCCGAAAGATATATGCAAAACGATGCCCTGGATCTGCTGAACTTACCAAACGAGTTACATAGTTTCGTGTCATCCGATGGTAAATACGCACTATTTTTGGTTATACTCTCCGTTGATAAAATGGTAGAACCAATTGTGAGAAGGATAACGAATGAACTAAAAGGTGAACCCGTTGTCGTTCTGTCAGAGGCTTCTGTTAACAATAAACTCTTTGACGAACTTAGAAGATCGATGCTGTTTTATCCAGTTGTTATGTTCGGCGTGATATTTGCAATATTTTTCTATCAAACTCGCTCTTTCAGAGCTACCTTGGTTTCGCTTTTTATACCTATAATAGCTTCCATCTACACCTATGCTGTACACTTCGCTTTCGGAGGCATTCTTAACATCCTAACCTCAATGATAGCATCATTCTTGATTATCATTGGTTCTGCATATCCGCTGCACTACTATAACGCTTTGTTCAGAGCCCAAGATGCTCGAAAGCACATGTTCGCTCCGATATTCTTTTCGATGTTCACAACAGCGGTCGGATTCTTATCTTTTTTGTTCGTAAAGATACCAGCATTTAGAGAATTCGGAATTCTTGTTTCTATTGGACTTCTTTTTGATTTTTCACTTACCATGACTGTCGGAAACGAACTATTGTTACACGCTCGTTCGAAGACAAAAAGAATGCCCAGCTCTTTTGGGATAAGGTACGTTGGTAATAAGGTCGCTTTGGGAATACTGGCAACTGTCTTGTTTTTCATTATCTTGTCTTTCTTTTTCATTCCAAAGATAAAGGTAGGACTAACGAGTACGGATTATTTTTCAAAAAACTCCGATATAACGAAAGCGTATAGCCTTCTAGAAGAAAAGTTCGGTATGAAGGACGTTATCTATCTGGTTTTAGAAAAAGAAAATGGTGTTTTTCTACCGTTTGATAACAAAAACATAGATGAGATAATTAAAGAGCTTTCGAAATACCCGGAAATAAGCAGCGTTGACTTTCCGAGAACAGTCCCAGTTACAGTACTTGTATTAGCATCACGGACACAACCTTTGTTGAGGCATTACATAGCCGATGGAAAGACAATCCGACTTTCAATAAATCTCTCGCCTATGGGCTCAGAGAATCTGGAGAAAGTCACCCAAGTCGTCAATGAAATTATGAAAAAATACAACTATAAATACTATCTTGCAGGCAGTCCGTTTGTGTGGAAAGCTGTAAATGATAATATACTTGCGAGTCAAATTCAAAGTTTAGTAGCGGCGCTTATCATAGTATTCGTAACTCTACTCGTAGTATTCAGGGACTTCTCAGAGTCTTTAAAATTGGTATCGCCCGTGCTTTTTGCAACTGTACTTAATTTCTTTTATATGTCTGTTTTCAAGATGAAACTTGAGATTTCCACGGCGCTTACTTCGAGCATAATAATTGGACTTGCTATTGATTATTCTATCCACGTCGGTCACGATTACGGTAAGACAAAGAATATCTTCACAACGATAAAAAACGTTGGACCAGCGATATTAGGGAACGCTCTAGGAATTGTAGGAGGGTTCTTGACGTTGTTAATAGGTGGCGAGTTGAGTATGTTCAAAAGAATCGCAATACTTGTTTCTTTGGGAATATCCACTGCCGCATTATTAACATTGACTGTGTTGCCTTATCTTCTGTCACTTGAGAAGGTTAAAGGCTTAAAAAAGGACATCACGAAAACAAGAAATAATTAGGATAGGAGGCGACTCTTCGTGAAAAAAGTAAGAATAGCATTGGCACAAATTAACACAACTGTTGGTGATGTAGATGGCAACAAACAAAAGATTATCGAATTTATCAAGAGAGCTGCAGAGTACGATTCAGATGTGCTGGTTTTTCCGGAGATGTCGATAACCGGCTATCCTCCGGAAGATTTGCTTTTCAAAACTCACTTCGTTCAGGACAACATAAAGGCGCTTGAGGAAATTGCCATGCACGTACCAAGATCACTTATCGCTGTTATTGGTTTTGTCGATAAGGATGGAGATATTTACAACGCAGCCGCGGTCGTGAACGATGGCAAGATTGTGGCGAAATATCACAAGAATTATTTGCCAAACTACGGTGTTTTTGATGAAATGCGATACTTTCAAAAGGGCAATAGAGCGCTGGTAATCGAATTTGATAATGTGCGAATGGGTGTAACTATTTGCGAAGACATTTGGTATCCTGGTGGACCTGCACGAGCAGAAGCTCTTTACGCTGATGCGCAGATCTTAGTGAATCTTTCGGCCTCACCATACTATCAAGGGAAGCTTCTGTGGAGGGAGAAAATGCTTTCCACAAGAGCAAACGACAACCTTGCAGTCGTGGCTTACGTAAACCTTGTCGGCGGTCAAGACGAGCTTGTCTTCGATGGTGCGAGTATTGTTCTAAATGAAGCTGGGCAACTTCTGGCTAGAGCAAAGCAATTTGAAGAAGATTTGCTCATAGTTGATGTGGATGTTGATAGTGTAGATAAAGCGCGTTTAAAAGATCCGAGAAGAAGGCAAGATAAACTTATGGTAACAAAAGAAGATTTAGAGTGCATCGAGTTTGTCGGAATTCCATTTGAGAGAAAAGAAAAGAAGAACAAAATAACCAACCGAGTGGAACCTCTGCTTTCGGATGTCGCTGAAGTGTACAACGCACTGGTTGTTAGTTTACGAGACTATGCAACAAAGAACGGAATGAAGCAGGCTGTGATAGGACTTAGCGGTGGGATTGATAGTTCATTAGTGGCCTGCATTGCTGTTGACGCGTTAGGCAGGGAAAACGTGATTGGCGTTTCAATGCCCGGACCATTTTCGTCTGAACATAGCAAGGAAGACGCACAATTACTTGCGGAAAATCTTGGAATAAGATTTTTGACAATCCCTATTGTCGATGCGTACAATACCTTATTGCGAACGTTAAAGCCTGTTTTTGGCGATTTACCGTTCGATACAACAGAAGAAAACTTACAGGCAAGGATACGTGGAGTTATACTTATGGCTCTCTCTAATAAATTCGGCTGGCTCGTCTTGACAACAGGCAATAAGAGCGAAAGTGCAACAGGGTACTCCACACTGTACGGCGATACGGCAGGTGGGTACGCGGTAATCAAAGATTTGTACAAGACGATGGTTTACAAACTAAGCGAATATGTAAACCAGAAGGCTGGAAGAGAGATCATACCGCACAGGGTGTTCATAAAACCACCGAGTGCAGAATTGAGGGAAAATCAAACGGACCAAGACAAATTGCCTCCTTACGAAGTCCTTGACCAAATATTGAAACTCTATGTCGAAGAAGATTGTAGCGTTGAAGAAATCGTGAAGCTCGGATTTGATGAAAAAACAGTGAAAGAAGTTGCAAAAATGGTAAATATAAACGAATATAAACGAAGGCAAACACCACCAGGACCAAAGGTTACACAAAGAGCATTTGGAAAGGATAGGAGACTGCCAATAACAAATGGCTATAAAGAGCACAAAAAAAGCTAAGAAAATAATGTTACCCCCACTTACAAAGGTGGGGGCTTTTGTTAGTATCAAAAGAATGAAGAATCCTATCGATGGTTTCGCTTTTGTGACACTCAGTAACACGATATCAATCCTTGGCCTTTGCAACCATTATATTCGAATTGAATAGTTACATGGTTTATACCAACCTTTTCAAGTTCCGCTTTGATTTCAGTGTATACCTTCATTGTGTCGCTTACCTTAACGTCTTCCTTTAAATTCACATGAGCTTCAAAAAGGATGTTCTTCTCATCGAGCGCCCAAATGTGTAGATGGTGAATGTCCTTTATGGCAGGGTTTTTCAATAGTGCGGAATTGATATTCTCTATATCAATATTTACAGGCATACTTTCCATAAGAATCGATAATGAATCTCTCACGATTTCTATTCCCTCTTTAATCACGTATGCCGCAATTAAAATCGTCATTACTGAGTCCAGAAACTTGAAGTTGTATATCTTAATAAAAACTGCACTCATCAAAACTGCGATAGAAGACAGAGAATCTATCAACATATGTAAGTACGCTGACTTTATGTTAAGGCTCCCCTTCGACCATTTTCTTAGTATCAACATGCTAGTGAAATTAGCGATAAGTCCTATCAAGCCAACAACAAAAACAATACTAGTGTTTATTGATACAGGCTTAAGAAGTCTCTTAATTGCTTCTATTATGAGTACTATACCTATTACCAACAGAGCAGTGGAGTTTAAGAACGCAGCTACTATATTGGCACGCTTGTATCCAAAAGTCTTTTGGTAATTATTTGGCCGTTTCGAAATCCTTGCAGCTGCGTAAGAAATTATCAAAGACAGCGTGTCACCAAGGTTGTGGGCGGAGTCTGAGATCAGAGCCAAACTACCCGCAACGATACCACCTACAAACTCTGCCAATGTTATACCCAAATTTAATAGCACAACCATAGAGAAATGATGAATATTAATTTCGCCGTTTAGGAGACCGTCCTTATGGGAATGTCCATGAGAATGTCTGTGTGAAGTAATTAGACCGTTTCTATTATGTTCCCTAAACTCTTCGTGGTTGTTTTGGCCACCGTGATTGTGTGTGATTATTTTCTTTGCACTATTTTTTAATGTCATACCAGGAACGCCCCTTTTCAAAACGCAAATACTTTACTATCTGGAGTTCGCACTCTGTGTGCTAGGTGTTCGATGGTTTTAGTTATTATCTGTCTCACATGCTCATCGTCCAGTGAGTACAAAACATTCCTCCCAATTCGCCTGTACTTAACGATTCCAACCTGTCTTAAAATCCTCAGTTGATGTGATACAGCAGACTGGCTGATTCCAATAACCGATACAATATCGGATACGGTTCTTTCACCTTCCAGTAGTGAAAGAATGATTTTCAAACGCGTTTCATCAGAAAGAGCGGAGAAAAAATCACTTAGATAGAAGAAAAGGTACTCAGGCACACTTTTCTTTTGCGCATTCTCAGGCATATTCTTGCCTCCTTGTAATAAATGAACATATGTTCATATATCGAAACATATTATAAAGCACAAAATGGTAATTGTCAAAATGCTCTTCAAAACAATTTCGGGAACTCAATCATCCAAAGCTTTTAACAAGGCTAACAATCACCGATTCCCAGCCGTTTGCTAATATGAAAACTAAGACTTTAAAGGGCAGAGAAACCAACACGGGAGGAATCATGATCATACCAAGTGAGAGTAAGATGCTTGCGACAATCATGTCGATTATTATGAAAGGCACGTAAATAAGAATCCCCATTTTAAAGGCTATCTCTATTTCCCCCAAAACAAATGCGGACGTTAAAAGTGAATCTGGGGCTTCCTCTATGTTGTTAACCTTTTGATCGAGAGCGTTCGCAAGAACAAAGACGTTGTCTTCATTGTGGTGATTGACTAGCTCTGTTAGCATGAATTTTCTCACAGTTCCCATCGTACGGGAGAAAAACTCTTGATAAGTTATCTTTCCATCCATGTAGGGTTGCAACGCGTTTGCATTTATCTCGTTCCATGTAGGCTGCATAATAAAAAAGGTAAGAATCAAAGCAAGGCCAATGAGCACCTGGTTTGGAGGAACTTGTCTTGTACCTAAGGCATTTCTTACAAAGGAGAAAACGATAATTATCCGTGTAAACGAGGTAAAAAGCATCAAGATACTCGGCGCTAATGTCAGCACCGTTAGTACAAGTAGTATTTCTAATGTCGCAACAAGGTCTCTTGGGGATTGATTTGGTGTTACCTGGATGCGTATACCTGGTATAGGCACCTCGTCTTGAGGGAAGAAAGAGGTAGTTAATAAGAAGATAAAGAGCAACACGGCAAATCTCTTCATTTTTTACCACCAACGAATTTTTGTAAAATTGATTCAAAGCTCGAATTTCTGCCAGCTTCGGTGTCTATCTCTCCCTCTTCTATAGTATCGAGTTTTTTGACTACTGTTGCCTGGTTTGGTCCTATAAGAATGACGTAGTATTCCTTCAAAATTCTAACAAGCACTAACGAAGTAGTTCTGTCCAAGTAAACTCTGCTAATTACCTTAGCAAAACGCCCCCCAACCGTGTTGGGGAGCTTTCTTTTCAATAACCAGTATGTGCCAAGAAGTATCGCTATTATTGAAATGAGGCCAATTAAGAAACTTACAAGCCCTCCGATTTTTCTTCCTCTCCCTTAGTAATTTTATGAGTAAAAAACCGTCTTGAATTATTTCACCACTTTCTGAACAGCTTCAATAACCCTAGCCGCTTGGAAGGGTTTGACTATGAAGTCTTTCGCGCCGGCTTGTATGGCTTCTATCACCATAGCCTGCTGACCCATTGCACTACAAACAATAATTGTGGCGTTTGGGTCAATCTTTTTTATTTCTTTGATCGCGTCGATTCCGTTCATCTCGGGCATTGTGATGTCCATTGTCACAACATCCGGCTTCAGTTCTTTATACTTTTCTACAGCTTCAACACCGTTAGCAGCTTCACCAACAACCTCATGCCCCGCCTTTGTCAAAATGTCCTTCAACATCATGCGCATAAAAGCTGCATCATCAACAACCAGAATACGTGCCATCTTATGCCACCTCCGACCCTATAATTTCTTTGACTATTTCTTCCAGGTTAAGATAAACTATCAGCCTTGAATCCTTTTTTATGAGTCCTTTTGCTTTCTTGCCGTAAGTGTTCATTTTTCCAAGGTTAGTTTCCAATTCCTCGCTCTTCACTCTCATAACACCAACAACTTCATCGACCATTAAGCCAAACTCAACATCTTCGACTTTTGCGATGATTATCTTTTTGTATTCAACATTGCTCTCGTTAGCGAGTAACATTGGAAGGCTTATCACAGGAACGATTTTTCCTCTTAGGTTTATTACACCTTCAATTATCTTTTTAGCCCTCGGGACTGGGGTTATCTCTGTCTTTTCTATCACTATTTCTACCATTTCAACACCAATTGCCATCTCTTGGTTAAGTGCCTTAAAAACAAGCACTTCAAATTCCATGCTCTCACTCATCGGCTCCACCCCCTAATTAGTTGTTGGTTAGTGCGCTTTTCTATGCCATTTCAACAACATTTGCTACGTCCAGTATCAGTGCTATGCTCCCATCTCCGAGCGTAGCTCCGCCACTGAAGATTTTCACATCGCTGAAGATTTTTCCGAGCGACTTTATAACGATATCTTCCTGACCAATCAACGTGTCAACTGTGAGACCATATTTTCTGTTTCCATGCTTTACAACAACCACGTTCATTTCGCTTGGATTTTCCTCGTGTGGGAAATTGAAAACATGCCACAGTTTGATAAGTGGTATAACTTCCCCACGTATTACAATAACCTCCTCATTTTGAACAACCCTTATCTCTCCAGGGCTGATGATCAACGTGCTATCGATTATTGAAATAGGAATCGCGTAAACATAGTCGTTTACTTTCACAAGCAACGCTTGAATAATGGCTAACGTAAGTGGTAAGCGTATTGTAACTTTTGTTCCTTTCCCGACTTTACTCTCAATTGAAACTGAACCGTTCAAAGATTCAATAGTGTTTTTGACAACGTCCATTCCAACTCCTCGGCCCGAAAGTTCGCTGACCAGCTCTTTTGTAGAAAAACCAGGTAAGAATATGAAGTCGAAAACCTTCTCATCTGGTAAAGCTGCCGCTTTCTCTTCAGTTACTAAACCTCTTTCAATAGCTTTCTTCAAAATCTTATCTCTGCTCATGCCCCTTCCATCATCTTCAACTTCAATAACAACGTTATTTCCCTCATGGCGAGCTGATAATTTGACAGTACCTATTGGTGGTTTTCCAAGAGCTATCCTCTCTTCTTTTGTTTCGATACCGTGGTCGATAGCGTTCCTTATAAGGTGCACAAGAGGATCCCCGATAACTTCAACAAATGTCCTGTCGAGTTCGGTTTCTTCACCTTCCATAATGAAGTTAATTTCTTTTCCTAAACTTCTTGCTAAGTCTCTTACCATCCTTGGGAACCTGTTGAAAACAAATTCAATAGGCACCATCCTAACCTTCATCACGATATTCTGTAGATCTAGCGTAATTCTGCTGAGCTGGGCCAGTGATTCATCTACTTCTTTTATATTGTATTTTTTCAGTATATCAGCTATCCTACTTCGTGCAATCACAAGCTCGCCCATCAAATTCATCAAGGTATCCAGTTTTTCTGTGTCTACCCTGACAGTCTGAGTTATTTTTACTTTTTTCTGTTCCTTTTCCTTTTGTGGTTCACCCTCTCTACTTTCGGTGGTAACAGCTTCTTCCTTTTTTCTCTCTTCCACTTTAAGCGGTTTAACAACGACGCTCTTGATCTCGGAAACACCCATTATCTTTTCGTATATCTTTTCTTGAGGCACGTTACCAACACCAATGAGTTCAACCGTCAAATCGAATTTCTCGTTCTCGATATCTTCGACAGATGGGACAGAGTGGATTATTTCGATACCGATCTCCTCAAGTGTATGAAAAACCATGTACATTCTCGCAGATTTAAGCTGTGTGCCTTCTTGGAGGTTCACAACTATATGATACGCTGGTACACCTCTTTTGGCTGCTTCCTCTAAAACGTCGTTGATAACCTCTTGTGTAAAACTTTCAGCAACTACTCGTTTTCTAGTTTCTGTTGTCGCTTCCACCTCTACATTTCCTTCTTCAGACGATGGTACTCCGATTTTTTGAGTAACCTTTTCCACCTTTTCGCCTCTTGTGATCCTTTCAAATATATCTACAAGTCCCTCACTATCTTCTTCCAACTCATCTGAGCCTTTAGTAACAATTGACTGGAGCATTTTTTCAATCATATCAAGACCGGCGAAAAGGTAGTCCAGCTCGTCGCTTGTGATTTTCACCTTCCCGCCTCTTACAGCATCCAAATAATTTTCCATCCTATGACATAACTTTGCAAGTCTTTCAAATCCCATAGTTCCGGCCATACCTTTTAGAGTATGTAAAGCACGAAATGCTCTGTTAATCTGTTCAACATCTGAGGTATTCTTTTCTAGCTCTAGTAAGGCATCGTTCAGTAGCTGGATGTACTCTTTTGATTCGTCGATGAAAACACTGAGATATTCGTTGTACTCTCCCATGCTCATCCCTCCTTTTAGGAGACAATTATCTTATAATAGCTAAAGTATCCTGAACTGTACTTCCAAAATAACATCTTTGATGAAACACTAAAGCCTGTTGTCGATTTAATTATATCACCAATATCCAAAAGAATTTTAAAATCGTACGTTGACAGCTTTGAAAAGTCGTAGTACACTGGCAGGTCTTTCAACCGTCCTCGCGTTTTTTCATATTGCTCGTACTTGGTTTTGTCTATCGTTCCAAAAAAGCTTCTGTTTGAACTTGAATATACGTATAGCTTAAAATTTTGGAAAGTCATATTCCACTCCTGCTTTTGTGGATCGTACTTAGCTCCAAGTTTTGAAATGCTGGTTTCCAAGTTCTTCGTATTTGAGTTGTCAAATATAAATAGAAAGTCTCCAGTTTCTAATCTACCAACAACATAGACATTAGAAGAGGTCTTGGAAAGCGAAGAAACGAATTCAAGAACCCTTCCCAAATCTGCATTCGAGCCCTGCAACCACTGTTTGAGTATCTCGATAATACTCTCCGTGTCACTTGAAGGGACCGATAAATAATAATTCCAAGCCAGTGGAATGTTTCCGATATTTTCAGTTATGCGTTTAGTTGTGACTTGCTTCTTATTTTTCTGCTCAAACGTTATGCTAAGACTCCCTGCAGAAACGGTGGAATAAAATATAACATATTCTGATTCTGAAGAATCTATCGATGCACCAGGTAAGTTGAATTTCAAAGTATCTGGTTTTGAGTAGCCACTCAAGAAGAATGTTCCTGCCTTCAACCTTTCAAAAACCTTTGAACTTTTCGACAACTGCATATCCGAAGTCGTGTAAGTTTTCAATGCTAGCTCCAAGGCTGTCTTGCTACCGGCGATTACAAGATACTTTCCATTATATCCACAGTACAACGAATCACCCAAGAGATACTGGTTATTTGGCAAAGATTTGTAACTGACCGAAAGCATGTATGCCAATCCTTTTATGAGCTGCGATGGAGATTTCGTTTGAAATGCAAAGAAACTGTTGGCAGCAATGGTTTTGATAAAATCAAAGTAATAGTTTATGTCAAACGATATAACATTCGCTAGGTCAATTTGTAACCCCTTTGAAGCAAATAAAAGATCAGATGAAAGTGCTTCCTGAATGACAGAAGGAAGCACTCCTGTTCTGTAGCGCATATCCTCAAGTATTCGCAAAAAAGTATCCTCGAAACCCAAACCTTTTCTATTCAGAACGAAAGAAAAAAAAGGTACCTTCTTCAGTTCGTCGTACCAGGCGCCGCCATTAGAAACTCTGATGACAAAATCGTAGTCTTTGTGAACCAAGTCAAGTATGTCCGGGTCAGCAAAGACTGTTGTTAAGAAAACAACAAGAAGAATACTTAAGAAAGCCAACCTTGAAATCCTTGTCATCAGAAGAGCTCCTCCCAAGCTTTGTTTACTACTTCGACTAATTCGTTATCAAGAACATTGCTATAAGAACAATTAGCATCTTTTTGAAAAACCGCGAAGAATTCAATATTTCCATCGCCACCGAGAATTTTGGAAAAGTCTACATAGACAAGTCTTAAACCTCCGCCTGCCAAAAAATCTGTTAGAACTTCTCTCAGTACCCTCACATGTTCTAACTTATCTTTGATTACCCCCTGATGCTGGTAGCCCACTTCAAATTGAGGCTTTATTAGAATTATACCATACCCTTCTTCCTTGAGTAAATTTAGAATGTTACCTTTGATCTTTCTAACCGAGATAAAAGAAATGTCAACACTGACAATATCCACAAATTCCCCCAAATCTTCAAGAAATAAATCTTTTGCATTCTTTTGTATCTTTATCACTCTCTCGTTGGTCGCTATCCTTGGATGCAGTTGGTAAGTATTTACATCAACCGCGTAAATTTTCCTAGCATTGTTTTGCAGAAAAAAGTCAACGAAACCTCCCGTAGAACTACCAATATCGCATATAACTTTATCCTTAATGGCTATGTTCGCGATACTGCTTTTTTGAGACATACTCTTAAATAAACCTTCGAGTTTATAACCAGCTCGGCTAACGTACTTGAGAGACTCCACGATTGATATTTTATCACCAAGACCGACCAATTTGGAAGGCTCTAAACACACCTCTCCATTGACGATAACATTACCAGTTTTTATAAGTTGCTTAGCTTTGTTCCTACTTTCAGCCAGTCCATTTCTTGCCAAGAATACATCTAATCTCTCTTTTTGAGCGTTACCTGCCACGTTCCCACTTCCGTTACTATGTTCAAAGTGTCTCTTGAAACAAACATATAAAAGATAGAATCACCTAAGAAAACACCTCTGTAAAAGTAGCCGGACCTTGAATTTTCAACTCCAGTAAAGTATGGGTAAACCTCCTTGTTTGAAAAAACATATTCAAACCCACTATCGACTTTGGTTGCGTTATTTTCCGTCAATACGTAGTCACCGTTCAGCGTCTTTAATATCACTTTTCCTAAGTTCCTGTCAAGGGTAAGAAAAAGAGCTCCATTGAAATTACCTAGAAAGGAAACTTTGCGACTCTTCAAATTAACCACATAAACACCTTCCGTCACATCCAGCAAAAAAAGCGTATTGTCAATTAATAAAAAATCTAAAGGGGCATTCGAGACCTTCAACTTCCAGGCTAATGTCGTATCTGTTATTGAACCATCAGCGTAGATTAAAAATTTATCCCAACTAAATATGGGAGGCGAAGATATAAACTCTTTCTTACCTGTTCTCAAATTAAGTATGTAATTGCCTGTTAGAATAGAATAACCGTTGTAGAGAATCGGTAAGGAATCAACTTGAATATTGTTTTTTTCTGAAGTGTACAGCACGCCATTCTTGTAAAAACTTCCATCTACAGTGACAACCGCAGGTATGAAATTTACATAATCTGGAACAACCAATAAAGGCAAACCCACTGGAACGACTGTAAATATTCTACTGGTCTTTGGCTCATAAACTACAGTCTCTGGGACGTTATTTCCAGTTTCACCAACAGTCGGGATAATATGACCCTCGAGATTAGTCATTTCTATAAAGTTTTTAACGAAGTGACTTCTAAAATCATCTTCAGAATCGAACACAGCTACACTATTCCCTATTCTTAATCTGATTTTATCTTCCATCAATTCGATTCTTATTTCAAGTGGCTCTAGAGTCATTGAATTCACGCAATTCGTACTTTCACATTGCGTATTGCCAAAAGATATGCTAATTGGGAAAAAACCTATCTTGGATAGCTCTCTGGCAACAAAAACAGAAAGTTGTGGAGAGATGTTTTCATCATAAATCACAACCTGAGGTCTTTGTAGCCACTTTTCAATGACAGCCAACAAGTGCTCATCTGGGCTTATATTTGGTATCTCAACACCGGCGAAAATAAACCCTAAAAGAGCACTTTGTACAAGAACAATCCATGCGCAGGTGCCAATCCAGCCGATTTTGAGCGATCCTTTGATTCTAACACCTCCAGTACTTTCTCTGGTTCCCAGCTACCAATTCCCACCTTTACAAGGTTTGCAACAATGCTTCGTACCATACCACGCAGGTAAGATATTCCTTCTACTCTCACCAGTATAAGGTTTTTTCTGAGTCTCACGATCCGGATGTTCGTAATCGTTCTCTCAGTTCTCGTATCCTCTTCTCCTTTTTTGCTCAGAGCGGTAAAATCATGCGTACCAATAAGATATTTTGCACCTTGTCTCATCTTCGAGATGTCTAATTCGTACGGAAACCACCAAGTGTACTTTCTTAGGAATATGTCGTTCATCTTAGAGTTTAAAATAAAGTAATGGTAAATCCTACACTTTGCTTCGTACCTGGGATTAAAATTATCGCTTACAAACCAAACCTTCTTTACATAAATGTCCTTTGGCAGATTGGCATTTAATGCGTTTCTTATATCTGACTCTGAAAGCTTATCATTTGGGCAATCGAATGCTGCAACCTGCCCGGTTGCATGAACTCCCGTATCTGTGCGACCTGCAGCATACGTTTGAATAGGGATTTTAAACACACGTTCGAGAGCTTTTTCAAGCTCTCCTTGTACAGTTCTTACACTATTTTGACGTTGATAGCCAAAAAAATCTGAGCCATCGTATGCAAATTCTATAGCGACTCTTCTCATATGTTTATTATACGCCCACCTCCAGATTTTTTGCCAGCAACTAAGGCCATCTTGGCTTTGTTCAAGATTTCTTCTAAATTTACAGCATCCACAGGATATTTCACAACAGCGCCTGTAATACTCACAAAAGGATATTTCTCTTTAATGTTTTCAATAACCTTTTGAACAAGAATCATCGCATCCGACTTGCTCTTAGTCCAAAGTAGGACCATGAATTCGTCTCCAGTTCGAGTATACAACCCGTAGTTCTTTATTTCGTCTTCTATCGCATTCTTAATCTCTCTTAGTATTTCATCTCCAATGGTGAAACCCTTTTCAAGGTTTATTCTGCCGAAGTTGTCTATATCTAAGTGTATGAATGAAAATGTTCGCTTCGTTTCTATTGCCCTTACCATTTCTTCAACAAACTCAGAAACCGTCGATTCTTCTGCATAGTGTCCAGCAAATAAACTCTTATACTTGCTCTCCTTAACAATTTGAACAAATTGCCAAGCAAAGAATTTTGATAGTTCGATCTCCCTCTTTGTTGGTCTCAAACCGTTTACTGGTTTATCAAAACTTATGTATCCGACGGTTCTATTATTTGACACCAATGGAACCAGGAACAAATCGTCAGGATCCCAGGCATTGTCGGCGTCAAGTGCTGCATAATCCGAAGGTTTAAAAATGTAAGTTTGATCTAAAGCGATACTGCCCTTTGGAATGAAGTATACTCCTCCCAAATCAAATCGACTCTGCATGAGTAAAAGAGTATCTTTTATTTGAGGTTGTTTGCTTCTTAGCATTTCGAAATCTTCATCTTTTATTCCGTACTTTGAAACTCTTATAACCCTACCTGATTTGTAGTCGAAAAGGTTCAATAACGCTGCGGAAAACCCTATCAATTTGCATGCTACCTCGAGAAGGTCATTCATTATTCTATCCACATCCTCTGAACCGATTTTTTCTAAAACATCCGGTATTTTTGAAAGATTCTCAATTTCTCTTCTAATTTCATCCTGCTCGTATTTTAATTGTTGATACCATACCTGTGCTGTAACAGTGTAGTAAAGCTGGACCAAAAAACCGGCATATAATAGAAGTGTAAAGACCAAGTAAGAGAATTTGACTTCCGGGAGAAGATAAATTGTTGTAACTATAAGTGAAGCGTAAAGGCCCAAAACAAAGACAATCAAGGCTACGATGATGTAGTTCTTCAATTTTGTTCGTGTGAAAAAGTATACATAAACGAAACTTAAAAGAACATTAGTGGCGAAAAAGCCTATTGCGAAATATATTAATGAAAGATAATCAAAAACAGACCGTTTAAACAGGAAAGTACCAACTGAAATCTGAAGAAACTCAAAGCTGAGCCGGAGTAGTTTCCTATCCCAGGAAACATTCTTATTGATTGTACTTGTGATTAAAGAAAGCACCAATATTGTTTCAGGACTTATGAAAGGGATTAAAAAGATGTACAAAAAAGGTTTTGCAGTAAATCTGATTCCACCAATAGGAATCTCGATATACTGAGCAACAATCATGGCTACTAATACCGGCACAATGATACGCACATCATAACTAAAGACGAAAGGCTTTGAGAAGAACAAGAGCACAAAACTTGCCATAAATAACGATGAGACAAATATCAAAGCTTTTTTGTTCACTTTTTTCCCCCCAATGTTCTGTTATACATATTGTAACATAGTGGCACTGTATTTTAAACTCGTGTTTATGTATATTATGGCAAATATATTCTATCATAAGACCGACAATTTACACAAGATTTCCGGTAATAAGTCAAGAGGAGAAAAAATAGAAAAATAAAAAAACCTAGTCAACACTTTGACTTTCAATAACTTAATATTTCACTTTCATTCTTCACATACTTGATTTCGTTCTTTTTACCTATTTCATCGGTACATACGGTACGTTGTTCTTTAGTAAATAATACACTAAATTTACTAATTTCCTTGCAGTTAATATTAGCGCTCTCATGTGTTTGTGTGTTGTTGCTTCTGCGTACTTTTTGCGATAATATTCTTTGTATACAGGATCGTATGTCTTTACTCCGTTCGCTGCCATTACTAGGTATGTTCTTAGATACTTGTTCCCTTTTTTCGTTAGTTGGTTGTTTTCTGATTTGTAATTTCCACTTTGATTGATTGTCCATACAAGCCCTGCGTATGATGCTAACGCTGAGGCTTTTTCGAAACGATTGATGTCTCCTATTTCGGCTATAATTCCAGCTGCAGTTATTTCTCCTATCCCTTTGACTGTTGTTAGTGTGTTCGAAATTACTTTAAGTAATTTACTTATTTCTTTCTTTACTAGTTCGATTTGTTTTTCATAGTGCTGTATCAAATCGATAGTGGAAACAATAGATATTCTCAGAGTGTTTGAAGGATTAACAGACAACCTCAAGGCATCTTTAGCAAGAGTTTGGAGTTTTTCTGCTAAGACTTGTGAAGAGACATTGTGTCTGGAAATTTTCGCAATATATTCAAATAACTCTTCAATTGGCATGTTTGCGATTTCTTCGATTGTATAATCTTTAAGCAGGCATTCGAAAGTCTTATTTAGTTTAAAGTCAAGTTTAGGGAAATAAAGAGAAACGCCTAAGTTTCAATCGAGCGATATCTTCGTTGAACTTTAAATAAAGTCTGGTGAGATTACGAAGCTCAGAGATGATATATGAGTTATTGACAAAAGGGACTAAAGACTCAGGAAATTTAGAAGCGATAGAGAAAATAAGTTCAGCATCGATTTTGTCAGTTTTAGGACGATTGAGAATTTTGCGATAGAGCTTAATGTTATCAGTTTTAACCCAAAAGACAGGTACGTTGTTTTGAAAGAAGAAGTTAGCGACATTAAAAGAAAAAACACCAGTTGATTCAAGGACAAGAGAAAAATCGGAAGAAGAAGCAAAAGCTTTGTTAAAAAGTTCAACAATACCTTGAGGAGAGTTCTCAACAGTCCCACTACCGATGAAATCAGAAAAGAAAGAAAGATAGTTCTTTGAGACATCAATAGCTAAAATAGCCAAAGGAATCACCTCCGGATTGAGTACAGCCTTACAACCTCGCGGTACATAAGAAAACGAGGCAAAACATTTTCCGGCAAGTAAAAAGCTGTACTCTAGTTAGGCAATCTTATTTAAGAGAACAAAGTCTCAAGGAGGGGCAACCTGAAACTATTTTACCAGAGGTGTTAAAAAATATGCATTCAATTTTCAAAGACCAATTTTAATTTTTACCGAACTTATTATACGAGGAGGTATAGGAAGAGATGGAAAAACTTAGACAAATCGCGGAAGCTTACGGAACACCAGTCCTGGTAATGGACTTGAATGTGATCAGGCAGAACTATATGAACCTAATTGAGAACATAAAGAATTGTAAGGTTTATTATGCGGTTAAAGCGAATTCTCACATCGAAATCGTAAAACTTCTTAGAGACCTAGGAAGCTATTTCGACGTCGCATCAAGAGGAGAAATTGAGAAACTGCTTTCACTTGGTGTGGAACCGTACAGAATGAGTTTTGGTAACACTATTAAGAAGATAGAAGATATAAAATTCGCATACGACAACGGTATCAGGATGTTTGCAGTGGATTCCGAAATGGAGATAGAAAAGATAGCAATGGTTGCTCCCGGTTCTGATATATATGTTAGAATAAGCACCAACGGCATGGAAGATGATGCTGACTGGCCACTTACAAGAAAGTTTGGAACAAGTGTGAGCCATGCAATTGAACTTGTGAAGTACGCAAAAACGCTGGGATTAAATCCCATTGGATTGAGCTTCCACGTTGGTTCACAAAACTACAATCCAGAGAATTGGAGAACGGCTATAAGAGAAGCTTCCGTTGTTTTTGAAGAAGCAAAAGAATTTGGAGTTAATATGTCCATGATCAACACGGGCGGTGGAATGCCAGTCAAATACGTTAGGGATATACCAACCGTTAAACAAATCGCGAATGTTATAAATGAAGCTGTTGAAGAATACTTAGGTGATAACATAACCGTTATAGTGGAACCTGGAAGGTCTATGGTGGGTAATGCTGGTGTTATGATCACAAAAGTGATTCTCCGAAGCAAAAAAGGAGACGAAAACTGGTTGTATCTTGATGCTGGTGTATTTCATGGTTTGACAGAAACAATTCAAAACATCCGATACAGAATAACGGTTGATGGAAAAGAAGATGAAGAACTCGATACTTTTGTACTAGCTGGTCCTACGTGTGATAGCGTTGATGTAATGTACTACGATGCCCAACTGCCGAAGAGTACAACACTTGGTGATATTGTTTACTTCCACACAGCTGGTGCTTATACCACCGAGTACGGAACGAATTTCAACGGAATCGCTTCGCCAGGGATAGTTTTCGTGAAAGGTATTTTGTCCGATGATGAAGAAACAGAAGAAGGAATTCCAGAAGTAGTGGAGATCAAAAGCGAAGAATCCAAGGAATAAATTCTCAGGACGTTAGATACAAAAATTTTTGAAATAGGGCTGGGATTTCCCAGCCCTTAGTTTTTACCACCAACGATTTACTCTTCTCCTGCCTATAATGACTTCTGAGCGGTTACCTTCTTGGATTCTGACAACGTGCCTACCAGACAAAACAGAAAGAACGTTCGTAAACAACGTTGGCAAAGAAACGTACTTTCTACTCGAAATCTTTGCAAAAAGAGGAATTACAGAGTATCTCAAAACGCTTTCTATTATGAAAAAGATTTGAAGTCCGTAAATGTGAAAGCTTCCCGCATAGAAATCGAATGAATTGAAAAATCTTGCTATAGGTCCTCCAACAATTGAACCTATCATACCACCTAGTCCACCGAGTGCAGAAAAGACTGCGAAATACATTGGCGAGTTTGAAGAAGCCGTTTCCATTGGAAGTGTTATAAACGCAAGATTCACAGCAGCCCAACCTACACCTGACAGTATTGCATCTAAAGTCATCGCCAAAATCCAATCTTTTTCGTTCATCAAGATCCAAATGGCTGGAGTAATTGAAACGATAGATAACCCTGCGATTAAAACACTCTTATGGCCGAATTCATCTGAAAGTTTTCCCCAAATGGTGTAAAAAATCATAGATAACACCGAAGCTGCTATAGAAACGTAACTAATGTAAGTCATAGGCAATTTAAGATTATGAAGTTGGTGGTAAGGGAAAAAAGGTGCTGCCATAAGAACAACAAAGTTCCAAGCAAAATACGCTTTGGATAACCTCATGAAGTTCTTATCCGCAAGTACTAGTTTTAAATCGTTAACTGTACCTGTTTTGCTACTTCTTCTTTCCTTGAGGGGTATAAGTGTCAATAATGATACAAAACTTCCGAGCATTGCTGTGGTAATTATCAAAAGAAAGTTGAAGGGAATTTTAACATTATCGTTTATTACCGAGAACATGTAAAATATCAATAACGTTGCAAGTGAGACGAAGAAATTCCTTAAACCTAGGTATTTTCCTCTTCGCTCTTCAGGTATCATGTCAGAAATCATACTAACCCAAATGTTACCTGCGAAAGCCGCAAAAATCTGGCTCAGAGCGAAGATAATTATGAACAGTTTTGGAGACCTCTGCTGAACGAATAGGAACGGAAGGAGCACCAACCAAAAGAATCGTCCGGAATTGAAGAATCCGAGAAGTATCTTCTTGCTCGGAATTTTTTCAATTACAGCTGGTGCAAAAAGCTGGAATACTTGGAAAGCCATAGGAAAAGATGCCGCAAGTCCCAACCAAACTTCGTTGAGCCCAAAGTATATGGCTATCGCCGTAAATATCGCGGTTTGAGTCAAAACCAGATAAAACGAAGAGAAAACACCTTCAAGTGTTAGAAATAGTTCGTTCTTATTCTTGTGCAATCTCAGTCTTGCACCTTCTGTACTCATCCTTTAACCACTCCAAGTGGAATACACTTGGCTACTTTTAGTGATATTCCGAGTTCATCAACAATTTGAACAACTTTGTCAACATTCTTGTACGCCTCAGGAGCCTCTTCAACTATGCCCTTTTTGGACTTTGCCATTATTTTAACACCTTTTGATTCGAGTTCTCGCATAACATGGTTCACCGTCAGTTCCCTCGTCGCTTCCCTTCTTCCAAGCGCTCTACCAGCTCCGTGGGCAGTGGAGCCAAATGTCATTTCTTCAGCCTTTTTTGTACCAACCAATATGTACGAAGCTGTTCCCATACTACCGGGGATAATGACAGGTTGACCAGTCTTTTTGAATATATCTGCAAGTGCAGGATTGCCTGGTCCAAAAGCTCGTGTTGCACCCTTTCTGTGAACGATAAGCTTTCTTCTTTTTCCATCAATTTCGTATTCCTCAACCTTTGCAATGTTGTGCGCAACATCGTAGACAAGCCTCACATTCATTCCCACAACACTTTTGAATGCTTTTCTAATCAAATGTGTAATAATTTGCCTATTAACGAACGCGTAATTTGCAGCGCAGTTCATCGCACTGTAGTAAGCTTGTCCCCACTCGCTCTTAAAAGGCGCATTGATAAGTTGCTTATCTGGAAGATTTTTGTTATGTTCTTTTAGATTATCCCTCATGTATTTTATGTAATCCGTGGCTATCTGGTGACCAAATCCTCTGCTACCTGTGTGTATGAGTATTGTTATATCTCCCTTCTTAATACCGAACACAGTTGCTATTTCTTCGTCGTATACTTCTTCAACTTGCTGGATTTCAATGAAGTGGTTTCCTGCACCAAGAGTTCCGAGTTCGTCTTTGCCTCTGTCAAACGCTTCTTCGCTTACGTCAGAAAAATCGGCGTTCTCTAGCGTTCCACCATCTTCTATTCGTAACAAATCTTCTGCTGTTCCGTAACCCATTTCGACAACCTTTTTGGCACCCTGTTCAACGATTTTCTTAAAATCATTCTTCGAAAACCTCAAATCGCTCGTTTCCCCAACTCCGACTGGTACATTCTCGTAAATGCGTTTGATAAGAGTCTCCAAATTTCTTTTCACAATATCTGAGTCACCATCTACGACTAGCATTCTAACACCGCAGTTTATATCGAATCCAACGCCACCCGGACTTATTACACCATCTTCTGCATCAAATGCTGCCACACCACCTATGGGGAATCCGTAACCCCAGTGTATATCTGGCATTGCATATGCTGCTTTAACAATCCCCGGTAATGTTGCGACATTCTTGAGTTGTTCGATAGCTTCTTCGTCTATCGTCTCGTAATCAGCAAGGATAATCGCGTCAACACGCATACTGCCTGTTTTCTTGATCCTATAAACATATTTTCCTTCTTTTTCAGCTCCTGTTACAGACATAAACTCACCTCCTTTTGAAGGTGAACACCTCAAAACCAAGTTACAAAAACATCCGTACAGAGATTTTAAAGCAAACCACCCGCGACGTTACGTCTTGGGTGGTTTGCATGTTATTTATACTCTTTCATGTGGGTTGTATTTCTCTTTTGAAACATTCAAAGCTTCGTATATCTTTTCAAAGTCTGCTTCTACTCTAAGTTGATACCCTGTCCTCCATTTAATCTCAACAAATCCTTCATTTAGCGTCTTACCTATCGTGATTCTGAATGGGATACCTATCAAATCGGCATCGCTGAACTTAACACCCGGTGAAACATTTCGGTCGTCAAAGAGTACCTCTTCGCCTTTTAGAAGCAGGAATTCATACAGTTCTGTTGCGAATTTCATTAGATTTTCGTTATTGCTGACAGGTGTAATAATTGTTGTGAATGGGGCAACTGAAAGTGGCCAGATAATTCCTTTTTCGTCATGGAGTTGTTCTACTATAGCTCCCATTGTTCTTGAGATACCCCAGCCGTAGCATCCCATTATAAACGGTTTCAATTGACCATCTCTATCCATGTATTTTGATCCCATCGCTTCTGAATATTTCGTTCCCAGTTTGAAGATATGGCCAAGTTCAATACCTTTCTCCATTTTCAATGGTTTGCTACACACTGGACAAGGATCACCTTCACGGGCAACAACAAGGTCTGTCCATTCATCCGGAACAAAGTCTCTTCCAACGTTCACATTGACATAGTGATAATCTTTTTCCATACCACCAACCACGAAATTTTTCATGCCTTTGACTTGAGTATCAGCTATTATTCTGATACCTTTGACACCAACAGGACCTAAGAATCCAATGGGCACTCCAAAGTCTTTGAGTATCTCTTCAGGTGTGGCAAACACTAACGACTGGTCGTTAACAAAAGCTTTCAATTTCTCTTCATTAAGTTCCCTGTCTCCAGGAACAAGTGCCATAAAGTAACCATTTCTACCCTTGTAGATAAGTGTTTTGACAATCTTTCTCACGGGAACGTTGAGGAAATTTGCAACATCCTCCACTGTCTTTACGTTTGGTGTGTAAGTCTTTTCGATAGGTTTTTCTTCTTCACTTTCATAAACAACTTCGCCAACGTATGGAACGCGTTCGTCGTTCCCCGAATATCCACAGTCACAGTACAGTATGTTACTCTCTCCGGTGTCGGCAAAAGCTACGAACTCGTGGCTCTCACTACCACCAATAGCTCCCGATGAAGCTTCCACAATAGCGTATTTGAGACCTAAGCGCTCCATTATGTTAGAATACGCCTGTCTGTGAGCTTTGTACGTTTCGTGCAAGGATTCCCAGCTATCATGGAAACTGTAACCATCTTTCATGATGAACTCCCGGGCTCTTAACACTCCAAATCTTGGGCGAATCTCATCACGGTATTTGTTTGCAATCTGATAGAGTGTCATTGGTAATTGTTTGTAGCTGTTGAGCTCGTTTTGAATAAGGAACGTGACTAGTTCCTCGTGGGTTGGTCCCAGTGTAAATTCTCTGTCGTGTCGGTCTCTGAGTTTCATCATCTCTGGGCCATAGTCATCCCACCTGCCAGATTGTTTCCAAAGTTCAGCGGGTTGAATTATTGGCATTAGTATTTCATTAGCACCTATTCTGTCCATTTCCTCTCTGACAATCCTTTCGATTTTAAGGAGCACTCGCCTGCCAAGTGGTAGGTAAGTGTAAACTCCTGCCGCGATTTTCCTTATGAATCCCCCTCTTATTAGTAACTCCTGACTGGGAACTTCAGAATCAGCTGGTGCCTCCTTTAGCGTTGGTGCGTAAAGTTGACTATACTTCATTTCTATCCCTCCATTTTTCTTTCTTGCTCGATGATTTCGTATTTTGTGCCTTCTGGTGTATCGAACAATTTCACACCGGATTCGGATAAAACATTCCTGATCTTATCGGCTAATTCGAACTGTTTTGCTTTCCTAAATTCATTCCGCACTTCGATCAATGATTTTATCAGAACATCTAAGTTCGTTGAAACAGCTGAACTTTCCGATTTCTTTGGAGATTCCGTATCGAAAATTCCAAGAATAGGTCCAAAAACTCTCTTGATAAGGTGATACATCTTCAACGCTCTTTCATCATTTCCACTGTCCATTGATTTGTTCAACTCGCGAAGTGCATCGAAGATTACCGAGAGTGCGACAGGAGTATTGAAGTCATCTGACAAAGCTTCTGTAAACCTTTGAATCATTCCCTTCATTTCCTCATCTTCTTTTGGGACAAGTGGGTATGGATATTTCTCTCTAAACCTGTTTAATGCAGCATGCACTCTGAGCGCCGCTTTTGAATTATCGTCGAGTAAGTCGTCAGAAAATTCAATTGGCGATCTGTAGTGTTTCGACAACAAGAAGAGCTTTACACCGTCTTTTCCATATCTTCTCACCGCTTCTCGTAACAAGAAGGTATTCCCAAGTGACTTGCTCATTTTGTCACCACGAACTATAATCATTCCATTGTGCATCCAGTATTTTGCGGGAGGCTTTCCGGTTAGAGCTTCACTCTGAGCTATTTCATCTTCATGATGTGGGAATATGAGATCTTCGCCACCACCGTGTATATCGAACATGTCGCCTAATAATTTTTGAGACATCACGGAACATTCGATATGCCATCCTGGCCTACCCGCGCACCAAGGACTCTGCCATGTCGGTTCACCGGGTTTAGCCGATTTCCAAAGGACAAAATCAATCGGATCACGCTTTAATTCGTTCACATCAACTCTTGCGCCAGCTCTTAGATCATCCGGATTTTTTCCAGATAGCTTGCCATAGTCTGCAAGCTTCCTTACGCTGAAATACACATCACCATTCGCAGCGACGTACCCATAACCATTCTTTATTATCTTTTGAACGGCATTTACAATATCATCTACAAAATCTGTAGTTCTGGGATGGAAATTGGCAGCCCGTACTCCCAGCAGATGTGCATCGTGGAAATACTCCGCGATGAACGTATCGGCAACTGTCTTCCAATCAACACCCCATTCTTTCGCTTCGTTTATTATCTTATCATCTATGTCCGTGAAGTTTTGGACCATCACGACTTTGTATCCTATGAATTCAAGGAACCTTCTGAATGCATCGAAAACAACCATCGGACGGGCGTTTCCGATGTGGATATAGTTGTAAACGGTAGGACCACACACGTACATCTTCACAATACCAGGTTCAATTGGTTCGAGTGGAACTTTTTCTTTTGTTAAAGTATCCGTGATATAAACTTTGCTCATGCGCTATTCACCACTCTTCTTAAACGATTTTCCAGAAAAATCAAACTTTCAGAAAGTTTTCAATGCGTGCTAAGACTTCTTCTTTTCCAAGTATTTCAAGAATGTCTATCAATTCTGGACCTTCGTGCTTACCTGTTAGAATAAGCCTGAGCGTCATGTAGAAGTCTTTACCTTTCAATTTAGCACCTTTCATCGCCGTCTTGAAGGCAGCGTAAATATTCTCTTTACTCCAGTTTTCCACTTTCTGCAGTTCATCAAGTAAGACCTTATACGTTTCAATTGCTTCGGTAGTCTTCTCAGGTAATGTTGTGGGTCGTTCAAAGAAGAAATCAGTAAGTTCTGGAAGCTGCGAAAGTTCTTCGATTCTGTCCTTTACAGCTGATAAAATCTTTTCCAAATAAGCATCATCCACTTCCCTGTTGATGAAGCTTTTGGCAATCTTTACAAGTTCCTTAGGGTCTTTCATTCTAATGTGTTCGGAGTTCATCCATCTCAGTTTTTCTGGGTTAAAGATTGCCGGATTCTTAACTAGTCGTTCCAAAGAAAAGCTGTTTATAAGTTCTTCCTTGGTGAGTATCTCTTTACCTTCTGGATGCGACCAGCCTAGTAGTGCCAAGAAATTAACCAGAGCTTCTGGTAAGTAACCTCTTGCTTTGAACTCTTCTACAGATGTGGCACCATGGCGTTTACTGAGTTTGCTTCCATCCGGTCCGAGAATCATAGATACATGTCCAAACACGGGGACAGGCCAACCAAGGGCCTCGTAAAGTGCAACTTGTTTAACTGTGTTAGACAGATGGTCATCGCCCCTAAGCACGTGCGTAATTTTCATGAGACCATCATCTATAACGCACGCGTAGTTGTAAGTCGGCATCCCGTTGCTTCTTAGCAGTGCAAAATCCCCAACACTACCCGCTTTAAAAACAACTTCACCTTTTACCACATCGTTTATCACGTAGTCTTTTCTTGGCATAGAGAAATATATCGCAGGCATTAATCCTTTCTCCTCGTATTCTTTCTTCCTTTCCGATGTGTTATATGGCTCGAGCATTTCGCGTGTGTAGTGTGGCGCTTTACCTTCGGCAAGTAGTTTTTCGCGCAGCTGCTCTATTTCCTCAGGATAAGCGTAAACTTCGTAGGCTTTTCCCTGTTTTATTAATTCTTGGGCATAGTGATGGTAAAGCTCTGTTCTCTCACTTTGCCTGTAGGGGCCGTACGGACCACCGATATCAGGACCTTCGTCCCAATCCAAACCAAGCCATCGCAATGCATTGATTAATTGCTCTTCGAAAATCTTCTCAGACCTTTCAACATCAGTGTCTTCGATTCTTAGAATAAACTTTCCACCTGCCTTACGCGCAAAAAGGTAGTTGAACAAAGCGGTTCTTGCACCACCAACGTGAAGATATCCCGTTGGACTTGGCGCAAATCTCACTCTTACCTGGCCGTCACCTGCCATTTTTATCCCTCCGAATCAAGTTTTAGTTTAATCTATACATAAATCGGGGGGCATGCCCCCCGAATTCTGAACTTTAAAAATTAGAAAGAATTTGTAGCAATTTGTCCCTTTTTCCCTCAAAAAGTTTTACTCTTCAAGAGGTTCAAACATATCCTTGCTTACTCCACAGACCGGGCATGTCCAATCATCTGGAAGATTCTCAAATGGTGTACCTGGTGCTATTCCAGAATCTGGATCTCCAACCTCTGGATCGTAAATGTAGCCACAAACGGTGCATCTGTACTTCATATTTCCACCTCCATTCAGTTGCTTGGTAGAAGTATTATACCACAAGAAGACCAAGATTTTCAACCAATATTTTGCAAGAGCGTTGTTAATTACCCAGTTAAGTGCTAAAATAAACTATGCCTAAGACCATCGCCAGCAAAACACAGAAACGTGTCACAAATTTCAAGATTTCCGGTAATAAGTCAAGAGGAGAAAAAATAGAAAAATAAAAAACCTAGTCAACACTTTGACTTTCAATAACTTAATATTTCACTTTCATTCTTCACATACTTGATTTCGTTCTTTTTACCTATTTCATCGGTACATACGGTACGTTGTTCTTTAGTAAATAATACACTAAATTTACTAATTTCCTTGCAGTTAATATTAGCGCTCTCATGTGTTTGTGTGTTGTTGCTTCTGCGTACTTTTTGCGATAATATTCTTTGTATACAGGATCGTATGTCTTTACTCCGTTCGCTGCCATTACTAGGTATGTTCTTAGATACTTGTTCCCTTTTTTCGTTAGTTGGTTGTTTTCTGATTTGTAATTTCCACTTTGATTGATTGTCCATACAAGCCCTGCGTATGATGCTAACGCTGAGGCTTTTTCGAAACGATTGATGTCTCCTATTTCGGCTATAATTCCAGCTGCAGTTATTTCTCCTATCCCTTTGACTGTTGTTAGTGTGTTCGAAATTACTTTAAGTAATTTACTTATTTCTTTCTTTACTAGTTCGATTTGTTTTTCATAGTGCTGTATCAAATCGATAGTGGAAACAATAGATATTCTCAGAGTGTTTGAAGGATTAACAGACAACCTCAAGGCATCTTTAGCAAGAGTTTGGAGTTTTTCTGCTAAGACTTGTGAAGAGACATTGTGTCTGGAAATTTTCGCAATATATTCAAATAACTCTTCAATTGGCATGTTTGCGATTTCTTCGATTGTATAATCTTTAAGCAGGCATTCGAAAGTCTTATTTAGTTTAAAGTCAAGTTTAGGGAAATAAAGAGAAACGCCTAAGTTTCAATCGAGCGATATCTTCGTTGAACTTTAAATAAAGTCTGGTGAGATTACGAAGCTCAGAGATGATATATGAGTTATTGACAAAAGGGACTAAAGACTCAGGAAATTTAGAAGCGATAGAGAAAATAAGTTCAGCATCGATTTTGTCAGTTTTAGGACGATTGAGAATTTTGCGATAGAGCTTAATGTTATCAGTTTTAACCCAAAAGACAGGTACGTTGTTTTGAAAGAAGAAGTTAGCGACATTAAAAGAAAAAACACCAGTTGATTCAAGGACAAGAGAAAAATCGGAAGAAGAAGCAAAAGCTTTGTTAAAAAGTTCAACAATACCTTGAGGAGAGTTCTCAACAGTCCCACTACCGATGAAATCAGAAAAGAAAGAAAGATAGTTCTTTGAGACATCAATAGCTAAAATAGCCAAAGGAATCACCTCCGGATTGAGTACAGCCTTACAACCTCGCGGTACATAAGAAAACGAGGCAAAACATTTTCCGGCAAGTAAAAAGCTGTACTCTAGTTAGGCAATCTTATTTAAGAGAACAAAGTCTCAAGGAGGGGCAACCTGAAACTATTTTACCAGAGGTGTTAAAAAATATGCATTCAATTTTCAAAGACCAATTTTAATTTTTACCGAACTTATTATACGAGGAGGGAATAGTAATGATTGCAGAGATTATAAATTACGGTGGGAGCATAAGAGTCCCCAAAAGCGTCGAAGTAGCTTACTCAACACCGGTTCTGCTGAAGTACAATGAACGTATAATTCTTATCGATCCGGGTGACTATGTCTCTTTTGGCTTTTTGGAAGAGTATTTTGAGAGCCACAATATCAGTTTAGAAGACGTGACAGACATCTTGTTAACACATCTCCACTTAGACCATGCTTATGCAACGAAACTTTTCACAAATGCGACAATTTACATCCATGCCGCATACAAATCAAAACCGTACAATAAGTTCGGCCTCATCAAGAGTAAGCTCTATCTTGAAATTATAAACTCTTGGAAAAATGTGGTGGAGATCGACGCGGGAGTGAAATTATTTGATGGAAAAATCCACGTATTTCACACCCCTTGGCACGCAAAAGAACACTGTTCATTTACTATCGATACAGAAAATTTGGGAAGAATTCTGTACACCGGAGACATAGTTATGAATCGTGTAGAGTTTTATGATATAATAAGATGGCTGAGGAATGACGATTGTGCTCGATTTATCAATACTATCGGTCGGAAGTGTGATTATATAGTCTTTACGCATGATGAGTACGTAAAAAGCAGCGATTACTTCAGGGGGTGAGAATTATGAGAATTGCTATGGTTTCTTACGAAGTTTATCCATTCGCGAAGGTCGGAGGACTTGCAGATGTTGTTGGAGCTTTGCCTAAATACATAGAAAGGCAAGGTTTGACGGTTGACATCTTCATGCCTTACCATAAGAAGGTTGATGAGAATGCTCCAAAATTCGGGTATACGATTGAGAAAGTTTCCGAAGCTATCCCTGTTCCTCAACTGCTCACAGAAGAAAAATTTGATATCTACAAAACAACACTTCCTGGAAGCAGGAACGTGAACGTTTTCCTAATCTCCAATCGCTATTACTTCAGCGCTAACGAAGTCTACGAAGGACCGGATTTGGCAGAGCAGGCAATATTCTTCTCAGATGCAGTCCTTGAATCTATAAAAAAACTGGACTTTAATTACGATGTAATTCATGTCAACGACTGGCAAACTGCACTAATACCTGTTTATCTCAAATCCGTATACAAGAACGATGAAAAGCTTTCAAAAATAGCTTCTGTTCTAACTATTCACAACCTGGGATACCAAGGCATTTTTGAACCGTCGTACATGAAATTCGCAGGTCTACCTGACTATCTTTTTAGCATCGATGGAATAGAGTTCTACGGTAATATCAATTTCCTAAAAGGTGGTATTCTTTTTGCGGACGTTATAAACACAGTAAGTCCTACGTACGCACGTGAAATTCAGGCAAAGGAATACGGTGAGAAGCTTGATGGTGTGTTGCGTGTAAGGTCTGCAGACTTGTACGGTATCTTGAATGGTATTGACTACGAAGAATACAATCCAGAAACTGACAAGAGGATATACGTAAATTACAACCTGGAAACTGTTGAAAAGAAGAGAGAAAACAAGAGAATGCTTCAACGTGAACTTGGATTGCCAGAGAGAGATGTTCCAATGATTGGTATGATAAATAGGCTCGTTGACCAAAAAGGGCTCGATATAATGGCTGAGGTAATGGATTACGTTTCTTTATTTGATATGCAATTTGTTCTTCTTGGCACTGGTGACGAGAAGTACGAAGAGATGTTCAAAAGCCTTGGAGAAAAGTACCCGGAAAAGTATTCCATAAATCTTAAATTCGACATTGTACTTGCTCAAAGGATTTATGCTGGTGCGGACATGTTCCTAATGCCTTCAAGATACGAACCCTGTGGTCTCGGACAAATGTACAGCCTTAGATACGGAACAATACCGATAGTTAGGTACACGGGAGGATTAGCTGATACGGTAAAAGAGTACGACCCACAGACTAAAGATGGGAACGGATTCGGATTTGAGCCTTACGACCCTGCATATCTATTAAAAGCAATAGCTAAGGCTTTGTATTACTACAACGAAAAAGAACACTGGATTACGTTGATTAGAAATGCCATGACAACGGATTTGAGCTGGGACAAATCAGCAAAGGAATATGTGAAACTTTACCAACGTGCAAAATCAAAAGTTCAGTAATAAAAAACTTGGGGAGGAATCTTTATGCCTGAATACAGAAAAGACCCAGTTGTAAAAAGGTGGGTTATTATTTCTACTGAACGTGCAAAAAGGCCTCACGATTTTCAAGTAACGCCAGAGGAAGTGAAAACGGGTTTTTGTCCTTTTGACTACGGAAATGAACATACAACACCGCCAGAGATCATAGCGTTCCGACCTGCAGATACACAACCCAATACACCTGGATGGTGGGTAAGGGTCGTGCCAAATAAGTTCCCAGCTGTAGACCCCGAGCTGCCAGTTGATAGGTATGGGCACGGGATGTACGATGCGATGACGGGCTTTGGTTATCACGAGGTCATTGTTGAAACTCCTGACCACAACGCGACATTCGCATTACTTGACTACAAACAAGCTGAGGAAGTCATATGGGCTTACGTCACAAGGTTCAGAACTATCGCGAAAGATGAAAGGGTCAAATACATTCTCATCTTCAGAAACCACGGAAAAGAAGGTGGTGCATCTCTTGCCCATCCGCACAGCCAGATCATAGCCACACCTGTTGTGCCAAAGACCGTTCAAGAAGAGCTTGACGGAGCAAAGGATTACTACTCCTACAAAGAAAGATGTGTCTTCTGCGATATGATAAACCAAGAAAAAATTGAGGGAAGACGTATAGTTGAAGAGAATGAACACTTCATAGCTTTTGAACCATATGCCGCAAGATTTCCGTTCGAAACTTGGGTACTTCCAAAAAGGCACTCTCACGATTTTGGTTCAATAAACCCGGAAGAAGTTAGAGCATTCGCACAAATAATGAAAAATGTTCTTCATAGGATCTATGTCGTATTAAACAATCCACCTTATAACTTCTTAATCCATACCGCACCAGTTATGGAAGAAGGGAAAGTTTACTACCATTGGCATGTCGAAATCATTCCTCGCCTAACACGTGTTGCTGGTTTTGAATGGGGTTCTGGATTTTACATCAACCCTGTACCACCAGAAGATGCGGCGAAATATTTGGTAGAAAGCTATCAAGAGGTAATTGAAAAAACAAAATCAGAGTGAAAAACATTAAGTGTAAAAGGAGAAAAAGGAGGATAACAAATGGGCACAAATTTCAGTTTGAACCCGGATCAAAAGATTTCAGAGCTTAAAGAGAACGTCAAACACTTTATTGCTGTGTTGAGTGGAAAAGGAGGAGTTGGAAAAACCACTGTTGCTGTGAATCTGGCAACAGCACTTGCAGAAAGTGGTTACAAAGTTGGGATTCTTGATGTTGATATACATGGTCCTGACATAGTCCGCATGCTCGGTGGGAATGCTGTTCCATTGGTTGATGAAGACGATAAGATAATACCCGCAGAAGTGCTACCAAATTTGAAAGCTTTATCCATTTCCATGATGGTTGAGGAGGGTAAACCTATAATTTGGAGAGGCCCGCTTAAACATTCTGCAATTAAACAATTTCTTGGCGATACAAAGTGGGGAGAACTTGATTTCATGATCTTCGATCTACCACCGGGAACTGGTGACGAAGCTCTTAGCCTTTTCCAAACGATAGGTCAAACTGATGGGGTGTTAATGGTAACAACACCACAAAAAGTTGCGCTCGACGATGTCAGAAGAGCGATAGAATTTGTAAGAGCAATGAATCAGAAAGTATTAGGAATCGTCGAAAATATGTCGTACATGAGATGTAAAGATGAAATCGTCTATCCATTCGGAAAAGGCGGTGCTGATACGTTGTCCCAAGAATATGGAGTGCCTGTGCTTGGGAGGATTCCAATGGACCCCAAGGCACTCGAACTACTTGACGAAGGAAAACCAATAACACTTTACTACAGAGGAAGTGAAGTGGAAAAGGCATTTAGAGAACTCGCCGAAAATGTAGCGAAAGCTGTCGAAAAATAGTGAAAGAGAACTCCAAAATCAAATTTTAAGACATAAAGGTGGTATAAATAATGCGCATAGAACCACCGTCGAACGATCCAAAATTTAAGAGTTCCTCTGTAAAAGGTAAGAAAACAAGTAAGAAAGAACACATAGGCTCGAGTGAGAAGAGCTCATTTTTAGGTGTTTTTGAAGAAGCAGAAAATGAGGCAATTAGAAAGACCATAGAAGAAATGATAAGTGATGTTGTAGAAGCAGGAAATGATTTCGTGAGGTCTCCAACATCAGAGAATCTTAAAAGGTACAAAGAAAAAATCAAAAACGTTTTGAAGTATGTCGAGAAGAACTTATACAAATTAGCTGGTAAGTACGATTACGCACTTTCTCAGCCAAGGCTACACATAATAGCGGAACAAATCGACGAAAGATTAGAACAACTTACGAACTTACTAATCGAGGCTGAAAAGAACACACTTAAGCTTGCGGAAAAAGTAGGAGAGATCAACGGCATCATCTTTGATTTGTACAAGTAGAATTGAAAGGAGAGAATTTAATGAAAGAGTTCTTGCTCGGGATCGTTCAAGGATTGACGGAATTTCTTCCGGTGTCGAGTTCAGGGCACCTGAGTTTATTCTCGAAGTTTTTCGGACTATCGCAGAATCTTTCCTTATTTGCTTTTCTTCACTTGGCAACTTTCTTGGTAGTTCTGATACTCTTGTGGGAAGATGTGTGGAGTATTATAACCGGCTTAATCAAGCTCGACACGACAATGTGGAGTCTTGCACTTAAAATCATCGTTGCATCCATACCAGCAGGCCTTGTAGGTGTGTTTTTTGAAAAGAAAATCGAGGAAGTGTTATCTTCTCAAGCTTTAATTGGTGTATTTTTTCTAGTCACAGCGGCAGCATTATGGTTGTCTGACTCGCTAGCTGGAAAAAAGTCACTGAGCGATATTTCTTACCTTGACGCATTGATAGTAGGAGTTTTCCAAGCGATTGCCATATTACCTGGGATATCTCGAAGTGGTTTTACATTGATAGGTGCACTTTTGGTCGGAATGAACCGAACTGATGCCTTTAGATTTTCTTTCTTATTAAGCTTACCAGTCACACTTGCAGCAGGAATTTTCGAACTCAAAGATATTGCTTTCTCGGCAGGTGTATTGGCTGGGTTCGGAGGCTCATTTGTTGCAGGTCTGGTTGCTTTAATCGTTGTTAGACAACTAACCATATCAGCGCACCTAAAGTTCTTTTCTATGTACCTTATTATACCCGCACTGCTCAGCTTTTTTGTCAGGTGAGAATTGATTACTCTTAATCAAGTCCTACCAATTCTGAAGAAACGTAATCCCAGGGAGTAAAAAAAACCTGGGATTTTTCTTTTTGAAAATTGGGAATAAGATTGTGGTGGTTGTCGAATTCTTTGTGTGTATGAACTTTCAGTCTGTGGTATAATCATCTTTGTGGAGTTGCAAATTTAAAACAATTAGAACTGGGAGGGAACTTTTGTGTCTTTGAGATTTGTTCTTCTCAGATCGAAATTGGTTGTCTTTCTCATCACAGCGATTAGTATCTTAAGTTTCAGTGCAAGCTTTTACTTCAGTACGAGAGATGGGATGGGGATATCCGGTTCTTTCGATTCCATTAATTATTTGCTTGGTTTTCCCTATAGTGAGGTCGGTTTCAAACTACCTTTGGATGAGACCAACACCATCTTCCTCTCAGCATTCGGAGGGTACGATTTTATTAGGTCGACGTATTTTATGCGGCTGAGTCCAGATTTCAACGTTGAAAAAATAAGTGTCTCTATACCTTTGGAACTGTCAACCAGAATTGTGCAAACAGATGAAGCAACTGAAACTGGTAGGTTCAATATCGGTATTGCAACGTCCATACGTTTCGAGAATATTGACTTTGCTATATCGGCGTATTATTCTGCCTTTTATCTTTTCTACGACCCAGCGTTCAGTGTGAACATCCCAACAGTCTATACCGACGATATCTTCCGCTCCGCTTTGAACATCAAGGTCTCTTACATCCAACCGTCTTTCTCGATTTCTTTTGGTTACTTCGCTTCACTTTGCTGGCTTTCTTACAGGGCTTCGTTTATAACAGGTGAGAACTCAGCTTACGTTGAAGCAAAATTGAAAATCCGATTTTGAAACAATTAGATGTTTTGGGGGCTTTTGAATTGACAAGTGGAGAAGGAAAAATTAACGAGATTATCGGCAAACTTATAAAACAAAACGCGTTTTATGGATACATTCTGATGGGGGCTAAATACAAAGAAGGTAACGTAAAAAACTTAACAATGACCGTTACAAGAAACGGGGACCTGTTGTTTATCTACAATCCAGTTAGCATAGCAACAAAAAGCGAAGTGATGATTGAAGGACTGATCTTGCACGAGCTAATGCACTTTATTAATAGGCATTACTTAATTAAACCCAAGGATAAGCGCGACAAGGCTGTATGGGACCTTGCAAAAGACGTTGCAATTAATCAATTCATACCACAACTCGATGCACTCAGCGTCCCGTTAAACGTTCTAATTGAGGAAGGTCATGGAACAGATAACGATATCATATTTGCAGGTCCGCCTATGACTATGCTCAATAGAACGGCTGAGGAATATCATGATTACATAATTGAAGAATTCATGAAACGTGGAAATTTTGATATCGAGGCAATCGCTGACAAACTGCCAGATAACCATGAATTTACAAGTGATGTACCGATTGAAATGGTTGTTGAATTGATGGAACAAAAGGTTGGAAAAGCGTTCAACCTTTTTGGCGGGGAATTGCCATCCGGAATGAAACAAAACATCGAGCTGTCAATAAGAAAACCAGTAGTTAATTGGGAAGTAGCGATTAGAAGGTTTGTCGGGCTTTCACAAAGAGGGGATAAGTATTCCACACCGTTAAGACCCAACAGGCGATATGACGACCAGCCTGGTTGGAGGTACATATATACCCCTAAGCTTTGCGTTATCATAGACACAAGTGGGAGCATCCTTGAGGAGGAAATTAATTCCTTTATGAGCGAATTAGATGCTATAGCAAGACAAGAAGTTTCTTTAAAGGTTATACAAGTCGATAAGTCCGTAACGTTCGTTGGTGACTACAAACCTGGCGGATGGAAGGACTTTGAGATTTACGGTGGAGGCGAAACAGACCTCCAGCCAGCTGTAGATATGGCTGAGAATCTATTTAGAAGCGAAGGCATAATAATATTCACAGATGGATACGTTGATTTGCCGAAAGTCAGTAGGAGGGTCCTTTTCGTTTTGAGCAAAAAGCACAATCCCGATTTTTATATCGACGCAAAACGAATATACGGAAGCGTGTATATAATCGATTAAACAAAATCTGAGAGAATCATCAGGAGGAAGCAAAATGGAAGAATTTGGCAGGAACTTTGATAAAGCTTTGGACGATAAAAGTCTCAACGAAAAGGAGCATGAAAAGATAGAATACTTCGGATTCTTAAAGAATAAGATAGAATACGACCTTGTTTTGAACAAATACAAAACCTATTGCTTTTCTGCGCTTGGTAAAGAATACCTGGAATCATTATCTCCGTACAACATCGATGCTCAGCAGGAGTTGTCATATGTTTCAGAGCTCTGTGATTTTGTAAGGGCAAACGGTTATCCTACATCTGATGCTTTCATCGACGTTAGACCCATCTTGCAAAAAATCGCAGATGGTCTTTTGGTAGAAGGAGAAGAATTCCTATTACTACTAAGATTTCTCATTGGTGTTAAATCCTTGAGGGAAATGTTCAAAAACCAAAGATTATTTAACCTGCAAAACTCCGTGGTAAACTTCGTCCTAAAAATAGGTAACTACGATGAGATTATAGATAGGATAAGACAAGTCATAGACGATAATGGGAAGGTAAAAGACAGCGCCTCTTTACTTTTAAAAAACATCAGGAACGAATACTCTGAAACATTGCGAGAAATACGAAAACGTGTTGAAAGGTTCATCTCGCAGCATCAAAACCTGCTTCAGGAGAATACTTACACTATCAAAAACGACAGGTACGTACTGCCAGTAAAGGCTAACGAACGTGGGAAACTGAAAGGAATTGTTCACGGAAGCTCTTCTTCTGGTTCCACTTTGTATTTTGAACCCGAAGAGTTAATACAGCTCAACGACAAGCTGAGGATACTGTCCGAAGAGGAGGCAAAAGAAGTCGCAAGAATTCTCAGAGAACTGACATCAAAAGTGTTTGACAGGCTTCAGTCGCTTCTTGGTGATATCGAGATTCTAAAAAGGCTAGACGGGTTATTTGCAAAGGTGCGATACGTCATTGAGAAAGGTGGACAGATAATCTTTCCTGGTGGAAATTACCTAAAACTCTCAAAGGCAAGACATCCGCTTATACCGGAAGATAAAGTAGTGCCAATCGACATTGAACTTCCAACAGACAAACTCGGTATAGTGATAACAGGTCCAAATACAGGTGGAAAGACTGTATCACTCAAAACTATAGCGTTATCAATAGTTCTAGCGCGCAGTGGCTTCCCCATTCTGGCGGGTGAAAGCTCTCGAATTCCAAATTACGATGTCTACGTTGACATAGGTGACAGTCAAAGTATCTTGGAAAATTTGAGTACGTTTTCTGGCCATATCGTAAATATCGCAAAGGCATTGAGATTAGCTGATGAGAATTCTATAGTCCTCATTGACGAACTCGGTTCTGGAACGGATCCATACGAAGGGAGTGCCATAGCACTTGGTATAATCGAAGAACTTATTGCAAGACGTGTTAAGTTCATCGTTACTACACATTTAACTCCAGTTAAACTATATTCGATGAGTCACGACAAACTTATCACAGCTTCGATGGAATTCGACCCAGAAACGCTATCACCAAAATACAGAATCCTTATGAACATTCCCGGTGCGTCACATGCATTTGAGATTGCACAAAAGTATGGTTTGGACAGCAGAATCTTGGAAAGGGCAAAAGAGCATCTCGATGAGGAACACGTAAGGATAGAGGAATTGATAAAAAATTTGAACAAACATATAAGCGAACTCGAGCAGAGAAAACGAGAACTCGAAAACACTTTGCGCGACTATCAAAAGCAAAAACGCGAATTTGAGGAGAAATACAAGCTCTTGAAGATAAAGAAGATGGAGGAGTTTGACAAAGAACTCCGAGAAGTTTACAAAGACATTCAGAAGGCAAAAAGAGACTTACAAATCACACTACAAAGCAAGAACACCGAAAGTGAACAACTCATCAAAAAAAGGTTGAAAGAGATTGAAGGAGAAGTAAAGCATATCGAAGAGGTCCAAGAAAAGCTTGAAAAAGTCTTCTATGAAACTGCTCTTTCAGAAGAAGAAAAGAGCATTGGAATAGGCGATTCCGTAACACTTGTTGATGGCACTGCTATCGGAAAGGTGGTAGATATCAAAGGTTCAAAAGTGATTGTGGACTTTAATGGAATAAAGCTGGAAGTGAAACCCGAAAAGCTCAAAAAGATCACGCTACCGAATGTTTTAAATTCTGAAAGTACGAAGCACCAGACACAGGTACCAAAGATCCCGGCAAAAGTTTACTCTTCTGGCCTAACGAAGAATGAAATAGACGTTCGAGGTATGACAGTAGAAGAGGCTGTTGAAAAGATTGATGAATTCATAGATCAGCTCCTCATGTCCGACTTTACAATAGGTTACATAATCCATGGAAAAGGTACAGGAAAGCTTGCAACCGGAATATGGAACCATCTACGGCATGACAGACGCATTAAGAACTACCGATTTGGCAGACCAGATGAAGGCGGAGTAGGTGTAACCGTTATCGAATTATGAGTGCTAAGCAAAGAAGTAAACGGGGGTGAAATCTTGATCTTTGCGTTAGATATCGGGACAAGAAAAATTGCAGGATTACTTGTTGACATGGACGAAAATGGAAAAATGATAGTACATGATGTGATACTGAGAGAACATGAGCATAGAGCCATGCTCGATGGTCAAATCCACGATGTTGAAAAGGTTGCAAGGGCTGTAAGCATTGTAAAAAGTGAATTGGAAAATAGAAACAATGTGAAACTTGACAAAGTAGCGGTCGCACTTGCTGGCAGATTTTTGAAAACGTACTTTGGGGAAGCATCCGCAGATGTCAGTGAAGTTGGTGAAATCACTTCGGATGTTGTAACGAAATTGGAACTTGAGGCTGTTGCAAACACGATGGAGAATGTCGAACCCAGCATGTACTGTGTTGGTTACTCAGTAGTTAAATACGAACTCGACGGCATGTGGTTTAAAAAGATAGAAGGGTTAAAAGGTAATCAAGCGAGTGTAAAAGTAGTCGCTACATTTTTGCCTAGTCATGTAGTCGAAGCGATGCTCTCAGTATTGAAGAAGGTCAGTTTGACAATTACTCATCTCACACTCGAACCCATTGCTGCAGTGAACATAACCGTGCCTGAAGATTTGAGGATACTGAACATCGCACTTGTCGATGTCGGAGCAGGAACGAGCGATATCGCTATATCAAAAGACGGAACAATTATAGCTTATGGAATGGTTCCGTTAGCCGGTGACGAAATCACAGAGGCCATAACTAAGACGTTTTTGCTCGACTTCTCAACAGCTGAGTTTGTGAAGCGCAATCTCGAATCAAGCGAGATATTGAAGGTTAAGAACATCCTCGACAAAGAGAAGGAGATAAGACGGGCAGACGTGCTGAAAGCAATTGAACCAATTGTAGATTACATGACCAAACAGATTGCAGATGAAATAGTTGAGCTCAACGGGGGAAAGCCACAAGTGGTAATGATAGTTGGTGGTGGTGCGAAGATACCGATATTTGCACATCATTTAGCCAAACACCTCGAAATGGATGAAGAATTTGTCTCGCTGAAGATGGCGAAGAACTTGGATTTCATCGACGAAACAGGTCAAATTTTTGGGAGTGAATTCATAACACCTCTGGGAATTGGATACACAGCATTGACAAAAACTGGTAGCGTCTTTGAACATGTAACTGTAAATGGCGAAAGGGTTCAGCTTATAGGATTCAAAGGTACATATACCGTTTGGGAAGTTTTGGCACAAATGGGTAAAGACATCCATGCCCTGCTTGGAAAACCAGGGAAGTCTGTTGTGATTGAAATAAACGGTACTCCGGTAGTTGTAAAAGGTAAAATGCCAACACCTGCCAGCGTTAAAATCAACGGAATCCCCGCTTCATTGCGTGATACTGTGAAACACGGTGATGTCATAGAAGTTGGGGAGGCTACCGATGGCGAAGATGCAAAGCCAAGTTTGTACGACATGGTGAAACCTATATACCTTCGTTCGATTGAAACAGAGCAAGTCATTGAATACTATCCAAGAGTAAAATTGAACGGCAAGGAAGTTTTCCAAAACGTTGAACTTCAAGATGGCGATAGCATAACTTATGAAAAGATAAAAGTCCGAGAAATAAGGGAGTTCTTAGCGCAAGATTTAATAAAGATTGAGTACTCCATAAACGGTGTGTACAAAGAAGCAGAAGCTGGAGAAGTAAAAATTTTTAAGGATGACATGGAACTGAGAGACGAAAACACTGTTGAACCGGGAGAAGAACTTCGGTACGCACTTGTACTGAACTATCCGAGGATACGAGACCTTCCAGAAATGGAAAAAATAAGCATTGTTATAAAAGTAAACGGACAACCAACGGTTTTAACAAAAGATGGGTTTTTAGTCTGGGTCAACGATCAGCTTGTCACACCAGATTATGAGATCAAAGACGGGGACAAGATAAGAACGCAAATCCCCGAAGAACAGAACTTTATCGTTGCAGACGTCTTAAAACTGTTCGATTTCGATCCAAGAAAAGTCAGAAGATATACGTTACTCAAGAATGGTGAAAAAGTTGGTTTTACAGACGTACTAAACAGCGGAGACGAAATAACGTTCGAATATGAGACAATTGAAACTGCAGAGAGGGAAAATGAAAGTTCTTAACGTAAGCGAAAAACCGCTGAACTTTTTCAAAAACTGTTGCCTTACAACGCGAGCTTTCAATTGTACGGAGGATCTAAAGAAAGCTCGCGTTTTTTTATTATAGGTTTTAACTTAAACAAGAGTATAATTCCAGTATCAATGGTTAATATATGCTTAACACACCACGAGTAAATTTAAAGCAACAACTATGACTCTAACTTAGGTTCTGTGTTTAACTTACCTTGGGCTCTTTTTTCCTCATCCAAAAAGGGAGGTGGCAGTATGAAGCGGTTTTTGGTGGTTTTGCTGGCTCTTTTAGTTGTTTTTGGTTTTTCGGAAGTAAAGATCCAGTTCTGGCATGCAATGGGCGGATGGAGAATCGAGCTCATTCAAGGAATGGTTAACGACTTCATGAAAGCAAATCCAGATATCAAGGTGGAAGTCCAATACGTTGGTAGTTATGAGGAAATCCTTGCCAAAACTATCGCTGCTTTGCAAGCAGGGACTCCACCACACGTTGTCCAGCTTAACGAAATTAGTACGAAAAAGATGATCGATAGTGGCGTTATAGTCCCCGTTGAAGACATGATAAAGAAAGACCGTACGTTTGACAAAAACAAGCTTGTTCCGCAAGTGCTGAAATACTACAGTATCGGTGGAAAACTGTACTCAATGCCCTGGAATAGTTCTACACCTCTGCTTTTCTACAACAAAACCATGTTCAAGCAAGCAGGACTTGACCCCAACAAGCCTCCAAAAACCTTTAGCGAAGTTATTGCATATTCCAGAAAACTGCTAAAGAAAGATGAAAAAGGAAATATAGTGAGGACAGGGATAACCTGGCCACTTTATGCTTGGTTCTTCGAGCAGTGGATGGCAGAACAGAATAAGCTTTTGGTTGATAACAACAACGGTAGGACTGGCGAACCAACGAAAGTTTTGTTCAACAACGAAGCTGGTTTGAAAATCTTGGAGTTTTGGAACACGCTAACAAAAGAAGGGCTCATGATAAACACGAAGAAAGGGGATTGGACTGCCGCAAGACAGCTTTTCATATCGCAAACTGTTGGTATGATTATCACTTCGACATCCGATGTTGCACTACTCACTTCAGAAGCACAAAAGCAAGGATTTGAAATAGGAGCTGCGTACATACCAATTCCCGATGGAGTTCAAAGGGCGGGCGTTATCATCGGTGGAGGTAGCCTCTGGTTAATCAAACAGAAAAACCCTGCCGAAGTTGAAGCTGCTTGGAAATTGATAAAGTACCTTGTGGATGTTGATCCTCAAATAGCCTGGCACAAGGGAACGGGGTACTTCCCAGTAAGGTTAGATGCTATTGAAAAACTTGAAAAGGAAGGATACTACAAACAGAATCCTCTGCATTATATAGCAATTAAACAACTACTTGACACGATACCATCGTACGCAACAATGGGAGCAGTTACCGGTGTGTTTCCTGAAATAAGAAATGCCATAGAAAATGCCGTAGAAAAGATGCTCAATGGGCAACTCACTCCAAAGCAAGCGCTTGAGGAAGCAGAAAAAGAAGCAAACAAAGCTATTAAACAGTACTTCTAGGGAAAGGCTTTTCTGTAGGCTGGCGTTCAGCCAGCCTATTTTTTACACTTTTAGGTGCAGTTAGATCTGTTCCAATAATAAGGGGTGGAACCGCTATGCGAAAAATACTGCCATATTTGTTCATACTTCCAACACTTTTTATAGTATCTGTTTTCATATACTTGCCAGCACTAAATTCTTTTTATCTAAGTTTTTTCAAAGTTTCTGTGTTTGGGAACAGGAAAAAATTCGTATGGTTTCAAAATTACATCGAGTTGTTCTCAGACGATAGATTTCTAAAATCGTTTTCGTTTACTATCACATTTACAATCGTAACTGTTGTTGTTTCCATTTTTTTAGCCTTCTTTATAGCCCTTCTACTAAACCAAAAAGTACCTGGTGTGCGAGTTTTTCGAACGTTGATATTCGCGCCGTACGCTGTTTCCACAGCGGTTGCTGGTGCGCTTTGGAGTTTTCTCCTGAACCCTGTAGTTGGGCATGTCAATTATCTCATGACTCGCTTATTCGGAATTCAAACCAACTGGCTCATAACTGCACCATACGCAGCTTATGCGGTTATAACCGCCGCAATTTGGAAGACGTTACCGTTCAACATAATATTTTACATTGCCGGTTTACAGAGCATTCCCGATGAACTTGTCGAGGCCACCAAATTGGACGGAGCCAATGCGTGGACAAGGACATGGAAGTTAATCTTTCCGCTCTTGTCTCCAATTACTTACTATTTGGTAATTATGAGCATCATAAGTGCTATGTTCCAGTCGTTTGCGATTATCGATGTCATGACAAGAGGCGGACCGGGTGATTTTACAACTAATATGATTTACAAAATATACATGGACGGGTTCAGATTCTCAAGGACCAGCATAGCATCTGCAGAAAGTGTAATACTTTTCCTAATAATGGTAGTTGTGACGGTTATATATTTCCGACTAGGAAGAAAATCGGTCCACTATCAATAAAAAATGGGCGGTGAGAACAGTGAAGAAGAAGACAAGAAAAATTTTGAACACAATACTTATAGAAATTGCACTTGTGTTATTTGCTATTTTCATGTTTGCTCCTATTTTCCTTGCTTTTACAATGAGTATTCAGTCTCCGGAATTCATATTTGCATATCCTCCGAAGGTGCTTCCGAGAGGCTTTCATCTTCAGAACTATGCCCAGGCATTCAAAATAGTTCCTTTCTTGAGGATGATGTGGAACAGCTTTGTTGTAGCATTTTTCATAACACTCGGCAAATTGATTACGGGTATTTTAGCGGGATATGCTTATGCAAATTTCAAATTTAAAGGTAGTTCACTGACCTTCGGTATCATTTTTGCAACTCTATATATGCCTGCTGAAATCTTGTTGATAATTCCTCTTTTCCAAATCATTAGTAAACTCGGCTGGGTAAATACATACCAAGCAATGATACTGCCATTCATAGCTAGCGCAACAAATGTTTTCCTTTTTCAGCAGCATTTTAAGACAATCCCGAGGGATTTTGAAGACGCCGCTAAGATCGATGGTGCGACTCCTATACAATACCTTGTTAAAATCGTCCTTCCACTTTCTCGCCCCGTTATCGGTGGTGCAGCAATTATAAACTTCACTTACGCATGGAATATGTATCTCTGGCCCATGATAGTTGCCATGAGAGATGATATGAAAACCGTTCAAGTTGCAATAAACATGATAATGAACGCAGAATCATCAAATAATTGGGGCGTCATTATGGCCGCTACCATGATCGCTCTTTTCCCAACCTTGTTACTCTTCTTCCTTCTTCAGGATCTGTTTGTGAAATCACTCGTTGGAACGGGATTAAAAGGCTAAATGGTAGAAACAATCCCCGTGTTAAGAGAGCGTCATTATTGACGACATAACGGATTCCAAAATTCGAGCGAACTAAATTAGCCGCTTCAATAAGTAATAGCGACTTTTTTGTTTTTTTATGTAACATGTTACATGAATATAATCTTATCACAACATCCTTCGTTGATAATTTCTAACCCAAAGTGAGGTGAAAAAGTGTTAAAACGTCTAAATTTCTCGCCGCACAGTAATTTCCGAATCTATTCCCTATTTCTGATGGGCGTTTTGATGATAGTTCTTTTTATTTCCTCTAGCTCCACACCAGTTTTATACTCTGAAAGGAAGGAAGGTGAGATAAAAGTGAGTGAGTTGAAAGTATGGCTTACAACGTCTGACCAGAAGCATCTTTTGAAAGAAGTCGATCCTTCAATTAGTTTAGCTTCAAGTTACCAAGAGCAGTTTAAGATCGTTGTCGACGAAAGGAAAAAATATCAGCAGATGGATGGTTTTGGTGCTTCTTTCACTGATGCTTCTGCTTATCTTGTGTACAACAAACTTACCCCAGAGAAGCGAAGGGAGGTTATGGAAAAGCTTTTTGATAGGGAGAAAGGTATAGGTATTTCGTTTTTGCGACAGCCGATGGGCGCAACGGACTACACAACAAAGATTTACAGTTACGACGATCTTCCTGCGGGAGTTACTGAAGATACCGAATTGAAGTATTTCTCGATTGAGCACGACAAACAATACATTATCCCACTATTAAAAGAAGCCATCCAAATAAATCCTGAAATAAAGATTATGGCTTCCCCGTGGAGTGCTCCGGGGTGGATGAAGACCACGGGCAGTATGATAGGCGGCTCTCTCAGGAGGTCTTATTACGGAGTTTACGCTCAGTATTTTGTGAAATTTATAAAAGCTTACGAAGCTGAAGGTATACCGATTTATGCTATTACAGTTCAAAATGAACCACTGTATGTTCCAAAAGAATACCCAGGAATGAAAATGGATTGGGTTGAGCAAGCAGATTTCATTGGTGAATACTTAGGTCCTGCTTTCGAAAGTGCGGGGATTAGGACAAAGATTCTTTGCTATGACCATAACTGGGATAACACAACGTACGCTGCGTACGTACTTTCCAACGAGAAAGCTTCAAAATACGTCGCAGGTTCTGCTTGGCATTTCTACGGTGGAAAGCATGAGGCAATGAGTAAGATAAAGGAAATGTTCCAGGACAAAGAGATCTGGTTCACAGAAGGTTCTGGAGGAGACTGGGTTCCTGCGTTTTTCAACGCGTATATGGACCAAATGATGCACGTGATAAGAATTCCAAGAAATTGGGCAAAGACCGTCGTATGGTGGAACATTGCGCTGGATGAGAAAAGAGGTCCAACAATATTATCGAACAGCACGTGCAGAGGCCTAATCGAAATCAATCAACAAACGGGAGAAGTTAAGTACAACGTAGATTACTACACGCTTGGACACATCAGTAAGTTTGTTCGACCCGGAGCATACAGAATAGATTCTTACACGTACATGGACAAACTGGAATCCGTCGCGTTCTTGAACCCAGATGGTTCAAAGGTTCTCATCATTTCGAATAGAACGAATACTGCTAAAAAGATTCAGGTTATCAAAGACGATACAGAACTCTTTTCGTATGTTCTTCCAGGCTACGCATCAGCCACTTTTGTTTGGAAGGAATAAGAATATCCTTGTAACCACCATACTTCAAAGGGAGGGATGAAGGATGAGAAAAAGTTTTTTGGTTCTGATGATACTCTTAGTTGTGAGCGTTTCGATTTTTGCTAAAGTCACGATTACGGCGGCAGTTTGGAGTTGGGATTTAGAAAAATACAAGAAAATTGCAGCAGAGTTCACAAAACTTTACCCAGATATTGAGGTTCAGTTCGTTGTGAACGAGCCAGATGTAAACGGCTTTTTGACAGCGCAGGTATCTGCCAAGAAACCTCTTCCTGATGTTATTGTTCAGTCATGGGAAGCCCTACCGTATCCTGTTTCACAGGGATGGATTTATCCAGTCGACGAATTCCTGAAAAACGACCCCGACATCAAGTATGTTCCGAAAGCATTGAAAGAAGCATTCATGTACAACAACAAAACATATGCACTTCCAGAAAGACTTCACTTCCAAGGCATCTACCTCAATTTAGATTTACTTAAAAAACTGAACCTAACAAAACCACCATACGAATGGTCGGTTGATATGTTTAAGACATACTTGAGAAGGTCTACAACCCGTGAATATTCTGGTATAAACCATTTATGGGACTTTGACAACGTGATGGCGGCAGTACTCAACAAAAATACGACGTTCTGGAGTTTCAACCCATCAAAATGGGAATTTGACCTTGTAAATGGCGGATGGCTACCAGCAATTAAATTGCAAAAAGAATTAAAATCAATACCAGGTCTCGTATCAGATGACTTGAAAAACGACGAACTTAGAAACAAAGGACAGATGGACGATTACCAGAAGAAGTTCGGTAAAGATGCTGATGCGTTTAGAGAATCGAAGGTATTAATGGGATTGCACGGTACGTGGGATTGGAGCTGGATCAGGACCCTGCCTTGGAATTTCGATTTTTATCCACTTCCGCTCGATCCAAAAATCGGCTTGAGATTCCCTGTTCACGTTAACTACGCATTTATGACATCAACGACGAAATATCCGAAGGAAGCGTTCTTGTTCTTGAAGTTCTTAACATACGACCCAAGAGGCGTTGTGGCCAGATTGAGAATCGACAACGCAAACGGTGTTGAAAACGGTTGGAACATTGATTGGTTCATCCCTGCCACGATGCACCCAGACGTGATTAAGTATTTTGATACATTGAAAATACCAGACGGTGTGAAGTGGCTATTGAAGAAACTTGATAAAGCGGTACGAGTGGACATGTGGAAGACGGTACCCGGTTGGGATCAAGCAACTTGGGATGTCATATTCCCCATCAGCGAAAAAGTCAGAAAAGGAGAAGTACAACCTGAAGTTGTTGCGGCAGAAACGCAAGAAAAGGCCAATAAGATTATAAAAGAAGCCTGGGCAGAATTTTCCAAAAAGTTGGCAGAGGTTGAGAAGAAATTTCCAGAAATAAGGAAACAGGTTGAGGGAAAATAAGTATCATATCGAAAAATTATAAAAAGACCCGTGATTTTTCACGGGTCTTTTTTATTAAATCGCTTTCTGACTGTAGTACTACAAAAGTAGGACCTTTTATGTATATATGATGATTTGAGTGGAACAAGTTTCAAAAGTATAATGTAACAGGAGCTGGAACACTTTCAAATTGTTTCACTAATTTAATTAATAAATGCAAATTTTGTTTTTCTAACACAAACGAAGCGGCAAGTGAAACAGAAGAACTTAACAAAGAGGAGGCGCGTGGATATGAAGGAAGTATTTTTGGTGGGCACACGTTTTTCAGAAACTCGTTTGGCGTTCTTAACATTGAACGAAAATATTACATCAAGGGGGGTATTTGTATGCGCAAACTGACAAAGGTTCTGATTAGCATTTTTCTTATTCTATTGCTCTTCGCTTACAACAGGGAAGTGGTGGCAGATGGTACCAGTCAATTTCAATTAAGTGGTACAGCAACGAGCTTACTCAACAATTGGAATTTCTGTTCGAATATCAGAAATGACCAAGTAAACGCTCCTTTTGAATGGTGGTTGTGGGAAGCAGCAAAATATGGCGTCAGCGATGGAAGTGTTGCAGCATACGGTGTAAAGGATGGGTATGCCTTTATCAAAATCGCAGCTTCCGGGTCTGATACATGGCACATCCAATTCAATCAGTGGGTAAAGCTCAAACAAAAACAGTACTACATGATTTCCTTCAAAGCTAAAGCTGACCAACCAAGAACGATCAACGTCAAGATTTTGATGAACCACGATCCTTGGGTGAATTACTTTGCTCAAACAGTCGAACTCACAAAGGAATGGAAGACATACACGTTCTATTATAAGCACCCAGATAAAGCGGACGAGACCGTCAATTTCTGTTTTGAACTTGGAAAAGGCGAAGTAACTACGGTTTACATAGCCGATGTCATTCTCAGACCAGTGGATGAATCGGAAGTCCCAGAAGAATTCAAAGAAGAAGAACCTGAAACCGTAGAATATGAATTCGAAGATGAAGAGGAACCTGACAATCTTGTAAACGATGGGGATTTTGCTTACAGAATCATCAATGATCAAGCCAGTATGCCGTTTGAATGGTGGATTTGGCAGGCGTCAACTTACAATATAAGCCCCGCAAAAGTGGAAAAGTACGGCGTTGTAGATGGTATCGGATTTATAAAGGTAGAAAATCCTGGACATGAGACATGGCACATCCAGTTCAACCAGTGGGTAAAGCTGAGAAGAGGGAATAGCTACGTTATCTCATTTAAGGCAAAAGCAGACACTCCAAGAAAGATTTGGGTTAAGCTAGTTCAAACCGGCGCACCATACGGTGTATACTTTGCACAAGAAGTTGAACTCACAACAGAGTGGAAGACATTCACATTCGAACACGCTCATCCTAAAGATGGCGATCCTGTCGTAACGCTTAGTTTTGAACTTGGAAAGGATGTACCAACCACAGTTTACTTCGATGACATTACAATAAGCCCTAAGAAATGAAATCTGAAAACCGCTAGAGAACAACCAGCCCTCTGGGTAATCCATGTATCTGCGCATGGTTACCCAGAGATTCTACGAATAATTAATTGCGCCATGTTTAAATTCAAAAGGATAATGACAGAGATAACTTTACACTCTCCTTAGTAGACTTTTACTACCTTAACTTGATCTTCGGCACAGAAGTAAGAAGCGGTTCTATAGCGAAAATTAAGCTTACTTTACTGAAATATTATAAACACAATGTTGGTTGTTGAAACAAAACATAAAACTCCTAATAGAGTCAGCAAGCGCAGAATATTTTCGGAGGTGTTCGTATGCGTAAAGTATTTATGATTTTATTCTTGACGCTCTTAAGTATTTCCCTCTTTGCGAAGGCAACGATCACAGTTTCTGTCTGGAGCTGGAACGTAGATAGGTACCAGAAGTTAGTTAAAGAGTTTAACAAGTACTATCCTGATATCGAAGTCAAGCTGGTTGTAAACCAGCCGGAAGTGAACAGTTTCTTAACGGCGCGTGTTTCTGCAAAACAAGCCCTTCCCGATGTTGTTGCGGAGTCTTGGGAGCCACTCTCTTACCCAGTCTCACAAGGTTGGGTCTATCCACTGGACGAATTTTTGAAAAACGACCCAGATTACAAATATGTTCCAACAAGTGCACAGGAAGCGTTTAAGTACCGCGGAAAGACCTACGCACTTCCTGAAAGACTTCATTTTGAATGTATAGTACTCAACCTTGACCTACTCAAAAAGTTGAATCTGCAGGTACCAAAATACGAAGAATGGACAGTTGATTTATTCAGACAATACGCTCGGAGAGCTACAACGAAAGAATATTCTGGTATAAATCAGTTGTGGGAATTTGACACATTCATGGCAGCAGTTCTTAGCAAGCATACGACGTTCTGGAGTTTCGACCCGGTAAAATGGGAGTTTGACCTTGTCAACGGTGGATGGATACCGGCCATTAAGTTGCAAAAAGAACTCAAATCAATTCCTGGCTTGGTATCAGATGACCTTATAAATCAGGAACTAAGGAATCAGGGTCAGCTCGATGATTACCAGAAGAAGTTCGGAAAAGATGCTGATGCTTTCAGGGAATCAAAAGTGTTGATGGGATTTGAAGCAACCTACGATTGGAGCTGGCTACATACAGTACCTTGGAACTTTGATTATTATCCTCTTCCGTTCGACCCGAAGATTGGTATACGACTTCCGGTACATATTAATTACACCTTTGTAAGCGCAACAACGAAGTATCCAAAAGAAGCGTTCCTCTTCGCTAAATTCCTATCTTACGATCCAAGGGGTGTCGTTGCAAGGCTGAAACTTTACGAGTCGGAAGGTATCGAAAAAGGAAGACTAGTTGATTGGTTTATCCCGGCAACAATGCATCCAGACGTGGTGAAGTATTTTGACACACTAAAAATACCGAATGGAATTAAATGGATGCTGAAAAACCTTGATAAAAGTGTCCGAGTCGATATGTGGAAAATCGTTCCTGGATGGTTCGAAGCAATATGGGATGTTATATTCCCCGTTAATGAAAAGATTAGGCGCGGAGAGGTAACACCTGAAGCAGTCGCTGCAGAAACTCAAGAAAAGGCAAATAAAGTAATCAAAGAGAACTGGGCAATTTTCGAAAAGAAGTTAATAGACGCAGAGAAGAAATTCCCACAACTAAGAAAACAGATAGAAGGTAAGTAATTCACACTGAATACGATTTTATCTTGTTGATTCATCCCGTCGGCTGAAACGCTCTGGTGAATCTCATATAGCTGCCAGCCGACGGGTTTATGTGAAAAATCATAAGGGAAGATAAAAAGCAGATGAGGGGTTGATTATACGTGAAGAAAATTCTGATTTGGTCTGGGATAATAGCTTTAACAGTAATTGCTGTTATGCTAGTCCTTTATTTCTCTGGTAGAAGTGTATATACAAGATTTATTACCGCAATTGCACAGCTTGTGGAAAAGTCCACAAGCAAATCGCAAGGTATATCTACTATCTCTAGTTTTGATGCGTACAAAAAACTTTCTGAACTGAGGTTTTCTGATACAACGAACAATGCTGTGTTTAAGTTAGATCTTGAAAATCCACTGGTCCTTGGAAACGATGAAACGACGACAATTCTTTTTTCTGTTCCTAACGATGGTGAGTATGCGGTAGTTATTAAATACAGGTATGATAACTTCACAACAAGTAGTGGAACTTTGGAGTTCGAAGTAGAGAAAAAGACCTACCTTGGAATTCTGGATAACTTTACTTATTATGACTTCAATGAAAAAGTTTACGATAGATACGGTAATGAAATAACACCAGAGCAAAAACCCTTTGAAGGAACGTACCTAACCTTTGTCAAAGACGCAAGTAGGATATCACACTATCCACTGCTTCTTAAACTTAACGCAGGGGAGAATCTAATTTCTGTAAAGAACACACGTTCACCGATAGTTATCGAAGGCATTTATTTGGTGGCTGGATCCTCTCTGTTTGTTAGTCAACCGTACGCTGAGTATAGAAGTGTAAAAAGGCACGAAGGTAAAAGCGGTGAAGATATTATCGTGATAGAAGCTGAAGGGATTTCATTTAAGTCAGACTCGCTAATATCGTTAACCAATGAACAAACCGCTTTAGTAACGCCTTATGAAATTCTGAGAAGAAAGATAAACGTTATAGATGAAACTACTTTCAAACAGTCCGGGCAAGAGATTTTTTGGAGTTTCTACGTTGAGACTCCGGGTTATTACAAGATCGCGTTCAGATACAAGCAAGCAACGAACAGAGGTATTCCAATCTTTAGAAGGATTTACTTAGACGGCAAAGTTCCATTCAAAGAGTTCGTGGAATATCCATTTCCCTACACGGGCTATACTTGGAAAGATTATGTACTGAAAAATGAGCAAAATGAACCACTGGAAGTTTATCTCGACAAAGGGTTCCACATTCTCTCGATGGAAGTTACCACCGGAATGTACGAAGATACGATCAAGTTTCTACAAAATAGTGTAAAGAAGTTACAAGAAATAGGTTTGGAATTGAGAAAGCTTGTTGGGAATAATTTAGACCCAAACAGGACATGGAACATTGAGAAATATATGCCAAACGCAGTACCGGATCTAACGCACATATCTCAAAGCCTAAAAGCGGAACATGAAAAACTGGTCGGTATCGTCGGCAAACAGGGACTTCCATCGATTGCAGATATGCTTGTCTGCGCTGGGATAATAGACAACATCCTACGAAAGCCTGAAAAATTGCCGTTCTACATCGACGTTCTTAGCGAAGGAGCTTCCTCCATTGCCCAAAGGCTTTCAGAACTTTCCATGAGACTAAAAGAACAACCGATGGGCATAGACAAGATTTATGTTTTTCAAGGAAGTCTCGATAGATTTGCCTACCCGAAATCAACATTCTTGATTACGGCCTATGAAGAACTACAAAAATTATGGCTTTCTCTTTTCAACAAGAACGAAGCTTATTCCATATATGAAAAGGTCGATGAGGCAAGCTTGAGAGTTTGGGTTAACAGACCAGTCCAATACGTTGAGACATTGCAGTATCTCACAGACAGTGATTTTACGAGAAAGACAGGCATTAAGGTTATATTCTCCATAATGCCGAACGAGCAAAAGCTTGTCTTAGCAAGTGCTGCAAACACAGTACCTGACGTTGCAATGAGTATCAGCAACTGGATACCGTTTGAACTTGCAATAAGAAATGCTCTATTCCCGCTTTCATACTTCCCCGACTTCTTCACGTTCGCTGAAAAGAATATAAACGTGGAAACTCTGTTACCGATGGTTGTTGACGACAAAGTTTACGGTATAACCGAAACCCAGAACTTTTATGTTCTCTTCTACAGAAAAGACATTATCGAGAAACTCAGTATACCGATACCGGATACATGGGACGATGTAAAAAAGATTCTCCCAGAACTTCAAAGGCGTGGGATGAATTTCTCAATCCCCATGTGTGAACAGACAACAAAATACTTCAACACCACCGGACCTTTCTTCTTCCAGAACAAAGCAAGACTTTACACAAAGGATGGTATGAAAACTGCTATAAACGAGGAAAATTCGGTAAAAGCTTTCGAATTAATGACCGACCTTTTCGCTATTTATGGAATCCCAGAGCAGGTAGCAAGTTTCTACAACTCTTTCAGATACGGGCGGATTCCGATTGGCGTTGGTGATTTTGGCCTTTACGTAACGCTTTTGAATGCAGCGGATGAAATTTACGGACTTTGGGATATCGCACCCTCTCCAGGTGTTCGGACCGAAAACGGAGAAATTTTGAGATATCAAGTAGCTGGAGACAGAGCTATAGTTATATTTGCGAACTCCAATAAGAAGGAAAAGGCTTGGGAATTTATAAAGTGGTGGATGTCCAAAGATACACAAGTAAAATTCGCGAGGATGATGGTCAACAGGTACGGTCCAACGTATCTTTGGAATACTGCTAATATAGAGGCATTCAAAGAGCTCGATTTCATCGATGAAAAACACAAAAAGGTCATCCTTGAACAATGGAAGTGGATTCGAGAAGTACAGAGACACCCTGGCGGTTACATGGTAGAAAGGGAAGTAAGCAACATTTGGAATAGTGTTGTTATCGAGGGTAAACCACTACGTACATCTATCGATAGGTCCGTAATATTGATAAACAGAGAATTAGAAAGGAAGCTCACAGAATTCGGTTACATAATAAACGGCAAGAAGATCAAAGATTATAGGATGTACGACAGTATGGAAGAGTTCATAGAGACGGTAATAAATCGGGGTGAGGGTGAGTCAACCACCCACCACTGAAGTGGCGGGATTGAGAAAGCCCTGGTTGACTACCCTCAGCCAGGACCGAAAGGTTACCAGGCTACGTAATGAGTAGAGGATACTTTTCGATTAGTAGTCTTAGCGGAGAAAAGATAAGCGACAGTGTAAAGTATACGAAGCTAAGGCTTATTGAGAGAAGTAAGACACTAATGTTAAAAGGAGGGTAGAGGCTGCTTGTTCGTGGCGAAGCCACGTGTGTCCGCAGCCAAGTTTCTATGAAAATAAGCTCTAAAAAAGACCGAGGACACTGGCTTTTGTTGTCACCATACCTGGTTCTATTCATCATATTCATCGCACTACCTGTTGTGGTAGCTATATACCTGTCTTTTACCTACTTCAACGCCATCGAGAGGCCTAAATGGATAGGAATACAGAACTATATCACACTCTTAACACGAGACACACTCTTCATGCAAAAAGTTCTCCCGAATACAATTAAATACGCATTAATTGTTGGTGTTGGTGGGTATGTCCTTTCATTTGTGTTAGCTTGGCTCGTTGCCCAGCTTACAAGAGTTCCTAGAACTATATTCGCTTTGATAATCTACTCTCCATCCCTCACCGCGGGTGTAACAATGTCGGTAATTTGGCGAGTGCTTTTTAACGGAGACCAACAGGGTTATCTGAATGCCCTCTTGCTCAAGCTCGGAATTATCGATAAACCCGTACAGTGGTTGCAGTCGCCACAGCATTTGATGGATATTATGATTCTCGTTTCCCTTTGGAGCAGTATGGGGGTAGGATTTTTGGCTATGCTTGCCGGTATCTTAAACGTTGACGAGCAACTTTACGAAGCTGCGTATATCGATGGTATAAAGAATCGCTTGCAAGAAATCATCTACGTGACAATACCCGCAATGAAACCCCAAATGCTTTTTGGTGCTGTTATGTCAATAGTAAACACGTTCACATCGGCTGGCATCGGTGTGGCATTGTCCGGTTCGAATCCTACACCACAGTACGCTGGTCAATTGATAGTCAACCATATAGAGGACTATGGATTCTTAAGATACGAAATGGGGTACGCGGCTGCACTTTCCGTTGTTCTACTCTTGATAATTTGGTTCTTTTCAAGAATTGCGTGGCGTTTGTTTGGCGAACGGTACTAGATTGGAATTGGGGGTGAAAATCTATGGCCAAGTTTACAACGAAAACGAATCCAAGATACTTTCACAAAAGTCAACTCAAGTTCTACTTTATCCTGACACCAATTGCGATATTCATGATGTTACCCATTATATTCATCTTCTCGCAGGCTTTTAAGCCTGTTGATGAGTTGTTCCTCTATCCTCCGAGATTCCTTGTTAGAAGACCTACTTTGGGTAATTTCTATGAATTATTCCAAATAACGAGAGCTTCTGCAATCCCGGTTTCAAGATATTTGATGAACAGCATATTGACTGCATTCTTGACAGTATTATTCACCATAATAATATCCGTTTTCGCAGGATACGCGCTTTCTAAGAAACAATTTAAGACAAAGAATCTGTTGTTTACCGTAAATAACCTCGCACTTATGTTCGTCCCAATCGCAGTAATTATCCCAAGATACCTGATAGTTCAACAACTTGGACTCATCGACACATTCTTCATTAATGTACTTTCGTTACTAGCCATGCCGATAGGTGTATTTCTTGTGAAGCAGTTCATCGACCAGATACCTGATGCGCTATTAGATGCTGCCCTTGTTGATGGTGCAAACGATTTTCAGATTATATTCAATATCATAATGCCACTTTTGAAACCAGCCATATCGACTGTGGGAATTTTGGCATTCCAGGTTGCTTGGAACAGCGCAGAAGCATCGACTTACTACATAAATAACGAAAACTTAAAGACATTTGCGTTTTACGTTTCCAACCTTACTCAGACAACTGGTAATACAGTCGCAGGTCAAGGGATAGCGGCCGCAGCCGGGCTTATCATGTTCGTTCCAAACTTGGTGCTGTTCATAATTATGCAGTCCAGAGTTATGAATACGATGGCTTACAGTGGTCTAAAATGATGGTTCTCCAAAGCCTTTTGTTGGGTGGTGTGAATATCGTGGAAAGGGAAATTAAATTCAAAATGGAATCTTTGATGAGACTTATCATAGTTTTACACGTGCTGCTGATCTTAAGCAACGGTTTACTAGCCGTGAACAGTCCGTTTCTTACGTACACGATATCTGGAAAGAACGAATGGAAAATAACGCAGGATGCGTACGTGGTTAGTGAAGTCCTTTTCAAGGACTTAGACTTGTATTATCCAGATGATATCTTCATCTGGGAGAACAAAATGTACATTGCCGATTCGGGTAATGCAAGAATTGTCGTTTTCGATATGATAACCCGCGAGGCTACTTATGTTGGTGATATGTCCTTGTTCCAGCCGACGGGAGTATTTGTCGATGATGATTACATTTACGTGGCTGATCCTGGCACTTCAGAGATTGTTATATTTGACAAATCTGGGAATGAAGTTAAAAGGATAGGCAGACCTACGAATCCGCTATTCGGTGAAACCGCGAACTTTAAACCGAAGAAGCTTGTTGTCGATAAACGAGGTAATTTTTACATAGTTAGCGAAGGTACGTTTGAAGGCATTATTCAACTCGACCAGAATGGTGAGTTCCTCGGATATTTTGGAGCAAATACCGTCGGAATAACGTTCTTGGACAAGTTCATCGATATATTCTACACAAAGGAGCAGAAAGAAAAGTTCCTCAATAGAATTCCAAAACCCTATACTAACATTACGATAGATTCCAAAGGTCTTATTTACACAGTAACTCAAAAGGAACGTGGAAATGCCATAAAAAAGCACAATACAATAGGTCTAAATATACTTCCTGCATCCAAGGAAAGGAGAATGATAGACGAGCCGAACTTCATAGATATCGCTGTGGATAACAACGGAAGGATGTTTGCGTTAACAGAAACTGGCCTTATATACGAATACGACTCAGAAGGTAATCTGCTGGTTTCGTTCGGTGGACGTGCGATCGCAACGGAAAGAAATGGTTTATTCACCGTTGCATCCGCTATCACTGTTGATGCTGATGGAAAAGTTTACGTCCTCGATAGGGAACGAGGTCTTGTCCATGTGTTTAACCCTACTCAGTACATTCAGACTTTACACAAAGCGCTTGAACTCTACTCTCAAGGGAAGTATCTGGAAAGTAAAGGGCTTTGGAAAGAATTAATGATTTACGACGGGTACTCGAAAATTGCGCATTACGGTCTTGGGAAAGCGTACTTCCAGGAAGGAAATTACAGAGCCGCGGCAGATGAATTCAAAAAGGCCTACGCGAAAAGAGACTATTCTGATGCATACTGGGAGATTAGAAACGAGTTCTTGCAAAAGAACGCAGGAATTATATTGCTTGGTTTCATACTCTTTATAGCACTTCTTGTAGCACTCGATGAGTTATCCAAACGTGGTCTGATAAAGAAGAGACTAAAAATTAGTTCGAAGTTGTTGAACGACATTATCTACATCAAAAATATATTAAGACATCCACTCGATACATTCTACTACATTCAAAGAAGAAAACATGGTTCAGTGCTGTCAGCTACCATTATCTATGTAATTTTCTTCCTAGTGATACAATTTGACTACTTCGGTAGAAGTTTTATCTTCAACTTAAACGTTCACGACCGTTCTGTTGGATTTGTTCTGCTTGCAAGTGCTGCTCCAACAATGTTGTGGGTTTTCGCAAATTATTTGGTGAGTTCCATTAACGACGGTCGTGGAACTTTAAGAGATATTTATATATTTACGGCGTATAGCTTTGCACCTTACATCCTCTTCCAACCGTTTGTTATACTGCTTACTTACATTCTCACTTATAATGAAGCGTTCATTGTATCCTTTGTATCAATGATTCTGATAACCTGGTCGGCGGTTCTACTTTTCACGGGTGTTAAAGAAATTCATGACTACGGTGTTCTGGATACGATAAAGAGCATATTGCTCACTTTGGTTTGGATATTCGTGATAATACTTGTTTATTCCATAGTCTACATGCTTTGGGACCAGCTCGCGCAAACCATTTACGCAATTGTTCAGGAGGTGCTCTACCGTGCAAGAAAATAAGTCCAACTTAAAAACCACCGCAATTTTGTCATTATTTTTTGCTATCACCACGTTTGTTTTATCTTTCAGTTCTGCATTCGCTCAAAGCATCCAGACGATTGGAAATGATTATCTGTCAAACAGATTTACAAGGCCTGAAACAATAGCTTTTGTTAAATCACCTTTCACACTGGATGGATATACCAAAATAGCTGAGAGTTCCGACCTAGAACTTTGGTTCAATCTGGAGACCACATCGTTACGAGTTGTAGATAAAAGATCAGGATACATATGGGGGGATGTCTCAGAAGAAACCGATGCATACAAAGAAATGAACGCTACTTACCAATCCATAGCTAGGTCTCTTGTACTACTGGAATATTTCGATGAACGTGGCATATCGAACGTCGTTGGCTCTGCTGATGAGGAAGTTAAGAAATCTTGGAAAAAAATCCAAAACGGTATCATCTATTCACTGTTCTTTGAACCACTCGAGATTAGATTCGATGTTCGGATAACCGTTAAAGACGATACGATAAAATTCGAACTGCCGCAAAATACTATAAAAGAAGGAAGCAAATTCACAATGGCATCTGTTGTATTCGCTCCTTTTCTGGGAAGTACAATATCCGATGAAATAAACGGGTACGCTTTTGTGCCAGATGGACCTGGTGCACTTATAAGGTTTTCGAAACCGGCACACTATTTGAACTGGTTTGAAAAGAGAGTATACGGAAAAGATTATGCCATAGAAAATCTGGTTACCGTTAACGACTTGAGAGCAAACAGACCAAACGACTTTTTAAGGGAAGAGCCCACTGCCCTAATACCGGTATTTGGAATTGTTCATGGAGTAGACCAAAACGCGTTTTTGGGAATAATCACCTCTGGACAAGAATACAGTGCGATAATTTCATATCCGAGCGGCCTTCTCAGCAACTACAACTGGACTTCAGCAAAATTCATATACAGGCAGAAATACCTTCAACCGACAACAAGAAGTGGAGCTGGTATACAGGTCGCTCAAAAGTACAGAAACATTTTCGATGCGGCACTTGAAATTTCTTTCCTCACAGGTAAGTTGGCAAACTACGTAGGAATGGCGAAGTATTACAGGGATAAGTTTGCAGACCAGCTCTTCGGTAAGGTACACAAGTACGAAAACCAAACCAACGCTACATCGAAATCAGATGTGCCACTGTATTTGAGCGTGATTGTTTCAGACATAGAAAAGATGTTGATAGGACAACGCGTTATAGCAATTTCGTCCGTTGAGCAAATCAAACAGATTCTCAAGGAATTGACAAGCAAAGGAATCAACAGAATCGTTCTTTTGATAGAAGGTTGGCAAGATGGAGGACTGCACGGAAACAAGGTCGGGAAATTTGGATTGGAGAAGAAGACCGGTGATTTTCTTGACCTTTTGAAGTACGTCGTCGAGTTCAACACGATGAACAAATCAAATGGGAAGAGTGTAGAACTATATTTCGTTGACAACGTGACAAAGGTAACTGAAAAACAACTGAATTTGAGAAAAGAAGTTGGACTGAACCTGTCGCAATCGATAATCACCGAAGAGAGGGATAACAAAGACCTCTGGCTTTACAAAAGTTACTATGTCAGAATTGATCTTGCATCTGAATACCTTTCAATGCGCGTCTCAAAGCTTTTAAAACTTGGATTTAAGAACTTCGCGGTCAGGGAGTACGCGAATAAACTCTACGGGAACTTGAAGATGAACGCTGAGATACATCGTTTCAAAGCCAAGAAATTGGTTGAAAAAACTCTAAGCGATATTTCTTCAATAACAGATAACCTGATTCTATTCGAGCCAAACGATTACACTTGGAAGTACGCAGATACAATAGGCTCCGCACCAATGAATTCAAGTCAATACCTTTTTGAAACGGATACCGTTCCGTTCCTCCAGATAGTCTTGAGCGGCCGAATAAACTACTTTACTCCGTATATGAATAACGGATTCTTTTCAAAAATGGACGTCCTGAAATCGATAGATTATGGTGCATATCCTTCGTTCTTGATAACATGGCTCGATAACGCATCATTGAAAGACACACCACTGTGGGACTATCCTTCGACTCGCTACGAAGATTGGAAAGAGAAGATAGCCGAGATTTACAAAACCATAAATAGTGTTCTCAAATATGTGAAAGGTTCAAAGATAGTTGACCGCATCGTGTTGAAACCAGGTGTTGTGAAAGTTGTTTACGACAATGGATATGAAATATACGTTAACTACACAAAGGAAATCTACAAAGATGGTTCAGTAACCGTTCCTGCTGAGTCACCCAAGGTTGTGAAGTCTATAAATTCTGCAAATGGAGTTGGTTCCAAATGAAAAGAACTACAAGAAAAGCATTATCAGGTTACATGTACGTACTTCCATGGATAATAGGCTTTGGTGTCTTCACAGCATTCCCGTTCTTTTACTCACTGTACCTGAGCTTTTTCAACGTGAATTTTACAGTTCACGGAATCGAAGCCACATTTGTAGGTTGGAAGTATTACATTTACGCTTTCCGAACAGATCCTGCATTTCCTCTGAACTTTTGGAACACGTTACTCAACATTGTATTATCCACGCCCTTGATAATTATCTTCTCGCTGATAGTTGCAATACTACTCAACAGAAAACTCACAGCAAGAACGTTCTTCAGGCTGCTCTACTTCTTACCGGTTGTTATCGTAAGTGGACCCGTTGTGGCTGAATTGGTTGCAAATAACGCTGCAAGTATCGTTGACCCGAGAAGATACTTCATTTATCGGTTCTTCCAGATGATACCAAACACGATAAGTTATCCGTTTCTGTATATGTTCAACAACCTGGTTTTGATTCTCTGGTTCTCTGGTGTACAAATCATCTTCTTCCTCGCAGGTTTGCAGAAGATAAGTAGTAGCATATACGAAGCGGCACAAATCGACGGTGCAAATGACTGGATCATGTTCTGGAAAATCACATTGCCACTCATCAAGCCATTTGTCTTGGTAAACACCATTTACACTATCGTTGATCTAGCATCTTTTGCAAATAACCCTGTGAACACAAGTATCACACAACACATGTTCGACATAGATAAACCGTATTCCTACTCAGCTGCTTTATCTTGGATATACTTCACCGCAATCATGGTGATACTCGGTATCGCGTATCTACTCTTCCGTGAAAGGAGGAAAAACAGAATATGAAGAACAAAGAACGAAGATTTCGCATTTCGTATTACAAGACATTCAAAGAACCCGCTACAAAGACAATTATCTACGTTGTCTTGATAGGTATCGGATATGCTTACCTTTATCCTCTGCTTTACATGATAACCTCATCTTTCATGAGCGTCGAGGACTTAGTGAATCCAACGGTTGTCTGGGTACCGAGTAAGCTCACGTTGGATAATTTCATACGAGCTTGGAAAGTTCTGGAGATGCCAAAATCGTTGTGGAACAGCGTTTATACATCTGTCATACCTGCGCTTGCGCAAAGTTTAATAACTGCACTTATCGCGTACGGACTTTCACGTTTCGAATTTCCACTAAAGAGATTTTGGATAGTTTTAATGCTCGCAACATTTTTGATTCCAACACAGGTTACTCTCGTCACCAAATATGTTCTGTTCAGCACGTTGAGACTAACCGATACAATTTACGCAACATTCTTACCTGCAATTTTTGGCCAAGGCATTAGAAGTGCGATATTCATACTACTCTATCTAAATTTCTTCAACATGCTACCCAAGGCTTTTGACGAAGCGGCGGAAATAGATGGTGCTAACACTTTTCAAGTTTTTTACAAAATCATGATTCCCCTTTCTTTGCCAGCAATTGTGACAACATTTATCTTCTCTTTGGTGTGGTACTGGAACGAAACACTACTATCAGGCCTTTTGCTTGGCAACAAAATTAAGACCCTTCCATTGGAACTCAGAGATTTCGTTGCTAGATATGCTGTCATGTTCCCGACAGCTGACGGTAGTGCAGCAAACAGAATTAACGAAGGCATAAGAATGGCAGCAACTATGATTACGATTCTACCACTCTTGATAACTTATCTGTTCTTGCAAAGACAGTTCGTGGAAAGTTTGGAGAGAACAGGTATCACTGGTGAATAATATATATCAACAAATGCTAAGAAGGGAGATGGCTAAAGTGGAATTCGATATCGAAAAGCTGATTTCTGAAATGACTGTTGAAGAGAAGATCAACTTTGTCGTGGGCGCTGGTATTCTCTGGTTGCCAAACAACCCTGCACCAAAGGTCAAAGGTGAAGCAGGCGAAACTCGTGAGATAAAAAGGCTTGGCATTCCAAAAGCAGTACTTGCCGATGGCCCTGCAGGACTTAGAATCGATCCAGAACGTGAAAACGATGAGAATAAATACCATGCTACAGCATTTCCGATAGAGACCATGCTTGCTTCCACTTGGAACAGACAAATCCTCAGAAAAGTCGGAGAGGCAATGGGAGAAGAAGTAAGAGAATACGGTGTCGATATATTGCTTGCACCTGCCATAAACATCCACAGAAATCCACTGTGTGGCAGGAACTTCGAATACTACTCTGAGGATCCATTACTAACAGGTGAAATGGCTGCGAGCTTCGTCGAAGGTGTTCAATCCCAAGGCGTTGGTGCTTGTTTGAAACATTTTGTTGCCAACGAACAGGAAACCAATCGTATGAGTGTTGATACGATAGTTTCAGAACGAGCTTTGCGTGAGATTTATCTAAAACCGTTCGAGATAGCCATCAAGAAAGCAAAACCTTGGACTGTGATGAGCTCGTACAACAAGCTGAATGGTAAGTATACATCGCAAAACAAGTGGTTATTGAAAGACGTGCTTCGTGATGAATGGGGATTTGAAGGATTTGTGATGACGGACTGGTTTGCTGGTGATAATGCGGCAGAACAGATAAAATCATGGAACGATTTATTGATGCCGGGGAACACATATCAGATATTCAAGAACAGAAGGCCGGAGATAGAGGAGATAAAGGGAGCGTACGAACGAGGAGAAATAACGGAAGAGATGTTAAATGAAAGAGTGAGGACGATATTGAAAGTGCTTGTTAATACACCGGCATTCAAAGGATACAAATACTCCAACAAGCCGAACTTAGAAGAGCATGCAAAAATAGCGTACGAAGCAGGTTGTGAAGGTGTTGTGCTACTGAAAAACAACGGGGCGTTACCCATAAAACCAGAAACAAGAGTTGCAATTTTTGGCACAGGTCAGATAGAGACGATAAAAGGAGGAACTGGTAGTGGAGATACGCACCCAAGATATGTGGTCAATCTTCTTGACGGATTGATCGAAAAAGGTATCAAAATCGATGAAGAACTATCGGAAGTTTACAAACAGAAGATATCCGAACTAAGAGCTTCTGACTATAAGATTACGAAGAACGAATGGGGAGACAACATAATTCCACGACTACCTCAGGACCTGTTAGCTGAAGAGGAAATCAAAAGATACGCAACGGTAAATGACATAGGTGTTTTTGTTATAACCAGAATCTCCGGAGAAGGAGTAGATAGGAAACTTGTAAAAGGCGATTTCTACTTGGCAGACGATGAGATTCACATGTTATCGAAGCTTTCAAAGGCATTTAGAGAGCAAGGAAAGAAACTGGTTGTTGTACTTAACGTAGGCGCACCTATAGAGATTGAAAGTTGGAAAGATTTGTGTGATGCGATTTTATTGATATGGCAGCCAGGTCAAGAAGCAGGAAGAATCTTTGCAGATGTGATAAGTGGGAAGGTTAATCCTTCCGGCAAGCTACCAACAACGTTCCCGAAACGATACGAAGACGTTCCGTCAAGATCGTTCCCAGGAGAACCGAAAGACAACCCTGAAGTTGTCGTCTACGATGAAGATATCTACGTGGGCTACAGGTATTACGATACATTCAGAGTAGAACCAGCTTTTGAGTTTGGATTTGGGTTATCGTACACGACATTTGAATATTCGAACTTGAAAATATACAGAGACGGTGGAGATATCGTTGTGAGGTTTGAGGTGATCAACACTGGTGAGGTTGCTGGGAAAGAAGTTGCACAGGTGTACGTGAGAGCGCCGAGAGGGAAGATAGACAAACCATACCAAGAGCTCAAAGGTTTTGACAAGACGAAGTTGCTTGGGCCAGGTGAAAAGCAAAAGATAGAAATCAGAATTCCGGTCTCAAGTCTTGCAAGCTTCGATGGTCGGTGCTGGGTAATTGAGAAAGGTGAATATGAAATCAGAATAGGTGCTTCATCAAGAGATATCAGATTAAAGCAAACCTACATTCTGGACTAAATGTTTCTGAATTCTTAAAACGGGAGGTCTCAAGATGGTCAGATACTATTTCGATGAAAACAAAAGGTTCGTTATAGAAGAGTACAATAATTCTAAACCGTTTTCAAGCTTTTTACCAGGAATAGCGGGTAAGAAAGGCATCCCATTGTGGGTATTTTACGTGAATAGAGCACAAGCGATAGCTTCGTTCGGTATAGCTCACAAAGATAATCCGATTATGGAATTTCATCCGGCCTTCAGGTCTTACCAAGTCGTTTTCACTCATGGATTCAGGACATTTGTCAAAGACTTGTCCAAGAATACATTCTTTGAGCCTTTTGGAAAGGTGTCTAATGAAAAGGTAGTTCAGAGAATGTACATCACAAGAAACGAAGTGGAGCTAGAAGAGATAAATGAAGCCCATGGCCTAAAAACGAATGTGCTTTATTTCATATTGCCACAAGAAAATTTGGGTGCATTGATTAGAATCGTTAAGTTCCAAAATATATCAAACGAAGTCAAAAAGTTTGAGATCCTCGACGGACTGCCGGCTCTTCTTCCGTACGGAATCAATGACTACGGACTAAAGCATGTTGGTAATACACTAAAAGCATGGATGGAAGTCTACAACCTGGAAAATAAAATGCCTGTATTCAAACTGAGATCAACAGCCGAGGACGTAGCAGCTGTTTCCGAGTTTAAGGAAGGTAATTTCTATGTCTCTTTCAAAATCCAGTCGCAAGCCAAAGAGCTTTTGATGCCTTTGGTAGACCCGGATGTTGTCTTTGGAATGAATACATCGTATATTACACCAGATGTCTTTCTTGACCACAATTTAAGCGAAATCAGAAAAATAAAGCAAATCACATCAAACAAGGTTCCATGCGCATTTTCACCTGTTGAGGCTATATTGCAACCTGGTGAAGAACTACATCTTTACACAGTTACTGGACATACCCCAGATATGAACTTACTCAAAGAATACGCAGAGAGGTTTTCGAGCCAAGAATACCTTGAAAGAAAAAGAAGAGAAGGCTCGCAAATAATCGAAGAAATTGTCGAGGATGTGTGGACGAAAACATCATCTGATCTGTTCGATGAATACACGAAGCAAACATACTTGGATAATGTTCTTAGAGGTGGATATCCTATAGTTTTACGTGAAGGTGACGACAGTCTGGTCTATCACGTGTACTCAAGAAAACACGGCGATTTAGAAAGAGATTACAACTACTTCGTGCTACTACCTGAGTACTATTCTTCGGGAAATGCAAATTACAGAGACGTTAACCAAAACAGAAGAGAGGATGTTGTGTTCCACCCAGAAATCGGAAACTACAACATCAGATTCTTCGTCAATTTAATTCAGGCTGACGGTTACAATCCATTGGTGATTAACGGTGTGAGGTATTCGCTCAACCCAGATTGCGAAGTAGAAGAATTCTTAAAAAGTGAATTAGAAAATCACAAAGACGTTGAAAAACTTCTCAATTTCCTGAAAGCTGGAAATTTGACTCCTGGTAAGTTGCTGAGGTTTATTGAGAAGGAAAATATAAGGCTAAAAAAAGAATTTGAAGAATTCCTGAGAAGCTTAGCGCACTATTTGGTCGAGGAAACAGATGCTGTCCATGGCGAGGGTTTTTGGACAGACCACTGGACGTATAATTTGGACCTCATTGAAAGTTACTTGTCCATCTATCCAGAAACTAAAGAAAAACTGCTCTTCGAAGATAAGTCCTACACTTACTATGACAATGCGGAATGTGTTTTACCGAGATCTAAACGTTACGTCTTCGTTGATGGAAAGGTAAGGCAGTACAATTCGCTATATTTAGACGAGGACAAGAAGAAGCTCATTGAATCAAGAGGGAAGTTCAAAAACATAGTTAGAACGAACAAAGGGAAAGGTGAGATATACAGAACGACACTGATATCGAAACTTGTAAACTTAGCGGCGATAAAGTTCGCAACAACAGACCCGGCTGGTGTTGGTATAGAGATGGAGGCTGGAAAGCCAGGATGGTACGATGCACTTAATGGTCTCCCTGGTCTATTTGGTTCATCCGTAGCCGAGAGTTTCGAGCTCTTAAGACTGATGAATTTTATTGTTGATGCACTGAGGGAATATAAGCATCAAATGGTAAGCTTGCCAATAGAAGTTATGAACCTTATAGAAAAAGCGCACGAAATAGTTCAGTGGTATGAAAACTCAGATGAGGGAGATAAAGACTTCAAGTACTGGGAGAAAATGTCTGACCTAAGAGAATCGTACCGTGAGGATGTAAAATTTGGCTTCGACGGTGCTGAAATTCAAATAGAAGCAGAAATACTTTCAGACATTTTTGATAAATTCCGTATGAAGCTCAAGGCTGCGCTTGATAAAGCTATTTCTGAAAACAATGGTCTGATGCCAACGTACTACTATTACGAGGCAATAGAGTACGAAATCATCAACGAGGAAGGTAATCAGAAATTCGTTAATGTGCGCAAATTTAAACAGAGAGCAATGCCTCTGTTCTTGGAAGGAATGGTTCGCGGCTTCAAAGCTTACGCAACTGATAGGGAATTGCTGAAAGAAATTTACAGAAAGGTAAAACTGTCCGAGTTGTACGACAGGAAGCTGAAAATGTACAAAGTAAATGCTCCATTAACAAACGAAACAATAGAGATAGGTCGTGCAAAGGCATTTACTCCCGGATGGCTTGAAAATGAGTCGATCTGGTTACATATGGAATACAAATACATGCTCGAGCTTATAAAGAACGGACTTTACGAGGAATTCTACGAGGACTTCAAAAATGTAATCGTAGCCTTCATGAACCCAGAGGTTTACGGGCGAAATCCTCTCGAAAACTCTTCGTTCATAGCAAGTAGTGCAAATCCCGATGAGAAAATTCATGGCACAGGTTTTGTCGCAAGGCTAAGTGGCGCAAGTGCGGAATTCTTGAGTATGTGGAAAATAATGTTAGCAGGACAAAAACCGTTCAAGTTCATCGATGGCAAGCTCTTTTTGGGCTTCGAACCCATACTGCCTGGTTGGTTGTTCGACGAAGAGGGAAAGGTATCGTTTAATTTCCTTGGAAAAGTTAAGGTAACGTACGTGAATCCGAAAAAGCTTGACACATTTAAGGTTGATATCACAAAACAAAAAGTAAAGCTGAAAACGAAAAATGGTGAAATAGTTGAAATAGACGGTCATCTTGTCCCCGAACCGTATGCAAAACTTGTCAGGGATGGTAAAATTGAGAGTGTAGAAGTGAGTTTCTTGTACGAATAAAAGGAAAAGAGAAGGTGATGTATTGTGACGATTGCAAAATCTAAGGTTTTTAAGTACGTGGCAGTTTTGGTAGGATTCATTTTCTTTGGGATACTAACCACGAGCTGTGTAGCAGCTTTAAAGGAGTACGAAGCTATGATAAAAAACACAAGGTGGAAGTTGGTTTGGTCAGATGAGTTTGATGGGAAAGTGATCGATACGAGCAAATGGAAATACGATATAGGAAACAACAACGGTTGGGGAAACAATGAGTGGCAATACTATACAGAAGGGAAAAACGCATGGATAGAAAACGGAATGCTTGTTATTGAAGCGAGAAAAGAAACTGTTAAAGAAGGAAACAAGACTTTCAATTACACGTCTACACGCATGAAGACGGAAGGGAAGTTTTCGGTCCAGTATGGTAAAATCGAAGCAAGGATAAAGTTCCCTTACGGCAAAGGTCTTTGGCCAGCATTTTGGATGCTTGGAAGCAATTTTAGATACGTTGGTTGGCCAACATGTGGTGAAATCGACATAGTTGAATTTTTAGGACACGATAAATGGACAGTATATGGGACTTTGCATGGACCTGGTTACTTTGGTTCGAGCGGTATAAGCGGAAGTATGAGATTGGAACCTCCTACACCGGACTTTACAAAGGATTTTCACATCTTTGGAATAATGTGGGATGAAGAAAAGATAGTCTGGTACGTTGATAACAGAGTATACCATGTAGTTACTAAGTCAGCGATAGAGTCCAGAGGAAAACCCTGGGTCTTCGACAACGAATTTTTCATAATACTGAACCTCGCAGTCGGGGGAAATTGGCCCGGATACCCCACGAACGAGACACCTTTCCCCGCTAGGATGTACGTAGACTATGTCAGGGTTTACCAGATGGAGAGCGACGAAGATGAATGATTTATTTACAACGTCTTATCCGAGGTGATTTAAATGGCAAATATCAGAGACGTTGCGCGAATGGCGAATGTCTCGATAGCCACTGTGTCAAGGGTTATCAACGGTAGTGAAAAAGTTTCTGAAGAGACAAGGAAGAAAGTCCTAAACGCTATGAAGAAGCTAAACTACAAACCCATGATGTCATTCAAAACAACCTACAGAGAGCTCTTCAAAACCATAGGCATTTTGATTCCCGATATACGCGGATACCATTACAGTGATATTGTTATGGCCATAGAGGAATACGCGTATACAAAAGGATTTGATATAATGTTAGCACTTCCTAAAGGCGAACCTGATGCGGAACAGCACGTTTTGGACCAATACTTCAGAAGGAAAGTTGATGGGGTCATACTTGGAGAGCTTTACGGAGGTAGCAAACTCATACAACGCTTTGAGAAAAGTGGAATACCGATGGTCGTTGTAGATTTCGCAGTAGATGAGATTAACTTTGATACAGTTAACGTCGATAACATTGGAGGCGGATACATGGCTATGAAGTATCTCTACGAACACGGACACAGAAAAATACTGTTCATACCCGGTCCGGAAAACTCGCCTGCTGCAATCGATAGAGAAAGAGGGATAAGAAAGTTCATTGACAAAGTAGGAAGAGACAATATAGAAATTTACTATGGAGTCCATAGGGGCTACAACTCTGAACACGGATGGGTGAGTGTAATTCGTCATCTTCAAGAACATGGTCTCAATTTTACAGCAATATTCGCAGTCAACGATTGGGCAGCGATAGGTGCTATTGATGCGCTGAAGGATCATGGAATAAAAGTGCCTGACGAAGTCTCGGTAATAGGTTTTGACGACGCGCCATTTGCAAATTACACCAACCCGAGACTTACAACTGTAATGCAACCGAGGTGGGAAATGGGAACAACCGCAGCTCAGCTTTTGATAGAGCGTATAACGGATAAACGAACAAGACTTCCTAGAAACATCATACTCCCAACAAAGATAGTTGAAAGAGAATCAGTGAGACAAATTTGAGAAAAAATGCGGAGCGAAATGCTCCGCATTATTTTTCCAACGTAGGAAACTTATCGCAGCATGGGAATTGTTCCTAAATATTACCGCGGATTTCTAATTTAATTTGTTCATCAAACGCTCATTAAATCCACTTGAAGGGGATATGCTTTCTGGTGAATTTTTTGTTATGCAGACTTTCTTGAGTTTGCGAGACGAAATAAAAAAATTAAGAAGTTAATCGTGTTTAGTTCAGATTGTTACGAAATTTCGCCGTGATAAAGTGCTTTGCAAGAGTAAGCGCAAACGATATAATAAAGAACGAATGCTTTTTAGTCTTTAATAAACGCAGATAGTGTTTTGATAGTGTGTTAGAAAAGATGAAAACGGAGTTGTGGGGAGGTATTAGGGGTATGAAAGATCTTCTTTTTGAAGGTGTATGTTATGTAGCAACTGTCTTATTGTTTTCGAAATCTTTTGACAAAGCTGAAAGAAAGGTGGTATTCGTATGCGCAAGTTGATGAAGAGGTTAGGACTCTTTCTTGTTGTTTTGTTACTGTTTGCTTACAAAACGGAAGTTGTAGCTGATGTCTCTGAGCAATTTGAATTAAGTGGTACAGCAACGAGCTTGCTCAACAACTGGAACTTCCGCTCAAATATCAGAAACGACCAAGTAAACGCTCCTTTTGAATGGTGGTTGTGGGAAGCAGCAAAATATGGTGTTAGCGATGGTAATGTTGCAGCATACGGTGTAAAGGATGGGTATGCCTTCATCAAAATCGCAGCTCCAGGGTCTGATACATGGCACATCCAGTTTAATCAGTGGGTAAAACTTAAGCAAGAGAAGTACTATCTGATTTCTTTTAGAGCAAAAGCTGACCAACCAAGAACGATCAACATCAAGATTTTGATGAACCACGATCCTTGGGTGAATTACTTTGCTCAAACAGTTGAACTCACAAAGGAATGGAATACATATACATTCTACTACAAACATCCGGATAAAGCAGATGAGACCGTCAACTTCTGTTTTGAACTTGGAAAAGGACCAGCGACTACAGTTTATATAGCTGATGTTATTCTCTTACCAGTTGATGAATCAGAAGTTCAAGAATCTAAAGAAGAATGATTAAGAAAGCTACAGAATACGGTTTTGAAAACAATTAATGGCTAGGCAACTCATAAGCAGTTAAGTAATAATGCGGAGCGACGCGCTCCGCATTATTTTTTAGGTCTATCAAACTTAATAGCGTTGATAGTAACTTTATAGTGCTTCCCATCAACAATAACATCGTAGGTTATACTGAACTTGTTTGATTGGATACTCTGCAAATACTCATCGCTTATTTGTTGCCAGAACATGTTTTCAGCAATCAACTGAGCGCGTTCTTGTCTGATAGCTTCTTGTAAAGTTTCTCTTTGTGCAGGAATGGTGACAGCGATAATCGTTAAAAAAAGCATGAGTACAATCATCGCAAAAATGAGCTCTGTGTAGAGCACAGTACCCCCCCTATCCCCCGGCTATTGAACGAATGCAACTGAACCAAAATGATTAATACACCAAGAACTTAACGATTCCTTCTGCAGCTTTTTTACCTGCACCCATGGCCAAGATAACTGTTGCTGAGCCGGTTACAATGTCACCTCCAGCAAAAACCTTTGGTATGCTTGTCTGACCGTATTCGTTCGTCACAATATAGCCGTACTTGTTTGTTTTTAAATCGGGGAATTGGTTAAGCAAGAATCTATTGGACTCTGTCCCTATCGCTTCAATTACGACATCCGCTTCGATAACAAAGTTGCTATTTGCTACTGGAACTGGCCTTCTTCTTCCGCTCTCGTCAGGCTCTCCAAGTTCCATTCTTATGCATTCCACGCCGACTAATTTTCCTGTTTCGTTGCCAATGTACCTAACAGGATTGGTCAAGAATAGAAATTCAATACCTTCTTCCTTAGCATGATGAATTTCGGCCCGTCTTGCCGGCATTTCCGCTTCCGTTCTTCGATATACTACTGTAACTTGTGCTCCAAGCCTCAAAGCACTTCTTGCCGCATCCATCGCTGTATTACCACCACCGACAACAACAACCCTTTTACCTACCTTTATGGGGGTATCGTATTCTGGGAATTTATAGGCCTTCATTAAATTCACACGGGTAAGAAACTCGTTCGCAGAATAGACACCATTTAGCTCGCTTCCGGGGATTCCCATAAATTTCGGAGTTCCTGCACCAACTCCAATAAAAACAGCATCGTACTTTTCAAGCAATTCCTTCGGATGAATTGCGTAACCAACGGGAATATTCTTTATTAACTCTACACCAAGTGTTTCAAGCTGCAGCACCTCGCGTTTGACTATCTCTTTTGGGAGCCTGAATTCGGGGATACCGTAAACAAGCACTCCACCAAACTCGTGCAGCGCTTCATAAACGTGAACTTGAACACCAAGTTTTCCAAGCTCCGAAGCAGCAGTCAGACCAGCAGGCCCAGAACCAACCACCGCAACTTTTTTAGACCTTAAATCAGTTAATTTTCTCGGAGCATTGCCGAGTTCCTTAGAGATACCTTCCGAAAACGATAATCTCCCAACTTCGTCTTCGAATCCTTCTTGGCTTGCGAAGTCAGCTACGAATCTTTCAAGCGCACCTATATTTATCGGCTTTCCGATCTTGTTTAAAACGCATGCACCTTCGCATTGAACTTCCTGCGGACATACGCGACCGCATATAGCCGGCAGGTAGTTATAACTCTTGAGTATCTCGTAGGATTTTTTTAAATTGCCCTTGACTATCTCCTTTATAAATCCAGGGATATCTATACCGACTGGGCATCCCGAAACACAAGTGGGAACTTTACATTGCAAACACCTCTGCGCTTCCTGATGAGCCAATTCAAACGTATATCCCTGTGAAACTTCAAGAAAATTCCCCTTTCTTACAGACGGTTCAAGTTCAGGCACTGGAACTCTATCTTTTACAGCCATGATATATCACCTACTTCTTCCAAAAATCTCTCCAGTGCCTTCTGTTCTTCCTCCTTGTACTGTTGCAACCTTCTTATAAAACTCTCCCAATCCACGTATCTCCCATCAAATTCTGGCCCATCGACACAAACGTATTTAATTTCTTCCTTTGTAACACCATTTTCTTCTTTTCTTATCAACACCCTGCACCCACCGCACATACCTGTTCCATCAACCATTATGGCATTCAGAGAGACCCAGATTGGTATGCCATACTGTGCAGCGATCATGCTCGTAGCCTTCATCATCGGAGCAGGTCCAACTGACCAAATCACATTTGGCTTTTCCAAGTTAAATTCTTCCATCATCCCGTCTACAACCGTTCCTTTTATGCCTTCGCTTCCATCGTCTGTGCAAATCACAAGCTTGTCCGCAAAAGAGAACTCATCTTGCAAAATCAATTCTGTAGATGTTTTGGCACCGAGTATCACGCGTACTTTGTTCCCAGCATTCTTAAGCGCCTTCGCAATCGGTAGTATAGCGGCTATCCCTACTCCACCACCAATGATCAAAACATCTCCATAACAATCTATCTCACTAGGTTTACCGAGAGGTCCCACAATATCGTAGAGTTGCTCACCTGCATTCTTCATACAAAGTTCTATAGTGGATTTTCCTACAGCCTTCACGACTATTCGAAACGCGTTTTCCTGCGTATCAGCTATTGTTATCGGAATTCGTTCACCTTTCTCTGAGGTTCTAATTATCACGAATTGGCCAGGTTTCGCATTTTCTGCAACAAGTGCGTTATCTATCCAGAACTCGTACGTAGCCTTTGCAAGTCGTTGTTTTGACAGTATAGTATTTTTTGGAATTTTGCTCATTAAAAACACTCCTTGAAGAACGTTTTTTGGTTTACAGTCTCAAATCTTTCAGCTTTGTCTGCGCCTTTACAATTGAGGATATCGCCCTTGACAACGTTTCAAACTTCTCCGCTGCTTGGTCCATCACATCAACAGCAGAGTTGAAGTTACTATTTTCACTTTCAAGTTCCGACTTTGTGTCTAAGAGAAGTTCGGCCACATGCGAAAGTAGCGCCGAATTTTGCCCCATGAACTCCAAAAGCTGCTGCAAAGACCTTTGAACAGTTTGAAATATTTCACCTACGAGCTTTATGCTATTTAATGCATCTGCCACTGAATCAGAGAGTTCTTTAACTAAGTCGTTAATATCCTTGGCAACTCGGTTGGACTCACCTGCAAGTTTCTGGACTTCAGAGGCGACAACAGCGAAACCTCTTCCAAGTTCACCGGCTCTTGCAGCTTCTATAGATGCATTTAGTGCCAAAAGGTTGGTCTGCTTGGCTATTTTTGTAATTTCAGAAACCATGTTTTCGACTTTTGAAAACATCTCAAGTGTTTGAGTTGTGCTGTTCACTGAACTTAAAACGATATCGTTTATCTTCGATATATCGGCTCCTGATTTCTTCAGTTCTTCTGTTATATTCTTATTCATGTTTTGGGAATCCTCAATTGCTTTAACTATTTCTTGGGATTCAATGGCAAACTGTTCAGCCAACTTATTTAAACGACTCTGCATATCACGAAACACGTTTTCCAAGTCGCGTAAGTTTTCTTGAACATTCCTGACTCGCGAAATCAAGGCTTCATCAAGTTGCTCCATGAACGAAGTCATAAGATTTTCTGCAAAGAACGCAGAAGACATCTTTTCCATTGTTTCCTTGCTTATTTTTGGCATAGTATCACCTACCGTATATCTCATCGATTATATCGATTCCGCACTTCAAGTTCTTGAACCAGTCAAATAGCTTCTTAACATTTTCACCTTTGAATATAGCTCCATGCTGAGGAGCTACTATGTCGATGTCTTTCCTCTCAACTATGCTCAGCCATTTTTTCAAAGCAACGCTTGATGTTATGTACCTTTTATGAAACCCTTCCATAAGTTTAACATGCTCATTGAAGTTCTCGACGAAAACGTACCTTTGTCCTTTAGGAAAAACAGCAACACCGAGGTCGCCGGAGAATAAAATCTTCGCTCTTGGGTCATAAAGCGTGAAATTGCCAGTTGAATGAAGGTAATGTGTTGGTATGAACTCAAGCTCAGTTCCTGAAGATAGTCTCAACTTGTCGCCTTTGTCAGGGAGTGCAACGACCCTTCTTTGATCGTATACCCCAAAGTGAGGAAGGAACCTCGTCCAGAGAGCTGATATGTATATTTTTGCATTTTCTGCGATCGAAAGCCAAAGCGTTATACCTGATGTGACATCTGGATCTTGGTGTGTGAAGAAGATGTACTTGATTTTGCTAGGATCGATTATTTCGGAAACATTTGCGAGTACCCTCGGAAAGACGTGAGCTCCACCTGGATCAAGCAACATCGCTTCGTTCCCATCGATTATTAGATACTGGTTTGTTTGAACAATACCTTCTTCCTCTTGTTCCTCCCACGCAAGAAAAATGAACTTGTGCTGGCCGTCGTCGTACAGTGTTATGTTTTCAATACCTTCCCTCGGTGCCATGCGTTTCACCCCCTCAAACTTTGCACAAACCTGTATTTATTTTAGCATAAACTATCTAAAAACAATGTAACCTAAGATACCAGATAAGAGTAGTAGCGTTACGGCATCGATTTTTGTCTTAAGCAAGACAGCAATTGCAACAACGTTTATAATAATTGCTAACGGACTTCCAAGAGAAGTTCTGAGAAAACTAAATGCTGCTGAAGCTATCATTGCAAGAACCACAGGCTTTAACTTAGAGATCACCGTCTGAACGACTTTATTTTCAGAGTGTCTTTGATAGAAAAAGTAAAGGAAAAGTGATGACAGGACAGGAACTAGTATAACAGAGAATGTTGCAATAAGTGAACCAAATATTCCCCCGACTTTGTAACCAACAAACGTTGCAGCGTTGATTCCTATCGGCCCAGGGGTTGATTGTGATATAGCAACTATTTCATTGAACTGCTCAAGTGTTAACCATTTGTTAATATCTACAACGTAGTGGATTATTGCTTTAAGTATACTGTATCCTCCACCAAAGCTTATTGCACCGATTTGAATGAAAGCAAGGAATAATTTCAAATATATCAAGTCCTGTCACTCCTTTTCGGACCTTTCACAAAGGATCGAATAACTCCGTATACGATTCCCAGTAAAATGACATAGACAGGGTTGAATTTTAAGATAGTAACTATTAGAAACGCAGCTGAAAATACAACGAGATCTTCTATGTTTCTAACACTGTTTTTCCATAATTTCAATACACTAACTACGATAATAGCTAATAAAGGAATCTTCATGCCATTAAGGAATGGTCTTACCAGATCATAAAACTTGCCGAGAAGAATGGCTATAGTGAGGATTATAACAGTGGGAAAGAATATCGCACCGGCAACTGCTGCAAGTACTCCTGGAACCTTTCGAAGTTTATAACCGACAAGCGTAGAAGTGTTGACCGCAATCGGACCTGGCATAGACTGTGCGATAACCAAAAGAGAATCAAACTCTTCCGGTTGCAAAAATTTGTTCTTAATTACAAATTCTTCTCGAATAATAGGAACCATTGCATAACCACCACCGATGGTTACACCACCTATTTTTGCCGTAATTGTAAAAATCTTCCATAAAGGTATCTTGTGAACATTCTCCATTTTGTTCAAAAAGCACCTCCAAAGCTGCTACGATTTTCAAAAAACATGTGCTAAAATGATTATAGCACAACAAGAAGGAAAATGAAATAAAGGAGTGGTAACTATGGATGCACTTATAGTTCCACAAATGGCAGGTCTGTTATGGATGAGTTTACGTATCATTCTGCTCGGTTACGAACGTATCGCTGGGAACAGGATTTCTAAAGGTTCCCCAACGTTCGTGGCCGCATGGGGATTCTTTTTCTTCTCTTTTCTTTCGTTCTTTCCATTCTTCAACACGATTACTTGGAAAATCCTCCTGAATTCTCTTGTGAGTGGTACAATCTACTCAATTTCCTTTTCACTGTACACATATGCATTAGGCAACGAAGATGCTTCAGTTATTGCGCCTTTGTATAACTTGAACGCTATATTCTTAGTAATATTGGCAGCGATGTTTTTAGGTGAACACTTCAGCGTAAAGAGACTGTTAGGTGCTTTATTGATGATTTACGGCGTAAGTTTTTTGAAAAAGGGAGAGAATGTTGTTATCTCCTACAAAAACATCATTAAAAGCAAAGGAGCGGTGGCGATGATAGTAGCGTCACTGCTCATGGCAATAGGAAGGATTATCGATAGGAAGTTCACAATCAATCTCTCGCCTCTTGGATACTCGGTGGGAATATATCTTGTGATAAGTGCTTACATATTGATTTACGGAGTTGCAACTGGTAGTCGAATTCCGGATTATATTAGCTTAGTTAAACAGAAGTGGATCTATCTTATTTTGGGAGGTATCTGCAACGCGTATTCTTACGTTGCTCTCTTGAAAGCTTTCAATTACTTCGGTGTTAGCGTAGCAGAACCACTTTCTATGCTCTCTGTCTTTGTTACCATGTTCTTCGCTAAGATTTTCCTCAAAGAAGTTATAGGAATCAGACTGCTGGCAGCTATTTTGCTATTTTCGGGAAGTATTTTGATATATTAATGGTTTATAGCATGTACTTTTCTACGTAAACATCTACCATCAACGGAACTCTAAGTTTTACAGCATTCTCCATCTCTGTCTTAACGATATCTTTCATCATTTCCAGCTCGTCATCTGGTACTTCAAAGACTAACTCATCGTGCACTTGGAGTATCATCATACTCTTCAAGTTTGCTTTTTTCAGTCTCTCATGTATCCGTATCATAGCTATCTTCATTATATCCGCCGCAGTTCCTTGTATAGGTGTGTTTATGGCAATTCTCTCACCTTCAGCCCGGATGTTTGGATCTTTGGCGTTTATCTGTGGTACCTCTCGTCTTCGTCCAAACATCGTTTTGACATACCCGTTCTTCCTTGCAAATTCCTTCATCGTTGCTATATAGCTTTGAACACCTTTGTAGGTGTTGAAGTACGCATCTATGATTCTTCTTGTTTCCTTCACATCTAATCCTATTCTTCTTGACAACCCGTAAGGTGAAACACCGTAAACTATCGCAAAATTGACCATCTTCCCAATTCTTCTCATGCTTTCATTGACGAATTCGTCACTCACACCAAATATCTTTTTCGCCGTCTCTAAGTGTATATCTCTGTTGTCACTAAAAGCTTTTATAAGTTCTTCATCTTCACTCATGTGTGCAAGCACGCGGAGTTCAATCTGCGAATAATCTGCCCCAAGTATCCACCAATTTTCCTTCTGCGGTTTAACGGCCATCCTTATTTCTCTTCCTTCATCTGTCCTGCCTGGTAGATTTTGTAGGTTTGGATCTGAACTACTCAATCTACCTGTTGCAGTTCCGGTCTGGTTAAACGATGCGTGAACACGCCCTGTATACTTGTTAACCATTGTTGGTATTGCATCCACGTACGTGCTCTTCAACTTCTGAATCTTACGGTACTCTAAGAGAAGCCGTGCTATCTCGAAGTCAGGTGCTAAGTTCTCTAAAACCTCGACGTCTGTAGAATAAGCTCCCGTGTTTGTTGATTTCATTACCGGTAGCTTTAGTTTTTCAAAAAGTATGTACCCAACTTGTTTTGGAGAGTTCAAATTGAAAGGTTCACCTGCTATTTCGTATATGCGCTGCGACAGTGAAGAGAGTTTTCTCTCCATCTCTACAGACAGTGCCGAAAGGTACTGCGTATCAAAGAATACACCGTTGAGTTCCATTTGAGCTAAGACCGAAACAAGTGGCAATTCGATTTTTTCATATAGTTCTACCATTTCATTGGAATAAATTACGGGATAAAGTTTATTGTGAATTCGCAGAGACATGTCCGCATCCTCACAGGAGTACCTTGCTGCGCGTTCGACGGGAACGTACGAAAAGTCTCCTGCAAAAAGTGGCAGAGCCCCCTGCATAACTTCTTCGTAACTCATCATTTTATATCCTAGGAATTTCAAAGCCATTTCGTCCAAGTTGAAACGCTTCTCGTTTGGATTCAGCAAATAAGCTTCTATCATAGTATCAAAAGTCGGATATTCAGGTTCGATACCCAGCCTTCTCAAAAATTTGATATCGAATTTCAGATTGTGCCCGCCAAATTTTGTTGTGCTTACGGTGTCCTTCAGAAATTTCTTAACCGTATCAATGGAAGCATTAGGACCATCTAAGTGAGCTACAGGTATGTAGTACGCTCGACCTTCGTCAACAGCGATAGAAACACCAACGATTTTTCCAGAGAACGGATCAAGAGAGCTGGTTTCCAAATCAATCGCTATTTTCTTCGCCCTTTCAATTTCTTCAAGAAGCCTTTTAAATTCGCTCTCTTTTGATATTACTCTGTACTCCATTGTCTTTTCAAGCGAGGAGCTGAGCTGCAATTCTTTGATTATGCTAGCAAATTCAAACTTTTTTAAAACCTCTAACAGTTCTGCTGGTTTGAAACCTTGATACTTTAGTTCCTTCAAATCGATAGGTATATCGATTTCACAGTTCAATTCGACGAGCTTCTTGCTTAATTCGTAATCTTCCAAATAGGACAGTAGCTTTTCCCTGACTTTTTCTGGTATTCTGTTCTGGTTTCTCAAAGCATTTTCCACACTTCCAAAATCCTGCAGTAGTTTTACAGCGGTCTTTTCACCAATACCTGGCACGCCAGGGATATTGTCGGAAGCATCTCCAACCAATGCAAGGTAATCAATTATCTGGTGTGGATAAACGCCGTATCGTTCGAAGACATCTCTTACGGTGTATTTCCTAATATCCGTTACACCTTTTTCTATACGCCACACCGATATATTTTCATTGACAAGCTGTAACAAGTCTTTATCACTCGTTACAACGTTTATTTCGCTTATTCCAAGAGTGTCTTTTTCCTTTTCAAATCGTTTGGAGAGCGTGGCAATTACATCATCAGCTTCGTAGCCGGGAATTCTTAAAAGCTTGATCCCAAACCCATCTACCAATTCACCAACAATGCCAATTTGCTTAAGTAATGGTTCTGGCGTTTCGGGGCGATGAGCTTTGTATTTTTCATAAAGTTCTTTTCTATATGTGCTACCGCCTTTCACGTCAACAACAAAGGCGCAGTAGTCTTCGCCTACCTTTATGTGCTCTTTTATGAACTTCAAAAGCATTCGTGCCAAACCATACAAGGCACCGGTTGGAATGCCGGTTGTTGTTGATAGGGATTGATCTATTGCGTAGAATGCCCTGTAAAGCAATCCCGTTCCGTCAAATAGAAACGCTTTCGCCATTTAACTGGAGCCTCCGTATTTCTAGCAATGTGTTGACCGCCCTTCTCAAGTGCGGTATAACTATGGAACCTCCAACGATGAGCGCTATGTCAAATGTTTCAAAGAATTCCTCGTCTGTTACTCCCAACTCAGCACATCGAATCATGTGATACGTAATACAATCATCGCACCTTAGAACCATAGAAGCAACCAGCCCCATCAGTTCTTTATATTTCGGTTCAATTGCACCTTCTCGGTAGACTGCACCATCGAGATTCCAAAATCGCTTGGTGTTTATCGTTCCACGGTCGAGGATTTCTTTATTCATGCGTTCCCTGAATTTCTTAAACTCTTCCAGTGTGTTGAATGTACCTTCTGACATCCCAATACCCCTCCGTAGTTTTTTTGATTTGCATCTATCAATACCGTTCTATACCAAATCCTGTCTGCCCTGGTCCAACATGCATGGAAATGACTTTCCCTGTTGGAGTGTAATAAACGTTCTTAACTTTGTAAACCTTCCTCAATTGTTCTTCTATTTCTTTGAGTTCATCCATGTTATCGCAACTCACCATGTACAAGTCGACGGTACTTCCTGCCGGGAATCCTTCTTCCTGGGCCTTTTTTAACAGCTCATCGTGAATGGCCTTTGTGCCTCTTGCTTTTGTAAAAGGTATCATGTTCCCCTCATCGTCGATATATATTCCCACCTTTATCTTCAGTAACGAACCTACAAATCCGGCGAATCTACTAACTCTTCCACCTTTGACAAGGAAGTTGAAGTCCTGAACATAGAAGAACGCGCCAAATCCTTTGGCTTTTATTTTCTTTTCGAGTTGCTCTGCAACCTCGTCAAGATTCAAACCAAGGTCCAAAAGTTCGCGTGCATATCTGACCATGGGCGATATGGCTGTTGAAGCCCTCTTGGAATCCACAACACGCACGGGGATATTGACTTCCTTAGAAGCCAGAACTGCCGAATTGTACGTACCAGACATCGCTGTAGATATTGTTATGACTAAAACACCATCGTAGCCGTTCTTCTTTGCCTCTTCATATTTCGCCTTCCAATCTTCCACTGTTGGTTGTGAGCTTTTTGGCAGCTCTGATGCCGTCCTAAGCTTATCGTAGAACTTCTTCAGCTCCTGGTAATCTCTTGTGTCATCTTTTTCTGTAGTCCCGTCTGGCCAGATCACGTAAAGAGGAACAATATCAACGTCCCAAGGTTTGATTAGCTCCTTCGGGAAATCCGATGTACTGTCTACCAAGATCTTAACTTTCAACTTCTCAGCCATTTGTTGCACCCCTTCCTTTTTATCAAATTCTCAGATTAAATTCCTACATATTTTCTATGCCTTATTGGATACAACAATTTCAAAAAGCTCTTTCACACTTCTTACGCGTTCTATTTTCAATGCAGATTTTGAGTTGTTCTGGTTATATTCAAGGTTAGCAGGGATAATTATCCTTTCGATCTGAAGTTTCTTGGCATTTTCGATACGCTTTGCAACATTCACCGTTGGTCGAACACTTCCATCCAGTCCTATTTCCCCTATCATCAAGACACTTCCTACATAAGAATCCAAAAAAGACGATAGTATAGCTCCTGCCATTGCCAGTTCACAACCCGGGTCTGTGATATTTAGCCCACCAGATACGTTTATGTAAATATCGTGGAAATCCAACGGTAAATTTAGATGTTTCGCTAAAACTGCCGAAATTATTATAACCTTTCTGACATCAATTCCGTGTGATATTCTTCTTCCGGAAGCCATCTTCACCCTTGAGACAAGCGCCTGAATTTGTACATTTAAAGGCCTACTCCCTTCAAAAACACTGGTGAACACGTTTCCGGGGGTGCTTGAGTAATTTAAAAGCGTGTCCTCAGACAGACTTTTTAAACCTTCTTGGGTCATTTGAAATACAGAAATTTCACCGCTTGGGCCGTACCTATTCTTCTGCACTCTCAGTATCCTGTAATCAGTTGTTCGCTCACCCTCAAAGTATATCACCGTGTCAACAACGTGTTCAACAAGCTTTGGCCCTGCAATAACACCTTCTTTAGTTACATGTGCAATAAGCAAAGAAGGGATGTTGTACTTTTTTGAAAAGATCCTGACCTTTTCAACAACGGCCTTTATCTGGACAACGCCACCGACCGGGGAATCTATATCCATACTACTAAGTGTTTGTATCGAATCAACCACAAGTAGTCTTACCTTTTTCGGGTCCATGTCTTTTAGAATATCCTCGATCTGTGTTTCCGAAGAAATTAGAATTCTAGGATTCTTAATCCCTAATCTTTTGGCACGATTGGCAACCTGATGTACACTTTCTTCACCTGAGACATAGTAGACGTATTTTTCTTCCTGATTTTGACTTCTTGCAACTGCATCGCATATTTGAAGTGCTAAAGTACTCTTACCAACACCAGGCTCACCACCCAGTAATATGACCTGCCCAGGAACTAACCCACCATTCAGTAGTTGGTCGATAGCTTGGATGTTTGTCTTGATTCTCTGTTCTTCAGTTCTTTCAAGAGCTGTCTGTAAATCAAAAAAGCGAGGATGAGATTCCATCATCCCCGCATCTACATTTCTTATGCTTTTTGATTCCGAAGAAGAGTCTTTCAACTGAAATTCCTTTGCACTGTTCCATTCACCGCAAACTGGACATTTTCCAAACCATTTTGGTGACTCGTAACCGCACTTATCACATACATAAATAGTCTTTACTTTTGGCATCTTTTCAAGTCACCTTCTATTTCAGTGATGAATTTTGGAAAATCAGAGTCAAATATTTCACTACGACTCGGATTTGACCGTTGTTGCAAGTTGAGTTTGCTTATTTTTCACAAAAGATAGTTTATCACCATCGCGAACAACGTACACTTCATCGTTGTCTTCTATCTCGCCTCTGAGCAGTTCTTCAGAGAGTGGATCTTCTATGTATTTCTGAATTGCTCTCTTCAGAGGTCTTGCTCCATACACTGCATCGTAGCCGACACTAACCAAGAATTCTTTCGCTTCTGGTGAAAGCGTCAACGTGATGTGTCTTTCACTCAACCTTGCCCTAATGTCCCTGAGCAGGATTTCTATAATCTGTTCTATGTGTTCTTTTGTAAGTTTGTGGAATACTATGATTTCATCAACTCTGTTTATGAACTCCGGTTTGAAGACTTTCTTCACTTCTTCAAGCACCTTATCTTTCATCTCTTTGAAATCTCTCTCATGAGACTCTTCACCAACGAAACCAAGGTTTTTCTTAGAAGTGACTATTTCACTACCTCCGATATTGCTGGTCATGATTATTATGGTGTTCCTAAAGTCAACAACATGACCTTGTGAATCAGTCAAACGTCCATCGTCCATTATCTGGAGTAGTATATTGAATACATCGGGATGTGCTTTTTCTATCTCGTCAAATAGTATCACAGAGAACGGTCTGCGTCTCACCTTTTCTGTCAGCGTTCCTCCTTCTTCGTACCCAACGTATCCTGGAGGTGCACCTATTAATCTGGATACTGAGAATTTCTCCATGTATTCACTCATGTCGAACCTTACCAAGGCCTTTTCATCACCAAATAGATACTCCGCTAATGCTTTAGCAAGCTCCGTCTTACCGACGCCCGTTGGTCCAAGGAACAGGAAAACACCTACGGGTCTTCTTGGGTCTTTTAAACCACTTCTGGCTCTTCTGATAGCTCGTGCGATTGCACTAATTGCTTCTTCTTGACCAACAACCCTCTGATGCAACGCGTTCTCAAGATTAAGCAACTTTTCTCGTTCCGTTTCTTCGAGTTTCTTAAGTGGAATGCCTGTCCAGCCTGCGACAACTTCTTCTATCTGAGGAACGTCGACAGTTACCACCGTAGACTCGACTTCTTTGCGCCAGTTACTGTAAGCTTCGTTAAATTGTTCCCTAAGTTGTTGTTCTCGTTCTTTCAATTCCGCTGCCCTTTCGTAATCCTGAGCTGCTACTGCTTCTTCCTTCTCACTTCTCACAGCCTCTATCTGCAATTTTAGAAGTTGCAGTTCACTTGGCATGACAAACAACTTAAGTCGACTCCGCGCTCCTGCTTCGTCGATAACATCGATAGCCTTATCTGGCAGGAAATGGTCTGTGATATACCTTTGCGATAGATATACGGCCGCCTCAAGTGCTTTGTCTGTATACTTTACCTTGTGATGACCTTCATACTTCGCTTTGAGCCCCTTCAGTATCTCCAATGCCATTTGCGGAGTCGGTTCTTGAACGTATATCTTTTGGAACCTACGCTCGAGTGCCGCGTCTTTTTCTATGTACTTTCTGTACTCATCTGGCGTTGTAGCACCTATGCAATGGAGCTCTCCACGAGCTAAGGCAGGTTTAAGAATGTTTGCAGCATCAACTGCTCCTTCTGCAGAACCTGCTCCAACTATCATATGAAGCTCGTCTATGAACAAGATTATATCTTTGTTCCCCTTAACAACTTGGAGTAATTTCTTCATCCTTTTTTCGAATTCGCCACGGTACTTTGTACCTGCTACAAGCGCTGCCACATCGAGTGAAAATATCGTCTTTCCCTTTAATGGTTCCGGGACCTCGCCAGAAACTATTCTTTGTGCCAATCCCTCAACTATCGCACTCTTACCAACACCAGGTTCACCGATAAGTACAGGATTGTTCTTCTTTCTTCTGACAAGGATTTGCATCAGCCTTTCGATTTCATTTTCTCGTCCGATGACTGGATCAAGTTCACCACGCTGTGCTTGAGCGGTCAGGTCCACACCAAAACCTTCGAGCTGACGAACAGCTGGTGATGTTGAAGGTTCCTCATAAGATGGTGGGAGTGATGGACCCTCCTCAAAAAAGTCTTCATCGGAAATGTTATCCGTTATTTCCTTACGTAACGCCTGTATATTCACATTGAGCTTTTTCAAAATGTGAATAGCTATGCCTTCACCTTCGCGTAATATACCCAAAAGCAGATGTTCTGGATCTATCTTGTCGCTTCCCATCATACGCGCCTCTTCAAAAGCGATTTCGGTAACCTTTCTTGCGCGTGGTGTCATCTGCGGTGACATTATAAATCCACGCATCCCTAATCCAACTATCGAAATGACCTCGTTTTTCACACGTGCATATGTAAGCCCATACCTCTCCAAGATATTGGCGAGAGGTTTATCATTAAGCTTCAGTATTGCAAGCAACAAATGCTCGGTTCCAACGTACGAATGACCGAGGTCTTTCGCTTCCTCTTGAGCCATAACAAAAACTTTTGCTGATCTTTCGGAAAATCTGTCGAACATGTAAATCACCTCCATACTTCCAGAAATATTATACCATAAACAAAGAAAAAAATAAAGCGGGGACACCCCCGCAATTTTACAAAAATAAAAAGTGTTTACATAGACTAAGTCTAATACCAAAAACCTTGTGAATATTGAACTCTCTTAGTTGTAGATTACTTTATCTTGAACAGCACGCTTTCAATGAAATCTTTGTTCAACTCATAGTCATAATCGGAAAAGATAGCTTTTCCAAGTACAAAAACTCTTCCTGAATTGCTTGTAAATGTAGCAGCAAGGACAACTTTGTCAACAAATTCAGCATCATTTCTTCCATCAGAGTCAATAGAACGAGCCGTATCGGAGGCTACCAAGACTTGCGCGTTGCCATATAAGACCAGAGAACATGCAGAGTAAAATCTTACACCATTTGCTATCACTTTATAATTAGCGCCGTAGTTGTTAACTTCGTCAATTACCTGATCGTCGTTGAATCGGACAGGCGAATTTATTGCATCCAATATGTAATTCAAATCTTCTGTGTTTCCACCGTTGTTGTAATCACTCTTGGAAGTTATAATCAAAATTCCGCCACTTCTTACAAAATTCACAATATTCCTCACTTCGTCGTCTGTGTAACCTTTTCCATTCATAATGATTAAATACATACCATCGATGTTTTGTATCTTATCAGTATAAACTATCTCAAATCCATTAGACTTGAGGAACTTTTCGAGTTTCGTGAGTTTGTCTTTGTAGTAATCGTTCGCGTGTCCTTGGTCTATATAAACGGCCTTTTTCATTTGTTTTGTCACATTCGAGGTAGTTGTCGATATTCCAAGTATTTTAGCAAGCTCGTCTACAGAATTTGCCGAGGTCGCTTTTGTGAGCATTTCTGTGTACTTTCTGAAATACTCTTCGTCGCTGCCTTTCAACAGGATAACTCTACCTTTGAAAGTGTTTAGCCACTCAACTTCATCAGGTATGAGGTCTTTGAAGAAATCCAATCCGTCTTGTTTTGGTGTGGGAATAATGACAAGGTCTGCCTCTTCGTAATCTTTCAAGATCGTCTCTGCGAACAGAACTGTATTCCCGTTTTCTTGGAGCGCTCTTAAAATTGCCAAGAATTCATCAGTGATATCATTCTCGTGTAGTTTGTCAACAAGTATTGTTAATCCTGACTTTTCTGAAACTGTGAACGTGATTGATTGAACAACCACGTTATTAATTAAAAAGTCAACGCGCACATTCCCAGCAGCGAGTTTTCCAAGTTGGATATTTTTGTCGTAGTTAATTCCGAAAGGTTCCAAAGAAATCTTCTCATTGAAGGCAAGATTGCCGTTCACAAGAACCTTGAGGACACCTTCTTCCGGCTGTTCGGAGCTGTTGTAAATATCGAAGGTTATCTGCACGTTTTGATTTACGTTTGGATTTTTTGGACCAACACGCACGTAGTTAACTTTTATTGGACTGTTTGTTTCAAACCATACAGGTGCAGAAACAATCTCGTTACCATCTTTTTGGATGATGTAAACAAAGAACCACTCGTAGCCATCAGGTATGTCGAATACTCCGGAATACTCAAATTCGTCTTTTCCAGACAGTTCTGATAGTTCGTAAATCTTGCTTTGTGAAACGATATAAACCCTATCAACTGGATCTTTCTTATCAGAATAATAAATATACAGTTGGGCTTTACCAGAATACGGCAAGATACTTCCCATAATGGTACTGTTAGCGTAAAAATAGAGCTTCGCATTCTTATCTTCCGATGCGAACGTTCTTCTACTCCACAATGCATCCATAATATCTTCGTAAGTCAGCGCTTTTGCCAGGATACCTGTTCTTGCATCGTTTGCACTTGCCCAATTCTCCTTGTGATTATCTTGGTTAGCCGTAGGAGAAACGTGCCAACCTCGGTTCAATGCAAGAATGTAATTTTGATACATCTCATCAGAAATAATATCAGCGCTACTCCAATTTCCATTCCCTATCTCGATTAGATTCACGTATTTATCAGCCTCAGGCCAGAACCAGAAATCTTGAAAATTACCAAAGGTGACACCTGGGTGGTTAAATTGTGCAAGTTTTTTCACTTTTGTTATCCACTCATAAAAATCCTTCAAATCACCCTTCTCGTCTCGACTTATAAACTCAAGTGTCTCATACACGTTTATATGTCCAGAACCTGCCGTCCATTCAAAGCCTTGTAATCCGACAAATTTACCTGGAACGGTTGCATTACGTGCCGCCTGCTGAGTAAGAAAAGTTTTTGACTGACCATTGACAGGTATCTTCAAAAAGTAGCAGTGGTCAGTTACAGCTAAAACATCTGCATATCTTGAGGCGTGGGCATAAGCTTGCTCAGGTGTACCTCTTCCGTCCGAATAAGATGTGTGTGAGTGCAAATTTCCGTAAAAAATTTGGTACTCAAAGTTAGGTGCTGCAAAAACCGATGTTAGTATAACCAGCAGTACCGTAATTAACACTTTTAGCATCTGAATACTTCCAAGTTCCCCCACAATCGTTCACCTCCGAGTTCGCTCCTATTTCCAGTATTTTCCGTGAGCTGATTATTATACCACAACTTTTCTGAATTTTTGCAATGCAAACAAAATTCATAATCACACGATTGTTCTAAACAGATCTTCGAAGGTTTCACGTTTTCTGATCAATCTTGGTTCGCCATCTTCTGTAATCAGTACTTCCGCAGGTCTTAGAGTCGAGTTGTAATTACTTGCCATGGAAAAACCATAAGCACCCGCATTTTCAATAAGAATATAGCTACCTTCCTTTGGTATTTCTAACATAAGGTGTTTTGCCAAAATATCCCCAGATTCGCAAAGCGGTCCAACAACGTCAACTTCAATCTTGTCTTCTTTTTCGGGGTTCAAAACCTGTATTCCGTGAAACGCTCCATACATTGCGGGACGAACAAGAACGTTCATCCCTCCATCAACCACTATGAATACCTTTTCATGAGTTCTTTTCACGTATTCTACTTTCAGAATAAGCACTCCGGCTGGTCCAACGATGTATCTACCGATTTCAACAACAACTTCCTCGAAGTCCCTAAGCAGAGGCACAACTGTACGTTGGTATTGGGATAGGTCAAGCTCTTTATCTTTATAATTTATCCCCCAGCCACCACCTATGTTGATCTTACCAAAATCGTACCTTTTGCTGAGCTCTACAACTTGGCTTATTGCTTCAGCAAATGGCTCGAAATCGGTTATTTGCGAACCGATATGGACATGGAAACCAACTATCTTCAGATTACTATTTCTTGCTTTTTGTAAAGCAGTATCTACCATATCAATGGGAATTCCGAATTTGTTCTTTTTCAAACCTGTCGATATATGTGGATGCGTTTTTGGATCAACATCGGGATTTATTCTTAAGAATAATTCTGGAATTTGCCCAGTCCTAGTGCTTATCTTTTTCCATCTTTCCAGTTCCTCGATCGAATCCACATTGACATACCTAACATTCGACAGTACCGACATTTCGTTTATACATTTACCATTGCCATTCCATACAATCATTTCATCCAAAATACCTGCCATTTTAGATGCATGATACTCTCCCAACGTCACAACATCGGTTCCAAATCCTTCATCTTTAAGAATTCGAATCAAATTTGGATTGTTGTTTGCTTTGCACGCAAAGGTTGGGAAAAGATTTATCCCTTCGAATGTTTTTTTCACGATACGTGCCCTTTGCCTGATAATTTTCTCAGAGTAAACATAAAGCGGTGAACCGTACATTGACGCTAACTGTTCTACAAGGTCAGCTGAAAAGGTCTTAACAAATTCATCCACTTAAAACACCTTCCCTTGCTCAACTATATTACCTTCCACAACTTTGAGAATCTCTCCATTTTCCATTTCCAACAAAGAGTCCTCCATTTGCTCAGAATAAACATAAAAACCGAGAGCGTCAATTTTGTAGTGGAGCGTAAAGTAATCAACGTCTTTTTTGTAAATACACCCTACATAGAGGGCTTTTTCAAATTCATCTACGAGCAAGAAATTAACACCTGTGAAATCATGGGTGCTAATGTATCGCTTGACATTATTCACCAGCGATTCAAAATCTTCAAAATCGACCACATTACTGAAAAAGCCGTATGTATCGCTTTGAAAGGCATTTGATCTATCCGCACCTGTAATCGTCCCATTGTGGGCCAAGTAACGACCTCTTATGTGGAAAGGATGGAGTTGCTGAAGCCCAACGGGAACTCCCTGTGAGGCTTTGCGCGCATGTATCAAACCTAGTTTTCCGTGGATCTGTTTGACTAATTCTCTACCACGGAAGTCATCATAAATTGGAACCGTGGTTTTGTACTCAAATTTAGATATCTCATCAAACACCAAAACGCCATACCCATCGCTGTGCTCAGCCTTCTTACCGTTCTTTGCCATCCAAGAGACAATTTCGAAGAGCGAAGAAATATCGACTACCTCTTTTGTTGAAAAAGCAGCCATTCGGCACACAGTTAGCACCTCCTTTTTCTGTTTAGCAGTTGTCGTGTTTTTTCAATTATACCACGCAAAAAGCACCAGTTTAATTCAACTAAGAATTCAAATTCAGGTCGAGAACACACTGGTAAACATGTCTTTTCATTTGGAGCTTTTAACATGCGCATGTTATAATTGCATTGTCAGTTTTGCAAAGTTTTTGTGGCTTTAGTTCTTGGGATTTAGATGGGGGGGGAGTATGACGGAATACATTAAATATTACCTAAAACCAGCCACGATTGCTTTCCTGGCCTTTTTAGTTTTATTTTTCGCCTTTAGATATGCGATAACAGCAAAAGGTTTTGAAATAACTGGTTGGAAGATTTTAGAAGATAAAGCCGGCGTTTTTTCTGGTTCGTCAGGTATACTCAATGCAACCTTTTACAAGGTTTTAAAGTCTCCATCGACAGTAACTATCACTGCGGATATTAATCTGCAGAGTTCAGAGGGTAAGGCAAAGTACTTGTACATTCCTCAGATAGATGCCTCGTACTTTGCCGTAAAAACAGACGGGAAAGTAATTGGGAGTTTCGGATTTAGAGATGACAAGACTGGTCACACGTGGTATCAGCCATACATTTTTCTGCTTCCAGATTCTTTTGATACATTAGAAATAGAAATAGCTGGTGTATATGAAATCGGTATTGACTTCACCGCAAAAGTTATAGACAACTCGCAAAAAGGAAAATATCAATTGCTCTATCTTTTAACTGCCGTTTTGCTACCCATAAGTTTGGGATTAGCTGTAACTATCTCAATAATTCTTTACCTCATCGCGCGAACCATGGATAAATCAAAGCAAACGATTTATTTGCACCTTTCGATCTCAAGTTTTCTAGGTGGAATTTGGATGTTCGACATGATTCCGTTTCCAACGTTTGGGAGTACTTTGGGATTACTCATCTTTCGGAAAATATTCGTTGTCTCAGCTTATCTGGCATTTGCGTCGCTGATATACGGCATTAACAAAGAGTACTTCGAAGACCTCAAAATCCTCGATAAAATAATGATATCCGCAAACATTACTGCTGCAATCCTCGTTTTGCTTTCACCAACTAATTACTCCATGAAAATTCTTACCAACAACATCGCGATTCTGCTTGTTGTTAATGCAATTTATCTTTTCTGGAAGACACTGGGCATATTTTCTCAAATACTCTTTGCTTTCGCTTTCTTCTTTATACTAACTGTTGCACATGATGGAATGATTATGCTATTTTCAACTAATGCAAAGCTTCTGTCAGCATTCGGGATCGTCTCACTCTTTGCAGGCTTTGCTTATAGTTTGGTCAGCGAATACAAAGAAATGATTGTTAGAGTCACTATGTCACATTTAAGAAGTGTGACAGACCCACTGACAGGTGCTTATAACAGAGGTTTCTTGAGCGAGGTAAGTTTCTCTTCAGAGGATTCATTTGTGTATATAGACATGGATAATTTTAAATCCATAAACGATAATTACGGTCACAAAGTTGGCGATGAGATTCTTAAGCTACTTGTTCAAACTATTCGTAAGAACATCCGTTCAAACGATTACGTGATAAGAATGGGAGGGGATGAATTCTTAACCGTGCTTAGAAATTGCCCTGTTGAAAAAGCGAAGGAAATTTTTGATAAAATTGCTGAAGAATTTTCTAATACTCATGAATTGAGACCTGGATTTTCGTTTGGCGTTGTACAGTACATATTAAACACAGAAAATACTCTGAGAATTGTTGATACTTTAATGTACAAGATGAAAGAGACAAGAAGACAAAAGAATAATTTGGTGTAGAAAATCTTTGAAAGTTTATTCTTGTGCTACACTGTTTGTGGTATAATAATAAAAAATTTTCAGGAGCAGAAGTTATACTTTTTCTTCGCATATACTTTTCTTACCACTACAGCAAGGTTATTTAACTCATACATACGAAATCTCAAGCCACGCAAATGCCCTCAAACAACTTTAGACATCCTCCAGGTTCGACTTACACACTCCAGACTTTTCAGTACGAATCTTAAAAAATATCGAAAAAAATTTTTCGTTTACCTCTACTGGATATTAACTTAAACACGTTGATACCGGAGGGCCTCTATTGGACAAAGCACAAGTTTAACACCCGACGGACGATAAGAACAGCGAAACGAAAATTCTTTCAGCAAAAAAGGTTATTACGTATCAAAGAGTCTTAGATCGAACATCGTATGTTTTATGGTAACAGGCGATTGCAGTATTAACTTGTGAGTTTCCAGAGCTTTATTTAAAGCTGAGACAAGCAAAGTTAGGTTTGAATGGCGGGGTTGTGCTTTTCTCAGAGCGGTATAACTGTAACAGAAAAAATAAAATTGGTGATCTTACCTGCAAAAGTTGCAACTGGATGGGATATGGATGAAGTTGACTTTCTTCTCGGGATCCTTGAAGAACAGGCGCTGGAACTCGGAAGATTTCAGCTGTTCCCAAGAACTGATATTCAGCAGATTATGAAAGAAAGAAATCTGAGCGAATTGGGAGTGACGGAAGCTTTGGAAATAGGTAAACTCGGAGGCTCGAAATACGCGTTGCTGTTGACTTTGACAGAGCTATCCTCATCGTGGAATATACTTTCATTAACACACTCTGCAGTAGCGCGTTACACGATAAGACTGTACAACATCGAGAATGGTAGTTTACTTGCCTCAAAGAGTCTGGAATCACGAGGAGCTTCGTTAGAGTCAGCTCAAAAAGCCATTGGTGAAGCGCTCAAGGCAACTGCACTTGATATATGGTATGAACTGAGACGATTTTTCAGGCTCGAGGCGTACGTAAAGTCAGTTAGTGGTAGCGTGGTAAAACTCGCTGGGCTCGACCCGAAACTTGCAAAGAAAGGCTACGTATTTCAGATTGAGACACATACCGGCGATGTTGGTTATGTAAAAGTTGTTGGATACGATAGAACCGATAATACAGTGGTAACCCAGTTCATGTACGGTCACCGACCTTCCGAATACGATATTGCAACCGAGTACGAAATGATGCCTTATAAGGTTAGTTTAAACATAGGGATGTTTTCAAATTTCTTTGGAATCGGTCTCTCAGCTTGGGGAGCCGGGGAACAAGCACCCTTACCGGTTTACTTTCACTTAGGAACATTTATGGGTAACCTGTATGGTTTGACACCTGTGTTCTTAAACCTCGGTGGTAACATCAACTTCATTACAATCGACAGAATAAACGGTTCATTTACCCTTGGAGGTAGTTTTATAGCACTAATTGACCTTAGTATGTTTGAGATATACGAATACTTGTTCGGTGTTTTCGGTGGACTGCTTATAACATACGAATTTAACCCCAAATCAGGTGTGTACGGTAGTCTTGGTTACGCGCAATACTTGGATGCAACGGGACCATCGGGTCTTTTGATACAAATTGGAATGTATTTCTAATATTTTCTCTTTGTATTTTTTTGCCTGAAATTTTGTAAAATTTAGAAGCGATGTTCGAATCACCGCTTTTTCATTTGGAGACTTTGATAGCTTTGTGATATAATTTTTTGGAGTTAATCATACAAGGCACACTTTTTGACCATGTAGTAGGCAATCTTAATGGAAGGTAGCGTTGAGCTACTATGGATTTTATTTCCTGCGGTATTTCGGGAACATTTCTTCGTTGATTTTGCACTGTACTTAATGTGGTATAATAAATTAAAGAATCTTCGAACAGTGGAAAGCACTTTCAACTTGTCATAAGGACAAAGTTGGAGAATGATCGGAGTGATCCCCGTATAATGAAGGTGTTTTTCCCCTTTAAGAGAATTAGAAATATTTTAGCAAAAAATCAAATGCTGGAAAGGGGGCATTAGTATGAAAAGCTTTATCATGAACGTATGGATAAATACCTGGAAGAAGCTGTATGGTGATAACGTTGTAAACTCTCTTATTGAAAAGTACAAGATTGACACTTCAAAGTTACTTATCCCTATCAACGATATTTCCGACAACGTTGTAGTAGAGTTTTCGAAAGAGTTAGCTCAAAGAGTGGGAAAGACATACGAGCAACTTTGGGAAGAAACGGGGTACAATAACATTAAGACATTTGAAAAATTCTACCCAAGCTATTTTAGAAAGGACAGCTGTATGTCTTTTCTGAGCGCTATGGATGGAGTACACAGGGTTTTAACAAGACGTATCTCGGGTGCTAAACCTCCGAGAATCATTTTCAATTACATAGATGACCGAACGGCAATTATTAGGTATCAGTCTCATCGGGATTTTAGGTACTACTTTTTGGGCTTGCTAAAAGGCGCCTCAGAGTTTTTCAACGACCCAATAGAGGTCGAGATTCTTGACCAAGGTTCATCAAACTCTGGCAGTTTTATCGAAGTTAAGGTGCGCTCCACAAAACCATACGGAAGGACAATCAGACTGAAGAGTTACAAAGTGCTCAGTTTAGGTTTGCTTAAAAGCTTTATTTCAACATACACAGTAGTTTTTCCGGTATTAACATTTGTTGCTACGTTGATTTTAACAAGTCTTTTCAATAATCCTCTCATTGCAGCGTTTTCAGTGTCTGTTCTGACTTTTGTTGGTGTAACTTTCGGTTTGAGGGATTTTAGGGCAAGTATTGAAGGTGTGAAACATATTGGCAAGATATACAAGGAAAAAGATTTCAATAAAACGGTCTACATTAAGGGTGAAAAAGATTTTGAGGAGATATCAAACATCAACGCGGAAGCGATCGAAAGTCTCAGAGAATTTTTACTTGGTATCCAAGGCGATGCGGAAGAGCTTATGACGTTTGCAAAAAAGACGATGGAATCATCTGAAGCTGTGCTCGAACAAATTGACACAATGAAAGAATTATCCGCTCAAGTTGCCGACACAGCTGTTCAAATCAGTAACGATGCGGAAAGGATATCTGAGGCTGTCTCGTCCAACGTGGATACTATTACAAAAACAATTAGTGACCAGAACCAAATAATAAAGGACCTTAACTTGGCTGTAGAAAAGATAATCAATGCAGCTAAGAGTGTTGAGAATTCTGCGAACGGTATGAAGGTGATGAGTAATGACTTTGAGGCGATAGCGAACGAAAGTGAACAGCTGAGAAATCAAGCCAGTGCAATTATGGAGATCGCAAGCACGGTTATGAGCATCGCGGAACAAACGAACTTGTTGGCATTGAACGCCGCGATAGAAGCAGCGAGAAGCGGAGAAGCAGGTAGAGGATTTGCAGTTGTAGCTGATGAAATTAGAAAACTTGCAGAAGAAAGTAAGGCATCGGCTGTTAAGATATCACAGTTTTTGAATACTGTGTCGGATGGGATAGCAAGGCTCAGCCAGAGCATATTGAATGGGTATGAAGAACTTAAAAGTCAATCGAAAACCTTGTCTGAGAGTGCTAATCAAAGCAGAGAGTCAAGTAATATCATATCCCACATAGCTCGACAACTGAACGATTTGGTTGAAACACTGAATTCAGAAGCTCAGAAACTTGAAAGCATAACAACCAGCATCCAGAATCTGCTAGCAATTTCTGAGGAGAGTTCAGCTACAGCGGAAGAAATTAGCGCGTCAATACAAAAGTTCTTGGATGAAATCAACAATGTTTTCGCTAATGTGAAACAAACAATTGCCTTGTTGAACACTATCCAAGATAATTTCAAGGAGGTAAAAATATAAGACTTGCAAAATTCAAAATAAAGTGGTATTATATAACGTGAATTTATACAGTCAAAATCACTTGGGAGAGGTGAGTGAGTTGAGAAAGGGTATCCACCCAGAGATGAGGTTGCTAACTGTCAGATGTGCATGTGGTGCAGAGCACAAGATTTGGACCACCAAGGAACAACTTAAGGTCGATGTCTGCTCTAATTGCCATCCACTTTACAAAGGAAGTGGAGGTGTTGGACTGATAGTAGACACCGAAGGACGCGTTCAGAAATTCAAGAAAAAGTTCGAAGGTAAGTATTAATTTTTCTCCAATCTTATCTTTCAGGAGGGTTACATTTTATGGAAGTTGGTCAAGTGGTAAAAGGCAAAGTAACAGAAGTACTCAAATTCGGAGCAAACGTTGAACTAGAGAATGGAGAAAAGGGGTTTATTCACATTTCAAAGATTTCAAACCAGTATGTTCAGAAGGTAGAGGATTTTCTAAAAGTAGGACAGGAAGTTGAAGCAAAAATTGTTGGAAAAGGTAAGGACGGCAAGTGGGAACTGTCACTCAAAGAAGAAACAACGAAGATGAGTGATGCCGAATTGAAGAAGGAAGAGTTCGAAAAGAAACTCCAAAAGTTTTTAAAAGATAGCCAGAAAACGTATTCTGAGTACAAAAAGAGACTTGACAAAAAGCAAGGCGTAACAAAAAGAAGATAAGAAAACCAGCCAAAAAAGTACATAATCGAAGTTGATAAAAAAGGGGTGCAGACGCACCCCTTTGTTTTTTGTTAGGCTTGTTCTACAACAGCCTTTGCTATGTAGAGGATTTCCTTTTTGCCATAACTGACAGGTACAACAGCAAGACAGCCGCTAGGATCTGAGTAAGCGATGCGACGTACATCAAATAATATCTGTTGAGAGCATACAAAAATCCGAGTACGGCGCTACCTATAAACCAAGCGATTCCAAAAATCGCGTTGAAAAATCCATACGCAGTGCCCCTGACTTCTGAACTCACTAGCTTGGCTACCGTTGCCTTCATTATAGATTCGTTTGCTCCCATACCGATACCCCATAGCACGGCACCTAAAAAAATCGCTTCTTTCGTCATTCCGAAGGAAAAGATCGCATAAAATGACGTGATAAAAGAGGCAACTGACATGATCACTATTCCGAACCTATCGAAAAGTCGACCGAATATCAAACCGGCAAATGCATCTACAATCATAGCTGTCATGTACGCTAATGGAATTAGAGCTGGAGAAAGTATGTTGTTCTTCTGAGCGTGGAACCCTATCAATGCAAAATCGGCAAAACCAAACGCTATGAGCGAAATGGAGATTAAGTACAGGTAAAAACTCTTATCGAATTTGGCGGAACGGACTTTGTCTTGTGATTTTTCCATTTTTTCTGGCTCAGGCACCAGTGTCCTTGCTATGAAAATGATGCCCATGGTTATAAGAGCTGGAAACAAAAGAAACCCAAACGCTTTACGATATGCATCCGCAGTTTCAAGCTTTATATTCTGAGCCACAGTTATACTCATAATAAGAGGCCCTATCGTCGCACCAATTTGGTCCAAAAACTCCTCAATGGCAAAGGTGGTTCCGTAGCCAAGGTGACTTCCAGCGAAAGATGTTATTGTATCCTTTGCTGGTTTTCTGAATGCCTTTCCGACGCGTTCTAAAATAATCAAGACAGCTGCTGCATACCAGTGTTTTGTTAACGCTAATGTGGGAATTACGAAAAGGTTCATTGCGTAACCAAAAGTCGCAAAGAACCAATACTTACGGGTTTTGTCAACCAGCCTTCCGGTCACAAACCTCAGAGTGTAACCCAAAAGCTCGCCAAATCCAGCGATGGCACTTACTACAACAGCAGATGCACCGAGCAGACCAAGGTAAGGACCTACTAAGCTTCGTGCACCTTCGTATGTGATATCGCTAAACAAACTTACCAAGCCCATTAAGAGAACAAAATAGAAAGCCTTCTTTTTCTGCGAGACACTACTGTTCATTCTAAAATCACCACCCAGTGATCCTAATGTTCAGCTCTTTCTTTGAGAATCGTTCTGACCAAAAACTCTTCTACGCTTTTAATAAGGCTCTTTCTCGGAATCGAATCAACGGTTGATATAATTTCAGTTGCTGTTGAAGGCTCTATATCGTTCAAAACGTTCTCCTGCTTCCCTTTTTCAAAAATCTTTTCGAGTCTGCTCAACAAACTAATGTATTTGCCTTTTGCTCTTGATAAACTTTCACCGTTCTCCAAAACGTTCATACGTTCACGAGCAATCAATCTACTTAACTCAGACTTATTCAAAGTAAATTCGATGTATTTTCTTATCAGCTTTTTAATAGCCCCGGATATACTTTTCTCGCTTTCGACTTCGGAGAAAAGTTCTTTCTCAAGCTCATCAATGACACCGATCCAGACTTCTTCAAATAATACTTCTTTGCTCGGAAAATAATAATATATAAGAGACTTGCGCACGCCTGAGGCCTGCGCAATGTCCTCCATGCTAACACCGTCATATCCTTTTTCGGCAAACAACTTCCTCGCAGCTTCTAAAATTCTCTGCTTTGTTTCTGATGCGCGGTTACTCAACTTGAGCGCCCCCGAATTCGCAATAGTTTGCTAGCTTATTAAAGAGCCATCTTCTTATCTACTTTGAGTGCTTCTTCCTTGTTAGCGTACCTCTTCATTCTTGTCTCGTAGTTGTAAATACCTCTATTAACAGGGTACCTTTCAACGTAACCGTATTCGTACCACAACTTGTCTGCGTACTGTTTCCATTCTTCCGCCAGTTTGTCGAGTTCTGGAGCAAGCTCTGTGATAGTTTTTTCAGAACCTTCGTGCTGTGGAATTGCGTTGAAATTCTTGACCATGGCTCTGAACACTTTTGGATTATCGATAATTGGACACGGTCTGAACAAGTTATTTGAAAATGGAATTGCCCTCTTGTAAGCTTCAAAGAACGGTGATTTGAATATCTCCAGTAGTGTCTTTTCTCTGATGCTATCCACTGCAAACTGTTGGAACACACATGGTTCGACGTACCCTTTAGCGTTCACATGGAAATACTTTGCACCAGCAGAAAGACATCCGTGCGTCAAGAAACCATGGTTCCAGAAGTCTGCTACAAACGCAAATCTTCCACTGAGCCTCATCTGTTCTGTCTTGAAGAACCTTTCGTATCTCTGCTTCGGTGTTGGGACGAGGTCCATTACCGGGTCTTGACCAACAGGCATGAACTGGTAAATCCAAACATACTCAACACCGTTCTTTTCGAGGAAGTCCCAGAACTCGTCTTTCATAATGATATCGTGATTCATTCTTGTAGCAGTTACACTTGCTCCAAACGGAACACCGTATCTTCTCAACCTGTCCCAAGTATTGAGTATTGCTTTAAAGACTCCGTGACCTCTTCTCCAATCTGTTTCACTCTCAAATCCCTCTACTGATATCGATATTGTTGCGTTTCCGAGTTCTGCAAGTTTCTTAGCCTTTTCTTCTGTTATAAGGATGCCGTTAGAATAAATCATGAAGTAGTGCTCATTGAATTCTTCCAGTATTTCCATCAAATGTGGCCAGTAGAAAGGCTCGCCACCGGTGATAACCCAGAAATAGATTCCAAGTTCTTCACCTTGCTTTAAAACGCTCCTTACCTCGTCTTTTGTAAGCTCGTATTTTCTACCGTAGAGACCTGCATAGCAACCAACACAATTTAAATTACAAGCGTACGTTGGACTTATAACTCCGAGTTTCGGTAAAACAACCTTATGCTCGTGCATCAACTTTTGTCTAAGAGGTTCTCCAATAGCAAACTCGTTGATGATAAGGTTGTTGATGATTTTTTCAACTGCTTTAGGCGAAGATTTTTGGAAAATTTCAATCCACTTCTTAATCATAGGATGCTCTTCTTGAGCCATCAACCCAAGTTTTTTGAGACCACTCTTTGCTGGTTCCTTGCTCAGAGCCGAAACGGTGAACAACAACTTCGCAAATGTTTGAGTGTCCGCTTTTCTAACTACCCCCGCAACCAACTTTCCAGCTTGATGATAAACCATACCCTTTAACCCACCAACCGACATACTTTTCCCCTCCTTTTGCCTTATAAAGTATATTCCATAAATTTTATTGACCGTTCAGTCAAATTTTACACCTTATCATTCAAGAAATGTGTTTCTATCACGTTACAATATAGTAACTTTTGATAACTCGTAGCACATCATGGAAAAATTTTGACTATAATTATAGTCAAGGAGGTCAACGTATGAGAGTAAAGCAGGATTTTTATTCTTTAGCTGAAGCCAAGGCAAAGTTCTCAAAAGTGGTTGACGATGCGTTTTCTAAGGACATAATAGTCACAAAAAATGGCAAGCCTGCAGTCGTAGTGATGTCTTACGAAAAGTATGCTAAGATTTTGGACTTTATCGATAAAGTATGGGACTTGTACTTGCTTGACCTCGGTGATCCATCCTTATTTAAAGAACTAAGACTGGAAGAAATTTTTGAGATTGAGGAAAATGAAAACAGTGAGAGTCACTAAAAAGAAGAGGAGGTATAACACGTATGGCACAGGTCAACCTTGAACACGTGTGGAAGATCTACGAAGGTAAGGTGGAAGCGGTTAAAGACGCAACTTTTACAGTAGAAGATAAGGAATTTGTAGTATTGTTGGGACCATCAGGTTGTGGAAAGACAACAACCCTCAGAATGATAGCCGGTCTGGAGGAAATCACGAAGGGAACTATTAAAATCGATGGAAGAGTTGTCAACGATGTAGAACCAAAGGACAGAGATATCGCCTTTGTTTTCCAAAACTACGCTCTTTATCCACACATGACGGTATATGAAAACATGGCTTTCGGTTTAAAACTCAGAAAGGTTCCAAAGGATGAAATTGAAAGACGCGTAAGAGAGGCTGCCAGAATTCTGGAAATCGAACACCTGCTTGATAGAAAACCGAGACAACTTTCCGGTGGTCAAAGGCAAAGGGTTGCAGTAGGTAGGGCTATCGTCAGAAATCCAAAGGTCTTCCTATTTGACGAACCTCTTTCAAACCTCGATGCAAAATTACGTGTTCAGATGAGGGCAGAGCTAAAGAAGCTGCACATGAGACTTGAAGCAACTATTGTTTACGTTACACACGACCAGGTTGAAGCAATGACTATGGCAGATAAGATAGTCATTATGAAAGACGGGGTCATTCAACAAATAGGAAATCCTTACGAAGTTTATAATAGACCTGCGAATATATTTGTCGCGGGGTTCATCGGAAGCCCATCGATGAACTTCATCCCTGGTAAAATCATCCGCGGTGAGGGCGGACTTTGGGTCAAAACAAGTGGTCTAAAACTAAAGGTTCCAACAGAATACGAAGACAAGTTGTCGAAGTACATCGACAAAGACATAATCTTTGGTATCAGACCTGAGAACATTTATGATAAGATGTTTGCAATTGCTCCGAAACCAGAAAACACAGCTGAGGTTATAGTTGATGTCGTTGAACCGCTTGGAAGTGAAACACTTTTACACGTAATAGCAGGAGAAGACAGATTGGTTGCAAGGGTTAACGCAAAGACGCAGGCAAAGGAAGATCAGAAAATCGATTTGGTCTTCGATATGACTACTATGCACATATTTGACAAAGAGACAGAAAAAGAAGTACTGCACTGGTAATAACATTTGCTAGAAATGAAACTGATTGTAGTGGCCGCCCGTATTTCGGGCGGCACATTTTAGAAAATATGCATAGTTTTTGATGGGGGGATTCACTTTGCCGAATTTATATTTCTGTATTCCAAAAGATGATTCTGTGTATTTCGATGAGCACGAAGTCACCCATATGAAAGTGATGAGACTTAAAGAAGGTGAAATCATTGAAGCCACCGATGGGAACGGTGGGAAATACAAAGTTGTTCTTAAGAAGATAGATAAGTTATCCGCTCTTGGAAGTGTGATAAGTTATGAATTCGTTGAAAACACCGAAGGTAGGCTCGTCCTCTTTGCCCCATCTGGTCGCTGGGAAAGGTTAAGGTGGACAATTGAAAAAGCTGTCGAGTTAGGAGTTGATGAGATTTATGTATTCAACAACGAACGAGCATCAAGACACTACGAGGACAAACAAGAAAAATTGGAACTTGTTGTAAGGGAAGCTGCGAAACAGTGTGTTCGATACAATTTTCCCTCGATTAAGCCTATAGAGTTCTTGGACATATTTTCTCTAGCTCCAGAAAGCACATACATACTTGATTTTAAGGGGCGGAAAATTCCAAAGAGGATTTCAAAAAACGTTGGTCTCATCGCAGGTCCGGAAGGCGGATTTAGTCGCAAGGAACTTGCTTTACTGAAAAAGCACTTTAAAAGCATATGCCTCGGGAAAAAGATTCTAAGATTTGAAACAGCAATAATTCTTGCCACAGGTGTGTTCAGTATGAAACTTGGAAAGATATAGATAAGTGCACTAATCTTAGATTTTTAATTCAAGAATTTGGTAAGTCACCCATATTTCACCCACCCTGCATGCAGGTTTTGAGCTTGTTAGGATGAATTGGTGAGCTCAAAACCAAATCTTCCTGAAAGGTTGCCCACCAAGTAATATTTCCATTTCATCATGTAACATGTTCCAACAAATTTCTTTGAATCTCCCAGGTGATAATCAATAATTGTGAATTACTAGAAATTCTGGAACTAGTATTTACTTGAAAAAGTTTTCTTCTGTTTTCTTTAGGTTCATCAATTTTGGATTTTTCAGACTAACAGGTATAATCTAAACGATTATTTCTGAGAAAGAAAAAATTAATAAGAGCCAGTAGATTTGACAAAATCTATTAAACTTAAACGGGGGATGTACTGTGACAAAAAAACTTAACCCTGTATCTATGAAAAGAGAAAATAAAAGAACCATTCTTCGATACCTCATGGAGAAAGGTCAGGCAAGTCGTGCTGAACTCTCTAGGGAAACGGGGCTCGCTCAAAGTGCTGTTTGGAGAATAATAGGTGAGCTTGAAAATGAGGGATTACTTGAGGTTAGGGGTGTATCCACTAGTGTTGGGAGAAGTTCAATACTCTACGGACCAACTCGGTCTTTTGTAACGTCCGTTGTTTACAACGTAGAGATCTTCGAGACGCTTGTTGGTGTTGGATACCTCGACGGTTCGTGGGATATTGTGGACAGTTTTAAGACGGAGAGAGAGTTTGAGAAGTTCAGAGAAAAAGTCGTGAACAGTTTTGATAAGCTTACAAAAGAATATCCACTTAACGCGACTGTTTCAAAAGTTGTCTTTTCGCTTCCCGGGATTGTGAATTACGAGAACAAGACGCTCATGTGTGCCCCTAATCTTGATTGGAAGAATATAGATTTTAAAAAGGTATTTGATACCTTGGGTGTAGAAGTTCTTATTGAGAATGATGCAAATCTTTCAATGCTTGCTGAACGGTTCTTTTCGCAAGATATCAAACACTCAAAGGTAGCGTTTTTCCTTTATTTTGGTGAAGGAATCGGCGGTGCAATTTTGGTGAACGGGAACATTGTGCGAGGTCGAAATTCTGCAGCCGGCGAAATAGGTCATGTTGCGGTCAACGGCATAGAACTTGAAAAATACCTTTCACCGGCAAGATTAGTTAGTACCTTCGAAAAAATTATCAGTCATACTAAGGTTACTAATAGAACTTTGCAGGAAAGATTTTGCCATCTGACAAGACTGTGGAAGGATGGTAACAAGGAGGTAAAGAGTTTTGTAGAAAGGTATATCCATCACTTAGCTCTTACACTAAGGAACATCATTTACTTTATCAACCCGGACGTTATCGTGTTAGGAGGCCTGATTAACAACATATACAGAACTTTTGGGAATTTCATTGAAGATGAACTTTACAAATCGTTGGATAAGGATATGTTCAATGCGGTTATAAGAGACACTGTTTTTGAGAACGTTCCACCCTCTTTGGTTGGCGCGAATGTGCTGGTTCTCGAGCATTTCTTGCGAACGTTGTAAAGTGTTTTCGGTTTCTCACATCACTTTTGGGGAGGTGTTTGTATGAGACGTTTGGGTACTTTTTTTCTTTTGTTGGTAGTTGTTTCGTTAAGCTTGGCAGCAGTAACATTGCCACGAGAAGAAACAGTTTACATTGCGGGAGCACTGTGGGGACCAGCCACAACTTGGAACCTTTATGCGGCACAGTCAACATGGGGAACTGACCAATTCTTGTTCCTGCCTGCTTTCCAGTATGACCTTGGTAGAGATGCATGGATTCCGGTTATCGCCGAAAAGTACGAATTCGTAAACAGCACAACAGTCAGGATTTACATACGAAAAGAAGCAAAGTGGAGCGATGGAAGAGATATAACATCAGAGGACTTCATGTACACATTCCAACTTACTAAGGAACTCGGTATTGGCCCTGGTGCAGGATGGGAAAACTACATTGATTCCATAAACCGCATTGGCGCAAAAGTTGTCGAATTCAAAGCAAAAACAAAACCACTTAACTACTTCCAGTTCCTCTCTTATGCACTCGGAGCACAACCAATGCCAAAACATGTTTATGAAGGTCTCAAAGCGAAGAAAATCAACATTGGAGATTGGGCAAACGACAAACCATCAGAACAAGTCGTTTCCGGCCCTTACAAAATCTATTTCTACACCCCTGATATAGTGGTATACCAAAGAATCGACAACTGGTGGGGTAAAGATATTTTTGGACTTCCACGACCCAAGTACATCGCTCACGTAATTTACAAAGACAATCCAGCTGCAACATTGGCCATTGAAAGAGGAGACGTAGACTGGGCAGGATTGTTCATACCAAGCGTTTGGGAAATGTGGCAAAAGAAGAACCTTCCAGTAGGAACGTGGTACAAATCAAAACCGTACTTCTTACCAGATGGTGTCGGGTTTGTTTATTTGAACAACACAAAGCCAGGACTCTCTGACCCGGCAGTGAGAAAAGCTATCGCATACGCTATCCCATACGATGACATGCTAGAAAAGGCGTATTTCGGATACGGAAGCCAAGCTCATCCTTCGTTTGTTATTGACCTCTTTGAACCGAATAAGCAATACATCAATTACGACCTCTGGAAAAAGACATTTGGAACAGCAGATGGAAGACCAGAATATGACCTTGACAAGGCAAAGAAAATACTTGACGAAGCAGGATACAAGGTTGGTAAAGATGGTATCCGAGTTGGACCAGATGGAAAGAGGCTGTCTTACACGATCTCGGTTCCATACGGTTGGACAGACTGGATGATGATGTGTGAATTGATAGCTAAGAGTTTAAAACAAATAGGTATTGAAGTTACTACAGAATTTCCAGACTTCTCAGTATGGGCTGATAGAATGACAAAGGGAACGTTCGATATGATTATTTCCTGGAGCGTTGGACCAAGCTTTGATCATCCGTTCAACATCTATAGATTCGTTCTTGACAAGAGGCTTTCAGCACCAGTAGGAGAAGTTACATGGGCAGGAGATTGGGAACGCTACGATAATGACGAGATTGTAAAGCTTCTTGATACAGCAGTTTCTACACTCGATCCAACAGTAAGAAAGAACGCTTACTTCAGAATCCAAGAAATAATTGCCAAAGATATGCCTTCTATACCTGCATTCTATACTGCCCACTGGTACGAATATTCGACAAAGTACTGGGTCAACTGGCCGAACCAAGATAGGCCATACTGGTTCAGACCAGCTCCATGGCATGCGGATACGTGGCCAGTTCTTTTCGGAATTTCACCAGCCAAAAACCCACAACCAATTCCAAAATGGCTCGAAACAACAGACAAGGGCGGAATTGAAATACCAACATCAAAGATCTTCAAAGACCTTCAATCCGCAAAGAAATAGTTTGTAAAACTGTCCGGTCCCCGAAAGGGGGCCGGTTTGTAAAGCACGGTTCTAAACAAGTGAGTAAAATAAAGTCAAGGAGTGATAGATAGGATGAAATTTAAACCGATGCTTAAATTTATTGGAAGAAGATTTCTGTTCCTCTTATTAACGTACATAGTTGCAACCACTATTGTATTTATACTTCCTCGTGCAATTCCAGGTAACCCACTTTCTCAGCTTTTGTCGAATTTGTCCCGAGTTGCTCAAGCAAACCCTGAATCAATAAGAGCAGCAGAAAAGGTGTTACTTGAACAGTTTGGAACCGACAAGCCCGTCATTGTTCAATATTTTAGCTTCATATCGAAGGCCTTGCAAGGGGATTTGGGAACCTCGATAACATATTATCCAAGGAAGGTAATAGATTTAATTGTACCGGTTATCCCATGGACTTTGTTCTTGTTACTTCCAGCAACATTAACCGCATGGTGGCTTGGTAACCGACTTGGAGCAATTGCAGGATACAAAAGAAACACGTGGATAGACAAATGGGTCTTGACTTCATCGATGATTCTCTCGCAGGTTCCTTACTACTGGCTTGGAATGATTTTCATATACCTGTTCGGCGTGAAGTTAGGATGGTTCCCAGTTAGTGGTGCCTACTCTCAGGGAACAATACCAAGTCTTACTTGGAAGTTTTTTGTTGACGTGTTAAGACATTATATAATGCCGTTCGCATCGATTGTGATATCCGCCATGGGTGGATGGGCAATTGGAATGAGAGTGATGATTGTTTACGAGCTTGGAAGCGATTACGCGTTATTTTCAGAGTACTTAGGTATGGAAGACAGAAGGATATTCAAGTATGCTTACAGGAATTCTTTACTACCTCAAATCACCGGACTTGCGTTAAGCTTAGGTGGAGCGTTAGGTGGAGCATTGATAACGGAAATAGTTTTCAATTACCCTGGAACGGGATATTTACTTTTCAAAGGGCTCACAACTCTCGACTACCCGATGATACAAGGAATATTTGTCATACTCATAGCTTCTATATACCTTGCGAACTTTGTAGTTGACTTTGTGTATGCTTTAATAGATCCAAGGATAAGACTTGGTCAGGAGGAATGAATATGCTGTTGACAATGATAAGACCACTTTTTAAGAATAAAAAGTTTATTATTGGAATGATTATCTTTTTACTCTTTCTTTTAACAGGACTTTTAGGTCCGTATTTCTACAAAGTTGATCCCACTGAGATGTCATGGGATTACGAGCAGGCACCGTCTGCTAAGCACCCTTTGGGAACAGACACCTATGGTAGAGATATCTTGGCTCAACTTCTCTACGGCATTCGTGCTTCATTGTACATCGGTTTCTTTGCAGCTCTAATCTCATTGGTGATAGGCTCAATAATAGGAAGCTTGGCTGCTGTTAAGAGAGGAATCATTGACGACGTTTTGATGGCAATAACCAACATCGTTCTAACAACACCATCTATACTGGTCGCCATATTAATTGCCAGCTACCTTCGTTTTAGAAGTCTGGAAGTTGTAGCGGTTATCCTTGGACTTTTCCAATGGCCATGGTACGCAAGAGCAATAAGAGCTCAGTTGATGAGTGTAATGTCTCGCGAGTATGTCTACCTTTCGAGAATGGCTGGATATTCAGATCTGAGGCTGGTTATCGAAGACCTGCTCCCAACGATAGCAACTTATGCCTTCATGTCTTTTGTGTTGTTCATCAACGGTGGAATAATGGGCGAAGCCGGTTTGAGCTTGATAGGTCTTGGACCTACACAAGGCATATCGTTAGGTCTGATGCTTCAGTGGTCGGTGTTAATGGATGGTATAAGAAGAGGCCTTTGGTGGTGGTTCGTCCCACCCGGAATAGCAATTGTTGCGGTAACAGCTTCTTTGATGGTCATAAGTACCACGATGGATGAAGTTTTCAATCCACGTTTGAGGGAGGAATAAGCGTGAAAGAAGTGCTATTAAAGGTTGAAAATGCAAAAGCTTATTATAAATTGGAAAAGGCCACGGTAAGAGCGGTTGACGATGTGTCTTTTGAAATACACGAAGGTGAAGTTATCGGTATAGTGGGGGAATCAGGATCCGGAAAGACAACACTCTCAAACCTTATTTTCATGAACATGCTAAAACCACTGACGTTGGTTGATGGAAAAGTGTTTCTAAAGGTGAATGGGAAATTCGAGGAAATTTCTTCAATGTCAAGAGAAGAGGTAAAACGCAAGTTCTGGGGTAAAGATATAACTATCATCCCACAAAGTGCTATGAACGCGTTGATGCCCACAATTAAAATGTCGAAATACGTTGAACATTTGGCACAGTCACACAACATTGAACCAAATGACCTAGTAAAAAAAGCGGAGGAACGATTCAAAGAAGTTGGACTCAATCCTTTGTGGCTGAACAGATATCCATTCGAATTGAGCGGCGGCATGAGGCAAAGGGCAGTTATCGCTTTAGCAACGCTACTAAATCCGAAGTTGCTTGTTGCCGATGAACCGACATCTGCACTTGATGTCGTCAATCAAAAAGTCTTACTTCAAGTTCTGATGCAACTGAAAAGGGCAGAAATCGTTAAGAGCATAGTCTTCATCACACACGATATTGCAACCATCAGGCAGATAGCTGACAGAATGATCGTTATGTATGCAGGAAAGATCGTAGAGTTTTCTGAAATGGAGAAAATATTGGAAAAACCTCTCCATCCGTACACAACGGGACTCTTGAATTCCGTTTTGACACCTGAACCAGAGATAAGAACAAGAGGCATCAGCATGATCCCTGGTGCGCCTGCAAACCTTATAAATCCACCATCTGGTTGCAGATTTCATCCAAGATGTCCATATGCAATGGATATATGTAAGGAGAAAGAACCAAAGCTTGTCGAGGTTGAACCAGGTAGAAAAGTCGCATGTTTTCTCCACCAGGAGGCGAATAGAGTATGAGCAGACTTTTAGTAGAGAATCTAACAAAGACGTTTGCAGTAGGCTTTTTTTCAAAAAGATACATCCACGCAGTAAATAACGTCTCTTTTGAAGTAAAGGAGAGAGAAATCGTATCGCTGGTTGGAGAAAGCGGTTCCGGTAAGACAACTACCGCGAAGATGATCCTCAGACTTTTTCCACCAACAAGCGGGAGGATTGTTTTTGAAGGAAAGGACATATGGAAGGATATAAAAAAGCAGGAAGAGTTAAGATGGTTCAGAAGAAAAGTTCATGCGGTCTTTCAGGACCCATTCGCAAGTTACAATCCTTTTTACCCTGTTGAGAGGACACTCTGGCAAGCAGTGAATCTTCTGGAAAAGAAACCTGCAAGTAAGAAGGAAGGATTGGAGATAATAAAGGAATCGCTCTTCAAGGTTGGTATAGATCCAAAGGATGTTCTCGGAAAATACCCGCACCAGATCTCCGGTGGTCAGAAGCAACGAATAATGATTGCAAGGTGCTGGATATTAAGACCACTACTTATAGTTGCGGACGAACCAACCTCGATGATTGACGCATCGAGTCGAGGAGGTATAATTAAGTTGCTCGAAGAATTGAGGGAAGAACAAGGCACTTCGATCATCTTCATAACTCACGACCTTGGACTCGCATACTATGTATCCGATAACGTACTTGTCATGAAAGATGGAGAAGTAGTTGAAAGTGGACATCCCGACAGGGTTGTTTTACAACCATCTCATGAGTATACGAAACTGCTCGTGGAAAGTGTACCGAAACTTTACAGAAAGCTGGAAGGACTGTGATGTATGTTCACACGCACTGTATTGAGCATTTTTACATGGGCCTTTGTGCTCGAGCTTTTCGTGCTAATATACTATTTACCTAAAGAAACGAAACCTTTTGAATTCTACCTTGATCTTGTATTGACGATATTTACAGCCGTTGTTCTGATTTTTGTCATAATTAAAGAAAAATGGAAGAAAGAACTGGAAAATGAATTAACGGAAGATAAGAAAAATGAAAAATCACAGTAGAATAACAACGCGGAACTTCGGTTCCGCGTTTTTTCTTACTTCTTGTTTTTGAAAACTTCTCGGAGATATTCTATTGTCTGGGTCCCTTTTAGGTGTGAGATTTCGTACTGCATCTTGCTTAGTTTGTAGCTTTCAAAATCAGCTTTGACTTTCTTTGGGATATTTTTTCTTATAAATGCAACCCTTTCTTCGTATGACTTCTTATCTATCATCTTCCTAGATTCAAAAGGCGTGAAAGGTTTCGGAACGAGGGGATTTATACTGATGCTGATTTCTTGATAGCGCATATTTATAACTGTTTTGAGAAATTCGAAGAACTCTGCATAATCTTTTCCGTCCTCTTCTTCAAGACCGATGATGTAGTAAAACTTTACCTGTTTAAACCCGACTTTTCTTCCCAGCTCAAGTGCCGTGATAAGTTCTTCAGTTGTTAGATCTTTGAGCATAACATCCCGGAGCTTTTGAGATATGCCCTCTGGAGCTATTGTGAAGGAGTGGTGCTCGGTTGTTTTCAACAGTCTCAGCAGTTTTTCGTTAATTTTATCTGCTCGCATCGATGAGACAGAAAACCTGACGTTCTTCCGTTCGAGGTATTCAAGTAATCTTTCAAGATACGGGTAGTCCGTTATCGTGGCACTTATTAAGCCAAATTCGAAATCTTGGTATCGCTCGAAGACTTCAATAACTTCATCAAGACTTGCGAACTTGACAGGCTTTTTTGTATAGCCCGTAACACAAAATGCACACCTACGTATGCACCCGCGTCCTAATTCAACAAGCAACTTATTCTTATAAGGTGAGTAAGGAGTTATAAAATGAGCAACAGGAACAGGGCTTAATGTACCTATACAGTTGGAGAAGACCAATTTTCCATATCTTTTCGAATAGATTTGTTTGATGTCCAGTAAATGCTTGACAATCTCATCTTTATCATCGTGACCCAAGGCTTTTGCAAACTCGTCAGCGTTGCATTCTAAATCTCCAATGAAGACAAAGTCTGCGATTTCATCAATCAATTCATTATTAAACAACGTCACAGGGCCGCCGATTATAACTATCGGATGGTACGGTTTTCTTTCATAAATCGACAATGGTATACCTTTTTTTAAAAGCATCTCCGCTATATTCAGCAAATCGTTTTCAAATTGGAATGTAAATAGCCATATCGGGAACTCATCTAAAGGAACTTGATCTTCCATTGAATAAAATTTCTCAAACCATCGCTCGTAAAAGAACCTCTGAACGTGCAAACCTCTCTGCATCAATAAAGTCTGTATCCAGCTCCAAGCCAAAGAGCCACTTGCAATCGAATAGGAATTGGGGAAAATGAGGGCAACCCTACCAAGGTTGCCCTCCAATTTTCTGATGATCTTTTCCGAATTTTTGAAATTCAAAACATAACTGTACTCTTTAAAGGCCTCAGAACTCCGTGGTCGCCTCATTTTCTAAATCAATCACCTTTCTCATGTAAAGATTAGATATGTTCAAGCGCCTTCCTCCTTAGATAACTCTTCGAGACTACTACACGTGTAATGGTAATCTCTGCAACCTTTTGCGACTCTCTTAAAACAAGTGCCTTAAATGTTATGTGGTTCTCGTGGACGTCTACTATTCGTAAACCAGCTACGAGACGTTCGCCGACAACAACAGGTGCCACATGTTCAATCTCAATTTTTGTAACAACCGAGGTTTCATCTTCATTAAGATAGTTTCTTAAGAAATCAAAAGAAACAGCACTTATTTCCCTGAACAGAGAAGAAGTGGACACCAAATGCAAGTAAGAAAGTTCGTCGTCTTCGTCCCATATCATCGATTCATCAGTTGGTATTTCAAATGACTTGTTCAGTCCCAAAAGGTTTTCAAAACGCTCCATTTCTATTCCCCCTTGTCGTTTCCTTTCCAAAACGTTTCTAGTTAGCTGCTACTTCATCTCTGTCATTCTCGCTATCTTCGTTACCATTTAGCATCGCCCTCAGTTCTTCACCACTCATGATTTCTCTTTCAAGCAACACGGCCACTATTTGGTCCATCTTAGAGCGGTTTTTCTCAAGAATCTGTTTTGCTCTTTCATAACAATTCATAACGATTTTTTGGATTTCGTGGTCAATTAGCTTTGCAACATCTTCACTGTAATTCCGAATCCTCGTGAGTTCTTTACCAAGGAACACTTCCTGTTCTGTCTTTCCCCAGGCGAGTGGCCCAAAGCTGTCGCTCATTCCGTACTCGCAGACCATCTTCCTTGCAATTTCAGTTGCCCGTTCTATATCGTTAGCAGCACCACTTGTAAAGTCACCGAACACGATTTCTTCTGCTGCCCTTCCACCAAGTAAAGTTGTTATATGATCAAGAAGCTCGCTTTTGCTGATAAGGTACTTGTCTTCAGCTGGAAGGTGCAAAGTGTATCCCAATGCCGCGTAACCACGCGGAATTATAGAAATTCTGTGCACTGGGTCAGCGTTTGGTAAAGAAGAACTTATAATTGCATGTCCTACCTCGTGGTATGCAACTATCCTTTTTTGCTTTTCCGAAATCATTCGGGATTTCCTAGCTGGACCAGCGATAACCCTGTCGATAGCTTCTTCGAAATCTTCCATTCTTATGACATTTCTACCTGCTCTCGCAGCCAGAAGTGCAGCTTCATTGACCAAATTCTCGAGGTCCGCCCCAACAAAACCCGTAGTTCTTTTGGCCAAAACAGCAACGTCAACATCTTTGTCTATTGGTTTATTTCTTAGGTGAACCCTTAATATTGCCTCTCGACCTTTCACATCTGGTGGATCCACAACGATCTTTTTGTCAAACCTACCTGGCCTCAAAAGCGCAGGGTCTAGTATGTCTGGCCTGTTTGTAGCAGCCATAACAACTATACCTTGATTAATATCAAATCCATCCATCTCAACGAGCAGCTGGTTTAAAGTTTGCTCCCTTTCATCGTGTCCACCACCAAGACCTGCTCCCCTGTGTCTGCCAACCGCATCGATTTCGTCTATAAATACTATACATGGAGCACTTGCTTTAGCCTGTTCAAAAAGGTCTCTAACTCTTGCGGCACCCACACCGACGAAAAGTTCAACAAAATCGGAACCGCTTATATGGAAGAACGGAACATTGGCTTCTCCAGCAACTGCGCGGGCTAACAATGTTTTTCCGGTACCCGGAGGCCCTACAAGCAATATACCCTTCGGCATACGGGCACCAATCTTCGCGTATTTTCCTGGATTTTTTAGAAAATCAACGGTCTCTTTTAATTCTTCAACGGCTTCATCGACACCTGCGACATCTTTAAACGTTACCTTTATTTTGTTTGGTCCAACCTTCTCTGCTCTGCTCTTCGTAAAGTTAAACGCCTGGTTGTTACCTCTTCCAAGACCGCGGATAATGAAGGCAAAAAGCAGCAGAGTAATTATGAACATCGCTATGTTTCCTATAACATTTATCCAAAACGAGCTATCAACGCTTTTTTCTCCTTCGACTATGATTCCATATTCGACAAGTTTATTAATCTTTTCAACATCGTACCTAAACCACGGAGCGTAAACTGAGTACAACTTACCGCTCTTCGTTTCCACCGAAAGATTACCATCGTCTTTGATGATAACTTTGGCTATATCTGTTTCACCATCATCCAAACGATTAATGAAGTCGCTATAACTCATGTTTACTTCTACGGCGCTCTTCGAACTTACAAGTCCTTGGTAGATCCAAAAAAGAAAAAGTGCTGTGAGTATGAAGAATATTATCGAGCCCAAGTTACGATTCAAAATTTATACCTCCCTTCGAAACAACTTCCAACCCGATTTCATCGAGAAGCTTTGATTTGTAGTACTTTGGTACGTAAACAACCTTTTCATTTAAAAACACTAACGGAATCAACCTCCTTGCAAAAGTTGGAACTTTCTTTTCGTTGAATAACTCTTTCAACTTTTTTCCTTCATACGTTCTATCACCTTCGTTCCAATTTCTAACTACAAAACGAATCACTGGAGTTTCAGACTTAATTATACCACGAAGTGAGAAATTAATAAAGTATCCATTAATCTCGAAACTATCTGTGGGTTGTATCGAAAAACTCTCGCCGTGTCTCGACACTTCAATAAAAAATGTAAAAGGCTCGTAGTTTCTAATGTTTCCAAGCATAACCCACCCGTGTGAAACTTCCGCTCCAAGTTCGTTCCAAAATGAAACTTTGAAGGATTTAGAACTTCTTAAGGTTTTCGAAAAGCGTTCAATTTTCTCTCGATCCAGGGGTCTACCAAAGAACTGGAGCGAAAATCTGCGCAGCTGTTCGGTTTGAATGAAAGGATCAGGAAGGAGTTTAAATATCAACCTATCACCCAATACATATCTTTGCGTGCCTTGTACTACTCGTTCAACATACTCGTCCATCTCCCAGGTACTGAGCGCTAAAGACAGCGCTGCTTTTTCCAGTCTTGGGTTGATCTTTTTTAAAAGTGGTACCACACTGTGTCTTATATAGTTTCTCTCGTAGTGTTCGTCAAAGTTTGACATGTCAACCACATAAGACAGTTTTCTGCTTTTTGCGTAAAGTTCTACTTCTTGCCTTGAGAAAAATAACAATGGCCTGAAATACTTATCGGAGAGCACTCGCAGACCTACAAGGCCGAACGGACCAGTACCTTTTACCAACCGCATTAGAATCGTTTCAAGCAAGTCGTTGGTATTATGCGCCGTTACCGTTAATTCATAGCCATAGTGCCTCATTGTTCTTTCAAGAAAGCTGTACCTCAGTGTCCTGGCTGCTTCTTCTATGGAGAGCTTATTAAGGTTAGAATAGCTCTTAACATCTGCTGAGTCCGTGTAAAACGGAAAGTTCATACTTTCCGATAGACTCTTTACGAATTCTACCTCCTCATCGGCCTGCGGTCGAAGTTTATGATTGAACGTTGCAACGCCGATTCGCAAATTCGGTCTTTCTTTCCTTAACCTTGAAAATAAATCAAGCATAGTTATTGAATCAATACCACCCGAAACGGCAAGGAGGAACGAAGTTACTTTTGGAGCGTACTCGTCCACGATTTTTTTGAATCTCTCGTATAGATCAGACGATTCAAATCCACCGGAATAAAAATCCATATGAGTTTTCATAAAGACGTGATCACATCCCACTGAACTGGAATTGCCCTGCTTTTGGATCAAGCAAGAAGAAGATATCTGATATATCCGTTAAGTAGAATTTAAGAGTAAGCTTATCCAAGTAATCCAACCAGTTACCTGTTGCTTTGTACGATAAATCTGCGCCAATTAGAAGTCTCCAACAATGCAACGATTTGTCGAACGTTAGGTTAACACTTTCAAGAAGGTTTCTCGATGGATCGTATTTTAATTTTACATAAACGTTTGGATCAATCGTTTTGTTGCTGATTTCAACAAGATACTTTCTTGTATTGTCAGTGTTATAAGAGACAACGTATTTTTCATCTTTTTTCTCCATGCTGTACGACAGACTCCAGGTTGGTTCTGCGTTTGCAGATCTCACATAGTACGTTCCACTGAGTTTAGCAAGGTAATCGAACAAATTGAAAGAACCTGATACAGTTGCCCTCTCTATGTAGTCTGGTTTTTGATAAATCGTTGCACTGAGGTTCGCGTATTTTAACGTGTGAATGTACGTTGAGATTTGATTACCCGGAATTGTTGAGAACTGGAGTGAATAACTTGTTCCGATGTCTTGGAAGTTTAACCCTAAGTTGAAGTTCTGAACACCAAGTTTCGCTTTATCGTTATCGTAAGTTCCGGAAATTGAATTGCTTACTCCTACAGGGCCAAATTGCTCAGAGTACCTGATACTATAACTGTCTGGAAGCAGTTTGTTATTTGAGATGTCGATGCCCCTGCTCGCTGATGCAGTTATCTTATCCGAGCTTAAACTGAAGGTAAATCTGAGAACATTTTTATTGTTCGCCGCTGGTTCATCCAAGAATCCGTAAAATTGCTCCCAGCCACCTGTCAACCTAAAAGGGCCAAGAATGTAACTCAGATCAGAAATATACTTATCAGACATTCCGACAGATTCTGTTTTTGTTGCAGCAATGTTTGACACACCTTTTATGTTAAACGTATAATTGAAATTCAACGTAAACGCGTCCCACTTAAAAGTCCACGGGAACTGGTAAGTGTATGTAAAAGTTCTATTCTGAGCGCTTTCGCTTAAATTCCCCGTTAGACTGAAGTTGTACCTTATATTGTTGTTAGAAAGAGTCAAAGTGTACGTTGTTCGGTATGTTGACGTCCAGTCTCTTTCCAAAGATGTCAAATATCCATCCGTTCTTAATTGCACCGTATCATCCAAATTGAGTGTAAGGTTATTGGAGTTGAGCAAAACAAAAGAGAGATTCCTAAATCCACCATTGAGATAGACAATGGTGTCAGTCAGTCGCCCGTCGTACATTATATAAGGCTTGAAGTAGAACGGAGATTTTGGGTCCTGATATGTCAACCCAACTTTTTGATAGTAGTTACTATCGGCCAAGTAATTACCTTCAAAATAAAGTACGCCATCGTACTTATAGTAGACGGCATTATTCACATATCTGTACGTAAGTGGGAAGATAGTAAATTCAAATTTGTTACTTTTCATGTCAAATGAGACTCTTTGCTGCTTATTTACACTATCGTTTGCTTGGAAAGTTACATTATCTGTCCCCAAAGTGAGTTTAGTACTCCAATTGTTGAGGGTAAAAGCAAAAGTTTGAGAGACTCCAAGCGTTTGGCCGAAGGTAAAAGTTAAAGAATAGGGTGATTCACCTTGGAGTGCAGTTACAAATACAGGGTAAGGAAAAACAGGAACGCCAAGGACTACAAGGAATGAATTAGTAGCTATGATGTACTTGTTTTCTAAGACATAGACCTCTTCAGATTGAATGGTATAGTGGGGTTCTTCAAAGTTACAGGTGGTTATAGCCGGATTGCGTATCTCTACAAGCATTTTTGCTTCGTCTGTGATGTTTTCAACCTCTATCTCCGAGCCGTGAACGTATATAGGTACGTTCTTACCTTTGTAGTTGTAGTTATAAACCGTCTTGGCATTGAGCACAAGAACTCTGCTCGTTTCAAAATAGTAAACTAAGGATTTTGCAAAGTATTTCCTATCACCGTCGTAAAACGACACGTTTCCTACAGCATATACTGTTTTTACTTTTCCATCCTCCAAAGTAGCGGATGCTTCGTCGCATTCGAGCTTGTACTTATCCCACGTCATTGTAATGCCGTTTTTCAAAGACACCAAATTTTCTGAAAAATCAGCGATGTTAGCGTTTACTTTCAAGTCTGCTGCGAACCCTACTGATGAGAAGATCAGTGAAAGTGAGATTACTACTAATAACATAGTGAAAAATCTACTCAGCACTTCCCTTGCCCTATAAGCTACAGGTGTATCCATGAACAGATAAAGAAGAAAACCTACTACTGCAAATACGAGGTTTGGTAACCAAGTTGCCAATACCGGGTCCATTAAACCTTCCTTTCCCATACCGGAAAGCCAAGCTCCAGAACCTTGGTAAAGCACAACAAGAACGAATGTCAAAATTACACCCCAAGATTTACTTGTTAAACCAAAAAGCAACGATATTGGAAGCCCAATAAGGACTATAACCAGAGAGCCAAGTGCATTTGCATAACGCTGATGTAATTCCACGGTTAACGACGCAGTGTTTATGCCTAACTTTTTGTACGTTTCAAGCTGTTCTCGAAGTTCCTTTGACGTCTTATCGCGAGTTGTCTTATAGGCTCTGAGCATTTGCTCGATTTCTCCAGCGACATCTAATTTCATCTCTCTAAATTGCATATCCAGTTTGAGAAATCCTGTTTCCAGTTCAACAACGTACATATTACCATCGAGTAGGTACCAGCCGTCTTGTCTTTTCATAACTTTCTTTGAAGTTACAATCTGTTCGTTCCCTTCCTCGTTTCTAAATAGAACAACATCGTACAATTCCCCTTTTTGCTTGTCGTACTGTTTTACATAAAAATAGACATCCTTCTCAAGTTCTACGAGCATATTAGTCTTAATAACCGTTTCCGGAGATTGAAGAATATATTGATTGAGTACTTGGGACGACTTGTAATTCGCGTTTGGAACAACGTAATCGTTCAAAAGCCATGCAAAAAATCCCAGGATCAGCGCTAAGATCAAAAACGGAGTCACAAGCCGTTTGGACGAAATCCCGTGTACCAGTATGGCTGTAATTTCCCTATTTGTTGACATTTCGCTGGTAACCCAAAAGATCGCAAAAAGCACACCTACTGGAATGCCAAGTACGGTAAAGTAGGGTATATTGTACGCAACAAATAACAAGAGTTTCGAAAACCCGACTCTGTTTCTGATTATATAATCAGAAATCTGATACAACCATTCAACGCTCACGAAAACTATGAAACCAGCAAGACCCATGAAAAAAGGTTTAAGGGATTGTTTGAGAACGTATTTTGTAAGAGTTTTCAGAGTACACCCCTCCTGAAAAACGGAAATTAAAGGTTTTATACTAAATCGAGATTTTGGATGGCTCTATAATTTCACACTTCCTCCGAAAAGTCTTTGAAAATCTCTAAAGAAAACTCTTTTAGCAGGTCTTTATAGCATGTGTAGTATTTTCCTGTGAGTATAAAATGTGTGACTTCGATTATTTGAACGGAGTAGTCAGATATCTCTTCCAGACCCTTTGAAATATCCATTAGCATAAGCGCTCGCTTAACGACTCTCGGATTATCTTGAATCAATCTGACTATCTCATCTTTAAACTTCGCATGCGACTCGTCGATCTGTGCATCTTGAGAACAAATTGCTGCGGAACCTTCAAGGTTTTGATCAACATAGACACGCAACGACTTTCTTAGCATCCGCTGAGAGAACTTGAACATATCGGGAATTGATATGCTCTGGTTAATGTCAGGCTCTTTTGTCAAATTGATAATATCTGAAGCAATGTCCCTTAATCTATCTGCTATATCAAGCAAGACCTTCGCGACAATCACAGAGCCAGATATGAAACGTAAGTCTCGCTTGTCTGGTGTAAACATCCCAAAAAGTTGCTGAGAAAAATCGAGAATCATGAGATATTCGTTATACACATCCCAATAACTCTTGTTGACTTCCTTGGCTAAGGTTTCGCTCCTTTCTCTGAACGCTACGGCACAGCTCTGGAATATGTCTTCTACATACCAACCTTCTTTTACAACGTATTTCTTTAATTCTTCAAGCTTTTCATTAATTATCCATTTCACGTAGATCACCTTTCATTCTATTTGTGCTTGATAATCTAATCGATTATTCAGAACCGTTCTTTAGAACCATCTTGCCATAACCGATCTTTTCCTTAATCGATGTAGAAAAGTCATAGGATTTCGGTCGCAACAACGTTATTACTTTTGAACATTTTCTTACGTGGATCTCTCTCACTTTCCCTACAACGTCACCATCAACAACCAAATTCACCGTATCGTTTACCGTAATCCTTATTTTTTCCGTGCTGGGGATGACTAAGCTACGCGTAGCCAAAAACTGAGGAGCCATAGGGGTGATCTCAAATGCTTCTACGTTTGGAAGAATTATGGGTCCACCGAGTGCCAGTGCGTATGCTGAAGAACCTGTCGGTGTACTTACAACCAGGCCGTCGGCATGATAAAAGAAACTTCCGTCAGTCATTTCAACAGCAAAATCAACGATTTTTTGCTCCACATCCTTCTGTAACACCGCATCGTTTATGGCAAAAAAAGTTCCATTCTCTATCTCTACCCTCAACATCCATCTTCTATCTTCGATGAAATTCCAACATTTCAAATCTTCAACGAGCTTATCCAATTCGGTAAGTAAGTAACCAGAAAAGAATCCCAGCCTTCCCGCTTTGACCCCTATAACTGGACACTTAACCTTCTTCAAAACGCGAAGAACAGTACCATCACCACCAACGGAGATTACAACTTTGGGTTCTACTAGTTCACCACCTATAACCTCGGAAAGTTGTTCTGATGAATCTTTGAAAAACAAAACATCGAAATGTTCTTTTAGCTTTGTGTACACTTCCTTTGCTGAATTTAGATAGTCTGTTCGGTAAAAAACACCAATTCTCACCTTAATCTCCACCCTAAATCAATCAATGACTGAGCAAGAAATCTGTCCAAGAAGATCAAAACCAAAATTGCCACAAGAGGGGTTATATCAATATAACCAATCGTAGGGATTACCCTTCTCAGCGGCCTCTCTACAATATCTGCAAGGTCACGTAATATGTGATAAACCCGGAAAGAATAAGCCTGAGGTATCCAGCTGAGTATCGCGGCAATGATTATAACCGCTGTCTCAAAATTGATAGCAACCCTTAGAACGACTCCTACTGCGTAAAAAAAGTTACCAAGTATGAACATGGTCCACACCCCTTTACTGTATTTAACCTTCTATTTTAGCTTTTTTCTTTCACCAAATAAAGCTGTACCGATCCTTACTATTGTACTACCTTCCTCAACAGCAACGGTGTAATCGTTGGTCATACCCATTGAAAGCTCGACAATATCTGGAAAATCAACTTTCAGCTCATCTCTTAAAATTCTCAACTTTCTAAAGTATGGTCTTGCATTTTCAGGTTCAACGTACGGTGCCATTGTCATTAATCCAACGATCTTCACGTTTGTGAATCTAGTTGCACTAACGAGAAAATCTTTCACTTGTTCTGGTTGCAATCCCGCCTTTGTTTCCTCACCAGAGACGTTCACTTCAAGCAAAATATCTTGTATCTTCCCAACTTTCTTCGCACCCTTATCTATCTCTTCCAATTCTTCAAATCTATATACGGAGTGAATCATTTTCGCAACAGGAACTATGTATTTGACTTTGTTTGTCTGGATTCTGCCAATAAAATGCCATTCAATATCGACACCTTCAAGTGCTTTGGCCTTATCCCTTAGCTCCTGTGCGTAATTCTCGCCAAACGTTCTTATTCCAATCTTAACTGCCAAATTCAATAATTCTATAGGATGAGTCTTTGTAACGGCAACGAGTTTAATATCGCTGTAATCACGACCAACTTTTTGTGCATGAGCTTTTATGTTATTCAAAACATCCTCGTAGTTCTTTCTCAGTTCTTCTTCAGTAATCACTGAAAAGTCCCCCCAACGTGTTTATCCCGAAATATTTGTAAGATTTCTCAGTTGCCACCCTTCCACGAGCCGTCCTTGCGAGGAATCCACTTTGGACAAGGTACGGTTCGTACACTTCTGCAATTGTGTCTTCGGTAACCCCTAATGACGCGGCGAGTGCCTTCAGACCCACAGGTCCACCTTTGTAAACTTCGATTATAACTCTCAAAAGTTTTCTATCCATCTCATCGAGTCCATACTCGTCGATTCCAAGCAAGGTCATAACTTCCTCAACAGTTTCAACATCTATCAACTTTGAGCCCTTTACAGTGCTTAGATCCCGAACACGTTTCAAAAGTCTAATTGCGATTCGCGGTGTCCCTCTTGAACGTCGCGCTATCATCAAAGCGGCCTCAGGCTTTATTGAAACATCCATTACCTGCGCCGCTCGAGTTATTATCAAGCTAAGTTCTTCCTCTGTGTAGAAATTCATCTCAAAAATCATGCCAAACCTGTTTCTCAAAGGAGAAGTTAATAATCCGCTTCGTGTTGTCGCGCCGATGAGTGTAAACGGTTGTAGATCCACTCTTATTGATCTTGCAGCGGGCCCTTTACCGATCATTATATCAATTTGGAAATCTTCCATAGCGGAATACAGTATCTCTTCAACAGCTCGGTTCATTCTGTGGATCTCATCGATAAATAAAACATCTCCTCGCTCCAGGTTTGTAAGTATTGCAGCAACATCACCTTGCTTTTCAAGAACAGGTCCGCTTGTTATATGTATATTTGCATTAAGTTCATTCGCAATCACAACCGCTAACGTTGTCTTACCAAGTCCTGGAGGACCAGCCAGAAGTATGTGGTCGAGCTGTTCACCACGCATCTTTGAAGCAGATATAGCAAGCTCCAGTCGCTGCTTAATATTATCCTGACCTATGTACTCAGCCAAGAACTTCGGTCGCAGGGAATACGTGTCATAAGCGTTTCTTTCTGGTGAGAATATCCTTTGCACTTCCGTGGGTTCATTAGATAAGCTCTTTTCGTTTAGCACATTATCTTCTTTCACTAACTTTCACCTCTTCCTCGATTGGCAAGTTCATCTTGAATCCATACCTACCTATGTCAAGCTTGATTTTTACAAAACCATTTATCATTATAATTCTGTTTTCCGCTTTACCAAACAAACCGGCATTAGTTACAGAAAAGGTGAAGCGTTCATCATCGATGTTATCGTTTGTCCAGCTTCCTATGTATTTACCATCTTCTGTGAATACCCTTAGCTGGACCATCTCAATTTCATGTTCAACTCCGGGGGTAACCACTCTTAGATTTCCATCGCAAACTAAGGAAATGCCTCTTTGTTCACAAAATTCAACATCAAAAACAACATTGGCACTTTCTAACTTCTTGAAAGCGCCCTTTAAATTATTGACTGATAACACGAGAAAAACGAACGCAACGACTGACAGCACGATAAGCAAGAGATTGAAAAAGAAGTGTTTTTTGATGTTTGCCCTTACCTGTATCGAATATTCCTCCCTCATTAAATGTCCAGCGAATCTGCCCGTATCTTTTGACTACACAATTTTATATTATAACACGCTTATGAGTGATTTTAAAGTTAAAAGATTAGTTCGCCTCAAAAAATGTGTCTTGACATTTTGACAACTGCCGGCTAATATATTTATACGTCTAATATTTAGACGTATAACTAAAACTACCAGGTTACTTGTTGCTACCAATTGAGAATCTTTCGAAACTTAATGAGCAACACGGAGGTGATTTGTTTGAAGGAGCTCATGGAGCATGCACGTATTTTGGCACTTTTGAATTCGATACAGAGATCTGTTTTCAAATTTGTTCACGAAAAAACACTCAAAGAGTTCAACATCCATCCCGGGCAGATACCGATATTGTTTATACTTAGAAAAGAAGAAGGACTGAGTCAAAAAGAAATTGCCAAACGTATAGGGGTGGAACAGGGAACAATAGCCGTCATGCTACGCAGGATGGAGAAGAATGGCCTCGTAAGGAGGGTTCCTGACGAGCAGGATAGAAGAATCACACGCGTATACCTTACGGAAAAGTCAGAAGACGTACTTAAAAGCCTTGCAAAAATAGTAAAAGAAGCTGAGGAACTTTTAGTAGGCGGACTGTCTGATGAGGAAAAACAAGAAGTGGAAAATATTCTTAAGAAACTGCAGAATAACATCAAACGGAAGGTTGAAGACAACTGTTTAAAGGAGGTTTAAGACATGATATTAAAGATGACTTTCAAGAAGTACTGGTTTCTGATTACTATTACAATTGCACTGGTAGCCGTCCAGTCTATTATTTCACTATACCTGCCAGACTTGATGTCAAATATAGTCGATAAGGGTATCACACGCGGAGATGTAGATTACATTTGGAGCGTTGGTTGGAGAATGTTGCTTGTTTCTTTGGTGAGTGTTCTGGCAGCTGTCGTTGCAAGTTATACATCTTCAATTGTAAGTATGGGAATTGGAAGGGACTTGAGAAACTCGGTCTTTGAAAAAGTCTCTTCATTTTCGCTTGAAGAAATGAACAAGTTTAGCACGTCTTCACTTATAACCAGAACAACTAACGATGTCGTCCAGATACAACAAGCTACTGTTATGATCCTTAGAATGGTAGTTATGGCACCAATTATGGCTGTTGGTGGAATCATAATGGCTGTGAACAAGGATGCTAAGTTGACAAGCATACTTGCTATATCACTGCCAGTTATGTTAGGTGGCTTAGGAATAATTGCCGGCATTGTAGCGCCACTTTTTAAGAGTATGCAAAAGAAGATAGATAGACTTAACCTTGTTGTTCGCGAACGCGTAACTGGTATTCGCGTAATCAGGGCATTCAATAAGGAAGGACATGAAAAGAAGAGATTTTCACAAGCCAACTGGGATTTGACCAAGACAGCGTTGTGGGTAAATAGGATGGCTTCTTTACTCTTTCCTTATTTGATGATCGTTATGAACTTCACTACACTGTCAATCATATGGTTCGGCGCCAAGCAAATCGATGCTGGGAATTTGCAAGTGGGTCAGATGATGGCCGTTATGCAGTACGTTATGCAAATCATGTTTTCTTTCATAATGATATCCGTAATTTTCATCTTTTTGCCGAGAGCCAGCGTATCTGCAAAGAGGATAAGTGAGGTTCTAAGTGTTGAGCCAAAAGTAGTAGATCCTCGGGCATCAGGGAAACAAACGCTCACATGGTTTGAAAGCTCTGACAAATCGGATATCAAAGGTATTGTAGAATTTGATAACGTCACATTCGCTTATCCTGGAGCAAAAGAACCCGTGCTGAGTGAAATTTCATTCAAAGCAGAACCCGGAAAAATAACTGCGATAATAGGTTCTACAGGCTCTGGTAAGACAACTCTTTTGAATCTAATCCCACGCTTTTATGATGTTACATCAGGAAGTGTGAAAATAGATGGCATAGATGTACGTGAGATTCCATTTGATGTGTTAAGAAAGGTGATAGGCTACGCTACACAAAAACCCATAATTTTCACCGGGACGATTAAAGAAAATATCAAATTCGGACGTGATTGGGTAACAGACGACATGATTTTGAGAGCAGCTGATATTGCTCAAGTGCTCGAATTCGCCTCGAAATATCCAGAAGGGCTCGATTACCAAATTGAGCAAGCGGGATTGAACTTATCAGGAGGTCAGAAACAAAGAATATCATTGGCGAGAGCTATAGCGGGTGCGCCGAAAATATACCTCTTCGATGATACATTCAGTGCACTTGATTTCAAAACGGATGCAAAAATAAGGTTGAGACTATTCAAAGAATCGAAAGATGCAACCGTTATTGTTGTAGCACAAAGGGTTGCGACAATATTGAACGCCGACCAGATAATTGTCTTGAAGGATGGAAAAATCGTTGGAATTGGTACTCATTCTGAATTAATTAAGACAAATGAAGTATACCGAGACATAGTCTACTCACAACTTTCAAAAGAAGAAGCCATCTGACAACGAAGGGAGGAAAAGTCATGAGTGAAGAAAAAAGAATGGAACAGCCATCAAGACCAAATGTAAGCCATGCAAAACCAGTAAGACCAATGGGGCCTGGTGGACCTGGAGGTCCCTCGTTTGCACGTGGTGGTGAAAAGCCAAAAGAATTTAAAAACACTACTCGGAAACTACTAAAATACCTTCGCCCACACATGGTTGGTATTATAATCGTGTTCGCTCTCACAATAGTCGCAACGATACTAACAATAAAAGCTCCAAAAGTGCTTGGACAAGCTACGACGGAGATATTCAGAGTCATTATGCTCAGAAAAACTCCGTTATCTGGCTTTCTGAAAACGAAAATGGATTTCGATAAGATCTCTAGCATTCTTCTGAACGTTGCGATTCTGTATTCTGTTGCTGCATTACTGAACTTTCTTCAAGGTTACATGATGGCCGGCATCACCCAGAAAGTCGTCAGAAAGATGCGAGAAGATATTAACAACAAACTCGAAAGGCTTCCACTGAAGTTTTACGATGGCCGTTCGCACGGAGATATAATAAGCCGTGTGACAAACGACGTCGACCTTATTAGTAACACTCTACAGCAGAGCTTAACGCAGTTCATATCGGGTATTGTCACTATCGTTGGTATAACTTATATGATGATTACCATCAATCTTAAACTGACTTTGCTTACGCTTATAACCTTACCATTGAGTGCGTTGGTTACAGTGCACATAGCTAAAAAATCGCAAAAGTATTTTGCTGCACAGCAAAAATACCTTGGTGAAATAACCGGAAGGGCGGAAGAAGTGTACGGGGGTTTTTTGGCTGTTAAGACTTATGGACGGGAAAACGACGAAGTTAGAAGGTTCAAAGAAATAAACGAAAAGCTTTACAAAGAGAGCAAGAAGGCACAGTTCATATCAGGTATAATAATGCCCGTAATGAATTTCATCGGTAATCTCGGTTACATAATAGTAGCTGTAGGCGGTGGTATCTTGGTCACAAAGAAAGCAATAACTGTTGGCGATGTTCAGGCGTTTATTCAGTATTCAAGACAGTTCAATCAGCCAATAGTTCAAATTGCCAATATCGTCAACATGATTCAGTCCACTTTAGCAGCTGCAGAAAGGGTCTTTGAAATACTCGAAGAAGAGGAAGAAGCTCCGGATAAACCAGATGCAATTGAATTAGAAAAAGTACAAGGTGACGTTAAATTTGAGAATGTCAAGTTCAGCTACGTTCCAGATAAACCATTGATTGAAAACCTAAATATCGATGTTAAAAGTGGTCAAATGGTTGCTATCGTTGGCCCAACAGGTGCTGGTAAGACAACTCTTGTCAACTTGATGATGAGATTCTACGAAATCCAAGGTGGTAGTATAAAGGTTGACGGAATTGACATCAGGGATATCAAGAAATACAATTTGAGAAAACATTTTGGTATGGTTTTGCAAGATACATGGCTCTTCAGTGGGACCATAATGGAAAACATAGCGTACGGTAAGGATGGGGCAACGGAAGAAGAGATAATCAACGCAGCAAAGATGGCACACGTGCACCATTTCATAATGGCACTTCCAGATGGCTATGATACCGTGATAGGTGAGGACAGCTCCAACATCTCCCAAGGTGAAAAGCAACTCATCACCATCGCAAGAGCATTCTTAGCTAATCCTGATATTTTGATTCTCGACGAAGCAACGAGTAATGTCGACACACTTACCGAAGTTTATATCCAGAGAGCAATGCGGGATATTATGAAAGGTAGAACTTCTTTCGTCGTTGCACACAGGTTATCAACGATTAAGAACGCAGATATTATCCTAGTTATGAACGAAGGAAAAATCATCGAAATAGGGAAACACGAAGAACTCCTGCTCAAAAACGGATTTTATGCTGAACTTTACAGAAGTCAGTTCCTAGGAGCTGTCGTTGAAACTGCCTAACTTTCATAGCAACCCATACAAATGTGAGAAATCCTTTCAAGCTAACTTTCTTTTCGTAAACAAAAAGCACTTATTGGCGCTACCGTTGTGAAGTGGTAGCGCTTTTAATTAAACGTAGCAAAAATCAGCGAAAAACTTCTTTTGACTATTGATTTAGTTGACTGCTCTGTGGTATAATAAAATTGTTAGTTAAACTTTGTTTTTCTAAATTTCACTTTCTCCAAAAACCTTAATTTTGTGCCCCTTTTTGTACAACGGAACTAAAACTGAAGTGGGGGAGATAACTGGAAATGAAAAAAGAAGAACTTATGGCAATAATCGAACAGAGGATACATGAGTGTCAAGCCTGCCCTCTTTGGTTACAAAGAACCAACGTCGTACCAGGTGAAGGTAATCTCCATTCACCGATAATGTTTGTCGGTGAAGGGCCGGGTGAAGAAGAAGACAAGCAAGGGAGACCTTTTGTAGGAAAGGCAGGGCAACTTTTGACAAAGATATTAGAATCTGTTAATATCAAGCGTGAGGATGTTTATATAACGAACGTCGTAAAATGCCGACCACCCAACAACAGGGTTCCTACTCCTATGGAAATCCAATCTTGCTCTCCTTTTTTAATTGCGCAGATAGAGGTTATAAACCCCAGGATGATAGTGCCGCTTGGTAGCACTGCTGCATCGTTTTTCCTTGGTAAAGACGAACCAATTACTAAAATTCGCGGGAAAGAATTCGTTTGGAAGGGTGGAATAATTATCTTTCCGATGTTCCATCCAAGTTACTTGCTGAGGAACCCGTCAAAGGAGAAGGGAAGTCCAAAAGATTTGACCTGGCAAGATATAAAAAAGGTTAGAAAATATTACGACGAGTTCTTGAAGGGAAACATTTAATATTTGAAAATGATAAAACTTCAAGGGAGGAACGAACGTGAGTAATGAACTCAGGGAACAAAAACTCGAGAAACACGAGAAGCTAACGCCAACCGTTATGAGCTACATATCAACGATATACAACCTTATGGAAAAAGAAGGAGTTGCACGCATAAGTGATATAGCCAAATCAAAAGGCGTGTCTTATGCCAGTGCCACCAATGCTGTTAAAAAACTTGTCTCGTTAGGTCTAGTTGACCATAAAAGATATGGATTTGCCAAATTGACACCGCGTGGTCTTAGAATTGCGCAGATGCTTAAGTCTGGAGAATCAAGAATCAAATACTTTTTCATGTACGTTGTTGGAATCCCTGAAAAGAAGGCTGAACAGATTGCAAGTCTAATGGTTTACGACTTAGATGCTGATACTCGCAGAAAGCTGAGGAAATTCTATTCTATTCTCATCGATTTTACCAAAGACAAAGCGGAAGAACTTGAAAAGTTCATCCAAGAGCAAAGGAAGAATACGGAGCTTCCAGAAGAAGCATATAGACTAAAAGGAAAAATAAAGGAGGACGAAGATTATGAGTAAAATTTTGGTCACGGGAGGGGCCGGATTCATCGGTTCGCACTTAACCGACAAGCTCGTTGAACTTGCTCACGAGGTTGTGGTTGTTGATAACCTGTCTACAGGAAAAAGGGAGAACGTAAATCCAAAAGCGAAGTTCTACGAGATGGACATTTACGATGGCGAGGCAATTAGTAGGTTGTTTGCTGAAGAGAAATTTGAATACGTATTCCACTTGGCAGCTCAGGCAAGTGTCGCAGTTTCTGTTAAAGACCCTGTTAAAGATGCAAACGTGAATATAATTGGCAGTTTGAATCTAATAAAGGCTTCTGTTGAAAACAACGTCAAAAAGTTTATCTTTTCTTCAACAGGTGGAGCTATATATGGAGAAGAGGTAAAAGTCTTTCCAACACCCGAGAGCGTGTTCCCACAACCAATTTCTCCATATGGTATCGCAAAGTTTAGCGTTGAGAACTATTTGAGGTTTTTCAGCAAAGAATTTGGTCTTAAATATACAGTTCTTAGATACGGTAACGTTTATGGTCCAAGGCAGGACCCGTATGGCGAAGCAGGTGTTGTTGCAATCTTTACTTCCAAAATGCTAAAAGGAGAGGATTGTACGATTTTTGGTGACGGAGAATACGTCAGGGATTACGTGTATGTCGAAGATGTTGTTGACGCTAACATACGTGCCATGGAAAAGGGAGACGGTTTGGTAATCAATATCGGCACCGCGACAGGAACGACGACAAATGAACTTTTCAAGATACTCAAGAAACTAACAGGCTACAAAAAAGACCCAATATATGGACCTCACAGAAAAGGAGATATCCGCAAAAGTGTGCTTTGTTATAACAGAGCATGGATAGAACTCAAATGGGAACCAAAACACACATTAGAACAGGGGTTGAGGGAAACTGTCGAATGGTTTAAGCGAAATACTCAGGCCTAAGACTTTTGAAGAATTTGTCGGACAAGAGCACCTTCTCGGACAAGGTGCTCTTTTGCGTATATCTATAGAGCAAAATCAACTATTTTCAGCCATCCTTGCCGGTCCTCCGGGAACTGGTAAAAGTTCTGTTTTACAGTTAATACGAAATTACACTGACTATGAAATTTATCAATTGAATGCAGCTTTCACATCTGTTGAGGAAATCAAAAAATTGGAACATTACGCGTACAACGTCAGAGGGATCAAAAAGATATTAATTTTTATCGATGAAATCCATAGATTCAATCGGAAACAACAAGATGTGTTTTTGCCCGGAGTTGAAGCCGGAGTCTACGTACTGTACGGTACAACAACCGAAAGCCCTGAACATGCTATCAATCCAGCGCTCCTTTCTCGTTGTAGGGTTTTGAGATTTAGAAGGTTAAGTAACGAAGACCTTTCAAAAATCTTGGAAAAGGCTGTGAATCATACGGGAATCCGTGTAAGTGAATCCAGTAAGGCATATCTTATAAATTCGTCAAACGGAGATGCTCGGTTTTTGCTAAACTCCTACGAGTTGCTCTCAAACATTGCAAAAACTCAAGGCAAAGATGTTATAGACGATGCTGTTTTAAATATGTACCTTGGAGAAGGATATACAAAATACACCGACAAAGAGCACTACAACCTTGCTTCAGCTTTCATTAAAAGTATCAGAGGTAGCGACCCGGATGCCGCTTTGTACTACATGATGCGTATGATCGAAGGAGGGGAAGATCCACGTTTTATTGCTAGAAGACTTGTTATTTTAGCGAGCGAAGACGTGGGGTTGGCTGACCCATTTGCTTTGGTCCTCGCAACCGCTACAAGTCAGGCTGTGGAAAGTGTCGGTTTGCCAGAATGCATAATAAACCTTTCAGAATGTGTGATTTACTTGGCATTGGCTCCAAAGAGTAACTCAAGTTACGAGGCAGTCATGAAAGCACAACAGTTAGCTCAAAAGACGATGAACCTACCTGTGCCGAGACATCTACTGAACGTCGAAAATAGTGGTTACAAATACCCACACTCGTATGGAGGCTTCATAAAACAAACGTACATGCCAAAGCAAATAACCGAAAGAATTTATATACCAAAAAACATTGCAAAGGAAGCAAAGCTGGCAGAAGTTTATAAAAAACTATGGAAAGAACGGTTTCCTTCTGAAAGTCAAGACGGCAAAAAGGAAGTAGACAAGGGAGGTGCGCAGCGTGAGAACTTTTGAATTAAAAGGTAACGTTCGCATCGGTAATGTTGAAATCCAATTCGTGGTTGGTGATATAACAAAGTTAGACGTTGATGCTATTGTGAACGCGGCAAATTCATACCTGCAGCATGGTGGAGGAGTGGCAGGTGCTATATCACGGGCTGGCGGACCTGCGATTCAAGAAGAGAGCGACGAATTTGTGAGGAAAAACGGACCTGTTCCACCAGGTGGCGTTGCAGTTACTGGTGCAGGAAATCTAAAGGCCAAGTACGTGATTCACACAGTTGGGCCCATAGGAAATAAGGAAGGGAATGATGAAATAATGAAAAAAGCTTTCGAGAACGTATTCTCGAAAGCCGATGAACTAAACATTACTTCTCTTGCTATTCCTTTTGTGGGAACCGGAATCTTTGGATATCCTTTTGAGAATTTCATCAAAATTTGTGTTGATAAGACTCTGAATTTCTTTTCAAATTACAGTGGCCCAATAAAATTAGTTACCTTTTGCGATATAGACAGTTCGAAAGTTCAGAAACTCATGGAAACATTTTTGAAAAAAAGTTTCTCCCAGGATAATTAACGCTTTTTAGAACAACCAAATTCCAAGCTTAATCTTTATTTCCAGAGTTTTCCCTGCTCTTTCGATTGTGAGAACCGAAACGTCTCCTTGTTTTTTTCCTGAGAGTGCCTTCAGTGCATCATCTTGTGACTTAATAGCTTTTCCGTCTATCTTTACAATCACATCTCCAGTCTTTACGCCAGCTAGTTGTGCCGGTGAGCCGGACTCTACGTACGCTACGTAGAGACCTTCGGATTTTACGCTGTATTGTTTCTTTATATTGTCATTCACAATAAACCATGTTATTCCGACAAGTTTGTTATTAAGTGGCTTCTTTGAAATGTCAAGTGCTTCTTCAACGCTCAGTACCACTCTAAAAGTTGTATCGTCTCTTGGTTCGGATGGAAGGATCGGAATTCTGTCGGTTATTCTACCAGTCAGAACACCTGTCCTACCAACCACGTAAGTTCCCGTGGTATTTAGCGGATCATCCTTAGGCAGCTTTTTGTATGCATCCTTGCTGTAGTAATCCCTGCAAATTTCAATAGGATAACCGTACATATTTACTACACCGTATGGGGATACGTCGGTTTCTTCAAACATATCAACAGGGTAATCCTTCTTACCATCGTTATATGTGGTTGGTCTACTATTACCCCACGGATATCTCCTTCCATCCGTACCCCTTGCCGCCTTCTCCCATTGTGCTTCAGTAGGGAGTTGATAGCCTGCCCAATCGCAGTATGCCTTTGCTGAGAGATAGTTTATACCAGTTATCGGACTGTTAAGAAGGGCTTGTGGAGCGTTGTAACTCACTCTAACTTTTTGACTCAGGAAATCGATTTCAACAGGACTTATCTGTTTTCCGTAAACAACACTAGAACTTGTCTGAGAAGCTTTAAGGAAGTCTAAGTACTGCTTTACCGTGATTGGGTATTTGGATATATAAAATGCTGAAACATAAACTTCGCGTTGTGGAAGCTCATCATCGTCGACGCTTCCCCAAGAAGTGTCCGCTCCCATTTTGAATACTCCACCAGGAACAAGGACGAACACAATTCCCGTCCTCGGATCAACAATTTGCCTCGGATAGATGTTTATCCTTTTGATTTCTTTCCCTTCGACTTTTATAGGACTGTCCGCCACAACCACTGCAACCCCATCTTTGTCGTAAATGAGTCTATCAAGAAGGTTTGGAGCAGGTTCTACCTTTGGAGTTGGTTGAACAGGCTGTACAACCTGCTCCTTCGTTTCCTTATAGGTCGTGAACAGGATTTCTCCCTGGTTGACAACAACTTTACCCCATTGTCCAGAAACCTCATACTGCGTTTCCGAAAGTTTCTTAACTACACCATACAACTTACGTCCCGTACTAAGCACGACCAGATCATAGCCCTTAGCGTATTTGTAAGGTATGTATAAATCCTCTACGGCCCCTTTCAATATGTAGAACGTGTTTCTATAGTTGTCAGAAACAATGAGATAATCGTTATTTGAGCTGAGTTGGGTCCCAACGATCATTTCACCACTTTTTAAAGAGCAAACGTAATATTCGTTTAACGATAATTCAACTTGGAAATACGTTTCCAACGGGACATTAGGAAAATCAACTTTTTCAAAGCCTATGAAATCCAAAATATCTGACTTCAAATTTACCTTAACGTTTCCAAACCACGTAGTGACTGTTACGTATTCTTTTGAGAGTTCGGTAGCATACCCTTCGTACTTTTTTCCACCTATGGAAACTTCACGGCCAGTTTGAAACATGTTATGATTTCTGAAGATGATAGCTTTTACATTATCTACCGGTATCTGGATTTTGCCAAGTGCGTTACTTACAACGACATACTTGTTGTTCATATCTTCCAAGTCACCCTCAATCGTTGAACTGTCTTTGTAAACTATCGTAACGGCAAGGACTATAGACAAGACCGAAAAATACATAATAAATAAAATAACTGTTAACAGATATTTGTTCAGTTTCATAGCTCAAACCTCCCTTTTGACATCGTATCATCGTATCTAATATATTATACCAGAACACAAAAAACTTCTTCACTTAAATAGAAAATTTGTGGTAAAATATGTTTAGCAATTCTTGTTTCTAAAGTATTAGAAACTTATCGTCAAAAACCAAATGAAAAAAATGGGAGTAGAAAATGGCAGGAAGGTATTTATTGATTGTTACCCTTTACGTTGTTTTGCTATTTTTTTCATCATATAACCTAAAATCTTACAAAACCTTTTCAATAACTACAGAACAACCGTCAACTTACTGGTTCTCTATTTCATACGATGGACGCTTTTGGAAAGTCAACACAGCAGGTCGTATATATGATATTTATCCAGATGATGGGAAATCACTGCTGGAGGCTGCACCTTTTGTAACAGGTTTCAACATCGATTTAATACAAGGAAAAATCGATAGCCCGTTTTTGAAATATTTGCCTCAGAAAATCCCAACAGGCGTGTTTGAAATCAATCTTAAAGAAAAATACATTGTAACAAGGAACTCCTCAATAGTTTATATTACAGACATTATTGATATCCAATCTTGTCTGAACACACTAGCTTTGGCATGGCAGTATATGGATCCTAAGAAAGTATACTTATTCAAGAATGGAAAAATTTATACAATAAAGGGGTGAGGATTATGCCTAAATCACGAGAGATCGTTTCTTTGGATATCGGAAACGATAGTATCAAAGGTATCGTGGTTGATTTCAGCGAAGGATTCGGAAACGTATTGGCTTTTTCAAATGTTAAAACTAGGGGTATAGAAAATGGTGAAATCAAAGATGTCATTGCTTTAAACGAATCAATGGGTCAGATTGTTGAAGACTTAGAAGAACAGTTGGGCAAAGAGCTTAGAGGGGAACTTTTAGTTTCTTCCAGTTGTGGCGACTTCACCCTTACTGAAATCACTGAAGAGCTCATATTGACGGAAAAAGAAGAAGCATACGTTTCTGAAGAGCACGTAATGAAACTTACCGACAATTTACTTGCGGACCTTTTCCCAAACAACGAGAGGAACTCGCTGCATCTCTTTGTAAAAAAATACGTGCTTGATGATAATAAGATTGTTGTCAATCCCATAGGCATGAAGACAAGAAAAGTTGCTGCAATCTACACAGTTGTAATGGGTTCGGAGAAGTACAGAAATGTTGTCGAATATGCAACAAAAGATATCCTTGGTGAAGCGGAGTATTATATTTCCTTTGTATCAAATGCAGAAGCCGTGCTATCAAACGTTGAGAAAGATAGAGGAGTTGTCCATGTGGATTTAGGTTATAATCACACAACTGTAACCCTGTACTACGCAAACACGCCTTTGGAGATGGAAAGAATTGATATATCCATGAAAAACGTTTTAAAAGACATCGCTATTGTTCTGAAGACGTCTTTACAAGAAGCAGAAAGGCTACTAAAGACGTATGGTGTTGCTGTTTACATGGATATAGAGTCAGTCCCTATTGAATACAAGGGCTTAGATGGTAGAACTATTCAACGAACCGATAAGGAGTTCCTATCAAGAATCATATATGCACGGCTGAGGGAAATATTCATGCGTGTAAAGAAACTTTACAAAGACTTCACCGTAAAATATCCAGATTTTGGAAACATTGGGATTCCCGGTGGGATAGTCCTGACTGGGGGAGGAGCAATGCTACAACGTATTGAAACACTCGCTAGTGAAGTCTTTAAATGTCCCGTTAGAATCGGAACAGTAGCGGACACGGAGATGTTTAAAGCTGAAGGTGCAGAGCTTAACGTATTTACACCTCTTTATGCTGCAGCCTTTGGGAATATTATTGTTTATCAAAAGGAACAGAATATGTACAGTCCTATGGTTGGTGAGAGGACAAAGAAGCGACAATCAGGTCCCGGATTTTTCAAAAAACTCTCCGAGACCTTTGGAAAGATATTTGGATAATTGGATAAAATGATAAGGAGGGAAATTCTCATGCCGTTTATGATAGAAAAAGAAAGCAAGCAAAGAGATGTTGAAAGAATACCTGGTGTTCCTGTGTTGAAAGTGATAGGGGTTGGGGGAGCTGGTTGTAACGCGATCAACAGGATGGCCGAAATGGGATTGAAAGGCGTCACACTGATCGCAGTGAACACCGATGCTCAGGTGCTTGATGTAAGCAAAGCAGATGTCACAGTTCAAATTGGAGAAAAACTTACAAAAGGCCTTGGTGCAGGAGGAAATCCGAAGATTGGGGAAGAGGCTGCATTAGAAGATAGGAAAAAGCTTGAAGAGATCCTGCATGGGACGGACATGCTTTTCATCACCGCTGGATTTGGCGGAGGAACGGGTACCGGAGCTGCACCTGTTATTGCAGAGATTGCCAGAAATTTGGGCATCTTAACGGTTGCAATTATCACTATGCCTTTCTTCTTTGAAGGAACACCTAGGTGGAACGTGGCTTTAGAAGGTGTAAAGCGAATTACAGGAAAAGTCGACACACTTATTAAAATAAGTAACAACAAACTACTTGAACAACTTTCACCATCAACTACTATCGTTGATGCCTTTGCTACCGCAGATGAAATCCTGCATCAAGCTGTTCGCGGTATATCTGATCTCATTATGAAACGTGGTTACATCAACCTTGACTTCGCAGATGTAGAGTCCGTTATGAGGAATGCCGGCAATGCGATGCTCGGAATTGGTGTTGGAAAAGGCGAAAAGCGCGTAATAGACGCTGCGAGAAAAGCTCTTGATAGCAAGTTCCTAGACTATCCTATCGAGAATGCAAGGTCCATTATACTGAATATATCAGCTCCACGAAACGCGACACTCCAAGAAATGCAAGAAGCAGCAATGATAGTAAAACAAACCTGCAGCGAAGATGCGGATATGAAGTTTGGTATGGTTATCGACGATGAGTTGGCCGATGACGAAATGAGAGTGACTGTCATTGCTACACGTTTCGATGTCGAGGAAAAATTCGTAAAGTCTGAGGAAGACATACCAGCAATTTATAAATTCGGCCTCGAATATAAAGGAAGGCAAGATTAAGGAAGACTTTTCGATTCTTAGCCTCTTAGAAGAGGTGAGTTGATGTGGAAAAGAAGATTATGAAACTAGGAGACGTGCTCATAGAAAAGGGAATTATCACACCTGCCGAACTCCAAAACGCACTGGAATTGCAAAGGGAACTACACAAACCACTTGGAGAGATTTTGATTCAGCTTGGGTACTGTACATGGGACGATATCGTAAAAGCCCTTGCTGAGCAGTACGAAATCCAAGCATGTGTCGGGGAAGTAAAAATCAACGAAGAGTTTGCCAAGTCATTCCCAAAAGATTTAATAAATGAATTGAAAATCATCCCAATCGATGAAAAGGAAGGAAAAGTCATCGTTGGGATCTCAAATGTTTACGATATACCTGTTATAAAACGCAGGTTAAAATTCAAATTGGGCAAAGATGTTGACTTTTGCCTTATGCCACCAAGTATCTTTGAAACACTCTACAACAACATTCTACACGGCATAACGTCCGGGTTAATGGTTCAAGAAATTGACGAAATAATTACTCAGCAAGAAATAGAACAGCAACAGCTCGAAGAGGAAAAGACCATCTCCGAACAAGAGGAAACTCCTGTTGTAAGGCTAGTTTCCAACATCGTCGACCATGCAATTGAGCTTGATGCGAGTGATATTCATATAGAACCACAAAGACGAAATGTCGTTGTTAGATATCGTCTCGATGGGGTCTTGAGAAAAATTACTGAGTACCCCAGAAACATGCACGCGGCGGTAGTTTCAAGGATAAAAATCTTGGCAGGTCTTGATATAGTGGAAAGAAGGTTGCCGCAAGATGGAAAATTTTTTGTCAAGCACGGAGAGGAACAGTACGACTTACGTGTTTCAACGATGCCTTCTGTTCATGGTGAAAAAGTGGTTATGCGTTTATTGAAAGTCTCTTCATCAAAGAAGAAACTCGAAGAACTTGGTTACTCTCCTTACAACTACGAGAGAATTCAAAAGCTGATAGAACATCCTTACGGTATTATACTTGTCACAGGTCCAACAGGTAGCGGTAAATCCACAACCTTAGTAGCTATAATAAATTCGCTTAATTCGGAAGACGTGAACATTGTCACAGCCGAAGACCCGGTGGAATATACTGTCGAAGGAATTACTCAGTGCCAAGTCAACGCTGAAATAGGACTAACTTTTGCTAAATATTTGCGAGCTTTCCTAAGGCAAGACCCTGACATCATAATGGTCGGTGAAATCAGAGACAGGGAAACTGCCCAGCTTGCTGTTGAGGCATCGTTGACAGGTCACTTGGTCTTGTCGACACTGCACACAAATACAGCTGCTGGAGCTATTGACAGGTTAGTAAATATGGGGATCGAACCATCACTCATCTCGGCATCCCTTATAGGCGTTATTGGCCAAAGGTTGGTTAGGAAAGTTTGTAGTAAATGTAAAGTAGAAAGAGACCTGCCTGAAAGATTTGTAAACCTGGCAAGAAAACTTTTCCCAGAAATGAACACAGTTCAATACATCGGTGAAGGATGTCAAGCTTGCAACAACACAGGCTACAAAGGAAGGACTGCTGTAGCAGAAGTCCTCATGGTTAATGATGAGATAAGGAGGCTCGTACAAAAGGGTGCGTCAACGTACGAACTCGATAGAGCTGCAAGGAAGTATGGAATGATCAGCATGTTCCAAGATGGCTTGTACAAAGTACTGAATGGTGAAACAACCATGGCAGAAATTCTAGCAGTAGTGGGTGAAGAAGAGGAAGAATAATAAGGGGGTATGTTCTTGGGTTTTGATCCAGAGAAGTTTAGGAAAGAGAAAGAAAAAGAAATAAATACTACTTACGGCGCTATGAGGAAGAGAAGTTTCAAATTTCTCTTCCTCAACGTTTTAATAGTACTGGCAGTATTTTCTTTTCTCTTTTTCGTTAGAAACGTTTCTCCGCAGACCTATTCCAATATCGTTGATGCACTTCAACTGACCATTGAAATCCCAAAACTTGAGTATACCGCTCCCGAAAAGATTGGAGCGAGAGTTTACATTGTAAACACGAAGCGGACGGAGAAAAATTTCGTTATTTCGGAATTTTACTTTAAGATTTATAGCGAATCGAAAACACTGTACGAATTCACGTATCCAAATGCAGTTCAAGGCTCTGTAGATGCTCGGGGGCGGAGACTTGTTTTCAATTTGGAAGAAAACGTCTTTTTAGCAAATTTGCCAAGCGGGACGTACACGATCTACTCTAAATGTAAGATCAATGGAAAGCCTGCTGAAATTTCTAGAACATTTACTTATAAGGAAGAGATATATTATGGCATCTTCTCTGAGCCGTACTACTTGGTTGGTGAAGAGTTTAAGCCTTCGGTGTACATAATTAACAGAACGACTCAGCTGCAAAATATTTCACTTTCAAAGATCGTATGGAATTATTTAGGTAAAGAGGTACAGCAAGTTGTAAAAGAAGAAGTTAAACTTTACCCCGGTGAATCGCATATATTTAAATCGAGCGTCAACATCAAAGCGGAAAACGAAGGGCTTATGGAAGTGGCTGTCAAACTTTATTTTAATGACGGGACTATAAAAGAATTTAAATCTGCAATTCCTATTACGAAAGAGCCGGAACCTGCTCCAAGAGAAATTGACTTTAACATAGAAACCGAGGATCTAGTAGTTGTTGGAAAGACTCCTGTAATCAAAGTCTATTTAACAAATAAAATAAATAAGGAGCGCTTCATAAAAGTTGACAAAATGCAATTCAGTATAGCGAAAATAGGTTACAACTTTGAAATCAGTAACAGAAGATTCTATTGCTTGCCGTTTGGACGAACTTTTGTTGGAACATTGGAAAGGCTTGCGTTCGCGGAACCCGGAGTCTATGACCTCATCGTTACGTTTTCTTCAGGGAAGTCAAAAATTGAAAAGAAAATCCCAATAGCAGTAGCGAAGTAAAGGTTCAGAATAATTAGAAAAGGAGGAGCAAAATGAATCAGATGGAAAAAAATCTTCAAAAGTCAGGACATCAAAAAATAGATTGGGTATCAAAACATATGAAACTTCTGAATTTAATTCAGGAAATGGATTACTCACTAAGTGGTTTAAAAATAGGGATGTCGATTCACCTTGAAGCCAAAACCGCTTATCTTGCGATCACCTTGAAAAAGCTTGGTGCGGAAGTTTTCGTAACTGGCTGTAATCCGTTGTCAACACAGGACGATGTCGCACAGGCTCTTAAAGACTTTGGTATAACAGTTCATGCTAAGCGCACGGAAGACGAGAACGAGTACTTTGGTTTTTTACATAGAATACTCGACTACAAACCAGATCTAATACTCGATGATGGAGCCGATTTAACGGTTCTTGCACATACACAAAGACAAGAGGTCTTAGAAAACTTGAAAGGAGTCTCTGAGGAAACAACAACGGGAGTGAGAAGGCTAAAAAACCTTCAGGTGCAGGGAATTTTGAAGGTCCCTGTAATAGCAGTTAACAACGCAAAGATGAAATTCATGTTTGACAACAGATATGGAACAGGACAATCAACTTGGGATTCGATTATGCGAAACACGAATTTGCTCATAGCCGGTAAGAACGTTCTTGTAGCAGGTTACGGTTGGTGTGGAAGAGGCATAGCGATGCGTGCACATGGTTTAGGCGCTAAAGTCATGGTCAGTGAAGTTGACCCCATCAAAGCTGTAGAAGCCTTGATGGACGGGTTTGAAGTAGGGAAAATCGAAGAACTTGCTCCAAGAGCAGACATAATAGTAACAGCCACAGGTGTTCGCGATGTTTTAAATGAAGAAATAATTCGCAAACTCAAAAATGGGGTAGTTTTGGCAAATGCAGGACACTTCAATGTGGAAATACCTATTGAAAAACTTGAAAAGCTTGCAACTAGGAAATACGAGATACGACAAAACGTTAATTGCTATGAAATCGATGGTAAAGACATTTTCGTTATTGGACAGGGTAGATTGGTTAACCTGGCAGCCGCAGACGGACATCCAGTCGAAATCATGGACATTTCATTCGCGCTTCAAGCCTTTTCGTTGATTTACCTTTCCCAAAAATATAAACAACTGAAAAACGAGGTCTACGATTATCCTGAAGAATTAGACAAACAGGTCGCAAAGTTAAAATTAAGAGCATTAGGAATACAGATAGACGAACTATCCGACGAACAAAGAAAATACCTGGAAAGTTTTTGAATACACTCGTGCGGAGTATTATAAAGAGGTGTAGAGTGTGATATTAGTTATAAACAAGAAAGACGACAGACCTCAAGTTGCACTACTTGAAGATGGAAGATTAGTTGAAATATACTTCCCAGAAGATGAGGAAAGCGTTGCGGGAAGTATTTTTGTCGGAAAGATAGAGAAATTTGTTCCTGCACTCGAAGCAGCGTTTGTCAAATTGTCGAACGATGAGAATGGTTTTCTAAGATTAAAAGATATAAAACAGGAATATCTCGAATTCTTTGGTCTGAAAAAACTCCAGGAAGGTCAAAAAGTGCTTGTGCAAATAAAAAAAGAAGGTGGACAAACAAAAGGCCCCCAGGTAACCACAAACATTGGTCTACCGGGTAGGTATGTAGTCTTGATGCCATTTTCACACAGTATCGGAGTCTCACGGAAGATTCAAGATCAAGATGATAGGAGCAGGCTCAAAGAGCTTGGGAGTCGGTTACGTGAAAAACTCTCGTGCGGATTTATCATGAGAACTGCAGCGGCGGAGGCCACTGAAGAGCAGATTTACCATGAAGGTGAGTTGCTACTGTCTAAGTGGAACGAGTTGATCAAAGAATTTAAAAAGGCTAAGAAGGTTAAATTACTCTACAAAGAATCGGATTCGGATGCTTTTGTACTTAGGGAATTCTTGAAGCAAGGTGTAGATGAGGTAATAACGAACTCGGCAGCTTATAAAGAATTGATAAGAGAATATTCCAGAGACATCCGGGTGAAAATAATAGAAGGAGATGTATTCGAAGAACTTGGAATAAACAAAGAACTGAAGAAAATTCTAAGTCGATACATTCCGTTGCCATCAGGCGGCGAGATTGTGATCGACAAAACGGAAGCAATGGTCGTTATAGACGTCAATTCAGGGCATTTCACAACCACAAGCGACCATGAAGAACTTTCTGAACAAATAAACGCGGAGGCTGCCAAAGAGATTGCGAGGATTCTTAGATTGAGAAACTTAGGAGGTATAATAATCATAGATTTCATCGATATGAGAAGTGAAAAGAGTAGAAACAGGATAATCGAAATCATGAAGAAAGAAGTACTTAAAGACCGAAACAGGGTTGAGATCTATGGTTTCACTCAGCTAGGATTACTTGAAATGACAAGGAAAAGAACCACCAAGTCGTTGGATGAACGCTTGACAACAACGTGTCCTGTGTGCAGTGGCAAAGGGACGATACCAAGTCCTGAGCTTGTTATTGAACAACTCTTTAACGAGCTCAAGAAAAAGCCAAAAGATGTTTCAGAGGTCATTGTTAAATTACACCCACACTTTAGAGAGATAATTAACAAAGAAGAAATCAAGAAAGTCGCCAAACTAAACGTCCATGTTCATTTTACTCACGTTAACCCCGCTGATTTCGAAATTACCTGGAAAAAATAACAAATATTGTGATATAATTTTTGGCTACGATCACCGTAAAAGACTAAACAATTTTTTAAAAAAGGGGGAAAGCATATGGAAATGCTCAAAATTTATGTCAATAGCGAAACTTACGAAATACCTCTTGGAGGAACTTTGGAAAATATCGCTAAAGAATACGAACGAAAGACTGGAAAAATGGTTCTTGGAGCGAGATTAAATAACTCAATTGTTGAGTTATTCAGACCGATATATCGTTCTGGTGAGGTTAGCTTCATTACTTTAGAATCTCAAGATGGTATGAGAATATACCAGCGCGGTTTGTTATTTATTCTACACGCAGCTGTGAGAAACGTATTTAAACAATATACCTTGAAAGTACTTCACACAATTGGACACGGTGTGTACTGCGAAATCAGAGACAATAACAACCCCGTTCTTCTCACAGAAAACGACGTAAAGAACTTATCTGATGAGATGAAAAAGTGGGTGGAAGCTGATATCAGATTTAAGAAAAACGAGCTTCAAAAGAGCGAAGCAATACAGCTCTTTGCATCGGCAGGAATGGAAGATAAGGTAAAACTTTTAAAATACAGAAAGAAAAAAACAGTCAAAGTGTACGAAGCAGATGGACACTTTGATTATTTCTACGGCTACATGCCGCCATCAACGGGTTATTTAAAGTGGTTTGAGCTTGTTAAGTACGAGCAAGGTTTTGTGCTTCTTCTTCCTGTAGTTAAAGACGGGAACGTTTCAGTTCCTGCATTTAAACCCCTACCGAAACTATCGGCTGTCTTTCTTGAGTACTCAAGATGGCTTGAAATCATGGAGATAAACAGTGTTGGTGAACTGAATGAGGTAATCGCAAAAGGTGAACGGGCGGTTACCGATTTAATCATTCTAGCTGAGGCGTTGCATGAAAAAAGAATAGCAATGATATCTGAGGAGATAAAGAAAAAAGGTAAGGTCAGATTGGTCCTTATTGCTGGACCTTCTTCAAGTGGAAAGACAACGTTCTCAAAACGTTTGATGGTCCAGTTGAAAGCCAGTGGGTTCAAGCCTGTGACAATTTCACTGGACGATTACTTCGTTGATAGGGAAAAAACACCTCGTGATGAGAATGGCAACTACGACTTCGAAGCACTCGAAGCGATAGATGTTGAATTGTTCAACAGGAATCTGATAGACCTTTTTGATGGTAAGGAAGTCGAAATACCGAAATTTAACTTTGTTTTGGGAAAAAGAGAACCAGTGGGTACCAAGATGAAAATAGAGAAAGAACAAATAATTATTGTTGAAGGTATCCATGGTCTCAATCCGAAACTCACAGAGCTTGTACCAGAAGAACTGAAGTTTAAGATCTACGCAAGTGCACTCGCACAGCTCAATTTAGATAACGTCAACAGATTGCACACAACCGACGTCAGACTTTTAAGAAGAATGGTTCGAGATAGCAAATTCAGAGGGCACGACGCGCTTGCAACGCTCAGGATGTGGGATAGTGTTAGACGAGGTGAAGAAAAGAACATCTTCCCGTACCAAGAAAATGCGGACGTAATGTTTAACAGCGCACTTATTTACGAAGTATCTGTGCTAAAAATCTTTGCTGAACCATTGCTTGCAGTAGTGCCAGACGATGTGCCGGAGTCCACCGAAGCAAATAGACTGCTCAAGATACTCGATTACTTCTTGCCCATTACAAACATAGAAGACATACCAAGGACATCCATTATAAGAGAATTCATAGGTAGGAGTGCGTTTAGATACTAATTCATGTGGTAAAATAAAATTGAATGCAAATAGAGAGGTGAACTTTATGGAAAGTCAACTCGGCCCAACTGAACGGAAATATCTTTTGGCAGTTTACCTAACATTGAACGAAATGGGATGGACAAGATTAAAAAAGATTTCGAACTTTTTAAAAGTTAAAATGCCTTCGGCCAAACAATTTTTGGAAAAGTTGGCTGACGCAGGTCTTATCTATTACGAACACAGGGGTGGTATCTCTCTAACTGCTGAAGGAAAGAAGATAGCTGTTGCAGAAAATGCAAGATTCAACGCTGTTAAGGTGTTCTTTTGCGAAATTCTACAACTTTCTGCTGAAGAAGCAGACGAAGCAGCATGGAACATATACTTCAACTTAAGTGAAAACACGGTAAACAAATTCTCAGAGTTTGCAAGGTTCCTCTTTGAAGAAGAAGGTAAAGAAATTATCGAAAAGTTTAGAAATTTCCTATCCCAACCACGTAAAAGATTAGCTCCCTGCCCCCTAACAAAGGGCATGTTTGAAAATTCAGGCAATACGAATGAACAAACCAAGGAGGCAGAGGAAAAGTGATGAAAAATAACTCTGTAAATGCTTTAGAACCTGTTGAATACGACATACTTGTAAAGCTCAAAAAAGAAGATGTTCATATCTTAAATTACTTGCTTGAAGCAGAGGATAATGTTATGAACATAAGAAGTTTCGAAGGTGAATTCTTGAAGGTTATTGCTACAAAGGACACCGTAGTTGATGCCATTAGACTTTTGGAGAGTGCGAAAAGTTTTGTTGACCTTGAAATCATTACGTTAAAACCAAACAATGGAAATGCTGGATGAATCTTTAAAAGATAATGGATAACCCCAACAGTATCGTTGGGGTTATTTTCTTTAGTGAGTACTTGATATCTATGCTAAATCCAGTCTTTGGGGGGAGCGCTATGAATTTTGATGCGGGGTCGGAAGTCAATGGTTTAGAATTTCCTGTTAATTTCAAAGGGTACATTTTGCGTACAGTCTGTGTAGATGATATTGAAAATGTATATATAATGCGAAAAAAGGTCGCCGCTGAAAGCGATACGATACTATCTGCTCCAGATGAAATCACCTTGGAGGGTATGAGTAGCTGGGTAAAGAACTGGCTCTCCATAAGCAACAGACTCTTTGTGGTTGTTGAACACGGAAATGAAATCGTTGGCCAGCTATGGGTTTGGTTCTTGGATAGCAAAAAGAAGACAGCGCATGTTGCGGAATTCGGAATGGAAATAGTAGCCGAACACCGTGGTAACGGCATTGGCTCGAAATTAACCGAGTTGGCTATTGAATGGGCGAGAAACAACAACGCTGTAAGAATCGAAGCGGAAACCTTAGAAAAAAACATACCGATGAGGAAGATCCTAGAGAAATTCGGTTTTGAATTAGAAGGTACTAAGAAATGCTACCTTAGAAATCGTGATTCCTACGAAAACACGGTCATTTACGGAAAGATTTTAGACGTATCAAAGTGCATTGATGAGAACTTTCAAGAATAAGAATCGTAATTGGCCTTTCTAAAGTTTGTGAAATGACTAATTCAAAAGTATAATATCATAGAAAGGATGCAACTAACAAGATGGAGGGGATAAAAAATGTCGATAACCACAAAGACCGGTGATGCAGGTGAAACAAGTCTTGCAAACGGAGAACGTATATCTAAAGCTGCCATAAGGGTTGAAACCTACGGAACAGTCGATGAATTGAATTCGTTTCTTGGATTAGCTAAGCATTTTCTACCTGACAATGAAAGGGAGGTTGTAGAACAAGTTCAAAAAGACCTCTTCAGATTGGCGGCAGAACTTGCAAAAGGTGAAAAATTCGTCAGATTAATTAGCGAAGAGGATATTGAACTGCTTACAAAACACGTTCATGCTTACGAAGAAGTCGTGAAACTGGATTCCTTCGTCTTACCGGGCGAAACAGTGCCAAGTGCATACTTGGATGTATGCAGGACGGTTGCCAGACGTGCCGAAAGACTTGTTGTGAAACTTTCGGAAAAAGAGGGTGTCAGACCAGAGGTTATAAAATACCTGAACCGCCTTTCCGATTTACTTTACATCATGGCCCGTTTTGTAGAAGGAAAACACATTACAAGAATAAGGGGAAGTGAACTATGACCTCTCAAAGTTCTGCAAGAATCCCCAGCGTGGTAATTGATGGTGAACATCTAACTATTGAAGATGTTCATCTTGTTAGTAGAAAGTACGCTCCTGTTAGCATTTCTCCAGATGCGCACGAAAGAGTCAAATTGAGTAGACAAATTCTCCAGAAATTTCTTGATATAGGAAAGCCAATATACGGTGTGAACACTGGTTTTGGTGCTCTTGCAAACGTTCGAATATCAAAAGAAAAATTAAAAGAACTACAAAGAAATATTATCCTTTCGCACTCTGCAGGCATAGGTAACTACCTTTCGGAAGATATAGTGAGAGCAATGATTTTGATAAGGGCTAATGCATTAGCTAAAGGTCTTAGCGGTGTCAGACCTGTCGTTATTGAAAAACTGTTGGAACTACTCAACAAGAAAATAACACCCGCTGTTCCTGAAATTGGTTCGGTTGGTGCAAGTGGTGACTTGGCTCCTTTATCACATATTGCAATGGTCTTAATTGGGGAAGGGAAAATCCTTAAAGATGGAAAAGATATTCCCTTCGTTCCTTCCAGCTATGATTTTGTGCCAATTCAATTGGAAGAAAAGGAAGGACTGAGTCTAATAAACGGGACGCAATTCATGGCAGCACATTTGGCTTTGATTGTTCGCGACTTGGAAAGACTGATGAAAATAGCTACATTAATTGCGGCTTCAAGTGTAGATGTCCTACTTGGAACTCCTTCTGCATTCGATGAAAGAATCCAGCTGGCAAGACCACATCCCGGACAAATAAAAATAGCACAGATGCTCAGGGATTTTTTAAAAGGAAGTGAGCTCAGAGAAAGTCACAAAAATTGCAGTAAAGTCCAGGATGCATACACGTTAAGAACGATACCACAAGTTTACGGTGCTGTTTTTGATACCATCGAATGGGTTAAAGGAGTTGTTGAACGAGAAATAAATTCAGCTACCGACAACCCGTTGGTTTTTGAAGACGAAATAATCAGTGGAGGTAATTTTCACGGAGAACCGCTTGCGCTTTGTGCAGACTTTTTAGCGATCGCACTGACATCCATGGGGAATATGATAGAAAGAAGGATAGATAGGCTTGTCAATCCAAAGGTTAACGAAGGGCTTCCTCCCTTCCTTGCAGGTGGTGAAGAAGGTCTCAACAGCGGATATATGATTTGGCAGTACACAGCCGCTGCACTTTGCAACGAAAATAAAGTTCTTTCTCATCCCGCAAGTGCCGATTCAATACCAACTTCTGCTTACCAAGAGGACCACGTCAGCATGGGAGCTACCGCTGTTAGAAAATTAAGAAAAGTGTTTGATAATTTGGTATCACTAGTTAGTATTGAAGCGATGCTCGTTTCAGTCGCCTTAGACTCTCGAAGGCCACTGAATAGCTCTTGTATAATCGAGGAATTCTATGGTAAAATAAAGATAAAATTATCTGAGGACAAATATTTCGGAGATAACTTTAATAAAGTAAAGCAAGTGATACTCGAGGAGGTGTTTTCATGAGCTTGAGGACAAAGCTTATCCTATCTTTGGTTCTGGTCGGAGTCGTAGCCTCTTTTGTAAGCGTTTTCGTCTCTGTTCTTGTCTCAACTTCCGTGGTCAGAGACGCAGCAGCCCAGATTGAAGCACTTGTTCTAAGTTCCGTGAAAAAAGACATAGAAGTAAGTTTAAACGAAACCGTTAAGCCTTTGGTCGATTACTCAACAAGTGGTGCTATATCGCCTTATATGATGAATACAAACGATGAATTAGGCATCACACAACTTGGCTGGGGTGTTAGGAACGCGTACAGCGCACTAAATCCGAAGGGGTATTTAGAAATTTTTGTTATTTTGCCGGACAAAAGAATAGTGTCCAAAGATGGGGTTGTTAATATTCAACTTCCAAACGACGTTATCGAAAATATTCTAACAAAAAAGAAAGAATACGATATTTACATGCCTTATGAATACAACGGTCAACAAAGTATCTTGGTTGTTGCAGCCGTAAAGGATTTTGGAGAAAATGTTATTGGGGTACTAGCTGGTATATATCCATTGGATAAGCTACAAAAGATGGTCGCCGGCATCAAGATAGGAAAATCCGGCTACGTAGCCCTTGCCTATGGAACACTGACCGTTGCGCATCCAAAGGCTGAATATGTCGGAAAACTTGATTTGGCGAAAGAAGAAGGTACAAAACAACTTGCTCAGGAAATCATCTCAAAGACAAAAGGGACTGTTGTGTACACGTTCAACGGTAAGATATTTACAGCGTTTGAAAGGATAGGAAGTTATAACCTAACTGCTATCGGCATAATCCCATATTCTGAAATCACGGATGCTGCACGAAAGATCATAACATCCGGTATCTTTGCTGGAATAATCATCGCACTTGGTGCAGCTTTAATTGCTCTGTTCTTAACCGATAGCATAACCAAGCGAATCAATCATGTCGTTGAAGTTGCTCAAAAGGTTGCAAATAACGATTTGACGGTTGAAGTTTCCGAAGAACAACTTGGAAAAGACGAAATCGCTGAACTTGGCCGCGCATTCAAGATACTCATAGACAGTTTCAAACAAACAGTCGGTGAAATTATGAAGCTCGGCGCACAAGTCTCATCCGTTTCGTTCATGCTCGATGACCTTGCACAAAATTCTGCAGAAGCAGCGATGGCATCTAAAGAGACCGTGCAAAAGACAACTTTGGAAGTTCAAGACATCGCTGCAGCTACTCAGGAAGCGAATAGTGGTATGGAAGAGATAGCGGCCGGTGCCCAGAACATAGCCAGGTACTCAGAAAGGTTGTCTCAGAGCGCCGAATTAATGAGAGAGAATGTCACAACGGTCTCAGGAAGAATGGCAGAAGTCGAGTCCTCAGTGAGTGAAATCAGAACAGGTATGGGAGAATCTTTGAACGCTATAGTTGAACTGACAAAGTTCTCAAACCAGATAGGAGAAATAGTCGACACGATATCGAGCATAGCAGAACAAACAAACTTACTTGCGCTCAACGCTGCAATTGAAGCTGCACGTGCTGGAGAAGCTGGAAGAGGCTTTGCGGTTGTTGCCGATGAAATAAGAAAACTGGCCGAAGAAAGCAGGCAGGCAACAAAGAAGATAGCAGAGATACTTGGCAAAATTGGAGAGCAGGCAAGAAAAGTTGAAAAGGTAACAACAGGAGTAAGTCAAAAAGTTGATGGTTATGTCGCAACGGTTAAAGAAGCTGGGGAAAGCCTAAAAATGCTTATAGGAAAGATTGAAGAAGTTTCAAAGATGACAGCGGATTTGGCTGCTACCGCTGAAGAACAAAGCGGTGCTACAGAAGAAGTCAGCGCTGCAATGGATAAGATAACAAAGAACATACAAGAAGTTGAACATGACATTGAAGAAATGGCTGCGCAAATTGCAAATCAAGCTGAACAAGTTAGCAACGTTAAGAACTACTCAGACGAACTTGCAAAAGCTGTGAGCGATTTGAACGAGTATGTAAAAAGGTTCAAAATATAAGCAAAAACCCCCGATGAATCGGGGGTTTTTATTTAAAGTAGCTCTCTGTGGGCTTTTGAAATCTACACTTACTCTTCTTCTTCCTCCTCAATCTCATCGAGGAGTTCTTCGTAGTGTGGTTTTAGATCTTCTTCCTCTTCTTCTTCAAGGCTTTCTATGGTTCTTTCCTTTATCTCTTCCTTTGCTTGTCCAAGAGGGTGTGCTGGATCGAGCCTTCCGGAGAATATCTCTATCTTTTCTCCATTTTCATATATGTATTCCTTGGCGTTCACTGGTGTTCTCAATACTTCCAAGACCATCTGCATGACTTCTTCATCAAGGTCCTCATTCTCCGGAAACTTGATGCTAAGCGTTCCATTCTCAAACTTCACTTCGCACCTTTTTTCTTCTATTAATCTTTTGAGCTCTTCGTTCTTGAGCGCATAATCTGCGCGTTGCTCACTTACGCTCAGCTCCATCACATAGTAGAATGGCATTTTTACACCCCTTGTTCTTTAGCAGCAACGTAGGCCTTAACCTTTGCTGCCAATCTTGATTTCCTCCTGCTTGCTTGATTCTTGTGAATTGCACCTCTTCTTGCAGCCTTATCGATAGCACTTTGAGCAACCTTAAAAAGTTCTTGAACCTCTTCGACAGGTTTACCTTCAGCAATAGCTTTAAGAACCGCTTTGATCTTGTTCTTCATGCTTGTTTTGTAAGCTTTGTTAAGAACTCTTCTTTTCTCGGAAACTCTCACACGCTTTTCAGCAGACTTTGTGTTAGGCATAAAAACCAATCCCTCCTGCTCTTTTAGTCTTCTTAGTCTTTTTAATCGGTTCCCCATCCGTAGATGGGACTTTCTCAGCTCTCAGTACATCTAAAAAGTTCAAAGATTGAACGCTGCCTTTAACTCTTTTGCCATATCGGTCTTTTCCCATGTGAAATCTGGGTCGTTCCTTCCGAAATGACCATATGCAGCTGTCTTTTTGTAGATAGGTCTAAGCAAATCGAGCTTTTTAATAATGGCACCTGGCCTGAAATCGAAGAGCTCTGTTATAACTTTCAGGAGCTTTTCCTCGTCTACTTTTGATGTACCAAATGTATTGATCATTATGGACACCGGTCTTGCAACTCCTATCGCATATGCAATTTGAATCATGAATCTGTCTGCCAAACCTGCTGCGACAACGTTTTTAGCAACATACCTTGCAAAGTAGTGTGCAGACCTGTCAACTTTCGTCGGGTCTTTACCACTGAACGCACCGCCACCGTGTGGTATAGCTCCACCGTAAGTATCAACAATTATCTTTCTTCCCGTCAAACCCGTATCAGCCGCTGGACCTCCGAGAACAAAACGCCCTGTTGGGTTGACAAGAATTCGCATTTTGTTGTCCCTGAGCGCTTCCGGAATCACAGGATCGATTACGTACTTTACAAGCGCTTCTTTAATCTCTGGAATTGTCACATCCGGTTCGTGCTGAGTTGATATCAAGATCGTATCTACTCTAATCGGTCTATCATTTTCATCGTATTCAATAGTAACCTGAGTCTTACCATCTGGTCTCAAAAACGGTACGGTACCGTTCTTTCTGACTTCGGCAAGTTTCATGGCTAACTTATGAGCAAGCATTATCGGAAGAGGCATAAACTCTTCTGTTTCGTTTGTAGCGTACCCGAACATCATTCCCTGGTCGCCGGCACCGATTTTTTCAAATTCGTCTTCAGCTTTTTGGCCTTCTTTGTATTCTGCTGCTTCGTCAACACCGAGTGCTATATCAGGTGACTGACTGTGTATCGAAGAAAGAACTGCACAAGTTTCTCCATCAAAACCGTACTTTGCCCTTGTGTAACCGATATCGAGAACGGTCCTTCTCACAATATCCTGAACGTCGACGTATGCCCTTGTCGTTACTTCACCGGCAACAACGGCAACACCTGTCGTGAGCAACGTTTCGACAGCGACGCGTGCCTTTGGATCCTCTGCGATAATCGCGTCTAAGATGGCATCACTAATCTGATCTGCCATCTTGTCTGGGTGTCCTTCGGTAACACTTTCGCTTGTGAACAGCCTTCTCATCTCTCTGCCTCCCTTTCGTAAGTTTCTTTTGATATAAACTTTCCACCTTCTATTTCGATGCTCACTGGTTTGTACGAACCAGTGAACTTTGCTTTCAACTCAATTTTATTGGGGCATTTCGAACCTACATAAATCTTTTCGATCTTGAACGGAGCTGATCTGTTGTCGTAATCTATTATAAAGTCGTAGCCGATCCTCAGATGGCTCCTGAATACTTCCCCACATTTATTACATTTGATGTATACCACCAGTGCGTTCGATTCTTTGTAAAATGGATTCCTTTCTAAGTCTGACTCGGTTTTCTCCTTTTTCCTAAAAAAGAACATATTAATCACCTTCTTTGGAGATTGAAAGAAAACTTACCAACATTTCCAAAAGCATCTTTAATTTCAAGAGACACTTTGTAATTACTTCCACCATACTGCTTTACCTTATTTACCCTAACAAAAGGAGAATCCTCATCAGAGTACAACTTATAATACGCACGGTAAACCAAGGATGTCATTACAGTGTGTTCGTCATAGAGAAGATTCGGCTTTTCCCAGTACTCCATAGGTAACTTATCAAGTATTATATGATACACCAAATCATCCGAAAAGTACACCTTTATTTCTTTAACTCCAAGTAAATTTTTGGCTAATTCTGTGTATGCCTCAACAGCTATTCTTGGATAAGCTCCTGAAAACTCATATGTAGCATTCTCTGAATATGGATACTGCTTGCCATCAATTATCAAATCTTTCAAGATGATCCCCATCTGGACAGGCTTCAATAATTTCTTATCAATGAAATCCAAAGGATCATATATATTTCGTTCTTCTTTATCTCGCACCTCGAAATGACAATGCGGTTGAGCTGCTTCGCCGGTTCTTCCAGAATAACCTATTAACTCACCGATTGACACCTTCAAGTCGTCCGACAAGAACTCCACAACAATCCTTTTTGAACCAAACTCTTCCCTTAGCATATTTGCCAGTTTTTCGTATTTGTCTGCAAACGCTGAAAGATGGGCGTACAGTGTTCTATATCCATCAGGATGTTCCAAAACAACGGTGTTACCATAGATGTTATCTAAGTCTATTTCCAACCTTCTTACAAAACCATCGGCAGCTGCTTTTATCGGAACGCCTTCTTTAAGAAACGTACTGAAATCAATTCCAGAGTGAAAATGCGGTGTTTTCCCAGTAGAGCGAAATTCCATGAACGTAGCCGTTATATACGAGCTATCAACCGGCAACTGGTATAGCGCAACCAACAAGGAAGGTGTGAAGACTATGAAGAAGACAATAACTGATAACAAGAACTTAAACCCAAAATCTCTAATTTCCATGTTCACCTCTCCTTAAAGCAATTATTCTCAGTTCTTGAATCCAAGATATTTTTTATTTTTAACACAATACTTTCGGGACCACTTATCTGAACGAAGTCATAACCATCGGACGAGCTCAATTCTTCTATCCTCACATATTCAAAGTACTTAGAAACAAGTCCATAATCACTATGAGCCATTTTGATATTCAGGTGCACGTCGAACGATTTAAAATAACTTTCCAGTTTTAAGAATAAATCATCAAAACCTATTCTGTGTTTAGCTGATATATAAACCGCCTCGGGATATTCGTACCTTATGAGTTCGACTTTGTCTTCAGGCAGAGCATCTATTTTGTTAAAAACAAGCATCTTTGGTTTTTCATATGCTCCTATCTCTTGCAAAACATCGTACGATGCGGCAATTTTGTCCTTATAAAATGGATCCGAAATATCGACCACAAGCAAAAGAAGGTCCGAGTACAAAATCTCTTCCAGTGTAGAATGAAAAGCCTCGACAAGTGTATGCGGCAGTTTACTTATGAACCCGACCGTATCACCTACAAGACAACATCGACCACTTGGTAACTTAACTTTTCGAATGGTAGGGTTCAACGTTGAGAAAAGTTTGTCAGAAACGAGTATATCACTTTCTTTGGACAAAGCACTCAAAAGCGTGCTCTTTCCTGCATTCGTATAACCAACGATTGAAACAAGGTAATAGCCACTCGACAACCTTGCTCTTCTCGTATTTTCCCTGTTAATTTTCAACTTATTTAGTTCTTTCCTTAGCACTGCGATCCTTTGTTTCAACTTCCTTCTATCGAGTTCAAGAGCAGTCTCGCCAGGTCCTCTAGTACCTATTCCTGCTCCAGGATTTGATAAATAAAAACCTTTACCCCTAAGTCGAGGTAGCTCATAAACTAGCTTTGCCATTTCTACTTGTATTTTTCCTTCGTAAGTTGTCGCATGTTTGGAAAAAATTTCCAAAATTACCTGCGTTCTGTCGAGAACAGGGACTTTTAGGATACTTTCTAAGTTTCTTTGCTGAACAGGTGTAATCTCATCATCGAACACAACAACATCTATTTGGTTTTCATCGCAGAGTTTTTTTATCTTCTCGAGTTTACCGCTGCCAATGTAAGTTGCCGGGTCGGGTTTTTCCCTGCGCTGAACAACCTTTTCTAAAACATCAATCCCTAACGTCTTACAAAGCAGTTCTAATTCCTCAAGTGATTCATTCGTTTTAAGGTTAATATCATGCGCAACCGCTATTATTAACCCCTTCTTCCTAAACTTTGTCATCCCCTTTCCAAAGAGCTGTACATTCAGCCAAATTATTCTTGCGAATCTTCAGAATCCTGCTGTTCTTGTTGTTCTTGTTGTTCCGATTCTTGCTCTTCGGTCTTCATAAGCATGATGTACTGAGCAGGTTGGATCGTACTGATAGCATGTTTATAAATAAGCATCTGCTGCTTACCGTTCTCCAAAAGAACCGTAAAGTTATCAAACGACCTAACAATCCCCTTAGCTTGAAAGCCGTTGACCAAGTAAACTTTGACCTCTATCTTGCGCGTTCTAACGATGTTCAAAAAGCGATCTTGAAGGTTAAACTTTTCCTTTGCCACACAAATCCCCCCAAATTTAAAGAGAATCATAAAGACAGCACAATGCAATGTGATTATACCACAACATATGTAAATTTCAAAGAGATGTTTTTTCACAGCTTTACATTGTTTGCCAAGAACTCTTTGTGTATTTTTTGTTTAATTTGACAAATTATTTGGAAAGTGGTACAATAATTTTGGGAGGTGAAATCCGTGGCTAAGATGTTACCAAGGTGTCCCGTATGTGGAAAGCCGATGAAAGTAATTCAGTTAAGATGCGACGATGATGGTGTAACCGTTAGTGGTTCATTTGAAGCGCCTTCGTTTGCTTATCTCGATGAAGAAGATACGAGGTTTATTATGATGTTCTTGAGAACAAAAGGAAACTTAAAAGAAATGGAAAGACTCACTGGGATTGGTTACTTTGCGCTTAGAGGAAGACTTGACAAAGTTTTGGAAAAGATGGGCCTTACACCTATTGATGAAGATGAAGAGCAGGTTGATTCCAACGATGTCTACAAACTACTTAAAGAAAAGAAGATCACGGTTGAAGAAGCTATTGCTCTTTTGAAAAAGAAGAGAGGTGAAACCGATGGGAGAACTTCCGAATGATATCTTAGCGGTTCTGGAAGCTCTTTCGCGAAAAGAAATAACGGTTGATGAAGCAGAACAACTCATCCAGGCTGTTATGGAGAAAAGAATGAACAAAAATGTGAGGAAACAGAGAACGTACATCGGTAGAGAATTTATGATAAATCCCGGTGAAGAGTACGTTGGAACAGTTGAAGTAGTGAACGGAAAAGCAGTTATAAACGGAAGACTTGTTGGAGACCTTGAAGTGGTTTTCGGCGAACTGATCTTTTCTGGTGAAGTAACCGGGAATGTAGAACTCGTTGGCACAAATATTGTGTGGAATGGGGGGCGCATCGGACGTAACCTTGAGATGGTAGGTTGCTCATACAAAGGTACAAGACCCACAGTGGATGGAAAGGTAAACGAAGTGAATAACTTCTTCATAAACGGTATACTTGGAATGGTGCGCAATCTCATAATTAAACCTTTTTTACACGGCATAAGGATTGAAGAATGACCTTTACCAAAAGGTGGTGAAAAACTATGGATAGATCGGAACTAAGGAGAGTACTGGAGGCTGTCGAGAGTGGAGAGATAACCCCCCAGGATGCCGAAAAACTGATAGAGGCGCTCTATGAGAAAGAGATTGGAGATAAATACGATGCAGAAGATTTTGTAGAGATAACAAAGGAAATTCTGGAAGGTGAAGAACTAAACAAAAGCATATCTATGACTAACGGAAAGCTTGTGATCAAAGGTAAGGTCAAAGGTGATGTTTCAGTGGTAAACAGCGTTGTCGAAATCCAAGGGATCATAAACGGGAATCTAAATGCTGTGAGGTCCAAAATAATCTGGGCTGGAGGTCAAGTTGACGGAGATGTAAACTTAATACTTTCAAAAGAGGAAGGCACTCCAAACGTCGTTGGAAAACATAACATCGTGTCTTTTGATATCCCATTAGTTAATAAGCTATTCGCCGATAAAGTCAAGCTTCAGTCCGAGAGAGAAATATTCATCGATGGCGAGCACAAGATAGATTCTCTCAAAAAAGAAAAAGTAATTGTTAACGGAAGACTTTCTGCTCTCTCCATTGAATGCGAAAATCTTATCTTAACAGGCTCACTTACCGTTAACAATTTACAAGCAGAGAGCGTGGTCGTCTCAAAAAGTGGTATACTGATTGCAGAACAAGCTCAGCTTGAGCGTCTTGTGAACAACGGTAAGTGTAACGTTGAAGTCTTAGAAGCCGAGGAAATTAATAACATGGGGAGCATTGAAGCAAAAGAAACAGAGTCTGAAAGAATAAAGAACACAGGAAGAGTAAAAGTCAAAAGCATTACTGGTGAAACTATGGAAAACAAAGGAGAAACAGAATGTCAAGACATCAAACTCGAATCAGTTGAAAATCATGGCTCAATGCTAATTGAAACGGCGAGATTGGAAGAGCTCGATAACACTGGAGAATTGGCGGTAAATTTATTGAAAGCGGAAACAATTTATAACACAGGTACGATAAGAGCACAAGCACTGGAAACTGACTTCCTGAAAAACAAAGGTAAGGTCAGTGCTAAATTGTTCAATTACAGAGAGCTCGAAGGAAATCCTGTAACCAAGTTGGATTAAATGTACGAAACTCAGAAAGGGGTGTGGTATTGTGTTTTGGGGTGTCATACTTTTCACGGCAGGTGTGTTCATTCTCTTGAGTGTCGTCCTATCTGTAACTTCTCCGGTTTGGTTAATCTTCGGCGCAATAGCGCTTGTTGGTGGTATCGTTAGCATGATAAAGAGTTTCCCCAACGGCCTTGGACTTTCGATTTTAGGTGGATTAATCATCACCCAAGCTTTAGGTTACATAAAGATGGGATTTTGGGAGTTCGTCGTAGCAATTATTGCAGCAGGATTAATAGAAATAGGATTGAAACTCATGGTTGCAAGTCATAGAAAGGAAAATTGGTAGCACACAATGAGTCAGTGATGGATAAACTAAGCGGGGGCTACTTATCTACCCCGCTTAGTTTTAATACGTACAAACTGCTAACGTTTATCCAATTTATTACTGACCGCTCCAGTAGTTTGGTGGTTCTTTCGTGATAACGATGTCATGTGGGTGACTTTCTTTAATCGAAGCTTGAGTTACCCTTATGAATTTAGCCTTTTTCTGGAGTTCCTTTATATCTTTTGCTCCAACATAACCCATGCCGGCTCTTAATCCACCAACTAATTGGTAAACAACGTCCTTAACTGCACCCTTATATGGTACCATCCCTTCAACACCTTCTGGGACGAACTTTTGATTTTCGCTTTGGAAATACCTGTCAGCACTTCCTGATTTCATGGCGCCTATGGAACCCATACCTCTATAGACTTTGTATTTTCTTCCTTGGTAGAGAACTGTTTCTCCAGGAGATTCTTCAGTTCCTGCGAATATACTACCAAGCATAACACTTTCTGCACCTGCTGCAAGCGCTTTAACGATGTCTCCAGAGTATCTGATACCACCATCAGCGATAATAGGAACGTCGTACTTCTTAGCTACCTGAGCGCAATCGAGAATTGCTGTGAGCTGAGGTACGCCTATACCTGCAACTATACGAGTTGTACAGATGGAACCTGGCCCGATTCCTACCTTTACCGCGTCTGCCCCTGCCTTTATAAGCTCTTCTGTCGCTTCCGCTGTTGCAACATTTCCGGCAATAACTTGCAGCTCTGGATAATCTCTCTTGATAGCTTTAATGGTTTCAATAACTTTTTTTGAATGACCGTGTGCTGTGTCTACGACTATAATATCAACACCAGCTTTCACAAGTGCTTCGACTCGCTCAAACGTATCTTTTCCAGTACCGACCGCAGCTCCTACAAGCAACCTTCCTTTCTGGTCTCTTGCCGCATTCGGATGCTCGATAACGCTGAGCACATCCTTAATTGTGATGAGTCCAACGAGTTTATCATGTTCATCAACAAGTGGAAGTTTCTCTATCCTATTCTCGTGCAGGATCTCTTTCGCTTTTTCGAGCGAAATCCCCGGTTTAGCAACTATCAACTTTTTTCTTGGAGTCATAAGCTCTTTGACTTTCTTCTTAACGTCCCTTTCGAACCTTACATCCCTGTTAGTTAATAGCCCGACCAAACGTCCCTCATCGTCGACTACAGGAAAACCTCCAATTTTGTATTCCGCCATAAGCTTCAATGCGTTGAAAACAGTATCGTCAGGATGTATAACAACAGGATTCTCAATAACGCCATTTTCTGTTCTCTTGACAATCTCCACCTGATGTGCTTGTTCTTTAATGGAAAGGTTCTTGTGAATTATTCCTATGCCACCCTCACGAGCTAATGCTTTGGCTAATTCGCTTTCTGTAACAGTGTCCATAGCAGCACTAACAAGAGGAATGTTGAGTTTTATCAAGCGAGTCAGACGAGTTGAAACGTCCGTATCTGAGGGTAATACTTCACTATACTGTGGGACTAACAAAACATCGTCAAACGTAAGGGCTTCCTTAAAAACAAGCGTACCATCGACCTCAGAATCTTTTGAAGTCTTCTTAACACTTTCCTTCTTCTGTGGCATTTTTTCAACCTCCATCCGCCCCACGGCTTTTTATTTTATAACAAAGCAGACCCCCTACATGGGTCTGCCTGCTTTCCTGGTTATTTGGAGCGGGCGACGGGATTCGAACCCGCGGCCCTCAGCTTGGGAAGCTGATGCTCTACCAACTGAGCTACACCCGCTCAATTTCTGCATATATTATATCACCAGAGACCGACATTTTCAAGACCCTTACAGTCAAAAACACGGCAAACTTAGAAATTCGCTGTCCCTCCAACAAATGCGGTCTGTTTCCACTCATTATCTTGCCAAATGTATTTTACGCCCGCGTAGAAACTACTAAAAACAGGATACGCTATAGTTATTCTTGCCAATGTATCGGAGTCGAGGATCTGACCTTCTTTGAAAGGTGTGTCGTCGTACAGATAACCGTAGAGAACCAAACCATTCGTACCACCGATAGCTGGTATGTTGATCAGTCCTTCACCAGAAAGCGTCATATTTCCTTCGAAATTCCCCTTCAAAAGAATTACCACTTTTCCGTACGGCGTGAATGTCAAAGCCAAATTTGCGATGTAACCAACATCTGATTTGTATTTCTCCGGTCCGAAATCCGGTTGTAATTTCTCAAAAGCGTAGTTTCTTGAAATAAGCCATGGTTTAAATCCGTCGGATGCGTAGAACGGACCAGCGACAAACTGCAGCATACCAAAATCTCCAAATATACCACCAAACGCACCATAACCGACTGTTCCGTCCTTCCAAATTTGTGCTCCAGCCTCTGTACCAAGTACAAAACCGATTACGTTCGTGGTCATTGAAACACTTGCAGCGTATGTAAGTGGTGTGGCAACTGCATCTTCCTTCAAGCCATCCATGTCTACCCCGCCAAAGAGTGATAGCTCAAAGATGGAAATCTTAGAGCTCACATTTGCCGTATACACCGGATCTGATTGAGTGAAAGTAAACGTTGAAAGTTGTGCCAGTTGGTAAGGTATATGCGCAGAGGCGTTCAAGGAGCCCAATCTGATACCTGCATCAACGGTTCTTGCACTCGGATTAGAATAACCACTGAAAATGAAACCCATTCCGTAAGTTATTGGTTTCATCCTGCCGTATCTGAACCAAACGTTACCAAGGTCTAATCCCAAAGCTGTTATGTTAATACCGTCGATAATGTTGGTGCTTGGTGCTGATAAGCCAGGATACCCAAAATAAAAATTACCAGTCGTTAGATCGGTTGCATACGTTGTAAGAGTAAACCCAAGCGTTACAGGACCTATCGAAAACTCAGGTCCGAATTCATAAACCATATAGTTGTCATTTCCAATTTGAACGGTACCTACGTTAAGGTAAAAGTTTGCGAAACTTACGACCGCAAAAAGAATCACCAAAACAAAAATCCCTTTAAAAGTCCACTTCATCATCCTTCTTCACCTCCTATAAGTTTTGACCACTGAAAGTACCTTATCGTTCAATTTATGGAGATTCTGTGTCTCTAATTCAATTATATTATAACACGTTCACTGTTGAACGTGCTATAAAAAAATTGCCGGGTTAGAAACCCCGGCATAATGTGTTTATATCTATCTAATCCGCCTTAAAAGTACCCCTTGCTTCTCACTTTCTAAGTTGTTCTTTTGCTATTTCTATGCCTTTTAGAATAGCTTGTTTGTTAATTTCAATAAGCGTAGCTTTTCCACCACTGAGTTTCTTTTCAAGTGCTTTGAATACACTCTCTACATCAACAACATCTGTTGCTCCAACAACTGCGCCAAGCATGACCATGTTTGCAACCTTCAGATTTCCAAGTTTATCAGCGATTTCATTACAAGGTACCTTGATGATGTTTATATCATTCCTTACTGGTTCTCTGTCCACAACCGATTGGTTGACAAAAAGATATCCATTTGGTGTTACCGCAGGCTCAAATTTTAGAAGAGAAGGTATGTTCATCGCTACAATAACCTCCGCTTTATCGGTAACTGGAGACGCAACTGGTTCATTACTTATCACAACGGTACAGTTTGCAGTTCCTCCACGCATTTCTGGTCCATATGATGGCATCCACGTAACGTTTTTACCCTGTAACATCCCAGCGAGGGAAAGGATCTGTCCCATCAACATGACACCTTGTCCACCAAATCCTGCGAAGATCATCCTTGTTGTCATTGCTCATCCCCTACCTTGTCAACGAATACTCCAAGTGGGTACTCTGGAACCATATGCTCTTCCAACCATTTCAGTGCACTAACAGGGTCGATTCCCCAGTTCGTCGGACATGTGGATAGTACTTCGACCATCCCAAATCCTAAGCCCTTTATCTGCGCTAAAAAAGCCTTCTTTATTGCTTTCTTTGTCTTAACCACATCTTGAGGAGTGTTAACCTTCGTCCTGGCCAAGAATGCGACACCTCTTGCTTCCTTTATTACTTCAGCAACATGGAGTGGGTAACCATCATTTTCCGCACTTCTACCGTATGGTGTGGTTGTTGTCTTCATACCGAGCAATGTTGTAGGAGCCATTTGACCACCAGTCATTCCGTAAATAGCGTTGTTTACAAAAATCGTTGTAATCTTTTCTCCTCTGTTTGCTGCATGAATAATCTCCGCAGTTCCAATTGCTGCAAGATCTCCGTCACCTTGGTAAGTGAAAACATACAGATCCGGCCTTGCCCTCTTCATACCGGTTGCAACAGCGGGAGCTCTTCCATGAGCTGCAACAGTTGCATCTGTATTAAAGAACTGATAGGCAAAAACAGAGCAACCAATCGGAGCAACAGCGATTGTCTTTTCTCTTATTCCAAGCTCATCGATAACTTCTGCAACCAATCTGTGTATAATTCCGTGTGTACATCCCGGACAATATGTAAATTCTTTTTGAGTAAGGCTTTCCGGCTTTTTCAATATAACCTCAAATGCCATATCCATTACCTCCCGAGTTTAGATTTCAATGCTTGGAGTATTTCATCAGGTGTTGGGACAACTCCTCCAAGCCTGCCGTAATATTCAACAGGTGCATGGTCCTTAACTGCGAGCTTAACATCTTCCAACATCTGTCCCATGTTCATTTCAACGTCGAAAATTAACTTTTTACCCTTTGCTATTTCTTCTAATCTTTCATACGGGAATGGCCAGAGTGTAATTGGTCTGAAAAGTCCCACTTTAATTCCTTCTCTTCTTGCCTGTTCAACGACGCTCTTTGCAATCCTTGCTACCGTTCCAAACGCTGTAATAACTATTTCTGCATCATCCAATTTGTACTCTTCCCATCTCTTTTCCTTTGCTTCAATCCTCTTGAACTTCTCAACAAGTTCGAGGTTCATCTTTTCAAGCACGTAAGGATCTATGTCGAACGATACAACTATGTGTTTCTCTCTACCATCCGCACCTGTCAAAGCCCAGCTCTCGTGCTTTGGTAACGTGTTTAAATCTCTGAATTCAGGGAACGTAACAGGTTCCATCATTTGACCAATAACGCCATCAGCTATTATCAATACAGGATTTCTGTACTCATCAGCTAAATCGAAAGCAAGATAAGTAAGGTCAACGGCTTCCTGAACTGTTGAAGGAGCGAGCACAATGAGCTTGTAGTCGCCGTGGCCTCCACCTTTCGTTGCCTGCCAATAGTCGCCTTGCGATGGTTGAATATCACCGAGCCCGGGTCCACCACGTACAACGTTGACAAGAACTGCCGGTAACTGCGCACAAGCCATGTAAGAAACGCCTTCTTGCATCAAACTAAAACCTGGAGAGGAAGTCGAGGTCATTACTCTCGTACCTGTACATGCCGCACCATATACCATGTTGATTGTTGCTACTTCACTCTCTGTTTGGAGGAATGTTCCTCCAACTTCTGGCATTCTCTTGGACATATACTCTGGCAATTCGTTTTGCGGTGTTATTGGATAACCAAAGAACAAACGACAACCAGCTCTAACAGCAGCTTCGCCTATTGCTTCTGTTCCTTTTACTAAAACTCTTTCACTCATCAGTCTTCCCTCCTCAAATTATGCGCTCTCTACTTCACGGTAGACTGTAATACATACATCGGGACACATGTTATAGCAAAAACCACAGGCGATACATTTTTCAACATGTTTAGGTTCAGCTGGATGGTAACCCTTTGAATTGAACGTATCACTGAACTCGATAACTTTCATCGGACAAACGCTGATACATAATCCGCAACCTTTGCACCTTTCTTGATCGATCTCTATCCTACCTTTGACCTTTGGCATACGCATCCTCCTTTGCGAAAAAATGAATTCAAAAAATTTTATAATTCCATTTTCATGAATCGACGAATCCTAAACACCGGATATCTAAAATCATTTTCGCTGATAAAATCTGGAACAACGGTCCACTTTACAGGAACTTCTATGATTTCTGAAACCTTTGAGATTATCTCTTCCCCTTTTCTAATCAAATCTGGTGTTGTTTCATAAGACAGGTTTGCGTTGTTTATGAGATAGTCCACCTTAATTCTCGCAACCCTGCGCAATTGTTCGTATGCTCTAATTATCCCGTCCACTGTTGAAGAGAAAGGCCTTGCAATATTCACAACCATACTTATTTCCGAGTCACCAAGATATGGTTTCAAGTAACCAAGTACGACAATCCCGTTTTCTTCACCACCAACATCAATGACTGTCCTGAAATCGGGATTTAAAAGATACCCAATTGCACCACCGGTGATAATTGGTAAGTCTGCGTTCCTTAATGCCCCTTTAGGGTAAACTGTCACCAATCCGGCATTTTCGAGTTCTTCAGCAACATCTCTTGTTCTGTAGTACGGGGAGATTATATCTCCGTCGATAATTGCCACTTTATCGTGCTCTTCCTTTAGTTTCAGTGCCCAATTAATCGCCACCTCAGTCTTACCGCTCCCAAACAAACCTATGAATGCATAATTCTTTGCCATTCGGTTTACTTCCTTTCTTGTTAGTGTTGCAAAACATTTTCCCAGTATATCTTGGCTTCCTCAACACCCCTTAAAACCCTAAGAGCTCCCATAGCTAACGCTCTTTCCTCATCCCCACCGGGGAAAACGAGGATAGGAGCAATGAAACTTGTGTATTCTGTGAGCCATTTCACCATGAATTCCTTGTCGTATGCCAGTCCACCGGTTAGCACAATCGCATCTACTTCTCCTTTCAAAACAGCCGCCATTCTGCCTATCCACTTTGCTATTTGATAAGCCATTGCTCGGTAAACAAGTTCTGCTTCCTTATCACCTTCGCGAATCCTCTGCTGGACTACCATCGCATCATTCGTACCAAGGTAATCAACCATCCCGCCAGCACCCTTGATCTTTTTCTTCATCTGGTCGTACGTATATTTTCCACTGTAGCACAAGTCAATTAACTGTGTTAAAGGCAACGTCCCACTTCGCTCTGGTGTAAATGGTCCGTCTCCATCAAGGGCATTGTTCACATTAACAACTCTGCCTTTTCTGTGCGCTCCTATCGATATACCTCCACCCATGTGCACAACGATGAGGTTGACCTCTTCGTACTTCTTTCCAAGCTGTGCAGCCGCATTTCTTGCAGTTGCCTTTTGGTTCAGCGCGTGGAAAATAGATTTTCTTCTAAACATCGGGTGACCCGTGTACCTTGCAAGAGTCTCTAATTCGTCAACAACGACGGGATCTACGATGAACGAAGGTATGCCGTATCTTTTGGTAAATTCATAGGCAATGAGTGCACCTAAGTTTGATGCATGTTCACCGTTTTTTGCTTCTCTGAGCACTTCCAACATATCTTCCGTTACCTTGTATGTACCTCCTGGAATAGGATCCAAAAGTCCACCGCGACCAACAACGGCCGCGAGTTCCTCGGGTTCGACGCCTATTTCATTTAAGAAATTCTCAACGATTTTGGCACGAAATTCGAATTGATCGGTTAATTTATTAAACAGTGCCAATTCTTCCGGTGCATGTCTTAATGTCTTTGACGCAATCATATTTTCATCATCAAAAACAGCAACCTTCGTACTCGTAGAACCAGGGTTAATAACCAAAATTTTCATCTTCTACACCACCTATCTTCTTGAAGGTTAAGCATCATTCACTCATCAAGCATGTTAACGCTAGTGACAGCAACTTTGTTTCGTCGCTATCAGCCCTCGATGTAAGTGCAACAGGGCACTTTGCACCAATGATCGCAGAAGCAACCTTTGCTCCGGCAAGAAAGACCATAGCTTTGTAGAAGATGTTTCCGGCTTCAATGTCTGGCATAATCAGAATATCGGCATCTCCGGCAACCGAACTAACTAAACCTTTATGCTCAGCGGCTTCTTTTGACACCGCATTATCCAACGCGAAAGGCCCGTCCACAATACAGTTCTTTATCTGTCCTCTTTCGTTCATTTTCGCGAGTAATGCAGCATGCACTGTAGCTTCCATCTTTGGATTAACAACCTCAATTGCTCCTAATATCGCTACCTTGGGCTTTTCCACACCAACTGCTTTTCTTGCAACAAGAACCGCATTTTCTATAAGATGCACCTTTTGTTCCAAATCAGGCGCAATTGTCATACCTGCGTCCGTAACTATCAATAGCTTGTGGTACAGTGGTGTTTCAAAAATACTAACAAGAGACATCGTTCTACCAGTTTTCAGGTTGTATTCATCCTTCAAAACTGCCTTCATCAAATCCCCTGTTTTAATATTTCCCTTCATTACAAAGTGTGCTTTACCCTCAACAACAGCTTTGACAGCGTCATCAGCTGGATTCTTGGAATCGACTATTTCAAAATCCTTGAGGCTGACTCCAGCTTTTTCAGCGTGAAGCTCAATTTTCTTTACATCGCCGAATAAAATCGCATCGACGATACCTTCTTTTCTTGCCATATCAACAGCTCTCAGCACAACATCGTCATCCGCAGCCGCAACAGCAACAACCTTTTTACCTATGCTCCTTGCTTTATCCAAAAGTTCGTAAAGTTTCTTCATTTATCACACCTCCTGAGCTTTCCAAACCTTGGGTTGTTCAACACCAGTCAGTACCCTGAGTGCACCGTAGGCAAGTGCTTCCATTTCCATCTCACCGGGAACGACGAAGATCGGACCGAATTTGAAAATATACGACTTAATCATGTCAACAAACTTTTCGCTAAAAGCCATACCACCGGTGAGTACTATTGCATCAACTTTACCTTTAAGAACCACACACATAGCACCAATTTCTTGTGCAATCTGATAAGCCATAGCTTCTATCACTTCAAGTGCCTTTGGATCACTCTCTCCCATTTTAAACGCTTCTCTTAAATCGTTTGTTCCAAGGTAAGCTACTAAACCTCCCTTGCCAACGAACATCTTCTTTAGCTGGTCTTTGGTGTATTGACCTGAGTAGCACAATTTAACAACGTCACCAACCGGCAATTCTCCAGTCCTTTCAACGCTAAATGGACCTTCGTCGTTTGCGTTGTTCACATCGATCATTCTTCCCTTTTCGAAAGGAGCGACCGATATCCCACTGCCAAGGTGTGCAATAACCATGTTCAGTTCTTCAAACCTTTTTCCAAGTTCTTCTGAGATCCTAATACCCACAGCTCGCATATTGGATATATGCGAAAGACTTTTTCTTTCTATGTCCTTGATGCCAGATAATCGGGCTTCCGGTATCATCTCATCAACGCTTACAGGATCTGTGATATAAACTGGTATATTTTTGGATGCTCGTCTTGCCAATTCATAGCCTATAACCGCCGCTAAGTTTGAAGCGTGTTGAACTTTTGTTTTGTTGGTCAGATAATCTACCATATACTCATCAACAACGTAAGTTCCACTTTCAACTGGTGGAAGAATACCTCCGCGTGCTGCTATAGCATCGAAGTGCTCAATCGACAGATTGTGCTTTTTCAAAAATTCCTCTACGGCGTTTGCGCGCATTTCTTTTTGATCCATTATTGATGGATACTTATCGAGCTCTTCGACTGTGTGTTGAAGGGTTTCTTGTATTATCTTTTGCTTATCCTCGAACACCGCTACTTTTGTACTTGTTGCACCAGGATTGATAACGAGAATTTTCATACTATATCAACCCTTTCTTCTTCCCATATTCAACAACAACTTCTTTTAGTCTCTTGACGCCTTCAATAATTTTCTCTTCTGGCGGTAAGCAGAATGAGAGTCTCATAGAAGAACTTATACTATCATCCACGGTAAATGCTTGACCTGGGATATAGTAGATCTTCTTTTCCTTTGCTGTCTCGAACATTTCCATCGTATCGTAACCTTCAGGCAGCGTAAACCATACGAAAAGTCCACCCTGCGGATTTACCCACTTTGCGCCTTTCATATCGGCGAATTCCTCTTCGAGTGCTTTTATCATTGTGTTCTTCTTCTTTCTGTACAATTCGATTCCTGGTTTTAAGTACTCAAGTAAATCGTATCTTTCTAAGAATCTTGCTGCTATCCTCTGGTTTAAGCTCGGGCTACACAAATCAGCCGCCTGTTTGGCAAGAGTTGCTTTTCTGACAATGTCAGCTCTACCAACTATTACTCCTATTCTTAAGCCTGGTGTGAGGATTTTGCTGAACGTATTGAGCAAAACAACTCTATCGGGCCCTCCTAATTTATAAAGTGATGGCAAATGTTCACCTTCAAATCTTAGAAGGCCATACGGGTCATCTTCAAGAATAAGAATGTCGTATCTCTCTGCTATTTCAATTAGTTTCTTTCTCTTCTCCAAGCTCATAGTTACGCCAGCTGGATTGTGGAAATTAGGAACAGAGTAGATGAACTTCACATTCTTTATCTTTCCTAATTTATCCAGTTCTTGAAGCTTTCTTTCCAAGTAGTCTACATCCATACCATCTTCTTGAAGCGGTACAGTTTCAAAATTTGTAAAGGTCATTCTGAAAGCACTTGCGGCGCCAAGGTACACTGGAAATTCGACAAAACAGATGCTATCTTTGTCAAGAAAAATCCTTGCGATAAGGTCGAGTGCTTGCTGCGAGCCTGTTGTGAAAAGTAAGTTAGACCTATCAAGGTTCGTTATTCCATAAATCCTCTCAAGAAGTTTAATCATTTGTTTGGCAAGCTCGTCGTCACCTTCGGTTGTATTGTATTGGAGAGTGTACGCGTATTCTTTCTCAATTACCTCTTTGGCGATCTCAGCAAGTTCATGGCGCGGGAACGTGTTCGGGTCAGGGACTCCACCTCCGAACGATATAGAACCTGGAACAGAGGCATATTTGAGCAGTTCTCTAATCAAAGAAGACCTTAGGTTTCTTCCAACATCGGACAATATGCTTTCTAAATCCATGACTCTCACTCTCCTTCTCATATTTTTGCAGATAACTCTTTGCACAAGGTTTCTCTTAACCCTTTGGAATAGTTTCAATTGTTGTTCCACTTATATATTAGCAACATTGTGCCAAAAGGCAAAAGAAAGATAATACTGCATACTCACGTTATGAACAGATTAGTGGAGATTTTGCTTCAATTTCAACTTTGCAAATCATTGCATGAAAAAAATTGCACAATTAAGCCTGTTGTCAAATATACGTTCCAAGATGTAAAATATTGGTGAATAAATTCTCATTTTAGCATAGGTTAGTCAGTGTAAGTTATAGACAAAAATTCCACACTAATATCGAAGAAGGAGGGATTTATGTGGTAAAAAAGTATTTATTGTTATCACCTGGTCCAACGCCAGTTCCTCACGAAATATTACTCGAAGGTGCGAAGGAAACCATTCACCACAGAACACCTGAGTTTGTTAAGATTCTTGAAGAAACTATCGAACTGACAAAGTACGTTTTCCAAACGAAGCACGATGTTTTCATTCTCACCGCTTCCGGAACAGGTGCACTTGAGACCGCAGTTGTCAACCTTGTGAATCCTGGTGAGAAAGCAATAATAGTCAACGCTGGTAAATTCGGTGAAAGATGGGTATTAATCGCAAAAGCGTATGGTGTTGACGTTGTGGAAATCAAACTACCGTGGGGTAAAGCAGTAACACCAGAAATGATCGAAAAGGCAATGAAAGAGCATCCAGATGCAAAGGTCATTTTCACAACATACAGTGAAACATCCGCAGGTACAGTCATCGACCTCGAAAACATTGCCAAACTCACAAAAGACACAGATGTCATCCTTGTTACAGACGCAGTTAGTGGTCTTTTGGCCGAACCTCTTAAGATGGATGAATGGGGCGTAGACGTTGTAGTTTCTGGTGCACAGAAGGGTTGGATGCTCCCGCCAGGACTTGCTTTCATAGCTATAAACGACAAAGCTTATGCAAAAGTTGAAAAATGCACGAACAGCAGATTCTATTTTGACTTGAGAAAATACAAAAAGAGCTCACCAGACAACCCATGGACAACTGCAGTCAACTTGATTTACATGCTGAACAAAGCTGTTAAAATGCTCAAAGAAGAAGGAATTGAAAACGTCTGGGCAAGACATGCACTTTATGGGGAAGCGACAAGAGCAGCAGTTAGAGCTCTTGGATTGACCTTCTTCTCAGAAAGACCTGGTAACGTCTTAACTGCAGTTAACTCACCCGAGGGAATCCCATCAAGCAAATTGACGAAACTCATGAGGGATAAGTACGGTGTTACCATAGCAGCCGGTCAAGAACCAATGAAGGACGAGATATTCAGAATTTCTCATCTTGGATACCTTACTCCGTTCGATATAATCACCGGAATCACCGCTTTAGAGTTCGCTCTGAAAGAACTTGGATACAACGTTGAGCTTGGTAAAGGAGTTGTCGCTGCAGAAGAAGTTCTCTTCAAAGGGTTGGTGAAGTAAGATGAGGATACACATTAACGATCCACTTGATAAACAGGCTACTGAAAAATTGAAGAGTGTCCCCGGAGTAGAAGTAACATCTGAACATCTAGAAAAAGAAGAACTTCTTAAAATCATGCCCGAAATAGAAGTACTAATTGTTAGAAGTGCAACGAAAGTCACAGCCGACATAATCGAAGCAGGTACAAAGCTTAAGATAATCGGACGCGCGGGAACAGGATTGGACAACATCGATGTAAAAGCAGCTGAAGGGAAAGGAATCAAAGTCATAAACACACCAGGTGCAAACAGCATCTCCGTAGCTGAATTAACAATCGGGCTTATGATCGCCTGTTCAAGACACATCGCACGTGGGACAACTGACCTTAAAAACGGCAAATGGACGAAGAAGGAACTTGAAGGTCATGAGCTCTTTGGTAGGACCGTCGGAATCATAGGATTTGGAAACATTGGTCGAGAAGTTGCAAAAAGATTGCTTGCATTCAACATGAACATCTTGGCTTACGATCCATTTGTTAAAGAAACCGATATGAACGTTAAGATGGTTGATTTAGATACACTCTATAAAGAAAGCGACTACGTAACGATCCATGTTCCACTAACACCAGAGACAAAGTACCTAATAAACAAAGAAACGATCTCAAAAATGAAAGACGGAGTAATAATCATCAACGCTGCCAGGGGCGGAATTATCGACGAAGCTGCATTGTACGAAGCCTTGGTTAATGGCAAAGTCTACGCAGCTGGGCTCGATGTATTCGAAGTAGAGCCTCCTACAGACGAACTCAGACAGAAACTGCTTGCCTTACCGAATGTTGTAGCAACTCCGCACATTGGTGCTTCCACATTTGAAGCGCAAGAGAGAGTTGGAATGCTACTCGTTGAAAGGCTTATAAAAGAAATCGCATAAGAATAGTTATCAGAAAATCACATATCTAGGGGAGCATCCGTGCTCCCTTTTTTTGTTTTTCTGTATTTGTCAGTTTAATATTACGACTGATTAACATTTTAATTGCTATAGAATTTAGCATACGTATTCTGTTTTTCGTTATGTATAATCGCAACTACCGACTTTGTTATTATCACTCTTGACAGTAGAGTGATAATTCTGTATAATATAAGTGGAATTCGGTAGAAATCCAACACGCTGAGCAGGGGGTGAGAGTATGTTGGCAAGAAGAAACGACTTATTTGAACCATTCATGGAATTACAAAGAGAAGTTGACAGACTCTTCTCAGAATTCATGAAACCATTCAGAACAGATTTTGAATTCCTCCCAAAGGTAGACGCTTATGAAACAGAAGACAAGGTAGTTCTTGAACTTGAAGTTCCTGGCGTTAAGAAGGACGAACTAAAAATCACAGTTGAAGACGGAATATTAAGAATTTCAGGAGAAAAGAAGGCTGAAAGAGACGAAAAAGGTAGGAACTACAGAATCGTCGAAAGAAGCTTTGGCAAATTTGAAAGATCCTTCTTGCTCCCAGACTATGTTGACGTACAAAACATCAAGGCAAAATACAACGATGGTGTCTTGACAATAGAACTGCCAAAGAAGAAAGAAGAAAAACCAGCTCTCGAGGTAAAAGTCGAATAACAGACTAGAGCTACATAAAGAAAGCGGGGTTCTTGCGAAAGCGAGAACCCTGCTTTTATTTTTTTAGAACAGAGCGTAGAAATACTTTCCTAGGTTGAACTGTGCAAAAAATTGCAATTTGCTTAAAATGATTGTTTTAATATGCTTTTTTGTTATCTGGCCACAAATGGCAGGTGAGCATTTGAACCTTTTTCTCCATACTAAGGTCAAAAGTATATTAGGGTTGATTAGGAATTGCTTAGAATCCCCAATGTGCTTAAAACAATCCAAAGAACTTCGAAAACTTGTCGAAGTTCACTAGAAACAAGAAAGGATCTGTTTAAATCAAATTGTTGGAAATTACGGAGGGAGGTGTAAGAGGTGAGATTTACCTAAATGGAGTAACAACGTATTTAAGGAAAATCTAATCAACACAAAAAGGAGAAGGTGATTTTATGAGAAAAGTTTTGATTATCGGTTTTGTTGTACTTGCTTTAATTTCCGCATTCAGTTTTGAAATATCCGTCTTTGGTGGTTTGGAACTTGGTGGTAAGAACAGACCTTACGTAGGTGCAAGGATAGGAACGCTTTCAGCAGGAATCTCTCTCATGTTAGAAGGATATTATCCTGTTGCATCTTTTGAGCAATTAGAAGAGATAAACATCGAAGAAATCCAGTTTGTAGAGATTGATCCGTATCTCTACCTTGGAATACCGTTGATGGGTTCGTTACTTTATGTGGGTGCTGCGCCGATTATCATTTACGATATCAAGAATACAGAGTTTGCGATGTATCAAGATATATTCCACCTCAAAGCCGGTATGAGATTCGGAACTGGCATAATCTTTTTTGTAGAGGGAATTGCAACAATGAACACGTCATTTCAACTTTTCGATACCTACGCAGTATCAGCGGGCGTAGGAATTGGGTTCTAAGGGAGTGGTAAGTATGAAAAAGATGATTATAAGTATCTTAACTTTTGTTTTTGTTCTCGCATTTTTGGTCAGCTGTTCAGAGATACCTCAAGCTCCTAAGGTAATCCCAAGAGATCCAGTTGGCACAACTAAACCTTCCACAACAGGTTACTCAAGCAGCGGTATCTATGGGACACTGGACAAGCAACCTTCTTTGGTTCCTATTGCTGTTCCCGATCCAGTTCGACTAAGGATTAGTCTGCCCGGTGTAGAAAATTTGCAATCTAGCGAACTGAGGGTATTTGAAGATAACAGGGAACAGGGGTTTGTGCTATACAAGGAATCCACCGTAAGAAACAAACTAGACATCGCTATCATCCTTGATGTAACTGGAAGTATGTCTCCTGCTATAAACGGTGCTAAAAACAGCATAATCAATTTTGCAAAGTCTCTCGAAGAACGAGGATTGGACGCAAGGGTCGGTGTTGTTCCGTTTGATGATTACGTGAATCCTCCAAGTGATATAGTAGCCAGCCCAACGTTTTTAAATCTCACCTCACCAGCTTCAGCTCAAGAATACGTTGCAACACTTTATGCAGGTGACGGTGGCGATTGGCCAGAAAATGATTACGATGCTATCATGTTTGCTGCTACTGCCATGGAATGGAGACCAGCTGCACAGCGTGTGATGATTGTTATTACGGATGCACCAGCGCATTATAAAAGCGATGGCTCAGGAATCGCTCATTTTGATAAATCAGACATGTTACCACTTCTTGTTGGATATTTCACAATACACGGTGCATTCGTACCAGGAGTTTACTACAACTCATCTGCAACAGACTTTTCTGCTCAGGGAGATGTAAGAGAGCTTTGCCAAAAAACAGGTGGGGTTATAAAATACACTGATTCTGAAGGAAACGTCAATTTAAATGACCTTGGCATAGTAGAGTACGTGACTTCATCTTGGATCGTCACTTTTGAAAGCGATTCACCAGCAGCTACACATACGATAGAAGTCTTTTACACCAAGGACGAAGACAAGAGATACCTTAAGCTCGAAAATATTTCTTATTAATAGTCAACTTTTTAAAGAAAAGCGGTGCCGAGATTGGCACCGCTTTTTTAGATTCGATTTTCAAAAATTTTCCTAACCTCTTCTTGTGACAGTTCTCGCCAATCACCAGGTTTCAAAGTCTCGTCGAGTCTTAGTTTTCCAATTCTAATCCTTTTTATCTTCTCCCAATCTATTCCAAGCTTTTTACACATCTTTTTAACTTGGTGGTACTTCCCTTCAACAATAGTTATTGAAATTACTTTTTCATCAATTTGTCTTATCTTGCCCGGCAAAAACTTCTCACCATCAACTTCTAATCCCTTTTCGACATCATTTTTCATCTGCTCACTCACAAAAACTGGTGTTCTTGTGTAAATGTAATATTCTTTTTCTATGTGTTTTTTCGGTGATATCAAATTGTGTGTGAAGTCTCCATCGTTGGTAATTATCAAAAGCCCTTCTACATCTTTGTCGAGCCTTCCTGCTATGTGCAGCTCATTAATATAAGGATGCTCTATCAAATTAAGAACACTTGGCTCATTTTCAGCCGTTGTTGACACAAAGCCTGCTGGCTTGTTTAACATAATGTAGACAAAATGATGTGCTATCACAGGATTATCATCTATTGTAACAACGTCACGCTCTGATATGTGAAGGCCAGGATCAGTAATAATCTCACCGTTAACTTTTATCCGTTTGTCTTTTATATACCTTTTAACTTCTGCTCTGGACCCTATGTGTGCATTAGCCAAGAACCGGTCTAAGCGGATTTTCTTATTTTTGTCTTTGACATCCATTCTCTGTTTACCTTCTTTCCTTTTCACAGTGGATAATTTTTGATAGCCTCCATTACTTTTACAACTTCAACATTTTCTTTCACATCGTGGACTCTTACGAAATCCACGTCGTGCATAACGCAGTACGCGGTCAACGCAAGTGTGCCGTTCAGTCTTTCTTCTGGTGGCAGGTTAAGTATCATTCCTATCATCGATTTTCTACTCGCACCGATGAGAACTGGATATCCGAGTTCTTTGAACTTGTCTATGTGTTTGAATATCGCTAAGTTGTGCTCCAATTTTTTTCCAAATCCAATGCCTGGATCAATTATTATTTGTCCTACTCCACGACTCTTAGCAAAATTGATCCTTTCTTTGAAAAAATCGAGCAGTTCAGCAATAACATCTGTATATTCAGGGTTCTGTTGCATCGTTTTTGGAGTACCTTTCATGTGCATAATGATGACAGGACATTTGTACTGCGCAGCAACATCGACCATTTTTTCGTCAAATCTTAACGCACTTATATCGTTTATAATGTCCGCACCAGCTTCTAGAGAAAGTCGTGCAACTTCTGATTTATAGGTATCAACTGAAATTGGAATATCAAAATGTTGCCTTATGATCTTTACGGCTGTTACTGTCCTTCTAATTTCCTCCTCAAGAGGTACAGGTTCTGCACCTGGTCTTGTACTTTCACCGCCGACATCTACAATATCCACACCGTTTCTGACCATCTCTTCTACTTTCTTGAGCAGTTCGTCTTCGCTGACGCGACTGCCTGAATAAAAAGAATCAGGTGTAACATTAATTATCCCCATGACTTTTGTCCTCTTTGAGTTTATTAATTCCCTTATCATGTGAGCCCGAGCAATGTTTTGCATATCATTCACTCCTTAAACAAAGCTTTCTATTCTTCCCTTGTGACAATTATACTTACTATCTGGACATTTGGAAGTTTGATCGGTATCAAGCACTTTTCGTAGTAAGTTGTTTCTATAATAAGATACTTCCCATCTTGCGATGAGCTGAGCTTGTAAAATCCATCTACCGTGTATGTTCTTCTGTTCAACAATTTGTAAGTAGTGCCAAAAGGCTCGTACACATCTCTGTATATTACTGATTTGCCTTCGAACGGTTTCATGGCTTTATACAGCACTCTTTTTATTTGACCGTCTATTTCCTCATCAAATGCAAACGATGTGTAGTTTTCCGCTTGAGTTATTTTTATATTCGAATTTGCAACACCATGCCTATGAAAATCGAACCTCAGATAGTTTATCATATGAAAGGTTCTCAAAGTCTTTCTATTTATATCTAAAATATAAGCCATGTGTTGTAGCACATGGCTGTAACCATCGAACGCGGTGATCATAATCAAGCTTGCAACGATCACGAAAATAACAAACTCAACGTAACTCACAAAACGAGAACCCCCAGTTTTCCCCCTTGAGATACTGACAAGCAACAAAAAGTAAAATTGATAAGAAATGAAATAAGATGGATTAAAATCAACACTATTACAGGTTAAACTTCTCCTTCGGAGCTTCGGCTTTCGCAATTTTGTCTAAAACACCGTTCACAAATTTTCCACTCTCTTCGGAACCATACTTCTTTGCAATCTCTACCATCTCATCCAACGTAACCTCGATAGGTACATCCATTTCGTAAAGCAATTCGTACGCTCCTAATCTTAAAATACTTCGGTCGATGTAAGAAACCCTTCCAAAATCCCAGTTCAAAAGATACTTTGAAATAGTCTCATCTATCTTCTCTTTGTTCTCATGTATATTTCTCAAATACCTTTCGACGTCCTTCTTTAACTCCGATATCTTTTCATCACTGAGCATATCTTGAAGGATATCATTAAATTCGTCAGGCCTAAAATCAAGTTGGAAAAGCGCTCTTACTACCGCTTCTCTGAGCTTCCGTCTCCTTGATACCAAATTTTCAACCCCTTGAATTTGATTATCTAAACTCTTTATGAAGCTTTGTTAAATTCCCTTTCTGAAACACCAACCACAATAACGTTTACCGCTTCAACGACTTTTTCTGTCATCTGAGTAACGTTTTCAGAGATTGCTTTCATAACTTTTTTGGAAAATTCAACGATGTTTTCCCCGTATGGAACCTCAAGTTTGATGTTTAAAATCACGTTATCTTCCGGTGTTCTCTCCACAGATATATTTTTTCGCACCTTTTTAAACTCTTTGTCATCTGGTTCCACACCGTAGACTGAACATATAGATCTGTAGGCAATTTCGGAAATAACATTATCAGATACCGTGATGTTGCCCATGGGTTTCCCCCCTTTCAAACACTGATGCTGTTAACTAAAAGTATTGAAAATTTCCAAAAACCGTATTATCTTCTTATTAGTGGAACACCCCCCACCATCAATTCTCACAAAAAGGAGGTACTCCACTATGCAAAATTCTGTAGTCTCTTGCCCCAAATGCGGCTCTACCAACATCTACAAAAACGGTCATGATAAGTACGGTAACCAACAATACTTTTGCAAAGACTGTAAGCGCACTTTCAGACTTGTTCATTCAAAAAAACACAAGCTCTTCTCTTTCCCTTATCCTAAATGCCCTGTCTGTGGAAAAACTATGCAAATCCACAAAATCAAAAAAGCCTTCGTTAAGTTCCGTTGCCGTTCTTGCCATACCAGAGACGAAATCCCAACTAACTTACCTCAATTTGTCCCTCTTCCTTTCGACTCTTTCAAGTTCTTCCGTTTCCCTATCTTTATTGTCCTTAAAGCCTTCGTCCTTTATTTCAAAGCTGTGTCCTTGCGTTCCATCAGAGACTCACTTAATATCAAAGTCTCTCATGTCGCTATCTACAAGTGGATCCTTAAGTTGTCTTGTTTCTTTTCCATCCTCGTTCCTGTAGATGCTTTCAAAGTCCATGGTGATGAAACTGTCGTTTTGTTTAAATCCAAAAAGTACTACGTTTGGTTCTTAGTTGAGCACGATTCGAATCTTATTGTTGCTTGGCATGTATCCAAATATCGCGATATGGGTCAAGTGAAGATATTGTTAGAGAAGTTCTTTGGTAACAACGAAAGAGAAATCGAACTAATCACTGATGGACTTGGTGCGTATGGTGCAGTGAAGATACTATACAAGAATATCAACCATATAGTTGTGAGACTTGGGCAGAACAATCAATGTGAATCTAAATTTTCGTTATTCCAAGACTTTGTACGAGCCAAGCGTGGATTTAAGAATATTGACAATCTTCCAATGTACGTAAACAGCTTTTGTGTAGTGAGAAATCTCTTGAAACTGAACGGGAATGATATTGCGCGTGTTATGAGTGTTCTATTGTCTTCCATCACTACAAGTTAACAGCATCCAAACACTATCGTTAAGTTAATTCTGTTGAATGTCATCACGCTCGTTCTATGTACTCTCCCGTCCTTGTGTCGACCTTAATCTTGTCCCCCACGTTTATGAAGAACGGAACGTTGATCTTAAGCCCTGTCTGCAAGACCGCAGGTTTGCCCCCACCTGAAACGGTATCACCTTTAAAGTTTGGTTCCGTTTCCACAACTTCCAAGACCACAGTTGTTGGTAATTGAATACCGATAGGTTTTTCGTCATGCATCACAAGATCTACCTGTGTATTTTCAACAAGGTAGTATTTTGCTTCATCAACTTCCGACTCAGGGATTGCGTACTGTTCGTAAGTCTGTAGGTCCATAAAGTAATAGTTTTCACCATCGTTGTAAAGGTATTCCGCTTTCCTGAAGGAAAGTTCAGCTTCCTCGACCTTTTCACCGCTTGCGAAGTTGGCTTCTCTAATCAAACCAGTTGACAGACTCTTGAGCTTTGTTCTGATAAGTCCTGACCCTCTTCCTCTGAAGTGCTTGTTCACATCGATTATTCTGTATATATCTCCTTCGTACTTGATGTACATACCCTTTTCAAGGTCACCAACTTCTATCATACTAATCCCTCCAGTTACTTTTTTTGTTTATCTTAATATTCGTATTTAACGACTAGCACCGTAGTATCATCGTGCTGAACCGTACCTTGCGAGAATTCGAAGACTGCGTTCATTATTTTATCAACTATATGCGAGGCTTTCAAGTATCTATTTCTCATTATCAATTCCTGCAATCTATCAAATCCAAATTCTTCTCCTGTAATACTCCGCGCTTCAACTACGCCATCAGTGTAAGCCACGATTACGTCGTTTTTTTCGAGTTTAAATTTCCCGATATCATACCAACCCTCGCCGAGAATTCCAAACGGTGTACCTGTAGACTCCAGCTTAATTATCTTGTTCTCCCTGAGTATGTACAGCGGATCATGACCTGCGTTAACATATTCCATTTCACCATCGGGCGTAATCTTAAAGATTATTGAAGTTATAAACCTACCAGTTTCAAAATCTTGGTGTATCATTTTATCAAACTGTTCTGCCAACATCTTTAAATCTTCAGAAATCTTACTTGAGAGCCTGAACATACTCCTAAAAGAAGACATTATAAGCGCTGCTGGCAAGCCTTTGCCAGAAACATCCGCAATACAACATATAATCGTTCCATCGTCTTTAGCAAGTACATCATAATAGTCCCCACCAACTTGAACGGCCGGTGCGCTTTGCGCACTTATATCAAATTTTTCGTTAACAGGGAATTCCTTCGGCAGTAAGCCCATTTGAATATTTCTTGCAATTTGAATTTGCTCTTCAAGTCGCTTCTTTTCTATTTCTCTTTGTAACATAACATACCTATTCACAGCTGTGAGTATTTGTTGCGCAACCGCTTCGGCAATCTTCTTGTCGCCAGCTGTGAATATCTTCTCAGAACCATAGCCCGAAAGTATCATTATCCCGTAATCACCTATCTCCGATTTTAGAGGCAGAGCTATATGACCACCAACATCTTTATCAAAGTCGACAAAGATCGTACTATCTTCTTGGTGATATCTTTGAACTAACTCATTGAGAACGTTCTCAGCACTCTTGCCACCATAGTATTCTAAGTACTGCTTATCATTGATCTTGAGTACAATGACCGCTGCGGAAAAATTAACTGCATTCTTTAAAAGCTTTAGAACACTACTCAAAATCATCCAAGGCTCTTCAACGGATGAGATGATTTTATTTATTTCGAATAAAGCTGACAATCCCTCGTACGTCGCTGTTAGTTCCTCGAGTTGTGCCTCAATTAGCTGTTGTAGTGCTTCGTTGTTCGCCTTCTGGTCAACGAGGCGTCTATGAATATAATCATAGAGCTGTTCAGCTGAATTAAACAGCTCTTCGAGACTATTTACGGATTTTAACTCAAAACCAAACAACTGAGCTATCTTTTCCAAAGTTTTCGAAAGGGGTTTCACCGCTTCCAAAACCTGTGTTTCATTTGTTCTGTCAACCATTTACTAAGCTCTTTACCTCCTCGACAAGTTGGGTAGGACTAAACGGTTTGGTCATTACCTTCTTTGCACCGAGTGACAGGGCTATTTGCTCATCATCTTGACCACCTTTTGCAGTCAAGACAATGACAGGTATATCCTTTATCGCTTCGTCCTTTTTCATCTCCTTCAAAACTGTAAAACCATCCATTCGTGGCATCATAATGTCAAGAATGACTACATCGGGACGCCACGAACGCATTTTTTCCAGGCCATCCACGCCATCTACTGCTTCTTCTACTTCCATCCCCAATTTTTTTAAGTTGAACACCGTAATTTTTCTTAGCACATCCGAATCATCAACAACAAGAACTTTCATGGAATCTTCCCCCCGTTTTTGGTCAGAAACTCTCTTAGTTCAACGGTTCCATAGAATGCTTTTGTCCTAACAGCCAAAAAAACTCCATCTATCAGGTACGGGTTGAATATTTTTTGACGTTCTATAGTGTATTTTACCACATAAAGTCCGTTTTTCAAAATAAGTTCGTATCTGTTCATCATTTCAGCAGGGATAAATAATTTGCCTGAATGCTTTTGAACAGGACGGTTCAAATCAAGAGGTTCTCGTGAAAAGAGAAGATATTCATACGAAGTGACAATTTCATTCAAGTTAATGTCGCTGGGAAATATTTCAACCAGTTCCAGACCTTGCACGGCTACGTTTCTTATAATCCCTTTCCAACTCTCTATATCCAGATCGCTGGCCTCGTGCTCCAATTTAACATTAACATAAAGTGCCAAATCGACAACACCGGTAGCAACAGTATCCAGAAAAGAAACCCTTGGTTTTGGATGAAAACCTTCAGAATATTGGATTTTCATACCGGACCTCAGAAGAGTTCTAACAATTGCATTCGAGGTCTCAATAGCAGATAAGAACCTCAAAAGTCCCTTCTTCTTAAATAATAGAATCATTGTAACCTCCGTATCTTTTCATCGTATCATTCTTCTCCGAGATAGACAGATTTAACCAATTCGTTTGACAGAACCTCATCGGGATCGCCCTCGGCTAAAACTTCCCCTTTGTGGATTACATATAACCTGTCTACAATTGGCTTCAAAGCTTCCACAGAATGATCAGTGATAATCACACCGATTCCTCTTTCTTTCAGGCTCAAAACTACCTTTTGGATCTCTTTGACCGTCTTCGGATCTATACCAATAAACGGTTCGTCCAGCAGAACGAATTTCGGTTTCAGTGACATCATCCTTGCCAATTCCAGTCTTCTTTTTTCTCCACCAGATAGCGAAAATGCGTACTGTTTCCTCAATGAGTCTATTCCAAACTCTGTAAGTGTGGTATCGATAATGGATTTTATCTCATTCCTCTTGAGTTTCTGAAATTCCAACACCAACCTGACGTTATCCTCTACATTCAAATCTCTAAAAACGGAAGTCTCTTGTTGAAGATACGTTATACCAAGCCTTGCTCTTTTGTGGATAGGCATATTAGTGATATTCTTGCCGTTAAAATAGACCTTTCCTCTCGTTGGTACAACGACACCGAGTATGATATTAAACAACGTAGTCTTGCCTGACCCGTTAGGGCCAAGCAAGCCTACCACTTCTCCAGTATTCACGTACATATTAACTTCCTTAAGAACCAGTTTTCTGCCGAACTTTTTAACTATCCGTTCACAAGAGATCTGATCGAAAACTTTGTCTGTCTCTGCCATTTTTCGTACAAACTCCTGTGCTTTGCTTTGACTGTCGAACAATCATTACTTCTTTGCAGTCTTAAGATACTTTATAAAAGCATCCGTGATATTATAAGCTTGGCTTCCATAGGCCATCGTTGTGCTATTGAAAATGAAGTCGTATCCCATAATTTCTGCATACTCTTTTACCTTTCCCAAAATCTCTGCTTCGATTTGTTGTTGTGTTTGTGCTATTTTGTTGTTGATCAGCTGTTGATATTCTAAGTACTTTTGTTGTTTCTGGTTTTGATCTTTGATCTTATCGAGCTCAGCTTGGTACTTCGCTATCTCATCCTGCATTTGCTTCTGGAAGTTGATCCACTTATCGTAATTTTGCAGTACTTTGTTTGGATCAATGTAGCCAAGCTTTGGCCCTGTTTTTGAATCTGCCGCTGTTCCAATAATGACTGCAAGAACCACAAATGCTGAAACTAATACGTACAAGAAATACTTACTCATCCTGAAAACACCTCCAAATGTAGTAGTTAAAATTTACTCCAGTGATGCTTATTTAACCCCTCTCTGAAGAACAATAGAAGCTGCTCCAAGTATCCCTGCATCCTCAACCAACGGGCTTTGAACAATTTCGTAAGTACCACGGAAGGAAGGCATCACCAGGTGATGCACCTTTTCTTTAAGTGGCGTGAACAGAATATCACCTGCGCGAGAAACACCTCCACCGATAACCACAATACTCGGGTTGAAAATATGTATAAAGTTAGCTACACCTACAGCCAATGCATTAACAACCCTGTCGACTATTGTTTTACCAAGTAAATCACCGTTTCTTGCAGCATCAAAAACAACCTTGGCATTTACTTCTTCAGCCAAGAATATCTCTGATTCTGGGAATTTCTTCTGACCCTCCAGTGCCATGCGTTTTATCGCTGTAGCAGAAGCTATTGCTTCAAGACAACCGTAATTGCCACATCCACAAAGTGGGCCATTTGGCTCAACTATTACGTGTCCTAACTCGGTACCTATCCCGTCCTTTCCTGTTATAAGTACCCCATGCGAGATAACTCCTCCACCAACGCCTGTTCCAAGTGTTAGTGCTACTATATGTTCGTGCCCCTTACCTGCACCAAACCATCTTTCACCAAGCACGAACGCATTCGCATCATTTTCAACAAAAACAGGCTTACTCAAAAAAGATGAAAGCTTTTCACCAAGCTCGAAATTGACCCAGTCTGGGAAATTGGGAGAGAAACGCACAACACCTTTATCGTGATCAATAGACCCGGGTGAACCTACACCAACCCCCACATACTCGTTACCTTCCGTCACTTCTAAAACCGCTTGCGCCATGCGCTCAACTACTTTGTCTCTACCTTCTTCTACCTTTGTTTCTCTTTCAATTTTTCTCAAGATCCTTCCATCCTTCGCATCAACCAAACCTACTTTAAAAAACGTTCCGCCTAAGTCTATACCAACGACATACACTTTCGTCTCCTCCCTTGTCACTTAGTATTATTTTACTGGATTAAAATAGACAAAAAACCAAAAACGACAAAGTCATAAACGATTATAACACAGACTCGCACGATAGTGTATAATATAAAGTGGAAGTTTTCAATACAAGTTTGAAACATAAAATCTCTTTAGCAAGTTAAACTATTTAAGCTGGATATTTTTGTAATCTCACATACCATTGTAACACGGTCAACCTTGGAAGGACCTTAGAATTACGTTTAACTTTCAGAAATTCTGTGTAAAAGGATGTGATGACATGATAGAACCTATCGAACAAGAACTCACAGAAAAAATAAAACTCCTATCTCCTGGTACGAAACTTAGAAAAGCACTTGATGACATTATACACGCACAGCTAGGTGCTCTCATTGTTTTCATAGATGAGGAAGAATTTCCGAGGTACTCTAATATATTACAAGCGGGCTTTAGAATCGAATGTGCTTTTTCCCCTGAGCGACTGTACGAACTTTCAAAAATGGACGGAGCTATAGTTATGGACAAAAATGCATCGAAGATCTTAGCAGCCAACGTTCATATAGTGCCAGACCCTGGCATTCCAACGTCAGAAACAGGCACACGTCATAGAACTGCCGAAAGGTTAGCCAGGCAGCTTGGCGTCATGGTGGTTGCGATATCAAAGCGAAGAAATGTTGTAACCTTGTATTATAAAGATAAAAAGTACGTATTTGGTGATATAAACTTTGTCCTAACAAAAGTAGGGCAAACGATTAACGCACTTGAAAGGTTTAGGGAGTCCTTCGATAGGGATTTGGAATTGCTCGACAAACTCGAGATTGAGGGGAGTGTTCCGCTCGATTCAGTCTGCGAAATCCTCATCAGAGGTACTGAAATCAAGTCGATATCGTCAAGTATAGAATTAAACATCATTGAATTAGGTGTCGAAGGACGGTTATCTCAACTCAGGTTACGCGAGGTTCTCAAAGATTTAGAAGAACTACTTACGTTGGTAATAATGGATTATTCGAAAAAAGATGTAACGGAAGACGAAGCAAAGCAAATTCTTGAAACTATGATGAGGATAGACCACCGTGTTGTCCCGTTTGCAAAGGCATTAGGATACGATGTTGTTAATTCACAGCAGGTTTCTGACACGATTGTGAGACCAAGAGGTTACAGAATCTTGAGAAACGAAGTCCACATTCCAATGAACATATCACAAAACGTCATCAAGTCATTCAGGTCCATAGACCAGCTCGTAAAGACGAATGCGAATGTCCTGCAAAGAGTCGAAGGTATCGGTGATAAACGTGCCAAAGCAATTCTACGAAGGCTGCGTGAAATAAAGAAAAGGCGCCAATAATCGGCGCCTTTTTCAACATCATAGCGTCATATTCAAATCAGATGGACAACGATTCCACTCTTCAATTTTGGTTCAAACCATGTGGATTTTGGAGGCATGATTTTACCTTCGTCAGAAACTCTCAAAAGGTCGTTGATCGATGTTGGATACATAGCAAACGCAACTTTGAACTCTCCACCGTCGACAAGCCTTATCAGTTCTTCTATACCAAGAATACCACCAACAAAATCTATTCTCTTATCCGTTCTTGGATTTTCTATTCCAAGGATAGGTGCAAGAAGATTATTCTGCAGGATTGACACGTCAAGCGAAGCGATTACATCGTTCTCATCGTACGTTCCACTCTTTGGTTCCAACTTGTACCACTTTCCTGACAGGTACATACCTATTGTATGTTTTTTTTCGGGTCTATAAACTCCGTCCACTGGAGTGACCTCGAATTTTTCAGAAACCCTTCTTAAGAATTCATCTTCGCTCATACCATTCAGATCCTTAACCACCCTGTTGTAATCAAGTATCTTAAGCTGGTTGTGTGGAAATAGTGCTGCCAAGAAATAGTTGAATTCTTCTTCACCTGTGTAATTTGGATTTTCATTCCTAAAGTCGATAGCAGCCCTTACAGCCGCTGCTGCTCTGTGGTGACCGTCGGCGATGTAGAAAGAATCAACGGACTTAAATGCATCAACAATTTCTTGAATTTCGTTTTCGTCTCTTAGCACCCAAACTATGTGTCTCACACCGGATTCATCAACGAAATCATATTCTGGTGTTCCTGCTGTGTGTTTCATAATCAAGTTATCAATTTCCGGTTTGGATTTGTACATTAAAAACACAGGTCCCGTATGTGCTTTAACTACCTTCACATGGAGAGCCCTTTCGTCTTCTTTGTCTTTCCTTGTCAGTTCGTGCTTCTTTATCTTGTTCTCGATGTATTCATCTACTGAGAATGTTGCAAAAAATCCGGTTTGCACATGGTCTCTCCAATGCTGCTGATAAATGTAAATGGAAGGTCTGTCTTCAACGAACATGTATCCATTCTCCGTCAACCATTCCAAGTGCTTCCTACCAGTTTCCAGAACCTTTGGATCATGCGTATCCACAGGCTGCTCAAAGTTTATCTCAGGTCTTGAGACCTTGTAAAACGTATATGGATTGTTCTTAGCCACCTCTCTGGCCATTTCTTCTGTTACGACGTCGTATGGTTTAGCGGCGATCTTATCAACCATCTCTTTCGTTGGCCTCAGAGCTCGAAAAGGTCTGACAATCATTGTCGCACCTCCGTATTTGTTAGTCTACTTACGCTAACTTTATTTTTCCTTCGTAAAGTGGGAACTGTTTGCACAATTCAATTACTTGTGAAGACACCTCTTTTGCAACGCCTTCATCGATATTTCCTTCCTCGTCTTTGATGTTCTTCAAGACTTTAACAATTAACTCAGCGATGATTTCCATCTCTTTTTCCTTCATCCCACGTGTGGTTAACGCAGGAGTTCCAAGCCTTATACCACTTGCCACGAATGGTGACCTTGTTTCGTTAGGTATCGTGTTTTTGTTGACGGTGATATGGCAGTATCCGAGAGCTGTTTCGGCTGCTTTACCTGTTACGTTAAGCGGATTCAAATCAACAAGCATCAAATGAGTATCCGTTCCTCCCGACACAATTCTTAGACCTCTATCCTCCAATGCCTTTGCCAGTGCTTTCGCATTTGCTACAACCTGTTTTTGATACTCCTTGAATTCTTCGGTAAGTGCTTCCTTGAAACAGACAGCCTTTGCTGCGATAACATGCATCAACGGACCGCCTTGAATCCCTGGGAAGATTGCTTTGTTAATCGCCTTGTAAATCTCTTCATCATTAGTCAATATCAAACCACCGCGTGGACCTCGCAAAGTTTTGTGTGTCGTACTTGTAACAACATGCGCATACTCAAGTGGGTTCGGATAAAGACCTGCAGCAACGAGTCCAGCAAAGTGTGCCATATCGACTACAAGGTAAGCTCCCACTTCGTCAGCTATTTCCCTAAACTTCTTGAAGTCTATGATTCTCGAATAAGCACTACCACCTGCAACGATTATCTTCGGTCTGTGTTCTAATGCGAGCTTTCTTACTTCGTCGTAATCGATGACCTCTGTTTGTGGGTTAACACCGTACTGAACGACTTTGTATATCTGACCTGAGAAATTTACACTTGCACCGTGTGTAAGGTGTCCTCCGTGACTCAGTGACATACCCATCAGCACAGAGCCTGGCTCTGCAAGAGCAAAATACGCTCCCATGTTAGCCTGAGAACCAGAATGAGGTTGCACGTTTGCATACTTCGCGTTGAACAATTTCTTTGCGCGTTCTCTTGCGAGTGTTTCAGCTACATCAACCCATTCACATCCACCGTAATAGCGCTTTTTTGGGTATCCTTCTGCATACTTGTTCGTTAAAACACTCCCCATCGCTTCCATAACAGCTAAAGAAACAAAGTTTTCAGAAGCTATGAGCTCGAGTCCGTACTCTTGCCTTTCCCATTCCTTTAGAATCACTTCGTAAATCTCAGGATCGGTGACTTTAACATGCTCCCACATAGGCGCACCTCCTAAATTGGAATGCAATAATCTGTAATTCATTATACATTGTCAATAAAAAAACGTGGAGTCCAAAAAACTCCACGCAGTCTCGAAAAATTACATTATTCATGTGTTTTTATCGTTTAAGATATCGAAAACATACCAATGAATCTTATTCTTCGGATATGCTTTCTTCCACAAGGAAACTACTTTTCCACATAGCTTGACAGATAGTTTTCAAGAAACGCCTTTATCGTTCCAGTCATCACAACGATTATTTCCTTCGTTACATCGTACAACTTATCAAGCTTCCCCTCTGCTTCCAGCCTTTTGAAGTCCTCAAGTGTGGGAACGCGTTCTGTTAACATATCGCCCATCACATCCTTTATACGCTTGTGGACTTCTGGAAATCTCGAATAACCGTACATCATTACCTCGTTTATCAACGCCTCGTAATTCGAAGGTATTCTTCTTTTTGGCGTGCTGGTTATCAAATTCCGTATCTCTTCGCTGTGCTTCGAATAATGAATCAGAAAAGCCAGATAGTTGTCGTACGTATAGTGTGCGTTGTTCAAAAGATTCTTCGTCTTCTTATCCATTAAGCTTCTCACAACTTCCCAGAACGTTCCAGGTGTTTCGTGGTATGGCTGGAATAGGTCCTCCATATAATGGAGCGCGTAAGATAGGAACCTGTAGCCCCAGTATTCATCACCTTTTGAAAATGCTTGTTTAGACATCTCAACAAAGTACAAGAATGACTTATCTCCTTCGAATGCTTCAATTAATCCTAATTTATACCTCATATGCCTGACACCTTGACTATTACCAATAAGTGACTGAAGCGGGGAAAGGTTCAATCCTTCATCCATTCCAAAATCCGGAAACTGTGCATATATTGTCATTATCTGCCACACAGGTAACTTACCATCGACAGGTTCAGGATCAGGCGGAAAAATTCCATCGTTGAGAGAATCGAAGAACTTTCGCTGACCTGCAAAATCATCGGTGTAGTAAAACTCCATGTTGTAAACACGGCTTTCTTTGTAAGTGTAAGGCCTTATCTCAACCAATCTGTCAACGTCAATTTTCAGCGATTTTACGACCAAATATGTGTACGACTCATGGCCACTCCAGGAAAGCAACAGAGTCGAAAATATTATCAAAAAAGCAAATATTAAAAAGCGAAACCAGAAATTCTTAGCCATCTTTGCACCTCCTGCAGGAATCAGCATTTCTACTCTTTACCAAAGAAATAAAGTAGAACTTCTGGTAGCCGCCTTGCCCAAGCACTTTCAGAGTGTGGGGCTCCCCTATCTTCGATGTAGAATACTTCAAGATTCTCCTTTTGGAGCAAGACCTTGTAAAGCTCGCGAGCATCGTTTAAGCGGTCTACTGGATTAGAACCCTCTGCTGTTCCAATATCGACGTACACCATTGTAAAATCTTCAACTTGTGCATTTCTTACATATTCTACCAACTTCCTATTTGCAAACCAAACAGATGGACTCATCGCACCTATTTTCGAAAAGACATCGTTGTATTCAAAACCTATGTAAAGTGAAATCAAACCACCCATCGACGAACCCATTATGGCTGTGTTTTCTCTGTCTGGTAAGGTTCTGAAATGCTCATCGATGTAAGGTTTGAGGGTGTTTACAATGAACTTCGCATACAGATCTCCTTTTCCTCCTCCGTAACTTGAATCAACCCAAGGGGAGTACTCGTTTATCCTTTCCGCGCCCGTGTAGTATATCCCAACAATTATAATCGGACGCATCAAACCTTTTTTAATTAACTCTTCCGCACTTTCATCTGCACCCCACTCAACACCCGAAAACGAAGTTGAGGCATCGAAGATATTCTGACCGTCGTGCATGTACAGAACGGGATACCTCTCATCCGAAGTTTCGTAATCCGGTGGAAGGTAGATGATTATGTCTCTTTTGTTCCCGAGCTCTGGAGAATAAAAATCCTTAATCAACTTTATGTTTCCAGTGTACGTCTTTCTCAGACCTGCTTGCTGCTTTTCCACAAAATCCCTCCAGTGATTTACGGTGATATTAACAACCATATCTTTGTCAACGTTCAGCACCCTGTTAGGAATCTCCTGACCTTTTTGACCCTTTTCAACGGTCTCCCATGAACCTCGGGTAAATTTGAATTCAATCGGTCCGTTAAGCTCAAGTGTTATCGTATAAACCTCTCCAGCCCTTTCCAACTTGTACCTTTCGTCTTTTGGATTCCAGTTATTAAACGTACCCGCTATGTAAACATCATCATCATCAAAAGGTGTGTACGTTGGAACCTCAACAACGAACGTAACCTTGAATCCAAATAGTGTTACAAAAACACTCAAGAGCATTGCAATAGACAAAAGCACGCTCTTTTTAAATATGTTTCCTGATAAAACAAAACTCATATGCTCCCCCTCCCGGAAATGACTGGATTTATTAATAGTGCTAAGTTAATTTTCCTTTGGATTGTGCCTCTAGAAGTATCAACTCCGCCCTCTCTTTTTGATTTGGAAACAGGTCATCGGGTACGTGTTCTTTTCCAAGCTTTTGGCAAACGATCCAACGAGCGCAGTCTTTGTACTTATCACTTGCTGAACAGTAATTCGATTTATAGTATTCCTGAAGTGCGCTTTTTCCCGAGAGAGTGATATTGAAGAACTTACATCCTTGCAGATTTGGGCATATCATCTTTTCACCTCATAGTACCAAAATTAAAATGGAAGTGTTTTCTCAATCCTTGGACATATAGTTGCTCATGAACAATTATAACACACTATCGATATTCATTTGCAAAATCTCTTCACTTTTTTAAAAGTCTGATAGCCTACAGTTCATGTTTGATATTCCGATAATATAATTGGAAATACTCACTCCACAAAGTTTTGTTCCATCTCCAAGAGGTGGTGAGCAAATGAGAATAGAAGAATACAACGTAGCACTTTCGTCAGAAAACCTTAGTTTGAATTACGTGCGAAACTCTTCAACGGTTCGTAAATACAAAATTCCAGCAACTGTTGAAATCACGGTTTATGAAAAATCGCCTATGATCGATGAGAAGACTTTGAACAAGATCAAGATACTCAAGATGATGTTGGAAAAACTGACAGGTAAGAAGTTGAAAATCTATCTTCCAGGAACACAATACGAGATTTCCGTAAACAAAAAAGACGCACAAGAAGTTGTTGAGTTTGAAAATGAGACAGAATCTTTGAATCTCCAATACTCAAACTTCTCGGCAACCGGACAAGTAAAGACAAAAGACGGCAGAACAATAGATTTTTCCATTCAAGCTTCGCTCTTCCAAATGACCTATTCATATGAAAAGGTATCTGGAAAAGTTGTGGATCCACTTGCCCTTGATTTAAAATCACCGACCGGCAAGGAGCAAGTCGTCGAACTTGACCTGAATTTTGATGGAAAGCTCGAAAAATTCTACATCGGTAACGGGCGAGGGCTGCTCGTGTACGATAAGAACGGAAACGGGAAGGTAGACGATGCAAGAGAATTGCTCGGACCTGTAACTGGTGATGGGTTTTCTGAACTGGGCAAGCTGGACAGTGACGGAGATAATTGGATAGATGAAGACGATGTGGAGTTCTTAAAACTGAAAATCTGGACAACTGATGAAAATGGAAGGCAAAAACTTGTTGGCTTGTTAGACCTGAACGTTGGGGCGATATTTCTTGGAAGCGTAACTACTCCTTTTGACTACTACGATACGATTATAAGACGTACGGGTATTTACCTTACTGAGAACGGAAGTGTCGGAACGGTCAGGCAAGTCGATTTCAAAGTGTGAATTCTCAGTTCCTAATGCCTCTACGCAAAAACGCATAACCTCACCTTTATAACTTTGTCCACCTGAGAAGGTGGACTTTTTTCTTTTCGCCGATTTTTGGTATAATTCTAAGTGACCGGTAAAAGAACGCGACGGATTGGAGAGGTGTAGCGATGGGTATGGAAAACATTTCAAATGCCATTTCACCGATAGAAATGAGACACAGACTTCACATGTCGCCAGAGCTCGCGTTTAACGAGTACAAAACCCAAGAAATAATTATCAAAGAACTTGAAAAACTCGGAGTTAAGTACGAAAAGATCGCGAAAACAGGTCTAGTTGTCCTTATAGAACAATCTCCTGCGAAACCTTCGGTTCTCTACAGAGCCGATATGGATGCACTCCCGATAAGAGAAGAAACAGGCTGGGAATTTGCTTCAAAAAACGAAGGACTTATGCACGCGTGTGGTCATGATGTCCATATGTCTGTGATGTACGGTGTAATTAAGAAGATTCTGGAAGAAAAAATAGAGGGAAACTACGTCTTCGTTTTCCAGCCTGCGGAAGAAACTATCGGAGGTGCAAAGTACGTCCTTGATGAATTAAGAGAAAAGTACAAAGTGAAGTGCGCAACAGCACTCCACGTTACTGATGAATACAAACTCGGAGAGTTTGCATCTACCAATGGTACACTCTTTGCTTGCGCAATGGAAATTACCGCAAAATTCAAAGGAGTATCAGCCCACATCGCTCAAAAAGAGAAAGGTATAGATGCAATAAGAAATGCCGTAGGATTTCTCTCTGAGTTCTACAACAACCCCATAGATGACTCAACTTTAGGCAGAAGGGTACTGGCAGGTTTTGGAAAAATGTTTGGTGGTAATGTAAGAAACGCTGTTGCAGACTATGCACAGGTTGAGGGTTCTATACGTGGAGAAACACTTGAAATTGTCTTTGAGAATTTTCAAAAACTTACTAAAATGGTAGAAAAATACGGTGGAACATTGGAGAAGGGAAGTCTCTACCCACCCGTTGTCAATAACACCGTTATTTATGGTCTATTCAAAGACTTCGTTTCAAAAAACTCGTACAAATTCATAGATTGTGGGATGAAATATACAGGTGAGGACTTCGGATTTTTCACGATGAAATATCCATCCTTGATGTTCTGGGCAGGTGTTAGGACAGGGAACGAAGTAATAGGATTGCACCATCCTAAATTCTTGCCAGGTGACGAGGTTATTCCACACCTTGTCGACTTTATGGTAAAATGGTTAGTTGAACTGTACAATGAATTTTGAAAAGCAACCTGAATAGGAAAAATCGAAACTCTTAGAAACACCACTGAAAGGAAGGTGTCTGGTGTGATTGTATTCATGACCGATTGGGGAAATTCACATTACGTTGGTATCTGCAAAGGCGTGATGCGACATATAACGGATGCAGAAATTGTGGACCTAACACACAACATCACTCCTTACAATGTAAGAGAAGCTATGTATATCTTGGATAGAAGCGTCGACTACTTTCCTGAAAAGTCTGTTTTCCTTATTGTAGTCGACTATGGTGTTGGTACAGCTAGAAAAGCAATAGCAGTGGAAACTGAAAAGTACTATTTCGTTGCACCTGATAATGGTATCCTCACACTGGTTTTGGAAAGGCACCTACCAAGGAAGATCGTTGATTTGGTAAACAAGAAATATCACTTTGGAAGCTCAAGAACATTCCACGGCCGTGATATCTTCTCACCTGCAGCTGCGTACATCACAAAAGGTATCTTCGATGAATTAGGAACAAGGTTACCGAATTACGCCACCGTTCCTTACAGAAAGGCGCACATGAGTGCCACCGGTATCTTTGGGGAAGTGGCCTACTTTGACAGGTTTGGCAATATCGAAACCAACGTGCCTTTCTCCTGGGTTGCTCAGAAAGACCAAGTGAAATTGAGAATAGGCAACAAAACAGTTGCTGTCCCCGTTGTTGAAACCTACGCAGATGTCAACGAAGGAGAGCTCTTAATACACGAAGACAGTACGGGATACATTGAAATTGCGGTGAATAAGGGTGTTGCAAGGGAGAGGTTTAAATGCTTTGAAGGTTGTGAGTTAGAAATTCTGTTCTAATTTCCTTCGACGAAGAGGTGGTTTATGCTGTACTTTACAAATCTTTCCAAGAGTTTTTGTATACTCTTGTTGATTCTCAGCGTGAATAGCATTCTTGCGGGCGAACTCTACGAGTTTGCCTATGTTTTTTTAGTTAATCACAAAGTCCCAGAAAACCACGCAAAACTGATGGCAAAAGCTTTGGAGGAAGAAGCTGAGATCGTTCCAAAAAGTGTGGATCCTCTGTACATGCTTGCCTTTGGCCTTTCGGAAACGAATTTCAGGAACATCTTCGGTGATCAAGGTAAAGCTGTTGGGTATTTCCAACTCCATGAAAACGCGGTGTTTTACGTTGCCAACTTCTACGATGATGTTAAGCAATTCAAGCAACAGCACAGAAATCACGTGGAACTGATAAATCACCCAGATTGGCAGCTGAGAATCGCTTATCGCTACATCTATTTGACACTTCGCTACGTATTCGATTGGGACCTTGCCAGAGCCATCTCTGCTTACAACGGTCGGTCTGATAAGTACAACGTATACACGATCAAGTTCTTCCATTACTACACGAAAATCATTTCCGAGTACGTTGCCTTTTTGAATTCAAAAAAATCAAATAGCAGCAAATAGCGAACGTCTCGCTTTTAATCTATTGGTACAAAGTAGGTGATCAATTTTGAAACTGACCATAGGAAAATACATCCCAAAAGATTCCCCAATCCACCAGCTAGATCCCAGGGTAAAGATGATTTCCGTTCTTATCCAAGTTACGAGTGTAATGTTAGTTAAAGACCTCATTGGCTACATAGGCCCCGTAGCTGTTTTTGTTTTCTTTATGCTTTTATCAAAAATAAGACCTGTTGTATATTTAAGAAGCTTAAAAAGTATGTGGTTTCTGATAGTTTTCGCTGTTATTGTTCAGTACTTCATAGGAGGGATTACTTCAAGTATTTACATAGGACTTCGCTTGTCTCTCATTTTCCTTTTTGCAACGATGTTCACATACACAACTCCTCCGCTTCTGACCGCAAGAGGAATCGTCGATATTCTCAAGTATTTCGGTGTAAAGGATGATTCACGAGAAGATTTCGGCATGATGCTTGCGATATCGATACGCTTTATCCCAATACTCTTGGACGAGGCAGATAGGATTATCAAAGCGCAGATCTCAAGAGGTGCGAAGTATTCAGAAAAAGGTATTAAGAACAAACTATCTGCACTAACAAGTATCATTATCCCTTTGTTAGTATCTTCTTTAAGGAAAGCCGAAGAGCTATCATTAGCTCTTCAGGCTCGCAAATACGGTGTCACAAAACGAAGTCACTATTATACACTCAGTTGGTCAAAAAGTGACACGCTTTACCTTCTTGCCAACATAGGATTGATTTGCACTGTTTTGGCGATGCGTATACTTTAGTGCTCTAAAACGTTGCAGAACCTTGTGTATATCTCGTCAATCTCTTCAGCAGTTACGTTCAACGGCAACAAGAACCTCACAACACCACTACTTAGTATATTTACCAAAAGCCCATGGTCTATGAATTTCTCAACCCACTTCGAATCAATCGATACTCTTGGCTTTATTCCCCTCATCAACCCTATACCTAAGATGGTTCCAACATCTGAGAAACGCTTTTCAAAGTACCCGCCCATTTCAACAACTTGATGCATCAACTGTTCATCAATCATATCCAAGACCGCTCTTCCAGCGGCAAGAGCCACAGGATTCGGAGCAAACGTCGAGCCGTGTTCACCTGGCTCGAAGACATCGGCGAACTCATCGAGCATTACACATGCACCAAGTGGCAAACCCCCTCCAATGCCTTTTGCCACAGTAACGATATCAGGTTCAATATCGAAATACTGATAGGCGTAAAATCGTCCTGTTCTACCAAGTCCACTCTGCACCTCGTCCGCAACGATTATATATTCCTTCTTCTCCTTGTAAGTTCTTATCAAATCTACAATTTCTTTCGGAATCAGATTAAGTCCACCACTACCGTGTACAACCTCAATGAACACGGCAGCTATATCTTCGGTCTTGTCAAAGAATTCCTTGACCACATGATAATCGTAGGGAAGAAACACTACGTTTTCATCGGATATGAACTGATTACGTATACTATCAAATCCCGTGATACTCAAGGCCTTCAAAGTCCTTCCATGAAAATTCTTAACAAAGGATACAATCTTACCATGTCTTTTTACCTTACTAACGACCTTCAGTGCACATTCTGTACTCTCCGTCCCTGAATTAGTGAAAAACACCTTTCCGTACCTTCCTGTCTCGCGTACAAGTCTTTGCGCCACGTAATTTGCATCGTCATCCACGAAAAAATTCGAAAGATGGACGTACCTATCGATTTTCTCCTTCATTGCCTGTATAACCTTCTCATGACCATGTCCGAAAAGCAAAACACCAATGCCCATGAACGTATCGATGTATCTTTTGTTCGACTTATCCCACATATATATGCCTTTCGCATGGGAAACCTCTATCGGATATCTATTATACGTATTCGACAGATAACACTCGGTTTGAGTGAGCATAGATTCTTCCTCCTCGTATAATAAGTTCGGTAAAAATTAAAATTGGTCTTTGAAAATTGAATGCATATTTTTTAACACCTCTGGTAAAATAGTTTCAGGTTGCCCCTCCTTGAGACTTTGTTCTCTTAAATAAGATTGCCTAACTAGAGTACAGCTTTTTACTTGCCGGAAAATGTTTTGCCTCGTTTTCTTATGTACCGCGAGGTTGTAAGGCTGTACTCAATCCGGAGGTGATTCCTTTGGCTATTTTAGCTATTGATGTCTCAAAGAACTATCTTTCTTTCTTTTCTGATTTCATCGGTAGTGGGACTGTTGAGAACTCTCCTCAAGGTATTGTTGAACTTTTTAACAAAGCTTTTGCTTCTTCTTCCGATTTTTCTCTTGTCCTTGAATCAACTGGTGTTTTTTCTTTTAATGTCGCTAACTTCTTCTTTCAAAACAACGTACCTGTCTTTTGGGTTAAAACTGATAACATTAAGCTCTATCGCAAAATTCTCAATCGTCCTAAAACTGACAAAATCGATGCTGAACTTATTTTCTCTATCGCTTCTAAATTTCCTGAGTCTTTAGTCCCTTTTGTCAATAACTCATATATCATCTCTGAGCTTCGTAATCTCACCAGACTTTATTTAAAGTTCAACGAAGATATCGCTCGATTGAAACTTAGGCGTTTCTCTTTATTTCCCTAAACTTGACTTTAAACTAAATAAGACTTTCGAATGCCTGCTTAAAGATTATACAATCGAAGAAATCGCAAACATGCCAATTGAAGAGTTATTTGAATATATTGCGAAAATTTCCAGACACAATGTCTCTTCACAAGTCTTAGCAGAAAAACTCCAAACTCTTGCTAAAGATGCCTTGAGGTTGTCTGTTAATCCTTCAAACACTCTGAGAATATCTATTGTTTCCACTATCGATTTGATACAGCACTATGAAAAACAAATCGAACTAGTAAAGAAAGAAATAAGTAAATTACTTAAAGTAATTTCGAACACACTAACAACAGTCAAAGGGATAGGAGAAATAACTGCAGCTGGAATTATAGCCGAAATAGGAGACATCAATCGTTTCGAAAAAGCCTCAGCGTTAGCATCATACGCAGGGCTTGTATGGACAATCAATCAAAGTGGAAATTACAAATCAGAAAACAACCAACTAACGAAAAAAGGGAACAAGTATCTAAGAACATACCTAGTAATGGCAGCGAACGGAGTAAAGACATACGATCCTGTATACAAAGAATATTATCGCAAAAAGTACGCAGAAGCAACAACACACAAACACATGAGAGCGCTAATATTAACTGCAAGGAAATTAGTAAATTTAGTGTATTATTTACTAAAGAACAACGTACCGTATGTACCGATGAAATAGGTAAAAAGAACGAAATCAAGTATGTGAAGAATGAAAGTGAAATATTAAGTTATTGAAAGTCAAAGTGTTGACTAGGTTTTTTATTTTTCTATTTTTTCTCCTCTTGACTTATTACCGGAAATCTTATTTAAGAACTCGAACGGTTCTATTTTTCTCCTCGCTTTTTGAACTTCTTACCAATGCTTTTCAGAATACTGTCTGGAGAATCAGCGCTTCCTTGATGTAAAACCTTGAAACTCTTTCCGACCAAATATCCCGCCGCCTTACGTGCCCATATTTCCTCTTTTGAGAACTCAACCTTGTTCCTATAATCGTGCTTATCAACGTACGAATGCAGTAAGTTTACCAAGTGTTTGAATTTAGACACTTGAATTCTTTGAAGCCTATCTTTTAGAATACTACCAAGTCTTGAAGAAATCTCAGCATAATGGCTATAGCACAATACAGCGTTCGATGACTCATAAAGCGTAATCATGCTCTCGATATTCTCAACAAAAGATTCAATGTACATCTCTTCAAACATTCCTTCTTTATCGCACAAAACACATCTGTTGGTCATCTCAGGTTCCGTTCCAGACTGCACAAAATTGGTAAGATGATCGAGCATATCCGCGTATATTATCGCTAGTCCCATCGAACCGAGTTGCCGATGCTTAGACAAATACATCTCTATCTTTTCAACATGCTTTCGACACAAACCTTCAATACGTAGCTTAGCTCGGACTGAAGGATCGTTTACAGCCTCATACAATAGGCTACCGATTATCTGCTCAACGGAGCTCTGTGTGAGTTTACATATGGGGCATTCAAAATTTGACTGTTCGATAACTTCCTCAAGGTGCATCTCAGTAAGTCCCAATCATTCCACCTTCCATCTCACAAATCAAAAGCTTCACAGATACTTTTCACAAGCTCTTGTGCAACATCTTCAGGCACGAGCACCGATATCTTAATTTCAGAAGTCGTTATCAGTTCAGGCTCAACACCGTGCTTTGCCAAAACTTCGAGCAACTTCGACGCAACACCGTAATGCGAGCGCATGCCAGTTCCAACTACTGTTATTTTAGCATACTGACCATAGAAGTGGTATTTCGCACCGAATTCTGCCAGTGTTTCGTTCAAAAGACTTTCGATCTTATCGAGCCTTTCAGGAACAACTGTAAACGAAACGTGAGTAGCCGAACCGTTTTTCAACAACGAAATCATGTCGACGTTTATTCCCTTCTCGGCAACCTTCTTGAATATGTCGGTAACAACATTCGCATCATTTGGAAGGTCCATAATGGACACTTTGACTTGGTTCCTATCCAAGCTCACACCAGTTACCAAAGGTTCTTCAAGCCATTCAGGAATCCTGTCAACCACCCAAGTTCCCTCCTCATCGCTGAATGATGAACCACAGTAGATTTTAACTCCATATTTTTTCGCTATCTCAACCGATCGCGAATGTAGGACCTTTGCACCAGTTGCCGCCATTTCCAGCATATCATCGTACGTGACGTACTGAAGTTTCTTCGTCTGAGGATAGAGTTTCGGATCGCACGTGTAGACACCTGCCACATCACTGTAGATTTCACAATCGCATTTCAACTTGGCGGCCAGCGCCACCGCCGATGTGTCAGAACCACCCCTACCGAGAGTCGTTAGATGCTCATCCTCGGTAACTCCCTGAAAGCCCGTTACCACGAGCACATCATGATTATCAAGGTACTCTTTCAACTTCTTGACGCTGATATCCATTATCCTTGCATTGTTGTGTGATTTTGTTGTCAGAATCTTCACCTGGAAAGCGTTCAGTGAGATTGCGTTTATACCCATATCTTTAAGAGCCATTGCAACAAGTGCACAAGAAACTTGCTCGCCTGTTGTAAGGAGCATATCGAGTTCACGTTCATCCGGTCTGCTTGACACACTCTTTGCAAGCGAAATAAGGTTATCCGTGGTTTTCCCCATTGCAGAAACGACGGTCACCACTTTGTACCCTTCTTGGACTTTCTTTGCTATCCTTCGAGCTACATTCTTGATCCTCTCGGCATCCGCAACAGAAGAACCCCCGTACTTTTGAACAATGACTTTGTCGCTGCCTACCCTTGTCAATGCCTGTCACCTACCTATCCTCAACTTACTTATTAATCTCTCTGAGACTTTCCAAAATCTGAGTTTTATCGGCTGTCTTCTCATCAACCTTCTTAACCATCTTTGCCGGCACACCAGCGACAACGGTGTACGGTTCAACATCGTTGACAACAACTGCACCAGCTGCGACGACCGCGTGATGCCCAACCCTGACACCTTCTAAAATCACAGCATTCGCACCAACAAGGACGTGATCTTCGATGACAACGGGATTTGCACTTGGCGGTTCAACAACACCAGCCACAACAGCACCAGCACCTATGTGGCAGTACCTACCAATGCGAGCTCGCGCACCGATTACAGCGTTCATATCGACCATCGTCCCTTCACCTATAACCGCCCCTATATTAATCACAGCGCCCATCATAACAACCGCCTTATCACCTATCTCAACATACTCACGAATAATCGCACCGGGCTCTATCCTTGCATTGAAGCGTGAAATATCCGCAAGCGGTATAGCCGAATTCCTTGCGATGTACTCCACTTTGTAATGGCGTATATTCTTGTTCTCAAGTACTTGAGATATCACTTCCAAATCTCCAAACAAAACACCGAAGTCTTTACCTACGACAAAATCAAACTCAGCACCTTGAGATCTGTATTTATTGAAATCGATGCCCTCAAGATTTCCGGATACATAAACCCTAACAACATCCCTTTTCTTACTCTTTGCTATTAGTTCAATAATCTCTTCGCTTGTTAATTCCCTTGCACTCTTTTTCATGTCCATCTTACTCCCTCCAATTTTTAAATCTACAATCCCGCAGATGCGAGCACATCGTCGTAGCTGTAGAATCCTTTTTCTTTTGTTAACACAAATAACGCTGCATTCCTCACACCTATTGCAAATGCCCTTCTTGACAAAGCCCTGTGCGTTAGCTCTATCGTTTCACCTGAGTTCGAGAAAATCACCGTATGTTCACCAAAAACCCCACCAACCCTTATGGAACTTATAGGCACCTCCCTGCCCAGTGCCTGCTTCAGTATCTTCGCAGTTCCAGAAGGCGCATCCTTCTTTTGATTGTGGTGGATTTCAACCATAGCGGCATCCCAATCTTCAAAATAAGCACCGTACTCTTTCAATAGCCTTTTTAAAATAGCAATACCGGTCGAAAAATTGTAGCTCTGAACAACTGGCACATAGTTAGCTAACTCGTGTAGTGCATCGAAATGTTCCTGCATCAGAGCGGTTGTCCCTATCACAAGTCCAGAACCATATTTCTTGCACAGCTCGACAGTTTCAAAAACTGCGTCTGGTGATGAGAAGTCAATTATTACCTGCGGTGTTTCGATTTCTTCTGAAAATCCCTTGTCTTTTTTGAAAACACACACATCACCGAACAAAGAAAAATAGCTCTGAATTTCCGTACCCATCTTTCCATTGGCACCGATTAGGCCATACCTTAAATTTCTTTCACTCATTGAATCACCCCCAACTCTCTGAGAACAACTCTTAGCTTTTCCACGGTCGATTCCTTTGGTGGAACGAGTGGGAGCCTGAATTCATTGTTCAGCAATCCCATCAAGTACATAGCAGCCTTAACTGGAAGCGGATTGGTTTCGATAAACAAGGCTTTAAAGAGTGGGAGAAGACGTGTGTGGATCTCGAGGGCTTTTGGAAGGTTAGCTGAGAATATCGCATCCACCATCTCTACCATCTGTGCTGGAATCACGTTCGAAGCCACGGAGATAACACCTTTTGCACCAGCACAAATCATGTGAAACGCCCTATCATCGTTACCGGAGTATATGTAAAAATCGAGGTCTTTTGTCAATCTGTAAATCTCATCTGATTGTGCAACGTCCGGATTAGCTTCCTTTATCGCTTTGACATTCCTGCATTCGGCAGCTAAGCGTGCCACAGTTTCAGGAGATATATTCACGCCTGTTCGAGATGGGACGTTGTATATGACGATGGGAATATCCAACCTTTCGGACAGATATTTGTAGTGTGCGTAAAGACCTTCTTGAGTGGGCTTGTTGTAGTAAGGTGTCACTATCAAGACCGCATCCGCACCGCAGCGTTGTGCACTCAGTGAAAGTTCCAAAGTCTTCTTGGTATCGTTGCTCCCAGTTCCCACAATGACCTGAGCCTTGCCTTCGCACAACTGCTTTGTCAAAGTTGTCAGTTGTTCTCTTTCCTCAACACTTAATGTGGCACCTTCACCTGTCGTACCTGCAACGATTATGGCACTTACACCGCTTTCCAACTGCCATCTAACGATTCGCTCATAGCTTTCGTAATCAACCTCTCCGTTGACAAAAGGTGTCACTATCGCAGTCCCGACCCCTTCGAACATCCGCATTTGACCTGCTGAATTACCCATGTTCGACTCCCCCTTCTAAGTAGATTCCATCACTTTCAAAAAGAACATTGAGCACTCCGCCTTTTGTATGCGCCGTCAACCTGTCAGGAACCTTGTTGTTTCCAAGCACGTAATACTTAACAAAGTACGCTGTTGCAGTAGTTCCTGACCCGCAAGATAGCGTCTCTCTTTCAACGCCCCTTTCAAACGTGCGAATCTCAAACGTGCTGGAATTCAAAACATTAAACAAATTGACGTTGGCATCGTACCTGTGTCTGAGCAACCTTGCAACCTCCATATCAAACTCCCAAATCGCACTACCGACGTACTTAACAAGGTGAGGTACACCTACTGTAATCAACGCACCGTCGAAGTCTTCCAGCTCCTTTTTGGGTATCAAAGAACTGACAACTGGTTCTGGCATCTGCACATAAACGTTCTCTTTAGTGTATCCAACAAGCACACCTGCGTTTGTTTCTATACTCACTTTCCCTTGCACACCAAAATGCTCAGACAGAAATCTCAAAAACGTCCTTGCACCGTTTCCGCAAAAGGCCGCCCTCTTTCCGTCCCTGTTAAAATAATCCATGAAAAAACGTTCATCACGCCGTTCAACGAAAATGACCCCGTCTCTTTCCTCAACAACCGAAAGCACAACTTCCTGCTTTTCTTCATCGCTAAGTTCGATGCTAGTTGAATCGACAACAACGAACGTATTACCGGTCGCAGAGTACTTCTCAATCAAAGTAATTCCGTACCTTCTTAACTCATCTTCTCTCAACTTCTTCGACCTCTCTTTCAACAGTCGGATTGTTCAGTTCACTGTGCAGTTTAAGGATTCTCACCGCGTTTGTTGCCGCTCCAACCCGCAAATTGTCTGCTACAACCCATAGCCCGAACGTTTGTGCATCGAACAACCTCACTCTACTAACATGCACGTAATCATCGCCTGCTACCTCGAGCGGAGTGACAATATCATCGTGAACCACAACATCTTCACCGGAGGCTATCGTCTCAATGAGGTCTTCCTTTGACATTATTGGAAAGAGCGTGCGTGCGATAACACTTTCAGAATGTCCGATTCTAACAGGAACCCTCACCGTTGTTGGAAAGACCGCTAAGGCTTTTGAATTCAATATCTTTTTGGTCTCATTTATCATCTTCCACTCTTCTTGGGAAATATCGTCTTTGAGGTCTCCTATCAAAGGAATCACATTGTGGGCTATCTGCCTTACAAAAACGGAATGAGAATCATCGCCCGAAAGCTGCCTTTCATATTCGACAATGGCCTTGTGACCAGCCCCGGAAACCGCTTGATACGTTGAGACGAATATCTCGTGCAGCTGGTATTTGTCGTGCACTTTATAAAGTGCCAGCACCATCTGGATCGTCGAACAGTTCGGATTTGCCACGATTCCGCGGTATCCTTTCAGTAGATGCCCATTAATTTCCGGAACAACGAGCGGAATTTCCGGAACCATCCTGAATGCGGAAGAATTATCGATGACCGTTGTTCCGACCTCAGCAGCTATCGGAGCGTACCTTCTTGATACATCAGCACCGGCTGAGAACAGTAAGTAGTCAAAACCTTCTCTCATAGCCTCTTGCGTGAGTGTTTCAACCCTTACATCCGCACCTCGGAACGTAAGGATCTGACCTGCTGACCTTTCCGACGCAAATAGCCTCAGTTCTGAAACAGGAACACTACTTTTTTCAAGCACTTCGAGCATCGTTCTTCCAACCGCACCAGTTGCACCTACAATCCCGATTTTGAAACCCATAAACATACCTCCTCTTCTTGCACTTCTCACTTTAGTTTTAAAAAAAGCGGGCTACAGTCTTTCACTGTAGCCCGCTTATGGTAGTCTTTCCCTATTACTTGCGCTTGCTTTACACCACGCCAAACGCAAGCTGACCACCATATAGCGGGCAGCTGCGTTTAGCTTTAGACTTCATATTGAAATTTACATTCGGCATTTCAGAATTTAATAATCTCAGGTAATTTGCCATATCCAAATATCTCCTCACTTAAATTCTATTATCTTTCTCTTGCTCACTTTTTCTCGTTTTTTCTCAACCATACACTTTGCTTGTATTATACCACAAGAGTCCCATGGTTTGTCAATACCTTTCTACTCAGAAAACAACATGTTATTTATCCTTAGTAAAATTCACCTTTTCAACTATATATATGCCAAAAACTTAAACACGCACTTAAAGAGAATTTATAAATAGAAAGCAAAATGCGACTAAAGTTAACAAAATATATCGATTGACCACGCTTGTGTAGTTACATATAATATTTGATTGATTGGGGGGAGCTGCAAGAGAGGATGGACTCAAAGAAAAACCACAACATTGGACGAGAGGAGGAGTCAGATGAAGAAGTTACTGGTGGTACCGGTTCTTGCTCTAAGCTACTTACTTTTTGCAGCTTTTAACCCCACGGTTTTTGTTCAAGCAACCATAGGTGAGCCAGACACACTTGATCCACATCTGGCATACGACACAGCAAGTAGCGAAGTTCTCTTCAACGTGTACGAAAACCTTATCGCTTACAAAGGACAAAGCGTCAGCGAGTTTGAACCAAGGCTCGCAACAGAAGTTCCAACTGTTAAGAACGGTCTTATCAAAGACGGTGGCAAGACATACGTATTCCCGATAAGAAAAGGTGTCAAATTCCACAACGGTAACCCACTTACACCAGAAGATGTCGAATACTCATTCGAACGTGGTCTGCTTTACGACCCAGAAGGCGGTCCAATGTGGATGCTGTGGTACGCAATATTTGGAGTCCACTCAAGAGATGAAGCACTTGAAGAGTTCGTTGGTAAGTCAGTAGACGAAATATTCGACAAAAGTGGCGAACCAAAAGCAGAATACAAGCAAAAGGTTATTGATTTCTACAAGCAAGTTGTTGATCCAGCGATAGCAGTTCAAGGGGATAACGTAGTCATTAAACTCAAAAGACCGTACAGTGCATTTCTCAACATAATAGCACAAAGCGCTCACTGGGCAGCAATACTTGACAAAGAAACGTGTATCAAACTCGGACTATGGAATGGTAAAGCGGACACATGGTGGAAATAAAAAAACGTCGCAAAAGAGGAATCGCCCCTCCATACCTATGCAAACGGAACAGGACCGTACAAACTTGCAGAATGGGATAGAAAGCAACAAAAAATATCACTTGCTGCAAACGAAAGCTACTGGAAAGGGCCTGCAAAGATTAAGAAAGTAATAATTTGGGCGATTCCAGAGTGGTCTACAAGAAAAGCGATGCTTGAAAAAGGAGATGCCGATACTATAGACGTTTCTATAGAATTTGTAGACCAGCTGAAATCAAACAAGGATATCCAAATATTCAGAAACCTTCCGACACTCGCAGTGACAGTTCTTTTGTTTAACTGGTCTGTTAATCCAAATAGCAAGTTCATCGGAAGTGGAAAGTTCGACGGAAACGGTATACCACCTGACTTCTTTAGCGACATATACGCAAGAAAAGCTGTTGCAGCAGCTATTAACTACGACGCACTTATTCAAGAAGTCTTGAAAGGTTCAGGTAAACGAGTGCCAACGGCACTCCCACAAGGTTTACTTGGTTACGATCCTTCGCTGCCGCTTTACAAATTCAATCTTAACGACGTAAAAACATACCTTCAAAAGGCTTGGAATGGTCAAGCTTGGCAGAAAGGTATAAAGTTCAGCATAGCCTTCAACGAAGGAAATACAGCAAGGCAGAGAGTAGCGGAAATGATTAAGATGTATATGGAAATGGCAGCACCTGGTAAAGTTAAGATAGAAGTTCAACCACTACAATGGCCCAACTTCCTTGATGCAACGCAAAACGGAGAAATTCCAGTTTCGATAAACGCGTGGCAGGCAGATTATCCAGATCCGGACAACTTCATTTTCACGCACTATCACAGCTCAGGAGACTATGCGGACAGGCAAGGTGATGCGTTTAAGAAATTTGTTAGCACACCAAGAAAAGAACTCGGTGGAAAAAGCCTTGATGAACTCATAAAAGAGGCAGCAACGCAGACGGATCCACAGTCGCGTGGAAAGTTGTACACACAAATCCAAAAGTTCGTAATTGATAACTGCATCAGTGTTCCACTATATCAACCAACGGCAACATACGTATTCCGTACTTGGGTAAAAGGTTGGAGCTATAACCCGATGAGACCTGGAAACGATTTCTATTCGTTGTATAAACAACAATAAGCCTTGTTACAAAACAAATGGGGCACCGAAAGGTGCCCTTTTTTGATTCATAAAGATAAAAAATTCGGACTTTTCGGTTTTAAGACACAAACTAAAGCATGAATGGAATGAATAGCAAGCAGAGGTAAATCCTGTCGTGGACATAGCGCATTAAAACAAAAAAATCCCCTCGAATGACTCTCGAGGGGTATAAAACCAAGAAAGAGGAATGCCAAACCTTGGGAAGGGATGTAGTTAAATTATCTCTTTAAAACCTTCACCGTAAACCTGTCTTGCTTCGTTCACCAAGAAAAAGGCCCTTGGATCAATTCTTCTTATAGCGTTGACAAGCTCGTGGAGTTCTCTTCGCTTAAGAACAACAAGCAAAGCTATCCTTTCTTTATTCGTGTATCCCCCTTTAGCTTCGAAAACTGTGCATCCCCGTTCAAGTTCTGACGTTACGAAATTTTTGATTTCTTCATGTTTATCTGAGATAATCCACACATTTACCGAAAGTTCAAGACCTTTCAAAACAAAGTCTATCGTTGTTCCATTAACTATGATCGCCAAGATAGAATAAAGTCCAGTATCGATGTTGTACACTAATCCTGCAGAGATGCCTATTGCAAAATCGATGAAAAGTATCGACAGACCAAATGGAGCACCAAAGAATTTGTTTAGGATTTTGGCGATGATATCGGTCCCACCGGTTGATGCGTTCTGTGAAAACGCTATCGCCATACCGATGGCTGTCAAAATATCTCCGAAGAAGACCGCAAGAATTACTTCCTCACCGTGGTATTTGTATATTGGAACAATTCTGTCGAATAAATCTATCAGAAAGTTTAGCAAGAACGTGCAGTAGATAGTTTTGAAGCTGAAATCAAATCCGATGATTAAGAATGCAACTAAAAAAAGCACAGCATTAACGATGTACATCCAAATACCGACGGAAAGCGGCAACAATTTGTTAAGCACAATGGCAAGCCCAGACGCCCCTCCGGCGGCTATGTTGTGAGGAATCAAGAATATAACAAGTCCAAGAGCTGTCAGCAACACTCCCAGCGAAGAGAGTAAATACTCTTTAATCAATTCTTCCAAGCGTTTAGTACTTCCCACGGGAACTTCACCACCCGAACACCGAGATTTTTCAAATAGTTCTCTTTAAAAGAAATCTTACCCCTGTCGCCTTCTATAATCGCACCCGCATGTCCCATTCTCTTACCTTCCGGTGCGTGCCTTCCTGCAAAGAATGCCACTATGTTTTTAGGTTCAAAACCTATTTTCAAAGCATGTTCAACACCCCTTATCTCGTCTTCCCCACCAATTTCTCCAATAAGCAGTACCTTATCGTAACCCATCGATTTCAGCACTTCGAACGCTTCGGCAACATTTGTACCAACTATGGGATCCCCACCCAACCCAAGTGCGATTGAGACACCTGGACCTTCGGAAAGGTGCTTTGCTGTTTCATACATCAAAGTTCCACTGCGGGAAATGATGGCAACTGAACCTGGTGCAAAGTACTTTTCTGGCATTATTCCGACTTTGAACCTTTCTTTAGGATGAATTACACCAGGACAGTTTGGACCTATAAGAATTACTCCTTTGCTCTTTGCTATACTAACCATCCTTATTGAATCATGAATCGGAACGTGTTCGGTGATTACAACGATCTTTTTCACCCCGTTTTCAACAGCATCGTTGAAAGCTTCAAGTACGTACTGGGCAGGAACGAAAAATATTGCTGTGTCAATATGGTCAGGAAATTGCGAGAGGCTTTGGTAAACTCTTACCTTTTCAATTTCTCTTACTAACCGATTCTTACTCACAACACAGTTAACCTTTGTGCCGTATTCAATCATCTTTTTTAAATGAAAACTACCGTACCTTCCAGTCCCACCGTACACACAAACTCTGTCATTTGCTGAGAACATGGACCATCCCACCTTTTCTTAAACTCTCGATGAGTTCTTTCATATCGCTCACAGTTGGGATGTTATATCCTTCAAGCATTTTCCTTGCGAGCAATTCGTTGTTACCGGAAAGCCTGATAAGTAAAGTAAAATCAGGATTTTGCTTCTTAAAATTTATAATTCCCTTGGCTATTTCAACACAATCAGTAATTCCACCGAATATGTTAAGAACGGCACAATTCGTAATTTCCTTAACTTTATTCAAAGCGTTGTAAACACTCTCAGCAGTTGCTCCACCACCTATGTCACAGAAATTCGCTGGTCTAAATCCATGCTCAACGAGGGCATCAAGTGTCGCCATTACAATCCCAGCACCGCAACCGATAACACCAACACCACCTTCGTGTAATTTGACAAACGAACTTTCCGGCATCTCTTCATCTAACCATAGCTGTCTGAACAGAGCACTATCGTCTACGTGGAATACGGCATCAAGCGCTATAAATTCACCATCCTTTACAACGAACGGATTAATCTCAAGAAGCGTTAAATCGTATCTTACGAATACATCTTTCAACTTGAGAATCAGCTTTCTTAACTCCGCAGGGAAATCCTCTGGATTGTTGCTTTTTATAATCCTATCTGGATACTTTTGCGAATATTCTTCTACATCTATCCCGCCTTCCGGTGCAAAAACGATAACGATATCTCTGATGTTCCTATCGATTGAAATAGAAAGGTACATTTCTTTTTCGTGCGGGATAAATTCTTCCACGAGAACCCCATAAGGTCTTTCCCCTTTGATTTCCATCTGGGAGATTTTGACAATTTCTTCGAAAGACTCTTCTAAGTTTTTGACGATTTTAACTCCACCAGCTTTCATGCGCCCACCGACGAGTACCTGCGCTTTCAAAACCTGTGGAAATCCAAGCAGGGAAAGTCTTTCAGAAAAGCCACTCAAGTTTTCTAAGATATCTTCCCTTGTTATCAAAACACCGCTTGGTATCCTGACGCCTTCCGCTTTCAGAACCCGTTTTGCCAAATACTCGTGCACCTTCATCTCATCAACCTCCCCTTTAAAAATTCAAAGAAAAATTCCCCCAAAAATCTGCGGTTTTTGGGGTGCCCATCCCTTAAAGGCAGGTCTCCCGACTCGTGTATCATCCTACTCCCTGCGCCTTCCCAGCTTTGCAGCCAGTGGCATATTGCAGGTTTCGTCCACACTCACGGTGGCCCGACCGTCCCGGATTTTCACCGGAGTTCCCTTTTAAGCTTACGCACCTTTAAGGGTAGGGGATATTCATTTTTCAACTATATCATAATTGAAAACACACTCTGTTTCAAGAAAGAAAAAATCGTCCAAAGTTATCTGCATGGTTAATTAGATATACCTTTCACCTTTTTTCTTCATTATACACCTTTTTGCTAACTTTCGATTTCTGAAAAATTTCGTGTAAAATTCATATCTGTACAAAGTCTACTCTTTTATGATATAATAAGTTAAACCTAATTTACTTTAGGAGGTGGGCGAATGAAGAGCTTAGGGGAGGTTTTGATACAACGAGGTCCATTTTCCGAGATAGTTATTGGTAATTCTGCAATTGTTCGGGCAATGCTTGAAAGTGGTGTTAAAGTGGTCACCTCGTATCCTGGCTCTCCCACGCCAGAAATAGCGGAAGCGATCAATTCTATACCTAAAGACAAAAATCCTCTTTACTTTGAATTTTCAACAAACGAGAAAGTAGCACTCGAATTGGCATTTGGAGCGGCGGTGAATGGATATACATCGTGCGTGTTCTTTAAAAGTGTAGGAATGAACGTTGTTGCGGATTCGTTTGTCCAGCTCAGTATGATGGAAATTCCCGGCGGGATGGTAATTGTAACCGGCGATGATCCAGGAGCGAACAGTTCACAAAACGAACAGGACAACAGGCACTACGCAAGGCTCTCATACACACCTATCTTCGAACCGAAGGATGCGCAGGAAGTCTATGAGATGTTCAAAAAGGCTGTGGAATACTCAAGAAAGCTGCGTTCTCCCGTTGTTCTTCGCTTGACAACCCACACCGCACACTTTAAACAGAAGGTCAGTTTTGGAGTTTACGAACCATCCCCAACTGGTGAACCTCTCTTCGATCCAAACGCCAACGGACCTTACATCCCAATAGCGCAGAACGTACCTGTAATGAAAAGAAGGGCACTTGAGAAACTCCTAAGGTGGCAGGAGATATCTGAAAATTACGCTTTCTTGCAAGGTAATGGGAGCGACGTTGGTATCATAACCGCTGGGCTTCCTTATCTTTCGTTACTGGATGTTCTTGGTGAAAGCGCAAAGAAGGTTGATATATTAAGGCTGGGAATGGTTTACCCACTCCCCAGAAAAGCGATTTCGGAATTTCTCAGAAAGCACAAGGTAGTGAAAATCCTTGAAGAACTCGATAATTTTATAGAAGAAAAGGTGAAAGCCATCGCCTATGAGGAAAGAATTGACGTCGAGATAGTTGGGAAAACCGATATTGAGGACTGGATAGGTGAATACACGCCTGAGAAGGTTTACTCTGTTATGTCCAAATTCTCACCTGAGCTGGTAAGGAAAGTTGAAAAGCCAGTAAAGTTCGTTCGTGTTGTCAACCGCCCACCTCAGCTTTGTCCAGGCTGCGGTCACAGGCCGGTCTTTTACGTTTTATCGAAACTTTTAAGGGAGAAGGATATTTCTGTGGCGGATATAGGTTGTCATACGCTGGGATTTTTGGAGCCGTACAAGGTTGGTCAAATCCTGCTGTCCATGGGGCATTCAACCGGTACTGCTTCCGGTTTGAGTATGTTCAATAAAGATAGGAAAGTTGTGGCATTCCTTGGTGATTCAACGTTCTTCCACGCCGGATTGCCTGGAATTATCAACGCTGTCTTTAACAAACACAACTTTACACTCGTTGTGATGGAGAACGGAACAACGGCGATGACAGGCCATCAAGACCATCCTGGAAAAGCTATTAAAATAAGGCAGATACTTGAAGCCATAGGGGTTAAACACATCTGGGAAGTTGACACGTACCAGCAAGATAAACTCGAAGAAATCCTAAAGACTGCGCTCGAAACACCGGAATTCAACGTGGTAATAGCCAAGCATCCATGTATGTTGAAATTCACAAGGGAAAGGCGGAGAAAAGGCATTATAAAAGTACCGCAGATGAAGGTAACGAACAGATGCACACTAGCTGGTGTTTGTATCACGAAATTCGCATGTCCTTCGTTCCAAAGAGCCGATGATGGAAGCATCTTTGTTCACGAAGACCTATGCATCGGTGATGGTTCTTGTATGGTTGTCTGTCCATCAGGCGCTTTGGAATTTGAAAAGATTGAAACAGGTGGTGGTGCAAAATGACGAAATTCACTGCGTTCAATATCTTTTTAATCGGTGTCGGTGGTCAAGGTATCGGATTGTTGAGCGAGATACTTATCCGTGCGATAGATTACAGTGGTCAAAGGTGTATCGGTGTTGACACGCATGGTTTAGCACAAAGAGGAGGCGTTGTTTCGTCGCATATTAAGATTGGCGATGTAAATTCTCCGCTCGTTCTACCGGGCGATGTGAATTTAGCACTCGCACTTGAAAGACACGAAGCCGCTCGTGCTCTGAACTATCTGAAAGATAATGGAATACTTGTCTATTACAACACATCCTGGCAACCACTACCAGTGAGGCTTGGTAAAGAACCAGAGATAAAAGAGGAAGAAATCGAAAGCACAGCAAGGCAGAGGAATATATCAGTTTTCAAAGTCAAATACGCTCTTCCCGATTCAAGAATGCAGAACATCGCATTACTCGGTGTTGTTGCGAAAAATAACTTAGTTCCCGGTGTAGAACCAAAACACTATTTGATGGCAATGGAGGATCTAATGAGTGAACGCGTCTATAGTGCAAACAAAGAAATTTTTGAGAGTATTTTGGAGGCGAGATAGTTATGGAAAAGAAAAGCGAGATTTCGATTGTATTGAGTGGTGCCGCAGGGCAAGGTATTCAAGCGGTTGAGCATATTCTGACAAGAGTTGCAAAAGATTCTGGATTTCATGTGTTTGCAACAAAAGAGTACATGTCACGAGTTCGAGGAGGTAACAACTCAACCGAGATACGTATCTCTTCCCAACCAGTGAAAGCCTACGTCGATAGAATAGACATTCTCGTACCGCTAAACGACAACGCCATAGAGAGGTTAAGAAGCCGTATCACAGATGAAACGCTCATTCTTGGTGAAAAGAGGTATGTAGAGAAGGAAAAGAACTCGATAGGTCTGATGCTTGAGGAAATCGCTGAGAGTTTTGGGAACAAGATATACGAAAACTCTGTAGCGATAGGTGTTCTCGCAGGGATTATAAACGCCGATGAGAATGCACTGGTGAACAACATAAGGGCTTATTTTTTAAAGAAATCAGAAGAGGTCGTTAAGGCGAACATCAACGCGGCACTCAAAGGATATGAAATAGGGAAGTCATTTGGCCTAAAGTTCGAAATCACCCCTTCCGAGGAAGTCAAAAAGCAATATCTTTTAAACGGCTCCGAAGCTGTTGCAAAAGGTGCAATAGCTGGCGGCTGCAATTTCATATCATCCTATCCAATGTCGCCTGCAACAACGGTCTTTACGGAACTCTCGAGGCTTTCACGACAACATGGGATTCTTGTGGACCAAGCAGAGGACGAGATTGCCGCAGCAAACATGGCAATAGCCGCTTGGTACGCTGGAGCAAGGGCGATGGTTTCGACATCCGGTGGAGGATTCGCATTAATGACAGAAGCTATTAGCTTGTCAGGTATGATCGAAACACCCATCGTTGTTCACCTCGGCCAAAGACCTGGACCAGCAACCGGGCTGCCAACAAGAACAGAACAAGGTGATTTGAACTTAGTGCTGTACGCTGGGCATGGTGATTTCCCGAGGATTATCTATGCACCTGGGAATTTGTGCGAGGCGTATGAACTTGGTGCAAGAGCGTTCAACATGGCTGATAAATACCAAGTCCCAGTCTTCGTACTCACAGACCAGTACTTCCTCGATTCCTTCTACAATGTAGACGAAATGCCGCAAGCGAAGATAGAACGGTACATAATTAAAACAGACGAAAATTACAAGCGATACGCATTAACCGATGATGGCATATCACCGCGTGGAATTCCAGGATACGGAAAGGGATTGGTGAGAGTTGATAGTGATGAACATGACGAATATGGACACATAACAGAAAGTGCTGAGGTAAGAAGGAAAATGGTGGAAAAACGTTTGAAGAAGATGGAGAAAATACTCCAGGACGCTGTGCCACCGAAACTTTTCGGAAGTGAAGATTACAAATACTTAATCGTCACGTGGGGTTCTACTCAACTGATTGTAAGAGAAGCTCTCGAACGGCTCGGAAAAAAAGACGTCGCAATGCTCCACTTTTCTCAAGTCTATCCGGTACCTCCAATTGCGGAGAATTACTTTAAAAAAGCAGAGAAGATTATATTCCTTGAACAAAACGCAATAGGTCAGTTTGCTAACTTGATAAAACTAACGTTCGACGGTGTAGATACGCGCAGAAGAATCTTGAAATACGACGGATTCCCATTCTCTGTCGAGCAAGTTGTTGAAGCGATTTCCAAGGAGGTTGAGTAATATGAGTAGTGCGTTTGATCCAAAGATATACGATATACCGGATGCAGATATCGCATGGTGTCCAGGTTGCGGGAATTTTGGAATAATCAACGAATTGAAAACAGCACTTGCACAGCTTCAGCTTGATCCAACCCAAGTTGTTCTGGTTTCAGGTATAGGTCAAGCTGCAAAGATGCCGCAGTATGTTAAAGCCAACATGTTCAACGGCTTACATGGAAGATCACTGCCGGCAGCTGTTGCTATCAAGATGGTCAATCCAAACCTTGTTGTCATCGCAGAAAGTGGAGATGGATGTACGTACGGTGAAGGTGGTAATCATTTTATACATACAATAAGGAAGAATCCGGATATAACAAATATCGTCCACGATAACCAAATATACGGATTAACAAAAGGACAGGCCTCACCAACGACCGCTCGCGGCCAAGTAACAACACTCCAGTTCGATGGAGTAATGGTTGATCCATTCAATCCCATTGCTGTTGCCGTTGCACTCGATGCTTCTTTTGTTGCCCGAAGCTTTTCGGGAAATTTCCAACTGACAGTTGAACTCATCAAGATGGCAATTAAGCACAAAGGTTACGCACTCATCGATATACTCCAACCGTGCGTGACGTTCAACAAAGTGAACACTTACCAGTGGTACAGAGAAAACACATATCTGCTACCGGACAGTTATGATCCAACCGATAGGCAAGCTGCGTTTAAGATTGCAACAGATAATTCTAAGCTCGCACTGGGGGTTATATACGTAAACCCGAACAAACCTGTGTACGAAGAGCAACTTGCTCCATACGAAAACGATAAAACACCTGTTGCATTGAGGGGGTTGGAGGTATGATTCAATCACGTTTCAGACTCATTCCCCAATTCGTTCTGAAAGATGAGGACGGAAACGATTTTTCTTGGAAGAACCTTTTGGGAAGGTACACAGTGGTGTATTTCTATCCAAAGGCAAATACTCCCGGGTGCACATTGGAAGGTTTAGACTTCACAAAGTTAATCGATGAATTCAACGGCAATGTTGTAGGTATCTCACCTGATGACTGCAAAGCTATCGCCAGCTTTAAATCGAAGAAAGGTCTAAAGGTAAAATTGCTGTCAGATCCGGACAAAGCAGTAGCAGAGCAATTCGGAGTTGTAAAGGACGGCAAGCTTATAAGATCCACATTCATAGTCGACCCTTGGGGAAGAATCAGAAAAGAATGGATTAAAGTCAACGTGAATGGCCATGCCGAGGAAGTTTTGCAAGAGTACAAAAGAATGATTCAAGAAGATCAGGCGCTTAATGATAACATACTACTCAGAAGGGCGCTCAGAGGTGTAAGACCAGATCCTGTCGAAGATGAAAAGATAGAAACGCTCATAAAAGCTGCTCACCTTGCACCTTCTTGCATGAACAAACAACCTTGGCGATTTCTTGTTGTAAGAACGAAAGAAAATCTCGAGAAGTTGCACTCCACACTCTCAGAAGGTAACTACTGGATGAAACACGCACCTGTTATGATAATAGTTTACACAGATGATGAACTTGGCTGTCAGTTGAGCGATAGGAGAAACTACGCGTTATTTGATACAGGCACAGCCGTTGGATTGCTTTTGGCTCAAGCAACCCAAATGGGTCTGATTGCACACCCGGTTGCCGGTTACGACCCCATCAAGGTCAAAGAGCTATTCGAGATCAAAGGAGTGGTTATAACCCTCATTGCTGTTGGTTATTGGGGAAATATTGATATGTTGAATGAAAAACACTTAGCAGCGGAATTTAGCGAGAGAATCCGCAAGCCGGTTGAAGAAATTGCAAAGTATATTTAACTCCAAAACTTTGCAAGCAAGCCGCCCATTTGGGCGGCATTTTTTTAGTAACTCCAGACGTATCCTGTATTTCTTAAATCTCTCTTAAACTTCGGCCAATCGCTGCGTGCCAGACCTGATGTAGAATTTGTTTGAATCCAGTATAGGTATCCATCATTTGCTCCAATGTAAAGAGTCCCATCATCGTCTAGTGTTGCTGAAGAGGGAACGTAACCAATAGACCTTCTCCACTTTTCTTTTCCGCTGGAGGAAACCGCATATACGTATCCGTCGTTACTTGCAACATATATCGTCCCATCCGAACCAACCACAGGAGCGGTTCGTATATAGCCGTTGGTTTTGAATGTCCATTTTATAATTCCATCACTATTAATCGCATAAAGATAGCCATCGTCACTACCTACATAAACCGTTCCGTCAGAACCAATCACAGGTGAAGAACGCACCCCGTGACCAGTTTGAACCTGCCATTTCAGCGTACCATTTGGTCTTACTGCATAAACACAGCCATCATCACTGCCTATATATACTGTTCCATAGTTGTCGATTGCTGGGGAGGATTGAATAGAGCCGTTGGTTTTAAATTCCCACAATGTCTCTCCATCCCAATCGTCAATAGCATACAGTTTTCCATTACCACTACCTATGTAAATCGTTCCATCCTTTCCTACAGCGGGTGAAGAGTATATTGAAGAGCCGATTTGAACTCGCCATTTTTTCGTTCCATCGTATGTGCGTATAGCATAAATTTCTCCACCTCTGTTTGCAACATAAAGAGTTGAGTAGTACAAAGCAGGAGAAGATCTCACCCAATCCCCAACAGGTGTTTTCCATTTGAGAGTACCGTCTGGTTTGACAGCATAAAGATACCCATCATCACTTCCCACGTAAATTGTCCCATCCGTATCAACAACAGGTGAAATGTGTACCCAGTCGTTTGTTTTATACCTCCACTTCATCTGTCCATCGAACGATAGTGCATACAAATACCCATCGTCACTGCCAAAGTAAATTGCCTTTCTGCTCCAGCTTGTATCAATTGCAGGACAGCTCGCTATACTTCCACCTGTTTTAAACTTCCAAATAATATCCCCCGGTAGAGGTTTTTGAATAGTTATATTGATACTTGCTTCTTTTTTATTTCCTGCCAAATCATAAGCTATTGCCTTCAAAGTTGAGGTACCGGAAATGTAACTCCTGGTGTCGATTGTCAACAAGTACGGCTCAGTTGTTTTTTCACCAACTTTTGAATAGTCTAAATACAACTCCAATTTGCTAAGTCCGTAGTTATCCGATGCATTGACACGAACTTCAACTATCCCAACAACAACTTCACCACTTGAAGGTGAAACGATACTAACAGTAGGTGGTGTGTTATCAATATATATCTGAATACTTGTTTCACTGCGTTTGTCGAAAATATCGTATGCAACCGCTTTTAAAGTGTACTGTCCATTCGAATAGCCGGAAGTGTTTAGATTGAAAATGTAGGGTGACGAGGTAGCTTCACCAACTTTGTTGTTATTCAAATATAGCTCCACCTTTTTTATACCGTTTCCGTCCTCCGCAGAGACCTCTATATTTTTCGTTCCCGAAATGTACGCTTCGGATGTCAGTGATTTTATCGATACACTCGGTGGGTTGTTATCTATCATGAAAGATATAGACGCTTCGCTTGAATTACCTGCTTTATCGTACGCTTTAGCTTTAAAAGTATATGCTCCATCTGGATACTTTGCTGTATCGATACTGATAGAAAACGGTCCAGACTTCTTCTCTCCAATTTTCGAACTGTTGAGGTAGTACTCTACTTTGTCCAAGTTATCATCAGATGCAGTGATATCTATTGTAATCGTGCCACTAACGTAAGGTGCACTTATCACAGTTGGAATACTCACCTGCGGTGCTACTTTATCAACAATTATCGTCTTAGTTGCTTGTCCAAAGATGCCGAACTCACTTTCCGCTTTCACAAGAATCTCCGTGCTGTTGTCAGGTATAGAAACTGGAATTCTTACAACTCCTTCAGATATCTGTGTTTCTATCTCTTCAATTTTTCCATTATTGCAATAGATCTCTATTTTAATAAGTTTTGGACCTTTCTGGACCTCCACATCCACAAAGTATCCTACGTACTCATTTTTAATCGTTATTACTGGCTTTCGGAAATCAAGTGTCAACGTCGCTTGATTGGACAGTTTTACATTGCCAACTTTGTCGTAAACTTTAGCTACAACGCTAACATCTTTAATAATCCCTTCTTCAATGGGGATTTCCGGAAGTTCAAAGACTTCTGTTCCGGACTTTTTACCAACTGTTCTTACTTGTATAAGGCTACTACCAGAATAGAGTTCTATTCTGTCTACAACATCGTTGTCGGAAAACTCAACGGTCGCAGATACTTTGACGTTTGGCTTGGCAACAGTATAACTAAGTGTTAGATTAACACTCGGAGGAATGGTATCTTGAAACAGGACACACGAAGATAGAATAAATACCACTATTAATACAAACACCGAGATGGTGACCTTCTTCATATTTACCACCTCGCAATCGGAATACTAACCCTTCCTACCTTCCTTAAACACCGTTATAACGTACAAAACACCGCTGGAAAGTTGAAGAATTGCCGCAATTCTGCCGTTTGTTATCTTAATTCTGAAATTCCTTTGCATTATCGCTTGTGAATCTTTCGATTCGAGCATTTCTATCAATTCCTCGATGGTTATTCCCCTTTCAATCATCCTTTCGTACACATGTGGTGTTAATAGTACGTACTTATCCAAGAGTGAGATGTAGAACTGGTCCGTGAAAATTTCACCTCCGACTTAGAGGCACGCGACTTCAGTTGTGTGAGACTTGGAATAGTTTGCTTTCCTCTTGCTATATTGCCAGCCGTCAGCTATTTGAATCAGCTTGCAGTACTTATATCTTATTCCCTCACATATCCTTTTGCCATTCGTATCCTTAATGTCGAAAAATCCACTTCCTCTCACTGCTACTGCACCTATCCATATGCCAGTATACTTTCCTCGTGGCACAATAGCTTTAACTATATCTCCAGTTTGAAAACCAAAGTGTTTCTTGCATCTTTGCCTATGCCCACGTGGAAAACCGAACTTATCAGTATTGCACATCTGCCTTGTACCACGACCAACTGCACGCCAGATTTGCACATAGCTTTGTGTTATACGTATCTCACTTGACGTGCTCTCACCAACACAGCAAGCATCAAAGTAGTGCTCTTTTGGAAACCCCAGACGAATGCGATTTGCCTTTGTTAGCGCTCCTGTTCCGTATTCAACTGGTATTCCAAAACTGCTTAATGATTTGCTCAGATATGAGCGTATCGAGTTCATGAATGCTGCTTGCTTGTATGTTTGTCTTGCCCGCTCTTCAATATGTGGGTATCCAAACTCAGCAGCTGTTTTGTTGCCCTTCTTTTGGTTACACTCACGGCAAGCAAGTGTTAGGTTTGATACTCTATCTGTTCCACCTCTTGACCTTGGTACGATGTGGTCGATTTCCAGTGGCACATCGCTTCTACCACAGTACGCACACTTTCGTCCCCACTTTTCCAAAAGATATTCCCTTACCTCGTAGCCAAAAAGCGTACCTCGTTGATACTCGATGCCAGAAGTCTCTGGATTTTGCAACTTTTGAGTATCAAACTTTGCATCTTCGATGGATATTGCACTTATTGGCAACAGCTTTGTCAGTTTCCTTACCGCATTTATAAGCTGGTCTACTCTTGCTTTGAGCGATGGTGGCAGCCACCCTTCAGGCCGTCTGCGATTTAGAAACCTAGGCTTTCGATATCTAGTCTTTCTGTTTCTTCTGCTTCGACGAACAGCACATCTGGCATCAAGTTTTTGCTTTATGTCTGTTTTGTGGTGTATCTCGCAAAGAAAAACTGTTTCTGCTACGTCGCCGTCTTCTCGCAAAACTGCTACTCCTGTAGTTTTTGCGCCAGGGTCAAGTTTTAGCCTTAATGGTTGCAACTGACTTTGCTGTACTGTTCTGTCTTTTAGACGTATAGTGAACGGATGCATTTTGTGGACTACTGCCCTGCCACGACTAACTGTCTTGCGCGCTTTTCTGAACAGGGCATCAGAGGCTTTTTGTTTTTGTCCAACACAAACACCATACATCTCACTCCATGAAAATGCCCTTACGGGCCTTGTGACGTGCTAAAGCGGACTCACTTTAGCACTCTCTTCGCCAATGTTGGTAGCCGGCACGTGTGCTGGTCCGTTTCGCCCACACCCCAAAGGTTGTCTGCAACCAGCACTTCCAGTGTCCGGGACTGGAGAAGCATCCCGGAGTGGGTCTTGAGCCTACTACCAACGTAGCACCTTCGTCCCCTTGTCCTTTGGGTCCGGTGCTTAGGCTGGTCAACCAGGGCTTTTACAAGCCCTCGACTTCAGTCGGGGGTAGTTGACCTTAACAGGTCTTCAATTTCTATTCTCGTATCTTTCGATTTAATTGCCGCTTCAAAGAATGAAAGGTCTTTTAAAGCATCAACAGGGTGACCTAAAATGTTTGGTTCGCCATGTTTAACTACCCTGTAGAAATCTTCGAACTCGTTCTTGAATGTGTTTTGGTTTGGTATATTTATCGTCTCTTCTCTTTGCCCACGGACTGTGATTCTTTCTTCGTCAAGATAGATTCTTCCGTCTGTTCCTACAATCTCGAAATATTGCTTACCGCTAACGGCATAGGAAACTGTGTAGTTACCTACCACACCGCTGTTGAACTCGAAAACAGTAGATAACGTATCATCATCTCCGAGGTAATCAGAGACCCTTTTTGTCACACCACTCACCCATGCTATATCTCCGAAGATGACCCTTAGTGCAGCTATGTGGTGAACACCACCATCTGACAAAAATCCACCTATGTGTTTCGGCCTTTGCCGCCATTCGGTTTGCACGTACTTGTTCGACTTATCCATACCGATCCAAAGATGCCAAGCGACAAAGATAGGTCGACCTATGGTATTTTCATCGATGAACGCTCTTATCTTGTTGAACCTGAAATCGTGCCTGTAGTTCTCTGCAATGTATATCACCTTGTCGGTGTTAGTTGATAGTTCAACAACCTTCTTACCATTCTCAATATCCGTGGATATCGGCTTCTCGCAAATCACATGCACACCCTTTTCAACGGCCTTAAATATAAAAGGAACGTTGAGCTCAATGGGAAGTGTTAGGTCAACAGCATCTACGCTTCCTGACTCGAGTAGTTCTTCGTACGAATCGAAAACCGCAGGCTCGTATCCGAGAGCGTCTTTAACCATGCTTGCAAAATCTTCTGCCCTTTCTCTTCTTCTACTTGTGACCGCTGTGATTTCGAACTTGTCTGTAAGTTGAACGAGTGCAGGAAAGTGTAACTCACGTGCCGCAATTCCACACCCCACGATGCCGAGTCTTACTCTATGCATACGCTCACCCCTTTTCACCGTGCCCTGCACGATGGAATAATTTCTCAAAGAACCTAAGAACCTTTGTACCGAAGAACTCGTGGGATCTATCCAACGGTTCTACCTTGATAACGTCAACACCGAGCAATCTGGCAAAGAGCACATCTGTGAAAAATTGGTCACCTATCACGATTACTTCGTGTTTCCTTTTTAGCTTTTCCTTGAGTTTCAATCTTACCTTAAGTCCGATAGGTTTAAGCGAGCGCCATATCACCGGTACATCGTAATCAAGAAGCCTTTTTGAACCGTTCGAAATAATGTAAACTTCCGCTCCATTTGATTTGAGAAACTCAAATATGCTGACTACTTCTTCAGGTACGTGCGCCGATTTCCACGTATTTATAGTGTTGTCAAAATCAAAAAGAAAAATTCTTTTACCTTCATCAAGCAACTTTTTGAAATCTATATCAAAGACAGATTTCGCTCTTCGAACCCTACTGAAGCGTCCCAAACAGCATCGCTCCTTTTCCTGTGATGAATTCAACCTATCCTTCCAAGAAAGGTAAAATAGACATACTGAGCCTACTACGGATAATTCTTTTTACCTTCTGAACGGTATTATCGACCTTCTTGAAGTTGACACCAACCTGCTCTTCTATTTCTTTGTAGCTGTGACCGTCGAGCCAGAGTTCGAAAATCTTTATTTCATCATCTTTCAGCGACTCTAAAATCTCCTCGTGCACTATACTCAAGATAGCGTTTTTGACAACGTTAGTAGTCGGTGCCGTATCTGCTACAAAGTAATCTATCTGTTCATCATCAACGTCATCAAAAATGGAGTCCATGCTTGTCGATTCCGAGAGCATCTTGTTCTTCTTTCGGTTTTGGTAAGTTATGAATGTCTTTACTTCTGATTCGATACTCCTCCAAGCGAATGTTGTAAACGAACTCTTCCCAGGTTCATAATAGAATATAGCCTTTATCAATCCAATTAGACCGTTTTGCACGATATCGTCAAACTCTGCCCATGGAGCGTAGAACTGTGAGGCTATCCTCACGACCATTGGGTAAAATTTCTCTATGATAAGGTCCATTGCTTCCGTTAGACCGCTTTGTGCAAGTTCAACTAACTTCTCAGTCGGCTTACTCCTAAGTGCATACTTTATCATTTACGATACCTACCAGTGCAGTTGATTTTGTTTTTATCTTATATCTCCCCAAGTAGTATATCGGCAAGGACTCCTATATCTCTTGCTATCAGATGTGGTTTTATCGGGCTTTTTTGAACCTGTTCCACGGTGGCTTCTCCAGTTAGCACCAACACCGTCCAAGTGCCTGCTTGTATGCCTGCAAGTATATCCGTGTACAATCTATCACCAACCATACAGGTCTCTTCTTTGCTCACGTTGTTGTGCCTTATTACCATCTCAAGTAGCTTTGGTTCTGGTTTGCCAAAAATTATGTTGGGATAAGCTCCTGAAGCTTTTCTAATGAGGGACGCGATTGCACCTGCATCTGGAAGAGGACCTTCGGAGGATGGACAATTGAGGTCTGGGTTGGTGACAACAAAAAGTGCACCTTTCGAAATAAACTGAGTGGCCTTTTTGACCTTTTCGTAAGTCAGAGTCTTATCGAAAGTTACCACGACCACCTCTGGATCTTCCTCAACAACCGAATGACCGAGTCTTGAAAATTCGTACTTTATATCCTCTGTTCCAACAATGTATACTTTCTTCGGGCCGAATTCTTCGTACAGATACTCTGCGGTAGCAACACCTGCGGTAACTATCTGGTCTCTTGTAAGTTTTATTCCCATTTTTGAAAATTCATCGATGTAACTATCTATAGTTCTATTAGAGTTGTTTGTGAGGAAAACAAGCTTTTTACCAAGCTTTTCAAGTGCCTCTACAAATTTCTTTGAACCGTCGAAAAGTCTTCCGCTCAAGTAAAAAGTCCCATCGATGTCCAATATGAAAAGCTTACAATTCTTGATGTTTTCCTTTCCTTTTTCTTTGATTTCCTGAAATTTCAGCATCTCTCTGCTGTTCTCTAATGTCTCCATCTTTGTTTACCTCCCACATTTTTTCAATATCGTCTATTTTCATAATTATACCATACCTTTGAACGGTTTTTGGAAAACATAGGAAAAGGTGGTATAATTATTGCAAGTCCCAGCTATCCCGCTTGAGAATGTGGTATTATGAAGTTCTTTGTTTTTGGGTTGCTAATATTCATGTCTCTCTTTTCCGTATTATACGCTGAAGAAAGTCATTTTGTCTTAAGTATCATTCCTTAACACAAAGAAGGCTTGTTCGTCGAGTTCACATCGATCGGCTTTTCAACAGGGAACATGGAAGTTTCAACCCAGCCGATATTGGATATCCTTGGTTTGTTCAACTTTAGAATAAGAAACTACGCCACAGACTACACAATTTTTAACAGTGATACATTTTTTATCGATCCATTCTTTGTCAGTAAGGTATACGCACAGCAAAACGTTCCAGAAGAAGTGCAGTTGTACATTATACTCAACTCAACGTATATTCATAACAACACAGTGTTCGGACCTTTGATTTTTAGACCTCACCTCCAAGCGATTTCAGGAGCTGTTATTCTACCTTCTCAGAACAGCTGGGTTGCAGGTGTTATCAGCCGCGGTTTTGTCAGTGCTGGCTTCCTTCTAACGAAGAACTTGGAATTATTTACACTAATCGAAAGTGGTGTTTTGGTTAACGTTTGGACATCACAAGAAAAACCTGAAGATTGGGAGACTGTACTGAACGAGGCAAGGCAAAAATCACTTTACGTCACTGCGAGAGTTGGCGGTATTTGGTACTACGATAGATATTCAGGTATCGGATTAGGTTACAGGTTCATCATTCACGGTGCCGACAGCCCCTTACGATTTGTTCAAGTCTATTCACTGAACGACTTGTTGTACAACTACTTTAACGCCCTGTACTACACAAGTCCGGAACAACAAATATCAATACCTTTTATAACCACAGACTATTATCTTATATCTTAGCTTTTCAACAAGATTTTGAAAACGGCGAGTTATCTGCTCTGGTTTGTGAAAAAAGTACTTTATGAAATTAAGCATAGAGCTAAAAATGTTTGTGAAAACCAAAATTAGCCGTAAAAGAACACATATCTTTGATTTTTGTGTAAAATCAAAGCATTTGTAACTTGTGAATTTTTTATTTATGTGGTAGAATACAATTAGACTTATTTTCTGCTATCATTATACGGAGGTGGGTGGCCGATGGTAACTATCTATATCAACGACAAGCCTTATCAAGTTCCAGAAAACAAAACAGTCCTCGAAGCGGCAGCTGACTTAGGTTTCAAAATTCCAACGCTTTGTCACCATCCAGAACTCGAACCAATTGGTGCGTGCAGAATCTGTGTTGTTGAGATCGAAGGAGCAAGAACACTCCAACCTGCGTGTACAACAAAAGTCGCAGATGGGATGAAGATAAAGACAAACACAGAAAGAGTAGAAAGCGCCGTAAGGTTCAACCTCTCTTTGATAATGTCCAACCATCCTCACGAATGTATGTACTGTGAAGCAGATGGTCGCTGTGAATTGCAAAAGCTTGTTCACATGTACGATGTGCAACCAATATTTGGTGTAAATGTTGCTCTAGATAAAGAAATCGATATGAGCAGTCCATCTGTTCACAGGGACCTTTCGAAATGTATTAAATGTCAAAGATGCGTTAGAGTCTGTAGTGAGATACAGGGCATGAATATCTACTCGATGATTGAACGTGGATATGAATCTCTTCCTGAAACCGAATTCGGTATCCCGCTTTATGAGACGGATTGTATCAGCTGCGGTCAGTGTGCTAATCTGTGTCCAGTAGGTGCAATTTACGAAGCACCAGATTGGAAGAAAGTTTGGAAAATGCTTAACAGTAAAGAACCTGGTAAAGTATACGTTGCACAAACAGCTCCATCCGTTAGAGTTGCAATAGGTGAGGAATTTGGAATGGAGCCTGGGACAATAAGCACAGGAAAGATGGTGGCGGCAATAAGAAGGCTTGGATTTGATTACGTCTTCGATACGAACTTTGCAGCAGACCTTACCATAATGGAGGAAGGCTACGAACTCATTCATAGACTCCAAAACGGTGGAAAATTCCCCATGTTTACAAGCTGCTGTCCAGGTTGGGTAAATGAAATGGAAAAAGAATGGCCAGAACTTAGAGAACACCTCTCAACGGCGAAATCTCCACAGCAGATGATGAGCTCCGTTGTCAAGACGTACTTCGCACAGAAAATTGGAGTTAAGCCAGAAGATATCGTAATGGTCTCTATCATGCCGTGTACAGCTAAGAAGGACGAAATCACCAGACCTCAGCAACTTGTAGACGGAATCAAAGTAACAGATTACGTAATCACAACAAGAGAACTTGGAAAACTCATCAAACTCAAAGGCATTCCATTTGTCAACTTGCCCGAAGAACAGTACGACAACCCACTTGGTACATCAACTGGTGCGGGTGCGCTGTTTGGTGTTACCGGTGGTGTTATGGAAGCAGCCCTCAGAACCGCTTACGAAGTTCTGACCGGAGAAAAATTGCCAAAACTTGTCTTCGACAGCGTACGTGGTCTTGACGGTGTGAGAGAGGCTGAAATTGATATCAAAGGTAAGAAAATAAAGGTTGCTGTTGCCCACGGTATGGCGAACGTGAAGAGACTGCTTAGAGAAATGAAGGAAGGTAAGAGGTACTACGACTTCGTTGAAATAATGGCCTGTCTCGGTGGTTGTATCGGTGGCGGCGGTCAGCCCAAGAGCCTTGATCCAGACATCCTCAAGAAGCGCGCACAGGCAATCTACACGATCGACGAGCTAAGCGTGTTGAGAAGGTCTCACGAAAACCCGGATATCATAAAGCTGTACGAAGAGTTCCTCGAAAAACCAAACAGCCACATCGCACACCACTTGCTCCATACGCATTACACAGATAGGTCAAAGGCTGTTAGAAAAGCACAAAAACAAAAGGAAACTGAAAAGGTAAACTAAGAAAGTCAATTTGCAAAAGCCGGTGTGCTCCAAAGCACATCGGCTTTTTATTTAAATGCACCGAAAAAGTGAAAAAACACACAAATTTAGCATACATTTCCTAATATTGTACAAAATTCAACTAACATTATAAAATTCTCACTTGCATTCGTATAAACTTCCGTGGTATAATAAATATGACATGTGAATATTTTCGCTAAGTATTTTGGTAAGCTTTCTGAGGTGAAGGAGCAAAGCGCTCTGACACCAAGGAAAGAGGGATAGGAAGTAAAGGTTGTACGTACTGTCTTAAATGAATTAGCGCATTTCTTACGCATCGCATCATTTTCTTGGTGGCTGATTATCCCTCTTTCCTTGGTTCAAAGGAAAGAGGGATTTTTGTTTATCTCACCGTTGTCAAATCACTTGGAGGTGAACAATTGTGGAGGAAAGGTACTATACCGTTGACATCATTGTACACGACAGAGAAAATGCCTACTCAAAAGTAAACGAACTTTTGCACCAGTACGCAGATATTATCAAGCTCAGGGTCGGATACCCTGTTCCGGATGAAAATATCGCAATCGTCTTTCTCATAGTGAAGACAAACAACGATACGATGGGAGCATTCACAGGGAAGTTGGGGAATATAAAAGGCGTGAAGGTCAAAAGTGTAGCTGTTAACTAGAAAAATCTAAGGTTGTTACAGATATGTCGGAGGTGGGAAGTATGTACGTTTTTACAAAAGAAATCGATACTGAAAAGACATTTATTCCTGAGGAAGAGATTTGGGAACTACTCGAGAAGACAAAGAATCCTGACAGGAAGAAAGTTTTGGAAATACTCGACAAGTCGCTGAACAAGAACAGACTTGAACCAGAAGAGGTCGCAACTTTACTCAACGTTGAAGATCCAGAACTGCTTGAAGAAATTTTCCACGCTGCACGCACGCTTAAAGAGCGTATCTACGGCAACAGAATTGTGCTCTTCGCTCCACTGTACATCGGCAATGATTGTATAAACGACTGCGTTTACTGCGGATTTAGAACTTCGAACAGAGAGGTCTACAGAAAGACGCTAACATTTGAAGAACTAAGAAACGAAGTTAAGGCTTTGGTATCAAAGGGACACAAAAGACTTATTGTCGTTTACGGCGAACATCCACGCTACAGCCCTGAATTCATTGCAGAAACTATCCGAATCATATACGAAACGAAAGTTGGAAACGGTGAAATAAGAAGGGTAAATGTCAACGCTGCACCGCAAACTGTAGAAGGCTACAGGATCATCAAAGAGGCTGGAATCGGAACATTCCAGATTTTCCAAGAGACCTATCACCAACCAACATACAAAAAATTACACCCACGAGGTCCGAAATCGAATTACGCTTGGAGACTCTACGGACTTGACCGCGCGATGCTTGCAGGTATCGATGATGTCGGTATCGGTGCACTCTTCGGACTGTTCAACTGGAAATTCGAAGTGATGGGCTTGATATACCATACGATACACCTTGAAGAGCGTTTCGGTGTTGGTCCACACACAATCTCGTTCCCAAGAATTGAACCAGCTGTAGGAAGCGAGATTTCTTACAACCCACCGCACAAAGTTAGCGATGAAGACTTCAAAAAGCTGGTGGCGATAATAAGGCTTGCTGTTCCTTACACGGGTATGATACTCACAGCGCGGGAACCTGCTGATCTGAGAAAAGAAGTACTCAAGATGGGCGTATCACAAATAGATGGAGGTTCGAGCATCGGCATAGGTTCATATTCACAGGATGACCCAGAGAAAGTGAGAAAGAGCCAGTTCATACTCGGCGATAACAGGTCACTTGAGGAGGTAATACAAGACCTGCTCAAGGAAGGATACATACCTTCCTTCTGCACGGCCTGTTACAGGATGGGAAGAACTGGGGAACATTTCATGGAGTTCGCCATCCCAGGCTTTGTCAAGAGGTTCTGTACACCAAACGCACTTTTCACACTAAGAGAATACCTGAACGACTACGCTTCCGAGGAAACCAAAAAGCTCGGTTACGAGCTGATCCAGAAAGAACTCGAAAGGGTCAATAATAGGGACTTGGTTGAAAAATACTTAGAGCGCATCGATAGCGGTGAGAGAGATGTCAGATTTTGAAAGACTCAGCCAAATACTCACTCCTTACGCCCAGCAAATTGGTGCGAAACTCTGGGTATGCGAAAAAATAGGTCGAAGGTTGTCCTGCATCGCAAGAGCAGGTGAAGAAACATACGGGGAAAGTTTTATCGTCTACGAAGACGAAAAGTACGTAGCTTTTTGTGAAAAAAACCTATCAACCGAGGAACGGAGTTTAGTTGCTGAAGCAGTTCTCAGGATAAAGTCATCGAGGTGATTGTTATGATAGACCTAAAGAAGATTCAAAATGTCGACATAGATTACCTAACACACATAATTAGCACTGATAGATACGATGAAGAAATATTCAAGACTGCTGATGAAATCAGAAGAAAGTACGTTGGCGAGGAAGTGCATCTGAGAGGTATAATTGAGTTTTCCAATTACTGCACACAGCATTGTTTGTACTGCGGTTTAAGGGCGGAAAATAAGAACCTTGCAAGGTACAGGATGAGCCCGGAAGAAATTATCGAAAGAGCGAAACTGATAGCACAGCTCGGAATAAAAACTATAGTGCTGCAATCAGGTGAGGATCCGTACTACACAACTGAAATGATGTGCGAAATTATCCAGCAGATAAAAAAGTTGGACGTTGCGATAACCCTGAGTTTGGGCGAAAGAACATTTGAAGAATATAGAATCTGGAAAGAACTTGGTGCAGACAGGTACTTGATGCGCCATGAAACCGCTTCACCGCAGCTGTACGCAAAATTGCATCCTGGGGATTCGCTTGAGAACAGGAAAGCACATCTGTACGAACTGAAAAGGCTCGGTTATGAAACAGGGGCTGGTTTCATGGTTGGATTACCCGGTCAAACACCGTACGATCTTGCCTTAGATCTTGTCTTTCTCAAAGAGCTCGATGCAGACATGATAGGTATAGGACCTTTCATACCAAACCCCGACACGCCATTGAAAGATGCTACCGGTGGCGATTTGCAGACAACCTTGAGAATGATAGCACTTGCAAGGATAGTTGTGCCGACTGCAAATATACCAGCTACAACTGCACTCGGTTCGATTAACCCACTTGGCAGACAGTACGGACTAAAGTACGGAGCGAATGTTATCATGCCAAATCTTACACCCAATCCTTACAGACCAAACTATTCTCTTTATCCGGGTAAGATATGCCTTTTCGAACGAGATACAGCGTGTGTTGAATGCACAAAACATATGATTAAAAGCGTTGGTTTAATAGTAGGCGAGGGTTACGGATACAGAAAGAAAACGGAAAGCCTTGCCGAGCCAGTTAAAAAGTAAAATAAAATGGCGGGAGAATCCCGCCATCGTGAAGTGTGAAAAGTGTGAGAAAAGTAAGCTTAGATTTCGAGTTTCATGTACTTTGCTTGGACACCATCGATAGCGTTGAGTTTTTGACAGAGTTCTTCGTGCTTTGTTTCATCATCGACAAGTTCAAGGATGATAAGACCAACTGGAGAACAATACTGACCTGCGCCTTCATGAAGCCCAAGACGTGTCTTAATGTAGCAACCGTATTCTGTTAACAGTTTCTGAACTTCAACGGCAGCCTGTTCTCGCTTGTCAACAAGAACAGCCATGACAGTTCTTACAGTGATATCTCTTGCCATACTCACACCCCCCGCATTTGTGTGGATGCTGTTAACTAAAAGTATTGAAAATTTCCAAAAACCGTATTATCTTCTTATTAGTGGAACACCCCCCACCATCAATTCTCACAAAAAGGAGGTACTCCACTATGCAAAATTCTGTAGTCTCTTGCCCCAAATGCGGCTCTACCAACATCTACAAAAACGGTCATGATAAGTACGGTAACCAACAATACTTTTGCAAAGACTGTAAGCGCACTTTCAGACTTGTTCATTCAAAAAAACACAAGCTCTTCTCTTTCCCTTATCCTAAATGCCCTGTCTGTGGAAAAACTATGCAAATCCACAAAATCAAAAAAGCCTTCGTTAAGTTCCGTTGCCGTTCTTGCCATACCAGAGACGAAATCCCAACTAACTTACCTCAATTTGTCCCTCTTCCTTTCGACTCTTTCAAGTTCTTCCGTTTCCCTATCTTTATTGTCCTTAAAGCCTTCGTCCTTTATTTCAAAGCTGTGTCCTTGCGTTCCATCAGAGACTCACTTAATATCAAAGTCTCTCATGTCGCTATCTACAAGTGGATCCTTAAGTTGTCTTGTTTCTTTTCCATCCTCGTTCCTGTAGATGCTTTCAAAGTCCATGGTGATGAAACTGTCGTTTTGTTTAAATCCAAAAAGTACTACGTTTGGTTCTTAGTTGAGCACGATTCGAATCTTATTGTTGCTTGGCATGTATCCAAATATCGCGATATGGGTCAAGTGAAGATATTGTTAGAGAAGTTCTTTGGTAACAACGAAAGAGAAATCGAACTAATCACTGATGGACTTGGTGCGTATGGTGCAGTGAAGATACTATACAAGAATATCAACCATATAGTTGTGAGACTTGGGCAGAACAATCAATGTGAATCGAAGTTTTCGTTATTCCAAGACTTTGTACGAGCCAAGCGTGGATTTAAGAATATTGACAATCTTCCAATGTACGTGAACAGCTTTTGTGTAGTGAGAAATCTCTTGAAACTGAACAACAATGATATTGCGCGTGTTATCTGTGTTCTATTGTCTTCCATCACTACAAGTTAACAGCATCTTTGTGTGGTACTATAATTATAACAGAAAGAAGTGGACTTTGTCAAAAAAATCACGATGTATGAAACTGAACAAAAGCAAAAGGACTCATAAAAAATTGGAGAGGGGAAGAAGATTGGAAAATATCTGGAAGTATTTAGCAGGAATATTAGTTATATTTATCACATGGACGATACTTTCATTTGCGATAAACTCACAACTGATACTCCCAGATCCACTAACGGTCTTAAAGACCATAATTGAAGAATTTCAAAAAAATGAAGTTCTGAACGCTCTTTTCTTTACACTCTCGAAGATAGCTGTTGTACTTACCGTTACGGTATTCATTGGTGTCTTAATAGGATTTTTCATAGGTCTGAACGACACTGTGTACGACATTTTGAGACCTGGGATACTCGTCATCCAAGCTATTCCGATAGTTACCTGGCTTGCACTCGTTATGTTCATCTGGGGCATAGGCTGGCTTGGACCAGTGATTGTCAGTATATTATCTCTGCTTCCACACACGGTATTGTCGACGGCGGTTGGTATACGAACAACGGATAAGAGATTGATAGAGATGGCGAAAGTATACAGAGTTCCCAGTTCAAAGGTTGTGAGAGATGTATACCTTGGCTCGATTGTTCCTCAGCTTCTGAGTGCTTTGCAAGTTGTTATCGGCAACGTGTGGAAGGTTGTGGTCGTAGCTGAGTACATGTGTGGTGATAAGGGGATTGGTGTACTTATAGCCTGGGCGAGACAGTCGGTCGCTGTTGAAAAAGTATATGCGTACACAGCGGTTATCATACTCATGGGTCTTGCAGTAGAAAACATCCTGAACCATTTTGTTAAGAAAGTTCTAAAGAATTGGGAGCTGGTTTAATTGGATGCATTTGAAGAAATCTTAAAAGTAACATCAGTAAGCAAGAGCTATGGAAAACTCAAAGTTATTGAAATGATATCCTTTGATTTAAAAAAGGGCGAATCGATAGCACTGCTTGGACCTTCAGGATGTGGAAAAACGACGTTGATTCGCATCATCGCAGGTTTGATCGATGAATACGAAGGAACTGTTGATAACAAAGCTCAAAGGATTGGCTACGTTTTCCAAGAACCAAGGCTGATACCATGGAGAACTGTTGTTGAGAATCTCAAGTTTGTCTCAGAAGACGAGGAAAGGATCTTCACTATCTTAGACATATTGAAATTAAGGGATTTTGCTAACTACAAGCCATCAAAATTAAGCGGTGGGATGAGGCAACGTGTAAACCTTGCGCGAGCTTTGATGATACAACCTGAGTTGCTCTTATTAGACGAACCATTCGCATCGTTGGATATCCATTTAAAGATTTCGATAATCTCGGATATAATCGATAGAAAAAAAGATATGAACTTTGCGATGATTGTAGTAACACACGATGTTAGAGAAGCACTATTGCTTGCAGACAAAATTTACGTGCTGAGTGATAAACCGAGCAAGATTGTTGAGGAGATCGACGTTTCCGGTATACCTAAGAACATATCAAATCCTGAATTTTATAAAGCGGAATCTGAAATTCTTTCAAAAATTTTAGGGAGGTGGAGTGGATGAGAGGTATTAAGCTTTTGAGAAAAGTTGTTGTTTTTGTGTCGGTTTTGATTACAGTGGCGATCTTTGGAGTAACGTTCATCAACCCGTTCGGTCCGACGATATTCCCAGTAGCTGGTTTAATTAGCAAAGAGGTAAAGACAGATATGGCACTCGAAATGAAGTTTTGGAAAACGATGGACGAAGCAACAGCTTACATCGTTGCAAAGAAAGTGAACTTTGCGGCTTTGCCGGTAACGTTCGGTGCAAACCTTTATACAAAAGGTATCGACGTAAGGCTTGTCGGAGTCTACAGCTGGAGGTTGTTCTACGTTGTCGCTGCTCCGGATTTCGAATTCAAAGGTTTCCAGAGTTTCAAAGGCGAGAAGATATACACTGCTCACGGAAGAGGACAAACAGCAGACGTTGTGCTCAGATTCTTGCTGGTGAGAAATGGACTTGAACCAGACAAAGACGTTACATTCGCTTACGCTCAGCCTCAAGAAATTGTTTCTCTCTTTAACAGTGGAAAGATAAAGATTGCAGCTATCCCAGAGCCATTCGTAACGATGACACTTGCAAAGGGAAAGATAATTATGGACTTACAAGATGAATGGAACAAAGCAACTGGTTTTAAATTCGGTATACCAATCACAGGATTGTTTGTAACTGGAAAGTTGATAGATTACCCACAGACGGTGAAACTCTTTGAAAAATCCTTCAAAGAAAGCCTTGCGTGGTCGTACAAAAATGTAGACAAAGCTGTTGAAATCACAAGCAGACAGCTTGGAATACCTGCAAATGTCTTAAAAACCTCGCTTGACAGAAGCCAGTACAATTACATCTCTGCTGCACAGTGCAAAGACGAAGTCCTTGCTTACCTTAAGAAGTTGAACGAACTGTATCCTGACGGTATGCCAAAGGTACCCGATGAGAAATTCTTCTACGTAGTAAAGTAAGCTCACTCAATCGGAGGTGTGGTAATTGCTACCAACAAGTGGCTTTAGGAAGTTCATTTCTATAGTAGGAAGAAGGAATGTCGGTAAGTCTTCTTTCATGAACGCACTAACAGGACAGGACATTTCCATAGTTAGTGATATCCCGGGCACCACCACGGATCCCGTCTACAAAGCGATGGAACTTCATCCTCTTGGACCTGTGACGTTGATAGACACCCCGGGTCTTGATGACGTCGGTGAACTGGGAGAAAAGAGAATTCAAAAAGCGATAAAGGCTTTTTATAAATCCGATGCGGGCATATTGGTGGTAAACGATTACCCAGGCGAGTACGAAGAGAAGATCATTAAACTTTTCAACGAGCTTGAGATTCCATTCATCATTGTTGTCAACAAGGTTGATTTACTAGGAGATAAAGCTTACGATATTGCACGTGAGTACGAATCGCTCTACCACACAAGAGTTTTCTTAGTTAGCTCGCTAAAACGAGAAGGATTAGATGAAATCGGCAAAGCGCTCAACGAACTTATTCCATCAGATGAGGAACTGCCATTTGTACCGAGATTCGTCGACGCTGGTGATACCGTTGTGCTGGTTGTTCCTATTGACATTGCCGCACCAAAAGGAAGACTCATAATGCCGCAAGTTCATGCTATTAGAGAAATTCTCGACAGGAACGCGGTAGCTATCGTTACGAAAGAAACAGAACTCAAGCATGCATTGGAAAAACTCAACGAACCACCGAAGCTTGTTATAACCGACTCCCAAGCGGTAATGAAAGTTGCATTGGACGTTCCACAAGACATACCACTGACAACCTTCTCGATACTCGAAGCGAATTACAGAGGAGACATTAGGTATTTCGTTGAAAGCGTGTACAAAATAGAAGAACTGCAAGATGGTGATACAGTTCTCATCATGGAAGGTTGTACGCACAGGCCGTTAAGTGAAGATATCGGACGCGTAAAAATCCCCAGATGGCTTATAAACCACACAGGTGCGAACGTGAATTTCAAAGTGTGGGCTGGTGTTGATTTACCAGAATACGAGGAAGTAGCCGACGCAAAACTCGTTATCCACTGCGGCGGTTGTGTAAATACGCGTAATCAGATGATGCGAAGGGTTAGAATGTTCAAAAGACTTGGCATCCCGATGACGAATTACGGTATCGTAATCTCGTACATGCACGGAGTACTTGAAAGAGCACTCGCACCACTCGGGATTGAGGTCGAGTCTAAAGCTGTTAATAAGTAACTCTTGTCGAAAAACGACGCTGGACGTTGAAGCTAAAGACACTCTCGTGTCTTCAGACATGAGTAACAGTTAGTATGTCAGACAGTTGTGCTATCATAATCATTGTTCTGACTTGACGCACATGACAACAGATGTTGGAATATACGTACCATGTTAATCTCGCGTAGGGGTGTTGCTAGTGGCTCATCTTCATAGAGGCAGAGGTTACGTTTATTCCATTCAATACCATATCGTCTGGTGCGTTAAGGACAGACTTAAAATCCTTACCGGCGAAATAGAACACAAGCTAGTTGATAGTCACGTACAGATATAGGATATATCCAAACAAGCAACAAAAACTACAACTTTCCAAAACATTCGGCTGCACAAGATTTGTGTGGAACTATTTTCTTGCTTGGAGAGAGGAAAGATATAAAGAACAAAAACTCGCAACCACTGAGGCTGAGTGTAGAAAACACCTAAATAGCGTACTCAAAGAGCAGTATCCTTGGCTTAGGGAAGTTGATAAATTTGCTCTGGAAGATGCATTGATAAGATTGGATAAAGCTTATCAAAGGTTTTTCAAAGGTCAAGCTAACAAGCCACGTTTTAAGAAAAAGAAGTCGCACAGGTTTTCATACACGACGTATTCTACAAACAACAACATCCAGATTGATTTCGGAGTTATGGCAAAAGATAAGACTAAGAACCGCTGTTGGGGGAAAATAAGACTACCAAAACTTGGTTGGATTAAAGCTCGAATACACAGAACGTTCAACGGTAAGATAAAGACTGCAACAGTTACGTTACTTCCCAGTGGACACTACTACGTTTCAATCGCTGTTGAGGTTGATAAAGTTAATAACAAAAACCAAACACCAGAACCAATCAACTATGCAGTTGCACTCGACCTTGGGCTTAAAAGTTTCTACGTGGATAGCAACGGTAATCGTGTCGAAGCACCGAAGGTGCTTGCTAAATATGAGAAAAAACTAAAGAAACTGCAAAAAGATTTATCAAGAAAGAAAGTAAAAAGCAAGAACTTTGAGAAAGCAAGAATCAAACTTGCTAAGTTGCATCAGAAAATATCAAATATCAGAGATGATTTTCTGGAGAAATTATCCTTGCAGGTGATTAACGAAAACCAAGTTATCATCTGCGAGGAGCTGAGGGTTAAGAATCTGGTAAAGAACGGACGGCTCGCAAAGAGTATACATGATGCATCATGGTCGAAATTTTTGCAAATGCTCAAATACAAGGCCATGAGACGAAGCAGGATTTTCATGCAGGTATCGCCCAATTTTCCATCATCACAAAAATGCAGTGATTGTGGATACAAGAACGAAGAAGTGAAAGAGCTGAGTGTGAGAGTTTGGGAGTGTCCAAGCTGTGGTAGTGTACACGACAGAGATTTCAATGCGGCGAGGAATATTCTAGCAGAAGGGCTAAAGTTGCTTGTTGATAAACCCGTAGGGCTGGGACGGTCCGAGCCGGAAGGCGATGCCTGTGGAGGCGAGACCTCTACTATTAGTGGCATACCACTGGTAGCAAGTCTTGTCAGTGAAGCAGGAAGCTCGTGACTTCAGTCATGAGCGATTCACAAACAAACCTGTATGACGTATCTAAGCAACTGAACTGCTCGCTCAAAAGGAAGGCATATAAAGAAATGATTTGATAAGAAATAAGCGACTCAAAAAGATGGTTGGAATGTGATAGATAAGAAGAGCAAAAACACAAAGGGCATCCGAAGGTGATGCCCTTAATTTTTTTGAGCGACAAAAAACAAATGTTCTGCTTCATTTATCAGATGTCTGCCATATTTTATGCTTAATTCCAGACTCGGAAAACTCGCAAGAGCCGTGAGCTCAACAACTTCAAAGCTGTATGCTTCAAATAACTCATCGAGTTCAGAAGGTTTAAACGGATGCGCTTCAAAAGTCCCAAATTCGGAACCTATCGTGAGTCGTTGATGCTTTTCCAGATACTCGTAGTCATCCCAAGAACCATACACGATAACATCTTTAACGTATGAATAATAGTTATCAACTGTTCCAAAAACAAATGCCCCTTTCTTGGCTGCCTTTTGGATGTTTTTCATGGTCCTATGAATATCCTGCACGTAACTTAGCACATCCCCGAGGAGAAACACAACATCAAACTGACCATCGAGTGGATAGTAGCTTCCTATATCTTCAGCAAAGCAATTCAGAAATTCAATCCTTCCATCAACTTCATTGGATAGTACACTTTTCAATCTAACCTTTGCTTTTTCAATCATATTCTTAGAAGGTTCCACACATACCACACTTGCACCTTTTCTATTAGCCCAGGCACTCCAAAAACCTGTTCCGCATCCCACATCAAGAACATGCTTATCTGACAATGTGGGCAAGTACTTGTTTATTTCAAACACGATTTGCTTTTTAGCAATATTCCAATAAGTGCCTTCGTACATCGCATCGTACATGTTAGCTATGTAATCGTAGTATTCACTTGAATTTTTAAATTTTCTCATACAACGCGCTCCTGATGACTAGTGAATGATTAATTGCCAAATGCATTCGCTATGGCAAAAATCTCAGTAGCTTAATTCAGAACAAGAAACCTTTAATGTTCCTAAGAATTAGTATATGGGCTGCCAAAAACCCATGTTAATATTAATAAATCCGTTTGTATTGATTGTATCCATTCCTTGGTCTGTTTACTATCTTAAGTATCCTAAATCCTTTTTCTGGAATATCTATCTTCATTATTCCCCCTGTTATCCAGAATTCTTCGTTTGTAATCAAATCAACAAAGCATGTGCCGGCAAGTACTCTACCATCGGGAAGCGAGATATTAAGCTCTGCCCTTTTGCCTTTATTTACCGCCACTATTATTCCATCCAAAACATGCGGTGTGCGTCTGTAAAACACCAGAGGTTCCTCGTTAAGTACTTCGAACGTACCAATCTTAAGTGCGGTTTGCGCTTTTCGAATTGCGATGAGCTTTTTATAGAACTCCCTTAAATCCGTGTCCCATTCTTTTTCGTTCCACTTCATCGTTGCACGACATTCCGGATCGTTTCCACCTTCAAGCCCGATTTCTGTGCCGTAGTAAATCACGGGCACTCCGGGATAAGTGAATTGCAGGACTATCGCCAGTTTTCGCAGTTGTTTGTCGGGTATCACAGTAGCAAGCCTTTCTGTGTCGTGGCTATCGAGCATGTTCCAGCAACCGTAGATATTCGGAGTGTCGTTGTACGCACTTTGCAGTGCCTTTGCCAAGTTGTTGAACTCACCTTTCAGGTAAGCAATTACGGAATTTCTGAAGTGATAATTCATTATTCCATCGACCATGTACCAGTTCGATGGATAGTTCCACGTTTCTGTGACAACGTATTTATCAATCGAAATCTCTTTTGCGGTCTTTGTAATCAACGCATTGTTCACATATCCCAAATCGTATCCGACGTCCAGTCTCCAACCATCGATACCTTTTCTCAGATAGTGCTCAACAACACTTAGAATGTACTCCATCACTTCAACTTCCTCAAGGTGCCATTCGGGGAGAGCCTTGTGTCCGTACCACGCTCTGTGACCATCTTTGTGAATCGCGAATTTGCTAACATGCCTTCTATCACCTTTCAGTGCTTTTTTGAACCACGGATTCTCGCTACTAAGATGATTAAATACACCGTCCAGTATGAGTCTAAACCCCTCCTCTTTGGCTTTATTAACGTAGTACCTAAAAGCCCGTTCCCCTCCGAATTGTGGATCAATTCTCATGTAGTCTATCGCATCGTATTTGTGATTTGATGGGGAGAGGAATATAGGATTTGTGTAAATCACATTAACACCGAGGTCTTTTAGATAATCGAGCTTCTCTGCAATTCCCCAAAGGTCTCCGCCGTAGAAATCCTTCACGTGTTCTGCCTTATCCTTTCTCTTTGGTGGGACATCCCAATCCACGATCCTCCCGCCACGTTTTGCGTAAAGCTTTGCTTTATCATGAACAGTTTTTCCCTTACCTATAGCAAACCTGTCGGGGAAGATTTGGTAGATAACACCTTCGTAGACCCAGGATGGTATTGGATAGAGTTGTTGAGTTTGGTAACCTTGGTTAATTCTGTCAAACATCTTTGTTTCCTCCTCAGTTAGAATTTGGTTCTAAAAAACCTGCCGCTCAAAATTATACCATTCCAGTTCTTCGAAATCTACAGAATTTTCAACATTCCCAACAGAGGTTCTTCACATTTCACGTTTGTGTTGTATAATATGCTAGAAACTTAAGTTAGAATAAGCCGGGTTAGACCGGCTAAACAAAAAAGTAAGACTCAAAAACGTGGGGGGAGTGATGGTTGTATGGGCAACTTTTTGAGCCGCACATTGGCAGTGATTAACGATTTTTCGGTTGAAGAACAGCTCTTTCTGTACCAGTCAACAAAGCGATTGAAAGAGAAGATCAAAAACAAAGAAGACGTTTCGGAATTTGAAATTAAACGTAACACAGGGATTTACATCGTATTTGTAGAACCTTCTACCCGAACGAAAGAATCCTTCATAAACGCTGCAAAATTCCACAGAAGCGCTAAAGTGAACATATTTGATTCAGAACACTCCTCTTTTAACAAGCAAGAAAGCTACGTCGATACGTTCAATATGCTGACAGGCTACAGCGAGTACTCCATTTTTGTACTGAGAACAAGGCTTGAGGGTGTTGTAAGACTACTTGAGAGAAAGGTTGGAGAGTTTGCCGATAGGCACGGTATTTTAAGACCCGCGTTCATCAACGGTGGAGATGGCAAACACGAACATCCTACCCAAGAACTTCTCGATGAATACACCTTCCTCGAACACAACAAATTTGATAATTCCCATATTAGAATAGCTCTCGTTGGTGATTTACTCCACGGAAGAACTGTCCACTCCAAAGCTGATGGCTTAAAGGTTTTCAAAAACGTCGAAGTTGACTTGATCGCCCCACCTGAATTACAAATGCCAGATGGGTACGTGCAGAAAATGAAACGAAACGGTTTTGAAGTTAGGCAATTCTACTCATTAGATGAGTACTTGAGCTACGGAAATCCGGCAAAGATATGGTACTTCACCCGCCTGCAATTAGAAAGGATGGGTGAAGACATCCTTGAAAAAGAGAAATTCTTAAGAAAAGCTGTGACGTTCAGACAAGATATGCTCGACAAAATTCCAGAAGGCACAAAATTCTACCATCCTCTGCCAAGACCGAAATTCAACCCTGAAATTCCCACATTCCTTGATACACTTCCTTTGAACGGTTGGGAAGAGCAAGCGATAAACGGATACTATGTACGAATAGTGCTTCTTTCCATGCTTGGAGGTGCGCTTGAAGCACCGTTTGATACAGCAAAATCTGAACAGCAAGAGGAAGAAAACTTCATAATCCCAGCACCGATTGTTGATGGGACGAAAGGTGTTCTGAAAGAAGGAAAACGTGGCATCAAACCAATCGAAAATGGGACGGTTATTGACCACATTGCGAAAGGAAAATCGCAGGAAGAAATATACAACACGATAGTAAAGATAAGGAAAATACTCAAGCTTTACGATGTTGACAGTGCAGATGGTATCTTCAAATCTGCCGACGGTAGCTACAAAGGATACATCAGCCTGCCGGACAGATACCTGTCATTCAAAGAGATCAAGAAACTTTCCGCCATTTCTCCAAATACTACGGTTAATATCATCAAGAATTCGAGAGTTGTTGAAAAATACAGAATCCACCTACCACCACGCATATACGGTTTTGAAGAGATTGGTTGCAAAAATGAAAACTGTATAACCAATCCTGCACACGGTGAAAATGTAACCGCTTCGTTTGTTCAAATCGATGGAAAGTTCGTTTGTGAATACTGCGAAACACCACACGAATACCACGAAATATGGAGAATTTGAAAAAGACGAAAAAATTTAAAGCCCCCAAATCGGGGGCTTTTTAAATTCACTATCTTGACTAATTACAAACCTGCCTTATCCAAGAACGCTTGCCATTATCTTTGCAAGTTCTACAAAGCTTTCCTTCAAACTTGCACCACCAACGAGTGCACCATCGATATCGGGTTTGACAAAAAGACCGAAGAAGTTCTCTGGGGTTACGCTACCACCGTAAAGGATTGTCACCGACTGAGCAACTTCGCCTCCGTACATTTTTTCAAGTAGTGCTCTCACAAATTCATGAGCTTCCTGAGCTTGCTCTGGGGTTGCGACAACACCAGTTCCTATTGCCCAGACTGGTTCGTATGCGATTACAACTTTCTTGACATCTTCTGCACTTATTCCATACAAACCTTCTCTAACTTGTTTTTCAAGAACACAGAACGTCAAACCTTTTTGCCTTTCTTCAAGAGTTTCGCCTATACAGAATATTGGAGTCAAGCCTTCTGCGAGTGCTTTTTTCACCTTTTTGTTAATTAACTCGTCCGTTTCTCCGAAAATTCTTCTTCTTTCGCTGTGCCCGATTATAACCGCTTGAACTCCGATTTCTTTAAGCATCTTCGGTGATACTTCACCTGTGAATGCTCCACTATCTTCAAAGTACATATTTTGCGCTGCCAGTTTTATATTACTCGATGCAACAACTTCTCGAACTCTATCGAGCGCCACAAAAACAGGGGCAATGTATATATCAAAAGAATTAAACCCAGCGAACGCATTGGTCAAAGTGTTGGCAAACAGCTGCGCTTCGCTGGGTGTTTTATTCATCTTCCAATTTCCAGCGAGAATGAATCTCCTATTGGTTATTTTTTTTTATTCGCAATTGATACTATACCGGGCAACTCTTTTCCTTCGAGGAATTCGAGTGATGCACCGCCACCCGTTGATACGTGGCTGAATTTCTTTTCAAGACCAAACTGAGCAACTGCTGCTGCGCTGTCGCCACCGCCAACTACTGTTGTTACGCCTTTTTCGGTGAGAGATGCAATGAACTCTGCAACCGCTTTTGTACCAGTTGCGAAATCTTCGATTTCAAACACACCAAGTGGTCCGTTCCATACAACTGTCTTCGCATCTGCAAGTTTCGACTTGATTAGTTCGATACTTGCAGGACCGATGTCGTAGCCAGCCCAACCTTCTGGGATACCTTCTTCGCAAGTGAAGACCTTCTTCTCAACACCGGCTTCCATCTTCTGAGCACAAACTGCGTCTGTTGGAATAACAAGTTCGACACCTTTTTCTTTTGCCTGTTCAAGGAGTTGTTTTGCAAGTTCAATTTTATCTTCTTCAACAAGAGAGTTTCCCGTTTGTTTGCCGAGAGCTCTCCAGAATGTGAACATCATAGCGCCACCGATGATTATCCTATCGGCTTTGTTGAGTAAGTTTGTTATGACGCCTATCTTATCGGAAACCTTTGCACCGCCAAGGACAACCACGTATGGCTTATCAGGATTAAGTGTTGCTTTGGAAAGGAACTTAATTTCCTTTTCCATTAAAAATCCAGCAACGGATGGAATGTATTGAGCGATTCCAACATTACTTGAGTGTGCTCTGTGAGCTGTACCGAATGCATCGTTCACGTGGATATCAGCAAGGCTTGCCCATTTTCTTGCGAGTTCCAAATCGTTCTTTTCTTCGCCTGGGTCGAATCTTGTGTTTTCCAACATTAAAACTTCGCCTTCTTTTAATTCTGCAACTGCCTTTTCAACTTCTTCGCCGTACAATGCTGGAACAAACTTTACTTCTTTACCAAGAAGTTCAGAAAGTCTTTCTGCAACTGGTTTCAATGAGTATTTTGGATCTGGACCGCCCTTCGGTCTGCCAAGGTGGGAAAGGAGAATTACCTTTGCACCGTTATCAAGGGCATACTTTATTGTTGGAAGCGCTTCAACTATTCTTGTATCGTCAGCAACTTTTCCATCTTTCAAAGGAACGTTAAAGTCAACTCTCATTATCACCCTTTTACCTTTGAGATCAACATCCCTAATCGTGAGCTTTTCCATTCTCGACACCTCCTGAGCCTAAGGTATTTTACATTCACATATCAACACCGTACAAAAAAGGGGGACAAGCCCCCTTTATCGGTTTATGAATTAAAGCATTGTTGCAACTTTCTCGATTGTATCGACAACTCTGCAAGTGTAACCGTATTCGTTGTCGTACCAGCTGTAGACTGTTACGAATGTTCCATTCATTACCTTGGTAAGTGTTGCATCGTATATACCTGCGTACGTTGTTCCAACGATGTCTGAACTGACGATAGGATCTTCGTTGTATTTGATAATTCCCTTGAGCCTGCCCTCTGTTGCTTCTTTGACTTTTGCGTTGACTTCTTCGGCTGTTGTTGCCTTTTCAACCTGGACGCTGAGAACGGAGATGGAACCATCTGGAGTTGGAACTCTCAGTGCCATACCGTCGAGTTTACCCTTGACTTCTGGAACGACAAGTGCAACAGCTTTTGCAGCACCTGTTGTTGTTGGGATGATGTTCAAAGCGGCTGCTCTTGCTCTTCTGAGGTCTTTGTGTGGGAGGTCAAGAACTCTCTGGTCGTTTGTGTAGCTGTGGACTGTTACAAGGTATCCTGTTACTATTCCAAATGCGTCATTGATGACCTTAACTATTGAAGCGATGGAGTTTGTTGTACAGGATGCACAGGAGATAATCTGGTGTTCTGGTTTGAGTTGTTCCTCGTTACAACCAAAGACTACGGTGATGTCTTCTCCTTTTGCTGGAGCTGTGATGATAACTTTCTTAGCACCAGCTTGGATGTGTTTCATCGCGCCGTCTCTTTCTGTGAACTTACCTGTTGATTCAACAACTACGTCAACACCGAGGTCTTTCCATGGAAGGTTTGCTGGGTCTTTTTCGGCAAATACTTTTATAGCCTTACCGTTAACATACATCACGTCGCCCTCTACCTTAACTTCGCCAGGAAATTCCCTGTGGACTGAGTCGTATTTGAAAAGGTGTGCCAATGTTACTGGGCTATCCAAATCGTTAATAGCAACTACTTCAACTGAACTGTTGCGGCGAATGAGTTCTCTAAGAACAAGTCTTCCGATCCTTCCAAAACCGTTGATAGCTATCTTCATCTTTCTCCCTCCTTCGTAGTGTTAGTGCGAATTTCTCATGCTCGTGAAAAATTGTACAATATAAATATTACATTTGCAAGGTACGGGAAGTTAAATTTTTTGAATATTTTTCAAAGTTTTCGTACTGGTGAAAAAAGTCAATCCAAAGTAAGGCCTGTCATGTTCGAATACAGCGGATTTTCAGACATATTATACCACATAGACTGAGTTTAGGCAACTAAGCTATATTTTGGAACGATATGCTTATTGTTCCAAAGATATTAGAAGGCCTCTGCTTTTGAGAAGATAACTTTGAAAAAACGTTACTTTAAGACTTGTTTATGTGATATAATGGTCGTGTGATATAATAAATTTGTAAACTAAGACGAAGATTGGTCGCTGACGTTTCAAATTGTCTCAAGGGGGATAACAACTTCATATGATAGCACAAAAACTTAGAAAGCTCGTCATTTATTCATCTATTGCTTTTCTTTTGTTCACACTTGTACTAGCCATTCTACTGATGGCAAATTTAAAAAGCGCATTTAACTTACAGTTAGAAGAGTTTTCAAAGAACGTGTCAAAAGATTTGGAATTTCAATTCAGCCAGAAGAGTAGGGAACTCCAACGCGTACTTGATACCCACAAAAGCCTCCTTGATAGGCTTTCTCCAGCTGATGAAGAATTGGCACTCTACAAAGAGAGTTTGATATCAAATTTTAAAATGCTCGACATTGATTTTCTTGCATTTTATGAAAGCGACGGGCTTATACATACATTATTTCTCGACGACCAAAACGTTAGTAGGATTAATAACCTTTTGGACAAACTCTCCTTCAAGCAACTCACGGGAAAGACGTATTTCTTTCTGGATAGCCCGGAAACTTTGTTTCCCATCCAGGTGTTCGTTCTTTATCCATCACCAAGAATCTTGAACCTATGGCAGATTGAAGAGCCGAGTGTTATTACAGTTGGGAACTACTGGACTGTAACGGACCTGGTAAAGTTAGAAGAGCTAACAGGAGCCTCTATCTCTTATTCAGACAAACCTGGTATTTCCTCGATAACAAAGCTGGTTTATTCTTACAAGCTTTTAGATCACACCGGTAAGGGAGTGGCGTATCTTATCTTTTCAAAGAATTTTACATTGCTCACAAGATATCTCTTGTACGTTGTAATTTTGGTTATAACATCTATTGCTATTCTGATATCTATTCTTTCGGTGTTCTACGTCAAACTGAAGCACTTGGCTCTGGAACCTTTCAGTGATATAATCTACGCAATTGACAACCATACACCTGACACTGTTGAGAAATATATCTACCGAGACGACGAAATCGGCAGTTTAGCCAACACAATAAAAAAGTATCTCCACCAGCGCGAGCAGATAAATCTTTACCTCAAAGAACTCGAAAGTAAAAATCAAAGTCTAAGGTCTCTAAACGAACAGATTCGTCAACTGCTTGAGAAGGATGTTTTGACCGGATTGCTAACAAGATACGTTTTTAACAGCCAAATCGAACGACTCTATGTTTCAAGCAAAGCTGATAGAATTCCGTTGTCCGCAATTTCTATCGATGCAGACGACTTTAAAAGAATTAATGACACGTTCGGACACAACGTGGGTGATGAAGTTTTGAAAGGCATAGCGGAGGTCATATTGAAAAATGTTCGGGCAAGTGATTTTCCGATAAGAATGGGAGGTGAGGAAATACTCATTCTCCTACCAGAAGCAGATATCGATGCAGCACACTTGATTGCGGAAAGAATTCGTACAAAGGTTGAGGAAAAGTTCAAGGACACCCCGTACAAAGTCACTATAAGTCTTGGAGTCACTCAGTTAAAGGGGAGCGATACGATTGAAAGCTTCTTAAAGAGAGCAGACGAGGCGTTGTACATTTCAAAATCAAACGGAAAAAACCGAACTATCACGCTTTTCTGACTAACAATTAACGCCGAAAATAGACCACCGTATACAAAAATGGCAGTAGGTAGTATAATAGTATCAAGCAAGCTGGACCATGTGTTATTCAAAGGTTAGGTTATCAATCTATCGCGGATGAATTCCGCAATTTATTTATCAAGTAGATAGTTGGAGGTGTCTTTTGTGCTTCTGAATTTCTTATTGTTTGCTTTGGGACTCGTTTTGGTAAGTATCGGTGCCGATAAAGTTGTAGAGGGTGCCTCAGCTATCGCAAAGAAGCTCAGAGTTTCAGACCTTGTCATCGGGCTCACGATAGTTGCTTTTGGAACATCCGCACCAGAGTTAGCGGTGAATGTTGTTTCATCCATCAAGAAGAATTCAGATATCGCACTTGGTAATATAATTGGTAGCAATATCTTCAACATCCTTGTGGTTGCAGGGTTTTCTGCGATGCTACGACCGATAGCCGTGAAACATTCGACTTTGAAGAAAGAAATTCCCCTTAGCCTGATAGCTGCTTTGTCTGTGCTCGCACTTGGCAATAAGGGGCGGGACCTCCCCTCACTTATTACACGTGGTGACGGTGTTGTGTTACTATGCTTTTTCGCCATTTTCATTGCTTACGTATTCGAGATGGCAAAAAAAGATAGAGAGATATTTGAGGAGATGGAAATGGCAAAGTTAAAAAATATAAGTACCTGGCTCTCCGTAATTTACATAATCGGAGGTCTGATAGGTCTTTCGTTTGGAGGACGTATAATTGTCAGCAGTGCGACACAAATAGCAAAGGTATTTGGAGTTTCCGATAAGTTGATAGGTTTGACAATAGTTGCTGCTGGTACATCTATACCTGAGTTTGCCACTTCACTTGTTGCTGCCATAAAAGGCAAAAATGAGATAGCATTGGGCAATGTTGTTGGTTCTAATATTTTCAACATTTTCTTCATACTAGGTATTTCCGCTATCATCAATCCTTTAAATTACCCCATAGTATTGAATGCGGACGTCTTACTGCTTATTGCCATCACGGTTATTCTGACACTTTTCTCAAAGGATTTAAGATTAAGCAGGATTGAGGGCGCACTTTTCTTTGCTGCGTACATAGGATACACCGCGTATTTGATTTTCAGAGGTTAACAGCTATAAGCCACTTTTTGAGAAGGTGGGATATTTGTACGAACATCTTGAATATTACGGTGTATCAAAAAAAGTCATTGAGGCTATGAACAAAATAGACAGGAAACTTTTTGTGCCACCGGAATATCAAGATAGTGCTTACGTTGATACGCCACTCCCTATAGGCTACGGTCAAACCATATCCGCCCCACATATGGTGGGATTGATGTGCGAATACTTAGAGCTAAGAGAAGGAAACAAAGTGCTGGAAGTTGGTACCGGGAGTGGATACAACGCTGCTGTAATGTCATTACTTGTTGGTCCAACTGGAAAGATATACACCGTCGAAGTAGTTAAACCACTCTACGATAGGGCAAAAAAAATTATCCAGCAGCTGGGACTTGAAAACGTCGAAGTATTCTTAAGCGATGGAAAGTTTGGGTTAGAAGAATTCGCTCCTTACGATAAAATCACCGTGACTTGCTATGCAAAAGAAATCCCACCAGCGTTGATCGAGCAGCTTAGCGATGGTGGGATTTTGCTTATTCCTGTCGGAGACGAATACGTGCAAATCTTGAAAAGAATAAGAAAACACGGAACAAAGATCGCCGAAGAATCCTTAGGGCATGTCAGATTCGTACCTATGGTTTAGCATTCTGATTTCTTAATCCATTTCCGTTTGTTGGTTCTGTATGGAATACAGCTTCTTTATGGTGATCTTGCCCCACGTGTAGGTTATTATCGAAGCGGTAGCGTTACCCACGACGATTCCCAACCATACTCCAGCCAGTCCTATTTTAAACACGTCTACAAATAACCACGTCCAGAAGAGCTGGAATATCACCGTTCTCAATATCGTTGTTACCAGACTTTTGTAACCATGTCCAATGCCTTGAAACATGCCAGAAGTGAGCATTCCGAAAGGTGTACCTGGTAAGAAAAGGCAAAGTATCTTAAGAGCCTGAGAGATATTGTCCAAGAGCTGAGCAGAAGCTTTGGAGTACGCAAACATCATCGCAAGTGGCTTTGAGAAAAAGAAAATCCCTACCATTATCGCAATTGCAAAGTACTCTGCGAATTTGATTGCATAGTTAAGCGCCGATTCAAGCTTTTTAATATCCCTTGCGCCGTATGCTGCCCCAGTTACCGTCGTTACGGCCGATGAGATTCCAATAATAGTTAACGTTCCTAAGTTTATTATCCTCCAAGCACCTGTGAACGTTGCTACTCCCATATCTCCGCCTGCTTTTGATGCAAAGAAGTTAAGGAAATATATAGCTACAGACATTGTGATCTGCGCAAGTGCGGTTGGGAAACCGACAGTAAAGATATCCAGAATGATGCTTTTAGTAAGAACAAACTTTCTGAAACCAACATTCAAAAATGTCTTTTTTGAAAACATCAGAAGGTGCAAAAGCATAGCACTCGCTACAAATACCGAGATATTCGTCGCCCACGCTGCTCCTTTAATACCCCATTTAAAAACGTATATGAAAATCGGATCAAGAACCATATTCAAAACCGAACTGAAAAGTATTATATACATAGGCCTTTTTGAATCTCCCTCACCACGGAGGATACCGATAGCAGCGTTGTTAAACATTGCAAATACTGAAGACAAAAAGATAATGACTCCATATTCTTTTGCTTTTTGTAGAGCTTCTCCGGACGCACCGGTGAACTGAAGAACCCCTTCAAGTGTTAAAATACCAACAAGAGCGGTCAAGAAACCTACAAAGATGGCAAGGATTATCGAATGTTCAGCCACCGCATTTGCACCGTCAAAATCCTTAGCACCTATCCTTCGCGCAATTGCAGAGCTGGTACCGACCGCTATACCAGTTGCAATTGAGATAACTATCATGTATATCGGGAAAAACAAGCCCATACCAGCGAGCGTAGAAGGTCCCAAACCTGCAACCCATACGGCATCAACAAGGTTGTATAACGTTTGGATAAACATGGCAATCATATTGGGAATGGAAAGCTTAACAATCGCCTTTCGGTAGTCTCCCAGCAAGAGTTCTATATTCCTATTCACCTTGCTTTCCAAACTAGATTCCCCCTTCTATATGTTTTTCCCCAGTGCTTTCGATAAATTGCTTCATCTCTTCCAAAGCTTTTTGTGCGACCTTTTCGCGATTCTTGCCTCCACCTATCAGCCCGAAATTCGCATACATGGGCTTTAATTCATGCGCACTCGTTATGTAATCTATCAGTGCACCACACATCGTCTTTCTTGGGAATTCGACCATCTCTTTCCCTTCGACCAACCTTGCAATATTCAGCCCAACATAAAGGCCTGTCATCGCGGATTCTACATATCCTTCCACACCTGTTATCTGACCAGCGAAGAATATCCTTGGATCACTTTTCAGTCTGAGGAATTTATCTAAAACTTTCGGTGATTCGATATAACTGTTCCTGTGCATCACACCGTATCTTAGAATCTCCGCGTTTTCCAATCCCGGAATCATTCTGATTATTCTTAATTGTTCTCCCCATTTCAGCCTTGTCTGGAAGCCGACCAGGTTATACATCGTTCCTTCTACATTTTCTTTTCTTAGCTGCACAACCGCGTATGGTTCCTTTCCTGTTTTTGGATCTCGAAGTCCAACTGGTCTCAACGGGCCATACCTCATCGCATCTTTACCACTACGAGCTATTTCTTCTATCGGTTGGCAACGTTCGAAAAGAAGCTTTCTATCAAAATCGTCCATTTCAACAACTTCCGCATTTACAATCGCTTCCCAAAACGCCTCGTACTGCTCCTTGTTCATTGGACAGTTTATGTAATCCCCGGAACCTACACCGTATCTATCAGCTACATAACAGACATCCATATTTATGCTTTCCGCACTGATTATCGGTGCAACCGCATCGAAGAAATTTAAAACACCGCCAGTAACTTTTTTAATCCACTCTGCCAATTCACCATCCGTTGTAGGACCAGTAGCTATCACCCATATGCCTTCAGAACCCGGTTCTTTTACTTCTTCATCGACAACTTCCACAAGTCCGGTTTTCAAAAGCTTCTCAGTAACGCACTTCGCGAACTTTTCCCTATCAACAGCTAGAGCTTTTCCCGCAGGCACTCGATTTTCCATGGCACAGTCCAAAATTAAACTTCCGAACAATCTCATTTCTTCTTTCAAAAGCCCTTCGGCATTCTTCAAATCCATCGACTTCAACGAATTACTACAAACAAGCTCAGCAAAGAGGTTGCTTGTGTGCACTGGCGACTTCTTTATCCTTTTCATCTCATGGATGACAACCTTGTGACCCTTTTTCACAAGCTGCCATGCAACTTCACTACCTGCAAGCCCTGCACCAACAACGTGTATTTCTTGAATTTTCTGTTCATTCACTCCTACCACCTCATCTTTTCGTTTATCTGCTCAGAACATTTTAACACATAATCAAAAAATAAAAAAGCCTCTGCGATATGCAGAGGCTTTTTTGAACATATAGGAATCCTGGGCACTACCTACTCTCGCAAGGGGTCGCCCCCTTACTACCATCGGCCCACGGTGGCTTAACGGCCAGGTTCGGAATGGAACTGGGTGTTTCCCACCGCGGTATCGGCACCCAGGGTCATTCAAAAGTGCATAGGGTCAAGGTGAAGGAGTCGGCCTATTAGTACCGGTTGGCTCCACACATCGCTGTGCTCCCACCACCGGCCTATCAAGGTCCTCTTCTCGGACCGGCCTTGGAGGCCTCATCTTGGAGCGCGCTTCCCGCTTAGATGCTTTCAGCGGTTATCGCTCAGGAGCGTGGCTACCCAGCGTATGCCCTTGGCAGGACAGCTGGTACACCAGAGGCTCCCTCACCCTGGTCCTCTCGTACAAAGGGCGACCCTCCTCAAGCCTCCTGCGCCCGCAGCAGATAGGGACCGACCTGTCTCACGACGGTCTGAACCCAGCTCACGTACCCCTTTAATAGGCGAACAGCCTAACCCTTGGGACCTGCTTCAGCCCCAGGATGGGATGAGCCGACATCGAGGTGCCGAGCCTAGCCGTCGATGTGAACTCTCGGGCTAGACTAGCCTGTTATCCCCGGGGTAACTTTTGTCCGTTGATCGACGACCCTTCCACTCGGAGTCGCCGGGTCACTAGGACCGGGTTTCCCCTCTGCTCGACCCGTCGGTCTCGCAGTCAGCCCGGCTTTTGCCCTTGCACTCTTACGGTGGATTTCCAACCCACCTGAGCCGAGCTTTGCGCGCCTCCGTTACCCTTTAGGAGGCGACCGCCCCAGTCAAACTGCCCACCTGGCACTGTCCCTCGCGTGCTCTCCACACGCGTAGGTTAGAACTCCGCTGCGACGAGGGTGGTATCCCACCGGCGGCTCCCCGCACCCTGGCGAGCACGGTTCTCAGCCTCCCACCTATCCTGTACACGCCGCAACAGAGCACAATACCAGGCTACAGTAAAGCTCCACGGGGTCTTTCCGTCTAGCTGCGGGTACTGGGCATCTTCACCCAGACTGAAATTTCACCGGGTCCCCTGCCGAGACAGTGCCCCAGTCGTTACGCCATTCATGCAGGTCGGAACTTACCCGACAAGGAATTTCGCTACCTTAGGACCGTTATAGTTACGGCCGCCGTTTACCGGGGCTTCGGTTCGGAGCTTGCACCCCTCCCCTTAACCTTCCGGCACCGGGCAGGCGTCAGTCCCTATACTTCCTCTCATCGAGTTTGCAGAGACCTGTGTTTTTGGTAAACAGTCGCCAGGGCCTTGTCACTGCGGCTACCTCGGCCTCCCCCAGTTTCCACCTTTCGGCTTCCCCTGGGTTCAACCTACCGTAGCACCCCTTCTCCCGAAGTTACGGGGCCAATTTGCCGAGTTCCTTGGCAAGGGTTATCCCGCTCCCCTTAGCTTTCTCAGCCCGCCTACCTGTGTCGGTTTGCGGAACGGGCACCCACGTATCACTACACGCGGCTTTTCTTGGCAGTCTGGCGTCAGTCCCGTTGAGCCCTCTCGGGCTCTCCCCTTCACGGCTCAGCTCAGGCTGCGGACTTACCTACAGCCCTCTCCGCCTAACCGCTTGGAGGGATTTGCCACTTATCCCCGGAGCTTAGCCTCCTGCGTCCCCGCCTACAGTATCGATACGCAGGTGGTACCGGAATATTAACCGGTTTCCCATCGGGTACCCCTTTCGGGTTTCCCTTAGGTCCCGACTCACCCTGGGCGGACGACCCTTCCCCAGGTACCCTTAGGCTTTCGGGGGGATGGATTCTCACCATCCTCTCGTATACTCATGCCTGGATTCTCACTTCCGCCTCGTCCAGTAGCCCTCTCGGGTCTACCTTCTCCCTACCGCGGAACGCTCCCCTACCAACCAGCTTCCGCTGGTTCCGTGGCTTCGGGGGGTGGCTTCAGCCCCGCACATTTTCGGCGCAGTGCGTCTCGACCGGTGAGCTGTTACGCACTCTTTAAATGATGGCTGCTTCTAAGCCAACATCCCGGTTGTCTAGGACGCACCACTTCCTTCCTCTTCACACTTAGCCACCTCTCCGGGCCCTTAGCCGACGGTCTGGGTTGTTCCCCTCTCGTCCGTGGAGCTTATCCCCCACGGGCTCACTCCCGGCATTAGTGTGGTGGCATTCGCAGTTTGACAGGGTTCGCAGGTAACCCCACTAGCCCTATCAGTGCTCTACCTCCACCACAGAACTGCCGAGGCTGCACCTCAATGCATTTCGGGGAGAACCAGCTATCACCGGGTTCGGTTAGCTTTTCACTCCTACCCACAGGTCATCCGAGGATTTTTCACGATCCACCGGTTCGGACCTCCAGTGGGTTTTACCCCACCTTCATCCTGCCCATGGGTAGCTCACCCGGCTTCGGGTCTACCGCACCTGACTCACGCCCTATTCGGACTCGCTTTCGCTTCGGCTCCGCCTCTCCCGGCTTAACCTCGCCAGGTACGGTAACTCCCAGGCTCATTAATCAAAAGGCACATCGTCACCCTCTCGGGCTCCGACTTCTTGTAGGCACGCAGTTTCAGGTCTCTTTCACTCCCCTTCCGGGGTGCTTTTCACCTTTCCCTCACGGTACTGGTTGCGCTATCGGTCGGCAGGTAGTATTTAGCCTTGGAGGGTGGTCCCCCCTGATTCACGCGGGATTCCTCGAGTCCCGCGCTACTCGGGATCACAGCCACTCCTGCGCGTTGCGTTTCGCCTACGGGGCTATCACCCTCTACGGCCAGCCTTCCCAGACTGTTCGGCTACACAACGCCTCAGAGCGGTCTCAGCCTAGCTGTGTCCCACAACCCCAGCACTAACGCTGGTTTAGGCTCCTCCCCTTTCGATCGCCTCTACTCAGGGAATCTCGTTTGATTTCTTCTCCTCCGGGTACTGAGATGTTTCACTTCCCCGGGTTTCGCGCCTTTGGTGGCGCACGGGATTGCTCCCGTGCAGGTTGCCCCATTCGGGAATCCTGGGATCAACGCTCGCTTGCAGCTCCCCCAGGCTTTTCGCAGCTTGCCACGCCCTTCCTCGCCTCCTGCCGCCTAGGCATCCACTGCGTGCCCTTAGTACCTTCACCTTACCCTATGCACTTTTCAATGACCCTCCACCCATTGGTGGAGACAAGGGGATTCGAACCCCTGACCCCCTGCTTGCAAAGCAGGTGCTCTCCCAGCTGAGCTATGTCCCCACCCATGGTGGGCTCGGGAGGAATCGAACCTCCGACCTCACGCTTATCAGGCGTGCGCTCTGACCATCTGAGCTACGAGCCCGATCACTCAAATCCGAATAGCAGCCACCATCCTCTCCTTAGAAAGGAGGTGATCCAGGCGCACCTTCCGGTACACCTACCTTGTTACGACTTAGCCCCCCTCACCACGTTCACCCTCAACGGCGCCCCTAAGGGTCACCGTCTTCGGGTGCCCGCGACTCGGGTGGCTTGACGGGCGGTGTGTACAAGGCCCGGGAACGTATTCACCGCGGCGTGGCTGATCCGCGATTACTAGCGATTCCGGCTTCATGTGGGCGGGTTTCAGCCCACAATCTGAACTGGGGGATGGTTTCAGGGTTTTGCTCAGCATCGCTGCCTCGCTTCCCGCTGTCCATCCCATTGTAGCGCGTGTGTCGCCCAGGACATAAGGGGCACGAGTATCTGACGTCATCCCCTCCTTCCTCCGGCTCGTCGCCGGCAGTCCCCTTAGAGTGCCCGGCCTTACCGCTGGCAACTAAGGGCAGGGGTTGCGCTCGTTGCGGGACTTAACCCAACACCTCACGGCACGAGCTGACGACGACCGTGCACCACCTGTGCTGGCTCCCTACCTTGCGGTAGGGTCCCTCACCTTTCGGCTCGGTACCACCAGCATGTCAAGCCCTGGTAAGGTTCTTGGCTTAGCTTCCAATTAAACCACACGCTCCACCGCTTGTGCGGGCCCCCGTCAATTCCTTTGAGTTTCACCCTTGCGGGCGTACTCCCCAGGCGGCTCACTTATCGCGTTCGCTTCAGCACGGAGACTTCCGTCCCCACACCTAGTGAGCATCGTTTACGGCTAGGACTACCCGGGTATCTAATCCGGTTCGCTCCCCTAGCTTTCGTGCCTCAGCGTCGGTTACGGCCCAGCAGACCGACTTCTCCACCGGCGTTCCTGCTGATATCTACGGATTTCACCCCTACACCAGCAGTTCCGTCTGCCTCTGCCGCACCCAAGCCAAGTAGTTTCCAGCGCATACCCACAGTTGAGCCGTGGAATTTTACGCCAGACACACTCGGCCGCCTACGCACCCTTTACGCCCAGTAATTCCGGGTAACGCTCGCCCCCTACGTATTACCGCGGCTGCTGGCACGTAGTTAGCCGGGGCTTATTCGTCGGGTACCATCAGTCCTTTTTCCCCGACAAAAGGAGTTTACACCCCGAAGGGCTTCGTCCTCCACGCGGCGTCGCTGGATCAGGCTTCCGCCCATTGTCCAATATCCCCCACTGCTGCCTCCCGTAGGAGTAGGGCCCGTGTCTCAGTGCCCTTGTGGCCGGCCATCCTCTCAGACCGGCTACCCGTCGTAGGCTTGGTAGGCCGTTACCCTACCAACTACCTGATGGGACGCAGGCCGCTCCCCTGGCGCCTTTCGGCCTCTACTCTCCCGAGTCTACGGCGGTTTACCCGCAGTTTCCCACGGCTATCCGCCTCCAGGGGGCACGTTCCTACGCGTTACGCACCCGTCCGCCGCTATGCAGCCTTCGGCAAAAGCCTCCAGCTGCACCGCTCGACTTGCATGTGTTAGGCACGCCGCCAGCGTTCACCCTGAGCCAGGATCAAACCCTCCAAGCTAATCCTTGTCAGGCTCAACCCTGCTCTTATTTTTTTCGGTGGCTGCTATTCGTATTTCAATGACCGGACTCTTTTTTTACCTTCATCGAGTCGCTGCTGTGCGCTTTGCTAATTTATCACACTCTATTAGTTTTGTCAAGACTCAAATTTTTTCGCTTAATCTTTCTTAAGCGTTCTTAAGCGTTACTTAATTTACCACATGCTTTTGATTTTGTCAACTGCGCTTTTTGTTTTCCTTTTTGCCTGTCTTTTTTCAGACGGCGAAAGCCATTTTACTACGCCTTGTGTTAACTGTAAAGTCCATCTCAGTAACGGATTATCCGAATCTTCTGTTACACATTCCAAACACTTTCCTATTCCTCAGGCGTTTCAATAAAACCAAAAGCCCTGAATTTATCATGGCTTTGAAAAAGTTATATAGTAACTATTTGTTCAGATTTTGAATTCGATACCACTCTCTTGAACTTCTTGTTGATTCTCTTTGTTGGTGGACTTTGCGTTTTTTCCTTCTCCCATATCAAAGGTCTGACCGAGTGCTAAGACCGTCGCAAGTTCAACAGGTAGACTTGCCTTTACTATCTTCTCCACCGTTGTTTTCACATCATATGGCACTCTCACAAATTCATACCAGTAAACTCCGCTCTCAACGTACAAAATCAAATAGGTAGCCCCCGGAATACCGTCTTTTGTCCTTCCAACGCTTCCTGGGTTTAGTACGGTCTTACCAAAAAGATGCCGTGCCATCATCAAGTGTGTGTGACCGTTGATGATGATATCTTCTTCTACATTCCTTAACAATATCTTCAGCCTATCAGCAGAGGTTGAGGGTTTCACATATTCAAGCAAGTGATTAGCGGGACTCCCGTGGACCAGCAAGATCTTTACGCCCTCAACTTCGATGGAAAGTTTGTGGGGGAGCTTTTTGAGAAAGTCTTTGTTTTCTTTTGTGGTGTGTTTTATAGTCCAGTTGATCGATTCATCCCCTACTTCTGTCTCCCTGCCAGGATTGTACGCACAGCCGCAGCTGTCTTTCTCATAGCCAATTGCATCGTCATAATTTCCCATAACAGTCGGGATGTTGTACTGACGTATTATCTCAACCACTTCGTTTGGGTTTGGACCGTAGCCTACAAGGTCACCGAGGCAATATATTTCGTCTAAATTCTTCTTTTTGATGTCCTCAAGTACTGCACTTAAAGCTTCTAAGTTCGAATGTATATCAGAAATAAACGCTATTTTTCTCATTTCAAAGCCTCCTACACTTTTTTAAGTATTATATCATGTCTAAAGGTCTCTAGTTTTAAGAATTGTTAAGTGTGGTACAATACTCTTAAGACTGATACTGCCGAGGAGGGGGAAAATGAAGTTCTTCGTGGCGGATGCTTTTACAAACAAGCCATTCTTGGGCAACCCTGCAGGAGTTGTGATTTTAGAAAATCAGGACAATCTAAGTGACTCTGTTATGCAGAACATTGCTAAAGAGGTCAGATTCTCTGAAACGGCTTTTGTAAGAAGCATTTCAAAGGATGAATTCGATATCAGGTACTTTACTCCCGTTGCAGAGGTTGACCTCTGCGGCCACGCGACAATTGGTTCTTTCAAGGTATTGGAATACTTGGAGTTAGTCAAAGCAGGCTGCGTATACAAAGCTCACACTCGTGCTGGTATTATCGATGTATCTATAGAAGAAGGGAAAGTGATGATGGAGCAGGCAACACCGGTAATGGGGGAAGAGCTAGAGATGGATGATATTAAGAAGGTGGCTGAACTGCTTGGTATAGAGGAAGATGAGATCGGAGATAGAAAGTATACATTAAAACCACAAGCGGTCAGTACAGGACTTTGGGATCTGATCGTACCAGTTAAATCAAAACAGACGCTTTTCTCGTTATCACCTGATTTTGATAGTATATCGGATTACTGCAGGATAAACAATATTGTTAGTTTCCATATTTTCACGCTTGATGAAACTCGGGCACTTGCAAATTGTCGAGATTTTGCTCCTCTCTACGGGATACCTGAAGAATCCGCAACGGGAACAGCGAATGGTGCGTTGATTTACTATCTGTACAAGCACGGTATCGTTGAACCGGAAAAGATGTACGAGGTAATCCAAGGTGAAACCATGAATAGGATGTCCAACATATTTGCCAAAGTACACTTGAAAGATGGAGTGTATAAAGCATACGTGGGTGGGGATGCGAAGATAGTTATCGAAGGTAGTCTTCTGATTTGAGAATTTGAGAATTTAAAAAACGGGGGAAATCCCCCGCTTTTTCATCTCGTCATTTTGCTAAAATTCCATCGACGATACTCCTTATCTTTGCTTCGAATTTCTCTAAGTCAGCGAGCGCTTGCTCTTTTGTTTGTGCTTTTACCATCACGTAGGCCTTCATTTTTGGTTCTGTACCCGAAGGTCTGACATAAATACGTGCGTTGTCGAAATCTAATCTCAGAGTTTCGTTTGGAATTACCCCGTTGTACCCTTCTGAGTAGTCGATAACTTGCTTAACTTCTTCAGCTTTTGTTTGTTTCAACTTAGCGTATACATCGAGCGCTTGTTCAACCGATTTGAAGTCGAAATTGACGAGTTTTTCAAAATAGTATCCGTACTGTTTGTATAGTTCTTCCATCTTGTTAAGTAGATCAAACCTAACGGCTGCTTTTGCCACCAATCCACAAGCAAGGACCGCGTCTTTGTCTCTTGCTAAATCCCCGGTTAAGTACCCACAACTTTCTTCGAATCCAAAGACAAAGTCCAGGTCTTTCCCTTTCTCAACCAAATCACCGATGAACTTGAAACCCGTTGGTACTTCAAACAATTTTATCCCACTTTCGTCGCACATAGGTCTCACCATATCTGTTGTTACTATGGTCTTTACGAGCATACCTTTATTCCTTCCAGAACTTAAGTATTCATCAATCAACATTTTGGATAGTAAAACCCCGACCTGATTACCTGTTAACCTGACGTCTTTAAATACAACACCAACCCTGTCTGCATCTGGGTCTGTTGCAAGTCCAAGGTCTACATTATAGTCTGCCATGTACTTTTTCAATAGTTCAAGTGCTCTATCATCTTCTGGATTCGGTGTCTTCACAGTTGGGAAATTCCCGTTGTGCTCCATCTGCTCGACGACCTCTACGACTTCCGCTCCAAGCATTCTCAGTAGTTTGGGTACAAATCTTGCACCTGTTCCGTGGAGAGGAGAATAAACTACCTTCAAGCCTTTTAAATCTACATTCACAAGCTTTGCCACATCCGAAATGTATTCATCAAGCACCTCGTTCGGCACTATTTTATACTTTTCCACCGCATTTATTGGTTGGTTCCATGCTCGTTTCACCATTTCGGTAAGTACGTCGGTAACTTCTGGTACTGCCTGGACACCGTTTGATGTATAGACTTTGTAACCGTTGTATTCAGGGGGGTTGTGACTCGCGGTTATCACAACTCCCATATCCATGCCGAGTTTTCGTACACCATAAGACAAGACAGGCGTTGGTACTGGTTCTCCAAAAACATAAACGTCCATACCTTCACCCGCAAATACAGATGCACTGACCTTTGCAAATTCTTGTGAGTTGTTCCTTGTATCATATGCTATCAGAACTTTTTTGAGACCTTTCATCTTCATGTACTCGGCTACGCCCTTCGATGCAACAGCTACGGTTTTTTCATCGAACTCCCCTTCTCTCATTATCCCTCTTATACCACCTGTTCCGAAAAGTATCATGCACTTTCCTCCTTTCTTAGCATCTCTATTATTATGAACAATGAGACGACGAAGATAAAGTAAAATGTATTGAGTGCCATCGCTACTTCTGTGTTCCTTGAACTCATCAACCTGAACACAACAGCTGCGAACGTTGTTATAGGAGGTTCAGCAAGTGTTAGAGTACCAGATGTCTCACCAACGGAGATTGTAAACGAATAAACGAAAGCTATGAAGACGTAGTTCTTTATCAAAGGAATCGCTATCTTCCATATCCATCGTACAGCGTCTGCTCCGTCCACTTTTGCTGCATCGATGATACTCTCCGGTACATTCCTCCACCCAGCTTCAAGTATACCGAAAGTGATAGGCAAGTTAATCAGAGAATGAACAAGGATGAGTTTAAGGAGCACGGGAATATTGACAAAGACGTATGAAAACGCTATCGTCACCGACGACATGGCAGCCGGTATGAGTACAATATAATACGACCTTCTTCCTCTTGACGAATAGTATCCAGCAAACATCGAAATTATAACACTTATCAGTGAAGAGGTGAAGGCTATAACAACCGTGTACAGAACCATGCTTTTAAAGTTCGTCCCTACAAGGTACTCTAAGTCTTCTGAGAGAAGCATTCTGAAATTCGTCAGTGAAAACTTACCGTAGTAATCTAAAAAGCCCGAAAGTGCTGAATAAACAAGCGGTATAAAGATCAAAAGTGCCGATACTCCAAAGAAAAAATAGCCCCAAAGAGGGAATTCATCAAGATGCCGGTAGTGATGCTTTTCATAGCCCTCCCTTTTAATGGATGTAAAAAAGCCAAGAACGGAGATGAACAAGAGTTGGAAAAGCATGAGTGTGGATGCCGCTTTGAAATCGAAAGTAATTCTTGAGTACATGTAAATTGCCACTTCGAGAGTGGAGTATCTGATGCCACCGAGTATCAAGACCACTGAAAAGCTCGTAAATGTGTAAATGTATGTGAGGAAAAACGCCCTGAGGATAGACGGAAGAAGTACCGGTACCTCCACTTTCCAAAATACTTGCCATTTACTGGCACCATCGACCTTTGCGGCCTCAATTAAATAACCATCCATATTCTCCCAAGCTTCCCCAACTATCCTGATGAAGAGCGGGAAGTTGTAGAACACATGACCTAAAAGTATCGCTGTAAACGTGTAGAGTATGCGAACATCAAGTCCCAGAAGCCTTAGTATCTGTGAATACAATCCTTTGTTACCAAATACCAGGAAAAAGCCTATAGCCATTGTGATACCTGGTAACACAAACGGTATGCTAGACATTACACGAAAAACTTTTTTTATAACCGGATGTATCTTAGTTCTTCCAACGAGGTACGCACCGGGTATTCCCAGTAGTGTTGTGAATACCGAAGATACCAAAGCTTGATATATTGTAAACCTTATCTTCGAAGCGTTATCGACCAGAGCGGTAAGAGAAAACCCTCCGGCAAATCGAAGGTTTAGGATAAAAGGTACAAGTAATGCGATGATTATGTAAAAAATGGGAATCAGCGCAACTGTCAATTTGACGGTCCGTTTTACCATCTTCTGCACCACTTAGAAGATCAACCCCCGTTTATCTCCTTTTCGAACTCTTCTTATTCGAGTCAGTTTATATATGCTCTGCTCTAATCCTCCTTTTCTGTTGCAACTCAACCAAATTCGTCTGTAATCTTCCAAAACACGCTCAAGTTCGCCATCGAATTCGTTCCACTCATCCTCAGGGATATTTTCAACAGAACCGTACGTTCTTAAAAATCTTAGTACTTGCAATCCCAACTTCGCAAAGTCCATGTTGTTGCTTATTTGTTCCACTACGTCCGAGAGCTTACTTTCTTCTGAAACCAATGAACTGAGCTCCTTCTTCATTGTTTTTAGTTCACTCTCGATGTTTTCTAACGTTTCGTAACTGATTTCTTTCAGTTTCTCGTTCTGACTGAATCTATCTGGGTAGACAAACGCGTAGAAGTAAGGAGTTCCATTCGGTGTATACGGTAATGCATTGTGTAGTTGTCCAAGTCTGTGTATGAACTGAGCTAAAGGTCTTTCTGTTTCAAATACATAGAGATTTACAGCGTCCAGAAGTTCATCAACTTCCAACCCGGTGATGTTCCATCCTAAAGCCGCACTGAAAGCAAATCCAATCCATGAGAAAGGCAAGTGTTGTGGATGTCCGTTGTCTCCCCAATCCGTAGTTAGAACTCCTATCGCACCGTGCTTATATCCATTGTAAACCGCATTCTTTATGTTCTCAATTGCGTTATCTGTTCTTCCGATAAAGGTGTTCCACGTGGACGTGCCGGGGCAAACGTAGAACGACAGACCGCTTTTCGAATAAAGTTCGCACTTTTCGTCAAATGGGTGATCAGCCTCGTAACCCCACACCATTGCGATCATATCTTTCGGCAACTGCGGGATGAATTCGGGATGATTCTCAATGATATCTCCCCAGAACATAACAGCCTTTTTGTATCTTTTTGCGATATTGTAGATCTTCATCAGAAAATCAAAATATACCTTTCCTTTCCCATATCTTTCACACAAGTCTTTCGATTTCCCCTGCCCTAAGTCAAACGTCTCATCACAGCCTATATTCACCTGCTCACTTGAGAAGTTTGGCAAGAACTCCCTGAGAATGTCTTCAACAAACTTCACAGATTCAGGTACTGCCGGCGAGATGGAAAACGGGTACTCGTACCGTCCTCCCCATGGTGTTTCATATCCATCTGATGCCTCGGCAAGATGCTTGTATTCATCGTGTATGAGCCATTTACTCAGATGTCCGAACGTGTTCTGATTAGGGACAAGTTCAATGAAATGCGATTTGCAAAAGGTATCGAGCTCAATGATTTCTTCGTGTGTTAACGGGCTGTAGTCTTCCCACACCTTTTCATGACCTCTGTAGGCAAACGTGTGCTCTGTGTAAAGCTGCAGTTGGTTTACCTTCAGCTCTGAAAGTTTTTCGATGATGAATTTAAGCACCTCGAGTTTTGGAATTCTGTCACGACTTACATCTATCATTATGCCTCGATACAAAAAGTCTGGATAATCTTCGATAAATACATTCGGCAAACCATTGAAGTGAGAACTTTGTCTCAAAATCTGCCTTAGCGTTTGTACTCCATAGAACAGACCCGTATCATCATGGGCGATTATCGTAATTCTTCCGTCTATTACCAGTCTGTAACCCTCGTGTTTTGGAAAAAGATAGGGATTTGAAATCAACTGAACGAACTCATCACCGTTTGTAGATTTTGTTACTGTATATCCCGCAAATGATTCTGCACTGCGCTTAAGATATCTCGCTATTTCTTCGTTCGTTGTGTAGATAAAACCATACTTGGGAATTTCTGTAATTGCCGATTCTTCAAAGGTCCACTTTAATACTTTTGGTTTCGGAATTAGAAGTATTCTTGCGCTCATGCCCACACCCCCTGTTATTTTCCAAAATTGTGCGTTTCAATTGTCTCCAGAAAAGATTATACCACCATAAGCAGATTAATTAAGCGTACTCATAGAGAATTCATAACAATCGCAAAACAAAGTTCAAATATTTTTGCTTGAAGAACGTGTTGTGTTGTGATAGTGTTTTTGTATAACCAAATATTTGTACAACCAAAAAAGAAGCTAAAAAACCGTGGGGGGAAGAGTATGGAAAGAAAAACGGTAGTAGTGCTTGATTTTGGTTCACAGTACACGCAATTGATACTCCGGCGTGTCAGGGAACTAGGGTTTTACGGGGAACTGCTCCCGTATGATGAACCTTGGGAAAACGTTCAAAAGCTATCACCAAGTGCGTTTATTCTTTCCGGAGGTCCGGCAAGTGTCTACGATGAGAATTCACCAAAGATACCTTCCTATGTTTTTGAAAGCAACCTACCTGTGCTTGGAATCTGCTATGGTCTTCAAGCGCTCGTCCATCAACTCGGAGGTAGAGTCGAGAAATCTCCTCACAGGGAATTTGGCCCTGCTGAACTTGAAATTGTAAAACATGTTGGCATATTCGAAGGTCTACCTGAGAAATTCACCGTCTGGATGAGCCATTCTGATAGGGTTGAAGTGTTGCCGGATGGATTTGAGGTAATTGCCAAGAGCGAGAACTCGCCTTACGCGGCGATACGGAGTCAAAATGACAAATACTTCGGTGTCCAGTTCCACCCCGAAGTTGTCCATACACAACATGGGAAAGAAATCTTAAAGAACTTCCTAACTGTCGTAGCGCAACTTTCTCCGAATTGGTCGATGAAGAACCTTGCCGAAGAATTGATAAAAGAACTGAGGGAGAAAATCGATGGCAAAGTCATCTTGGGTCTATCTGGTGGTGTGGACTCTTCCGTTGTCGCGATGCTTTTGCACAAAGCTGTACCTGACAAACTGATACCGATATTTGTTGACACGGGGCTTTTGAGGAAGAATGAGGGTCAGGAAGTTGTTAAGCGATTTGAAGAACTGGGAATAAAGATACACTACGTTGACGCATCGGATAGATTTTTCAAAGCCTTGGAGGGAATTGAAGATCCTGAGGAAAAGAGGAAAAGAATCGGGCATACATTTATAGACGTCTTTTACGAAGAAGCGATGAAACTCAGACAGCAGCACGGTGATATTGAATATCTGGCACAAGGGACATTGTATCCGGACGTAATAGAGAGTAAAGTAGCGGAAAGGAAAGCTGGAGCAAAGATTAAGACACATCACAACGTCGGTGGATTACCAGAAAAGCTGCCGTTCAAAATCATCGAACCGCTCAGGTACCTCTTCAAAGATGAAGTGAGAGCACTTGGAAAGGAATTAGGTTTGCCGGAAAGCATACTCTATCGCCATCCATTCCCCGGGCCCGGACTTGCGGTTAGAATCATCGGACCTGTGACGAGGGAAGCTGTCAAAATCCTACAGGAAGCGGATGCGATATTCATCGAGGAGCTGAAGAAATGGGATTTGTACAACAAAGTGTGGCAAGCGTTTGCTGTGCTTCTCCCAGTAAAAACTGTCGGAGTTATGGGCGACTACAGAACTTACGAAAATGTGATAGCACTAAGGGCCGTTACGAGCGAAGATGGAATGACCGCCGATTGGGCAAAACTACCTCATGAGTTTTTGAACCATGTTGCGAAAAGGATTGTAAACGAAGTCAGAGGTGTTAACAGAGTTGTGTACGATATAACCTCGAAGCCACCTGCCACAATTGAGTGGGAATAACTTTTAAAAATGCGGATATTAAAAAGCGCTCCTTCCGGGGTGCTTTTTTTGTTGTATAATCTCAATGTACGGTGATAAGAGTTCAATAGTGAAGGGAGCTGGATGGAATGGAAAAAGGTTATCAATTCGACGAGCTCATAAACAGAAAAAACACAGATTCTTTCAAATGGGATATGATAATTAAGCTCTACGGTGATGATGTAATTCCCATGTGGGTTGCAGATATGGACTTCAAGAGTCCATATTGTGTCATTGAAGCTCTAAGAAAGCGTGTAGAACACGGGGTCTTTGGATACACGTTCCGCTCAGACGAGTACTACGAAGCGATAATTGAATGGTACGAAAAATCTTACGGTGTAAGAATAGAAAAGGAATGGATAGTCAACGGTCCCGGAGTTGTACCTATGATAGCATTCCTAATCAACATCTTTACCCTCCCAGGAGATAAGGTCATCATTCAACCACCGGTGTACCCTCCGTTTTTCAAAGTAGTGGAAAACAACGGAAGAAGACTTGTTGAGAACAGGTTGATTTTGAAAGACGGCAAATGGGTGATGGATTACGAAGGTTTGGAAAGATCAATCGATAAACGCACAAAGATGATAGTCATCTCAAATCCACACAATCCGGTTGGCCGAGTGTGGACTTTCGATGAACTCTCGAAACTGTACGAAATAGCCAAAAGGCACAACATCTTAATTGTCTCCGATGAGATCCATGCTGATATAATCTACGAGCCAAATTCTTTTACAAGTTTTCTGAAAGTGGGAAAGGAAAATGTAATCGTACTTAACTCGCCGGGAAAGACGTTTAACATCGCCGGTTTGACAAACGCTTACGGGATAATCTCCGACAAGATTCTCAGGCAGAATTACAAAAATTACATAGAATCGCTCGAACTTTTGACAGGCAATGTATTAAGTCTTGAAGCGCTGAAGGCAGCTTATAAATGCGACGAATGGGTTGTTCAGTTAAGAAACTATTTAAAAGTAAACCGGGATTTTGCCTACCATTTCATAAAAGAACATATGCCGCTTGTGAAACCAACCCTCCCAGAAGGAACGTATCTGATGTGGCTTGATTGTTCATCGCTTGGTCTTGAAAATCCTCAAAAGTTCTTCTTAGAGAACGCAAAGGTTTATTTGAACGACGGAGCAGAGTTTGGTGATGGCCAGTCGGTCAGGCTGAACTTCGCATGTCCTAGAGCCATTTTGAAAGAAGGATTGAATCGCCTAAAAGATGCGTACGATAAACTATTGACAATAGAACACTTCAAATTGCCGGATAAAAGATTTGAAGAATGCAAAAGAATCAGGCACGAGGTCTTCGTCATCGGCCAGGGGATCGACGAAAGATTGGAACTCGACGGTAGAGATGAACAAGCGATACACTTTTTAGTCAGACATTTTGGCAAATACGTAGCAACAGCAAGGATCAGGGACATCGGAGAGTACTGGAAGGTTGAACGTGTCGCAGTTCTGAAGGAGTTCCGCGGGCTTGGATACGGCAAGAAGATAATGGAGGCGATAGAAAGTTATATAAAGAGAACGAACCCCAAGCCGATCACACTAAATGCTCAGCTTGAGGTTCGTGAATTCTACGAAAAACTCGGCTACAAATCTGTTGGCCATGTCTTCTACGAAGCTGGAATTCCACATATCAAGATGGAAAAAACCGAAGATTTAGAACGTTAGAACCTAAGGTCGAATCCAAGAGAAATGTTTATGTTGTTTTGTGATAACTCGAAATTACTCATTGGGAGTGTGTAAGTCAAACTTGTGTAAAAGCAAGCGCCTCCGTAAGATAGTACGGAATTTCGCACATACGATGAGAGCGTCACACCGGCGACAATTTCGTAATCGCTAATATAAGTCTCACCTGAGTTTTCTGAAATGTACTTAACGGATGTGCCAAGTACTAACTCAAAATTCTCACCGAACAAGAATTTTGAGAATTCCAAACCCATTGGAACTATCGTTTTGTCAGACTGAGAATTCGCATTATAAGGAATTCCAAGAGAGAATGTGAGTGACCACAGATAATTTCCGTAGATATCGCTTCTTATATACCCTATTTTCATACCGTAGGCTTCTTTGTTCATAAACATACCAAATCGCAGGCCTATGTTGTTGGGGTACATTTTTGTTTCAAAGGCGAGCGTGTGTGGTTCAACATCATCACCTGGGACAGTATAGAAGATTTTACCTTCGGAACTCTTTTCAAGAACCTTCTCCAACCTCAAAAAGCCCGTTGTGTAACCCTCCGATACGCTTTGAAAAACGTAACCCGGCTTTGCACCTATGTTTTTACCACCTTCAACTATCGCTTTCTCGCCAAAGGTCTCGGAAATAACTGCAGTGAGAGGAAAGACCGTTTGAAGGAATTCTTGAACTTGTCTCGCAGCTGAGTAATAACTTTCAACTTTCCCATCTGTGTGGAAGTTCACAACTTCAGAGCCAAATCGATCGACAGGCTCTTTCAGGATAGTTTCTATATTCTTACTAAAGAATTTACTACTGACAAGTGTACCCTTTTGTGTATCGAACACCTTCATGAGAAACGAATAAAACGTTGTGAGCCTTGTGGGTTTATACAGGTTGTAGTCGTAGAACCTCGTCTCAAAAACGTAATTATCCTTCTCCCAAGGCCCCTTGTAGTACTTTACATAAGAACCTTTCTCGATGTCAAAAACGTACCTTTTGTTAGTACTATCGTATCGATAATAACCGCCGACTTCAACCCTCACCGGCACATCCAAACCATTTATTGTCCTTCTTATGTATTGTCCGTTGACTGGGTTTTCGAAAAAGTAGTATCTGTCCTCAGCGGTTTGATTATCAAGCTGGACTAAGTTTTCGAACGTAATTAGGTACTTTGGCGGGCGGAATTTAAGAACGATTTGCTCTACACCGAACAAATCTGAAGTACGTAGGATCTCCATAACCTCATCTATGTAAAGCCTGTCGTAAATATTGTACCTTGTGTCTTCTTGCAACTGCGTTAATAGGGCTGTTCGCAAAACGGGGTCGAAACCTTTCTCAAAAAGAACGGCGATGTCCAGCTTATCAGGACTGTACTCGTTTACTACCGTTGAAAATCTCCTGTGCGCGTTCTCAATCGCCTTTTCAATTGTGGAACATTTCCCAACAATCGGGGTTATCGATTTGATGAAGAACGTCGATATTTCTATATCTGTTACTACAAGAAATATAAAGTACTTCGTTTCCTGAACTTCGTAGCTTTTCAACGCATAAAAGTCACTAATTACGTACTTATCCTCTTGCTTTCTCGCCCAGGCATATTCCTGAAGATATACATACCTACCGTTTTTATCAACTACAAACTTTTTCTGCTTTTCATCGTAGGAATACCTTCTTTTATCGGATATTCGGTAATAGCTTCCTTTGAAATAAACGTAATCTCCCTTTTCATCGCGCACAAAGTCATTTACTTTTCGGGTTATAGATTCTTTTGACACACCTATCACATGAACGATTCTCGCAGTGTTTTCTTTTACATCTGAGAATGTGCTCATTAATGAAATGTTAAGGTCAACATTCTCGTAAAAAGGTTTAACACTCTTATCAAAAACGACCCTGAGTTTCAAATTTTCACCTTGTGCAAAGATGAGTGAGGAAAAAATAACCGTAATTATGAATGCACAAATATTTAAACGCTTAAGATGGTTTCTCACCATGAGATACCACCACCTATTTCAAAGTTGGAAAGATCGATGGTAGTAAGCGCTCTGAGCGTGAAAATGCCGAATCTGACGTTTAGACCCATCATTGGAATTAGAGTAATGTGGGATGCGGAATCTTTTGGTATTTTGAGAGTCGCGATGAAATAAACAGGTGAAGAGAACATGCGATGTAAGTAACTCACATGGAAGGTATCAGTTACCGAGCTGGATAAATCATAACTCAAGCCGAAAGCAACTGAAGAAAGCTCTTCTCGGTGGATATCCAAAGTCTTCACAGAGAACTCTGCACAGATATCGCCAAGATTTTCTGGATGGTACATGTAAAGAACGCTGATACCTAACGGAATGACAAAATCCGGTTTCTTCTCCACAACAGAGAAACCTCTTTCTATCTTAGCTCCCTTCTTGATGTACTTTATTTCACACTCACTGTAGTCGCCTCCAGTACGTGCAACCGTTAGTTCTGCGATGTAATTGTTCCCATCGTAAACTCCAAAACACAGTCCTGGCTTCACTCCATCTATCGAACCGATATCAATTAGCACCCGTGGCATTCTTACATTCTCGACAAAGCCATAAAGCTTTCTGAGGTCCATAAGTCTGCTCGCCAGCTCAAAACTTATACTTTTAGCAAATCGATCCAAAATGTCTGAAGAAGGGTACTCGATTCTTAAGAGTTTATTGTTGTACGGGTCATATCTGTGCTCAACTAATGGAACGCTTAAGTGTGTATCGAATGTACCTTTTTTCACATCAGTGCTTTCTACATTCAACGTGTAACTTATCGAACAATCGAGAACATAGTAGGTGTTTTCGTGCGGCACGCGTGAATAGAAAGCCAAGGCTGAATAGTACTTACCATCCGTTCCCTTTACGTATATACCATTCTCATCTTGAATATAGTTTTTCCCATCAAATTTAAACCAAGCGCCTTGAATGACGCGAATGTACTTACCATCAGCGTAAATGTAATCGCCAGAAACATCGTTTCGTACGTATTCAACTGTTTCCTTTCTCACATTTAAGTTCCTCAGATAAAGGATCACACTCAGTGTTCCCTTCGAATATTCACGTTTGGAAAGAATCACATTTTCTGTTGAGAGCAGATCTTGGAGATTCATCTCAAAGAAAAGATGTTTAATGTTGTCTACTAAGGTTACTGTGAATTTGTTTGTGTCAAGAAGTTCAGATAAGAAAACACTTTTAGTTATCTTTTCAATGTTCTCGTTTCCAATGATATTTACCGAAACTTCAATGACTGGCTTTATCGAAAATCCCGAAATGAATAGAAGAAAAGATACAATGATAAGAACCTTCGTTATGGTCTTTTTGTAAAAGTTCCGCATACGTTTCACCTCTCGACAACCAGGGTCGATACCCTGAGGTTATCTGTTACGTGAAAAAGTACCCCTCTGTGTCTCTAAACACAAGTACCGCCGCATTTTTTAAGTACGGTGCCATGGTTTCCAGAAACCTTTGCGCTTTCTCATCTGTTGTGAAAAACTCTATTATTATCGGAAGCTCGTGGTCTATAACTTCTCTTGTCAGCGTGTGGATCTTTTTATCGAATATATACCCCTCGAACGCTTTATATTCAACGAAATCGGTAATATCCATCTTTACAGCCATTTCTGCAATCACCTGGTTGAGCGGTTTTTTTCCGAAAGCTTCGCATTTCTGATTCTCCTTAACGTAAATACGTACAAATGTACCAATTATCTTTTCCACGCTCCATCACCCCCAAGACTACATGAATGTACGTATTACAATACTGCAAAAATGAGGTCGACCAATTCCTTTCCGCCGAACGCACTTGAAAGGCCAAGGACCAAATTGAACAATATATTCAGTGTGGCTGCAAAATAGCTTCCACTGTAAACAAGAGACATAGTCTCGTACGTTAGTGTTGAAAACGTGGTTAACCCGCCCATGATGCCTGTTGTAAGGAATAACCTAAAAGATAGGTTCATAGGAATATAAAACGCAACCTGCATGATGGCTCCGAGAAGAAAGCTCCCTATTATGTTAACTACCAAAGTACCGTACGGTACAAAAGAATTTGGATATCTTTCGTTTAACCACAACGAAATCAGGTATCTGATAATCGAACCTAAAAAGCCACCTGTCCCGACCGCTGCGAGTTTAATCCAAAACCCTGACCTCAAAATGAAACACTCCTTTCATTCAAAATATCAGTACCTCAGGTTCGAAAAGCTCAGCTGCCCTTACACCGATCATGCGACCATAAAGTTCGTTGAGTTGCAAATAAGGTTCCAAAACATCCAGTTGTGTTTTGAACTTGGCAATAAGCTCCTTTTTCATTTCGTATACTTCAGAAATATCAACGTACACTCTTGAACTGGGACTGCTGAACGGATCCGATACGAACCTCAGTACATTCCTGCACAGATGGGGCTCGTAGTCTAAGAATTCCGGAGACACCATTGCAAGGAACAAAGCCTTGCTCGTTGCCAACCCCACCGCTGCGTGGTCTGGATGTTTATCACTCGCAGGATGGGTTACCAACACATCCGGTTTGTACTTCCTTATCAGGTTAGCTATGACCTTCGAAAGTTCAACGTTAAAGTCTAAACTGGCATCTTTGAAGTTCAAAAACTCGTACGAATCAACCCTTAGCATTTTGGCTGCTTCCATCGACTCTTCGTAGCGTTCTTGAACACTTCCTTGACCTGCCGAACCGTCCGTAAGTACAACGCAGTAAACCTTTGCTGTTTTGTTTCGCTCATGGATTTTGAAAATCAAGCCACCAGCCCAGATCTCGATATCGTCCGGGTGTGCACCAACGAAAAGGTAACTGCTAAACGACGTCAACATACATACCACCACCGTTCGAGATATTGATGCTGTTAACTAAAAGTATTGAAAATTTCCAAAAACCGTATTATCTTCTTATTAGTGGAACACCCCCCACCATCAATTCTCACAAAAAGGAGGTACTCCACTATGCAAAATTCTGTAGTCTCTTGCCCCAAATGCGGCTCTACCAACATCTACAAAAACGGTCATGATAAGTACGGTAACCAACAATACTTTTGCAAAGACTGTAAGCGCACTTTCAGACTTGTTCATTCAAAAAAACACAAGTTCTTCTCTTTCCCTTATCCTAAATGCCCTGTCTGTGGAAAAACTATGCAAATCCACAAAATCAAAAAAGCCTTCGTTAAGTTCCGTTGCCGTTCTTGCCATACCAGAGACGAAATCCCAACTAACTTACCTCAATTTGTCCCTCTTCCTTTCGACTCTTTCAAGTTCTTCCGCTTCCCTATCTTTATTGTCCTTAAAGCCTTCGTCCTTTATTTCAAAGCTGTGTCCTTGCGTTCCATCAGAGACTCACTTAATATCAAAGTCTCTCATGTCGCTATCTACAAGTGGATCCTTAAGTTGTCTTGTTTCTTTTCCATCCTCGTTCCTGTAGATGCTTTCAAAGTCCATGGTGATGAAACTGTCGTTTTGTTTAAATCCAAAAAGTACTACGTTTGGTTCTTAGTTGAGCACGATTCGAATCTTATTGTTGCTTGGCATGTATCCAAATATCGCGATATGGGTCAAGTGAAGATATTGTTAGAGAAGTTCTTTGGTAACAACGAAAGAACAATCGAACTAATTACAGATGGACTTGGTGCATATGGTGCAGTGAAGATACTATACAAGAATATCAATCATATTGTTGTGAGACTTGGGCAAAACAATCAATGTGAATCGAAGTTTTCGTTATTCCAAGACTTTGTACGAGCCAAGCGTGGATTTAAGAATATTGACAATCTTCCAATGTACGTGAACAGCTTTTGTGTAGTGAGAAATCTCTTGAAACTGAACAACAATGATATTGCGCGTGTTATCTGTGTTCTATTGTCTTCCATCACTACAAGTTAACAGCATCGAGATATTTGAACTATCCCCAAAGCATGAAAGTACACGAGCTATTCTGAACATATTATATCCCTCGCTCGCAATTTTTCCAAATGTTCAAAATCTCATGTATAATATTTCTGAGACCACAAAACTGAGGTTAGGAGGCGAGTGCACAATGTCAGAAAAAATCAACTATCTTGACGTGTTTAAACCCTTCGTATACAAGGACGAGTTTATCGAAATGCCTTACAGGTTGTTTGTTCCCGAGAATATGAAAACCCAGGAGAAGTACCCGTTGGTTGTATTTCTCCACGGCGCAGGTGAACGTGGAAGGGATAACGCGAAGCAAATCCTCGCAAACGAGGGCGCAACGGTATGGGCAAGTGAAGATGTTCAACAAAAACATCCGTGTTTTGTTTTAGCTCCACAATGTCCAGAAAATGCATACTGGGGCACTTCGTTCAGAACAAGTGACGAACTTGAGCCAAATTCGTTGCTTTTAACTGTTGTCTTGATTGTTGATAAGGTCATTCACGACTATCCAGTAGACACAGAAAGGATATACATAACCGGTCTGTCGATGGGAGGATTTGGCACGGTGGGTTTACTGACGCTTTGTCCTGAAAAATTTGCAGCAGCAGTTGTCGTCTGCGGTGGTGGAAATGTAAAGAAAGTTCACAAAATTTCTCATATCCCAATTTGGTTCTTTCATGCCGAGGACGATGATGTTGTTCCAGTAAAGTACTCGCGCGATTTAGTCGAAGCACTTGAGAAATTAGGAGCACCTGTAAGGTACACGGAATATCCCAAGGGTTTCATGGCAAGTCTTGGAAGCTTTCCGCACGCATCTTGGATACCGGCTTACAGGGACAAAGAAATGATCGAGTGGGTCTTTAGTCATAGAAAAGTGAAAAGATAAAAGAACGCAGGGATACCCCCTGCGTTCTTAAAATGTCGATTCTTTTTTATTTGTATTTTTCTATGAGTTCGTTCAGGAACTTTAAGACTTCTTCCTTACTCTTAAACTCAGGCATGCTGAACATCGGTTCTTTCCAGTCCTTCATTATTTCTTCTTCTGGTTTTTCCTGATACAAACTTATCAGAACTTGTGCTGTGTTGAGAAATTCGTCTTTTATGAGTTCGTAATGTGCCTTGAAGCGTGCGTACCTTTCGTAAAGCTTCATCAAATCTGTGTTGATGACACCTGTTAGAATCGAATTAAGTTCTTTCCTCGCCTCTTCTGAGAAATTCAGAGCGCCCAGCTGGTTTTCAAAATCTTTCATAGAATTATAAGCATTGGTTTTCCAAACACTTGACTTGCCCACTCTCGGCCAAAGTGAAGGTGCGTATTTCACAATTTCATCTACGTATTCCTTCTCAATTTGCTTGAAGTCAGTACTCATAATGGTTTGGTACAATCTTCGTAACCTATCTTCAAACATAGGTGTAAGGCTGTTTGAGAGATATCCCTTATCATCCTTTGCCAGCAACGAATCTAGCTGGTTTTTCAAATCTTCAACAAATTTTTCGTAGCTCTTGTCCCAAAATTCTTTGTTGTCAACTTTCTTTGAGATGTAGTCGTAGTTTTCTTTGTACCATTCAAGTAACTGTGAATACGTAACAATGCTCTCTTGGTATTCCGAAATGATCTGGTACTCCCTGGCGAGTGCATGTAGATAATCAAGTACACCATCGGGCACACCCCAAACACCTTTTTCCTCCATGTACTTGCACGTTTTTGCTTCGAGTTTTGCCATATCTACAAGTAGGTTTCGTGAATCAACGTTAACTGGATCCAATGCTTGGACCGTTAAACTTGCGAAGTATCGGTAAATATCCTGCCCACCGGTTGTTGCAAGTTCAATATCGATGTTTTTCCAGTCCGGGAACCTGTTCCATCCACCGGGCATTATGTAGAGGGTTCTTCTGACCCACGTGTCGAATTTATTGAACAAAACAGATTCAAGAGCCACTGTCTTCTTTTTGAGTTCCTCGTCCTCTATTGTGTCGGTAACCATTTTGGTAAAAAGATAAAGTGAGTTGTATCTGATTGCCAATGTTTTGAAAGTATTTCTTTCTGTGAACGTGAGAAGTGAGAACTCGTACAGACAAGATGAATCAACAAGTGCTTGAACCGTCGGCATGTCTATTTTATCTAAGAACGAAGGATTCTCCTTGATATACTTTGCGAGATCTTTGTAATAGGCGTACTTGAACCTTTCTGGTAGTATCTTTTGATATTCATCGTAATTTTGACTTAAGACCGCTTCCGGATCTTTCCTAAGCGCCTCTTTGAGCATTTCAATTCTTATCGGATCAGAGGCAAGTGCAGCAAGATAGAAATACGACTTTCCGTAGGTATGGTTTAGCTGTATACTTTTCAAGAAATACGATTTTGCTTCTTCGTAGTATTTTTTGACTTCTTGAGGTATCGCTTCTTTTTGAGCAATCAGTGTTCTTCGATTCTGTTCTATCTGGTTTTTTATGTTTTGGATGTTCTGCAGTCTTTCACTTTCCGCTTGCGCCCTGTTGTAGAGTCCACTCAACGTGCCAGACTGAGATTGCTTATACTTGTGCCAATTCTCGGGCGAGTAGATTTGGAATTGGCCTGAGAAATTATTCAAGTCAGACTCGATTTGGTCTAACTGTTTCAGATAATTGTCTATTTGCGTCATCTGATCTCTCAATGTTACAAGAGTTTGGAATGCGATGTTCCCATTCCTAAAGTACACCTCTGAAACGAAATGATTCCATCTTAGGTACGTTGAACCAGCGACAGCAAATATGAGTACAAAACCAACTGTCAGAGCTCTTGTTCCCTTTACTTCGTATTCTCTGCCATCAACTTTATTGAAGTACTTGCCCAGCCCTGCACTTATAACGAATGTTGCCAGCAATGCATTTGGCAAGAGGTGACCTGGGAAACTGAAGACACTTTGGAATGCGAAAACTATACCACTCAAAACGAGCATAGAAAACAAGATGATATCGTCACGATCTTGAATTTTGCGGATGTTTCTTGCAATATAAAGGGTGAGTAGCACAAGCATCAGAACAATCAACGAAAGTCCAATTACTCCTGTTTCTCCGAGTATCTGGAAATAATCGTTGTGCGCCCTTTTGAAATTGTTCCAACCATAACTGTAGATAGGTTTGGCATCGGTGAGGTCTGCGATCCCGTAAAGCCCATAGAGTTGGTACGTTCCTATCCCTTGACCTAAGAGTTTGTGTTTTTTCCACATGTACAACGTAGAGAACCAAGATAAGAACCTTTCATCTCTACTCGATACCGAAGCCATAGCGTTGAATCTTTCGGTCATAGTGAAAGTTCCGTAGTTGTTAAACGGCGACGGAATGTTGTAAAGAACAACAAGTAAGAGTGCCATTAAAATGAATACCAAAACAGAGATCCGGCGCAAAGATTTCAATCTGGCGAGCACCTTAGGTGCACTTTTTTGAAGTTCCATTTCGGCTTTATCTTCACGTTTTCTAATGAAAAAGAAGTATGCAACAACCAGTAGAATCACTTCGACAACGAGTGCCAGATATTCTGATCTTGTTTGGGAAAATATAATCACGTCTAAATAAAGGATCGCAGAAATCAATGACAGGAACTTCAAAAAGAAAATAGCGGAGAATCTTTGCACGTTTATAACACCAAGGTCAAGACTAACGACGAAATAAAGAGCAATAGGCAGAAGCATGTTCAAGTAGTTCGAGACAAATATCACATTTCCTATATTCGCCTTTATACTCGCTCTTTCAAATGGGCTCCCAACTTGTCCAAGCATTATATCGTAACCTAAGTAAAAGTTAAGAATCGCATTAATTGCGACGAACAATCCTGTCAACACGAAAACAAAGAGAAACCTGGCAATCTTTTTCTTGTCGTCCAGAATCGTTGAAAAATAAAATGCCCAAAGCACGTTCAAGAACAAATATAATCCAATATCGAAAGCCTGTCTAAAAAAGTAAGGATTGTCTCTCCATGTGTTTATTGTCGAGAGCAAAGCCACTATCGAAAACGCTAGCCAAACAAAATGAACCTTGGTCGCGTAGAACTTAAACTTCTTTGTTTGTAAGAGTTTAAAGAGTAGATACACCCCTATCAGCAGTGTCGAGATAGTTAGGATCGCGTACTTTGGAGTACTGAACTCGTAGGTATACTCTTTGTGGGCAAAGAGCGCAACAAGTGGTATAGTTACATACAGAACGAGCTCTTCAAATAACGAAAGCACTTTCATCCTCCTCCCTTATATCACAGTGTTTTTTAATACTTGAGTATTTTCAGCCAGCGAGAGATAAGGTAGTACATAACAACGACAAATACAGTCCCTACTACTGAAAGCAGTTTGTCCTGCTTCGATATTACACCAACAAGGAAAAACGCAAACTGGGTAAAAGTCACAATCAGAAGTGTACGTCTTTTGTTTTGTGTCTTTAGCTGTATTTTATCATAAAAATGCCCTCTGTCGCCACTGAAAGGATTACGACCATTCAGAATTCTTCTCAAAACACCTGCACCTAAATCAAAAAAGAAAAGAGAAAGGAAAATGAAAGCTGATACTACATATTGGAAATTAGAGGAAGCATTCCGGAGTGCTGAGAGTAATCCTATCGAAAGCACGCCACCAATCATATAACTTCCCGCATCGCCCATGAATATCCGCGCAGGTGGGAAGTTGTACAGCAGATAACCCAGCAGAGCACCAATAAGCGCAATCAATAAGATTTTGTCATATCTTGATGTTGCAACCATCACTAAACCAAGTGCTGAAATAGCAGAAACACTTGCGCAAACACCATCCAAACCGTCCATCATATTCACGGCGTTTATCAAACCAACTATCACAAAAACGTAAATCGGGAAAAAGGCAGATAGCCCAACGTACTTATACACAAGCACACAAGAAATGAGAAATTCCGTCAAAAGTCGAACCTTCGGACTTAGGTTTTTGACATCATCATAGAGTCCTAAAAGAACCAGCACGGTTAAGGCAATTTTTGTTAGAGGCTCAAAAGGAGTGGGAAAGAGCACACCAAGGTAAATACTCAACCCCCCGAGGTACGGTGTTATTCGCTCGTGCGGTTTAAGTTCACCATCTGGCTTGTCAACAATGCCGTATTTGTAAGCCAACCGACCAAAAATAGGTACTGTTATCGCACTGATAACAAAAGAGGGTATTATAACTAAAAAGTCATTCAAGAAAGTTGAACGCATTACGTTCCCCACCTACTTTCTGTTCGAACGCTTTAGTAATATTCGCTGCCGAGTTGCCATCTCATCACGATTAAATATTATACTACTCATTGTAGCATTTTTAATAAGTTGGTTTTCTTCATTAAGAAAACTAAATCAACTATCGCCAAGACAACAATTACAGTTGGAATAATTCAACGAGAGAATTTCAAACTTCGTCTCTTGACAATTCGTTCTTATATGTTAATATATAACACGGTCAGCAAAAATGAGAAAGCTGACTCTTTGAAAAGATGGCCCCATAGGATAACGGCTAGTCCATCGGATTCTCAGTCCGAGGGTCGGGGTTCGATTCCCCGTGGGGCTGCCAGAAGGGAAGCCCCCATAGTTCAAAGGATAGAACGGCGGATTCCTAATCCGCAAATGGAGGTTCGATTCCTCCTGGGGGCACCATGATTGGGCCGCTAGCTCAGCAGGTAGAGCACCTGACTCTTAATCAGGTGGCCGTGGGTTCGAGTCCCACGCGGCCCACCAGGTTTTTTAGGAAACCAACACTTATAAGTAAATGTGAAAAGAGGAAGCGCCCGGCTTCCCACCCAATGGCATAAAGCTTATTGGGTAAGTAAAAGTAGTGAGTGATGTTTATAGCAAAACTTTGTGAATCAATCGTTGGGAAGGTATTCAATGGCGGGCGCAAGCCCGCATTAATTTTTTTGATAGGAGGGGAAAACTATTAAGAACGAAAAAGAAAAGATCATCAAGAACGAAGAAATCCCGTTCTCAGAACTGCGCGTAATTGATGAGGAAGGAAAAGTAGTTGGTGTCATGTCCAAGAGCGCAGCTATCGACCTTGCCAAATCAAGAGGTTTAGACCTAATTCTTGTCGCTCCAAATGCGCAACCACCAGTCGCAAGAATTCTCGATTACGGCAAGTATAAGTATGAACTTTCAAAAAGGGAACAGAAGGCCAAAAAGAACCAGAAGATTATCGAAATTAAAGAAATGAAGTTCAGACCTGCAATAAATGAACACGATTACCAAACGAAACTGAAGCATATCCGAAGATTTATCGAAGATGGTAACAAGGTTAAGGTCACTGTGATGTTCCGCGGACGAGAAATGGCATTTATGGACAAAGGTAAGGAAATCCTCGAACGTATTGCCAAAGATGTTGCCGACATTGGCACCGTTGAAAAAGAGGCAAAGGTTGAAGGAAGAGACATGTGGATGATGCTCAAGCCAAAGAATTTGTAAGAGTTGGAGATACAAAAAATAATACCAAGTAGGAGGGAAAAACAATGGCCAAGAAGAAGATGAAAGTAAGCAAGACTGCTGCCAAAAGGTTCAGAGTAACAAAGAATGGAAAGATTATGCGCAGACATGCTAACGCATGGCACAAAACTGGAAAGAAGAGAAGGTCGACACTTCGCGCATTAAGACTCGAAGATGTTGTTTCAAATGCTGACAAGCCAAGAATCCTCAGACTTCTTGGCAAAAAATAAGTAGATAAAAAATCAAACCGAATAAGGAGGAATAACTATGCGCGTTAAGAATGCTGTGAATGCGAAGAAGAAAAAGAAAAAATTTCTGAAGTTTGTCAAAGGTTTCAGAGGAGCACTCAGCAGAAGGTATTCACTTGCAAAGCAATCTTACTACAGAGCACTCAAGTTCGCATTTGATGGTAGAAGAAATAAGAAGGGTAACTTCAGAAAACTCTGGATCACAAGAATTAACATCGCAGCAAGAAATGAAGGACTCAAATACAACGAACTTATCCACGGGCTTAAACTTGCGAATGTGACAATCAACAGAAAGATGCTTGCTGAGCTTGCGGTAAACGATCCAGAAAGCTTCAAAGAGTACGTAAAGATCGCAAAGACAGCTCTCGGAAAATAATTGATAATGATTCTCAAAATCAAGGGGCGCAAAGCCCCTTGATTTTTCTATTTTGAGCAGAAAGGAGTGACCTTTTTGAGCGAGCTAAACGCAGACAAAGCTATCAAAAAGGTGGCACTTATCGCTGTTTTTACGAACATCTTACTTGCGGTACTCAAGGTCAGCATCGGCCTCATTTTCAAGAGTATGGCTGTTCTGGCTGATGGTATTGATACGTCAACGGATATCCTAACATCTTCTACAATGCTAGTCGCAACCTTGATTTCTAGAAGACCCCCTGATAAAGGCCATCCCTACGGACATCATAAAGCTGAGAACATAGGTGCAAAAATAATATCTTTCGTCATCTTCTACGCAGGTGTGAGTTTGCTTATTGAGAGTGCGAAAAGGTTGATAACAGGGGAGTACGAAGTTTTGATGGGGATCCTCCCATTGCTCGCAGCTATTCTCTCCGTAGGTGGAAAAACATTCCTCTTTCTGATCGAATACACAACTGGCAAGAAGTACAAGAGCAATTCTATGGTTGCAGAAGCCAAGAACATGAGAAACGACATCATAATGTCAAGCTTGGTTTTTGTAGGAGTTGCACTTAATAAAATCGGTCTGGCGTGGATGGACCCTTTGGTTGGAATCGTGATGTCTGGTATAATAATAAAGGTAGCGTGGGAAGTTTTTGAAGAGAACGCCCATGACTTAATGGATGGACTTAGAAAAGAAGAGATGTGGATTTACGAAAAGGTCTTCGAAGCTTGCCAAAAATGCGGCGCGCACAATCCCCACAAGGTGCGTGTAAGAAAAGTTGGAGGAAAATTCGACATAGACATGGATATCGAAGTAGATGGTAAAATGAATGTTAAAGACGCACATGAGATTACAAAATGCATAAAGAAGCACCTGTGTGAAACAAAAGAGATTTACGATGTGGTTATCCACGTTGAGCCGGAGGAGAACGATGAACACGAGCCTTTTGGACTCACAAAGGAGAGTTTCGAAAAGGACGAAAGAAAAAATGAATAATCTACCAGAACTGTTTTCAGGTCCCTGGAAACCTTTTGCTTTTGGTTTGCTTACATTCATAATTGCCCTGATTCTTTTAACCCCTGCAACATCTTTCTGCCTCTCCCTTGGTGAAATTCTAGAAAAATCGAAAGAAGACCCAGATTTTGCTTGGGATATGTACCTATCTTACATATCACAATTGAGTCCATATGTCTCAAATGAAGAAAGCAGAAGGATAGAACAGCTTGGAAGGATTCTTAATGCCAAAAGGAAACTCAAAGATTTTGATTTTGCGCTCAAAGAAGACGTAGATGGACTTATAAAGTTTTTGAAGACATCTACTCTGAAACCGAATCTGAAATATTATATTTTGGAGATTTTCGGAGAAGAAAAACTCATCGATTACTTAAACAGTAACCTTTCACGGAATATTGATGCCTTGTTGATTCTAAATGTTCTCACCATCGATGTGAAGGATTATGCAAAAGACGTGCTTGAAATAATATCAAAAGACACAAAAACCAAAGAAAAACTCTTCAGCGAAGTGTTGAAGAATTTGGAAAAAAGAAACGCGTTTGTGCAATACGTACTGGAAGAACTGTACCAACGTTACGCAGATGCCGACAAGGAGATGAAAGCTCGAATTTTGGAGCTGTACAAAGACTTTAAAGCTCACGGATTCGTAGACGAAAGATTTGAGCGTATATTAGCCAAGAAAAACAAATTGTGGTTTGTAATCTGGTCTTCCGTCAAGGAGTTTTTCTCTCACCTGTTGAACGTTGGTAAAAATCTACTCTTCAGTACCGTTTTTCTCGTGGTACTTGTTGTAATAGTGCTTTTCTCAATAAGGTACACAAGGTACGAAATTTTCTACCTCCTGGGCTTGAAAAAACTCGCTGCGCAGACTTACAGAAAAATTGTAGACAAAGACCCTCTGAACGAAGAAAAAAGATTGCGCCTTGCACAGCTTTACGAAGAGGCGGGCATGTTTGAAGAGGCGATGAACGAGTACAACTTCTTGAAAAGGATAAAGCTTGAATAATGATTCCTTTTTTGGTGGTATAATGTTTTTGAGAGAGAATCCTTTTTAAATGCCAAAAGGAGAGATAGAGAATATGGATAAAACATACGAAAAGCGCTTTATCCCGCTGTCGAAACCACAGATAACAAACGAAGATATAGATATTGTAGTTAACGTACTCAAATCGGGAAGACTTAGCATAGGACCTTACACTGAGATGTTTGAAAATGCTATTTCAAATTACGTGGGGTCAAAATACGCTGCTGCCGTTTCCAGTGGCACAAGCGCTCTCCATCTTATTTTGAAAGCTCTCAATTTTGGGAAAGGAGACTTGTTGATTGTTCCTTCCTTCACGTTCGTTGCCTCCGCTAACGTGGCACTGTATGAAAACGGCAGTGTTACCTTCGTTGATATAGAACCTGAGACGATGAACATGGATATCGAACATTTCAAAACGGTAGCGGAAGAGAATTACAACAAATTTCGGAGGATATTTTTAATGGCCGTGGATGTATTTGGACATCCACTGGATTGGGATAAAATAAACTTAATAAGCGAAAAATACGATATTATAGTTGTTGAGGATTCTTGCGAGGCACTTGGAAGTGAGTACAAGGGTAAGAAAGTTGGTACGTTCGGAATGGCTGGAGCATTTGCCTTTTATCCAAACAAGCAGATAACAACGGGTGAAGGTGGAATCGTTGTCACAAACAACGAAAAGATACACAAAATGTCAGTTTCGCTGAGAAACCAAGGTCGAGGTGAAGGCCAGGGCTGGCTCTCTCACGACTATGTTGGTTACAATTACAGAATCGATGAAATGTCGGCAGCGCTCGGATGGTCACAGATGTGCAGGTTGAACGAGATTATCGAAAAGCGCATGCAAGTAGCTAAGCGCTATGAAATGCTTTTAAGAGACTTACCTTTGCAACTACCTGTTGTGAAGGACTATGTTACCAAGATGTCCTGGTTTGTGTACGTTGTTAGATTGCCGAGAGGTACAACAAGTTTCACTCGCGATGCGATAATGCAGAACTTAGAGAGTGAAGGCGTTCAATGCAGAAATTACTTTGCTCCTGTACATCTGCAAAAACCGTACAGAGAGTTGGGGTGGAAAGAAGGTATGCTGCCTGTAACTGAAGAAATTTCCCAAAGGACGATAGCTATCCCATTTTACACTGACATGACACTAGAAGAGCAAGAGTACGTCGCTGAAAAACTACGTGCCGTTTTAGAAAAGTTTTTGAAGTAGTTTTGGAATATAACAGGTGATAGGGGGAAAGGTCATCATGGTTCAAACATTGCTTAACACTTTATTAGCCTCACTAATTACTACGTTATCAATGCCAGGCTATCTTTACGGGGGGTTGGTGTTCTTTTCTTTAATCCCTCTGTTTTTTGCCCTTGAGAAGAAAGGACCTTTTATTTCTGCAACCGTGTCTTTTTTGTACTTTTTTGTGTTCTCTTTCTCGAACTTTCACTATTTAATTAACACACTGACGACCAGTCTACCAGAACTATTCGGTCGATTTAACGCTACTACAGGCTTCTTTGTTTTTATACTCTTCTGCATACTGGAAGCTCTTCCATTCTTGCTCTTTGGTTTTTTCTATGGTCTCTGGGCTGAAAAGGTCAGATTCAGATTCCTTGAACCGCTTTTTGTAGCTTCTATTTACGTTATTGCCGATTACTTGCGTGGAATAGGTGATTTGGGTTTTACGGGCGGAAGACTGAGTGATGCACTCTATAATTTTAGGGGCTTACTCCAGATACTCCCGTACACAGGGACTCTCGGACTTGTGTTTCTCATAGTTGTTTTAAACTACGAAGGCTACAAACTTCTGCGTGCAAACAAGCAAAATTTTGTGTTTGTATTAGCAATCGTAGCCCTTATTTTTCTGATAAATGGAACAGTAGAATCATTCCTACCAAAGAAAGTGGGAGATAAACCTGTCGTCTTGGCTCAGACGAACACACCACAGAAGGTAAAGTACACATATGATCCAAACACAATAATCGATTACCTTGAAAATAGCTTTTCAAATGCTCCAGCATTATTAACGATATTTCCTGAAGCAGTCTTCTCAGGTACGGATATAAGAAACTCGGAAGTGGAAAGAAAATTGCTTGAAAAATTTAAAAACAGGGTATTCGTGATTGGTTATCCAACTCTGGTTGGAAATAACGCGTTCAACAGCGCTGTAATTTATGCGAATGGACAGTTCTTAGACAAGTACGACAAGGTCCATCTCTTTCCATTTGTAGAGAACCTACCTTACAAAGAAATATTCGGTCGGCTTGCGTTTCTGAGGGGAATGTACTATTTCTCCCCCGGAGAAATAAAAACGTTTAATATCGAAGGCTACGGGAAAGTGGGACTGCAAATCTGCTTTGAGTCATTTTTCCCGTATATTTCAAGAAAGATGTCAAAAGACGCGAACATTTTGATAGTCATTACAAACGATGGATGGTACGACTCAAGAATTCCATTAGTTCAGCACTTTGTCCAGGCGATTTTCAGAGCTGTTGAAACGCGCAGGAACGTCGTCCAAGTTTCCAACACAGGTATCAGCGGTGTTGTTGATGAATACGGTAGTTTCGTCACATTACCTGAGAACAAAACTACTTGGGGACTATTGTACGTCAAACCGAACGACAAAGTAACATTTTATGCGACATACGGCGATTATATAGTCCTCGTATCACTGATTCTGACGATACTTGTAGGTATTACAGCAAAGAAGAAGAGGACGATATTCGATTAACTCTAGGAGGATGAAAACGTGAAAAATGTACCTGCTAGTATAGAAGCGGAACAGGCGTTGATAGGAAGTATTTTGATTGAGCCAGAGAAGATTGATAACATCGTTTCGATAGTCAGCTCCTCTGACTTTTACGATCCTAAGCATCGTTACATCTTCTCCGCCATAGAGCAGCTGCACGATGAGGGACTCCCAATTGATATAATATCCGTTTGCGACAGGCTGAAGGTGATGGGTGTTCTTGACAAGATTGGTGGAGAATTGTACGTTGCTCAACTTGCCGATAACGTTCCGACATCCGCACATGCTGAGATGTATGCCCAGATAATAAGGGACAAGGCGATCTTGAGAGAACTGATTACTGCCGGTAGCCTTATTGTCGAGAAGGCCTACAATGAAGCACTCAACGTAGACGAAGTACTTGACGAAGCAGAACGGCTGGTCTTCAGGATAGCGGAGTCACGTGCTACAAAGACGTACATAGACATCCGGAGTGCTCTGACTGAGGTCTTTGAACATCTTGAAGATTTGAGGTCAAAGCACCTTAAAGGACTCACAGGTTTGGTAACAGGCATTCCAACGGGCTTTAAGAAGCTCGATGAAATGACATCCGGATTTCACAAGTCCGATTTAATAATCATAGCAGCGCGTCCAAGCGTGGGAAAAACGGCATTCGCACTGAACTTAGCAAAAAACATGGCAACAGTTGGGGAAGCCTCAGTCGGGATATTCAGCCTGGAGATGAGCAAAGAGCAGCTGATCCAAAGGCTTCTGTGTATGGAATCACTTGTAGACCTTCAAAAAGTCAGACGAGGTTGGTTAAGTGACGAAGAGTGGAAAAGGCTTGTTCAAGGGGCTTCCAGATTGATGAAAGCGAATATAATAATAGATGATGAGTCTAATCTGGAACCGCGAGTCTTGAGGGCAAAAGCCAGGAGGATGAAAAAAGAATACAATATAGATGCCATATTCATAGATTACTTGCAGCTCATGGATTTAGGTGATGGTAGAAGAGATAGTAGGCAGCAAGAAATATCCGAAATCTCACGTTCGTTGAAGCTTCTGGCAAGGGAACTTGATGTTTCCATCATTGCACTATCTCAGTTATCGAGAGCGGTTGAGCAAAGAGAAGACAAGCGTCCACGTCTCAGTGACCTCAGAGAATCCGGAGCTATCGAACAAGATGCGGACGTTGTGATATTCCTTTACAGGGAGGAATACTACAAAAAGCAGCATGTAGACCTACCACACGAGACAGAGATAATTATCGGCAAACAGCGAAACGGACCCATCGGTACAATAACGCTTATGTTCAACCCCTCGTTTACAAACTTCTTCGAACCTGATGTATTCCATTCGGAAAGCTGAAATAAACTACAATAAAACACAAGGAGCGGAAGAGTATGGTTAAAGCAATCTATCCGGGGTCATTTGACCCTATAACTTACGGTCACATAGACATAGCACGGAGAGCAGCCGAGCTATTCGATGAACTGTACGTAGTGGTTATGGAAAACAAAAGAAAAAACTACACGTTCACAATCCAAGAGCGTGTAGAGATGGTAAGGGAATGTCTTAAGGATATCCCAAATATACGTGTTGAAACATTCTCGGGACTTTTGGTGGAATACACTACGAAGAATAATATAAACGTAGTTATAAGAGGCTTAAGGGCAGTTACGGATTTCGAATACGAACTTCAAATGGCACTTGCCAATAAAGAGATATGCAACGGCGTAGAAACCGTCTTCCTTATGACCGACAAAAATTATTCGTTTCTTTCCTCCAGTCTTGTTAAAGAAGTTGCATCTTTCGGTGGACAGGTTTCCCAATGGGTCCCTGAAGTTGTGGAAAGAAAGTTACGCGAAAAGTTTGGTAATTTAAGATTTTAAGATAATGAGATGAGGTGAAATTATGGATTTAAAAAATGTCGGCCAGGGGGAGCTCGTGGAAGCTATAGTGAAAGCGGAGAATCTTTCCAAGATTTACGGTTCTGGTAGTTCAAAGGTTGTTGCGCTCGATTCTGTGAACCTGGAGATAAAAAAGGGAGAAATTGTTGCGATTTTAGGTCCCTCCGGTTCGGGAAAAACTACTTTGTTGAACTTGTTGGCAGGGCTCGATATTCCCACATCAGGGACGATAGTCATTGACGGCCAGGAGATAACCAAGATGTCCGAAGAAGAAAAGGCAAAATTCAGGGCAAAGAGTATGGGATTCATATTCCAATTCTTCAATCTGATCCCGGTACTAACCGCTGTAGAGAACGCAGAATTACCACTTCTCTTAAACAAGGTTCCCGTTGCAGACGCAAGAAAGAGGGCCTTAGAGTTGCTCGAATTGATGGGAATCTCCCATAGAAAAGATGCATACCCTTCACAGTTATCTGGTGGAGAACAACAAAGGGTCTCAATTGCTCGTGCGCTCGCTACAAAACCAAAGATCATATGGGCGGACGAACCAACAGGTGCACTCGATGTGAAAAACGGCGAGCAGATAAAGAAGCTAATAATCGAGCTTAATAGAGAGTTTGGAACGACATTCGTTATAGTAACACATGACCAAAATGTTGCTCAGATAGCAAACAGGATAATGAGAATGGAAAACGGTAGGATTGTAGAGGTCATAGAGAATACCACAAAAGGCATTTGAAGGGGAGAAAGTGGCAGAATATGGTTGTTTACCTCACAGGTGATTCCCAGCTCGGTAAGGAACTTTATATAAGAGAATACTTAAAAGGAAAAGATGTGGAGTATCACAAAATATATGCCGACGATGATAACAAAATCGAAGAACTAAAGAACGCAGGTGTGAGCTTAGGTTTGTTTGCAAATGCTAAGGTTTACGATTTGGTTGATTTCGATGAGTGGTCTAAAGACGAAAAGACACAGTTTTACTCTACTGACTTATCCGCAAGTTGGGTCACTGTCTTTGTACGTACAGAGAAGGTGAGCAAAGAAGTCACTAAGCTACCGGGAAAGGTAGAGGTCTTAACGTTTGAAAAACCAAAAGAATGGGAAGAAGACAAATGGCTCAAGTTTATAAGCGATGTCGCAAGCAAAATCGGTATAGTATGTTCAGAAGAAACGGCAAAAGCCGTATTTAAATTCACAGGGCCGGATGAATACGCTATACTAAACGAACTAGAAAAACTTCAGCTTTATGCTGGTGACCATCCAACTCCACGCGATGTTGAGGATGTGGT